>OY969766.1:0-1925000 GCA_963702885.1 uncultured Alphaproteobacteria bacterium
CGGGCGCAACCACAGACCTTCGGGGAATCAGGCCCACACCATCATGTCATCCATCACGACCTCGGTTCTGGCAACACCCGCGCGACGTTCGATGGATCAGATATGCGATGACCTTGCCTATGCAACGCTGGCGATCGTCACCCTCATTGCAGGCCTGACCTTTCGAGACTACGGCTTGGGTTGGGACGACTACACCCATGCCGAATACGCCGACCTGCTGCTGCGGATGTTCGGCTCCGGCTTCAGGGACACCGCCGCACTCTCCTTTGCCAACCTCTACATGTATGGCGGCGGGTTCGACATGGCGGCGGCCCTGCTGCACAAGGTCATTCCGCTCGAGCTGTTCGAAACGCGCCGTCTGCTTGGTGCCCTTGTCGGGTTGATCGGACTGGGGGTGAGCTGGCGCCTTGCGCGCCGCATCGGCGGGCCGGTCGCCGGACTCGCGGCGGTGCTGCTGCTCGCCTTGTGCCCAACCTATTACGGGCACATGTTTATGAACCCGAAGGATGCACCCTTCGCGGTAGCCATGATCTTCCTCATGCTCGGGCTGGTGCGGCTCGCCGAGGAATATCCGTCTCCCTCGCCGCATACCGTCCTGATTATCGGTCTCGGCTCCGGACTGTCGCTCGGCTGCCGAGTCCTTGGAGGACTCGCGCTGATCTATGCGACGATCGCCTTCATCCCGATCTGGCGCGCGGACATCGCGACCCATGGCTGGCGTGAAGCGGCGGGGCGTCTGGGGCGCGCGAGCTATTACCTGCTGCCGGGCCTGCTGCTCGGCTATCTCGTGATGGGGCTGATCTGGCCGTGGTCAATCATCGAGCCGGGCAATCCGCTGCACGCGGTGACGTATTTCTCGAACTTCTTCGAGAAGCCGTGGAAGGAATTGTTCGATGGCGCCATGGTCTCGGTCCCCGACATGCCATGGTCGTATCTGCCGACACTGTTCGCGCTGCAGCTTCCCGAACTCATGCTTGGGTTGTGCCTCGCGGGACTGGCGCTCGCGATCGTCGCGATCATTCGACCCGGCGCAGATCCCCGGCGCAAGACCATCCTGGTTATGATCGCACTGGCGGCATTCCTGCCGCTGGCCGTTGCCATGGTGAAACGCCCGGCGCTCTACAACGGCATTCGTCATTTTATCTTCGTGGTGCCGCCAATGGCCGTGCTGGCCGGCGTCGCCTTCGGCGATCTGGTGAAGTGGGTCCAGCGCAGGAATTACGGGCCTGTCATCCAGGGCAGTGTCGCTGCGTTGTTTGCCATCGGTCTCACCTTGCCGCTGGTACAGATGGTCCGGCTGCATCCCTATCAGTATACGCACTTCAACTATCTCGCCGGCACCGTGCGCGAGGCGGACCATCTCTACATGCTGGACTATTGGGGGCTCGCCCTGAAGCAAGCCTCGGAGAGCCTGCGCGAGCAGATCGTCGAACGACAGGAAATCCCGCCGCGCGGGCGCAAATGGAAAGTTGCAGTTTGCGGACCGCAGCGCCCTGCCCAGGTCGCGCTCGGTCCCGACTTCACGATCGGCTGGGACAGCCACGCAGCCGACTTCGCCATGACCCTCGGCGAGTTCTACTGCAAGGGCCTCACCGCGCCGGTGCTCGCGGAGATCAAACGAGACGATGTCGTGTTCGCGCGGGTCTATGACATCCGCGGGCAGAGCATCGCCAGCCTGCTCTCGATTCCGCCGCCATGAAGCCTCGATGCTGGCCTTGACGCCGGCGCAGTAGCGCATAAATTCCCGGCATCACCCTCTACACGAGACTTTCAAACGCCGTCCAATTCCGGGCGGCGTTTTCACATGTCTGAGGTTTCATGTGTCTGAGGCTTCATGCACCTCAGGTCCGCGGAGCTTCGGCGAGCGCGGCAAGAATACGCGCCCAGGAGCGGATTCCCTTGTGGAAGCTCTTGAGGTCGTACTTCTCATTCGGCGAGTGGATGTTGTCGTCCTCCAGGCCAAAGCCGATCAGCACGGTGTCGAGCCCGAGGGTTCGCTTGAAATCCGCCACGATCGGAATCGAAGCACCGGATCCGATCAGCAGCGCCTCCTTGCCCCATTCATCGGTCAGCGCACGCTTTGCGGCGGCGAGCGGCTTCATGCCCCAATCGAGCGCAATCGCCGGCGCACCGGCATGATCGATGAATTCAGCCGAGCAGTCGGCCGGGAGCCGCGCCGTGACATAATCGCGGAACGCCTTGCGGATTTTCTCCGGATTCTGGCCTTCGACCAGGCGGAACGATACCTTGGCGGACGCCTCCGCCGGGATGACGGTTTTCGATCCCTCGCCGGTGTAGCCACCGACAATGCCGTTGATATCGCAAGTCGGCCGCGATGAGATCTGTTCGATCAGGAGACGATCCGTCTCACCGGCGGGTACCGACAAGCCGATCGGCTTGAGGAATGTCTCAGACGACAGATTGAGCGACTTCCACTGCGCAAGAACATCCGCGGGCAGATCCTTCACTCCGTCATAAAAGCCCGGAATGGTGATGCGGCCGTTCTCGTCATGGAGGCCACCGAGAATCCGGGTCAACACCCGGATCGGGTTCTGCGCACCACCGCCGAAAATGCCGGAGTGCAGATCGCGGCTCGCCGCCTTGATCCGGACCTCGTCATAGACCAGCCCGCGCAGCGAGGTGGTGATCGCCGGCGTGTCCGGGTCCCACATCCCGGTGTCGCAGACCAGTGCGAAGTCCGCGGCAAGGTCCGCCTTGTGCTTGGCAAGGAACGGTCCGAAATTTTTCGAGCCAATCTCCTCCTCGCCCTCGATCAGGATGGTGACGTCGAGCGGCAGCGAGCCGGTGACGCTTTTCCACGCCCGGCAGGCTTCAACAAAGGTCATCAACTGGCCTTTATCGTCCTCGGCGCCGCGGGCGACGATGATCTTGCGGCCATCGGCATGGTCGGTGACAACCGGCTCGAACGGCGGCCGGTGCCAGAGTGACAGCGGGTCGACCGGCTGGACGTCATAATGCCCATAGAACAGCACATGGGCGCCCGTGCCGGGCCCCACCCCATTGCTCTTGCCGACAATGGCCGGATGTCCCGCCGTAGGCCGGACCTCGGCCGAAAACCCGATGCTGGCGATGTCGGCCGCCAGATGTTCGGCAGCCTTCCTGCAATCCTCCGTGAAGACCGGATCGGCGGAAATCGACTTGATGCGCAGCAGCGTGAAAAGCCGCTGCAGGCTGTTGTCAAAATCGGCATCGATGCGTTCAAGAACGGAGGCAAGTTGGGTGGTGGCGGACATGCGGAGCCTTTGGTTTCGAGATGACGCCGCCATAGACGCGGCGCCGGAAAAGATATTGATCAGCGACGCAGCAAGCCGCCAAGCGCGTTGCGCACGATGGAGCGACCGATCGAGCCGCCAAGCGAACCGCCAACCGATTTGCCGATGTTGGCCGCGACATCGCCCGCGATCTTGTTGGTGACCGAGCGCGTGACGTTACGTGCGATCACCTGACCGGTCGAAAGACGGCCGCGCGAGGTGTTGGTGCCGAAAATCGAACCCACGATCGAGCCGATCTGACCAAGGACGCCCCCCGAACCCTCCTCCGCCGGAGCGGCTGTTTCCGTCAGCCGCTTGTGCAGCAGCTCATAGGCGGATTTCGGAATCGATCGTGGTGTCGTATTTGCCCTTCACCGGGCTCGCAGCGATGATCGCCTTGCGCTCCTCCGGCGTGATCGGCCCGATCCGCGCGGTCGGCGGCCTGATCATGACACGCTCGACGATCGACGGCGTGCCATTGCCCTCAAGGAACGAAACCAGTGCCTCGCCCTTGCCAAGCTCGGTGATGACCTGCGCGGTGTCGAGCTTCGGATTGGGCCGGAAGGTCTGCGCCGCCGCCTGCACCGCCTTCTGGTCGCGCGGCGTGAAGGCGCGCAGCGCATGCTGCACGCGGTTGCCGAGCTGGGCCAACACCCGGTCCGGAACGTCGATGGGATTTTGCGTGACAAAATAGACTCCGACGCCCTTGGAGCGGATCAGGCGCACCACCTGCTCGATCTTGTCCAGCAGCGCCTTCGGCGCGTCGTTGAACAGCAGATGCGCCTCGTCGAAAAAGAACACCAGTTTGGGCTGCGGCGGGTCGCCCACCTCCGGCAATTCCTCAAACAGCTCGGACAACATCCAGAGCAGGAAGGTCGCATACAGCCGGGGGTTCTGCATCAGCTTGTCGGCAACAAGGATATTGACCATGCCGCGCCCGCTGGAATCGGTGCGCATGAAATCGTTGAGCTGCAATGCCGGCTCGCCGAAGAATTTTTCACCACCCTGGTTCTCGAGCACCAGAAGCTGGCGCTGGATGGTGCCGATGGTCTGCTTGGTGACGTTTCCGAACTTCTGCGCGGCCTGCTTGATCGGCAGCAAAGCATCATCGTCGGCCTCATCAGCCTTCTTCTTGCCGTCAGCAGGGCAAATAGCATCGAGAATGGCACGCAAATCCTTGAAATCGAGCAGCGCCAGCCCTTCCTCGTCGGCGATCTTGAAGGCGACGTTCAAAACGCCCTCCTGCACATCGTTGAGGTCAAGCATGCGCGACAGCAGCAGGGGTCCCATCTCGGTCACGGTGGCGCGTACCGGATGGCCCTGCTCGCCAAAAACATCCCAGAACACTGTCGAAAACTGATCAGGCTGGAACGCCAACCCCATTGTCTTGGCGCGGCTGAGGATAAAGTCCTTCGGTTCGCCGGTCTCGGAGATGCCGGATAGATCACCTTTAATATCGGCAGCGAATACCGGCACGCCGGCGCGCGCAAAACCCTCCGCCATCACCTGCAAAGAGACCGTCTTGCCGGTACCGGTGGCGCCGGTGACGAGGCCGTGGCGATTGGCGAGACCAAGCGTCAGAAACGCGGGCTGCTCGCCCTTGCCGATGAAAACCGTCTTGTCTGTATCCGCCGACGCGGTCGTGGCGGGCGCCAAAGAAGCCGGAGCCTTGTCTGCCGCCTTGGGCGTCTTGCTCGTCTTAGCCATTGTTTCTGCCTCTTTGCGGTATCGCAGTGTCGCGCGCACCTTAATTTTCGTGATGCAGGCTACATCTTGCAACCCAATTGGAACCGGTCAACGGCTACAGCGCGCAGGTTGATCCAATTTTCTGAAATAAATCCAACATCACGCTGATTACAGGTCGCTATGATCAAACGCGATCACTAAAGCCACTGCAATTTGAACAAACGTCGCGGTTTCGCTTGCATTGCTGCAACACTTCACCCGCATTGAAGAGAATCTCAACGTTCTCGCGTGCGGATCACTTGTATTTCGCGCCTCATCCGCTCAAGATATATCTCCAAATGAACGATCCGGAACGCAACCGGAAGAGACAGGTGACATGCACAGATTGATCGATCGTACGGGCGTCAGAATAGGCGCTTATGGTGTCTTGTCCCAAAACAGCATTGCCCTCACCTACCTTTTTTCCATCTAAGCCAATGACATATCCCATCACAAAAATAGAAGGGCTGACGTCGCTGGCTGCAGCGAAACTCAAGGCGCAGGGCATCCGCACGACCAAGACCCTTCTTGAACGAGCCAGCACCTACAAGGATCGCAAGGCTCTCGCGGCTGCCACCGGGCTTTGCGAAAAGCAGATCCTGGAGTGGGCCAATATCGCCGACTGCATGCGCATCAAAGGTATGGGCACAGCCAAGGCCGAACTGCTCCGCGCTGCCGGCGTCAGCACCGTGCGCGAATTCGTTCAGCGCAATCCCGGGCGGCTGGCCCAGGCGATGGCCGAGGCCAACAGCAAACGGAAGCTGGTGCGGGTCCTGCCCTCGGAGAAATCGGTCGGGCAACTGATCCAGCAGGCCCGCAAGTTGCCGCTGAAAATCACATATTGAGCTCCCTCCCTGCCCCGGATCGGCATTGCACGCCGATGGCTTGACTCATTTCCGCAGACCGCGCAAAGCCCCGGCATGAACGCGGCGAATGCCCAGTCCTCGTCCGGCCCCCCAACGCCGCACCATCCGGTGCTGCAAGCCCTGCTGGCGCGTCCCTATCCGGCAGTGATGGGGATTCTCAATATCACACCGGATTCATTCTCAGACGGCGGCCAATTTCTCAATCCACCTCAGGCGCGGGCCCATGCGGCGCGGATGATCGCCGAGGGTGCCGATATTCTCGATATCGGCGCGGAATTGACCCGGCCTTACGGCTCGGCAAAGCCGGTTTCGGCGCGGGAAGAGCTTGAGCGCCTGCGGCCGATCCTGCCGGGGATCGTGGCGCTGGGGCATCCGGTGTCGATCGACACGATGAAGGCCAACGTGGCGGCGTGGGCGTTCGATCAGGGTGCCGCCATCGCCAATGACGTCTGGGGATTGCAGCGCGACCCCGACATGGCGCTGGTCATCGGCGAACGCCAGGCCCCCGTGGTGATCATGCATAACCGCGACAGCGTCGATCCGGCCCTCGATATCGTGCAGGATATGCTCTCGTTCTTCGCCCGCTCGCTCGATATCGCCGCGAAAGCCGGAATTCCCCCGACCCATATCGTGCTCGACCCCGGCATCGGCTTCGGCAAGACGGCGGAGCAGAGCATGATTGCGCTGGCGCGCCTCGATCGGCTTGCCGGGCTTGGCTGCCCGCTGCTGGTGGGCGCATCACGCAAGCGCTTCATCAGCACGGTGACGCCTTCGGAGTTGCATCAGCGGCTTGGCGGCTCGCTGGCGGCACATCTGTTGGCAGCGCAACAAGGCGCCCGTATCATTCGCGCGCACGACGTGGCCGAGACAGTGCAGGCTCTGCGCGTGGCAGCAGCAATCGAGGAAAAACGATGAGCGACACGATCTTCATCCGGGGACTTCTGATCCACGCCCGCCATGGCGTCATGGAGCATGAAGCGGAGGTCGGACAACGCTTCGTCATCGACCTCGAACTGTCGATCGATCTTGCGGAATCCTCACGTACCGACAAGCTGGCGGATACCGTGTCCTATTCAGACGTGGTCGCGACGGCGAGCGCCGCCTTCAAGGGGCAGAACTACTACCTTCTGGAGCGCGCCGCCGGTGCGGTCGCCGAGGCCATCCTCAAGGCTTTCACCCGTGTCAGCGCCGTCAAGGTGACGGTCCACAAGCCCCATGCGCCGATCGCCGCCATTTTCGACGATGTCGGGGTCATCATCACCCGCGCGCGGTCCTGACTGTCCATGGCCAACGTCCTGATCGCATTGGGCGGCAATGTCGGCGATGTCCGCGCCACCTTTCAGAAGGCGATAGCCAACATCTGCGGCATGGCCCAGGCCACTCTGCTCGCCCGCTCGGCCGACTACACCACTCCGCCGTGGGGCGACGAGCAGCAGGACATGTTCGTCAACGCCTGCATCGCGATCGAAACATCGCTCGATCCGCATGCCCTGCTTTTCGTCCTGCACAAGGTCGAAAAGAAATTCGGCCGCAACCGCGCCAACGAACGGCGCTGGGGTCCGCGAACGCTGGACCTCGACATCATCGCCTATGACGATGTGCGGCTCGACAAACCCGATCTGACGCTCCCCCATCCGCGTCTGTTCGAGCGTGCCTTCGTGCTGGTGCCGCTGATGGACGTCGCACCCGACCGGGCGATTGCCGGACGAACGCCACGCGAAGCTCTGGCCGCGCTGTCTACCGACGGCATCATGCGACTGCAAGATCAAGTCTGATGCGCCTCCTCCTGACGGGTTTCGAGCCGTTTCCCGGCGCACCGTATAACCCGACAGGACCGCTGGTCGAACGATTGCTGCATTTGCGCCGTCCGGCCCTCAGCGACGTTGAGCGGATCGGCCATATCTTTCCGGTGACCTATCAGGCGGTCGACAGCCAGCTTCCGGCGCTGCTTGCGCGGCACCACCCGGACGCCCTGCTGATGTTCGGTCTCGCGACGCGAACGCCTTACGTGCGGATCGAAACCCGCGCTCGCAACACCATCACCCAGCTTTGGCCCGACGCCAGCCACACCCGCATTCTCAGCCGGACGCTTGCACCGGGCGCCGATGCCACGCAGCGGTTCGGGCCGCACACGGCCCATCTCCTACAAGCCGCGCAACAGACCGGCATCGACGCCAGAGCGTCCCTCAACGCAGGATCCTATCTTTGCAACTATCTGAGCTGGCGCGCCGTTGAGGCGGCACAGGCTGGCATCGGCCCTCGCCTTGCGGCCTTTGTTCACATGCCGCTGGTTCCTCGTCATCCCCTGCCCGCGCCGAAAGCCAAGTCCAGGCCCATCACGTTCGAGGAACTGGTCGATACCAGCGAGGCTCTGATGATGACCATGGTTAAACTGGCGAGAAGCGCCAAGGCAGACGCGCAAATTTAACCACGCGGCCAAGAATAGGACCGTCCGACCTTTCCTGATCACACCATCCGCACCTTCCTGCATTAGATCAAGCGGAGGAGCAGCATCATGGATGTCAGCCGTAGAAATCTGGTCGCTTCGCTGGGCGCATCCGCCGCGCTGGGCGCGGTCGCTATCCCCCTCCGCGCACATGCTGCTCCATCGATATCCATGATGGGCCGCGATGCCACGCAATATGGCGTGCGGCCAAATGCAACGGACGATCAGACCAAGGCGCTACAGCACGCCATCAACGAGGCAGCCAACGCGCAGATGCCGCTGGCGCTGCCGCCCGGCACCTATCGCACCGGCATGCTCAACCTGCCCAACGGCGCGCAGGTCTTTGGCGTCCGCGGTGCGACCCGGTTGCAACTGACCGGCGGGCCGTCGCTGCTGACAAGCCGGGGAGCGAACCATATCGGGTTGACCGGCCTGACGTTGGACGGCAGCAACCTGCCGCTGCCGGATCGGCGCGGTCTGGCGCACTGCCTTGGCGGCCGCGACCTGCGCATCACCGATTGCGAAATTCTCAACAGCGGCCGCAACGGCATCTGGACGGAAAACGTCTCCGGCGAAATTCGCGGCAATACGCTCCGCAAGATCGCAACCACCGCCATCGTTTCGTTCGATGCGCTCGGCCTGTTGGTTGCTTCGAACACCATCATCGGCACCTCCGACAACGGCATCGAAATCCTGCGTACCGCCATCGGCGATGACGGCACCATGGTGATCGACAACCGCATCGAAGACATCAAGGCGGGCCCCGGCGGCTCCGGCCAGCACGGCAATGCCATCAACGCCTTTCGCGCCGGCAACGTGATCGTGCGCGGCAACCGGATCCGCAACTGCGACTATTCCGGCGTGCGGGGCAATTCGGCCTCCAACATCCAGATCATCGGCAACAGCATCAGCGACGTCCGCGAGGTCGCGCTCTATTCGGAGTTCAGCTTCGAGGGTGCGATCATCGCCAACAACACCGTGGACATTTGCGCCACCGGCGTCTCGGTCTGCAATTTCAACGAAGGCGGCCGCCTCGCCGTCGTGCAGGGCAATATCCTGCGCAACATCCTGCCAAAACGGCCGATCGGCACCGCGCCGGACGACGATGGCGGCGTCGGCATCTATATCGAGGCAGATTCATCGGTGACAGGAAACGTCATTGAGAACGCGCCCTCATTCGGCATTGTCGCCGGTTGGGGCAAGTATCTGCGCGATGTTGCCATCACGGGCAACGTGATCCGCAACGCCTTCATCGGCATCGGTGTGTCAGTGGTGGATGGAGCGGGTTCAACCCTGGTCAGAGACAACGTCATCGCGGGCACCGCACGCAGCGCCATTGTCGGCCTCGATCATGCCCGCCCGGTGACGAACGACCTCGCTGTCGCCGGTGCTTCAGGATTTCCGCAACTCGTGCTCGGCAACAACCTTGTCCGCTAAAGCGGCTGGCAGCAACGAAGGGCTGTCTCCCACCCTCAGCATGGTCTGGTTGATCGCAATCTCGGCGGGTTTGTCAAACTGCGAGTCCAGCGGCGCAAGCTCCTGCCAGACTTTGAGCGCGGATCGCGTTTCCTGCACCAGCGTCAGAAATTCAGGTTCGTCGTAATATAGCTTCCAACGGCCGCTCTCATAAAGCTCAACGAGATGATCGAGCCGCTTCTGCGCAAGAATGCGCCAGCGTACGATCAGGCTCCGGCCGGCCTCGGGCGAGGACTTTGGATCGGATTGAGTCATCTGGAAATCCCATATGAAAACTCATTCTCAACACAACAGAACCACCCATACGAATACGCTGCGAAGACGTTATGACATCACCGCATCCAATGATTCGCCAGCGCAAAACGATTGCTGGTGCGCCTATCGCGGCGCGGCGCCCTCGGACGCCGTGGCGATCGGCGCCTCGATCGCCGAGACCGCCGCCAGCGCATTGGCCTCCCCGGCTCCGAACTGATCATCGCGCCCCGGCGGCCCGAGATCGCGCGCGGCTTTGGTCAGAGCCAGCCGCAGATCATCCTGCGTCAAGGTCGGGTTGCGCGCCAGCATGAGCGCGGCAAGCCCGCTGACAAAAGCCGCGGATAACGACGTGCCGGACGACACGCCGTATTTCCCGTCCGGCAGTGCCGTCAGGATATCGACCCCCGGCGCGGCGATGGCGACATAGGTGCCGCGGTTAGCCGCCGTGAACAGGCGGCCGGACGCGTCCGTTGCAGTCACCGCGATGACGCGAGGATCGGCGCCGGGATAAAGCGGTGGCGATTTCGGGCCGCCATTGCCGGCAGCCGCGACCAGCATAATGCCCTTGTCTGCTGCAACAGCGAGGCCGCGCTGCAGCGCCGGATCTTGAGGGCCGGCAAAGCTCATATTGATGACCTGCGCGCCATGCGACACCGCATAGTCGAGGCTCTTTAGAAGCACGAACGAGGTGCTCGTCGCGCCGGACTTCTGCGCGCCGAACGCCCGGATCGCGATCAGCCGCGCTGACGGCGCTGCGCCTGTCAGCCGGCCATGCGCGGCTATGATCCCGGCAATCCCCGTGCCATGGGCATGCGCCGCCTCACTGCTGCCGAGCGCATCGAACGCGCTCTCCACCACGCCGGACAGTTCCGGATGGGTGGCATCGATCCCGGAATCGATCACCGCGACGCGCACCCCTTCGCCGGTCGAAAGCGCATGCGCCTGCCGCAACTGCAGTTTCTCAAGGGCATATTGTTCAGGCGCGCCCCTCTCCGGCGCAGCGGTCACCTGCTGCAGCCTGAAGATGGAGTTGCGCTGTGCCGATTTCACGCTGCGGTCGGCCGCAAGCTGACGAACGACTGTATCGACGCTGCGGCCGTCCGGAATTCGCCAACGAAAAAATGTGCTGTTGAGCAGCGGGAAGTTCTGGGTCTGAACCCGCGTGAGGCGATGCCGCCGTGCCAACGCGCTGGCTTCGCTGTCGCTCGGATTGCCTTCGATCTCGATCAGGACTTCCTTGGGCACGAACGTGTTGTCCGCCACCGTCGAAGGATTACGCTTCGTTGTGCGCCGGGGCGGCGGCGGGCCTGAATCCTGCGGCGGACCCGCGCGATATCGCGGCGGTGGTGCACCCCGTCCGATGTCCTCGTAGTTGAAATTGGGCGAATAGCGGATGTGAGGATTGATCGAAATTCGCGGACCCGAATTCATATTAATGCTGGGACCGCGTCCGACATTGGCAAATTGCGCAAACGCTTGCGGGGCTATTGCGATCAAGGCAACAGCGGCTGCCGCAAAAACCCACATCCGCCGCCGGGCCCGCTTGGCAGGCCGCGAATTCTCATGATGCTTGCGTTGTCCGGTCATCATGCACCTCGTAGGCGATCGGGATTATCGAGACGGTGGCCAGCAAACGATCAGTTGGTCGCTTCGGCAAACCCTATGACCTTCTCGCCCCGGATTCGCGCGATCATCTGGTCCGTCTCCTCCTTGGAGAGAACCTTGTCGCCAAGCTGGATGCGGAACATGCCGGCCTGAGGCCCGGACACAATCGACGCCTGATAGCGATCCAGGAATCCGTTGATATCGGCGATGCGCGCATCCGGCGCGAAGCTCACAAGCAGCCGCGTCCCGGAAGCCGCCCTGGTCTGATAAGAGGCCGTCTCGTAACCACCTGAGCCGGTCTTGAACAGCACGGTGCCGATCACCCCAGCCTGCAGCACCAGCGCAAACGCGCCCGCAATCGCCGACGCGGCCAGTGTGCGCGGCGCCATCGCCGCGAAGAACTGACCGAGTCGTCCCAGCAAGCCACTCTCTTCTGGCGCGCCACGCAACGGTTCCGCATCGATCGCCCCGAACAACTTTTCCAGCGCGCGGGTCGACGGCGCGCCAAGGCTTTCGTTCAGAAGAACGGTTTCCGTGCACTCCTCTTGGATTGCCGCGTATTGCCGGGCCAGAGCAGGATCGCGCGCCAGCGCCTCTTCGACACGCTGACTCTCCTGCGCACTGAGAGTCCCGGCCGCATGCCAGGGCAGCAACGCCTCGAGTTCGCTCGGCTCGTGCTCCGCGAACCCGTTATTCCCGCCGGTCTTGCCGGTGCCCGTCATGGCCAACCTCGCTCGACGCCAGCTGCCTTCAGCAGCTCGGCCAATTTCTTCCGTGCATAGAACAACCGCGTCTTCACCGTGTTCTCGGGGATGCCGACGATCTCGGCAACCTCTTCCACCGACTTCTCGTGATAGTAGACGAGGTCGATGATTTCCCGATGGTCGGGCGAAAGTGCGGTCAGGCAATTTCGCAACGCTTCACTCGTATCCCTCTTTGTAACCGCAACTTCCGGATCGTCGGACGTATCCTCGATCGCCGCGGCGGTCTCGTCGTCCAGTTCTGCATCCTTGCGTTTGCGAAGCGCGGACAGCGCCTTGAACCGGGTGATCGCAAGCAGCCAGGTCGAGACGGCGGAGCGGCCTTCGAACTTGCCGGCCTGACGCCAGACATCGAGAAACACCTCGCTGATGAGATCCTCAGCGACCTGCTCATTGCGCACGAGGCGCAATGCAAAACGAAACACCCGCACATGATGCCTGCCATAAAGCACCTGCATCGCGAGGCGGTCACCTTGGGCAATGCGGGCGATCAGGGATTCATCGGCGGTCGCCTGTGGTGCACTCAATGGCCGTCTCGCAAGGTTGGTCGTACGAAGCCGTGAACAGGTTCAGGCCGCTTATGTCAAAATCCGACATGCGCAGCGGAATGCCGTGTCGCATTCCCCGGCAAAGTGCCCTTGAATCGCAGCCGAGGGCAAGCGCACCACCAAGGTATTTAAATACCTTATGTTGCTTATCACGTTCGAACAGAGCCTGCCGCGCACGCGCCGCGTGCGGTCCTGCACACGCACCTGCGCAGCTTGCAGAGCAAGACTATCGGGACCGTGAAAGTCGCTGCATTTGTTGGCGAACAACCCCGCACTTCTTGCAAATGAACGAAACTTAAAGGCTTTTCCGCATAACTGGAGCTAGCAAAGGACACCCGCGTGCGGAGCCTCGTCTCATCATTGGCCAATATCGGCGACCTGACGGTCGGTGGTGATTCCACGTCCGCAATGCTCGCGCGCAGAGTAGGCCAGCGGCGACGCCTGCTGGTGATGATGGGGTTAAGCTATACCGCCGATGCCCTCATCCTGTTGATCTTTGCCTACGCCGGCACCACCCCACTCACCACCGGTCTTTCCTTTCTCTCCTGCAGCCTCCTGACCCTCGCCGGGTTCGCCATTCTGTCCGACGCTCACATCAACGATCGGTTCGAGGATCATCACCTCGTCATTCCGCAGATCAGCGTCAGCCTCCTGTTGATGTTTGCCTTCATCTACATCGCGCCGGAAGTTGCGATCGTCTTTCTGTGCTCGCTGTTCGTGATCTTCGCATTCGGCTCGCTGCGCGCAACGCCGTGGCAGACGGCAATCTCCTGGACGATCATGACGCTCGGGCTGTCGGCCCTCTTCCTATTGACCGACAAGTCGATCGCAATGCCGCACGGCAACCTGATCGAGCGCTTCGCCACACTGATGATGTTCGTCATCACGATCGGACGCTGCATGTTCGTCGGCATGTTCAGCAGCGCGCTCCGGGAATCGTTCTACAATCAGGGCCTGCAGCTCAAGGAAGCCTATCAGCGCATCGAGGAACTGGCCGAGCTTGATGAGCTGACCGGATCACACAACCGGCGTAGCATCATGAAGGCGCTCGATGACGAGATCCTGCGCTCGGCTCGCACCAAGGCGTCCTGCTCGGTGGCCCTGATCGACCTCGACTGGTTCAAGAGGATCAACGACCAGTTCGGTCATCCCACAGGCGACGAGGTACTCCGCACCTTCGCGATCACGATGTTCGCCAATATCCGGGGGATCGACAAGTTCGGGCGCTACGGTGGCGAGGAGTTTCTCCTGATCTTACCCGAAGCGTCTAACATCGAAGCCCTTCGCATTCTCGATCGACTACGCAAGATCGTTGCCGACCTCGACTGGAGCACAATCTCGCAAGGAATGACCGTCACGCTCTCGGCAGGCGTGGTCACGCTCCGGTCCGACGAAACAGCAGACAGTATCCTGGCGCGCGCGGATATCGCGCTCTACCAGGCAAAAAAGATGGGGCGCAACCGCATCGAGCGCGGATAGATTTTCTATCCGACGGCAAGAAATGCATGTCGGTATTTTGGCTTGAGCAATCGGACAGAAGTCATGAATTCGAACCCCGCCCGTTTGTCGAAAGGTCTTCTTGCCGAACTTCAGGAAGCCATGGTCAGCGGCAATGTTGCCAAACGCGTCGACCGCCTTCGCCGTGTTACTGACCTGTTTGTGAACGCGCCGCTCGAATATTCCGACGATCAGATCGCGGTGTTCGATGATGTTTTCCGGTGCCTGATTGAACAGATCGAAACATCCGCCAAGGCCATGTTGGCAAATCGCCTTGCCCCGCTCGCCAAGGCGCCGCCGCAACTCATGCGCACGCTGGCTTTTGACGATACCATCGATGTCGCAGCACCCGTGCTGTCGCAGTCGGAACGTCTCGACGACAAGGCCCTGATCGAAAACGCCCGCACCAAGAGCCAGGGCCATCTGCTGGCAATCTCGAAGCGCAAGACATTGAGCGGTGCGGTCACCGATATCCTCGTCGAGCGCGGCAATCAGGAAGTTGTTGAAAGCGCCGTGAACAATCCGGGCGCACAGTTTTCTGAGAACGGCTTTCGGATGCTGGTCTCCAAGGCAGGCCAGAACGATAATCTTGCAATCTGCGTGGCCTTGCGCCCCACGATTCCGCGCCACCACTATCTGAAATTGATTGCCAGAGCCTCTGCCACCGTACGGGCTCGGCTGGAGGCGAGCAATTCTGCGGATGCAGCAGACGTATCGTCTGCCGTCCAGCAGGCTGCACAACTTGCCTGCGCGGCCCGTAACGAGGAATTGGTCCGCATCCAGAGCCTCGTCCAACTGCTCAAGAATGACGGACGGCTCAATGAAGAGCAGATCGGGGAGTTCGCAGAAGACGGCCGGTTCGAGGAAACCAACGCAGCCATCGCCTTGCTTGCCAATATTTCGGTCTCGACCGTCGAAAACATGATGGTCGAGTCCAAATCCGAAGGTGTTCTGGTGCTGGCCAAAGTGACCGGTCTGTCCTGGGAAACGTTAGAGAAGATTTTCTCAATGCGCCGCAACCTCGTTCAGGTCGACGACACGACCGATATCGAGGAGTACCACAGCAGTTATGACATGCTGAAGGTCTCGACGGCACAGCAGGTCCTGCGGTTCTATCGCATGCGGCAAACCACAGCGGAATTCTGTATCCCGCTAAGGCGGAGCGGGTCAGAACCTGAGTAGGCGCCGACCGGCGAGCGCGCCGATCGCCGCGATCATGACAAATCCAAGCGTGTACCAGGTCGCCACAAACAACGGCGAGTCATCGCCGCAATGCATCGCATACAAGGTTGCAGCGACCCCACCCGACATCAGTCCGGCGAAAGCTCCCGCCATCGTGGGCCGCGTCGTCGCACCACGACGCAGCGTCAGCAGGGCGGCCGCGAGGAACGGCAGCGACAGCAGCGGGATCGAGGTCATGCACACCATCGAATTCGTCCCGGTCAGGCGCGAGGTCCAGCCCGACCGCTGATGCACGGCAAAATCAGCAGCGATGCCGATTCCGAGCAGGCCAGCGGGAATAGCGAGGAGCCAGATCCAGCCGCGGAGCGATGCATCCGGCCGGGACAAATGAAGGCTGAGCACCGCCGATGCGCTTGCTAGAGCGATCGTGATAACGAACTTGAAGTCGAAAAACGGGCTCTGCACGGCCGTGGCGATATCCGGCCGCACGCCGAGACTCATCATGAACAGCGAGCCGGACAGCGGCAGGGCCGCGATCATCGCCGCCAATAGCCAGAGCCAGACCGGGCGCATGCGCCAACCGTTGTCGGCTGCCAGACTGGAAATCAGATCATCGGTTTTCATGGTCGCTTTTCCTGCATACGGGAGGACAGGCTGGCGAGAGCGCGGTGCAGAGCGACACGCACCGCGCCGTCCGTCATCGAAAGTCGCATCGCGGTTTCGCGGATCGACAGCCCGTCAACCGAAATCGACTGCAGCACCTCACGCTGGCGCTCCGGCAGTCCATTCAAATGAGTTGCAATCTCAGTCGCAGAGATCGTGTCCTCCGGCTGCTCGCCCGGGAGAACTTCCGAAAAGTCATCAATATTGACGAAGACTCGGCGACCGCCACGGCGCAGCGCATCGATCAGCTTGTTGCGGGCTACCGCGAACAACCACGGCGCAAAGGGTGCGCTCTCATCCCAGGTGTGACGCTTCAGATGCACGGCGAGCAAAATGTCCTGCACGATATCCTCAGACTGATCGGCGGACTGCCCGGCCCGCGCCAGACCTCGCCGCGCAGCCGCTCTCAGAACCGGTGTCACCGCCTTCAAAAGACGGTGGTAGGCGGCGTCATCACCCGCATTGGCCAACCGCATCAGGTCGGTCCATTCGTTGTCTGGCCCGCGCACGAGCACTCCCACCGATTCAAATACGAGCCCGTTCCTAAGGCGTTACCGGCCGATATGGCAATCACGCGATCGTGAGCCTGGGTGGAACGCCGCCATCGCCTTCGCCATTGCCTTGATTTGGTCCCAACTCGCAGAAAATTCCCCTTTTCTGCCCCCATACGGTCACGTGGGCAGGTTCTCTGATACCGGGGCGGGCAATGGAGACGACTCCTATGCATCGGGTCATCAGACGATCTCTTGTCGTGGCCGCAGCACTTTGGCCCTGCTTTGTCGGCGTCAGCCCCTCGCAAGCCGCGCCGGCGGCCCAGGCCGCCGCCGAGCAAGCGACCTCCGCCCGGCCGCTTAAGCTGACGCACGCCACCAAGCGGAAGGTGCACAGTGCACGCAAATCGTCCCGCCTTCGCCGCGCCGAGCGAAGGGCGCGAGCCGCGGCGAGGACCGCGAAGGTCGAGGAATCGAAGCGCAGCGAGGCCGCGCAGGCGCCCGCGGCAGAACCATCGTCTCTTGATACCTCGGTCACCAATGCTCGCGCGGAACTGACGCCCAGCGATACGCAGTCGCAGGACTCTCCGGCTGTCCTGGCGGAATCCGACAGCAATAAAGCTGCCAGTAGCGATACGGCAATCAGCGGCGTCCAGATTGCGGCCGCCGAGCAACTGAAAGAAACCGACCGCAGCATGAATACCGTGACGGCAACGCCGTCACCCAGCGTCTCCATGGCGAGTTATTCCGAAAGCCCTACCGCTTTTGCTCAGGCTGCCTCGGAAGGCGACGCGTGGGACCGAGCCTCGCTGATCGGCAAGATCTTCATTGCGTTCGGCACCCTGCTGACGCTGGCATCCGCAGCACGACTAATGATTGTTTGATCCCACCGCGTCCGGACTTGCAGCCGCGAAACCATGCGGGCACAGTGCCGCAAAATCTGCAATCAGGCGTGGGGGTAAGATGTCGGTGTTTGAACATATCGTGGTGGAAAGCCGGGATGGCGTCGGTGTTGTCCGGCTGAATCGCCCGAAGATGCTCAATGCGCTATCGTTCGGTGTGTTCAGTGAGATCGCCGCAGCCATCGATGATCTCGAAGCTGACGATGCCATCGGCTGCATCGTCATTACCGGCAGCGAGAAGGCGTTCGCGGCCGGTGCTGACATCAAGGAAATGCAGGCGAAGAGCTTCCACGACATGATTTCAGCCGGCTTCAAGGCCAGCCGGGCCGACCGGATCACGACTTGCACGAAACCGACCATCGCTGCTGTCAGCGGCTATGCGCTGGGCGGCGGCTGTGAGCTTGCGATGATGTGCGACATGATCATTGCCGCCGATACCGCCAAGTTCGGCCAACCGGAAATCACCATCGGCACCATTCCGGGTCTTGGCGGCACGCAGCGCCTCACCCGCGCCATCGGGAAGTCCAAAGCGATGGACCTTTGCCTCACCGGACGGATGATGGACGCCGCCGAGGCGGAACGCTCGGAACTCATCAGCCGGGTCTTTCCCGCAGACACGCTGATGGACGAGGTGGTGAAGATCGCGGGCACGATCGCCGGGATGTCGCGGCCCGCTGCCGCGATGGCGAAGAACGCCGTCAATCGCGCTTTCGAAACCACACTCGCCGAGGGCATGAAGCTCGAGAACGATCTATTCAGCTCGACTTTCGCGCTCGAAGATCGCGCCGAAGGCATGACCGCCTTCACCGAAAAGAGGCCACCGCGATTCAAGAACCGCTAGGATAACCCTGTTCGTGCGAGAGCCGCGCGCAACAGCAGACGATAGAGCCGCTCCGACATCGCACTTGGGCGAGCAAGGCTCATGCGCGCGAGACATGCATTGGCATCCGGCGGCGCAGTGGTTGCGGTCAGCCGCTGCCACGCGAGGCCCAAGAGCTTTGTTGGTTTAGCTGAAGCCTCCTGCAGCGCCGGGATCAGGCGCTGTTCGGTCTCGGTGAAATCGGTCCCGAACGGGAATGCCGGCAGCAATCCTGCCTCGCGCGCGGGCATGAGTGCTGCGGCGATGCGCTCCGGCGGCAGATGCCTCGCATAGTCGAGATCTGGATAGCCGCCAAACAGACGCCCGGCACAAGGTCAAGCCAATTGGCGTCCGCGTGCACAGTTTGAGACCCGATAGCAACAGCCGCCAAGTTTCAGCAGAGGATGATTTGCCGGGGGCCGCAGGGCCAATTAAGAGAGGGAGGCGGATGCTGCTGGCCAGCATCCGGAGGCAGTGACGGACCATCATGATTTGGCGCGCATTACGAAGGCTTTATCGGACAGGCGCGCGCCTGCTCCCCTGCCCGCTGATTCTCGCCGCGCTGCACGTCCCCGCCGGGGCGGAAACCCTGCAGGAGGCACTGGCCAAAGCATATCAATCGAGCCCCCAGCTCAACGCCTCGCGCGCCCAGCAGCGCGCCACCGACGAGAATGTCCCACAGGCGCTCGCCGGCTATCGACCCCAGATCATCGCCAGCCTGAGCGCGGGGTTGCAGGCCGTCCGTAACGCACTGCCGGACAATACGATCCAGACCGCCACGCTGAAGCCGTGGACCATCGGCCTCACTGTGACCCAGACCCTGTTCAACGGCTTCAAGACCGCCAACAGCGTCCGCGTCGCCGAATTTCAGGTGCTGTCCGGCCGGGAGGCCCTGCGCAATACCGGCCAGGGCGTGCTGCTCGACGCGGTCACCGCCTATATGAACGTCATCGCCAACCAGGCGCTGGTCGAGACCCAGCGCAGCAACGTCTCCTTCCTGCGGGAGACGCTGGAAATCGCCAAAAAGCGGCTGGCTGCCGGCGACGTGACCCCGACCGATACCGCCCAGGCCGAAGCCCGCCTCAGCCGCGGGCTGGCAGATCTCAATGCTGCGGAGGTCGCCTTGCAGGTCAGCCGCGCCACCTATGAGCAGGTGATCGGCAGCGCCCCCGGCCCACTCGCCCCTGCCCAGACTGTCGACCGTTTCGTGCCGGGCGAGCGTCAGCCTGTGATCGAGATGGCAATCCGGCAGAACCCGGCCGTGATCGCTGCAACCTATGATGTCGATGTCGCAACGACTACGATCAATGTCGCCGAGAGCAGCCTGCTGCCGCAGGTCAATGTTCAGGGCAACGTTAACCGTCAGTTCGACAGCGATCCGAACCTCGGCACCACCCGCGCCAGCCAGGCGTCAGTGGTCGGCCAACTCACCGTGCCGATCTATGACGGCGGCACGGCGGCCTCGCAGACCCGGCAGGCCAAGGAACTGGCCGGGCAAAGTCGGCTGGTGCTGGAACAGGTTCGCAATCAGGCCCGGACTGCCGCAATCAGCGCCTTTGTGACCAACGAAGGCACCAAGGTCGCCCTCGCCGCGGCCGAGAGCGAGGTCAAGGCCGCCACCATCGCGCTCGCCGGCGTCCGCCGCGAAGCACAGGCCGGACAGCGCACCACGCTCGACGTGCTGAACTCGCAGCAAGACCTCACCGCCGCCCGTACCCGCCAGATCGTAGGCCAGCGCGACCGCGTCATCGCGTCCTACACGCTGCTCAGTGCGGTCGGAAAACTGGATGTCCAGACGCTCGGGCTCAACACGCCCGACTATTTGCCTGAGGTGCACTACCATCAGGTCCGCGACGCCTGGCACGGCGTGCGCACCCCGTCCGGCCAGTGATTATTTCGTCCGCCGGGAGAAGATCGAGATCAGCACCGGCAGCGTGATCAGGATCACCAACGGCGCCAGCGCCATGCCCGCCACCACCACCAGCGCCAGCGGTTTTTGGACCTGAGAGCCGATGCCGGTGGACCATGCCGCCGGCAACAGGCCAATTCCAGCGACCGCGCAAGTCATCAGCACCGGCCGCAACTGAGCCTCCCCCGTCATCAGGATGGCCTTGGCCTTCTCGTAACCCTGATCGATCAGTTGATTGTAGTGCGACAGGATGATGATGCCATCCATGACCGCAATGCCGAACAGCGCGATGAATCCGATGGCAGCAGAGACACTGAACGGAATGCCGCTGAACAACAGACCGAGCACGCCGCCGAGGATCGCCATCGGAATGACGCTCATGGCGAGCAGCGTATCGACCATAGAGCCGAAATTAAACCAGAGCAGAACGGCGATCAGCGCCAGACTGATGGGCACGACGATCGATAGCCGCCGGATCGCATCCTTCAAATTGCCGAACTCGCCGACCCATTCGAGGCGTGATCCCGCCGGCAGGTGAACTTGTGCGTTCACCTTCTCCTGCGCTTCCTGGATCGCGCTGCCGAGATCGCGCTCGCGCACCGAAAACTTGATCGGCAGATAGCGTTCCTGCTGCTCGCGATAGATATAGGCCGCGCCGGACACGAGCTGGATGGTGGCGACATCGCTCAATGGAATCTGCGTGATGCCATTCGGCCCCTGCGCGCCGATCCGCAGGTTCTGGATCGCTTCCGCACTCTTGCGATATTCCGGCGCAAGCCGCACCACAATCGGAAAATGCCGGTCGCTGCCCGGCTCATACAGATCGCCGGCACTGTCACCACCAATCGCGACACGGATGGTGGCGTTGATGTCGCCAGGCGACAGGCCGTAACGCGCCGCCTTGGCGCGATCGATATCAATCTGAATGGTCGGCTGGCCGAGCGAAGTGAACACGGACAGATCGGTCACGCCCTTCACCGTCGCGAGCACCGCTTTGATCTTGTTGGCCGTATTGGTGAGCTCGACCAGATCGTTGCCATAGAGCTTGATCGAATTCTCGCCCTTCACGCCGGACACAGCCTCGGCCACGTTATCCTGCAGGTACTGGGAGAAGTTGAACTCAACGCCAGGAAACTTCTTCTGCAATTCGGCAAGTAATTCGCCGGTCAGCTCATCCTTGTCGCGGGTACGCGGCCATTTGCTGATCGGTTTGAGCGGCGCGAAGAATTCAGCATTGAACAAACCCGCCGCGTCGGTGCCATCGTCCGGACGCCCGTGCTGAGACACGACGGATTCCACCTCCGGCCGGGCGCGGATCACCTTGCGCATCTCGTTGACGTAAGTGTTGCCCTCCTTCAACGAGATGGTCGAAGGCAGCGTGGCGCGAATCCACAAATTGCCTTCCTCGAGCTTTGGCAGGAATTCCAGGCCGAGCATGCGGATCGCAATGATCGTGATCACCACAAGACCGGTGGCCGCGCTCATCACGACCCTGCGGTTGTTCACGGCCCAGCCGAGTAGCGGCATGTAGGCGTGATGCAGCCACTTCATGATGCGGGTTTCGGTTTCGTGGATATGCGCCGGCAGGATGATCGCACTGAGCGCAGGCGTCACCGTGAAGGTCGCAAGCAAGCCTCCCGCCAATGCGTAGGCGTAGGTCCGCGCCATCGGCCCAAAAATATTGCCTTCGACACCGCTCAGCGTGAACAACGGCAAGAATGCCGCAATGATGATTGCAGCGGCAAAGAAGATCGAACGCGAGACGTCGGCAGCGGCGCTGAGAATGGCATGGCTCTTCATGCCCATCATCGTGTCTGGTGAAATCGCCTGCTGCTCCGTCCTCGACAATTCAGTCGTCTGGGTCAGGCGGCGGAAGATCGCCTCTACCATGATGACAGTGCCATCGACGATCAGACCGAAATCGATTGCGCCGACCGACAGCAAATTGGCAGATTCACCGCGCAACACCAGAATGCCAACCGCGAAGAACAGCGCGAACGGAATTGTGGCTCCGACGATCACCGCGCTGCGCAGGTCGCCGAGGAACAACCACTGCAGCAGCACAATCAGAACGATGCCGAGCGTCATGTTGTGAAGCACGGTGTGCGTCGTGGTGTCGATCAGGTCCTTGCGGTCATAGATCCGTTCGATCCGAACGCCCGGCGGCAGGATGCTCGAATTATTGATCGCCTTCACCATCTGATCGACACGCGCGATGGTCGGCGAACTCTGCTCGCCACGACGCATCAGGACGATACCTTGCACAATATCGTCGCTCTCGTTCATGCCGGCGATACCGAGGCGCGGCTTTTCGCCGACGGTGACGTTCGCCACATCCTTGACCAGTACGGGATTGCCGTTGCTCTGCGCAATCATGGTGCTGGCGAGATCGTCGATGGAGCGAATCAAGCCAACGCCGCGCACCACGGCCGACTGCGCACCGATATCGACGGTGTTGCCACCGACATTGATGTTGGCGTTGCCGACCGCCTGCAGCATCTGCGGCAGCGTCAGGCCATGAGCGATCAGCTTGTTGAAGTCGACCTGCAATTCATAAGTCTTGGTCTTGCCACCCCAACTCGTGACGTCAATCACGCCCGGCACCGCGCGGAAGCGGCGCTGCAACACCCAGTCCTGCAGCGTCTTCAAGTCCATCACGCTGTAATTCGGGGGACCGACCAGCCGATAACGGAAGATCTCGCCGATCGGACTGAGCGGTGAGATCTGCGGCTGCACGTTGCCCGGCAGCGGTGCAAGCTGACCGAGACGATTAAGCACTTGCTGCAACGCCTCGTCATAGGTGTAGTCGAACGAAAACTGCAGTTTTACGTCCGACAAACCGTAGAGCGAGATGGTGCGGATGGTGCGCAGGTTCTTGATGCCTGCAACCTGCGTCTCGATCGGAATGGTGATGTAGCGCTCGACCTCCTCTGCCGACAGGCCAGCGCTTTGAGTCACGATGTCGACCATCGGCGGCGTTGGATCGGGATAGGCCTCGATGTTCAGCTGACGGAAAGCGATCAAGCCGCCGACAAGGACCGCGACGAACAGGCCAACCATCAGGAAACGGCGGCTAACGGCAAACGAGACGAGACGGTCGATCAAGATCGGGTCTTTCCAATGGGGCGAAAGCCCGAGCTAGCTACCCGATGCGGCGCGGTCGATGAAGAGGCTGCCCTTGGTGACGACCTGCTCGCCGGGCGAAAGGTTATTTTTCACCTCCACGAGATCGCCGTTGACAAGACCGACCTTGATTACGCGAAGCTCGATGGTCTTGTCTTCCCGCGCGACCCAGAGCCGAACCTGATCGCCTTCATAGATCAGCGCCTGCTTCGACACACCGACAGCCGGGTGATCGTCAGGCGAATAGACTGTCACATTTGCGAACATTTCCGGCTTCAGCTTCTCGCCGGGATTGTCGATGGTGGCGCGCACCATCAGGCGCCGCGTCATAGGATCGATCGCAGTCGCGACATAATCGACGCGAGCATTCATCGTGCGTCCCGGAAAGGCTAGCACGGCAAAGCTGATGTCCTCGCCCACCGAGACAGCGGACGCCTCGCTTTCACGGACATAAGCCGTGAGCCAGACGGTCGACAGATCGCCGATCACATAGACCGGATCGCTGGCGCCTGCGCTAACGTATTGGCCGGGACCGACCTTACGCTGCACCACCGTTCCGGCGATCGGCGCAACGACGATACTCTCGCGGTCGATGCTGCCCTTATCCTGAAAAGCGGTGATGGCGGCCTCGCTCAACCCGAGGATGCGCAGGCGATTGCGTGCCGCCTCAAGCGCGGTCTCGGTAGAGCGCAGATCGTTTTGCGCGGAGATCAGGGTAGCCTGCGCGGATTGATAATCCTTCAGGGGCACCGCCTTGCCTTCGTAGAGGTCGCGGGCGCGCTTGTCCTGGGTCTGCGCGAGTTCAAGCTGGGACTTGGCCTTATTCAGCGCGGTGGCGGCGGCAATGAAATCGTTCTGCGCCTGGACGGTGTCGGCGGCCTCGATCACGAACAGCGCCTGTCCCTGCTCGACATGGTCTCCCGGCCGGGCCAGCAGCTTGGTTACCCGCCCGGCATAGGGCGAGAACACCTGGGTCGAGCGATCCTCGTTAACCGCGATCTTGCCTTCGGTGACGTGCTCCCCCCGGAACACGTGGGTCTGGGCCGGCGCGGTGGTCAGGCTGGTCCATTCGGTCTCGGTCGGGGTGTAGCGCAGCAGGCCCTTGGTGCGGGACTGGCTGGAAATTTCCCAGCGCTCCTTGGGCTGCGACGGCAGAAGGCGGAACGCGCTAAAAATTGCAACTCCGCCCAGCGCCAGCGCTGCGGCGAGGCCAAAAGCCAGCCGTCCCCGACCAAGGCGTCGGAGAGAGGCAACGGTCGGTACCAATCGGGATGGTTTCACGGCCACGACAGGCTTTCCATCAAGAGTGACAGACACGTCGCCTAATTGGGCTGCTTTCAGCTTATAAACAATCGAAAAAACGCTACCCACCCAGAATTTCGGCAAATATTCAGCGGGGAGTTAATACGGCCGTCATCCGGGCGTTAATGAAAATCCCGTGACCGTGGCAAGATTCGGACATTTCGAGGGTGGCGAGCCCTTGGAGCGGCATCGCCCGAATAGCGGTCACCTTCCGCCTCGTCAGAAACGCCCCCCAGCCGCCCAGGAGGGTATTGCAGCGCGTCATTGGCCAGCCTCGCCAGATCTGCAGTGCGGTCGATCAACCGCTCGGCCACCAGATGCACGACTTTGTCCGGACTGCTCTGGACCCTGCCCTCCACCAACACCAGCCGCGATCCCATCACCTCCTTGCGGAACCGCTCCATGATCTGCGACCAGACCACGATATTGGCGATGCCGGTTTCATCCTCCAGTGTCATAAACACAACACCCTTGGAACTGCCCGGCCGCTGACGCACCAGCACAACACCAGCGCAACTGACCCGTCGGCCGTCATTCGCATCGGATACACCGTCACACGACACCACGCCCTCGCGAGTAAACATCGGCCGCAGGAATTGCATCGGGTGCCCCTTCAGCGACAGCCGGACGGTCTGGTAATCGGCGACGACCTGCTCGGAGAGCGGCATCTGCGGTAGCGGCGCGGCGCCCTCGTCGGGCTGCTCGCGCGCCGCGGCGGATTGGAACAGCGGCAGCGGCACATCGTCCGGCAGACGCCGCACCGCCCACAGCGCCTCGCGACGATCGAGACCAAGCGAGCGGAATGCGTCGGCATCCGCCAGCATAATCAGCGCATGTTTCGGCAACTCGGTCTCGCGGGCGAAACCCTCCAGCGACGTGAACGGATGGCGGCTCCGCGCCGTCACGATCCGCTCGGCCCAGTCCTGGGCCGCCGGCCTGCCGCGTGAAAGTCTCAAGTGCTCATCGTCCGGGTCCGCATATTTGAAGCCGTCAATCTGACGAAAGCCGAGCCGCAACGCATGATGCCTGCCGCAACGCTCCTCCAGCGTATTGTGCGCATGGCTGAAGGAGACGTCGATCTCCCGCACCTCGACGCCATTTTTGCGCGCATCGCTAACGATTTGCGCTGGCGCATAAAAACCCATCGGCTGCGAATTTAGGAGGCCACAAGCAAATGCATCGGGATGAAAGCACTTCAGCCATGACGAGACATAGACAAGCTGCGCGAAGCTCGCGGCATGGCTTTCCGGAAACCCGTAACTGCCGAAGCCCTTGATCTGCTCGAAACAGTCGCGCGCGAATTGCGGATCGTAACCGCGCGCGATCATCCGGTTCACCATCCTCTCTTCAAAGGTGTGCATGGTGCCGAGATTGCGGAATGTCGCCATGGCGCGACGCAATCCGTTTGCCTCTTCGGAGGTGAACTCCGCGGCCTGCATGGCGATCCGCATCGCCTGCTCCTGGAATAGCGGCACGCCGAGCGTCTTCCGCAGAACCGACCGTAATTCGTTTTTGTCCCCTCCCTTGGGATAGGGATATTCGATCTCCTCCGGTTTCATCTTCCTCCGCTTCAGATACGGATGGACCATGTTGCCCTGGATCGGACCGGGTCGCACGATGGCGACCTCGATGACAAGATCGTAGAAATTGCGCGGCTTCAGGCGTGGCAGCATGTTCATCTGCGCGCGGCTCTCGACCTGAAACACACCAAGAGACTCGCCCCGACACAGCATGTCGTACACCTCGGGCCGTTCATGCGGCACGTCCGCGAGTTGGTACCGCTCTCCCTTGTGATATGCGATCAGGTCGAAGCATTTGCGGATGCAGGTCAGCATGCCGAGCGCCAGCACATCGACCTTCATCATCTTCAGCGTGTCGATATCGTCCTTATCCCATTCAATGAAGGTGCGGTCTTCCATCGCGGCATTTCCGATCGGCACATAGGTGTCGAGCCGATCCTGGGTCAGCACAAAACCACCGACATGCTGCGACAGGTGACGCGGAAACTCGATCAATTGCGTTGCAAGCGCCACGGCGCGCTCGATCATCGGATTGGCAGGATCAAGGCCAGCCTGCCTCACCTGTCTGTCGTCGAGGCCCTTACCCCAGCTTCCCCACACCGTATCCGCCAGCAAAGCGGTGACGTCCTCGGTAAGACCAAGCGCCTTGCCGACATCGCGAATGGCACTGCGCGGACGATAATGGATCACGGTCGCGACAATCGCCGCACGGTGTCGCCCATAACGCTCGAAGACGTATTGCATCACCTCTTCGCGCCGGTTGTGCTCGAAATCGACATCGATGTCTGGCGGCTCACGACGCTCCTGCGACAGAAACCGCTCGAACAACAGATCGATATCGACTGGATTGACGGAGGTGATGCCCAGCACAAAGCACACGACGGAATTGGCCGCCGATCCCCTGCCCTGACAGAGAATATGCTGCGAGCGCGCATAATGCACGATGTCGTGTACGGTGAGAAAGTAATGCGCGTATTTCAGCCGCTCGATCAGCGAGAGTTCCTTGTCGATGATCTGGCGGATGGCGACTGATACCCCTTCCGGAAAATACTTCCTGACGCCGGCCCAGGTCAGATCCTCAAGATGCTGCTGCGCCGTCTTGCCCGAAGGCACCGGCTCATTCGGATACTGATATTCGAGGTCCTTCAACGAGAATTCGATGAGGTCGACGAAGCGAACAGTCTCGGCCAAAGCTTCGGGAAAATCCCGGAACAGCTTCACCATCTCCTGCGGCGTCTTCAGGTGCCGCTCGGCATGCGCTTCCAGTTTCCTGCCGATGGCATGGATGGTGGTCTTTTCGCGAATGCAACTCACCACATCCTGTAGCATGCGACGCTGCGGCAGATGATACAGCACATCGTTGGTTGCAATCAGCGGGACGCGCGCGGTGACAGCAACCCGCTGCAGGCGGGCAAGGCGGCGTTTGTCGTCGCCCCGGTAGAACATACTGGCGGCAAGCCAGATGTTTTCCTTCCGCAGACCGCCCAAAGCGTCGATGACGGAAAGCAGCTTCCCCGCCTCAAGACGATAAGGAGGCACCAGCACGAGCAGAAGGCCTTCGCTGAATTCTTCGAAGTCTTCAAAGCGCAAATGGCACTCGTCCTTACCGCCCGCGAGTTTGCCCTTGCTAAGCAAGCGGCAAAGCCGGCCGTAAGCCTCACGATTGCGCGGGTATGCCAGAATGTCCGGCGTACCATCCATGAAGACCAGCCGGGCACCGACAAGAAATTTCGGATTGTAGCGCGATATCCTGTTCCGATTTCCCAACTCGGCATAGGCGCGCACGACACCTGCCAGAGTGTTACGGTCGGCAATGCCGACACCATACAGGCCATATTTGCTGGCGCGGTGCATATATTCCTGCGGATGCGACGCGCCGCGCAGGAACGAGAAATTCGAGGTCACGCCGATTTCAGCATAGACCGTCATGCGAACAGCCCATGCATGAACCAGCGAAATTGCCGGACTTCCCGCCTGTAGATGCCCTGACGATAAAGCCAGAACCGCAAGCCTTCCCTGTCCTCGACGCGAAAGTAATCGCGCGTGTGTGCATGCCTGAAAGACGGAGTATCCGGCTGCATCCACCACTCCATGGCGATCCGCTCGGGACCTTCCACGCGCATCACACGATGCTGCGACCTGCGCCATTTGAATTGCGCCGGCGGCCCATCCGGAAACATCGCCATCACCTCGATCTCTTCGGGCGGATCGAACAGCCGCATCGGCCGCAGCGGCGGCTCACCCTCTGCTCGCTCCGGCCATGCCGTCCGCACGGCTTCCTCGAGATGATGCTGCGCGGACGCGGCCAGCACCGCGCGCTCGGGAATATGGGTGTCTTGCGGCAGATGCACCACGATGCGCCGGCTGCCGATGCGCGCGGCGATCCGATCGATCAGCATCGATACTTCGTCGTTATCCTGCGCATGCGCATCGAGGTCGCGCTGCTCCTGCACCACGGTCTCGACATGACTGGCGGACAGGCGGATCAGATCGAAGCCGAAGCCGGGATCGAGCGGATCGGCCAGCGCACCAACCCGCTCGCGGAACAGCCGGTCGATTATCGCGGCCCGCGTCACCGGCTGTCCGGCCTCCACCATGAGGCGACGCACCATGCCATCGGTGCGAAAGAAACTCGCCTCCACTTGCCGCGCCCCCTTGCCGTGTCGTTCCATCGCGCTCACCAGCATCTGCGCAAGATCCGTGAGCGCCGCCGCGATCACGGCATCGGTTGCCACCGGCTCGGCAAAGCGCTTTTCCATCACGTAATCCGGGGGCAGTCTGCGCGGCGAGATCGGCGCATCGCGCTGTCCCAGCACCTGCTGCAGCAAGGACGTGAAATCCGCACCAAACCGCGCGGCGATCTCATGCGGCGCACGCGCGGCCACATCGCCGATGGTCTTGAGACCGGCACGCCGCAATCCCTGCGTGATCGCATCATCGGCGCCGAGCGCGAACACCGGCAGGCGGCTGACGGCACTTGCCTCGTCGCCATTCGCCACCACACAATTCCGTGTTGCGCGTGTCAGCGTACGGGCGCAGGCGGATGTGGCCGCGATCGCCGCGTTGGCGACAAAGCCCTGACGATCGAGCGCTTCACACATCGTGCGTAGCATGGCCTGCTCGCCGCCGAACAGATGCGCGCAGCCACTAATGTCGAGAAACAGTCCATGCGGCGGATCGAGTGAAACCAGCGGCGTAAAGCGATCGCACCAGTCGGCGATATCACCAAGAGTCTTCACATCCGCCGCTTCATCGGCATCGAACACGTGAATGTCGGGACAGATCGCACGTGCATTGGCGAGCGGCAGACCGACGGCAAGACCAATTTTCGCCGCAGCATCGTTCAGCGCCGAAATCTGCAGCGCGTTGTTCTGTCTGGCGACAACAACCCAGGGCTGGCCGCTATCCGGCGCGTCGCCCCGGCGCGACAGCGCGCGCTTGATACGGTCGGTCGGCAGACGTGGCAGCCAGAGGCTGAGAATGCGCCGCCGGTTCACGGAAAAGGCACTCATCACATTTCCATTCCATGAGCCACTGCCCGGTGGGGCCATGACGATTGCGAACAAGTTGGACATCGAGCACCGGCGCGCCCCAGACGCTCCACGCATCATCCGGTGGCGAGCGCGCCGCGCGTATGACCCACCGCGTTTCCGCCGTGCTGGGTGATGGCGTCGCCGCAATGCGCAACATCAGTCCGGTGGCACCGGAAGCGCGCGCCGCCAGAGTGAGCTTGCGGCTGGCAACAAGGTCGAACGCGCGCACCTCGCCCCAGACCTCCAGCACCACGGTGCCGAGCGCATCACAGGCGAACGCATCGGCCGCGACCCGAAGCGCCATCTCTGCATCCGTGGCACGCACTGTGACGACCTGCCGTGGATCGAGACCCAGTTCGGCCAGCCCCCTCATCGACAGCGCGCCGCATTCAATCTCGGTGAAATCCTGCCTCACCCACAGTAGTGGTCGCCGCGCCGACACCCGTCGCGCCAGACCGGCCACGAAACCCGCCGCCGCCGCGCTCTGCCGGCCGCCTTCGGCAAACACCTCATGCATCGCGCCACGCACCAACCCGCCCTGGAGCGCGGCATCGGCTTCGGCATGCCCCAACGCCGCCCGCCCAAGCGCAGGATCGCCTGCGCCCGCCTCAAGGCGCTCGATCGTGTCCCGCAAACTCGCAAGCATGCTCACGCGCGCGCCGGTCATGCGCCGCTCCTGGAAATCCGGGCCTGTCACGATGCTGGAGCAACGCCTGACAGCCCTATTTGTTCATGTTATGTTCTTATATAAATCCGGAACTAGGCCTGAAGTCAACTGCGGCGGCAGGCCTCACTTTCATCATTACGAACAAGGAGATGCCAGGAACACGGACAGGGTCTGAAGAATTGATCCGCCAGTCATCAAGGACGCATCATGGCACGATCGGCTGCATACGTTCGCCCGACCCTCACCGCGCTCCGCGCCGAAGCCGCCGACTGCCGCGCCTGTCATCTCTGGAAGAACGCCACCCAGACGGTGTTCGGCGAAGGTCCCGAACACGCTTCGCTGATGCTGGTGGGAGAGCAGCCCGGCGACAAGGAAGACCTCACCGGCAAGCCGTTTGTCGGTCCCGCCGGCCAAATGCTGGACCGCGCATTGGCGGAAGCCGGGATTGATCGCAAAAAGATCTACGTCACCAACGCGGTGAAACATTTCAAATTCGTGCCTCGAGGAAAGATCCGGCTGCACCAGAAACCGAACACACCGGAGATCCGGGCCTGCCGGCATTGGTACGAACGCGAACTCGCATTGATCAAACCCTCGCTCCTCCTCGCCATGGGCGCAACGGCGGCGCAAAGTGTCTTCGGCAAGATCATGCCGATCAGCAAAAATCGTGGCCGCGTCATCGACCTCGACGACAGCACCAAGGCGCTCGTCACGGTCCATCCCTCCTATCTATTGCGGGTGCCGGATGAGGACGCGCGGGCACGCGAATACGCTCTGTTTCTGCGCGATCTGAAAATGGCGGCGGCGCTTCTGGCAAAACTGCCAAGCGCCGCCGCCTGATTGTCACGGCATTCGAGCGAGGATTGCGTTCAGGCTGCCATCGCCTCCAAATTGACCTCGCTTTCCGCCAGCACCGTCAGATCACGATCGGTCTGATGCTCCTCCTGAAGGGTTTCGTCGAGCAGTTCGGCGGCCTCATCCATGCCGAGCTTTTCCGCCCACGCCTTGAGTGTGCCGTAACGCGAGATTTCGTAGTGCTCGACCGCCTGCGCCGCGGCCAAGAGACCGGCATCAAGCGCCTCGCATCCCTTGTACTCGTCCATGATCTCCTTGCCCTCGTCCAGAATGCCTTCGATTGCATCGCAGGTCTTGCCCTTCGGCGCCTGACCCAACAGCGAGAAAACCTGTTCGAGACGGTCGACCTGTCCCTCGGTCTGCTCCCAATGCTTTTCGAACGCGGCACGAAGATCCTCCGAGCGCGCGGCCTTGGCCATTTTCGGCAGGGCCTTCAGAATCTTGTTTTCGGCGTAATAAATATCCTTGAGGGTATCGAGAAAAAGGTCGTCGAGGGTCTTATCCTTCATAGCGGTCCTGCCAGATACCGGCCTTCGCGCCGCAGATCGCTTCGCTGGGGATTTTCTCGACGCCATCTTCTTCCGCGCGGGTGCCCGCCGCGACATCGATTTCTTGCTCGCGCGTTTCGCCGGTTTGCGTGCTGTCGCTCGTCTCGCTGCCATCTGTCTTCTCCGCCTGTTGCAGGGTCATTCCCGCTCCCTCAACGCGACGTGATTAAACAGGTTCCGGCCCGATGTGATCGGACACTCAGCCCGCGAGTTGTGTCTCGACCAGCCTTGCCCAATAGGACGCGCCGTAGACGATGGCTTCGTCATTGAAGTCGTAGGCAGGGTGATGCAGTCCCGCACTGTCGCCATTGCCGATGAAGATAAAGGCCCCCGGCCGCGCTTCCAGCATGTAGGCGAAGTCCTCAGCCCCCATCACCGGCGGGATATCAGAGCTGACATTGGCCGCACCGGCCACCTCCGCAGCCACCCGCGCCGCCACATCCGCCTGCGCGGCGTGATTGACCAGCACCGGATAGCTGCGCTCGTAATTCAGCGTGATCCTGGCGCCGGTCTGCAGCGCGACGCCGGCGACGATTTCCCGCACCCGCTGCTCGACCAGATCCCGCATCTCGGCCGTCAGTGTCCGCGCGGTGCCCAGGATCTCGGCGGTCTGCGGAATCACGTTGCGGGCGTCGCCAGCCCTGAACTGGCACATCGACACTACGACCGCCTCTAGCGGATCGACACTGCGCGAAACAATGCTCTGCAGCGCCACCACGAGTTGCGAGCCGACCAACACCGAATCGATGCTCTTGTGCGGGCGCGCGGCATGGCCGCCCAGCCCCTCGATATGGATGTTGATGTGGTCGGTCGCCGCCATGGTGGGACCAACACGGGTCGCGAACGTCCCGATCGGCATGCCTGGACTGTTGTGCATGCCATAGACCTGATCGATGCCGAACCGGTCCATCAGCCCGTCCTTGATCATGGCATCGGCGCCCGCTCCGCCTTCCTCGGCGGGCTGGAAAATCATGATCGCCTCCCCGGAGAAATTCCGGGTTTCCGCCAGATAACGCGCCGCACCCAGCAGCATCGCGGTATGGCCATCATGGCCGCAGGCGTGCATCTTGCCGGCCACGGTGGAGCGATAGGGTGCGTTGGTTTCTTCCTCGATCGGCAGCGCGTCCATATCTGCGCGCAAGCCAAGCGCCCTGATACCGCGATCGCTCGCAAGCCTTTTGCCCTTGATCCGGCCAACCACACCGGTGCGCCCCAGACCGGTCGCAACCTCGTCGCAACCGAACTCGCGCAGGCGGTCCGCCACGAACGCCGCGGTGCGATGCACATCATACATCAGCTCAGGATGGGCATGCAGATCGCGTCGCCACGCCTTGATCTCGGGTTGCAGGGCAGAAATGCGGTCGACGATGGGCATTCGCGAACTCGTGGCCGTGGAATATGCAACAAGAGTAGCATGGACAGGTCATGGACCCAACAATGGCGAGCGCGCTAAATCCATACGGCGGCTTGCAGGCGGCCTCACCTCAGAACAATTATTTCAACGCGCGGGCGGAAACATTCATGATGAAAAAGATCGATGGAGAATTCGACTATATTGTCGCCGGCGCCGGCACCGCGGGCTGCATCGTCGCCAACCGCCTGTCCGCCGATCCGCGCAACCGTGTCCTGATTCTCGAAGCCGGCGGCCATGACGACTGGATCTGGTTTCACATCCCGGTCGGCTATCTGTTCGCGATCGGCAACCCGCGCTCGGACTGGATGTTCAGGACCGAGTCGGAGCCGGGCCTCAACGGACGCTCGCTGCATTATCCGCGAGGCAAAGTGATCGGCGGCTCCTCCGCCATCAATGCCATGATCTGCATGCGCGGCCAGGCCGCGGACTACAATCACTGGCGGCAGCTCGGCCTCAGCGGTTGGGGCTGGGATGACGTGCTGCCCGCGTTCAAGAAGATCGAAGATCATTTCCTCGGCGCCAGCGATCTGCATGGCGCAGGTGGCGGTTTCCGCGTGGAAGCACCGCGCCTGTCGTGGAAGGTTCTCGATGTCGTCGCGGAAGCGGCGAGCCAGGCCGGTATCCGGCGGGTCGCCGATTTCAACACCGGCGACAATGAAGGCATCGGCTATTTCCACGTCAATCAGAAGCGCGGCCGGCGCTGGTCGGCGGCGCGCGGCTTCCTCAAGCCGGCCCTGACGCGTCCCAACCTCCGGCTCGAAACCGGTGTGGTGGTTGATCGGCTGATCGTCGAGAACGGCCGTGCCGTCGGCATCCGCTATCGTCAGGGCAACGAGACCATCGAAGCACGCACCGCCGGCGAAGTGATCCTGTGTGCGGGCTCGATCGGATCGACCCAAGTGCTGCATCGCTCCGGCATCGGGCCGCAGGAATGGCTGGCGCCGCTCGGCATCGACATGGTGCTCGACAAACAGGGCGTCGGCCGCAACCTGCAGGATCATCTGCAACAGCGCGCAATCTACAGGGTCGAGGGCATCCGCACCCTGAACGAAACCTACTACAACCTGCTGCAGCGCGGCTGGATGGGCGTCAACTACGCGCTGCGTCGGCGTGGGCCTCTCACCATGGCGCCTTCGCAACTCGGCATCTTCACCCGCTCGAATCCAAACCGGGATCGCGCCAACATCCAGTTTCACGTCCAACCGCTGTCGCTCGACAAATTCGGCGATCCGCTGCACCGCTTTCCGGCAATCACCATCAGCGCCTGCAATCTGCAACCGACATCGCGCGGCGTGATCCGTCTGCGCTCGGATGAGCTGAACGCAGCGCCGATCATCGCACCGAACTATCTTGCGACCGAAGAAGACCGCGAGGTCGCGGCCGATGCCATTCGCGTGACGCGGCGGCTCATGAAACAGCCTGCCCTCGCGCCCTATCGTCCCACCGAATATCTGCCAGGTCCATCGGTCGGCGACGACGACGCCTCACTCGCCAAGGCGGCGGGCGATATCGGCACGACGATCTTCCATCCGGTCGGAACTGCGAAGATGGGAGCAGCCAATGATCCGATGGCCGTGGTCGATGAACGCCTGCGGCTGCGCGGCATCGAGCACCTCCGCGTCATCGACGCATCGGTGATGCCAACCATCACATCCGGCAATACCAATACACCGACGGCAATGATCGCCGAGAAAGGTTCCAGAATGATCCTGGAAGACAACCGGTGAGTGCCATGCGGCAATAAGGGCATATTTCGACTCAAATACGCCCTGCATTTGCCCGGTTCCTTGTCTGTATGACACACCTGCGGAAATAACGCCCGGTTGTCCGGCAAAGACGATGTTGCTGCTGGAATTCCCGCGGAGCGAACCTTATTTTCGAATCACTCCGCTTATCGCCCAGCTCAACGAAGGACGACAATGCTCAGAACGCTTCTCATTGCCTCACTCTTTGCCTCGGCCGCGACTGTCGCCATGGCGCAGAATCAAAATCGCAGCGGCACGCCGGATGAGCAAAAAGCGTGTGCAAAGGATGTTTCACGCCATTGCCGTACTGTGATGAACGAGTCCGACCTCGTCATCCTGTCCTGCCTGCAACAGAACCGGCCCAAAATCAGCAAGGCGTGTGATGCCGTGCTGACAAGTCACGGCCAATAATTTCAGAGTTTTTGGAAAAACAAAATCCGCCGCATCGTCTCCGATGCGGCGGATTTTGCATGAGAATAATCGCCTATCAGGCGGACTTGCGCACCGCGTTGTCCATCAGCGTCTTGCCGAGCGACCACACCGCACCCGGTACTCGATGGCTCGCCGCAATCACCGAATCGAACGCGCCCTCGATCCAGGCGCAGTCGTCATCCGTGATCGTGAGCGGCGATAGCAGCTTGACGGTGTGACTGGCATGCCCCGCCACCTGCGTGAGGATCTTGTGATCCTTGAACAGCGGGATGGTGATGAGCTGGCAAAACAGGCCCTTGCTTGCGCTCTCCAGCAGATTCCATGACGCGCGCAGAGCCAGCGACTTCGGCGGGCCGAATTCGATACCGATCATCAGCCCCTTGCCGCGCACGTTCTTGAGCAGTTCATATTTCGGAATCATCGCATTGAGGTTCGCCATCAGAACTCTCGCCCTGCCGCGCGGCGTTCTCAATCAGCTTTTCCGACTTCAGCACTTCAAGGGTGGCAATGCCGGCTGCCATCGCCAGATCGTTCTTCGCGAAGGTCGAGCCATGCACCACCGCGCGATCCATGCGGTCGAAAATCTTGTCGAATATCGCCTTGCGGGTCAGCACCGCGCCAACCGGCACATGTCCGCCGGACAGCGCCTTCGACAGCAGCACCATGTCCGGCTCGACATTCCAGTGTTCGACGGCCAGGAAGCGGCCGGTACGACCCATGCCGGTTTGAATTTCGTCGGCGACAAAGATGGTGCCGTATTTCTTGCACAGCGCGGCAGCGCCCGGCAGGAAATCGTCGCTCGGAATGTTGACGCCCTTGCCCTGGATCGGCTCGACAACGAAGGCGGCCACCTGACGGGACGCCAGCGCCCGCTCCAGCGCCTCAAGATCGTTGAACGGAATGACCGTGCAGTCGGGCAGCAGCGGACCGAAGCCGCCGCGGAAATTGGCATCGTCGGTCAGTGACAGCGAGCCGTAGGTCAGGCCGTGATAGCCATGATCGCAATAGACGATGCCGGGTCGCCCGGTCGCGCCGCGCGCGAACTTGATCGCCGCCTCGACACATTCCGTTCCGGAATTGGCGAAGAACACCTTATCGAGATACGGCACCCGCGCGATCAGGCGCTCGGCCAGAATACCGGCAAGGGTAGACAGATCGAGCTGGACGAGATTGGCGAACTCGCTGTCAAGGACGCTCTTGAGCGCGTCACGAATCACCGGATGGTTGCGACCGATCGCGAAAACACCAAATCCGCTGAGGAGATCGAGATATTTTTCCCCGTCACGATCGAAAAGATATTGCCCTTGTCCGCGCTGGAACCCAACATCGTAGCCGATGGTTTTGAGCACACGGACGAGCTGTTCGTTCAGATAACGAGTGTGGAGAGTCCCTCGCTGAAACTGTCGGTCAGCGAATATCTCGGAAATGTCTATATTTGCTTTCATCATGAGCTACATACGTCGTCTGATAGGCGCTTCGTCAACTGAAAAAAGGCAACGCGGCGATTTGACGTTCCGGCGGAACTAGAGTGAGGCTGAGGCGGTTTGATTTCATTGCGGTGCACGCGAGGGCCCATGCGAAAAGTAACGTATCCTGCGCTCTTTCTGGCCATGACGTTCAGCGCGGCCCATGCCGCCGACCCGCTGGGTGACTGGCTGGTTGAAGACAAGGTCGCCACCATCAAGATCGTCGACTGCAACGCCCGCCTCTGGGGTGTCGTATCTGCCGAAAAGACGCCCGGCGGGCTCGATAGTCAGAACCCTGACAAGACAAAGCGATCTCGCCCCACCCTGGGCATGCCTGTGCTGCTGAACATGAAGAAAGTGGCCGACGAAAAGGACAAGTGGGAAGGCCAGATCTACAACGCCAAAAACGGCAAAACCTACGAGGCTTCCATTCAACTTAAGTCGCCGAACAGGCTCGAGGTCGAAGGCTGCGTGATGAGCATCCTCTGCGGCGGGCAGACCTGGACGCGCGCGCCGGAAAATGTTTTCGGACCCAACACCAAAACGTTGTCGACATCGTCGACATCGCCCACCGGAGTCAAGACAGCGCCATCCCCCACCCCGGCACCACCGCCTATGGTGGGTGGGGCCAAGTCGCACCCCGCGCCGGGCAGCGCCCCACCCAAGGTCATAGGACAGAAAACGGGACCCGCCGATCCCGCTCCCGTCTCCGAGCTTTGCCTACTCCCCGAGATCGCGGGGGCGGCCCATTAGCGCAGGCTGAAACAGCACCGCCGCGGCGAGCGTCGTCACCAGTGACAACGCCATCAGCTTGCCCATGCTCGACGTGCCCGGGTGGCTCGACAGCCACAGGCTGCCGAATGCGGTCGCTGTCGTCATCGCACTGAAGAAAATGGCGCGGGTCAGGCTCGACTGCAGCAGGTTGGTGTGACCGGCGCGCCAGGCGGTAATGTAGTAGATTTTGAACGCCACGCCGACGCCAAGCAGCAGCGGCAATGCGATGATGTTGGCGAAGTTCAGCGGCAGATCGATCAGGACGCAGATTTCCAGCGTCACCACGCCCGCCAGAATGAGCGGCACCAGCGTCAGCAGTACATCGCCAACCCTGCGCAGTACGATGTAGAGCAGGATCGAGATCGACAGCAGCGCCCAGCCGCCGGCCTGGATGAAAGCCATGACGATGGTATCGCCCGACTCCAGAATCGAGATCGGCCCGCCCGTCGCGTTTGGCTCGACTTTCTGCACGGCGGCCGCGAAAGCCCGCAACGTATCATTGTCGTTCGGATCGCCCTTTGGCTGGGCCTCAACGCGAGCCCGGCCGTCCGCCGTCATCCAGTCGCTGACGAGTTCGGGCGGCAGCGACTTGATGGTCACAGGCTGCGCCTTCAGCGAATTGCGCACCTGTTCGAGCGTTGTCGCAAGCGGCGACAGGAATACCTTCTCCGCCTTGTCACGCACCGACTTGTCGGACTGCGAGAGTCGCGTCAGCGCACCGGCAAGACGATTGGCCGCGGCCGCCGGCTCAGGCCCGGACTTGGCCGCAACGCGGCGCAAGCTGATTGCAGCGTCAGCCAGCGCGACGACATTGTCGGCATCCGATGGCGGCGGACCAGGACGGGCCTTGAACACCGGATCAAGCATCGCGGCGCCCTTGCGAATGATCGCGAGCTTGGTCTGCTGATCATCCGGAATGAAGCTCTCGAGCGACATCACACGAGCCACTTCCGGCACCTTCGACAGCCGTTCCTGCGCTTCCTTGGCCGCGGCCAGCGACGGCGTAATCACCTCTACCGCGCTGGTGCCGGTATTGGGATCACGGCGCAGATCAAGATAGGTCGCAACCGATTCAACCTTGGGGCTGCGCAGATTCATCGGGTTGAAGTCGAAGTGCAGGAAGTAGAGGAGCGGCAACCCGAGTACCGCGACACCCAGGGTCGTCGCCACGATCGCAATGCGATGGTCTTCCAGAAAGCGATCAACCGGCGCAAGGAAGGCATATCCCACCGGCTCGGCCTCACCGGGCGGATTGAGCAATTTCAGCAGCGCCGGCAGCACCGTGATCGCAAAGAGGAAAGCGATCAGCATGCCCGCGCCCGCAATCTTGCCGAGTTCGGAGACACCCTTGTAGTCGGTCGGCAAGAACGACAGGAAGCCGGCGGCAGTCGCCACCGCAGCCAGCGTCAGCGGCACCGCGGAAAATCCGGCCGCCTGCTCCAGAGCCTCCTGCAGATCGGGATTCTCGTACCGCTCGGAACGGTAGCGAACGCTGTACTGGATACCGAAATCGACGCCCAAGCCGACGAACAGAACGAAGAACGCGATCGAGATCAGATTAAACGAACCGGCGAGCATTAAGGCCACGGCGGTCGTCACCGACAGACCGATGGCGAGGGTGAGAAACACCGCGCCGATGATCTTCGGCGAGCGCAGCGCGCACCACAGGATGAACAGCACGATAAGAACAGTGCCAACGCCATTGACGATTGCGCCTTCCTGTACCGTGCCGAATTCCTCGTTGGCGATCGGTACCGGTCCGGTCAACCGGACGCGGGCATGAAAGTTCTTGTCAAAGTCGAGATCGTTTACCGCCTGGCGAATGGCGTCGGTCGCCACCTTGCCCGGCTCCAGCGCCTGAAAGTCCAGAATCGGCTGAATGGTGATCAGCACGCGACGATCGGCATCGGTCAGCGGTTCGCTGCTCGACAGTTGATGCCAGGAGAACGTGCCACCGCCGGTCTTGAGCACCTGCTCCAGGCTGTCGGCGACGACGTTGAGCGGGCGGGTCAGCGAATCGCGCGAAAATCGGCCACGCTCCGCACCGGCGAGTCCCGTCATCAGCACACCTGTCAGACCGCGGATGCTGGGATCATCGACCAGGATATCGAAGAAGGGCTGTGCCGCCTGCAATTGCCCGACCCGCTGCCCGACCTCCGCGGTCGGCAGGAACAACAGACCGTTATTCTCGAAGAACGGGCCACCGGCCGGACGCCGGACCCAGCGGAACTTGTCGGTCTGCGGCGCAAGCTTCTTTTCCAGCGCCGTAGCCGCCTGCTGGGCCAGTTCCGGGGTCGCCGCTTCGACAACAGCCAGAATCAATTCGTGATGGCCGGGGAATGCCTTCTCATAAGCGATCTCACGCTGGCGCCAATCCAGATTGGGCGAGATCAACTGGGCGACGTCGGTGCTGATAGCAAAGTGCTTCTGAGCGTAAGTGCCTGATATAACAGCAAGAATTATACCAACAATCAATGTGGACCATGCGTGGCGGGTACAGGTTCGCACCAGGGAGACGACAATCCTTGTCAGCACGTTCATTCTTTCTATTTGAAGCAGTCAGCTCAAAAAATGAGGCTTTTGGCGGCTTGAGGAGTTAACTCTGATCAATCCGATCGGTGCCCTTAGGCCACACAATAGTGGCATAACACCGGGATTCTCGAGCATTACTGCTCAATAGCTGCCATAATGGTACACTGCCAGCCGTTCACGTCTTGTTCCAAGTCCCACTGGAAGCCCTTCTGATGACCTCTTCGACTCCTCTGCTCGACCAAATCAAATCTCCAGCCGATCTGCGGAATTTGAAGGAAAGCGACCTGCCACAGGTCGCCGCGGAGCTGCGCGCCGAAACCATCAATGCGGTCTCGCTCACGGGCGGCCACCTCGGCTCGGGCCTTGGCGTGGTGGAACTGACAGTTGCGTTGCATCATGTCTTCAATACGCCGAACGACCGACTGATTTGGGATGTCGGTCATCAGGCCTATCCGCATAAAATCCTCACCTGTCGCCGTGAACAAATTCGCACGCTGCGTCAAGGTGGCGGGTTGTCCGGATTCACCAAGCGCGCGGAGAGCGAATACGATTGCTTCGGCGCCGCGCATTCCTCGACCTCGATTTCCGCAGGTCTCGGCATGGCGGTCGCGCGCGATCTCGCCGGCGAGGAACGCAATATCATCGCTGTGATCGGCGACGGCGCGATGTCGGCCGGCATGGCCTATGAAGCCATGAACAACGCCGGCGCGATGGATTCGCGGCTGATCGTCATTCTCAACGACAACGAAATGTCGATCGCACCGCCGGTCGGCGCGATGTCGGCCTATCTGTCGCGCCTGATTTCCGGCAACACCTATCGTTCGCTGCGCGAAATCGGCAAGCAGGTCGCCAAGCGCCTTCCGAAATTCGTCGAGAAGGGCGCGCAGCGCGCCGAGGAATACGCGCGCGGCTTCCTGTCCGGCGGCACGCTGTTCGAGGAGCTTGGCTTCTATTACGTCGGTCCGATCGACGGCCACAACCTCGACCACCTGCTGCCCGTGCTCAAGAACGTGCGCGACTCCAAGGTCGGCCCGACGCTGATCCATGTCGTGACGCAGAAGGGCAAGGGCTACACCCACGCCGAGAGTGCGGCCGACAAATACCATGGCGTGGTGAAATTCGATGTCGCCACCGGCAAGCAGGCGAAGGCACAGGCCAACGCCCCGACCTATACGCGCGTGTTCGGCGAAAGCCTGGTGAAAGAAGCGCAGAAGGACGACAAGATCGTCGGCATCACCGCGGCAATGCCATCGGGCACCGGCATCGACATTTTCAGCAAAGCATTTCCGGAGCGGACCTTCGACGTCGGCATTGCCGAGCAGCATGCGGTGACATTCGCCGCGGGCCTTGCCACCGAAGGCATCAAGCCGTTCGTTGCGATCTATTCGACCTTCCTGCAGCGTGCCTACGATCAGGTGGTGCACGACGTCGCGATCCAGAGCCTGCCGGTACGCTTTGTGATCGATCGTGCGGGTCTGGTTGGCGCCGACGGCCCAACTCATGCCGGGTCGTTCGACCTCGCTTATCTCGGTTGCCTGCCCAATTTCGTGCTGATGGCGGCGGCCGACGAAGCCGAACTGGCGCACATGGTTGCAACCGCCGCATCCATCAATGACCGTCCGTCCGCCTTCCGCTTCCCGCGCGGCGATGGTGTCGGCGTTGACCTGCCCGCCTTCGGCGTTCCGCTCGAAATCGGCAAGGGCCGCATCGTGCGTGAAGGATCGTCCGTCGCCCTGCTCTCGCTCGGCACGCGGCTCGGCGAATGCCTGAAGGCCGCCGACACGCTGAAATCACACGGTCTGACCACGACCGTGGCCGACGCACGCTTCGCCAAGCCGATCGACACAGATCTTGTTCTGAAGTTGGCGCGCGAGCACGAAGTGCTCATCACCATCGAGGAAGGCTCGATCGGCGGCTTTGGCGCGCAAGTGATGCACACCCTCGCCGAGAACGGCATGCTCGACCATGGGCTCAAGATACGCTCCATGGTGCTGCCGGACGTCTTCATCGATCAGGACAGCCCCGCCGCGATGTATGCCAAGGCCGGCCTCGACGCCAAGGGCATCGTCAAGCGCGTTTTCGAGGCACTTGGCCGCGAAAACGAAATCAACACGGTGCAGCTTGCCTAGAAATCCCTGCGACAACAGCCCGATGCAAATCCTGCTGGCGCAGCCGCGTGGCTTCTGCGCGGGTGTCGTGCGCGCGATTGATATCGTCGAGCGCGCGCTGGAGAAGTATGGGCCGCCGGTCTATGTGCGGCACGAGATCGTGCATAACAAATACGTGGTCGAAAACCTGAAGGCCAAGGGAGCAATCTTTGTTGAGGATCTGCACGAGGTCCCGCCTAATGCAATCACCGTCTTCAGCGCCCATGGTGTCGCAAAAAGCGTCGAGGAAGAAGCTGCTCGGCGTGGCCTGCCGGTGCTCGACGCCACCTGCCCTCTCGTCTCCAAGGTGCACAATCAAGGCAAACGCTATGTCGCCAGGGGCCGGCGCCTGATCCTGATCGGCCACGAGGGACATCCCGAAGTGGTCGGCACCATGGGCCAGGTGCCAGGACCAGTGCATCTCGTGCAGAACGTCGAAGATGTCGTCGCGTTGGACCTGCCCAGCGATGAACCCGTCGCCTACATCACCCAGACAACGCTCAGTGTCGACGACACTCGGGACATTATCGCCGCGCTGGAAGACCGCTTTGCCGACATCGAGGGGCCGGATACCCGCGATATCTGCTATGCGACACAAAATCGCCAGTCTTCGGTACGAGACCTCAGTAAGCTTGTAGACGTCATCCTCGTCGTCGGCGCTACCAACAGCTCCAATTCCAACCGCTTACGGGAAATCGGCACCGAAGTCGGCGTGCCGAGCTATCTCATCGCTGACGGAAGCGAACTCAACCCGCTTTGGCTGAAGGGGGTCAAAACCGTTGGCATCACTGCCGGCGCGTCGGCGCCCGAAGTTCTTGTCGACGACGTAATTGACGCCTTGCGGCGAATCGGGCCGGTCACCGTGTCAGTGGTGCCGGGTCGCGAAGAAAACATCGAATTCAGGCTGCCTGCGGAATTGGCCTCGGTCAGAACCGCATCTCACCTTTAATAGATTCAAGAAAGACCGCTCTATGGCCATACCATTCTTCAAGGAAATCAAAATCGGGTCCTATCTGGTCAAGCAGAAGTTGCTTGGCCGGAAGCGGTACCCGCTGGTGCTGATGCTGGAGCCGCTGTTCCGTTGCAACCTCGCCTGCGCCGGTTGCGGCAAGATCGATTATCCCGACGCAATTCTCAATCGCCGCATGAGCGCGCAGGAATGCTGGGATGCGGCCGAGGAATGCGGTGCGCCGATGGTTGCCATTCCGGGCGGCGAGCCGCTGATCCACAAGGAGATCGGCGAGATCGTGCGCGGCCTCGTGGCGCGCAAGAAATTCGTCTCGCTCTGCACCAACGCGCTGCTGCTGGAGAAAAAGCTCGATCTGTTCGAGCCCTCGCCCTATCTGTTTTTCTCGGTCCATCTCGATGGTCTGAAAGACCATCACGATCAGTCGGTGTGCCAGACCGGCGTGTTCGACCGCGCGGTCTCGGCGATCAAGGCGGCGAAGGCCCGCGGTTTCACCGTCAATGTCAACGCCACGATCTTCGACAACTATCCGGCCGAGGAAATTGCGAAGTTTCTGGATTTCACCACCGAGCTCGGCGTCGGTGTGTCGATCTCGCCGGGCTACGCCTATGAGCGCGCACCGGACCAGGAGCACTTCCTGAACCGCAAGAAGACCAAGGAGCTATTCCGCGGCGTGTTCGCGCGCGGCAAGGGCAAGAAGTGGAATCTCATGCACTCCAGCCTGTTCCTTGACTTCCTTGCCGGCAACCAGAACTTCCATTGCGAGCCGTGGGGCATGCCCGCGCGCAACATCTTTGGCTGGCAGAAGCCGTGCTATCTGCTCGGTGAAGGCTACACCAAGACCTTCAAGGAGCTGATGGAAACGACCGATTGGGATTCCTACGGTACCGGCAAGTATGAGAAGTGCGCCAACTGCATGGCACATTGCGGCTACGAGCCGACCGCGGCCAATGCAGCGATCACCAATCCGCTCAAGGCGGCATGGGTTGCGATCCGCGGCATCAAAACGAGCGGCCCGATGGCGCCCGAAATCGATCTGACGAAGCAACGCCCGGCGCAGTACGTGTTCTCGTCAGAAGTGCAGAAGCGCCTGTCCGAAATCCGCGCCGATGAAGCCAAGAGTGCGGAAGCCAAGGCCGCCAAGCTCGCGGCAGAAACAACCGAAGCCAAGGCAACGACCGCGGCTTAAGCGCGGGCCTATTCGACGAGCCTGCTATTCAACAAACAAAACAAACAAAAAGGCGCGATGAAAATCGCGCCTTTTTGTTTTGCCCGGTAATCTACAGGCCTTTGGAAGCAGGCCGGCGTACGCAACCCCTGAGATCAGGCGTCCTCGTCGGCCCAGTTGCCGGTGCCGTCGAGATGATCTTTGTAGTCACGCAGGCCACGCAGCGCGCGATTGAAATCGCGGCCGCTGGAGACCAAAGCGCGGATCTCCGACGGATTGCGTGCAATACCGCGCATCACCTTCCAGATATCGACATCGCCATTCGGCTTTAGCGCCTTCGCCGCCACCTCAGGCAACGCGCGATGCGCCGGGTCGCTGATCACGCGCAGAGCCGCGAAAGGCAGGTCATGCGCTTCGGCGTAGCGCGCGGCGATATGGCTTTCCATATCGACCGCGTCGGCGCCTGTGGTAGCACGCAGCGCAGCTTTGCCGAGCTGACCAAGCACCACCTCTTCCACACCGGCAAGCACGCCATTGATGACCTTGCGGTTGCCCTTCACCGGCTGCGCGATCAGCATTTCGGTCAGCGATGAGGCCGTCGCCCAGCGATGTTCGGCCGCAACGATCTCGGAAGCGATGACGATGTCGCCGGAGCGCAGCTTGGGGTTGAGGCCTCCGGCCACACCGAAACTGACGATCCCGCGAATGCTCGCCGGATCGAACGAGACCATCATTTCCCGCAATTGCACCGGGTTGCTGGAACTGCAGATGACAGTGAGCCCGGGGCCGGCAGCAATGCGGGCCTCCTGCTTCAGGCCCGTAACAATCAGAACCGGCAGTCCATCTCTCGAGGCGTCCCCGCCTGCGCCAATAATCACATTCCGACCCCTGTGAAGCGGCTGTTACTATTACGTAGGTTGCGATAGCGTGCCAGCGCCCAGAGCGGAAAGAACTTAGAATATCCGTGGTATCGCAAATAGAACACACGTGGGAACCCGCCCCCCGTGTAGTTCGGCTCGTTCCACAGCCCTTCTGCGTTCTGGGTGCGTGTCAGATACGCAATTCCCCGCTCCGTCGCAGCATCATCCATCCTGCCCGCAGCCATCAGCGCAAGCGTGGCCCAAGCGGTCTGGGATGCCGTGCTCTCTGAACGTTCATAGCCCTTGTAATCCAGCCTGTAGCTGTTGCCGTCCTCACCCCAGCCGCCGTCCGGATTCTGGATCGCCACCAGCCAATCCGCGGCCTTCTTCATTGCCGAAATCGTCGTGCGACACACCGGCGGCGTTGAGCGCGCACAGCGTCGACCACGTTCCGTAGATGTAGTTGACGCCCCAGCGTCCGAACCATGAGCCGTCCGGGAGTTGGGTGCTGCGCAGATATTCGACGCCCCGCGCCAGCGCAGATGAATTCTCGATGGTCTCGCCAAGCTGCGCCAGCATCGAGACGCAACGCGCGGTGACGTCGTCGGTCGGCGGATCGAGCAGCGCGCCATGGTCGGCGAACGGAATATTGTTGAGATAGTATTCTAGATTGTCGGCGTCGAACGCGGCCCACCCGCCATCGACGCTCTGCAGGCCAACGATCCAGTCGCGTCCGCGCGCGATCGCCTCATCATACTTGGTGCCGGCGCCAAGCCCCCGCGCGCGATCCATCGCCATCACCACCACGGCGGTATCGTCGAGATCCGGGTAATGCGCGTTGTTGTACTGGAAAGCCCAACCGCCGGGCCGCACGCCAGGCCGCTTCACGGCCCAGTCGCCTTCGACATCCAGCACCTGCCGCGGCGCGAGCCAGTCGAGCGCCTTCATGGCTGCCGCGATGTCGCTGTCGTTTCCGGATTCGATCATGGCATGCGCAGCAAGCGCGGTGTCCCACACCGGCGAAACGCAAGGCTGGCAATAAGCCTCCTCCTCCCCGATCACCAGAAGCCGATCGACCAACTCCCGCGCGAGAAGGTAATTCGGATCATCCTTCGGATAGCCGAGCAGGTCATACATCATGACGCTGTTGACCATCGCCGGAAAAATCGCGCCAAGACCATCGACACCGTTGAGGCGCTCAGTAACGAACTCTTCCGCTTTCCTGATCGAACGCTTACGCATTCCCCTCGGAAAGAACGGATCGGCGACGCGCAGAACTCGGTCGAGAATGTCGAAGGCCGTGAACAAGAGCTGGCTCTGGTGTGGCGCCTTCGGCGTCGGGCCGATGGTTTTCGGATCCTCGATGAACAATTCATCGACGGTCACACCAAGCGGATTTTTCGCCCGCGGCCGCAACGTCATCAGCACCAGCAGCGGCACGATCACCGTGCGCGCCCAGTACGAAATCTTGCTGAGATGGAACGGAAACCAGCGCGGCAGCAACATGATTTCGACCGGCATCATCGGCACCGCGCGCCACGTCAGAACGCCAAACAAAGCCAACATGATGCGGGTGAACACGTTGCTCCGGGCCGCACCACCCCGCGCCAGCATCGCCTCGCGCGCTTTCTTCATATGCGGTGCATCGGGCAAATCGCCGATCATCTTCAGCGCGAAATAAGCTTTCACGCTGGCGCTCATGTCGAACTCGTGACCGTAGAACAGCGACCACCCGCCATTGTCGTTCTGCATGCGCCGCAGATATTTGCCGATCTTTGCTTCGAGCGTCGTGTCGACCGGCTCAGCAAGATAGTGACGCAGCAGCACATATTCGGCCGGAATCGTCACATCGGCCTCGAGTTCGAAAACCCAATGACCGTCCGTCTGACGGTTTCCAAGCATGGCCCGGCTAGCCGACGAAATGCTGGTAGCAAGACCTTCGGCGGTCGGCGCGGCGATGCTGTGCTGATCGAACGTCATGGTCATGGTGGATTTGAAACAGTCCGGTTTATTGCTTGAGGATGAGGTCGGCGGCCCGGTCGCCGGAGCGGATCGAGCCCTCGATGGTCGCCGGCAGTCCAGTGTCGGTCCAGTCGCCGGCGAGCATCAGGTTTTTCCATTGCGTCACAGAACCCGGGCGCAGCGCGTTCTGCTCGGGCGTCGCCTCGAAGGTGGCGCGGCGCTCGCGCACGATTTGCCATGGCGGCAGCGGCCCTTCGGCAACGGCATCGCCAAGCTTCGCCACCTTGCAGATGTCCCGCCAGATCGCACGCGCAAGTTCTTCGCGCGGCATGTTCACCAGATGGTCGGCATCGCTGATGGTGACGGACAGACGATCCGGGAATGCGAACAGCCACTCGATCAGCCCGCCGATCACGCCGGTGATCGGCGGCGTGTCCTGCGGTGGCACATAACGGAAATGCGCGTTGACAATAGCGCGGAACTTGGTCGGCGTCTTCAATCCCGGCAGAACGGTCGAGGCCGAGCGCGCGGGTACCGCGAGCACCACCACATCGTCGTCATTGAGCCCGGTGATGCCGTCGCCGAAATCCAGGCCGGTCACGCGATCACCGGATGTCTCGATCCGCCGCAACTCATGCATCAACCGGATCGACGCGCCCTTGCTGCGCAACATCGCCAGCGCCGGATCAATCAACACGCTGCTCAACCCTTCACGCGCGATCAGCGGACGGCATGACGCGCCGCCGGCAAGCAGCGTTTCCCGCACGATCGCGCCGGCGAGTCCTGCGGAGCCTGTGGGCGGATCGACATTGAGCGCGGCCAGCAGCAACGGCGCGACAAGACGACGATAGAGCGTACCGTCGCACGCAATCGTGTCACCCACCAGCGCATTGGCACTCGCCCACGCGAGCGGGAGCAGTTTGAGATAATCCACCACGCCGGTATTCGGCACGCGGCGTCCGGGATGGAACAGCCAGGAAGGAAAACGGCCATCGCCAAGATCAAGCACCCAGCTCTCGCCGGTCGAGATATCGGCAAACGGAAACTCCGCACGCTCCGGACCGACAAGACCTGCCTCGCTGCCGATCGACCGCGCATAGGCGCGCGCATGGGTATTGCCCGACAGCATCAGATGATTGCCGTTGTCGATCGTCAAATTCGTGGCGGCATCGAAATAAGAGCGGCAGCGCCCGCCCGTATTCTGCGTCGCCTCGTGCACGTGAATCGCGAATCCGGCATTGGCCAGCCGCACCGCAGCCGACAATCCTGACAGACCCGCGCCGATAATATGAGCAGTTCCGGTCATCAGATCACGGCGTATCGCAGGAGAATGGACATCTTGGCGGCTTTGCTTAGCTTGACGGGAGGACGCGGCAACGCGAAACCGCGCGCCAGCAATTTCTCGAAGATCGCGCGATAATATTGCGACATGATGCGCGGCGCGCGCACCGCGCGACGCGAATTCTGCGCCATAATCTCATCCGCCTTCTGAAAGTGCCCGAGCGCCTGCATCGCAAGCGGCACGCAGACTTTCGGCAGATTGGGATCGGCGATCACCGCTGCCGGATCGCTCGAATGGATACCCGCGGCATTGAGCAATTCGCGCGGCAGATAGAGGCGGCCGAGACCGGCATCCTCGTCGATATCGCGCAGAATATTGGTCAATTGCAGCGCACGGCCGAGATGATGCGAGAGCAGGATGCCGTCCTGTTCCGGCAAGCCGAACACGCGCACCGACAACCGCCCCACGGCGCTGGCGACGCGATCACAATAAAGATCGAGCGTCGCCGCATCGGGCGCGCGGATATCGGCCGGAATATCCATTTCCATGCCGTCGATGATCGCAATGAAATCGTCGCGCTTCAGACCGAATTCCTTGACCGCCGCAACATAGTCGCGCAACCGCGGCGGCGGATTCCCTGCATAAAGCGCATCGACATCGCGCCGCCATTCGTCGAGCGCAGCAAGGCGTTCCTCGCGCGGGCCATTGGAATCCGCGATGTCATCGACCTGGCGACAGAAGCTGTAGACCAGGAACATCGCTTCGCGCTGCGGACGCGGCAGAATCCGCATCGCCGCGTAAAACGAACTTCCCGAAGCCGAACCGGCCGGTGTTGCTGTCACGTCATTCATCGGAAATCATGCGCCCGTCGATAGTCGGGAGAGCGGCGCGCGGCCACCGGCGCGGCGCAGCCACTCGCCCGCAGCGGCAGATGTCGCAAGTCCCAACATCGCGAATTTGGAAAGATGCACGCGCTCGCTGAGCGGATCGCGCGCCTTGAGCAGTTCGACGATCTTGCGTGCGAAAATATCGATCACCGCAATCTCCATGCCGAGACGCTTGTCCCGCACTTCGGCGCTGAAGGCTCGGCTCTCGACCAGCAATTGCTCGTTCCGTATCGCAAGCTTGTGCAGACAGTCGAGCAGCGGCCTGGACGCCCTCGCCTCACCGATCGCTTCCACCGAAACACCGGCAGCGTTCAAGGCATCGAGCGGCACATAGACCCGGTTCAAATCGCGGTAGTCCTTGCCGCAATCCTGCAAATGATTGTTGATCTGCAGCGCAGCGCACAGCCGGTCCGAGGCAACCCAGGTCGAACGATCCTCGCCATGTAGATCGAGCACGAAACGACCGACCGGCATCGCCGAGAACGAACAGTAATGAATGAGCTCGTCCCAGTTCTCGTAACGCAGCTTGGTAACGTCCATGCGGAACGCGGTGAGCAGATCAAGCGCGTGCTGCGGCGACAATCCGCGCGCCGCCAATGCTTCACGCAGCGCCAGAGCTTCGGGCTGCGCCGCGCCGCTGCCGAGCAATTCGGCCTGCATGCGATCGAGCTGATCGAGCTTCTCCTGCGGCGGCAACGAAGCATGATCGGCGATGTCGTCCGCAGTGCGCACGAAATTGTAGAACGCCAGAATCGGCGCGCGATGGCGCGGATGGATGATCCACGACGCGACCGGAAAATTCTCGTCCTTGTGCCCCTTGCCGGAGCGCAACTCACCTGCGCTGGTCATAGCGGGCGCGCTGCTCCCTTGGCGCGGACAGCCCGTCCCGACACTCCGCCATAGCCGCGAACATACCAGCTTGTGCAACTGATCCTGAACACCATGAACCCAACGTGATTGAGGGAGATCGATCCCGAAAACGGGACGGCGCATAGTATCGCAGCGCGAGAGCGAATGCGAGTACCCTGAAGTCACAAAAAATCTTATAATTCCAATGCCTTAATAAATCCAGAACCGTGGGAATAGTGATCTTTCATGAAATCAGCATGAACTCACTATTAAACCTACATTACAGGTAATGTAGCGCGCATCCTTGCGGCCGCCGCGCCTATTCGGCGGCGACCTGGATGTCCTGCACCTTGTCAGAGTAATAGGACGCGCTCTGTCGTCCGCGCGAAGCCTCGCGCGCGAAGGTGATGAGATGATGGGCGACCAGCCCGCAACTGATCAGCCGCTCAAAATCACCGGCCTTGATGCGCGGCCATGCAAATTTCCAGAATTCGCGGCGATAATCGCTGCGTACGCCGGCATGCCAGATGATCTTGGCGACCATGGTGAGGCCACGCCTGATGTTCGGCCACGAGCGGCGCTGCTTCGAGTTCGGCGGCGTGATGCGGTTGCAGTAGGTATGGTCGACCTGATGCTGAAACCGCGTGAACATTTTCTCCGGCGTGTAGGCGCGGCCCATGCATTGGCGCCAGGCCGCAACCACATGCTCGTAGGGCAGGAAGAATTTGACGTTTGAATCGCGGCCTTCGTCCTCCAGCAAACGATTCTCGCGTTTCAATCGATCCCACAGCGGCGTGCGCGGCAACGCCTGCAGCAGATTGATGGTCAGCAGCGGGATCTGCGAGCGGTCGATGAAATCGAGAATGTCCTCGTCCGCATCCATGGTGTCGGTATCGAGACCGAGAATGATGCCGGAGACCACTTCGAGGCCGTAGCTGTTCAGCGTTTCGACGCCTTCAAGAATTGGCACCATCATATTGTGCTGCTTCGACATCGCTTTCAGTGCGGCGGGATCCGGCGTCTCGATGCCGCAGAACACGGTGAGGAACAGCGCCTCGCGCATCAGCTCGAGAATCTCGGGACGCTTGGCGATGTTCAGCGTTGCCTCGCAGGCGAACTGGAGCGCGTAGCCGTTGCGCTTCTGCCATTCGACAAGATGCGGCAAGAGTTCGAGCGTCGCCTTGCGATTGCCGATGAAATTGTCGTCGACGAAATACACCGCGCCCGACAATCCGTATTCCACCATCTTGTCGAGCTCGGCCAGCACCTGCTGCGGCGTTTTCAGCCGTGGATTGCGGCCATACAGCGCCGGAATATCGCAGAACTCGCATTGATACGGACAGCCGCTGGAGAACTGGATGCTGCCGAGAAAATATTTACGCAGCGGGATCAATTCGTACGCGGGCAGCGGAAAATCCGCCATGTCGCGCCGCTCGTGCGTGGTCAGCACCACCTGCCGCCGCGGCCGCGCCGGATTGTCGGCGATATGCCGAAACAGCTCCTCGGTGGCGTCGCCAAGCTCGCCGATATGCAGATAGTCGAAATCGGGATAGGCCTCGGGCGAGGCGCTGACCGAAGGCCCGCCAAGCGCGGTGGGCCGGTCATAGGCATGCGCCCTCTCGCAGATGTCGCGCATCTGACGGCGCTGGATGTGCATGCCGCTGACGAACACGGCGTCGGCCCAGCAAAAATCCTCCGGCGCGGCGGGCTGGATGTTCTCGTCGACGAAACGCACCTCCCAGTTCAAGGGCAGCGCCGCCGCGATCAGCAGGAGGCCCTGCGGCGGCATGAAAGCCTGCACGCCGTCGGTCAATGGATAGGCGTATTCAAACGTGCCGAACGACGGTGAATATTTCGGGAAAACGCACAGGATGCGCCGTCTTGCCAAGCCGCTGGTGTGGGTCATAAAGCGCCCCGCCTGGTCCCTGCTGCGATGTTCAAGGACGGGCCAAGACCGCGCCGCAATCGGGCATGGGCACCGTCTCGCATTCCGGCCGCCGAATATCCTGAGACAAACGTCGAACGATGCAGGGAAAACGTCCCCCACCGGACTTGGTTCCCTCTTCAAAGGCTTGATCGGATTTGACTATGCTTGGGAACCTGTCTTGATCGGTCTGGGCTGTCCCACTGTTCAAGATCGGCCCCGGCGGAGATTGAAGGCTGCAATGATCGATAAACTGGAATTCCTGCTGGCGCTGGCCCGCGAAGAACATTTCGGACGGGCCGCGGAAGCCAGCAATGTCAGCCAGCCGACGCTGTCCGCCGCCATCAAGCAACTGGAAGACACGTTCGGCATGTTGCTGGTCAATCGCGGCTCGCGCTTCCAGGGCTTCACGCCGGAGGGCGAGCGCGTGCTGGTATGGGCGCGGCGCATCGTCGGCGATGCACGGGCGATGCATGAAGATATCGAGACGCTGAAGCACGGCCTTGTCGGCCATCTGCGGATCGCGGCGATACCGACCGCGCTCGCCATGACCGCGGCGCTGACCACGCCATTCCGCGCGCGGCACCCCGGCGTGAAGTTCACCATCATCTCGCGAACCTCGATCGAGATCCTGCGCATGCTGGAAAATCTCGAGGTCGATGCGGGGCTGACCTATCTCGAGAACGAGCCGGTCGGTCACGTCAACCGCATCCCGCTTTATCTCGAGCAGTATCGCCTGCTGACTTCGGCGGACAGCCAGCTCGGCGACCGCAGCAGCGTGACCTGGGCGGAGATCGCGAAAATCCCGCTTTGCCTGCTGACGCCGGACATGCAGAACCGCCGCATTATCGATCAGATGCTGTTTCGGGCCGGCGTCGCGGTGTCCCCGACCCTCGAATCCAATTCGATGATCGTGCTCTACTCCCACGTCCGCACCGGCAAATGGGCGAGCGTGATGCCGGCACTGCTGGCGGAATCGCTCGGTCTCACCGACAAGGTCCGCTCCATCCCGATCGTGGAGCCGGAGAACGTGCAATCGGTGGGGCTGGTCATCCCCCACCGCGAGCCGATGACGCCGCTCACCGCGGCGCTGGCCGATGTCGCCCGCCATCTGGCCAAAACCCTGCCGGATACGGTGTCCGGAATCGAGCGGCCCGGCTGACCGATCTGGTATACCAAAAAATCGGCTTAATAGATTTTTGCTATCGCAATATCAGAACTAACGCCTTGATCAAAGAAGGCGTTTGATGTCCATGTGTTAGGACCAGCATTCAAATGAGAATGGTTCGCATATGGCGGCTTATGAAATCTTGGAGCGCCGCTCGCGCTCAGGAAATCATCGACGAGTACAAGGCCCTGGACGGGGCGGCAATGCCGATCCTCCACGCCCTGCAGGAGACCTTCGGCTACATCCCAGCGGACGCCGAGCCGCTGATCGCCACGACGCTGAACATCTCGCGCGCCGAGATCCACGGCGTGTTCGCCTTCTACCATGACTTCCGGCACAAGCCCGCCGGCAAGCACGTCCTCAAGCTCTGCGCGGCCGAGGCCTGCCAGTCCATGGGTAGCGACAAGATCCTCGCCGCCGCCGAGAAGGCCTTGGGAATCAAGGCCGGTGAGACCACCGGCGACGGTCAGGTGACGCTGGAGCATGTCTATTGCCTCGGCCTGTGCGCCACCGCTCCCTCGGCCATGCTGGACGGCAAGATCACCGGCCGGGTCGACGAGAAGCGCCTGAACGCCCTGCTCGCGGAGGCGCGCCGATGACCCTTCGTATTTACGTTCCGCGCGATGCCGCTGCCATTGCCGTCGGCGCCGATGACGTGGCCGCCGCCTTCGAAAGCCTCGCCCAAAAGCGCAACCTGCCGCTGGAGATCGTCCGCAACGGCTCGCGTGGCCTGCTCTGGCTGGAGCCGCTGGTCGAGGTCGCGACCCCCAACGGCCGAGTCGCCTACGGCCCGGTCACGGTGGAGGACGTGTCCTCGCTGCTCGATGCCGCTGTGGGCAATGGCGAGCATGCCCTGCGTCAGGGTGTCACGGACGAGATTCCGTGGCTGAAGAATCAGGACCGCCTCACCTTTGTCCGTTGCGGCGTGATCGATCCCCGCTCGATCGAGGATTACCGCGCCCATGGCGGCTACATGGGGCTTGCCCGTGCGCTGACGCTCGGTGCCGACGGCATCCTGGCCGAGGTCAAGACCTCCGGCCTGCGCGGCCGTGGCGGCGCGGGCTTCCCGACCGCGATCAAGTGGACGACCGTGGCGCAGACCAAGGCCGACCAGAAATACATCGTCTGCAACGCCGACGAAGGCGACAGCGGCACCTTTGCCGACCGCATGATCATGGAAGGCGATCCCTTCCAACTCATCGAGGGCATGACCATCGCCGGCATCGCGGTCGGTGCGACCAAGGGCTTTATCTATATCCGCTCCGAATACCCGCACGCGGTCGAGGCGATGCGCGAGGCGATCATTGCCGCCCAGCGCGCCGGCTATCTCGGCACGAACATTTGCGGCTCAGCCTTCACCTTCAATCTCGAGGTGCGTGTCGGCGCTGGCGCCTACGTCTGCGGCGAAGAGACTTCGCTGCTGGAAAGCCTCGAAGGCCGTCGTGGTCTCGTGCGTGCCAAGCCGCCGCTGCCCGCGCATAAGGGCCTGTTCGGCAAGCCGACCATCATCAACAACGTGCTGTCGCTGACCGCGATCCCCTTCATCCTGGTCGAAGGCGGCGCGCAGGCTTACGCCGATTACGGCATGGGCCGTTCGCGCGGCACCATGCCGATCCAGCTGGCCGGCAACATCAAGCATGGCGGCCTCTACGAAGTCGCGTTCGGCATCACGCTCGGCGATCTCGTCGACAAGATCGGCGGCGGCACCGCCTCGGGCCGTCCGGTACGCGCGGTGCAGGTGGGCGGTCCGCTCGGCGCGTACTTCCCGCGCGAATATTTCGACACGCCATTCGACTACGAAGCATTCGCCGCGCGCGACGGCCTGATCGGCCATGGCGGCATCGTGGTGTTCGACGACACCGTCGACATGTCGAAGATGGCGCGCTTTGCGATGGAATTCTGCGCGATCGAATCCTGCGGCAAGTGCACGCCGTGCCGCATCGGCTCGACGCGCGGCGTCGAAACTCTCAACAAGATCCGCTCCGGCAACCGCGTCGCCGAGAACATCGCCGTGCTCACGGATCTCTGCAACACGATGAAGTTCGGATCGCTGTGCGCGCTGGGAGGCTTTACGCCCTACCCCGTGTCGAGTGCGTTGAAGCATTTCCCGGAAGATTTTGGCCCGGCGCCGTCGCGTTTGCAGGCCGCAGAGTAGAAGGATCCGCATCATGTCCATGGTTCATGAAATCGATTACGGAACCCCGCTCTCCAAATCCGAGAAGATGGTCACGCTGACCATCGACGGCCAGACCGTGACGGTGCCGGAAGGCACCTCGATCATGCGGGCCGCGATGGAAATCGGCACCGAGATTCCGAAGCTGTGCGCCACCGACATGCTCGATGCATTCGGCTCCTGCCGCATGTGCCTCGTCGAGATCGAGGGCCGCGCCGGCACGCCCGCCTCCTGCACCACGCCGGTGATGGAAGGCCTCGTGATCAAAACTCAAACCGAACGCCTGAAGCAGCTGCGCAAGGGCGTGATGGAGCTTTACATCTCCGACCACCCGCTCGACTGCCTGACCTGCGCCGCCAACGGCGACTGCGAATTGCAGGACATGGCGGGCGCGGTCGGCCTGCGCGACGTGCGCTACGGCTACGAGGGCGACAACCACGTGTTCGCCAAGACCGCGGGCGAGATCAACGAGCGCTGGCTGCCGAAGGACGAGTCGAACCCCTATTTCACCTACGATCCGTCGAAGTGCATCGTCTGCAACCGCTGCGTTCGCGCCTGCGAGGACGTTCAGGGCACCTTCGCGCTAACCATCGCGGGCCGCGGCTTCGACAGCCGCGTCTCGGCCGGCATGGAAGAGGCGTTCATCAGCTCCGAATGCGTCTCCTGCGGCGCCTGCGTGCAGGCCTGCCCGACCGCGACGCTGATCGAGAAGAGCGTGATCGAGATCGGCCAGCCCGAGCATTCGGTGGTCACCACCTGCGCCTATTGCGGCGTCGGCTGCGCCTTCAAGGCGGAAATGCGCGGCGAGGAAGTCGTGCGCATGGTGCCCTACAAGGACGGCAAGGCCAATCGCGGCCACTCCTGCGTCAAGGGCCGCTTCGCGTGGGGCTACACCAACCACAGCGACCGCATCCTCAAGCCGATGATCCGCAAGAACGTCACCGATCCGTGGCGGGAAGTGAGCTGGGACGAGGCCCACGCTTACGCCGCGTCGGAGTTCAAGCGCATCCAGACCAAATACGGCAAGGATTCGGTCGGCGGCATCACCTCCTCGCGCTGCACGAACGAAGAGACTTATCTGGTGCAGAAGCTGATCCGCGCCGGCTTCGGCAACAACAACGTCGACACCTGCGCCCGCGTCTGCCACTCGCCCACCGGCTACGGCCTGTCGCAGACCTTCGGCACCTCCGCCGGCACGCAGGACTTCGACTCGGTCGAAGAGACCGACGTCATCATGATCATCGGCGCGAACCCGACCGACGCCCATCCGGTGTTCGGCTCGCGCATGAAGCAGCGCATCCGCAAAGGCGCCAAGCTGATCGTGGTCGATCCGCGCCGCATCGATCTCGTGCGCTCGGCCAACATCGATGCCGCCTATCACCTGCCGCTGCTGCCCGGCACCAACGTCGCCGTGGTCACCGCGCTGGCGCATGTCATCGTCACCGAGGGCCTCGCCGACGAGACGTTCATCCGTGAGCGCTGCGACTGGAATGAGTATCAGGAGTGGGCCGCGTTCGTCTCGCTGGCGAAGAACAGTCCGGAGGCGACCGCGGTCTACACCGGCGTCGATCCGCAGCAGCTGCGCGGCGCAGCGCGCCTGTTCGCCACCGGCGGCAACAGCTCGATCTATTACGGCCTCGGCGTCACCGAGCACAGCCAGGGCTCGACCACCGTCATGGGCATCGCCAACCTTGCGATGGTCACCGGCAATATCGGCCGTCCCGGCGTCGGCGTGAACCCGCTGCGCGGCCAGAACAACGTGCAGGGCTCCTGCGACATGGGTTCGTTCCCGCACGAGCTGCCGGGCTACCGCCACATCTCGGGCGACACCGTGCGCCACCAGTTCGAGGACTCCTGGGGCGTCAAGCTCGAGAAGGAGCCGGGCCTGCGCATCAACAACATGCTCGATGCGGCGGTCGATGGCACCTTCAAGGGCATCTACATCCAGGGCGAAGACATCCTGCAGTCGGACCCGGACACCCATCACGTCGCCGCCGGTCTTGCGGCGATGGAATGCGTCATCGTGCAGGATCTGTTCCTGAACGAGACCGCCAACTACGCCCACATCTTCCTGCCGGGTTCGACCTTCCTCGAGAAGGACGGCACCTTCACCAACGCCGAGCGCCGTATCCAGCTCGTGCGCAAGGTGACGACCCCGCGCAACGGCTATGCCGACTGGGAGATCACCATCGCCCTCGCCAAGGCGATGGGCTACGACATGCCCTACGAGCACCCCTCGCAGATCATGGACGAGATCGCGGCCCTGACCCCGACCTTCGCCGGCGTGTCGTTCCAGCGCCTCGACGAACTCGGCTCGATCCAGTGGCCCTGCAACGACAAGGCGCCGCTCGGCACCCCGGTCATGCACATCGACCACTTCGTGCGCGGCAAGGGCAAGTTCATCATCACCGAATACGTGCCGACCGACGAGCGCGTCGGCCCGCGCTTCCCGCTGCTGCTCACCACCGGGCGCATCCTGTCGCAGTACAATGTCGGCGCGCAGACCCGCCGCACCGACAACGTCGCCTGGCACGACGAGGACCGGCTGGAAATCCATCCGCACGACGCGCAGGAACGCGGCATCCAGGACGGCGACTGGGCCCGCCTGACCAGCCGCGCGGGCGAAATCTCGCTGCGGGCGCTGGTCACCGACCGGGTGGCGCCGGGCGTCGTCTATACGACCTTCCACCATCCTGATACACAGGCAAACGTGGTGACCACGGACTATTCGGATTGGGCGACCAATTGCCCCGAGTTCAAGGTCACCGCAGTCCAGGTCATGCCCTCCAACGGTCCGAGCGAGTGGCAGAAGACCTACGAGGAGCATGCGCGCGCCTCACGGCGGATCATGCACGCCGAGGCCGCGGAGTAACAGGAGCGCGGCGTGAACGAGTCACCGGTTGTCAATGCCCATCGTCTGATCTGGCGCGAAAGCGGCTTCAGCGAAGGTGATCGATCCGTTCCCGAGGAAACGGCGCTGGCGTTGTCCTACGACGCCGGCACCTACGCCGTGATGATGGGCACCCCGCAGGATCTCGAGGACTTCGCCGTGGGCTTCAGCCTCACCGAAGGCATCATCAACTCGGTGTCGGATATCGACTCGCTGGAAGTCGTCCCGCAGGACGAGGGCATCGAACTGCGGATGTGGCTGCGCAAGCTCAACGCCGAGCAGTTGCACGAGCGGCGGCGCCACATCGCCGGTCCCACCGGCTGCGGCCTGTGCGGCATCGATTCCATCGCCGAGGCGATGAAGCCGGTCGCCATCGTCGGCGACGGCATCCGCGTCACGCCGCAGCAGATCATGACCGCGATGCAGGGCCTGCAGCCGCTGCAGAAGCTCAACACCATCACGCGCGCGATTCACGCCGCCGCGTTCTGGACGCCGCAGGCCGGCATCATGGAAATCCGCGAGGATGTCGGCCGCCACAACGCGCTCGACAAGCTCGCCGGCGCGCTGGCGCGCAAGACCATCGCCGCCAGCGAAGGCGCGGTGCTGCTGACCAGTCGCGTCTCGGTCGAGATGGTGCAGAAGACCGCCTCCATCGGCGCGTCGCTGATCGTCTCGGTTTCCGCCCCCACCGCCCTTGCGATCAAGATGGCCGAACGCGCAGGCATCACCCTCGCCGCGATTGCCCGCGCCGACGGCTTCGAGATCTTCACGCACATGCACCGTATTTCGTCGGGAGAAGCTACTCATGTCGCATAACGACGACAAGCTCATCTACATGGCCAACCAGATCTGCACATTCTTCAAAAGCCAGGGCGAGTCCACCGCGGCCGCCAGCACGCAGGATCACATCCGCAAGTTCTGGGATCCGCGCATGCGCGCCAAGATCATCGCACGGCTTGAACATGGCGGCGAAGGCATGGATCCGATCGTCAGGACCGCGATCGAGAGCCTGAAAAAGCAGCAGGCTGCCGCCTGATCGCGCTGTCAGCGCCGCGCGAGCGGGCAAATCCCGCCGCGCATTGAAGCTCTTCTGACCTCATAAATACCGGCATACGAACGCGGATGCAGCATTTTGCTGCGCCGCATCTGTGCAGGTGCATCATCGATTCCGGTGCAAAACCAATTGGTCACGTTGTCGCTGTGCGATCACGTCACAGGTTTTCTCACCGCCCGCGGACGCGGCTGGCATACTCCTTGCTGAAGTTATTCTTGTGGCAAAGGAGATGTCCTATGAGCTCCACGGTAACTGACCCCCAGCACAACAATGCGCGCTGGGTTCAACTCGTCCTCGGCCTCGTTGCTATGATGGCGATTTCCAGTCCGCAGTATGTGTGGACGCTGTTCGTTAAATCCTTTCAGACCACCACCGGCGCGACACTGCCGGCCATTCAGATCACCTTCTCCCTTCTGATCGTTCTGCAAACCTGGTTCTCGCCGGCACAAGGCTGGCTGGTCGATAAGTTCGGCCCGAAACTTCTGATCGCGGTCGGCGCGGCGCTCTCCGGCCTCGGCTGGGTGCTGTCGGCCCACATCACCTCGCTGGCCGGACTTTACGCAACCTACGGCCTGTTCTGCGGCATCGGCACCGGCATCGTCTATGTCGGCATCGTCGGGCTGATGGTGCGCTGGTTTCCGGACCATCGCGGCTTCGCCACCGGCATGGTCGCCGCGGGCTACGGCTTCGGCGCGATCCTGACCACCTTCCCGATCGACACGATGATGAAGTCGTCGGACTACAAGACCACGCTCGTGACCTTCGGCATCATCCTCGGCGCGGTCGGCGTGCTGGCCGCGCTCGGCCTGCGCAATCCGCAACCGCACGAAATCCGCGCGGCTTCGACCTCATCCAGAGTCACGACCTCGGCACATGACTACGAGCCGAAGGAGATGCTGAAGACGCCGCTGTTCTGGCTGATGTTCGCGATGATGACCATGATGTCGACCGGCGGCCTGATGGTGATCTCGCAATTCGCCAACTTCACCCGGGATTTCGGCGTCGCCAATGTGATGGTGTGGGGTCTCGCGGCGTTGCCGCTCGCGCTCACCGTGGACCGCATCACCAACGGCCTCACCCGGCCGTTCTTCGGCTGGGTGTCGGACCGCATCGGCCGCGAGAACACCATGGGTCTCGCCTTCATCCTTGAGGGCGCGGCAATTACGCTGATGGTAATGTTCCGCGAGAACGCGCTCGCCGTGGTGCTGCTGTCCGGTCTGGTGTTCTTCGGCTGGGGCGAAATCTTCTCGCTGTTCCCGTCCACGCTGACCGATACCTTCGGCACCAAGAACGCGACGACGAATTACGGCTTTCTCTATATGGCGCAGGGCGTCGGCTCGGTGCTCGGCGGACCGGTGGCGGCGTTGTTGCGCGAATCCACCGGAAGCTGGCTGCCGGTGTTCGGCGTCATCATCTTCATGGATGTGCTGACCGGATTGCTCGCGCTGTTTGTCCTCAAGCCGTGGCGCGCACGCTGGTTTGCCGGAGCGACACCGGTGCGGCCGATCCCCGCTCCGGCGGAATAGCGGCCGCACAAAACAAAATGCCCGGCATTGTGCCGGGCATTTTGCGTGCGCGGATTTCGCTGCGGATACCCGCATCGCGTTTCCCGAATCGTCCAATCGTCGTGCCACGGCGCGCACGGCGCGATGGGGCGTGCGCACGATTCCGCGACACGATGTGGATAGCTCACGCCACTTTCGCCGGTCTTCTGCGACAGAACGCCTCGATTCCACGCTTTTAAGTAAATTTTCCACTCCGTCGCGCCACCGCTGACATACTCGCCCTCGGGGAAAAAATACCCCTGAACAAAACCCTGGGAGGCTGAGAATGACTGTCACGATGAAGGACACCGAAGACATCGCGATCAACACCAGCGCACGCTGGATTCAGCTTGTGCTCGGCATGATCGCCATGATGGCGATCTCCAGTCCGCAATACGTCTGGACGCTGTTCGTCAAATCATTTCAGAGCACCACCGGCGCGACACTGCCGGCCATTCAAATCACCTTCTCCCTTCTCATTGTTCTGCAAACCTGGTTCTCGCCGGCACAAGGCTGGCTGGTCGATCGGTTCGGCCCCAAACTCCTCATCGCCGTCGGCGGCGCACTCTCCGGCCTTGGCTGGGTGCTGTCGGCGAACGTCACGTCGCTGACCGGACTGTATCTGACCTACGGCCTGTTCTGCGGCATCGGCACCGGCATCGTCTATGTCGGCATCATCGGCCTGATGGTGCGCTGGTTTCCCGATCGGCGCGGCTTCGCCACCGGCATGGTCGCCGCAGGCTATGGCTTCGGCGCAATCCTCACCACCTTCCCGATCGACACCATGCTGAAAACGTCCGGCGCGCAATCGACGCTGGTCACCTTCGGCATCATCCTCGGCGTGGTCGGCGTGCTGGCCGCGCTCGGCCTGCGCAATCCGCAGGCGCACGAAACGGCGGCCGCCAAGGTCAATATCTCGGCGAAGGTCGAGACGTCGGTGCGCGATTTCACGCCGAAGGAAATGCTGCGCACGCCGCTGTTCTGGCTGATGTTCGTGATGATGACCATGATGTCCACCGGCGGCCTGATGGTGATCTCGCAATTCGCCAACTTCACCCGCGACTTCGGTGTCGCCGACGTGATGATCTGGGGGCTTGCGGCGCTGCCGCTGGCGCTCACCGTCGACCGCATCACCAACGGCCTCACCCGGCCGTTCTTCGGCTGGGTGTCGGATCGCATCGGCCGCGAAAACACCATGGGCATCGCTTTCGTCCTCGAAGGCTTCGCGATTGCGCTGATGGTGCTCTACCGCGAGAATGCGCTGGCCGTGGTGCTGCTGTCGGGCCTGGTGTTCTTCGGCTGGGGCGAAATCTTCTCGCTGTTCCCCTCGACGCTGACCGACACCTTCGGAACCAAGAATGCCACCACCAACTATGGCTTCCTCTACATGGCGCAGGGCGTCGGTTCGGTGCTTGGCGGACCGGTGGCGGCACTGCTGCGCGAATCCACCGGAAGCTGGCTGCCGGTGTTTGGCCTGATCATTTTCATGGACATTCTGACCGGCCTGCTCGCGCTATCCGTGCTAAAGTCCTGGCGCCGAAACTGGTTCGAACAGCACAAACGCACCGCCTAGTGGAACGGATTTGACATTCGCTCCCGTCGCACCGCGGGTCCGTTAAGTGAATGTCAAATCCAAAGCTCCACTAGCGTCTTATATTTGCTGGTGGTTCTTTGATTCTAACATTTCCAATGGAGTCCGCCGCAACGCAGACAAATGTTAGAATCGACCTACCAGGCGTCCCACCTACAGGGATGCCCGGCTCGCCGGCCGGGCATTTCCTGTTTGGGAAACCTGGCCTTTTGGTTTAAAAGGCTAATGGAAATTTCTCTTACTTAACCTCCCGCTTTGCGGCGGGCCAACCTGTTGGACTGAGCGATGCTGAATACCCCCCGTTCCCGCCGCGGCATGGTGACCGCGCCCCATCATCTCGCCAGCGAAGCGGGCCTGCGCGTGCTGCGCGAGGGCGGCAACGCCGTCGAGGCGATGCTCGCAATCGCGGCCAATCTCGCCGTGGTCTACCCGCACATGAATTCGATCGGAGGCGACGGCTTCTGGCTGATCAGCGTCGACGGCAAGCCGCCGGTCGCGATCGACGCCTGCGGCGCCGCGGCCAAGGCCGCGACCGTCGATCTCTACAAATCCAAGGGCCTGTCGGCGATTCCGGAGCGCGGCCCGCTGGCCGCCAACACCGTCGCGGGCACACTGTCGGGCTGGGCCGAGGCGCATGCCTTGAGCCGCGAGATCGGCGGCAAGCTGCCGCTGTCGCGCCTTGTCGAGGACGCGGTCTGGTCGGCCGAGAACGGCTTTGCCGTCACCGTGAGCCAGCAGGAACTGACCGAGACCAAGCTCGCCGGCCTCAAGGACGCGCCGGGCTTCGCCAAGCACTTTCTGACCAACGGCAAGGCGCCGCGCGCCGGCGACGTGATGAAGCTCGCCGCGCTCGGCAACACGCTGCGCCGCATTGGCGAGCATGGCCCGACCGACGCCTATCAGGGCGCACTCGCCAAGGAGATCGCGGCGGATCTGGCGCGCATCGGCTCGCCGGTGACGCTGGAAGACCTCGCCGCGCACAAGGTGCAGCGCCGCGAGGCGATCTCGGTGCCGGTCAAGGGCGCGCGGCTGTTCAACTTCCCGCCGCCGACGCAGGGCCTCGCCTCGCTGATGATCCTCGCGCTGTTCGAGCGGCTCAATGTCGCCGAGGCCGAAGGCTTCGACTACCTGCACGGCATCGTCGAGGCGACCAAGCAGGCGTTCCTGGTGCGCGACGCCGTGGTCGGCGATCCGGCTCACATGAAGGAGCGTTGCGAGGATTACCTGACCAAGGCCAAGCTCGACGAACTCGCCAAGAAGATCGACCGCAAGCGCGCGCTGCCGTGGCCCTACGTCGCCAATCCGGGCGACACCGTGTGGGCCGGCGTGATCGACGGCAATGGTGTTGCGGTCAGCTTCATCCAGAGCGTCTACTTCGAGTTCGGCTCGGGCTGCACGCTCGATAATTCGGGCATCGTCTGGCAGAATCGCGGTTCGAGCTTCCAGCTCGACGGCGACGGCCCGCGCGCGCTGCGCCCCGGCCGCAAGCCGTTCCACACCCTCAACCCGGCGATGGCGCTGTTCGACGACGGCCGCCGCATGGTCTACGGCAACATGGGCGGCGAAGGCCAGCCGCAGACGCAGTCGGCGATCTTCAGCCGCTACGCGATCTACGGCCAGGGCCTGCAGCAGGCCGTCACCGCGCCGCGCTGGCTGCTCGGCAAGACCTGGGGCGACGCCACCGTGACGCTGAAGCTGGAGAGCCGGTTCGACCCGGCGCTGATCCAGGCGATGCGCGATGCCGGCCACGACATCGAGGTGCTGCCCGACTTCACCTCGACCATGGGCCATGGCGGCGCCGTGGTGCGCCACCCCGACAGCGTGTTCGAAGGCGCCACCGACCCGCGCAGCGACGGCGCGGCGATGGGCTTCTGATCCGCCGGTTCCAGGGCTTTTAAAGCTATCAAGACCTCACGGGCGCGGGTTTCCCTCCGCGCCCGTCGCCATTATAAGGGCGCGATGTCTTACAAGGTCGCCGCCTTCTATCAGTTCGTGCCATTGCCGGACTTCGAGAGCCTGCGCGAGCCGCTGCGCAACATGTGCGCGGCGCTCGGCATCAAGGGCATCGTGCTGCTCGCCGCCGAGGGCATCAATGGCACCGTCGCCGGCAGCGCGGTGGCGATCGACGCGCTGATGAACCAGCTTCGCAGCGGCGCGCTGTTCGGCGGCCGGCTCGACAATCTCGAATTGAAATTCTCCTCGGCGGCGCAGATGCCGTTCCAGCGTCTCAAGGTCCGCCTCAAGAAGGAGATCGTGATGCTGCGCGACGAAGGCACCGATCCCAACGAACGGGTCGGCATCTATGTCGACGCGCAGGACTGGAACGAATTGATCGCGCGGCCGGACATCGTGCTGCTCGACACCCGCAACCAGTTCGAAGTCGAGATGGGCACCTTCGCGGGAGCGATCGATCCGCAACTCACCAGCTTCAGCCAGTTCAAGGACTATGCCGACCGCACGCTCGATCCTGCGCGCGACAAGGCAATCGCGATGTTCTGCACCGGCGGTATCCGCTGCGAGAAAGCGAGCTCCTACCTGCTCGCGCGCGGCTTCGAACAGGTTTATCACCTCAAGGGCGGCATCCTGAAATATCTCGAGGTCGTGCCCGAAGAGCAAAGCCGCTGGCAGGGCGAATGCTTCGTGTTCGACCAGCGCGTGGCGCTTGGCCACGGCCTTGTCGAACGCGCGCAGCAGCCGGGGGAAGCGGCCAACGAGGATAGCGATGACTGAGCTTGCGCCCACCGAGGCCCGCATCGAGGCGCTGGAGATGCGCGTCGCCCATCACGAGCAGACCATCGAGGCGCTGAACCAGGCGCTGACCGCGCAGTGGAAAGAGATCGACCGCCTGACGCGCGAACTCGTCCGCCTCAGCGATCGTCTCATCGCCGCCGAGACCGCGATGAGCACGCCGCCCGGCGAAGAGCCGCCGCCGCCTCATTATTGAGGGGCTAAGTCGCTCATCATCACGCTCTATTCATCGTCATGCCCGCGCTTGTCGCGGGCATCCACGTCTCAACGATGGATCAACAAGGAAGGCGTGGATGGCCGGGTCATAGGCAAGCGAAGCGACGCCGTTCTTCCGAACGACTATGCCCGGCCATGACGACAAGAATGAGGCCGTATCCCGGGCGCGATGCAGCGTGGCAAAAGCGCGTTCACGCGCGTCTTCGGCGCGCTATGGCTTCGCAGAACCGGGACCGTTGCGAACTCCGAATATGAAACGGCCCCGGAGCAGCGGAGCGACATTGCATGTCGCACCGCATCCGGGGCGCACAAGCCTCATGGTTCGAGACGGCGCTTCGCGCCTCCTCACCATGAGGAGCAAACATTAGAGCATCGGCAGGTTGCGCGGTTCGCGGCCGCGCGGAAACGCGGCGTCGATCGCGGCGATGTCATCCTTGCCAAGAGCCAGCGAGCCGCCCTTGGCGTTCTGCTCGGTGTGCTGCGGCGTCGAGGATTTGGGGATGGTGAACACCGCAGGCCGCCGGGTGAGAAACGCCAGCGCCACCTGACGCGGCGTTGCGCCATGCTTGTCGGCGATCTGCTGCAGCACCCGGCCACCGCCGGAGCGCGGATGGGGGAATTCGTCGTGGCCGAACGGAGAATACGCCACCACCGCGACGCCATGGTGTTCGCACCACGGGATCACCGAGTGTTCGATGGCGCGTTCGTTCAGGTGATACAGCACCTGATTGCAGGCGATGTTGCCCGCGCCGGCGACATCTTGCAGTTCGGCGAGATCCGAGGCGTCGAAATTGCTGACGCCCCATGACAGGATCTTGCCGGCCTTCACCAGGTCTTCGAACGCCGCCACCGTCTCCTCGAACGGATACGAGCCGCGCCAGTGCAGCAGATAGCAGTCCAGCCGCTCGGTGCGCAGCCGTTTCAGCGAACGCTCGCAAGCGGTGATGGTGCCGCGCCGCGAGGCGTTGCTCGGCAGCACCTTGGAGACCAGAAACACCTCGTCGCGACGGCCCTCGATGGCATCCGCGATCACCAGTTCGGCGTCGCCATACATTTCAGCGGTGTCGATATGCGTCATACCGAGATCGAGCCCACGCCGCAGCGCCGCCGCGGCAGTCGCGTGGTCGCCGCGATCGATGTACCAGGTGCCCTGCCCGATCACCGAGGTTGCGCGGCCAGTCGGGCCGAACACCCGGGTCTGCATCGCGCTGGTCTTGTCCGTCATCTCGTCACTCCACATTGTCGATTGCTTTGGGCTGACCGCTTGTAGCTGCAAAAACCGGTCTTTTAAACCCGGCTCATCATCCACGCTGCAAGTCGCGCGACCTGCGCCTGCGACAAGCGCAGCCCCAGTTTCGAGCGCCGCCAGACCACATCCTCGGCGGTGCGCGCGAATTCGTGGCGGATCAGATAGTCCACCTCTCGCGCGGTCAGTGTCGCGCCAAACTCCTCGCCGAGATCGGCGGCGCTGTGCGCGCCGGCGAGCCAGCCCCGCGCCCGCGTGCCATAGGCATGCGCCAGCCGCTCGGCATGCGCGGGCGCAAGGAACGGATGCTCACGCCGCAATTGCGCGCCGAGCGCCGCAACCTCCGTCACCGCAAGGTCGCCGCCGGGCAGCGGCGCGGTGCCGGTCCAGCCCTCACGCAGGCCGGCAGTGCCGTCTTTCAGATACGGCGACAGCCGGTCCAGCGCATGCTCGGCGAGCCGCCGGTAGGTGGTGATCTTGCCGCCGAACACCGAGAGGATCGGCAGGCCATTCGGCGTATCAAGCTCGAACACATAGTCGCGGGTCGCCGCACGCGCCTCGCTCGCGCCGTCGTTATAGAGCGGACGCACCCCGGCATAGGCCCACACCACATCGCGCGGCGACACCGGCTGCGCAAGATAATCGCCGACCGAAGCGCAGAGATAATCGATCTCCTCCTGCGTCGGCGCCACCTGCGCCGGATCGCCGTGATAGTCGCGGTCGGTGGTGCCGATCAAAGTGAAGTCGTTCTGGTAGGGAATGACGAAGACGACGCGGCCATCGGCGTTCTGGAAGGTGTAGGCGCGGTCATGCGCATAGAGCTTCGGCACCACGATGTGCGAACCCTGCACCAGCCGCACCCGCGCCTTGGCGCCGATGCCGGCGCGCTCGGTCAGGATGCTTTCCACCCACGGCCCGCCGGCATTGACCAGCACGCGCGCGAAAATCTCGCTGCGCACGCCGGTCATGGTGTCTTCCAGCGAGACCCGCCAATATCCGTCGCGTCGAGTCGCCTGTGTTGCGCGCGTGCGGGTGCGGATGTCAGCACCGCGATCGGCGGCATCGCACGCATTGAGCACGACCAGGCGCGCATCATCGACCACGCAATCGGAATACTCGAACCCACGGGTGAAGCGGCCGGGCTTCAGCGGCTTACCGACTTCGGCGCGGCGCAGGTCGAGCGTGCGCGTCGGCGGCAAACGATGCCGGCCGCCGAGATGGTCGTAAAGAAACAAGCCAAGCCGCAGCAGCCATGCCGGGCGCAGCCCCTCATGATGCGGCAGCACGAAACGTTGCGGATGGATGATGTGCGGCGCGATCTTCCACAACAGCTCGCGCTCGATCAGCGCCTCGCGCACCAGACGGAATTCGTAATATTCGAGATAGCGCAGCCCGCCATGGATCAGCTTGCTCGACCATGACGAGGTACCGCTGGCAAGATCGTTCATCTCGCACAGAAACACCGAATGGCCTCGGCCCGCCGCATCGCGCGCGATGCCGCAGCCATTCACGCCGCCGCCGATGATCGCAAGATCGTAGGTCTTGTCCAAGAGCGCTCCGCCGGCCGGAAGATGAAGATGTCCGGACCGGTCGGCTCAAGTCTATTCGATTCGGGATTCCGCTGCCCGGAAGGCCGGTGGCGCTAAATTCCGCCGCCACACCCGGAACCATAGCAGCCGCTGCCATAACCGCCGCCACTGCCATAGCCGCCGCCGCCGCTGGTGTAACCACCATTCGGCTGGGTCTGCGTGGTCTGGTTCGACTGCGACTTGTTCTTCGCCAGGGCATCGCCCCCGGAGAAGATCGAGAAATAGCCGAGCGGATCGCTGCCGGGCGGATGCGTCGGGTCGTTGAGATTGCTGGTGCCGTAGCCCTGACGCGAGGCCATCGAATCCGTCGGCAGATCGACCGCGCCGCCGCTCTGCCCCGGCTTGCTGCGTAGCGAGGCCATGATCTGCTGCAACAGCGCGTCGCTGATGCGGAACGGCTCCGGAATCGGATCGTTCGGCCCGGTGACAAAGGTGACGAAGCCCGGCCGCAGGGTCACCGACCCGGCGTTGTTGGTGATGGTGACCGTGCCGACATGGCCGATGACGAGTTCGCCCTTGGCATTGGCGAGGTTCGGGTCGGATAAATAGTTCGGCGGGATCGGATAGACCACGGTGGCGACACCGCCGCGAATGCCGAGGGTCGCAACCGGCGTCTTGATGGTGACGCCGGTGGTGTGGCTAATCTGGCCGCCGACGAACCGCAAGACGCCCTTGCCGACCGAAGCCACCATCTTGCCGGTGCCGGCATTGGGATCGTAGACGAACTCGTCGATCACGATGCTGGAGTTGCGGCCGACATTGAGCGTCGAGGAATCCGGAAACAGGATCTGGGTCGATCCCGACGCCGAGGTCTGCACCTTCTCCTTGTAGACGACATTGCCGCCGATGGTGAGCATGCGCGAGGAGCCGCCCGGCGGCGTGCCGGTGGCGTCCTGATTGACCGCGCCGACGCGGCCCATCGATTGCGCCTGCGCCAGCGCGACCGGCGCGACGGTGGACAGCAGCACCGTCAGCAGGCGGGAGAGACAGGAACGGACGCGCGGATTCATGATGTCTCCTCAGAACCGGGCCGTCGGGCCGAACATGACGGAGAAATTATCCAGCCGATAGTTCGGCAGCGTTGAGTTGGTCTTGTCGTACTGGATCGCGGTGGAAATGCCGAAGGTGCGGTTGATCGGCGCGTTGAACAGCGCGCCCACGCTCCACATCGTATCGCGATGAATGACGAACGGATCGATGAACGGATTCGGCGCGTCGAACCGCGTCTCCAACACTCTGACAAAAGGCGAGACGCTCCAGTTGCGGGTGATCGAGAGCAGCGGCGGCGCGAATTCGAAGGTCAGCGCCGCTTCCGCGCCCCACTGGTTGAACGACTGGAAGGCGTTGACCGCATCGCCGCGCCGATAGAAGCCGCGCGCATCGAGGCGGATGGTCTGCATGATCTGCCAGTTCGCGCCGAGGCCCGTGGTGTAGGAATTGCCAGAATTGAAGGTCGAGACCAGATCGCCGTTCTTGAAATCGTTGCGCCGCCATTCGAACACCGGGCCGAACGAGACGCGTTCGTTGAGCGGCACCCGCACATCGATGCCGGCGCCGACCGACGACAGATAGGACTGGTTGTCGATCCAGGTGTTGCCGCCGACGACATAGGGCTTGATGGTCGCGCCCGGCAGGAAATCCGGCGCGAGCAGGAAGCGCGGGCCGAAGGAGATGTCGAACAGGCCGACATTCAACTGATCGAAACGCTGCTGCTGCGTGAGATAGCCGACAAAGCGGGTCTCCAGCGTGTCGCCGCGGCCGTTGAGATCATAGTCATGGCTGACGCCGGCAAGACCAAACCAGTTGGTGTCGCTTTTCTTCTGCGCGGTCGGCAGCAGCGTCAGCGGACTGCCGCCGAGCAAAATGCTGCCGCTGGTCGGCGCGTAGTTGGCGTTCGACTGCGAGCGGATGCCGGTCTGCGCGAAGCCGGCCAGCCGGCTGCGCTCAAGCTGCTTGCTGGCGTCAGGCAGATAGGTCTCGATGCGCTGGCGCGTCACCGGATCGATATCGGGGCTGGCCAGCGCCTCGAGGAAATAGCGCTTCGCCATCTCATAGGAGCCGAGGCGGAAATACAACGCACCAAGCTCGTACTTCACCCGCGTCAGATTCGGATTGTAGAACAACAGGCGCTCCAGCGCGCCGATCGCCGCTTCATAGTCGGCGCGCGCGGTAGCGACGCGCACATACTCGAAGGTCACCTCGTAATTGGTCGGCTGCTGCACCATGCGCTGAAACAGCGCCTGCTGCTCCGACGCATCCTGCGCGCGCGCGTCCTCCGCCAACGCGGACACACCAAACAGCGCCGAGATCGCCAAACACGCAACGCGTCCTGCGCGACCGGCGCTGGCAAATGAATTGAGCCAACCGAACATAAAAATTGGTCTCGCCAATATAATTGCAGTTCAAAAATCATAAAAAAAAATGGCGAGCAACGGCGCGCGGGCAACACTCGGCAAAATGTATTTCGCCGCAGGTGCGCAAAAAGCCCGTTGCTGCCGTGGGTTGTCGGCCGCCGATCGGGTGTCGTGAAAGGTAAAGGCGCGTCCACGCGCTCAGGACAAACGTGCGCCGAGGCTGGAGGACGGGTCCGCACGCTCCGCTTGAACAGCGCGATACATGTGCCTGATCCACCTGTTCAATTGGTTGAATTCCATGGCCGCCGGAAAGCCGGTGTCGATGCCGTGCCGCTGCAGGAGAGTGCTCAGGAAAGAGCCTTGCGGCGGCGCCAGCCAGGCCGGGATTCCGGCCCGCCGCCACACCTCATCCTGCAGGTGCAGGAAGCGCGCGGCCGCCGCCTGCTGCGACAATCGGTCCGCGTTGGCCGGATCGAACAGGTCCGGCACCGTGAACCACGAGACCGGCCCCAGCGGCTCGCTCGCAACACGAAGCGAGCCAGCATCATACTCCTGTACCAACGTGGTCCAGAGCGGCGCGCCGGCACGCAACCAGCGCGTGTGATCAGCGCCGAGCGCACGAGTATGCGTCAGCGCCGCCTTCATGAGCGGATGCGCGGGCGGACATCGCAGCACCGTGGGCGGCACCTGACCGAATGCGTCGTGTCCTGCGACAAACAGATCGGCGTCCGGCAGGTCCGGCTGCATCAACATCACATCGGGGTCGATCCACCAGCCGCCGAGGCGCTCGAGCAGCGCGTAGCGAAACAGATGGCCATGGATCGCCTCGCCGCCTTGCGGCAACGGCGACAGCACTGCGTCCCTCGGCAGGATGTCGCGCGCGTCGCGGACGGTCAGCCAGCCCGGCGCGGTGAAGTTCGCATCATAGGAGAACACTTCGACGCGATGGCCGCGATCGGCAAAACTTTTCAAGCACAGCAACTGATACGGCCCGAGCCGTGCGCCGTGCCAGAAGCTGCGCAATGTTTGCGGCGCGCTTGTTTGCGTCAGGAGTGGCGGCGCATCGGCGGGTGCGGCTTCGGCTTTCGTTTGCGGCGGACGATAGAGCCGCTCGCGTGGTTGCCAGCCGATCCGCTCGATCTCGGCGGCAAAGGCTGCGACCTGCTCCTTGCCCTCTCCGCCTGCCCGCGCCTTGAATTCCTCGAGCAGGCAATCCTCCATCACCCACGACACCAGCGCGTCATAGTTCAGGCGTCCATGTTCCGACACGCGGATGTCGAAGCGGCGGAACATGATGTCGAGCCAGCTGCCTTGCGGCGGTCCGTAATTTTTCGGAATCCGTAGCGTGGTCCATGCCCCGTTCCACAGATGCGTAAAGTCGCTGTCCGCGAGCCGCGCTTCGACCTCTCCACATTGCGCGGGATTGAAGAAGGCCAGCGCCTCCTGAAACGGAATCTCATACGCCCTCGCCCGCGGCTGTGCGCGATCATCAAGCCCGTGATCGCGCAGCACGCGGCTGAGCAGCGGCGGGCCGAGCACGACACGCGCCTCCTCGGTCAGCGCCTTGTCCGCGACCGGCAGAATCTTTTCGGCCTGCGCGATCAGATCGCCCAGCGCGGCAAAGCCCGCCGGGAATTTCATGATGCCGTTATAGATCGTCGCCGCGTCGGCGCGGGCATAATACATTTCGGCGGACGGCAGGTGGTCGCGCAGGCAGATCACGTCGAGATCGACGTACCAGCCGCCGAACCGCTGCAGCATGATGTAGCGACACAGATCCGAGTGCCGCGACCAGCCCTTATCACTGTCGGCATTGTGCCGCTGCAGCACCTCGTCCGATAGAATCTCGCGCGCGTCGCGCAGTTCGACGCCTTCGGGCACCACGAGATCATTTTCGTAGGAATAGAGAACGACCCTCGCGCCGGTGGCGACAAGGCTTTTCAGCGACAGGATTTCATAGAAACTGAGCGGCGGGCCGGTCCAGAATGTCCGCACCTCCTCGCGCCGCGCCGCTGAATGATGCCCCTGCATCGGAGCATATTGGAGACGGCAATGGCCGGGCGCAAGGCCCGGCCATGATCAGGGACGCAAGGCACTGCCTCACGCGTGCGAGAGATCGAACGCCTCGATATCCTTGGCGCGCTGCGAGTTGGTCTTGCTCTGGTGATCGGTCGCGAGCATGACGTACACCGCCGGCAGCACGAACAGCGTGAACAACGTGCCGATGGTCATGCCGGCCACCACGACGAGGCCGATCGAGAACCGGCTCGCCGCGCCGGCGCCGCTCGCACTGAGCAGCGGCAACAGGCCGGTGACCATCGCCGCCGTGGTCATCAGGATCGGGCGGAGACGAACGCGGGCCGCCTGCTCGATTGCCGAGCGGCGATCGAGACCTTCCTTGAGCTGCAGCTCGTTGGCGAACTCCACCATCAGGATGCCGTGCTTGCTGATCAGGCCGATCAGGGTCAAGAGGCCCACCTGGGTGTAGATGTTGATGGTCGCCATGCCGAAGAACAGCGGGACCAACGCGCCGCTGATCGCCATCGGCACCGAGATAAGGATCACCAGCGGATCGCGCAGACTTTCGAACTGTGCCGCGAGCACGAGGAAGATGATGATCAGCGCGAAGCCGAACGCGACCGCAAGCTGATTGCCTTCACGCACATACTGGCGCGAGTCGGCAAGGTAGTCGTGGCTGTAGCCGGCGGGCAGTTGCTTCGCCTGCTGTTCGAGGAATTCCACCGCCTTGCCGATGGTCACACCGGGCATCGCCACCGCCTGGAAGGTTGCGGAGTTGAGCTGGTTGTAATGCGTCAGCGCGTTCGGGTCGGTGCCGGTGTCGATCGAAACGACAGTCGAGAGCGGCACCTGACGGCCGGTCACGGTCGCGACGTAGAAATGATCGAGCGAGTCCGGTGTCAGCCGCAGCTCGCGCGGCACCTGCGGGATCACCTGATAGGAACGGCCCTCAAGGTTGAAGCGGTTGACGTAGTTGCCGCCAAGCGCAGTGGCGAGCGTATTGCCCACCGCCGCCATGGTGATGCCGAGCTCGTTCGCCTTGCTGCGGTCGATCCGCACCCGCACCACCGGCTGGTTGAAGTCGAGATCGCTGTCGGCGACGATGAACAGGCCGCTCTTGCGCGCGGCGTCCTTCAGCTTCGCCATCTCCTCATAGACCTGACGGAAGCCATTGGTGGAGTTGATCACCATCTGGATCGGCAGACCGCCGGGGCCGCCCGGCAGCGGCGGCAGGTTGAAGACGAACGCCTGCGTGCCCTCGATCTTGCTGACCTCGTTCTGCACTTCCTGCTTCAGCGCGGTGGAGGAACGCTTGCGCTCGTCCCACGGCTTGAGGATCATGCCGGCGATGCCCTGATTGGGGCCGGTGATGCCGTTGAGGATGAAGCGCAGATCGGTCTCGGGAAACTTCGCAAACGCCTTGTCGAGCTTCTCGCCGTAATAGTTGGCGTAATCGATGTTGGCGTATTTCGGCGCCTTGGTCAGCGAGAACAGGATGCCCTGATCCTCTTCTGGCGCGAGCTCCTTGCTGGTGTTCATGTAAAGGAAGCCGACCAGCCCGAGGATCACCACGGCGAACAGCGCCGTGACCGGTCGGTAATCGAGCGAGCGATCAAGCAGACGGCCGTACCAGCGGGTCACCGAGCGGAACACGTCCTCGACCTTCTGGGCGAAGCGGCCCTGGTCGGTATGGCGCAGCAGCACCGAGCACATCATCGGCGACAGCGTCAGCGCGATGACGCCCGACACGATCACCGAACCGGCCAGCGTGAAGGCGAATTCGCGGAACAGCGAGCCCGTGACGCCGCCGAGGAAGCCGATCGGCGCATACACCGCGGCGAGCGTGATGGTCATGGAGATGACCGGGCCGACGATTTCGCGCGCACCGATCAGGGACGCCTGCACCGGCGATTTGCCCTCCTCCAGATGGCGGTGGATGTTCTCCACCACCACGATGGCATCGTCTACCACAAGGCCGATGGCGAGCACCATCGCCAGCAGCGTCAGCAGATTGAGGCTGAATCCCATCATCAGCATCAGCGAGCAGACGCCGACCAGCGACAGCGGAATGGTGACCACCGGAATGATGACCGAGCGGAACGAAGCGAGGAACAGGAAGATCACCACGATCACGATGGCGACCGCCTCGATCAGCGTCTTCTGCACCTCGTCGATCGACGACTGGATAAACTTCGTCGAGTCATAGGCCACCGTCATCTTCAGCGACGGCGGCAGGTTGCGCTCGATGTCCGGGAACAGCGCGCGCACACCCTTGACGATGTTGAGCGGGTTGCCCTCCGGCGTTGCCTGCACGCCGATGAAGATCGCGTGCTGGCCGTTCAGCGCCACGCTGGCGTCGGCGCTCTGCGCTGCAAGCTCGACTGTCGCGATGTCTTCCATGCGCACCAGCGCGCCGTCCTTGGCCTTGACGGTCATGCGCTTGAACTGCTCGACATTGTTGAGGTCGGAGTTCGTCGTGACGTTGGAGACGGTGTAATAGCCTTTGGCCTGACCCGCGGCGGCCTGATAGTTGTTGGCCTGGATCGCCGCCACCACGTCGCCGGCGGAGACGCCGCGGCCCGACATGCGGGCGGGATCGAGCCACAACCGCATCGCGAAGGTCTGGCCGCCGAGAATGTCGGCCGACGCCACGCCGTCCACCGTGGACAGGATCGGCTGCACCACACGCGTCAGGTAGTCCGAGATCGCCGAGCCGCCGAGTTCATCGCTGGCGAAGCCGATATACATCACCGCCGTGGTCTGGCCGGTGGACTTCAGAACCACCGGGTCGTTGGCTTCCTTCGGGATCAGGTATTTGACCGAATTGACCTTCGCCAGCACTTCGGTGAGCGCCTGGTTCGGATTGAAGTTGAGCTTGACGTAGACCTGGATCGTGCTGGTGCCCTGCACCGACGACGAGGTGATGTAGTCGACGCCTTCGGCGGAGGCCACCGCCTGCTCGATCGGCGTGGTGATGAAGCCCTGCATCAAGTCCGGAGACGCGCCGGGATACACCGTGGTGATGGTCACCACGGTGTTCGACAGCTTCGGATACTGACGGATCGGCAGACTGGTCGCCGCCTTGAAGCCGATCAGCAGGATCAGCAGGCTGACCACCAGCGACAGCACCGGCCGCTTGATGAAAATGTCGGTGAACGCCATTTTGCTTTAGGCTCCGTGCCGGTCTTAGTAACGCGGCGGTTGTGCCGGAATCGGCGGCGGCGGATCGGACGAGATCGTCACCGCGGCGCCGGACTGCAATTTCAACTGGCCGACCGCGACGACGCGGTCGCCGGCATTGACGCCGGACAGAATGGCGACACGGCCGTTGAACCGCTTGCCGGTCTTCACAGCCGAACGCTCCGCGGTGAACGACGATTTGCCGTCGTCACCCTTCTTTTCCTTGATGACGAAAACCGAGTCGCCATACAGCGTGTAATCTACCGCGGTCTCCGGCAGGGTCACCTGCTCGGGGGTCGGCGGCAAAATCACCGAGGTGGTGGCGAACATGCCGGGCTTGAGGATGCCCTCGGGATTATCGATGGTCGCCTGAATACGGATGTTGCGGGTGTCGGCGCTGATCTGCGGCTCGATCGTGGTGATCTTGCCCTCGAAGTCGCGCCCCGGATAGGCATCGACCCTCACCTTGACGGTCTGCCCCACCTTGAGGATGGCGCTGTCCTTTTCCGTCGCGGTGAAGTTCAGATAAACCTTGGAGAGATCGGTCAGCGACACGATCACCGTGCCGGCGCTGAGATATTGTCCGACCTCGACGCGGCGCACGCCGAGTTCGCCCGCGAACGGCGCGCGCACCAGCTTCTGCGAAATCACGGCTTCGGTCTTGGCGACGCCGGCGGAGGCCTGATCGAAAACCGACTGAGCCTGATCGACGGTCGCCTGCGGGCCGAACGATCTCGCCAGCAGCGCCTTGGCGCGATCAAGCGCGAGCTGGGCCGCGATCGTCTGCGCCTTGAAGCTGGCAAGATCGGCCTGCTCCGGCGCATCGAACAACTGGATCAGCGGATCGCCCGCCTTCACCCGCGCGCCCGCGGTGAACTTGATCTCGGTGACACGGCCCGACACGTCGGACGACACGTCGACCTGATGCACGGCGGCGAGATCGCCGATCGCGGTCAGCGTGTTCGGCACCACTTCCTTCTTCGCCTCCGCCACGCTGACATTGACGGCCGGCGGTTTGTTGTTGGCGAAGAACTGCGCGATCATGTGGTTGCGGAAGGCGTTGAAGCCCCAGAACAGGCCCACCACCACAAGCAAAATCCCGCCGACGATGATAAACCAGCGTTTGGTGCGCACGCGGTGCGGCGGCAGGGGTGTCGCCCGCCCGCTCTTGTCGGCCGTCCTCGGGGCAATATTGGTGTCGGTCGAAACGGTCATGTCAGGCGCTCTCTGCAATCCGATGTTGCGTGGCGTTCGTTGATGTCTTGGAATCAAAATGGGCGGCAATGGCCGGCCCGGTTAGCCCAATTCCGCGCAGAATGAAATCGCACAGCGCGTGCTCCACCTCTTCGTCCTTCGGATAGGTCAGCGCCGGAGACGCCGGAAGCCGCGTCAAAGCCACCATCTGAATCATGTGATGCCCATACCAGAACAGATCAAGCGCCTTGCCCTTCACGGGTATCGCATCGCCGGCCGCGACTGCCCGCTCCAGCGACGCCACGAAAATCGGGGCGACCAGATGCCCCACCTTTTCGAACAGCAGCCGCGCAAATTCGCCATCGTCGAGATGGCTCGAAATCATCAACCGCAGGCGCTGCGCCTCCTCGCGGTTGGTGCTCGCGCGCATGGCCAGAAAATGCCGCACCATGCTGCGCACGAATTCCACGAGAGTTGCGGTCGAGGGCTCAAGCTCCAGGAGGCGATTGAGCGCCGGGTCCGCCTCGCAGGACTCGGCGAGGATCTCGGCGTAGAGCGTCGCCTTGGTCGAGAAATGCTTGAACAGCAATCCCTCGGAAATGCCCGCCGCCGCGGCCAGACTTTTAGTGGTGGTTCCGGCAAAACCATGACGCGCGAAGCACCCTTTGGCGGCTTCGAGGATCTGCCGGCGTCTCAAATCACTGGTCATACGTGCTGCCATCGCAGCAAGTAAGCACTCACTTTTGGAAAGGTCAAACCATTTTTGCGACGCAAAATATCCGGAATATCGCCTCCCCTCCTAAGGCGATGAAAAGTCTAAAAAAATAGACCCGCAGCCGGACATGCCGGACTGCGGGTCAAGGCGGGACCGTTAAATTGGTTCAGGCACCGGCCTTGGCCGGCCGCCGGAGCTGCCCCAGTCCGGCGATCGCCTTGTCGATCAGCGGCCAGAACAGCAGCAGGATCGCGAGCGTGGTGATCGAGCCGACCAGCCAGTTCGACCAGAACACCCCGACCGTGCCGCCGGAGCCGATCATCGACAGGCGGAAGGCGTCCTCGGCGCGGTTGCCGAGCACGAGAGCCAGGGTGAGCGGCGCGAGCGGAATGCCGATCTTCTTGAACACATAGCCGATGAAGCCGAACAGCAGCATCAGCCAGATGTCGAACATCGCGTTCTGGATCGCGAAGGCGCCGATCGCGCAGGACACCACGATCATCGGTGCGATCGCCGCGAATGGCACCCGCAGCACCGCGGCGAACAGCGGCACGGTGGCGAGCACGATGACGAGGCCGACCACGTTGCCAAGGTACATCGAAGCGATCAGGCCCCAGACGAAGTCCTTGTGCTCGACGAACAGCAGCGGGCCGGGATTGAGGCCCCACACCATCAGGCCGCCGAGCAGGATCGCGGCGGTGCCGGAGCCCGGAATGCCGAGCGCGAGCATCGGCAGCAGCGCCGAGGTGCCGGAGGCGTGCGCGGCGGTCTCCGGCGCGAACACGCCCTCGATCCGGCCGGTGCCGAAGCTCTCCGGCTCCTTGGAGAACCGCTTGGCGAGATTGTAGCCCATGAACGAGGCCGCGATCGCGCCGCCCGGCGTAATGCCGAGCCAACAGCCGATCGCCGAGGAGCGCAGCAACGTGACCCAGTAACGCGGCATCTCCCGCCACACCCTGAAGATCACCCGCAGGCTGATGCCGGCGGCGTGGCCCTTGAGCGCAAGCTGCTCCTCCATGGTGAGAAGGATTTCGCTGATGCCGAACAGGCCGATCACCGCGACGAGGAAGTTCACGCCACGCAACAGATCGGATGAGCCGAACGTCATGCGCAGCGTGCCCGACACCGTATCCATGCCAACGCCGGTGAGCAGCAGGCCAAGCGCCATCGAGATGACGGTCTTGTGCTTGGCCTCGCGGCCAAGGCCGACGAACGAACAGAAGGTGAGCAGATAGACCGCGAAGAATTCTGGCGGCCCGAACCGCAACGCGAAGGAGGCAATGCTCGGCGCGAGGAAAGTGATCAGCATCACCGCGCAGAGCGAGCCGACGAAGGAGGACGTGAACGCCGCGGTCAGCGCCTCGGCCGCCTGTCCGTTCTGCGCCATCGGATAGCCGTCGAATGTCGTGGCCACCGACCACGCCTCGCCGGGGATGTTGAACAGGATCGAGGTGATGGCGCCGCCGAACAACGCGCCCCAGTAAATACAGGACAGCATCACGATGGCCGAAGTCGGGTCCATCGAGAAGGTGATCGGCAGCAGTATGGCGACGCCGTTCGGGCCGCCGAGGCCGGGCAGCACGCCGACGAAGATGCCGAGCACGAGACCGACCACCATCAGCGAGAGGATCTTCCAGGTCAGCAGAACGGAAAATCCGTGGAGCAGGAGCGAGAAGGCTTCCATCGGGGCGGCTCCTAGTAACCCAGCAGGGCTTCAAGCGGCCCCTTCGGCATGATGACGTCGAACTTGATCTCGAACAGCCAGAAGGCGGCGGCCGAGAAAATGAAAGCGGTCAGCAGCGACTTCCACACCGACAGCTTGCCGATGAAGACCATGAAGCCGGAGATCAGCAGGAAGCTTGCGACATAGAGGCCGAGCCACTGGGTCGCGACGCAGAACACCACGGTCGGCACGAATACCAGCAGCACGCGGCGGAGTTGGTCACGGGTGACGAATGCTTCGCCGCCCTTGCCGGCCGCCTTGCGCGACAACAAAGACTCCGCAACACCATAAACTGCGGCAAGGAACAGGATCACCGACAGATAGAACGGGAAGTAGCCAGGCTCCGGACCGTCCGAGGCCCAGGCAATGCCGGTGCGCCAGTTGTCATAGCCCATCAGCAGCGCGAACCCCATCAGCACCAGCATCGTGGCGATGTCCGCGCTACGCAGGCTCGTCACCGCAGGCGAGTCTTCCGCCGGTGCGGTCGGATCGTCGACGACGATTTCAATGTCGGTTTTTGCCATTGTCTCTTTCGCTAGGCTCGATTTATCGGGCGGATGCGGCGGAAAATTCCGTGCGGCGGGCGAGACTGGGCGTGCCGCCGGCATCCGGCAGCAGCACCCAACCTCAAAAGCGTCGAACGGTCGTTATCGAACGGTCGTCGAAGAGCGGCGACGGACGGCTTACTTCGCGACGAAGCCAGCTTCCGTCATCAGCTCCTTGTTGATTGTGTCGTCCTTCTCGAGGAACTTGACCATGTCCTCGCCGACGATGAAGGCGGGCTTGAGCGCCTGCTTCTCCATGTACTCTTTATATTCAGTCGTCTGGACGACCTTCTTGAAGAGATCCTCGTAGAACGCCTTCTCTTCCGGCTTCACCTTGCCGGGCAGGAACATGGCGCGCAGCATTAGATACTGCATGTCGAGCCCCTGCTCCTTGCAGGTCGGGATGTCGTTCCACGACTGGGTGTCGGTCACCTTCGACTTGTAGGAAATCCGCTCGCTGTCGAACACGCACAGCGCGCGAACCTGACCGGCGCGCCACACTTCGAGGTTCTCGGACGGATTGTTGACGTTGGCTTCGGTGTGCTTGCCGACGAGCTGGGTCGCCGCTTCGCCGCCCGACTTGTAAGGCAGGTAGGAGAACTTCGCGCCGGTCTTCTTCTCCATGAACACGGTCAGGACGTGGTCCTCGCGCTTGGAGCCGGTGCCGCCCATCTTGAACGGCGAACTCGCGGCCTTGGCGGCGGCGATGAAGTCCTTCACCGTCTTCGGACCTTCGGCGTTGTCCCACAGCACGAACTGGTCGAACGCCATGATCGAGACCGGAGTGAGTTCGCGCCAGTTGAAGGGAATCTTGGCGGAGAGCGGCAGCATATAGATCAGCGAATAAGCGATCAGCACCTTGTTCGGATCGCCATCGCTCGTCTTCATATAGATCAGAGCTTCGGCGCCCGACGCACCGCCCTTGAGCGAGACGATGACCGGCTGCTTCATCAGATTGTTCTTCTGAATCGCGGCCTGCATCATGCGCGCCATCTGGTCGGAAGCACCACCGGCTCCCGCCGCGACGACGATTTCGACCGGCTTGGTCGGCTCCCATGCGCTCGCGGCTGTGACGCCGTACATCGACAGTGCTGCCACCGCAGCGGCCTTCATGACATTTCGCATTCGCTCTCTCCCTGGTTGATGGGCCGGTTGATCCGGCTTTTTGCTATTAAATTTGTTGCGCCGAACTTACGCCACCGCCGAACGCTGCAGCGGGGCTTCTTCCTTCTCCTTCAGCACGTCCATCGCGGCGAGAATGCCGCCGCTCTTGTGCGGAATCTTCGCAAGGCCAAGTCCCATCTCGACGCCCGCGAGCGTGCCCATCAGCATCAGATCGTTGAAATAGCCGAGGTGACCGATGCGGAAGGCGCGGCCCTTGAGCCGGCCGAGGCCGGTGCCGAGCGACATGTTGAAATTCTCGAGCGTGACCTTGCGGAAATAATCCGAGTCATGCCCTTCCGGCACCATCACCGCAGTGGTGACCGGCGAATACTCCAGCGGATCGACACACACCGACTCGAGCCCCCAGGCGCGAACCGCAGCGCGCGTTGCGGCGCCGTGCCGGATGTGACGGGCGAAGACGTTCTCCAGCCCCTCCTCCTGCAGCATCACGATCGCTTCCCTCAGGGCGTAGAGCAAATTGGTCGCCGGCGTATAGGGCCACGAGCCGCTCTTGTTCGCCTTGATGGCTTCGTTCCAGTCCCAGTAGGACCGCGGCATCTGGCTGGTCTTGGTCGCCTCGAGCGCCTTGTCGGAGATGGCGTTGAAGCTGAGGCCGGGCGGCATCATCAGCCCCTTCTGCGAACCGCTCACCGTGACGTCGACGCCCCACGCGTCGTGCTCGTAGGCGATCGACCCCACCGAAGACACCGTATCGACGTACAAGAGCGCCGGATGCTTGGCGCGATCCATCGCCTTGCGGACTTCGGCAACGCGGCTGGTGACGCCAGTCGACGTCTCGTTATGCACGACCATCACGCCCTTGATGGCGTGCTGCTTGTCGGCGAGAAGGCGCGCTTCGATCTCATCGGCCTTGGCGCCGCGCCGCCAGTCGCCCGGAATGATCTCGACGTCGATCTTGAAACGCGCGGCAAGCTGGCGCCACAGCACCGAGAACTGTCCGGTTTCCGGCATCAGCACCTTGTCGCCGGGCGACAGCGTGTTGACGATCGCGGCTTCCCAAGCACCCGTGCCGGAGGACGGGAAGATCAGCACCGGATTCCTGGTGCGGAAGATCGTCTTGCAATCTTCCATGATCTGGAACGCCATCGCCGCAAATTCAGGACCGCGATGGTCAATGGTCGGCATGTCCATTGCGCGCAACACCCGATCCGGCACATTGCTCGGCCCTGGAATTTGTAGGAAATGCCTTCCCGTCTGAACCACCATCGTCACGACCTCGAAATTATATGGGGATGCAAATCTTTCTTTTAAAAGACGATTTGCCGGCCGGAATGTATCCAGAAACGCCTCCGGAGCAAACATAAACTTGTGACGATTTTGCAATGCAGACAGTATTTTAAGGGATTTCTCAGGCAGCCGCCCTGTTTCGATTGGCCTGAAGTCTCGTATCGACAAGGCTGACGATAGCGTCGAGCACCGGATGGCTCATGCCGTGCTGACGTGCGACCAATTGCACCAGTTTGTCGGCCCGCTCGATATTCGGCGCGCCGTTGTTGAGCGCCCGGGCCGCGGAGGCCGGCCGCGTCAGGCTCTCGGCCGCGGCGGCGTATTTCTCGAACGGCACCAGTTCGCTGCGCGCGGCGCCGAGCCGGACGCAGACATCGACCACGAAATCATAGATCGAGCGCGATTCGGCGAGGTTGGAATGGACCGCCTCCTGCGCGGTGCGCATGCCGTCCCTGGTGATGCAGCGATAATTGCCGGCCATCAGCATCGCCCATTTCGCCAGCGGCACGAACAGCGAGTCGTGGAAACGCAGCTTCACCGGCAGTTCGATCAAGCCCTCCGGCGCCGGGAAACGCACCGCATCGATGTCCTTCTCGAGCTGGAGCAGGATGGCGTTGCTGGCCTCGCTGTCGAAGCGCGCGACCTTGAAATTGGTCGGCAGCGTCACCTGCAGCACGTTGACCTTCTCCTCGGGCGGACGCACCGCCTGCGGGTCCGGGCTGCACAGCGTCAGCGTGCCCGGATCGAAGTTGTTCCACACCTCGGGCGCGGTATAGGCCGGCCTCAGCGCCTCGGCGTCGAGGCCGGGAATCCTCATCATGTAAGGCAGCGGTGGCATGTTCATGATCGACATGCAGGGCACGCGCGAGCGCGCCACCGCGTCGAGCAGTTCGCGCACGCCGGGCGAGCCGTATTGCGGCTCCTGCATCGCGAGGCCAATCAGGTCGAACTGGCGCGGATCGACCTCGGCGGGACCGGCGGCCGACACCCTGCCCGGCAGCGTGCGGGAATCGATCTCGATCGGATCCTTGCGGCCGCGGACCGGCATCCGCACGCGAAAGCCTTCGGCGTTGATCAGCTCGGCTTCCGCCGGCAGGCACACCAGCGTCACGTTGTGGCCGCCGAACATCAGCTTCGAGGCCAGCAGCGACCCATACGACGCGCCAAGGATGAGTATGTTGTAGTTCGGCATGGATAGGTCTCTCCCCAGAGTTTTGTTCTTGCCGCCATTTTCGGCGGTCAGCCCGGCGGGATTTTGCTCCCGCTCAAGCCGCTGTGTTATTTTTCAGTTCGTCACCAGCTTGAGGTGGCCCGGCATGTTTGCCTTGGTGCGCTCCTCCAGCAGACTCATCGCCGCCGCCACGCCGCCTGCCCGATGCGGCACGCCGGCGATCGACATCCCCATTTCCACACCGGTCAGCGCGCCGAGCAGCGTGAGCTCGTTGCACTCGCCGAGATGGCCGATGCGAAATACCTTGCCGGCGAGCTTCGACAGGCCCGCGCCCAGCGACATGTTGTAGGCATCGAGCACGACCTTGCGGAATTTGTCGGCGTCATGGCCCGGCGGCATCATCACCGCCGTCAGCACCGGCGAATACTCGGCCGGATCCTGGCAGAGAACCTCGAGGCCCCAATGCTCGACCGCAGCGCGCGTTGCCGCGGCAAGCCGCTTGTGGCGGGCGAAGACATTCTCCAGCCCCTCCTCCAGCATCATCGCGATGGCCTCGCGCAGGCCGTAAAGCAGATTGGTCGCGGGCGTGTACGGGAAAAAGCCGTCGGCGTTAGGCTTGAGCATTTCCTCCCAATCCCAGTACGAGCGCCGCATCTTGTTGGTTTTCGCGGCCTCACGCGCCTTCTCCGAAAGGGCGTTGAAGCCGAGGCCGGGCGGCAGCATGAAGCCCTTCTGCGAGCAACTGACAGTGACGTCGACGCCCCACTCCTCGTGGCGATAGTCCACCGAACCAAGCGAGGAAATGGTGTCGACCAGAAACAGCGCCGGATGCTTGGCGCTGTCGATCGCCTTGCGGATTTCGGCAATGCGGCTGGTGACGCCGGTCGAGGTCTCGTTGTGGACCACCATCACCGCCTTGATGGCGTGAGCCTTGTCGGCGGCAAGCTTGGCCTCGATCGCCGCGGGATCGGCGCCGTGGCGCCAGTCACCCGGCATGAATTCGACATCGATATCAAAGCGCCTGGCCATCTTCTGCCACAGCGTGGCGAAATGACCGGTCTCGACCATCAGCACCTTGTCGCCCGGTGACAGCGTGTTGACGATCGCCGCTTCCCACGCACCGGTCCCGGAAGACGGGAAAATCACCACCGGGCCCGAGGTCTGGAAGATCTTCTGGCTGCCGCCGAGCACGGCCTTGCCGAGTTCGGCGAAGGTGGCGCTGCGGTGGTCGATCACCGGCATGTCCATCGCCCGCAGCACGCGGTCGGGGACCGGGCTGGGACCTGGAATCTGCAGGAAATGGCGGCCCTGATGATGTGTCACGTGTTCCCCGTCGTTTGTTTTTTATGATGATCGAACTAAAACTAGACTTGCATTAATTCATAAAAGGATCAAGAAAATTTTGCATTCAAAAATAAGCTCGACGGATCAAGGCTCCATTATTAAAGTTGCGGTGATGAAACCCATGATTCCCGAAATGACTGGAACGGTGACCGCGCTGGACGTGCCGAGCGCCGAATCCAAGGACGGATCGCTGCACGGCGAAACGCTGTCGCGGCTGCGCGACTATATTGTCGAAGGCAATATTCCCGACGGCGGGCGCATCCTGGAGCGCGAATTGTGCGACCTGCTCGGCATTTCGCGCACGCCGCTGCGCGAGGCGCTGAAGGTTCTAGCCGCTGAAGGCATCGTCGAACTGCTGCCGAACCGCGGCGCGCGGGTGCGCTCGCTCAGCGAAAGCGACCTGCACGAACTGTTCGACGTGATGGGCGGACTTGAAGCCCTGGCCGGCCGCCTCGCCTGCGAACACATCACGGACGCGGAAGTCGCCGAGGTGGAACGCCTGCATTATGAGATGTACGGCTTCTACCTGCACAAGGACATGCACAACTACTTCCGGATCAATCAGCTGATTCACCAGAAGATTGTCGAAGCCTCACACAACAGCGCTCTGCAGGCGACCTACGCCACCTTCGCCGGCCGGATCCGCCGCGTGCGCTATTCGGCGAACTTCGCCCGCGACAGCGCGCGCTGGGGCGAGGCGATGCGCGAGCACGAGACCATCATCGACGCGCTGCGCCGGCGCGCCGGCAGCGAACTCAGCGACATCCTGTTCAACCACCTGCGCAACAAGCAGCGGGCCGCCGCCGAGCGCTCCGGCGGCACAATGAACTCAGTATTAAATGACGATGTCCTGTCATCTTCGGCGCGTCAGACTCCCAGCCACGCCCGCCAGAGCGCCAAATAAATGCATTCAAAGTTCCGCTTAAGACAGGATTGTTTTGCATTTTATTTTCCGACAAACTAGCAGGACCGGTGCCCATTGACCGCACCAACCCGGACAAGCGGCCGCGCCGGAGCCACTCGCCGGGCCGTCCGCAAGGTCCGTCCGGCGCTCCGTTAAGGAATTCATATGTCGACCGCAGCCCCCTCCCGGCTCGAACAGCGCCTCCGGGCGGAGATCACAGGCGACGTCCTGACCGATGCGTTCAGCCGCGGCCGCTACGCCACCGACGCCTCGTTCTACCAGATCACCCCGGCCGCCGTGGTCGTGCCGCGCACCACCGACGAGGCGCTGACCGCGATGGCGATCGCCCGCGACGAAGGCCGTGTGGTCACTCCGCGCGGCGGCGGCACCTCGCAATGCGGCCAGACCATCAATGAGGGCGTGGTGGTCGATGTCTCCAAGCACCTCAACAAGATCCTTGCGCTCGATACCGACAAGCGCACCTGCGTGGTGCAGCCGGGCATCGTGCTTGACGACCTCAACCGGCAACTGAAGAAGCACGGGCTGTGGTTTCCGGTCGATGTCTCGACCGCCTCGCGCGCCACCATCGGCGGCATGGCCGGCAACAATTCCTGCGGCGGCCGCTCGCTGCGCTACGGCACCATGCGTGACAACACGCTGTCGATGAAGGCGGCGCTCGCCGACGGCACCGTGCTCGATTTCGGCCCGCTGCCGCGCGATCAAACGTGGCCCAATGTCGAGGCGCCGGGGCGCGATCTGTTCCGCGACCTGCTCGCGCTCGGCAGCCGCGAGGCGAAGGAAATCACTGAGCGTTTCCCGCAGGTGCAGCGCCGGGTCGGCGGCTACAATCTCGATGCGCTGACGCCGAACAGCAAGGTCAACAACCTCGCCCACATTCTGGTCGGCTCCGAAGGCACCCTCGCCTTCACCACGCAGGTCGAACTCAAGCTGTGGCCGCTGCTCGGACCTAAGGTGTTCGGCGTCTGCCATTTCGGCAGCTTCTATGAGGCGATGGACGCCGCCCAGCATCTGGTGAAGCTGAAGCCGATCGCGGTCGAACTGGTCGACGCCACCATGATCGCGCTCGGCCGCGATATCGCGATGTTCAGGCCGACCATCGAGGCGGTGGTGCGCGGCACGCCGGACGCGCTGCTGATCGTCGAATTCGCCGAAGAGAGTCAGGACGCCAATCTCGCCAAGCTGAAACAACTGGGCGAGCTGATGGGCGACCTTGGGTTCAACTGGAGCCATCCCCCGCGCAAATGGGGCGGCGTGGTCGATGTGGTCGAGCCGGCGATGCAGGCGGCGATCACCGATTTCCGCACCTCCGGCCTCAACATCATGATGTCGATGAAGCAGGACGGCAAACCGGTCTCCTTCGTCGAGGATTGCGCGGTGCCGCTGCCGCACCTTGCCGAATACACCGACCGCCTCAACAAGGTGTTCGCCAAGCACGGCACCAAGCCGACCATGTATGCCCACGCCTCCGAAGGCTGCCTGCATGTGCGCCCGGTGCTCAATCTGCGGCTGGAGAAGGACGTCAAGGCGATGCGCGCTATCGCCGAGGAAGCCTTCGCCATGGTGCGCGAGTACAAGGGTTCGCATTCCGGCGAACATGGCGACGGCCTGGTGCGCTCCGAATTCCATGAGCAGATGTTCGGCGCACGCATCGTGCGCGACTTCGAGGAAGTGAAAGAGCGTTTCGACCCGCAGGGCACGCTCAATCCCGGCAAGATCGTGCATCCGCCGAAGATGGACGACCGTTCCCTGTTCCGCTTCAAGCCCGGCTACAAGGTCGAGGATTTCGCCACCGAACTCGACTGGTCGGCGTATCCGGGCGCCGCTGGCGGTTTTCAGGGCGCGGTCGAGATGTGCAACAACAACGGCGCCTGCCGCAAGCTCGAGGGCGGCGTGATGTGCCCGTCCTATCGCGCCACCCGCAACGAGAAAGACGTGACGCGCGGCCGCGCCAACACGCTGCGGCTTGCGATCTCCGGCCAGCTTGGCCCCGGCGCGCTGTCATCGGACGAGATGATGGAGACGATGAAGCTGTGCGTCTCCTGCAAGGCGTGCCGCCGCGAATGCCCGACCGGCGTCGATATGGCGAAGATGAAGATCGAGGTGCTGGCGGCGCGGGTGAAAACCCACGGTCTCACCTTGCGCAATCGCCTTGTCGGCTATCTGCCGCATTATGCAGGCTTCGCTTCCGCCTTCGCGCCGCTGGTCAACCTGCGCAACAAAAGCCGCCTGCTGCGCTGGGCGCTGGAGAAGGTCGCCGGCTTCAGCGCAAAGCGCGATCTGCCGGAATGGCGGCGCGACACCTTCGCGCCGGGCGCCACCGTATTCGGTCCCGAGGGCGGCCCGGAGGTGGTGCTGTTCGCCGACACCTTTAACCGCTGCTATGAGCGCGAGAATCTCGACGACGCATTGCGCGTGCTGGTGGCGGGCGGCTACCGCGTCCATCTGCCGAAGCCGGTGGAAGGCACGCGCCCGCTGTGCTGCGGCCGCACCTTCCTGTCCGCTGGTCTGGTCTCGGAGGCGCGCGCTGAACTCGACCGCATCGTCGCCACGCTGTCGCCGTTCGTGGCGCGCGGCGTGCCGATTGTCGGGCTGGAGCCAAGTTGCCTGCTAACGCTGCGCGACGAATTGCTGTCGCTGCGCAAGGACGATGCCGCCAAGGCGATCGCCGCGCACGCGCTGCTGTTCGAGGAATTTCTGGTGCGCGAAGCTGCCGGCGGCCGCCTGCAACTGCCGCTCAAACCAATTGGCGACACCGCGATGGTGCACGGCCATTGTCACCAGAAATCGTTCGATGCGTTCAAGCCGGTGGAGAAGATCCTGCGGCTTATTCCCGGCCTCGAGGTCAAGACCATCGAGTTCGAGTTGCTGCGGCATGGCCGGGGCGTTCGGCTACGGCGCCGACACCTATGATGAATCCATCGCCATGGCCGAGCGCAGCCTGCTGCCCGCGGTGCGCGGCGCGCCGGCCGATGCGCTGATCGTGGCCGACGGCACCTCCTGCCGCCATCAGATCAAAGACGGCTCGGGCCGCGGCGCGCTGCATGTCGCGCGCGTGCTGGCGATGAGTCTCGACAAAACACCAACGGAGCACCATCGAGCCTAGGTTCACAACACGCCGGCACATCAATGAGAAGAGACGCGCCCTGGTCACGCCTGATTGCTCACCGGCGGACTTGATCGCAAACACACCACATGCTGAAAGCACATGACCATTCCCAAGCCCAAGAGGATTTTCCGATGACCACGCTGACCCTCGACACCGCCCGTAAGATTCTCGACACCGCGCTCGCCAAGGCGATCGACAAGAAGATCAAGCCGCTCGCGATCTTCGTGCTCGATGAGCGCGGCTGCATCAAGGCGTCGCTGGCGCAGGACGGCACCAGCCTGATGCGCGGCGAAGTCGCACACGGCAAGGCTTACGGCGCCCTCGCCATGGGCATTGGTTCGCGCGCGATCTTCAAGCGCGCCAACGAGCAGCCGTTCTTCGTCGATGCCGTCAACACGCTGGCCAAGGGCTCGCTGATTCCGGTGCCGGGCGGAGTTCTGATCAAGGATGGTAGCGGCCATGTCGTGGGCGCAGTGGGAAATCAGTGGCGACACGTCGGAAAATGACGAGGAATGCGCAATCGCCGGCATCGAGGCCGCAGGGCTGAAGGCCGACGCGGGTTAAAGCAAAGACGATTTGTCCCGGACGCGATGCAACGTGCAACGTTGCGTCGCAGAGCCGGGACCGTTCCAGGTTGTGACGGTCCCGGGTCAGCGGCGCAGCACCATCAGCGCGTTTACGCGCGTCTTTGCTGCGCTGATGGTGCTGCGCCGCGCCCGGACATGCTCTGCCCCTCGACCGAGCGACCGCCGCATAAGAATGACGAAGTGAAATCACATGCCCGTACCACACGCCTCGCAAGCTCTCGCCCGTTTCACCGTTCTCGATCTGACCCGCGTGCGCGCGGGTCCGACGGCGGTGCGGCAGCTCGCGGACTGGGGCGCCAATGTGGTGAAGATCGAAGCGCCGACCGACCTGCCCGACGACGAGCAGCTCGGCGGCGCGCGCCACGGCGCGGACTTCCAGAACCTGCATCGCAACAAGCGGGCCATCACCCTCAACATGAAGGACGAGGCTGGCAGGCAGGCGTTCTATCGCATGGTCGAGAAAGCGGACGTGGTGGTGGAGAATTTCCGCCCCGACGTGAAGAGCCGCCTCGGCATCGACTATGAGACGCTGCGCAAGCTCAATCCGCGCCTCGTCTATGCCAGCATCTCCGGCTTCGGCCAGGACGGCCCCTACGCCAAGCGACCCGGCTTCGACCAGATCGCGCAAGGCATGGGCGGGCTGATGTCGATCACCGGCGCGCCGGGCCAGGGGCCGATGCGGGTCGGCATTCCGATCGCCGATCTCACGGCGGGCCTGTTCTGCGCCATGGGCATCCTCACCGCGCTGCTGGAGCGCGATGCCTCCGGCGAAGGCCAGTGGGTGCAGACCTCGCTGCTGCAGGCGCAGATCTTCATGCTGGATTTCCAGAGCGCGCGCTGGCTGATGCAGGGCGAAGTGCCCAAGCAGGCCGGCAACAATCATCCGACCATGATCCCGACCGGCGTGTTCAAGACCGTTGACGGCCATATCAACATCGCCGCCACCGGCCAGGTGATCTGGGAGCGTCTCGCCCATGCGCTCGGCCGCAGCGACCTTTTGGAGAAGGCGGACTATGTTTCGCCGAAGCTGCGCTCGGTCCATCGCGACGCGCTCAACGCCGAGATCGAAAGCGTGACCCGCACCCGCTCGACCGCCGACTGGGTCGAGGCGCTGAACAAGGCCGGCGTGCCGTGCGGACCGATCTATTCCATCGACCGGATGTTCGACGACCCGCAGGTCAAGCATCTCGATCTCGTGCACGATGTGCCGAACACCGGCGAGCGCAAGGTGCGCCTCGTGAAGCAGCCGTTCTCGCTGTCGCGCACGCCGTCGAGCTTCGTCGCCCCGCCGCCGGAAGTCGGCGAGCATACCGACGAGCTACTCCGCGAATTCGGTTTTGCGGATGCCGAGATCGCCACCCTCAAAGCCCAGAAAATCGTCTGACCCGCGTTTTGCGGCCAGCAATCAGGATCGACCATGACGCAGACGGACAAGATGATCGCCCGGACCGAGGGCCCTGTCGGGCATATGATTTTCAATAATCCGGAGCGGCACAACGCCGTCTCGCTGGAGATGTGGCAGGCCTGCGCGCGGATCATGAAAGAGTTCGGCGACAATCCGGCGATCCGCGTGGTGGTAATCTCCGGCGCCGGGGCAAAGGCATTCGTCTCCGGCGCGGACATCTCGAAATTCGGCGAGGAGCGCGCCTCCAAGGACGGCACCGAACGTTACAACGAGGCGGTCGAGGCTGGCTATGCCGCGGTCTACGACTGCCCGAAGCCGACCATCGCGATGATCCGCGGCTATTGCGTCGGCGGCGGCATGGGGCTGGCGAGCTGCTGCGACATCCGCATCTGCACGCCGGAATCGCGCTTCGCGGTGCCGGCGGCCAAACTCAGCGTCGGCTACGGCTATCCCGGCGTGAAGCGGCTGATGGACATTGTCGGCCCCTCCTTCACCAAGGAGATCTTCTACACCGCGCGGCTGTTCGACGCCGAGGAAGCGCGCGCCATGGGCTTCGCCAATCGCGTGGTGCCGGCCGGCGAGCTTGAGACCTACGTCCGCGACTACGCCGCGACGATCTCCGGCAACGCGCCGCTGACCATCGACTCCATCAAGTTCATCGTGGGCGAAGCCTGCAAGGACGAAAGTGCGCGCGACCTCGCCGCCTGCGACGCGATGGCGGCACGCTGCTTCACCAGCAAGGACTATGAGGAAGGCCGCAAAGCCTTTATGGAGAAGCGCAAGCCGGTGTTCACCGGCAAATAGCGCCCGCCGCCTCGACTGCCCGCCACCATCCCGCAGGAAACATCATGACCATGCGCCGTCCCGCCGAACCCGGCATGTCCATCAGCGAGATCGAGAACTCCCGCGCTGATCGTCGATCTTGCCGCGCTGGAGCACAACATCGCGATGCTGGCGCGCCGCGTCGCCGGCAATCCGAACGGCGTCACCATTACCCCGCATGCCAAGGCGCATAAATGCGTCGAGATCGCCAAGCTGCAGATGGCGGCGGGTGCATCGCGGATGTGCTGCCAGAACGTCGCCGAAGCCGAAGCGATGGTCGATGGCGGCATTCCCAGCGTGCTGGTGTCGAACGAGATCGCCAGCCGCGCCAAGGCGGATCGCCTCGCCACGCTCGCGCGCCGCGCCAAAATCGGCGTCTGCGTCGATCATCCGGCGCAGGTCGATGTGCTCTCCGCCGCCGCCGACGCGCAGGGCGTGACGCTCGACGTGCTGATCGAGATCGATGTCGGCATGGGCCGCTGCGGCATCGCGCCCGGCGAGGATGCGGTCGCGCTCGCCTGTTACATCAGAAGCCGCCCCGGCCTGCACTTTGCCGGATTGCAGGCCTATCACGGCGCGGCGCAGCATCTGCGCAAGGCCGCAGAACGCGCCACCGCGATCCTGCATGCCGCCGAGCTGGCGCGCGAGACCGCAACCCTCCTGCGCGACGCCGGCCTACCCTGCGAGACCATCGCCGGCGCCGGTACCGGCACCTATGAGAACGAACTCGCCAGCGGCGTCTACACCGAACTGCAATGCGGCTCCTACGCCTTCATGGACGCCGACTACGGACGCAACGAAACCGCGACGCCGTTCGCCAACGCGCTGTTCGTGCTCGCCAGCGTGATCAGTTCCGCCGCGCCCGGCCGCGCAGTGTGCGACGCCGGGCTGAAAGCGATGAGTCTGGAAAGCGGCTTGCCGGTGGTCTCCGGCACCGACGGCGTCACCTACATCAAGGCCACCGACGAGCACGGCCAGCTGGCGCTCGCGGCCGGTGCAAACGTCAAGCTCGGCGACCGCATCCGCCTCATTCCCGGCCACTGCGACCCGACCGTCAACCTGCACGACTGGCTGGTGGCGACCCGCGACGGCAAGGTTGAGGCGGTGTGGGCCACGGCGCGGGGTTGGTAACGCCGCCATCTTCCGCTATCGATAGGCGATGACCGAGCACAAGACCAACCTGCAGATCAACTCGTCGCGCTTGTGGCACGACATCCACGAGACCGCGAAGTTCGGCGCCACGCCGAAAGGCGGCGTGCGCCGCCTCACCCTCGGCCCCGAGGACAAGCAGGTGCGCGACTGGTTTCGCGACGCCTGCGAAGCCGCGGGCTGCACCGTGCATGTCGATGCGCTCGGCTCGATGTTCGCGATCCGCCCCGGCCGCGACATGAGCAAGGCGCCGGTCGCGCTCGGCTCGCATCTCGACACCCAGCCGACCGGCGGCAAGTATGACGGCGTGCTCGGCACACTCGCCGCGCTCGAAGTGGTGCGCACGCTGAACGATGCCGGCATCGAGACCGACGCGCCGCTGTGCATCATCAACTGGACCAACGAGGAAGGCTCGCGCTTTGCGCCCGCCACCATGGCCTCGGCCAGCTATGCCGGCGAATACACCACCGAGGACATTCTCTCGCGGCGCGATGCCGATGGCGTTGTCGTGGCCGACGCGCTGCGAACCATCGGCTATGACGGCAAGGAGCCGGTCGGCCAGCGCAAATTCTCCGCTTTCGTCGAACTGCACATCGAACAGGGCCCGATCCTCGAGGCCGAAGGCAAGACCATCGGCGTGGTCCACGGCGGCCAGGGCATCGTCTGGTACAACGGCGCGATCAGCGGCATGGCGAGCCACGCCGGCACCACGCCGATGCCGTTGCGGCGCGACGCGCTGGCGACACTGTCGGAGGTGGTGCTGGCAGTCGAGCGGCTGGCCATCGCCCATGGCCCCGATGCGGTCGGCACGATCGGCGAGACCGTGATTGCCAATCCGTCGCGCAACGTCATCGCCGGTGACCTCACCTTCACGGCGGAATTCCGCAGCCCCTCCTCCGCGACCCTCGATGCGCTCGACAAGGGATTGCGCGAGGCGATTGCGGAGATCGCGCAGCGGCGCAAGGTGGCGATCGATCTCGACAAGATTTGGCGCAAGGAGCCGGTGCGGTTCGATCCCCGGCTGGTCGATGCGGTGGAGAAAGCCAGCAACGCGCTCGGTTATGCCAGCCGCCGCATCGTCTCCGGCGCGAGCCACGACGCCTGCAATCTCAGCGACGTGATGCCGGCGACGATGATCTTCGTGCCGTGCAAGGATGGCCTCAGCCACAACGAGCTGGAAGATGCGACGCAGAGCGACTGCACCGCCGGCGCCAACGTGCTGCTCCACACCGTGCTGTCGCTGGCGGGTGTGGCGAAGGGCTAAGGCGCGATCTTAGAGATCGCCATGTCCGCTTCGACGCTGACAGGTTCGGCGTGAATGCGAGCATTGAAGACGGCTGCTTTCGGTCACCCTGTCGGGAGCGCTCGGCAGTGCGCGCTGATAGACGAGCATCACCTTGGGATTCTTTGACTTAAGCGCATTCGTTTGATGGGGCGCCATCCTCCGGTTGGCCGATGAGCGATCAGGCCGCCGCCCCTGAACGGCGAAGCCATTCGTCGAGGGCGATGCGGCCCAGCCGCGCATCGCCCAACGGCACCAGCGAGCGCTCCTCGACGCGACCGCCGAAATATCGGGCTTCCGGGTCGCTCACGACCTTACGCGGATCGCCGACAGCCTTCAGATAGCGGGCGACGAGTTCGTCGAATGGCGCTCGTTCCGGACCGGCGATCTCGACGATACCGTTTCGTGGCGCCGCGAGCGTTACATCAGCAACGATGGTAGCCACGTCGTCCGCCGCGATGGGCTGGAAGAGACCGGGCGAAATCCTGATGATGTTTCCATCTGCACCTGAAATCGGCGATGGCGCCAAGAAATTCCAGGAACTGGGTCGCGCGGATGATGGTGTAAGGGATGCCGGAGGCCATAATCAGTTTCTCTTGCGCGACCTTGGCCCGGAAATAACCATTGTCAGGCGTTCGGTCGGTTCCGACAATGGATAGCGCGACGTGGTGCTGGACGCCCGCCGCGGCCTCCGCCGCGAGCAGGTTGCGGCTGGAGGTTTCAAAAAATTCCAGCACTGCCTTGTCTTCAAACGAGGGCGAATTGGCGAGGTCCACCACCACCTGCGCACCGGCCATGGTCTCCTTGAGCCCCTCGCCGGTGATGCTGTTGATACCGTTTTTAGGCGAGGCGGCGACGACCTCGTGGCCGCCCTGGCGCAGAATGGCGACGGTCTTCGAGCCGATCAGGCCGGTGCCGCCGATGACGACGATCTTCATGACTAACCCTCACTTGTCGGCGCGAGAAAATCTTTCCGCCACTTCGCAGCCTGACGCAGCAGCCGGTGATAAGCCAACGTTCGTGCCCAAGCACCCTATTGCGACTTCCGCGGATCGTCCTGTGGGTTCACATAATTGATGCCCCAGGGCCCGGTGCTGTTGATCTGAAACACCGTGTCCTCATCGGCGGCGAACCGATGCACCATGCCGGGCGGTGTGGCGAAGAAGCCGCCGGCCGGGAAGACGTGGTCCATATCCCCCATGCCCAGCCGCACGGTTCCCGAGAGCACGGTGACGACCTCGGGCCTCGGATGCGTATGCGGCGGCACGCGATAGCCCTTCGGCACTTTGACGCGCAGCGCAAACGGGCCCTCTTTAGCGGCGTCGCCGTAAAGGAGCGCAACCTCCGCTCCGGCCGGAAGCGAAGGCGGCGCCGCCGACCATTTGATATCCTGCGGCGTGAACATCCTCTGCTCCTCCTGCGACTGCGCGGTCACCGGAGAAATAGCCGTGGCTGCGAGAACTCCGCTCGCAACGGCCAGCATTGCGATTCTTCTCATGGTTTCTCTCCTCACCAGAAACGTCGAAAAACATTGAGCGAAGAGAACGACCGGGCGGCAAAAATAGCACACGCGGAGAATGAAAGTGTTTTGATCGGGGCCCGGTAGGAGAACGACAGCACAACCCCGCGCATCGTCGCGCATCTGTCCGAAGATGGGTCCGACAATAACATTGACGCTCTTTATGCAGCGCGCGGCCGCTCGATCGGCGGCGTACCGTCTTTCATTGCAGACCTGATCTGGTCACGCAGTTCAGGCGTATCCGAATGCTTGTGGACAACGACAGCGTGTTGGACCGCGGCTTCGAGCAGCTCGTTTTCAGTGTCGGCGCTGATCGCCAGCGAGCAGTTGCTCTCGCTCGGCATTTCACGGCAATCGATGAATTTGCGTCCCATGGCTCCCTCCTTGTCAGAACAAGACAGCAGGCCTGAGCGCGAACCGGATGCCGAGGCCCGGTGTCACAATGGATGGATGATGATACCCCTTGATGGCAAATCTGAGAAGGCGGCAATCGATGGCCGCCTAATTCGTTTGGGCAATAGTCGCGACGGCTGCCGTTTCTCGATTTCTCGCGATGACGCCGGGCGCGATGCCGCGCTGACGCGGGAAGGTTATCGCGTGTTGCGGTTCTGGAATAATAACGTGCCTGGTAATATCGACGGCGTGCTGAAGACAATCGCAGCGGCGCTTACAAGGTATCACTCTCATGAGATAGCGCGACACCTCTCGTCGCCGCCCCTCACTCGCCCCTCTCCCCGCTGCGGGGAAAGGGAGAAAGTCCTGCGCCAAGAACAGACCACCCACCCCGCGACAGCGGCGCTCCCATTCTTGCCGAGCGATCCATCAATGAGATAGATAAATCATATCGACAGAGTGGCAACTAGGGTTCCGGGCGGCCATGCACGGCCGCTGCTGGTCCGAGCGTTGCAGAAACCGCAATCATTGCGCGGCTGCACCCGAGGGACAAAAGCCCAGAGGCGGAGACGTCGAGACCCCACTACGCGCCCATACCGGGCACGGAGGTCTCATGTTGTTTGCGCCGCTTGCTCTCGTCGTCGCTGCCGCCTTCGTCCATGCCACCTGGAATTTACTGTCGAAACAGGCGGCGTCCGCCGGACCGACATTCGTTTGCGTCAGCAACCTTGTCAGTTGCATCGCCTATGCACCCTGGGCGACCTGGCTGCTTCTCCGTGACGGGATGTATTGGAGCTGGCTCGTCGCGGGGTTCATCGTCCTGAGCGCCGTCGTTCATCTCGCCTACACCCTGTGCCTGCAACGCGGCTATCAGGTCGCCGACCTGTCGGTGGTCTACCCGGTCGCGCGCGGTACCGGACCGCTGCTCTCATCCGTTGGCGCTTTTCTTCTGCTGGGCGAGTTGCCCTCCGTGCAAGGCGTCTCAGGCCTGTTCGCCGTCATCGTCGGCATCGGGCTGATCTCGACGCAAGGCAACTTTTCCGCCTTCAAGCGGCGCACCGGATTTGCTGGCGTGCTTTGGGGGACAGCGACGGGCTTCCTGACCGCAATCTATACGGTGGTCGATGCCTATGCGGTCAAAAGCCTCGGCATCGCCCCTGTCCTGCTGAACTGGATCGCGAACCTGCTGCGCTTCGCTTTGCTGGCGCCGCTGATCCTCAAAAATCCTAGCCGCGCGCGCAAAAAGATGACGGGCCACTGGCATCTCGCCATCATCGTCGGGCTGCTGCAACCGCTCGCCTACATCCTCATTCTCATCGCTCTCGACATCGGAGCGCCGGTCAGCGTGGTCGCGCCCGCCCGCGAAATGTCGATGATGGTCGGCGCGCTGCTGGGTATGATCGTCCTGCACGAGCAAGTCGGGCTGTGGCGGCTGGTCGGTTGCGGCGTGATGATCCTCGGCGTGGTGGCGCTGGTGGGGAGCGGTTAAGCGTCAGCCCCGGATCCAAAGCGGACAGCCTTCGCGCGAATGATCCACGTTTTAATTCGCTGCCGGGATCGCGCTGGCAAGGCCCGCCATCCGCGCCAGCGCGTGAATTTCGTTTTTCTGATCGGCGCGCAACTGCTTGAGGAAGGGACCCGCGGCGGCGAGCAGCCGCTTGACCGTTTCATTCTCGGGATCGAGCGCCTCCACCGGCTGGCGCCGCTGATCGTGCAGCATCAGCACGAGATCCTTGAGCGCGCGCTCCACCGGCGGCCAGTATTTCTCCTGCGCCTCCGTCAGTCGCAATCGCTGCTTGATGCTGGCGATCTGCCTGTCGTCGAGCAGCACGGTGGTCGGCTTCGGCGGCGGCGGCTTGCCGATCCAGGCCTCCTTGGGCGGGACCAGCAGCGTCTGCCGCGCGGTCTCGAGCGCGAGGCTGGCCGGATCGGACACTTTCGGCGCGGCGAGCCGGTCGCCCTTGGATTCGGCGTTGGCCTGCAACGGCGGCTCTTCCGGCTCCGCAACCTGATCGGCGGTAGCTTGCTCGGTCGAGTCGGCCCACAACCCGGCCCAGAACTCGCCCATGGAATCGTCAAGCACGATCGCAGCCATCATCGCGCCCGCGCCAAGAAGCGCGAGCACCAGCACGACCGGGGCCGTCCAACGTCCCAAAATAGCGCTCCCTGCTTTGATGTCGACCGTGGAACCACCCAAATATGGCGCGGTCAAGAGCAGTTAAACGCCATTCCGGCCTGTTTTGTTGAGGTCATGCCTCAGCAGCCGCTGCTGCTGTCCTGCGAACCGTCATGGAGTTCGCGCAGGTAAGCCAGTCCGTACACCGCAAGGCGCTGCGAGTCGTTCTGGCCCGCGGACGTCAGCGTGTCGATATAGCTGCGCAGTTTCGAGCGCGATTGCTCAAGGCTTGGCCCGTCAACGTTCCGCATCATGGCAAACGTGCTCATCACGCGATCAATGACGTCATCCATTGAAACACTCCGCTGCAAATGTGGGGATTTATCGGGCACTGAAATACAACGATGCAGCGGCGATTTGGTTCCGCGCTGTTCCACGTCGAACCAGCGCACGAATCATTCGGGCCGCGACGGCAAAACCATCGCGGCCCGCTCTGTGCAAAATCGTCTTGCGTGCGATCGTCTCAAAGCCCGATTATTTGCGAGACCGCTATTGGCCGGGCCGCGCCGCCTTCGCGATCAGGAAAACGATGTCATCGTCCTCCCGCCTCACCTCGACCGTATCACCGGTCTCGCGGATCAAATTCGGAATGTCGATCACCGACATGGGATCGGTGCAGCGCACCGCGAGCCGCGCACCGGGCGGCAGCGTGCCGAGCACCTTGCGGGTCCTCAGCACCGGCAGCGGGCATTTCAGCCCGGTGAGATCGAGCACGGTCATGGACGGCAGATCATCACTCATGCCAACAGGCCGGTATACGGAAAGAACGCGACCAGCTGGCCGGGCTGGACAGTGGTGACCTGCTCGGGCAGTTCGATCAGGCCCATCGTCTCCGCCAGTGACGACAACAGGCCCGCGCCCTCGCGCGGAAATTTCATTGCCTCGAAGGCGCCGTCTTTGCCTCGTGCGACATTGGCCCGGACGTATTCGCGGCGTCCGCTCTTCTTGCTGTAGCTGAAGGTGGCGCGCACCATCATCGGTACCGGCATCTCCTGCGGCGCGCCACACAGCGCCAGGATCGCGGGCCGCACCACATAAACGAAGGTGACAAAGCTTGCTGCCGGATTGCCCGGCAGTCCGATGAAGGGCGCGCCCTCGATTACGCCCATCGCCACCGGCCGGCCCGGCTTGATCGCCATGCGCCACAGCACCAGCGAGCCGACGCCGTCCACCGCCGCCTTGACGTGATCCTCCTCGCCGGTCGAGACCCCGCCCGAGGTCAGCACCAGATCATGACCGCGCGCGGCCTCGCGCAGCGCCGGGCCGAGCGAGGCGCGATCGTCGCGCAGGATGCCGAGATCGCTGACCTCGCAGCCGAGCCGCCTCAGCATCGCCATCAGCATCACGCGGTTGGAATCGAACAGTTGCGCCGCACCGGGCGCGGTGCCGGGCAGCGCCAGTTCGTCGCCGGTGGAGAACACCGCAACGCGCGGCCGCCGCCGTACCTTGAGTTCAGTGGCGCCAAGCGCCGCGGCAAGCGCAATATCCTGCGGCCGCAGGTGGCGGCCCTGCGGCAGCGCCGCGGCACCCACCGCGATATCCTCGCCCGCCAGCCGGACATTGGCGCCAGCCTTCAGGCCGGGCGGCAGCACCACCTGCCCGTCCGACAGGACGCGCACGTCCTCCTGCATGAACACGGTGTCGGCGCCTTGCGGCATCGGCGCACCGGTGAAGATGCGCACCGCCGCGCGCGGCGTGATCGGCGCCTGCGCGCTGGCACCCGCGGCGACCCGATCAATGACGGGAAAGGTCTGATCGGCATCCGGCGACAGATCGGCGCTGCGCACCGCATAGCCATCGACCGCCGAATTGGCGAAGCGCGGCAGCGGCGAGCGCGCGATCAATGGCTCCGCCAGCACGCGGCCGTCGGCCTCGCCCAGCGGCACCATTTCCACTTCCTGCACCGGCGCGATGCGCGCGGCGATCATCGCCACCGCCTCGTCGACCGACATCATCGGTCCGCCGAATGCGAAACAATCGTCGGTGAGCTGCGCCATGCGATCAGGCACCCGCCATGTCGTGCGCCGGCAGATCCGCGACATCGACGGCCGACGCCTTCACCAGCGCGGCAATCGCCGGCATATCGTCGAGATGCACCACCGGCAGCCGCGTCTCGACTGCGGCGTCGGTGGCGATACCGACGATCTGCGGATCGTCCGGAAACAGCAGCGGCTTGGCGTTGGCAGCGCGATGCACCTCGATCTTGCGATGAGTGTCGCGCTTGAAACCCTCGACGATGACAAGATCGACCGGCGACATTTTCGGAATGAGATCGCGCAGCGTCGGTTCGCGGTCGCCGCGCAGTTCATGCATCAGCGCCCAGCGATTGCTGGAGGTGACCAGCACCTCGGTCGCGCCGGCCTTGCGGTGCACCCAGGAATCCTTACCCGGCACATCGACATCGAAATTGTGATGGGCATGCTTGATCACCGAGACCCGCAGGCCCTCGGAGATCAGCAAAGGTACCAGACGCGACAGCAGCGTGGTCTTTCCCGCGCCGCTCCATCCCGCCAGACCGATCAGCTTCATTTCCTGCTCCAGAACACGCGCGGCCGCCGGTTGCTTCGGCGATTTGACGCTGCGTGTATGACATCGAACCAAAATGGTTACATTGATCCTTGCCTCCCGGCACGCGGGAGAAATCCGGCAGCGCGATGGCCAACGCCCTCGCAGCCGGCGGCCAGACGCCACCATGCCATGGACAAGGCGCCGACCTTGCTTTTATGCAGGAAGATCAGACAAGCGCAAAGGCGGCAATTTTGAAACATGAAATCCCCGCCATACCCGGCGTCCTGCTCGCGGGCGGGCTCGCGCGCCGCATGGGCGGCGGCGACAAGCCGATGCGGCAAATCGGCGGCCACACCATTCTGGAGCGAGTGATCGCGCGGCTTGCGCCGCAATGCGATGGCCTCGTTCTCAACGCCAATGGCGATCCGGCGCGCTTCGCCGCGTTCGGCCTGCCGGTGGTGGCCGACACCATCGAGGGGTTTGTCGGCCCGCTGGCCGGGGTGCTGGCCGGTCTCGATTGGGCGGCGGCACACCGGCCGGAGGCAAAATGGCTGCTGAGCGCGGCGGCGGACTGCCCGTTCTTGCCGCGCGATCTGGTGGCGCGTTTGCACGCGGCCCAGATCCAGAGCGGAGCGCCAATCGCGGTCGCCGCCTCCGGCGGCCAGTCGCACCATGTGGTGGCGCTGTGGAGCGTGGCGCTGCGCGAGGAGCTACGTCAGGGACTCGCGAGCGGCGAAGCGCGCGGCGTCGGCCGCTGGATCGCCGGCCATGGCCCGGCCACCGCAAGCTGGCCGACCGAGCCCTACGATCCGTTCTTCAACGCCAACACCACGGACGATCTTGTCGAAGCCGAGCGGCTGGCGGCGCTGGATCGCGGCGGTCTCTGACCCCTTCCTGCGCGGTCACCCTGACCGGCCTCGCACAATGGCTCCGCTTAAGGTGTGCGGAACAAAAAAGGCCGGCTTGCGCCGGCCTTTTCGCGATCCAGAAGGATCAGTTCAACTTAGTACTTGGCGACAACCGGGCCACCCCAGTTGAAGTGGTAGTTGATACCAGCCTTCACAGTGTGCAGGTCGTCCTTGTAAGACAAGGCAGCGACCGGGGTCACAGCGGTGGTGGTGCCGAAGTTGTAGTACTGGTACTCGATCTTCGCCGACCAGGCCGGGGCGAACATGTACTCGAGGCCGCCGCCGACGGTGTAGCCAGTCGCATCGCGATCGGTCACGCCCGGCAGGAAGGCGCCGTTGCCAGTCAGACCGTTGTCGTCACGGAACGCGACACCGCCCTTAACGTACAGCAGGCCCGGACCCCAGGTGTAGCCGAGACGGCCGGTGACCGAAGCCAGCCAGTCGCTGCGGTCACGCAGGGTGCTGCCCGACGCGGTGTCGGTGAAGGTGCGACGGTTGTCCGACAGGCCGCTGATCTGGCCTTCAACACCAACCAGCCAGTTCGGAGCGAACTGGTAGTCGGCACCGATCTGGCCACCGCCGAGGAACGAGCCGTCGCGCTGCGCGCCGACCACAGCGAGGTTGTCCGTGGCGAAGCTGTCGCTGCCGCTGAAGGCGCCGCCGATGTGCGCACCGACGTAGAAGCCGGTCCAGTTGTAGATCGGCGCGACGTAAGCCGGCGCCTTGGTGTAGGTGCGGGCGCCGAGGTCGGCAGCGAGCACCGAGGTCGAGCTCAGAGCTGCGATGGCGGCGACGAGAAGAAGCTTTTTCATGATTACTCCAGATCAGTTCTAGTGAGTTCGGACGAAGTCGATGGGCGGTGTTTGATCATATTGCAGAGCAAAATGCTGTAACCGAAAGTCCACACTCAGCAGAGAACCAGAAGCGGATTAAAACATTGAAACCACGAGCGTTTTCTGGATCGTTTGGCTTATTTTTCGTAAATTTTTCACAGTTTTGTTCATTATCGGCAAAGAGTACCATTTTGGGTGCCCGCGGCCCGCCGAAACCGCTTGCCGCCTCGCCTAAAACTGCTCCGGGAACGATTCCAACTGCCGCCGATTGAGTCGCGTGTGCTGTAGCGTGGAGTAAAGCCGTGGCGCCGCGAGCGAACTGGAAGGGTTTCCTGCGTCTGTCCCTGGTGACATGCCCGATCGCCCTATATCCGGCGACATCCGACGCCGAGAAGATCAGCTTCAACCAGATCAACAAGAACACCGGCCACCGCATCAAATACGCCAAGGTCGATGCCGAGACCGGCGAGGAAGTCGAGGCCGAGGATATCGTCAAGGGCTACAAGGTCGACACCGACACCTACATCGAGGTCAGCAAGGACGAGCTTGAGAACATCGCGCTCGAATCCACCCACACCATCGACATCGACGAGTTCGTGCCGCGCGGCGAGATCGACAACCGCTTCCTGATCCGCCCTTATTATATCGTCCCCGACGGCAAGGTCGGTCACGACGCTTATGCGGTTATCCGCGAGACCATCCGCGCCATGGATATGGTCGCGCTCGGCCGTGTCGTGCTGACCAATCGCGAGCACATCATTGCGCTGGAGCCGATGGAGAAAGGCATCGTCGGCACGCTGCTGCGTTACCCGTATGAGGTGCGCGACGAGAGCGCGTATTTCGACGAGATCCAGGACGTCAAGATCACCAAGGAGATGCTCGACCTCGCCCGGCATATCGTGGAGACCAAAACCACCGAATTCGATCCAGAGCATTTCGAGGATCATTATGAGGCGGTGCTGACCGATCTGATCAACCGCAAGCGCAGCGGCGAGAAGATCAAGGCACCGGCGCCGCGCAAGGAAAGCAATGTCATCAACCTGATGGATGCGCTGCGCCAGAGCCTCAAGGGCGAAGCAAAAACCGCGCGCCGTCCCGCACGCGCGCCGCAGCGTGTCGCCAAGAAGGCAACGCGCTCCAAGGCGCGGCAGCGAAAGGCAAGCTGATGGGCATTGACCGTCATGAACTCGAACATCGCAACTGGCGTCCCTCCGCCGCACACCGGCCGCGCGAGCGTGAAGATATCCCCGAACTGAACGTAGAGGATGCGCCGCAGACCGCCCCGACCGCGCCGGACCAGAAGCCGCGAAAGTCAAAAGCCGATGCGTAAGCTGATCGCGTTCGATGAGGAGACCTGGCAGGGCCTCCGCCAACTGGAACGCGACCGGATGGCGACGCTGCAGGAACTCGCCGACGAAGCCTTCGCCGATTTATTGAAAAAGCACGGCGTGCCGCGCGATCTGCGCGACGCGCTCCGCCGCAGCGCCGCCGCGGGAACGGCAAGAGACCTGCAGCACGGTGGCAAAAAGCTCACCGCCTCCCTGAAGCGGCGAGCGGTGAAATCCAAATCGTCGGCGAAGAGAACGCATCGCACGCCGCTGCGTGCGCCCCGCTCGCATCATGCCTGACGCGAGTCTTTCTGTTTTGACGGAACGATCATTCGTCATGCCCGGGCTTGTCCCGGGCATCGACGTCTTTCCGCCAGGGCGTGTATGGCCGGAATAAATCTGGCCATGACGGCGTCGTTGATAGAGCAGCGCTAGCCGTGGCCCTTGGACCGGAACACCACCGGCAGGGTGAAGCTCAGCCCCTCATCCGCAACCAGCGGCGGCGGCTGCGGCACCGGATCCGACCGCCGCACCATCGCCAGCGCAGCCTCGTCGAAGGCGGCATCGCCTGAGCCCTTCACCACGGTTGCCGACAGGACGTGGCCGGTGCGGTCAAGCACGAAACTGACGAAGATCTCCACATTCATCTGGCCGCGGTCGGACGGATAGCGCTTGTGCTTGTCGAGATGCGCCATCAACTCCTTCTGCCAGGTGGTGCGGATGCGTTGTTTGCTCGCACCGGTCCCCTGCGCAAACGTCACCGAACGATCGGATGGCGGCGTGTTCTCGACGCTCGGCATCGCCGTGGCCTCGGAAGCGACCGATTCCGTCGAAGGCATCGCCTGTTTGGCGGTGACATTGGGATCCTCCTCGGCCGGATCCTTTGCCTTATCCAGCGACACCACGCGATCCGGGTCCTCGCTCTCGACCGGCTTGTCCTGCGGCAGATCGGTCGGCTTCAACTCGGCCTTCTGCTCGACGATCGAGGGCGATGCTGCCGAAGCATCGGCATCGGGACCGGGCGGCAGATCGGTCGGCTCGGTACGCGGGGATGCGAGTTCGAGCCCGATCACCATGCCGGCGGCGCCGAGCTCCTCATCCGGATCGTCGCCCTGCAGATTGGCAATGGCGAACGCAACCCCGCTGGCATGCAGCATGAACGCAGCGAGGGCGGCATAGACCCAGAGGCGTTTGGCGGGATTTTTCCAGAGATCACTGACCATGATCGCTACCGCCGGTTACGGCTTGGCGGCCGGAGCGGACGGTGCAGCCGAACCGGATTGCTGCGCTCCCTCGGGCACGCCTTCGAGCGCGACCAGCGCCACCTTCAGGTAGCCGCCGAGACGCAACATCTCGAGCACTTCCATCATCTCGCCGTAAGGCACCGTGCGGTCGGCGCGCAGGAAGATGCGGCGATCCTTGTTGCCCTCACCGCTGGCGTCGAGCGTGCGCACCAGATCGACCCGCTTCACAAACGTCTCGCCCACCGCAACCGCCAGATCCGGCTTGATGGTGACGTAGGTTGGCTTGTCGGGCTTCTTCTGCGGCGTCGCGGTCGAGGTCGGCAGATCGATCGGCAGATCGACCGTCGACAGCGGCGCGGCCACCATGAAGATGATCAGCAGAACGAGAATGACGTCGATGAACGGGGTGACGTTGATTTCATGCGTTTCGCTGAAATCGTCGCCGTCATCCACATCTGTAAACGTCACGCCCATCGCGTTCTCCGTTATTCCGCGGCGTGCGAAACGGCGCTGCCATGGCTGCGGTCGAGATCGCGCGAGAGCAGACGCGCGCTGGCGCCGGAGGCCTGGCCGACCATCTCGAGATACTTCTTCGTGACGCGCGAGAAGTGGTTGTAAATGATGACGGCGGGAATGGCGGCGACGAGACCGAGCGCGGTGGCGAGCAGCGCCTCGGCAATGCCGGGCGCGACCACGGCGAGATTGGTGGTCTGCGATTTCGAAATACCGATGAAGCTGTTCATGATGCCCCACACGGTGCCGAACAGGCCGACGAACGGCGCGGTCGCACCAATGGTCGCGAGCAGCCCCATGCCGAGACGCATGCGGCGTGCCTCGGCGCGGGAGAGTTCAGCGAAGCTCGATGCCGCGCGCTCCTTGATGCCGGCATCGGTGGCGATGCCGCTCGACAGGCGAAGCTCATGGATCGCCGCGCCAAGAAACGCGGCAAGGAGGCTCTTCTGCGATCCGAGCGCAACGCGCGCCTCGGCGAGCGAGCGCAAGTCATGGATCGCCGCCAGCGCATTCCGCAGGCGGCGCTGGGCGACATGAAGCTCGCGCATCTTGCCGAAGCAGACCGTCCACGTCACCAGCGAGGCGAAGGCGAGACCGATCATCACCGCCTTCACGACGATGTCGGCTGACATGAACATCGACCACGGCGAAAGCTCGTGCACCGTCACCGTCGGTCCCTTGGACATCTTGCCATCGGTGGAAATGACGGTGGGTTCTGCGGACACCGGCGCCTGAGTAGCGGCCGTGGCCGGTGCAGGGGTCGCGACCGGTGCCGGCGCGGCGACCGGTGCCGTGGTCTGGGATTGGGCCGGTTGGGATTGAGGAATCTGTTGTGCCAGAAGCGGCGAACCGGAGGCTCCGATCACGACACACGCCAGCCACGTCACCAGAACACGCAATGTTTTCATACTTCGGCCCAATCGCGGATCGAGTTCGATAATGCGGTATCTTGACCGCATGGGTTGTCACAACCCAGCCATTCGACCATCGCAGCAGGAGCGATTTCAGGATCGAGATCAGGCTTTACGTCATGACAGCCGGTATCATGCTTTAAAGATGGAAGAAAGGCGCTCCACCCCAAATCATAATCGTTCTAAATAGAGCCGGATCGCTCTAAATATGACCTCCACCTCCAGAATTCCGGCTGGCCACCCTGCCGAATTGGTCGCCCAAGGATGCATTGCGCGGCTTGCGGCCACATCGTAATCAGCTCACAAGTCCGTTGTCCTGACAATCGGGCCGTCACCGGAACTCATCATGTCCGTTTCAGAACGAAACATGAGCGAACGTTATCTCTCCGCATTGCGGGCATTGGAACGCGACGACCGGTTGCGCAGCCTTGCCCCTCGCGCCGGCATCGACTTCGCCTCCAACGACTATCTCGCGCTGGCGAATGCGCCGCGCATGAAACAGGCGGTGATCGCGGCGCTGGAGGCCGGCACGCCGATCGGCGCCGGCGGCTCGCGGCTGCTGCGCGGCAATTGTGAAGAGCACGAACAGCTTGAAGCCGAGGCCGCGCGCTTCTTCGGCGCGGAGGCGGCGCTGTTCTTCTCCAGCGGCTATATCGCCAATTTCGCGGTGCTGACCGCGTTGCCGCAGCGCGGCGACCTGATCGTGCTCGACGACCTCGTCCACGCCAGCATCCGCGAAGGCGCCAAGGCGAGTCGCGCCGAGACGCGCGAGGCGACGCACAACGACGCAAGCGCGTTTGAGACCGCGATCCGGCAATGGCGCGAGGACGGCGGCAAGGGCCGGCCCTGGCTCGTGGTCGAAAGCATCTACAGCATGGACGGGGACTTCGCGCCGCTCGCCGATCTTCTCGCCATCGCCGAACGGCACGACGCGTTCCTTGTCGTCGACGAGGCGCACGCCACCGGCGTCTATGGCGAGAATGGACGCGGCCTCACCGCCGCGCACGGACATGCCGACAATGTCGTGGTGGTGCACACCTGCGGCAAGGCGCTCGGCGCGGTGGGCGCGCTGGTGACATGCACGAAGGTGCTGCGCGATTTCATCATCAACCGCTGCCGGCCCTTCATCTTCGCCACCGCCCCCTCGCCGCTGATGGCGGTGGCGGTGCGCGAAGCATTGTGCGTCCTACAGGAGGAGCCGGATCGGCAACACCGTTTGCAGGAATTGATCGCCTTCACCAATCGCGAGATCGGCGCGCGCAATAGCTGGCGCTCGTCCGGCTCGCAGATCCTGCCCTATATCGTCGGCAACAACGCCCGCGCCATGACGCTCGCCGCCGCTTTGCAGAAACGCGGCTTCGACATTCGCGGCATCCGGCCGCCGACGGTGCCCGCCGGCACCGCGCGGCTGCGCATCTCGCTGACGCTCAATGTCGATGAAAGCAAGGTGCGAGCGATGCTCGACGCGCTTGCCGAGGAAGCCGCGAGTCTTGCCGAATGACCCAGCACATCGTCGTCACCGGCACCGATACCAATATCGGCAAGACGGTTTTTGCCGCGGGCCTCGCCGATTTCCTTGGCGCGGATTACTGGAAGCCGGTGCAGGCCGGGCTGGAGGACGAGACCGACACGCAGACCGTGGCGCGGCTTGGCGGGCTTCCGCAAGAACGCATCCTGCCCGAGCGCTATCGCCTCGTCACACCCGCCTCGCCCCACCTCGCCGCCCGGCTCGATGGCATCACCATCGATGTCGATGCGCTGACGCCACCCGACACCAAGCGTCCGCTGGTGATCGAAGGCGCCGGCGGCCTGATGGTGCCACTCGACCGCCGCACACTTTATATAGATGTGTTCGCACGCTGGCGCCGCCCGGTGGTGCTGTGCGCCCGCACCGCGCTCGGCACCATCAATCACTCATTGCTCTCGATTGAAGCCCTGAAGCAGCGCGGCATTCCCCTGCTCGGCATCGCCTTCATCGGCGAGCCCAACGCCGAGAGCGAAGGCATCATCTGCGAGATCGGCGCGGTGCGCCGGCTCGGCACCCTGCCATGGCTCTCGCCGCTGTCGCGCGACACGCTGCGCGCGGCATTCCAGAACGCCTTCAACACGGACGATTTTCAACTATGACCACGCGACCGGCATCTCCGATCTGGCACCCGTTCACGCAGCATGCGCTGCATGACGAGATGCGGAAGATCGTGCGTGGGCGCGGCGCCTATCTCTACACCGCGGACGGACGCCGCATCATCGATGCCATCGCCTCGTGGTGGGTGGTGACGCACGGCCATTGCCATCCCGACATTGTGCGCGCCATCCAGCACCAGGCGGGCGAGCTGACCCAGATCATCTTCGCCGGCCAAACCCATCCGCCCGCCGAGGAGGTCGCCAGCGGACTGCTGAAGCTCGTGCCGGATAATCTCAAGCACGTGTTCTTTTCGGACAGCGGATCGACCAGCGTCGAGGTCGCACTGAAAATGGCGCTCGGCTACTGGCGCAACATCGACGAGCCGCGCAGCCGCATCGTGGTGATGGAGCATTCCTATCACGGCGACACCGTGGGCACGATGTCGGTCGGCGCGCGCGGCGTGTTCAACGCCGCCTACGAGCCGCTGCTGTTCGACGTCAGCCGCGTGCCCTTCCCCGCATCAGGCCGTGAACAGGACACACTCGATGCGCTGGAGACGATCTGCCAGCGCGAGACGCCTGCGGCGTTCATCGTCGAGCCGCTGGTACTCGGCGCCGGCGGCATGCTGATGTATCCCGCCTCCGTGCTGGCCGAGCTGCGACGCATCTGCGCAATCCACAACGTGCTGTTCATCGCCGACGAGGTGATGACCGGCTGGGGCCGCACCGGAACGCTGTTCGCCTGCGCGCAGGCCGGCATCGCACCGGACATCGCCTGTTATTCCAAAGGCCTCACCGGCGGTGCCTTGCCGCTCGCGGTGACGCTATGCAGCGCGCCGATCTTCGACGCACATTATTCGACAGATCGCACCAAGACTTTCTTCCACTCCAGTTCCTACACCGCCAATCCGGTGGCCTGCGCCGCCGCCGCCGCCAATCTGAGGCTGTGGCAGGCGGAGGCCACGCACCAGCAACTGGAGACGGTGGTGGAGATGCAGGAACAGGCGATCGCAAGCTTCCGCGATGACGCCCGGTTCGAGAATGTGCGGCAGGCGGGCACCATCACCGCGCTCGATCTCAAGGTGAAGGATGCGGGCTATCTCGCCAATGTCGGCCCGAGCCTGCTCGCCTTCTTTGGCGCGCGCGACCTTCTGATCCGCCCGCTCGGCAACACCATCTATGTGATGCCGCCCTATTGCGTGACGGCGGATGATCTCGACGAGATCTATGGCGCGATCAAGGACGCGGCGGACGCACTGGCGTAGCGCATGAATATCGTCGTCATGGCCGGGCGTAGCCGTTCGAAGAACGGCGTCGCTTCGCTCGCCTATCCCCGGCTATCCACGTTTCTGAACTAACGATGCTTTCAAGACGTGGATGCCCGGCATAAAGCCGGGCATGACGGATCATGGCAAACGTATCGCGCTCTCGCGCCCGCCGTTAGCTTTACGCGGCGCGCACGGTCTCAAGGAACTTCTCGACCTCGCTCTTGAGACGCTTGTTCTCGCTCGAGAGCAGTTGCGCGGCCGACAGCACCTGCGATGACGCCGAGCCGGTATCGCCCGCGCTGCGATGCACGTCCGCGATCGAGCTGGCGACACGGCTGGTGCCGACCGCCGCCTGCTGGACGTTGTTGGAAATCTCCTGCGTCGCCGCACCCTGCTGTTCGACAGAAGCGGCAATCGTCGAGGCGATCTCCGAGACGCGGGTAATGGTGCCGGTGATCTCCTTGATGGCCACCACCAATTCCTGGGTCGCTTCCTGCATCGCCGCGATCTGGGTGCTGATCTCGTGGGTCGCCTTGGTGGTCTGCGCCGCCAGCGCCTTGACTTCCTGCGCCACGATGGCAAAGCCGCGACCAGCCTCTCCGGCACGCGCCGCCTCGATGGTGGCGTTGAGCGCTAGGAGGTTGGTCTGTCCCGCGATGGTGGTGATCAGCATGGTGACGTCGCCGATCCGGCTCGCCGCCTCCGACAGCGCGATCATACGCGCGTCGGTCTGCTCGGCCTGCGTCACAGCTTCGGACGCGATGCGGTTGGAATCGTGGACCTGTCGTCCGATCTCGCTGACGGAGGCCGCCATCTCCTCGGTCGCCGAGGCGACGGACTGCACGTTGCTCGAGGTCTCTTCCGAGGCAGCCGCCACGACGGCGCTCAATTCCTGGGTTGCCGCGCTGCTTTTGGTCAGGACAACGGCCGAATTTTCCAGATTGTTCGATGCCGAACTGACATTCTCGATGATGTTGCCGACAGCGTTCTCGAAACGCTCGGCAAGATCGTGCAGCTCGGCTTTGCGGGTCACGGCGAGTTCGCGGTTCTTGACCTCGCGCTCGGCGGCCTCCTGCTCGGCCTTGGCCACCGCCTGCACCTTGAATTCCTCCACCGCGCGGGCCATCTGGCCAACCTCGTCGCGACGATTGAGACCGGGCAACTGCACCGACAGATCGCCGGCGGCAAGCTCACGCATCGCCCTGGTCATCGCCACCACAGGGCGCGAAATGCTGCGGCCGATGCCGAACGAGAACAGAAGGCCGATCACCGCCACCACGCCGAGCACCATCTGCAGGGTCTGCTGCTGCTCTTCAAGGCGAAGCTGGGAATTGCCGATCTCAATGCTCTTGCGCGTGCTGCTCGTCGACATCAGGTCTTCGGCAAGACGGGAGACGACCGAGAACTGGTTCTCGACACCCTTGAGGAGTTGAATGTCGGTGCCGGCCTCGCTGGTCTTTTCGACAACCCCCTTGGCCTGCTTGATATAGTTTGCGACCGCGTCCTTCAGCTTCGCCATATCCTCGCTTTTCACTGCCGAGCGCGATTCCGGCACGGTCTCCAGCGCCATCACTGCATCGGAGACCCGGCCAAGCGCCGCCGTGGAATCCAGCGCGAAGCCCTGCACCTTCTTTGCGTCCTTCTCGCTCACGGCCGTGCCGATGAGGCGATACAGGTTGGCATGCGCCGCCCAGGTCACAGTGGTCAGCTCGTTGATCAATTCGGATTGACGCACCGCACCCGACATCAGGTCGTCGGCGGCCATCTGGTTGGTCTGCAGCGTGTTCAGGGAGTACATGCCAAGGCCGACAAGAGAGGCGATCAGAAAAGCGGGACCGATCTGCACCTTCCAGGACACGCCGACGTGCTTCACCCAGGCGAACATGTTCAATTTCTTGATCCAGCCGGGCACCTTCATTTTCTTGACCCAGCCAGGGGTCTTCACTTTCTTGATCCAACCGAGCATGTCAGTCCCTTCAAACACGAGTCATTGCGATTATCGCAGGGGCTTTGGGCTTACTTGCAGATGAGAGCGACATCCTTCGTGACGGCGGCGACCTGAAAGAGAAGTACGGTTGCCGCAAAAATTTCCACGTCTCATCTTCCATTGAAGATCGCGCAGCAGAATAGCCGCGCTGTCATGCTAGGCAGGAATTGGAAAACCTTCAGTTAACATCGTACCGCGTCAACGGCGCGCATGGGCGCGCGGCGCGTGCGAGATGCTAACGACACGTTAAAATGCGGCAGTGCGCAAAACGCGAGAGCCTGCGCCGAAGTCGGCGGGAGGCTTAGACACCCGGAATAATAAAATGGAAGGCGCATCGGGCACGCCATGCGCGCCCGATGCTTTTGAGGATAGTCCGGCTCAGGCCGGCACGGCCGCATCCGCGAGATATTCGGCGACCTGGGCCGGGGTGTCGGCGACCCGGACCCCCGCCTTCTCCAGCGCCGCGCGCTTGGTGGCATAGCCGCCGCGGCCGCCGGTGACGATGGCGCCGGCATGGCCCATCTTCTTGTCCGGCGGCGAGGAACGGCCGGCAATGAAGGAAACGATCGGCTTCTTCATGCCGCGGGCATATTCCGCCGCGTCTTCTTCCATCGCGCCGCCGATCTCGCCGACCAGCACGATGCGCTCGGTGTGCGCGTCGCGGTCGAGCGCCTCCAGCGCGTCGCGCGTGGTGGTACCGATGATCGGATCGCCGCCGATACCTATGAAGGCCGACTGGCCAAGTCCGGCGCGGGTCAGGTTGAGGCACATCAACGTGCCGAGGCTGCCGCTGCGCGAGATCACGCCGACATTGCCATGCATGAAGATGTTCGGGTTGTGGCCTGGCATGATGCCGACGAAGCCTTCGCCCGGCGTGACGATGCCCGCGGTGTTCGGCCCGACGATCCGGCTGCCAGAATTCTTCTGCCGCGCGAAAATCTCCAGCACGTCATGGCCGGGGATGTGCTCGGTCAGTGCGACGATGGTGCCGACACCGGCATCGATCGCGTCGATCATGGCGTCCTTGGCCATGCTCGGCGGGATGAAGATCACCGAGACGTCGCAGCGGGTGTGTTTCGCCGCCTCGACCGCCGACGCGAAGATCGGCACGCCAAGCGTGGTTTCACCGGCGCGTTTCGGATTGACGCCGGCCACCACTTCGGTGCCCATCTCCATCATCTTCTCGGTCCAGAATGTGCCCTGCTTGCCGGTGATGCCCTGAACCAGGACCTTTTGTCCGCGTCGATAAATCATTGTGCTGCCTCGACAGCCGCCTTCACGGCATCTTCCATGAGATCATAGGGTTCAATTCCAAGCCGCTCGCGTACAAGCTTGACGGCTTCATCCTCGCCGGTGCCGTGGATCGAGAAGAACACCGGAACATTCGGCTTCAGCGTCTCCCACGCCCGGACCACGCCGTCCGCCATCACATCAGTGCGTGCGAATGCGCCGCAGAAATTAACGACCAGACTTTTCACGCCGGGATTCGACAGCACGAGATCGAGCGCGACCTCGGCCTTGGTGTAGGCTTCGCCGCCGATCTCGAGGAAGTTGGCCGGACGGCCACCGAAGTGATCGATCACGTCCATCGTGGTCATGGTGAGACCCGCGCCGTTGGCGAGCAGACCGACATTGCCGTCGAGCTGGATGAACTTGAGGCCGTGCGCCGCGGCACGCTCCTCCAGCGCCGTCAGCTTCGGCGGCGACGCCACCTTGGCCAGATCTGGCTGGCGGACGGCGGAGGCATCGTCGAGCGAGAACTTGCAGTCGAGCGCCACCACATTGCCGCCCTCGAGCAGCGCCAGCGGATTGATCTCGACCAGTTCGGCGTCCTTGGCACGGAACACCTCGTAGAGCTTGACCAGCACGTCGCCGACCGCATCGCTCGACGAGCCAAGATCAAGACCCGCAAGCAACGCCGTGGCGTCGGCCTTGGTGAAGCCCTTCTTCACATCGACGACATGGCGCCGGATCGCATCGGGCGTGCGCTCGGCGACCTCCTCGATGTCCATGCCGCCCTCGGTCGAGAACAGCACCAGCGGCGCGCGGCTGACCACATCGACCAGCACGGCTGCATAGAGTTCGCGCGCGATCGGGCAACGCTGCTCGATCAGCACCCGTTCGACGCGGTTGCCGGAGATGGTCATGCCGATGATGCCGCGTGCGGCATCGGCGCCGTCATGCGGGGTGTCGGCCATCTTGATGCCGCCGGATTTGCCGCGCTTGCCGGTCGGCACCTGCGCTTTCACTACCGACGGGCCGATGGCGGCGACCGCCTGATAAGCCTGTTCCGGCGTGCTGCAAACCATTCCCTTCGGAATGGGAACGCCGGCCGGTGCCAGGACATGCTGCTTGGCTGCATATTCCTCGAGATTCATCGCGTTTGTCCTATTGTCCGTATTTCGCCCAGTGCGGCCCGAACAGCTCTTCCTCCGACGGCTTGTCCTCCGGGATCGGCACGACAAGGTGGGTGATGTTGAGGAAATGCTTGTAGTTCAGGTTTTCCGAGATGCTGTTCTTCTGCCAGGAGCCGCAGCCCATGGTCAGGGTGAATTCGAGGCCGCTGTTGAAGCCGCCGCCATTGCCGAAGGTGTGAGCGAAGTTCACCAGCACGCGCACCACCGGCAACTCTTCGGCAAGCTCGCGCGCCCGCGCCATGTTGGTGGTGTGCAGACCCATCGAGTGGCCGCGGCCCTGGAAGTCCAGAATCTTGCGGATCGTCTCCTTGGCCGCCTTGAAGTCGGAAGCGCGATAGACCGTCAGTACCAGCGCGAGCTTTTCGCCGGACAGCGGATACTGCGGGCCGATCCCGGTCTCCTCGACCAGGATGAACTTCGACGAGGCCGCATCGGCCGGCAACTCGAAGCCCTTGACCAGCACATCCATGCCGCGCGCGATCAGATGGCGGTTGAGCTTGCCGTTCTTCCACAGTTCGCTCTGGATCTTCGCCTTCTGCTCGCCATTGGCGAGATAGCCGCCCGCCCGCTTCAGCGCCGCGATCGCCTTGTCATAGACCGCATCGACGATCACCACCGCGTTTTCAGACGAGCACGAGGTGGCGTTGTCGAAGATCTTGGAGTCACGGATTTTCTCCGCGGCGGCATCGAGATCGGCGGTCTCGTCGATGATCACCGGCACGTTGCCGGCGCCAACGCCGATCGCCGGGGTGCCGCTGCGATAGGCGCGGCGGACGTTATCCTGCGAGCCGGTGACGACGACGAGATCGACCGCCTCCATCAGCGCCTGCGTGGTATCCTTGGTGACCGGCGACGGCAGGATCTGCACGAGATCCTTCGGCAGGCCGATCTGCGCAAGACCATCGCGCATGAAATTGACTACCATCTCGGTGGTGCGGTAGCCGAGCGGCGACGGCGCGACGATGATGGCGTTGCGGCCCTTGAGCGCGAGCAGCGCCTTGTTGACCGGCGTCGCGCCGGGATTGGTTGACGGCGTGATCGCGCCGACCACGCCCATCGGCTTGGCGAACTTCACGATGCCCTTCTTCTCGTCGCGTTCGATCTCGCCGACCGACTTGACGCGCAACAGATCGCGCAGCGCACCGAAGGTCTTGCGCTGCTTCTTGATGATCTTGTCGGGCACGTTGCCAAGGCCGGTGTCCTGCACCGCGAGCTCGGCGAGCTTCCTGGCGTGCTCCGGCTTGTAGAGCGACCATGCGATCGCACGGACCGCCTCATCGACACGGGCCTGATCGGCCTCGGCGAAGACCTGCTGCGCAGCCCTCGCACGCCGCATCAGATCGGCGGCGATTTGCTGCGCGTCCGACATCGCGCTTTTCATTTCCACAACAGCACTCATGGCTCGCTCCATTCATCAAGTGATGCCCGCATCCTGCCGGACTATCGCCGGCACGATGCGGAGCGTTATTTCGTTCAGGCCGGTGTCGGGCTCGGCACCGCGCCAATGTTACGGATATCGACGAACCGCTGGCCCGGCTTGCATGTCAGCGCCAGCATTGCACCGATCAGCAGGAAAGCAAGCGAGCCGATAAACGGCACGTCCCATCGTCCGGTCAGGTCGATCGCATAGCCGAACGCAACCGGAGAAATAATGCCGGCCATGCCGAACCCGAAATTCATGAACCCGCTGGCGCTACCGGAATATTCCGGCGCGATATCCATGGGAATGGCCCAAATCGGCGCAACGATCAGTTCCGCGAAGAAGAAGGCGGCGCTGAGGCAGACCGAGACTATCGTCAGATCGTGGACAAACACGATCGGCAACATGAAGCAGAACGAGCCGAGGAACCCAAGGACAATGACGCTGACCCGGGCTTTGCCGACATCGCCGGTCTTCTTCAGGATGCGGTCGCTGAGCAGGCCGCCAACGGTGTCGCCCACCACGCCGGCGAAGAACACGCCCGCGGCAAACAGCGCCGACTTCTTGATATTCATGTTGTATTCATGAAGGAAGAAGGACGGCAGCCAGTTGAGATAGAGCCACAGGATCCAGCCGTAGCAGAAGTCGGTCAGCGTCACCGGCATGATGCGCTTGAGCAGCGGTCCCCACGGCACGGATTTGCGGGTGGCCACCACCGTCGCCGGCGGCAGGCCCTGCAGCTCAGCCGGGGTGATCGCGGAATGCTCGCGCGGATCGTTGCGGAAGTAGGCGAACCAGAGCACCGCCCAGAGCAGGCTGATGGCGCCGAGAAAATAGAAGGAATCGCGCCATGAGAAGGCGACGACGATGGCGGCGATCAGAGGCGGCGTCGCCGCATTGCCGAACCGCGAGAATGCATGGGTGATGCCTTGCGCGAAGGCGCGCTGGTCAGGCCGCATCCAGTTCGACAGCGCGCGTGTCGCGGTCGGGAACGCCGGTCCCTCGCCGATGCCGAGGACGAGGCGCGCCATGAACAGCGACGCAAGGCCGCCGACCATACCGCTCCATATCGTCGCAATGCCCACCAGCACCGCACACAGCGCCAGCATCGTGCGCGGCCCGAGGCGGTCGCCGAGCCAGCCGCCGGCGATCTGGAAGAAGGCGTAGGGATAAGCAAAAGCAGAGAACGCGATGCCAAGCTGAGTCGCAGTCAGGCCGAGATCCTGCTGCATGATCGGCGCTGCCGTCGAGATATTCACTCGATCGACATAAAAGATGAGATACATAAGACAGATGATCAACAGGACGAGCCGGCTCGCCTGGTTCCGCATGACCGTCATAGTTCCTCCCAGTCGTTTCCATCCCAATTTGTTCCGCCGCCAGATGCCGGCTCTTTGTCCGGTTTGAGGAATTCTGGCAGGGCTGTAATTTGGCAGATGCTACAGGCTGCCATTCCCGCAACGAAATTGATAATGTGCATCGTCATCATTCGCGGGATTTATCATTGAGCCACGACCTCGACATTGCGCTGCTGCGAACATTTGTCGCCATCATCGATACCGGCGGGCTGACCTCCGCCGGCAAGAAGGTCGGCCGCACCCAGCCCGCGATCACCCACCAGATGAAGCGGCTTGAGGAGAACCTCGGCCGCACCCTGTTCGACAGCAACCGCCGCCAGCTCAGCCTGACGCGTGACGGCGAGGTGCTGCTCGAATTCGCCCGCGCGATGCTGCGCCTCAACGACGAGGCGCGCGAACGCTTCGCCGCGCCGGATATCGCCGGACATGTGACGCTGGGCACGCCGGACCTCTACGCCTCCTACATCCTGCCCGACGTGCTCGGCAGCTTTTCTCGCTCCCACCCCAATGTGGAGATTCAACTGCGCTGCACCCGCAGCGTCCACCTGCATGCGGCGCTGGAGCGCGGCGAGATCGACATCGCGTTGATGACCAACCAGCCGGAATTCCGGCGTGGTGAACTGGTCCGCCACGAACCGCTGGTCTGGGTCGCCGGCGCCGACAGCAAACCGGAGAATCGCAAGCCGCTGCCGCTGGCGGTGCTGCCGCAAGGCAGCGTCTATCGCCATCATGCGCTGGAGGCGCTCGGCACGGCCGGCCTGCAATGGTCGGTCCGCTCGGTCTGCGACAGCATCGCCGGCTTGCAGGCCGCCGTCCTCGCCGGGCTTGCGGTCTCGGTGTTTCCGCGCTGTGCGGTGACGCCGGGGGTGCGCTGTCTCGACGAACGCGACGGGCTGCCGAAGCTGCCACCGATCGAGCTCGTCATGCATCGCAAGCGCGAGGGCGTGTCCGACGCCGCCGAACAGCTTGCGCAATACATCGCCGCTCAACTCGGCGACAAGCCGGCGCGGGTGCCCTCGCCGGCTCTGGCGGAGAAATAACGCATAAAAAAAGCGGCTGCCGGGAAGGCAGCCGCTCAAGGGTACGATTGGCCGGCAGGACCAATCGCTCTCTGGGTTACGCGATCTTCTGCGGGCGCATGTCCTCGCGCTTGATGCCGGCGACGCGCACGGGCTTCTTCATGGCGTCGCGGCGGAACGGTTCGCCCAGCTCCTGGTTGAGCAGCACCTCGATGAAGGTGGTGATGCGCTTCTTCTGGTCCTCGCAGGACTGGCGCAGGGCGTTGGTCAGTTCTTCCTGTGTCTTCACCACCACGCCCTTGAGGCCGCACGCCTCGGCGAGCTTGGCGTAGCTCAGATTGCGATCGAGCTCGGTGCCGACGAAGTTGTTGTCGTACCACAGCGTCGTGTTGCGCTTCTCCGCGCCCCACTGATAGTTGCGGAAGATCACCATGGTGATGCCGGGCCATTCCTCGCGGCCGACCGAGCTCATCTCGTTCATGGAGATACCGAACGCACCGTCACCGGCGAAGCCGACACAGGGCGTATCCGGATTGCCGATCTTGGCGCCGATGATCGCCGGGAAGCCGTAGCCGCACGGACCGAACAGGCCGGGGGCGAGATACTTGCGGCCCTCCTCGAACGACGGATAGGCGTTGCCGATCGCGCAGTTGTTGCCGATGTCGCTGGAGATGATGGCCTCGCGCGGCAGGCCGGCTTGAATCGCGCGCCATGCCTGACGCGGCGACATCAGATCCTTGTCACGCACGCGCGCATCCTTGTTCCACGAGGTGCCCGGATCGTCATCCTCGTGATCCATGCTGGAGAGCGTCTGCAGCCACTTCGACTTGGTCTGGTGCACCAGCGCCTTGCGCTCCTCGCGGCCCGCATTTCCGGCGGCCGGCGAAAGCTGCGCGAGAATGCTCTTGGCGACCTGCTTGGCATCGCCGCAGATACCGACGGCGACCGGCTTGGTCAGGCCGATACGGTCCGGGTTGATGTCGACCTGGATGATCTTGGCGTTCTTCGGCCAGTAGTCGATGCCGTAGCCCGGCAGCGTCGAGAACGGATTGAGGCGGGTGCCGAGCGCGAGCACGACGTCAGCCTTCGCGACCAGCTCCATCGCAGCCTTCGAGCCGTTATAGCCGAGCGGGCCGACCGCAAGGCGATGGCTGCCCGGGAAGGAATCGTTGTGCTGGTAGTTGTTGCACACCGGCGCGTCGAGACGCTCGGCGAGCGCCACGCACTCCGGAATCGCGCCACCGATGACGACGCCCGCGCCGGACAGAATGACCGGGAATTTCGCTTCCGACAGCAGCTTCGCCGCTTCCGCCACCGCGATATGGCCGCCCGCGGGACGCTCGAAATCGACGATCGCCGGCAATTCGATGTCGATAACCTGCGTCCAGAAATCGCGCGGAATATTGAGCTGCGCCGGAGCCGACAGGCGCTTTGCCTTCATGATCACGCGGTTCAGCGTTTCGGCGACGCGCGATGGATCGCGCACTTCTTCCTGATAGCAGACCATGTCGCGGAACATCGCCATCTGCTCGACTTCCTGGAAGCCGCCCTGCCCGATGGTCTTGTTCGCCGCCTGCGGCGTGACCAGCAACATCGGCGTGTGATTCCAGTACGCGGTCTTGATCGGGGTGACGAAGCCGGTGATGCCGGGGCCGTTCTGCGCGATCGCCATCGCCATCTTGCCGGTGGAGCGGGTGTAGCCGTCGCAGATCAAGCCGCCATTGGTCTCGTGGGCGACGTCCCAGAAGGTGATGCCGGCCTGAGGAAACAGATCCGAGATCGGCATGAACGCCGAGCCGATGATGCCAAACGCATGCTCGATGCCATGCATCTGCAGAACCTTCACGAAGGCTTCTTCCGTGGTCATTTTCATGGGGGGTGCCCTTCCTTGGGGCCCACACGACGGCGTGAGGGCCATTGATTTCGAGGGAGACAAGTGGCATGACCCTTCCCCGGATGCAACGGATATCTCATTTTTTCTGATTTGATGTTTCATTTTACGGAATAAACGTGTAAAGGGGGAGCATGAACGAACTCTTTGGCGCCTTGAAACCGTTGGGTCTGCTGGAAGCTGTCGCGGGATTGCAGCATCCGGCGACACTTGCCGAACTGGCCACTAGCATCGGCGTTCCGAAACCGACGATGCATCGCTGGCTTGGCTCGCTCGAGAGCGCAGGCCTGTTGCAGCGAACACCGGACGGCCGCCGCTACGAACTCGCAGCGCGTGCCTCGCAGCTCGCGTTCTCGATCCTGTCGAACAAACCGGGCGGCGCGTTGCGCCACGAAATCCTGCGCCGCGTGGTGCAGGAGGTCGGCGAGGCCTGCAACCTCACCATCCTCGACGGCACGCAGGTCATCTATCTCGACCGCGTCGAAACCAAATGGCCGCTGCGCATCACCTTCCAGCAAGGCTCGAAAGTGCCGGCCTACTGCTCGGCGAGCGGCAAGCTGTTCATGGCATTCATGCAGCCCGCTAAGCGCGATCTCATCATCAACGAAATGCCGTTCGACCGGCACACCGACAACACCGTCATCGACCGTAACGTGCTGCTGCGCGAACTCGCCGAAGTGCGCCGCGACGGCTACGCGCTCGACCGCGAGGAATATCTGTCGGGTCTCGTCTGTCTCGCGGTGCCGATCTTTCAGCAAAAAGGCCGCTCGCGAGTGTGCGTTTCGGCACTCGCCATTCAGGCGCCGGTGACGCGGATGTCATACACCGAAATCCTGACCAAGCTGCCGGTGCTGCAAAACGCAGCCAAGGCGCTCGCCGCCACCCTCACCCATCCGGAAAGCACCTGATGCCAACGCAGACATTTCCAAGGCTCGACGCGCTCGAGGCGGCAGCGCGCGGCAAAGGCCGCCTCGCGGTCGCGGTCGCCTATCCCTGCTCCAACGATTCTCTCGCCGCCGCGCTCGCCGCGCGCGACGACGGCATCATCGATCCGGTTCTGGTCGGGCCGCGCCAGCGCATCCAGGCCTGTGCCGACGCGCTGAAGATGTCGCTCGACGGCATCCGCTGCGTCGAGGCGGAGGACGATCCCGTCCTGTCGTCGCGCGCCGCGGTGGCGCTGGTCAGCGCCGGTGAAGCCAACGCGCTGATGAAGGGCTCGCAGCATACCGACGAACTGCTCGGCGCCGTGGTGTCGCGCGACGCCAACCTGCGCACCGGCCGGCGCATGAGCCACGTGTTCTGGTTCGACCTGCCCGCCTATCACAAGCCGCTGATGGTGACCGACGCTGTGGTCAACATCATGCCGCTGCTGAAGGACAAAATGGACATCCTCAACAACGCCATCGGCTTTGCGCATTCGATCGGCGTCGCCAATCCGAAGATCGCGATTTTGTCGGCGGTGGAGAACGTCAATCCCGACCTTGCCTCCAGCATGGACGCCGCGGCGCTGTCGAAGATGGCCGATCGCGGTCAGATCAAGGGCGCCATCATCGATGGCCCCCTCGCCTTCGACAATGCGATTTCCACGGCGTCGGCGACCACCAAGGGTATCGTCTCCCCGGTCGCCGGTGATCCCGACATCCTGATGGTGCCGAACCTCGATGTCGGAAACGTGCTCTACAAGTCGTTCATCTATATGGGACGCGGCGAATGTGCCGGTGTCATACTCGGGGCGAAGGTGCCGGTGATCCTGACCAGCCGCGCGGATTCGCGGCGCGCCCGCGTTGCCTCCTGCGCGCTGGCGCAGCTCAGCCTGCCCTGATCTGAATCGGCACCCACTTCACTCGAAAACGCTCTCAAAAAAACGGCCCGACGAAAGTCGGGCCGTTCTGTTTTGTGTGATGGCGACGCTTACGCGGTGATCGCGGCTGCGACGGGTTCACCCCGCTCCAGACGCTTGCGCGCGAGACGGTTGATCCACATCGCCGACAGCGCACTGACCGCGCCTGCAAACACGCAGTACATCGCAATCGCCCAGCCGCTGTTGGGGCCATACATCTGCACCAGCGCGGTCGCGATGATCGGCGTCAGGCCGCTCGCGAAGATGCCGGAGAACTGATAAACGAACGAAATGCCCGTGTAGCGCACCTGCGGCCCGAACAGGTCGCAGAACAGCGCGGCCTCAGGACCGTAGATCGACGCATAGAGAATTCCGAACGGAATGATCAGCGCCGACCAGACCAGAACCGGCGATGCGGGGAAGTGCATCCAGATCCAGAACGCCGGCAGCGCCGACAGTCCGGTGATCAGCGAACCCAACGCGTAGGTGCGGGTACGGCCAACCCGGTCCGACACGCGGCCGAAATACGGGATGAACACGCACATGATCAGAGCAGCGGCGCACACACCGAGCAGCGCCTCGGTGCGTGGGATCTTGAGCTGCTGCGTCAGATAGGCGATCGAGTAGACACCGAAGATGTTGAAGAACACACCGTCGATGTAGCGTGCGCCCATGCCGGCGACGATTTCCTTCGGATAGTCCCTGATCATCGCGGCGAACGGAATCTTCACCTCGGCCCGGTTTTCCTTCAGCTTGGCGAATTCCGGCGTTTCCATGATGTTGAGGCGGATATAGAGACCCACCATCACGAGTACGAAGCTCAGGATGAACGCCACGCGCCAGCCCCAGGCCAGGAACTGCTCGTTGGTCAGCGTGTACGACAGCAGCGCGACCACGCCGGAGGCGAGACACAGACCGATCGCCAGCCCGATCTGCGGGAAGCTGGCGTAGAGACCGCGCTTTTCCGGTGGCGCGTACTCATAGGTCATCAACACCGCGCCGCCCCATTCGCCGCCGAGGCCGATGCCCTGCAGAACGCGCAGCACCAGAAGCAGGATCGGCGCCCAGATGCCAATCTGTGCGTAGGTCGGAACGAGACCGATCAGGAACGTCGCGACGCCCATGATCATCAGTGTGAGGACGAGCATGCTCTTGCGACCGATACGGTCGCCGAAATGGCCGAAGATCACGCCGCCGAGCGGGCGGGTGACGAAGCCGACCGCGAAGGTCGTGTAGGCCAGCATGGTCGAGATCACCGGATCGCCAGCCGGGAAATAAAGCTGGTTGAACACGATGCCGGCGACCACGCCGTACAGAAAGAAGTCGTACCACTCAACTGTCGCCCCGATCAGCGAGGCGAATACTACTTTTTTAAGCAAAGCACCCTGTTGTTGAGCCATTGTTCCCTCTCCGTTTTAGACTCTTTATTTACGCAGCTAGAGCGTCTTGTTTCGCCGCGGCCAGGATCATGTCCGAGGCTTTCTCGGCGATCATCACCGCGGGCGCGTGAGTATTTCCGGACGTAATGGTCGGCATGATCGAACAGTCGACCACGCGCAGATTGTCGATGCCGTGAACCCGAAGGCTGGCATCGGTTACCGCCATCGCGTCTGACCCCATCTTGCAGGTGCCGACAGGATGGAAGATGGTCGCGCCGTTCTCGCGGGCATATTCGAGAATCTCGGCATCGGACTGCGTCGCCGCGCCGGGTTTGTATTCGCTTGCGATGTAGGCCTTCAGCGCATCGGTCGCGGCGAGTTTGCGCGCATACTTGATCGAACTCGACCGCACAGATGCGATCGGTTTCGGCGGCAAGATAATTGGGCCGCATCGAGGGTGCTTCCATCGGATCGGCCGACTTGATCTCGACCACGCCGCGCGACTCCGGCCGCAACTGGCAGACCGAGAAGGTGCAGCCCGACCAGTCGTGCGGCTTGCCGCCGGCCTGATCGGCCGACAGCGTGCCAAAATGGAATTGAATGTCGGGTGTTTTCGAACCCGGCAGGATCTTGGTGAACAAACCGCCCTGGTTGATGCCGATACCGAGCGGACCGTTGCCGGTGAGCAGCCACTTCAGGCCGATGCGGGCCTGACCGAACAGCGAGCGCAGATCGTCATTGGTGGTGATCGGCTTCGACACCTTAAACATCAGGCGGAATTGCAGATGGTCCTGCAGGTTCTTGCCGACGCCGGGCAGATCGTGAACCACCTCGATGCCCTGACGGCGCAGCGTTTCGGCGGGGCCGATGCCGGAGAGTTGCAGCAGCTGCGGTGACTGCAGCGCGCCGGCCGACAAGATCACCTCGCGCGCGGCGCGCACAACATGCTCGACACCGCCCTGGCGATAACGCACGCCGACCACCTTGCGGCCTTCGAGAACGAGGCCGGTGGTGTGCGCGTCGGTCTCGACCCGCAGATTGGCGCGATCGCGCACCGGCTTCAGATAGGCCGCGGCCGAACTGTTGCGCCAGCCATTGCGGGTGAACAACTGGAAGTAACCAACGCCTTCCTGATCACCGCTGTTGAAATCGTTGGTGCGCGGAACGCCAAGTTCTTCCGCGCCGCGGATGATGGCTTCCATCAATTCGTGCTTTTCACGGATATCGGACATCCACAGCGGGCCGTCGCCGCCATGGGTCGCGCTGGCGCCGCGGCTGTTGTGCTCCGACTTCATGAAATACGGCAGCACGCTCTTCCAGTCCCAGCCGGCATTGCCGAGCTGAGCCCAGTGATCGTAGTCGTCGCTCTGGCCGCGAATGCAGATCAGGCCGTTGATCGAACTCGACCCGCCGAGACCGCGACCGCGCGGCCAGTAGATCTGGCGGCCGTGCATGTTCGGCTCGGGATCGGTGTAGAAGCCCCAATTATAGGACTTGTGGAACATCGTCTTCCCATAACCGATGGGAATATGGATCCAGAGATAGTTGTCCTTCGGGCCTGCCTCGAGCAGCAGCACCTTATGACGTCCGTCCGCGCTCAGCCGATTGGCAACCACGCACCCAGCAGACCCGGCTCCTACAACGACGTAATCGAACTCCGACACGTCCACCTCCCTATTTTTCTCTTGTCTCATCTGTTGAGATGATTTATCCTGAAGGTTGAACCTAGATATGAGCTTTGTCAACGCGGAACTCAGCGTCATCCGCGATCAGGAGGATCTTCAATGGCGGCCCAGACCACTACGGCAGTCTCCGAACGCGCCCTGCTACTGCTGGAAATCATCGCCAAGGCGGAAGAACCGCCGACGCTGAACGAGCTTGTGGCGTTGCTGCAATTGCCGAAGGCGACAACGCATCGCTTCATCGCGTTGCTGGAAAAACTCGGCTTCGCCCAGCGCACGCCGGATGGCCGGCGCTATGAAATCGGCCATCGCCTCGCCGCGCTCGCGACCGATGCGATGCGCCACTCGTTTCAGTCAGCGCCGCGCCGCGTCATTCTCGCCGCGCTGGTCAACGAGATCGGTGAAACCTGCAACATCACGATGCTCGACGGTACGCAGCTCGTTTATCTCGACCGCGTCGAGTCGGACTGGCCGTTGCAATATCGCCTCAAGACCGGATCGCATGTGCCGCTGCATTGCACGGCGAGCGGCAAGCTGTTTCTTGCGCTCGCGCCGCCGTCGCTGCGCCGCGCGCTGTTCGAATCCGGGCCGCTCGAACGCTACACGCCGCGCACCATCACCTCGCCGGACGAACTCGAAATCGAGCTGGAGAAAATCCGCCGGACCGAAATCGGCATCGACAATGAGGAATTCATCGAGGGCATGAGCGCCACCGCAGTGCCGGTGCTGGATTCGAAGGGAAATATCTGCGCCACGGTCGCGGTGCATGGCCCGACCGGACGGTTGCCGCTGGTGCGCGCCATCGAGCTTGCACCCGCCTTGAAGAAGGCCGCGGTCGCAATCGAGCGGACGTTCTATCCGTCCAGCCCGCCGGCGCCGCGCAAGGCGCCCGCGCGCGCGAATGAGTCCGCCACAGTGAAAGGCTGAAATGAAAGGCCGAAGCCGTGCGGGGCGGACGCACCGCCCCGACACCATCGCCGGCCACCTCAAAATCAGGTGACAGCCGGCTGAACGGCGATCAGTTGATCGGCCGCATCTTGAGTTCGTCGTCGCTCGCCTTGACGAAGCCGAAGCGCGCATAGGCATCCTGGCCATCGGACGAGCGCAGATAGGCGAGGAACGATTCCGCTGCCGCCTCGTGCTGCGAGTTCTTCAGCACGCCAATGACATACGACACTTCCTTGCGCAGGCTGTCCTCATCCGGCAGCGCGACGGCCTCGATGTCGGCACCGGCGCGCACCGCTTCGAGACCTTCGGTCTTCCACACGATACCGACATCGGATTCATTGGCCTTGATGCGATCCGGCGTCTCGCGGTGATGCACCGCGGTGAACCAATTGTTCGGGCTGGTCTGGCAATGCACGCATTCCTTGCCGCCGGAAATCTGCTGCCAGATGTTGTGACGCTCCAGCACCTTGCGGGCATAGAACTGCATGATGCCCTCGTTCACCGGGTTCGGCATCGAAGTGCGCACGTCGGGGCGCACGAGGTCCATGATGCCGGTGATCTTCTTCGGATTGCCCTTGGCCACCATGATCTGCAGCTCGTTGTGCATGTAGATCATGTAGTCGTCCATCATCCCGCGCTTCTTCAGCGCCTTGAGATGCCCGAGATTGACCGAGGCGTAGATATCGGGAGTGCCGCGATAGTCCTTGCCGCCATAGGTCCACCCGCCGGCCTCGATCGCCTTGAGCACAAGGCCGGGCGGCAGCGTGATCAGCGCGACGGTCTTGCCGGCGTTCTTCTTCTGGAAGGTGCCGATCACATCGTCCATCGCGAAGAACTGGTTGCCCGCCACCCACAGGATGACGTCGGCGCTCTGCATCTTCTCCAGCGCCGGCGTGCCTTTCGTGACAGTGCCGGCGGCATCGTAGAATTTCAGGTCATTGTCCTTGCCGGCCGGCACCGCAGGCAGCGCGGCGGCATCCTGCGCCGCGACCGGAGCCGGCGCCATCGGGCCAGTCAACAGCCACGCCGCCAATGGAACGACAAGGCATCTCAGACATCGGGACCACAGATTCGACATCGCTTCCTCCTTGGGATGTTGATGTTGTTTTTCTGGATGGGCACACGATGGCACTGATCGGCCATGACACGGAGGTCCGTCGCAAAATACAGATCGCTCGGTCAGAAAAAGATCGGGCGGCCCTTGGCCGCCCGAATAGTCCGTCTTGGGGGATTAGCCCTTCTTGCCGTCAGCCTTGAACTGCTTGAGGAACGCGGTGAGATCCTTGATCTCCTGCTCGTTCTTGATGCCGGAGAACGACATCTTGGTGCCGGGGATCTTGGCCTTCGGGTCCTTGATGTATTCGGCGAACACCGCCTCATCCCAGGTGATGCCGGAATTCTTGTTGGCATCGGAATACTTGTAGCCCTCGACCGCACCGGACTTGCGGCCGAACAGCCCGTTCAGCTCCGGACCGACGCTGTTCTTCGCGGTCTCGCCCACCTGATGGCAGGAGCGGCACTTGTTGAAAGACTTCTCGCCAGCGGCGACATCCTGCGCGTGAACCGCGCCGGTGAATACAACCAGAGACAAGCCAGCCAGCAACGTACGAATCATCATCGATTTCCACCTCGGTTGAAAGATTTAGACAAATCACACCTGCGAAGCGCGCCCGCCGCCGGCAGCCGCGCGCTTCGTCAAGCATGCTCGTAAACCGCACGTTCCCTACACGTCAGCCGCCCGATCATCAATCCACTTTCGGGCCGGATTTGTTGTCAGGCGTAACGTCGACCGACATCGCACGGCCGAGCACCTTGGGAGCCGCACTCTTGCAATTCTTCATGCAAGGGTCCTTCTTCCAGAATGCCTTCTCGGACACCTCGCGATCGTCGTCGAAAAAGGCGGCCGCGTTCGGCAGCTTGACGGAGGCGAGATTTTTCTCGTTGAGCTCGAAATTCTCGTCCTTGATGACGTCGTTCATCATGAGAATGTAGGCCACGAGCGAATACACCTCGTCATGCGACAGCGAACGGGCATTGCCGAACGGCATGGCGCGCTGGATGTAGTCGTACACGGTCGACACGTCCGGCCAGAACGATCCGACCGTCTTGTCCGGACGCTCCGCCTTCAACGTGCCCTGCCCGCCGGCCAGCACCGGCCAGCGGCCGACGCCCTGCCCGAATTCGCCGTGACAGGAGGCGCATTGCGCCTGGAAAACCTCATCGCCCTGCTTTGCCGTACCCTTGCCTGGCGGCAGGCCCTTGCCGTCGGCACGCACGTCAATGTCCCATGCGGCGACCTCTTCAGGAAGCGCGACACGGCCGAGACCGAGCTTGCCGGCGGGCTTGCCCACCGACTTGCCGGCATCATGCGCGGCGATTTTGTGCTGTGCCGAGCCCGGCACCGGCGCAAATGCGTACAACGCCGCGGCCGCCACCAGCGAAAGGCCAACAAACTTAGCTGATCTCGACATTTTCGGCCTCCCCGTTCGAATGCACCAGCCAGGTCTGAATGCCGTTGTTGTGATAGATCGAATTGACACCGCGCACCTTGCGCAGCTCTTCCTTGGTCGGCTGCACATAGCCGGTGGAATCCATCGCGCGGGACTGGATCATCAGTTCCTGACCGTTCCAGTCGAAATCGACGTAGAAACGCACCATCGACTTGTCGAGAACCGGCCCATCGATGCGTGCGGTCTGCCAGTTGCGGCCACCGTCCATCGTCACGTCCACCCGCTTGACGGTGCCGCGGCCCGACCAGGCCACGCCGGTCAGCACGTTGCGCCCCTTGTGCTTGAGCGGCGCCTGCGGCGAAGGATTGGTGACGACCGACTTCGCATCCATGATGAAGGTGAAACGACGCGAGCGGCCGTCGGCGAGCAGGTCGGTGTATTTCGAGGTTTCCTCGCGCGCCTGCCATGGCTCGTCACCGACTTCGATGCGGCGCAGCCACTTCACCCATAGATTGCCTTCCCAACCGGGGATCACCGCGCGCAGCGGATAACCCTGCTCGGGCCGCAGCGCCTCACCATTCATGGCGAAGGCGATCAGCACGTCGTCGAGCCCCTTGGACAGCGGCAGCGAGCGATTCATTCCGGCGGCATCACCGCCTTCCAGCATCAGCCACTTGGCGTTCGGCTTCAGCCCGGCCTCTTCCAGCAACAGCTTCAGCGACACGCCGGTATACATGACGTTGTGGATCATGCCGTGGGTGAACTGACAGCCGTTGAGCTGCGCGCCGCGCCACTCCATGCCGGAGTTCGCCGCACATTCCAGGAAGTAGATCTTGTTCACGCGCGGCATCCGCTTGATGTCCTCCATCGTGAACACCAGCGGCTTGTCGACCAGGCCGTTGATCATCAGCCGATGATCGGCCGGATTGATCTCCGCGATGCCGCCGTGATGCCGCTCGAAACACAGACCGGACGGCGTGATGATGCCGTCGAGTTCGTGCAGCGGCGTGAAGTTGACGGAGGACTGTGCATCGGCGGTCAGCCAAGGCACATCGCGGCGGATGACATGCTTTTCGAATTTCGATGGACTTCCGTACGGATGCTTATCGACACCGTCGCCAAGATATCGCTGCCAATCCTGCACTTCAGTGATCAGCGGATCAGGCTTCGGCACCTCATCCGCAATACCGGGCCGCGCGACGAGCGCGGCGCCTGCGCCGGCCAAACCAGCCGCTCGCAGAAAGCGCCGGCGGCTCAGGGCATCGGTAGACATATTCTCGGTCATGCCCGTCTCCTTCCTTTTTAGTTATCCATATACGTGAATATGTTGCTCGCAACTTCGCCGTGAAAACGTGGGGGCTCAGGCCCCCGTCACCTTCACGGCCGTGTTCGGTTCGATCTTGATGCCGCCACCAAGTTTGCCGATATGTGCAGACACCACGTCCCAGATCGGCGGACCTTGCGTGTTCTCGTTGACGCTGGCCCAGCCTGCGACGGTGTATTTCTTCGCAGCATCGATCGGCTTGCCCGACTTCAGATGCGTCAGGTTTGAGATGCGCGAGCCCATCGTCTTGTTGATGTCGATCGCGTAGCCCATGCCGCCGGTGCGAACCATGTCGCCGCCACCCTGGAAATACGGATCGGGGTGGAAGATGTTGTCGGCGATATCTTCCAGCACATCCTTCAACTGCGCGCCGGTCATCTCGGTACGGTAGCAGTTCGGATAAGTGATCGCGGTCGCGTTGGTGACATCTTCCCACGTAATCTTGTCACCCGGGATCAGCGTGCCGCCCCAGCGGAAGCCGGGCGACAGCGCGATCTCGACATCGCGCTCGGCGAGCATCGCATTGCAGATCAGATCGTCGAAGGTGCCGTTGAAGTTGCCGCGGCGATAAAGCAGCGAGTCGGTGTGGCCGATGGTGCGCGCGAGATCCTTGGCGAACGGCGCCCTCACCTTCTCGACCAGTGCCGCCATCTCCGGGTCCGGCTTGATGGCGTCGGCGAACACCGGCATCAGCTTGTAGCGGACGCCGGTGACCTTCTTGTTCTTCACCTCGATATCGAGGCGCGAGACGAATTTGCCGTGCGACCCCGTCGCCACCAGCACCGTGTCGCCGACCTTGATCAGGCCCGGCATCGCATCGTGGGTGTGCGCGGTCAGGATGACGTCGATGCCCTTGACGCGGCTTGCGAGCTTGCGGTCGACGTCGAAACCGTCATGCGACAGCAGCACGACAACATCGGCGCCCTCGGCGCGCGCGTCATCGACCTGCTTTTGCATATCCTCTTCGCGGATGCCGAATTCCCACTGCGGGAACATCCAGCGCGGATTGGCGACCGCCGTGCGCGGCAAGGCCTGGCCGATCACAGCGACCTTGGCGCCGCCGCGCTCGAACATCTTGCGCGCCTCGAACACCGGCTCCTGCCATTCGTTGTCACGAATGTTCTGCGCAAGAAAAGCAAACGGCGCAGCCTTCACCAGCTCCTTGACGCGCTCGGCGCCGTAGGTGAATTCCCAGTGACCGACCAGCGCGTCAAGCTTGAGCGCGCCCATGACGTCGACCATGTCCTGCGCCTTGGTCTGCAGCGAGGTCCAACTGCCCTGCCAGCTATCGCCGCCATCGAGCAGCAGCACCTTGTCGGCGCCGCGCTCGGCGCGCACCGCGCGGATCAAGGTGGCGACGCGATCCATGCCGCCCATCTTGCCGTAGTTCTTCGCCAACGAGACGAAATCATCGGCGGTCAGCGCGAACGCATCCGCGGAGCCGGCGGCAACGTGGAAATATTTGCGGAACGCATCGTCGGTCAGATGCGGCGGCAATCCCTTGTCGGCGCCAACACCGAGATTGACCGACGGCTCGCGGAAATGCAGCGGCATGAGCTGCGCATGCGTATCGGCGACATAAAGGATCGTCACCGTGCCGAGAGGATCAAACCTCAGGATATCCGCCTGCGTCAGGCGCTGTTGCGCCGCGACGCGCCCGAGTGGCCCCAGCCCGCTGCCGAATGTCAGTGCGGACGCAGCCGCCGTCGCTTGCAGAAATTCCCGCCTTGAAATCATGACTCTACCTTTCGCCTCCCGGCCGGAAGGCTAGCGTCCAGAGGTTCTGTCGGATCGTGGCCGCGCGCGGCTTTTCGTCGCGCGCGGCGAATACTCAGGCGACGGTCAGCTTGCTCGTCGCCGTGTAGTCCGAGCCGTCGTCATCCTTCCAGGTGAAGGTGAACTCGCCGCTCTTGGCGGCCTTGTAGAAGAACGACTGGTACGGATTGGCAGAGATCGACGGATGCCAGTCGGCCTCGAACACCGTCTTGCCATCGAATGCAGCGGTGAATTTGTTGATAATCTTGCGCGGCACCACCTTGCCGGACGAATCCTTGCGCTGGCCCGATTCCATTTCGTGGGAAATGAGAGTCTTGATCTCGATGAGTTCACCGGCCTTGGCCTGCGCGGGAACGCGTACACGCGGTGTGGGTTTGGTCGCCATTTGAATTTCCTCGCCTGAATTGTTGTTCGTGTGGAGCCTCGATCAGCCGCCGCAGCCGCCGATCGTCACCTTCACGTTGGACTTCGTCGTATACAGGCTGCCGTTCGACATTTCCGCGATGCAGACAATGTTCTGCGTCTGCGCGAGGCGCATGCGGGTCGAGGCCGACGCCTTGCCGCAGGCAGGCGTGAACTTGTAGCTGACGACGCCCGGCAGCGGATTGCCATCGGCGTAGATGTGGACTGCCTTGACGTAATCCGCGTCGGTCATCGGGCTTTCAATTTCCACGTTGACCGGAACAACAAGCCCGTTCTCCGCAATCTCGGGTACGTCGAGCTTGATCTTGCCGCTTTCGAGCTTCTTGTCGCCGTAGAGCTTCTTGATTTCAGCGGCAACCATCTGCTCGTCCGCCATCACCATCTTCGGCGCAAGAAACGCCGCAAGTCCGGCGACGGCCGCCAGCGTGAGCGTCTCGCGGCGAGTTGTTTCAACAGGCTTCAGAACCATTTCGTCTCCTCCGATGGGATTTCTTTCATTCATCCCTTAATAGTATCGCTTGACGATGCTGAGCGAAATCTATCATGATCAAGACACATCATTATATTGTTTTTCTTGAATGTAAAGATGTCTGGCGAGAATCCAGGAAAACCCGCAAGGACTGCATAGACGGTCTTACGGAGGGAGGAAAAAGAAGATGAGACAGGCCGCAATTCGGTCGGCGATCGCCGTTGCCTTATTTTGCGTATCCAGCACCTTAGCCTATTCGCAGGACGCCAGCGAAAAGGAGATCGAACGCTACCGCGAGATGATTTCCGACCCGATGTCCAACCCCGGCTATCTTGCCGTGGACCGCGGCGAAGTCCTGTGGAAAGAAAAGCGCGGAACCAAGAATGTTTCGCTCGAGGGCTGCGACCTCGGCCTCGGCGCCGGCAAGCTGGAAGGCGTGTATGCCAAGCTGCCGCGCTATTTCAAGGATGCCGACAAGGTGATGGACCTCGAGCAGCGGCTGCTCTGGTGCATGGACAAGCTGCAGGGGCTGGACACCAAGGACGTGATTGCACGCCGCTTTTCCAGCACCGGCAAAGCCTCCGACATGGAGGATCTCGTCGCCTACATCGCCAACAAGTCGAACGGCATGAAGATCGACGTCTCGCTCAGCCATCCGAAGGAAAAGGAGATGGCAGCCGTGGGTGAAGCACTGTTCTTCCGCCGCGGCGGCGTCAACGACTTCTCCTGCGCCACCTGCCACGCCGAAGAAGGCAAGCGTATCCGCCTGCAAGGATTGCCCGACCTGTCGAAGCCCAACAAGCAGGCCCAGGAAACCATGGGAACCTGGCCGACTTATCGCGTGTCACAGGGTGCGCTCCGCACCATGCAGCACCGTCTGTATGACTGTTACCGTCAGCAGCGTTGGCCGATGCCGGAATACGGCACCGAGGCGCTGACCGCGCTCACGGTTTATCTGAACAAGAATGCTGCCGGCGGCGAAATCAACGTTCCGTCGATCAAGCGTTAAGGGAGGGCGACATGACTCAATCGATCAAGATTTCCGCGATCGCCCTCGCAGGCGCGCTGGCCCTCGTCTTGCCGCTTGCGGCTGGCGCGGCACCGAAAGCAAAGCAGGAAAGCGCGCCGAAGCAGGCTGATCCTGCCGTGGTGGACGCCTATCTGAAGGACACCTTCGGCAAGGCTCCGCCCGAGTGGCAGGCCCGCATCGTGCCAGACGACACACTGAAGGCGTGCAACAAGTACCACAACCACGTGCCGTCGAAGGAAGCCGACGCCATCATCAAGCGCGAGATGGCCAAGGTTGTCTATCCCGCCGACGGCCAGTTGCTCGGTGACTGGAAGGAAGGCAAGAAGATCGCCAATAACGGCCGCGGCGGTCAATTCTCCGACAAGCCCGACACCGTAAGCGGCGGCAACTGCTACGCCTGCCATCAGCTCGACAAGGCCGAAGTGTCGTTCGGCACGCTCGGGCCGAGCCTCACCAACTACGGCAAGGATCGCAAGTTCGACCCGGCCGAAGCCAAGAACGCGTTCGCCAAGATCTACAACTCCCAGGCCTTTGTCGCATGCTCCAACATGCCGCGCTTCGGTGCCAACAAGGTCCTGAGCGAGAAGCAGATCAAGGATCTGGTCGCGCTCCTGTTCGATCCGGAATCCCCGGTCAACAAGTAAGGACTGCTTGCACCTGCGCACGAGAGGAGCGACCCATGCGAATACGACACCTGCTGACCTTGTCAGTCGTTTGTCTCGCCGCGTCTGTCCTTCCTGCTCGTGCGCAGGACAAGCTTGTCACCTACAAGGCGCTCAGTGTCGAGCTTGCACTCGACGCCGCCAAGGCAGCACTCGCCGAATGCAACAAGCGCGGCTACCAGGTCGCGGTCTCGGTGGTTGATCGTTTCGGCACGGCGCAAGTGATGCTGCGCGACCGCTTCGCCGGCGCACACACGCCCTCAACCGCCACCGGCAAGGCGTGGACCGCAGCATCGTTCCGCACCAACACCACCGAACTCACCGCATTGACCCAGCCGGGTTCGACGCAGGCCGGCCTGCGCAATCTGCCGAACGTGGTGGTGATCGGCGGCGGCGTCATGATCGAATCCGGCGGTTCGCTGCTGGGCGCGATCGGTGTTTCAGGTGCACCGGGCGGCGCCGAGGACGACGCCTGTGCAAAGGCAGGCATTGCCGCAATCCTCGACAAGCTCGACTTCTAAACAGACGCTTGCATTACGGACACCGGTGCCCGGCGTATGCAGGCAGTCCGGTGCGTGAGGCCGCTCAGACCCGCTTCTTCAGCCATTCCGGAAACGGCGCGGCCTCGTAACCCTTCTCGCGCACATACTGAAACATCGCGAGAAATTCCGGTGGCTCCAGCAATCCGGGGATTCGCGCCACTTCCCGCGCCTGCGGGCTTTGCTTCGCAAGCCCATCGGCCTTCTCCGGAAAGAACTGGATCGTTGGCGTGAAGCGGATGCCATAAGCTTCGCCGAACGCCTTCTCGCCGAGCTTGCGGCCGTCGAAATCGGTGACCTCGCGCGAGCCGATTACGTTGAGATGCACGATCTCGAAATTATCCCGGACGTAAGATTCAATCTTCGGATCGACCAGATGCACCTCATGCATCTTCCTGCAGGACGGACACCCCTTCAGTCCCCACATGATCGCGAAGCGCTTGCCCTTGGCCGTCGCACCCGCGAGATCGTCGGAGAGATCGAGAAAGCTCTCCAGATACCAGTCCATGTGATAGAGCCCGTCCTCGCCGAGCTTCGCCTTGGCAAGGGTCGGCGTCGCGCGCAGGGCCAGCGCACCGCCGCCGATAACCGTGAGTGCTTGCCGCCGCGTCATCATAGCCTTGCTCATCACACGCATCCCTCCGGCATCGTGGCCTCTTGACGATCCATCAGCTCACCCGATCGTGCCGATTTTCGGGAATGTTTCCAGCAGCCAGCCGGCGATCACCTGCATGCTGCCGGTCAGAAACAACACGCCGGTGATGACCAGTGCGGAGCCGATCACCTTCTCGACGATCTCCATCCGGCTGCGCAACCGCCCCATCAGTCGCATGAACTGGTTGGAGAACAGCGACGCCAACATGAATGGAATACCGATGCCGAGCGCATAGGCCCCGAGCATGAGTGCGCCCTGCCCGGCCGAACCCTCCGCTCCCGCCACCATCAGAATCGCGGCCAGCACCGGTCCGACGCAGGGTGTCCAGCCAAAGGCAAAGGCGAGACCGACGATATAGGCGCCGATGAAGCCGGCCGGCTTGCGCGCAGTCTGAAACCGCGCCTCGCGAAACAGCAGCCCGATCCGGAAGACCCCGAGAAAATGCAGGCCAAGGATCACGATCACACCGCCCGCGATCATGCCAAGGGTCTCGAAATGCGCGGTGATGGCCTTGCCGATCAGGGACGCCGAAGCGCCCAGCGCCACGAAAACCGTGCCGAATCCGAGAACAAAGGCAAAGGACAGCGCGACCACGTGCCAATTCGGCTGCCAGAACCTCCGCTCGGTCTGGGTCAGGTCATCGAGGCTGACTCCCGCCAGAAAGCAGAGGTAGGGTGGGACCAGAGGCAATACACAGGGGGAAAGAAATGATAGCAGCCCCGCCCCCAGCGCGCCTGCCAATGAAAGTGACCCGACCATGGCATTCCATTTGAAGATACATGCGAATTCGTGTATATGTAGCACATGTTTGTAAAATCGATGATCAAAATTATGTTTGTCGTGATGACGCTGATCGTCGCGGCGGTCTTGCCGGCGCGCGCCTCCGAACTCATCATGTTCGAGCAGGCCGGCTGCACCTATTGCCAGCGATGGGATCGGGACGTCGGTGCCCTTTACGACAAGACGGCGGAAGCCGGGAGACTGCCGCTGCGGCGGCTCCACCTCCGCGACCAGAAAAACGCGGGCATCACACTCGCTGCTCCGGTCCGCTTCACGCCGACATTCGTGATCGTCGACAACGGCCAGGAGGTGGGTCGCATCACCGGCTACATCAATGACGATGCGTTCTGGGGTCTTCTCGGCGTTTATGCCGCCAGGATCACTGCGGCGTTACAACGTTCCAGCAGAATTTGAACCGTAACCAAATCCATGATTGCAGACATGCCATCCATTCTTTCATCCGATCTCGAACACGAACTACGCGACGGCGCGGAGTATTCGCCTGAACTCGATCAGTTGATGCGCAAGGCGCGTAAGGCGAGCAATTTCCTTAAAGCTCTGTCGCACGAGAACCGCCTGCTTCTGCTCTGCCTGCTGGCCGAGCGCGAGCGGTCCGTCACTGAACTCGAAAACATCCTGTCGCTGCGCCAATCCGCGGTCTCGCAGCAACTGGCACGGCTGCGTTATGACGGCATGGTCGATACCCGCCGCGACGGCAAGGCAATCTATTACAGCCTCGCCAATGATGATGTGCGGCGCATGATCTCGGTCGTCTATGACATCTTCTGCGCCCCCGTGAGAGGCGCGAAAAAGAAGTAACCCTGCCATCCGGCAGGCGGATCTGGCGCCGCTTGAAGAAGCGAAGCGCCGGGCCAAAATCGGGAGGAGTTCGTCCTTGCAGAACATGTCTGCGTGGATGCCTACTTTGTGTGGCCTGTTGATCGGGGCGGTTGCCGGCTTCGTCGCCCGCCACGCGAGGCTTTGCACGTTCGGCGCGATCGAGGACGCTCTGATGGGCGGCGACGGTCGCCGCATGAAGATCTTCGGCCTCGCGCTCGGTATCGCGATCCTCGGAACTCAGGGACTCATTCTCGGCGGCATCCTTCGTCCAGAAGACACTACCTTTGCGCCGGCCGCGTTGTCATTGATCTCAATCGTGATTGGCGGCGTGATGTTCGGCGTCGGCATGGCGATGGTCGGCACCTGCGGATTCGGCTCGCTGGTCCGGCTCGGCACCGGCGACCTGCGCAGCCTGGTCGTGGTGCTGGTGCTTGGCGCCTGTGCCTACGCCACCTTGCGTGGAATCTTCGCCGGCTTTCGCATCGTCTTTCTGGAAAAACTGGCGCTGCCAATGCCAAGCGGTATCCCGGCCGACGTCGCCTCGCTATCATCGCTCGCGGCGGGCCTCGATCTGCGCGCCTTGCTTGCGGTGCTTATCGGCGCCAGTCTGTGCTGGCTCGCACTCAGTGACGCCCGCCTGTGGCGCGCGCGGCGCCTGCTCTCGGCAGGCGTCCTGCTTGGACTGGCCATCATCGCGGGATGGCTCGCGACCGCATTGCTCGGTGACGACTTCGCCTCGCCCGCACGCCCGCAAAGCCTCACCTTCGTCTCCACCATCGGCAAGGCGTTCTACTCCGGTCTGCTCAACATCTCCGGATTCAATGATTTTGGCGTCGGCAGCGTGTTCGGCGTCGTCATCGGCTCCTGCCTTGCGGCTTGGCGCGCCGACGAATTGCAGTGGGAGGCGTTCGACGATGATCGCGAGATGCGCCGGCATCTCGCCGGCGGGGCACTGATGGGCGTCGGCGGCATTCTGGCCGGCGGCTGCACCATCGGTCAGGGCCTCACCGCGGGATCGATGCTGGCGCTGTCATGGCCGTTCGCGGTCGGCGGCATGGTGCTCGGCGCACGGCTCGGCATCACGGTGCTGGTCGATAGCTCAACTCGCGACATGATGCAGCGCGGCTGGTCGAACCTGACCAGCCGCATTTCCAAATAGGAAAAGAAAGAGCGATCGGGAGCGGCGCCGAGGTGCCGCCCCGCTGCGATCAATCGATCATGATGGCTCCGAACAAATCCGTCCGGAGCCGTGGCGATAACGGATCAGGGCCGCAGATAGGCCCAGCCTTTTTCCTGCAGCGCGATCAGCTGCACGGCGCCCGACGGAACGATCGTCGCCTCGGATACGATGCTGACGGGCTTGCCCTCACGCTTCTCCATGCCCTCCTTGGTGTTGCCGCAGGCCATGAACTGGATCTTGGAGGGGAAGCTCGCGTCGACGATCTGCTTGATGCGGTCGCGAACCGGCGAGGTATCGGCGCGCAGCATGTGCAGGCCGGGTCCATAGGTCACCACCTGAACCTCGACATCCTCGTTGCGCGCCTTGTACTCGTTGATGATGTTAGTCGCGTTGTTGAGCGCGAGATTCATCACTGCCGGATCGTTCTGGTCGACCTGAATCGCGACGCGGTGCGGCTTTCCGTCAGCCGCGAATCCGGGCACCGCAGCTGTCGCGAGCAACACACTTGCGGCAATCGCACTGGTAAAAAAACGCATTTTCAGTCTCCTCCTATGGCCTGACGATCGTATAGCCGCTCTCGCTGAGCGTCAGTAGACGCTCGACGCCTGCTTCAATTTCGATGGCATGCGGATTGATCTTCGGCCGCTTGCCGGTTTCGCGCTCGATGGTATCGAGGGTATTGCCGCACACGTCGAACCGCACGCCTTGCGTCACCAGGCTGTCCACCAGCGCGCGATATTGGTTCTCCTCGCGCAACAGGTCGATGCCCGGCCCGAACGCCACGAGGTTGATGGCGATCTTGTCGGTGCCGTAGAATTTCAAAAGATTGCTGGCAACGCTGAGAACGAGACGTTCTTTCTTCGGATCGGAATCCGAAATCTGCAAGGCGAGGAAATGCTCGGCGAACGGCTTGTCGCTTTCCGGCTTGCGATCCGATGGTTTGGTTTGCGCTCGAGCCCCGCCGGGAACAACCTGCCCCACGGCCGCAAGACAGAAAATCCCAAGCAGATCGCGTCGATTCATTACAGCAAGCCTCCTCCGGCCATACGCGGCCGGAGGACGACACTAGCGCGGCGAACGCAGAACGCCAGACTGCAAACCGTACGAAATGAAACTCTCTTATCGCGTTGCGAAAGCGGGCACGCGGGCAAAGCCGCGGATGCCAAACGCGGCACCTGTCACAATGCCAACCGCAGCGATGAACGAGGGCAGCGCCAGCGTCGACATGCCGGTCAGGCCCTGACCGATCGAGCAGCCATAGGCCATCGCGCCGCCAATGCCCATCAATGCCGCACCCGAGATCGAGCGGACCATGTGGTTCGGTGAGGTGTAACCCTCGAGGCGGAAGCGGCCGGTCAGCGCCGCCGTCAGCAGGCTGCCGGTGAGCACGCCGGCAACGACCGCGATACCGAAGTTCAGCGACATGCCGGTCGAAAGCATAGTGTATTGCAGCGAGTCCGCGATCGGCGAAATGAAGGTCAGCGAGGTCACCGGGATCGGATTGAACTCATCGGCGCCGAACCAGCCGGTCGCAAGCCAACCGGCGGTAACCAGCAGACCGACCGCAATGCCAGCACCAATCTGGCCGTAAGCGCGGCGGAACTTCTGATCCGAAAACGCAAAGATAAAGAGCGCGCCGCTCACAATCAGCGCAACCGCAATGCGCGCCACCGTCGCATCGACGCCGAGCGTGGTCAGCAGCGCCGGGCCGGAAATCGCGGATGGCGAGGTCTGGGTGAAGTTGAGGAAGGCGAGACGCGCCGGCGCGATCAGGCCCTTCAGGGTCATCTGCGCCGCGACGCCAATTACTGTGATCACCACCAGCGAGCGCAGGTTGCCGCGGCCAAGCAGCACCAGCGCGCGCGAAGCGCAACCGTTCGACAGCACCATGCCGATGCCGAACAGCAGACCGCCAATGAAGATCAACGGCGCGGAGAAGGAAGGCTGCAGATAAAGCGACTTGCCAAGATCGACGAGACCGACGCCCGCCACGAATTGCGCGCCCAGAATCGCGACGCCCAGGGCTACCGCATAGCTGCGCAGCTTGCGGCCGTCATTCGCCGTCCACCAGTCGCGCAGGCTGCTCATCAGACAAAATCCGCTGAGCAAACCGACGACACCGAAGGAAAGACCAATCGCAAAACCGGCAGCCACTGCAAGATCGACCATGACGAACAGTCCTTCGCCGCCCACGCGGCTTTATCTGTCAGGAAAGCAGGCCTCTATCTAATCGGGACCAGGGCAACGGTCCATAAGTCATTGAAATTAAGCAGTAAGTTTCAACGACACTTCAAAAAATAGGATGATATCCTCCTTTTTTGACCATTTAACGCAGATTATTCCCCACCCTTTTACGAGCCGTGAACCCCGGTTTTGGCCTGCCGGCAGGCCCTGAGAAAGCGGAGCGTCAGCCCCCACTGCCAACGCAGCACCGCCGATTCCGGCACAGCAATGTGCAGGGTGGCGCGATTTCCAAAGCAGCGAGATCGTGTAAAAGGCTTCGGTCGCAACGCGCCCCGTCACAACAGCAAGACCATCCGGCGCCACTCTCCATCGATCCGAGGATGTCATGGACTACGTCAATTTCGGCAACACCGGCCTCAAGGTTTCCCGTCTCTGGCTTGGCTGCATGACCTACGGCATTCCGGAGCGCGGCAACCATCCCTGGACACTGCCGGAAGACGCCAGCCGTCCGCTGATCAAGCAGGCGATCGAACTCGGCATCAACGTGTTCGACACCGCCAACGCCTATTCGGACGGCACCTCGGAAGAAATCGTCGGCCGTGCACTACGCGATTTCACCAAGCGCGACGATATCGTGATCGCCACCAAGGTCTATATGCGGATGCGCCCCGGCCCCAACGGCGCCGGTCTGTCGCGCAAGGCGATCTTCAACGAGATCGACAACAGCCTGCGCCGGCTCGGCACTGACTATGTCGACCTCTATCAAGTCCATCGTTGGGACTATGAGACGCCGATCGAGGAAACTCTCGAGGCGCTGCATGACATCGTGAAGGCCGGCAAGGTGCGCTACATCGGCGCGTCATCGATGTATGCTTGGCAGTTTACCAAGGCGATCTACACCTCGCGATTGAACGGCTGGACCGAATTTTCCAACATGCAGAACCATCTCAACCTGCTCCACCGCGAGGAGGAACGTGAGATGCTGCCATTCTGCCTCGATCAGAACATCGCCGTGGTGCCGTGGAGCCCGCTGGCGCGCGGCCGCCTGACCCGTCCGTGGGACGAGGTCAGCGAGCGGCAGAAGACCGACGCGTTCGGCAAGACGCTTTATCAGCAGACGGCGGAATCCGATCGCCGTGTGGTCGAGGAAGTGTTCCGCATCGCCAAAGCGCGCGGCGTGCCGCCGGCCCAGGTCGCGCTCGCGTGGGTGGCACAGAAGCCGGGCGTCACCGCCCCGATCATCGGCGCCTCCAAGCCGAACCATCTGCCGGATGCCATCGCGGCGCTGTCGCTCAATCTCTCCGACGAGGAGATCGCGGCGCTGGAAGCACCTTACGTGCCGCACCCGGTGCAGGGCCACGACTAGCGAGCCCGTTCGCAACCGCAATACAAACCGACTGCAGGTTGCCAGCGCACGCCTACGCCGCCGGCGAGCGCTATGCCGCCGTGCCTTACTCGCATGACGCTTGAATGCAAACCTGATCTGATCCACAAATGCGCTGCCTTCAGCCACCTGGGCGGCGTTCTCCCGTCGGCTTCCTGTGATCGGCAGACGTTTGATCGCACGCGGCTTGGCTTGGCTTGGAAGGCAACTATCACTGGCGTCCTGAATCCGAAGTTCGTCTCCTTCTGCAGCGATCTCTAGCGAACCCCGGATCCAAAAGGGCACTAGAAAATTAAGATTCTAGTCTGGTTTTGGTCCGCAAGCCCAAATGGAGACTTGCCGCAGAATGGTGCGGGCCTGCGAACCACCACACTAGATAGAACGAGACTAAAAAAAAGCGCCCGATAATGAGGCGCGCGCTGGGGGAAAATTTGAAATCCAGGGCACCTGTCAAGCGTCAACCGCCAAGCCGGAAGACCAGTTACATTCCCCTCACGGAGCGCGCCTATCGCGAACTTGAGGAGATGATCGTTACGCTCCGACTGCTGCCCGGCACCTTGCTCTCTGAATATACGCTGGCGCAGCGACTCAAAATCGGCCGCACCCCGATCCGTGAAGCCCTGCAACGCCTCGCCCGCGAGGGTCTCGTGGTGATCATGCCACGGCGCGGCATCAGGGTTTCCGACATCGACCTCGGAATGCAGCTCCGGCTTATCGAAGTGCGTCGCGAGATCGAACGGCTGATGGCACGCCTTGCCGCCGATCGCGCCACCGACGAAGAGCGGCAGGAATTCATCGAAATCGCAGGCGCCATGCTGGAGGCAGGAGCCGGTAACGACGACATCGCATTCTACCGGCTCGACCAGCGTTTCAACATCCTCGTCGCGGCGGCGGCCCGCAACGAATTCGCATTGCGATCCATCGGCTTGATGAGCGGGATTTCGCGGCGGTTCTGGTTTCGTTATTGCAAGCAGAGCGCCGACCTCGCCACCACAGCAAAGCTTCATGCTGCAGTGGCCGAAGCGATCGCCGCGCGAAAGCCGAAAATCGCAGCCGCGGCGTCGGACCGACTGCTGGACTATATCGAAGACTTTACGCTCAAGTCGCTGGTTCGCTGACCCCCGCCTTCCCCAACGCCGCTTCCAATGTTGCGATGAGCTAGGGCGTATCGCCTCGAAGGCGGGATTTGGCCGGCTGCCGCGTGAGACGATCGGCGCGCGGATGACGGGCTTTCTTCACGCCCGGCACCGTGGCGGCGTGACCGCTCCGCGATTCCTGCAGACGCCGGTCATAGCCCGGCGACACACCGGCGGTCGGCGGCGCGGCCCATGTCGGGCCCAACAGTACAAGACTTGCACACAGAACCAGACCCGCGCAGGAGACGCCTTTCACGCAAGGGGGTCCTTCTCTTGATAGATCGACAGCGGCAGCAGGCTTTCTGCATCATCCAGCGTGCGCCCATCGATCTGCGTGATGACCGCGCAGCCAAGACTGTTGCTGATGAAGGCCGCATCGGCCCGCACGAGTTCTGCCTCGGGGATCGAACACTCCCTGACACCGAGCGGACGGAGGATTTTCGCCCGCGCAATCCCCGGCAGAATGCCGTCCGAGATTTGCGGCGTGAGCCAGCGGCCATCGATGCGCAGGAATACATTGCCGACCGTGGCGCAGGCCAGATCGCCCCGGCCATTGAGCATCAGCGCATCGCTCGCCCCTTTGTCGATGGCCTCGCGCCGCGCGATGATGTTGTCGCCGTAGTTCAGCGACTTGAGCCGCGACAGCGGCGAATGCTCGTTGCGCCGGGTGGAGCGGCAAACGATCACGCATTGCGGCGGTACTTTTCCCGCCGGTGCCACTGTGATCAGGCAGGTCGGCTGTCCTGGTTTGTCGCCGCTCCACAGCCCGCGCTGTGCGGTCGGCCCGCGCGTCAGTGTCAGCCGGATTGCACTTTCCGGCGTTTCTTGCGTATTCAGCAGGTCGGCCATCGCCTTTTCAATCGCCGCATCGTCATAAGGAACGCTCAAGCCAAGCACCGCCGCGCCATGGCGCAAACGCGCCATATGTTCAGCAAACCATAGCGGCCTCCTGCCGACCGCCTTCAAAGTTTCGAAAATGCCATCGGCCAAAGTAAAGCCGCGATCGGAAATCGAGATATACGCGTCATCCTTCGCGACAATGCGGCCATTGCACCAGACCTGCGACATCAGACGTGCTGCCTTTCCTTGACTTCGCTGGATGTCGCGCCCCGGCCATCGTCGATCCGGTAATGGGCTTCGCTGCATTCGCCAAACAGCGCCGTCACAATGGCGCGGATCGAGGCCTGCGCCTTCAGCAGCATTTCGTCGTACTCGCCTTGCGGCGTCGAATCGGCGACCACACCGCCGCCGACGCCGATGGTGAATGTCCCGTTCGCGGCAACGATGGTGCGAATGACGATCGACAGATCGGCCGCGCCGTCATGACCGATCCAGCCAAGCGCGCCAGAATAAATTCCGCGCGGCCGCTGTTCGAGTTCGTCGATGATCTCCATGGTGCGATGCTTCGGCGCGCCGGTCATCGAGCCGCCCGGAAAGGTGTCACGCAACAATCCGGCAAACGACTGGCCGGGTTTCAGCGTACCGCGCACCGTGCTCACCATCTGATGCACAGTGCGATAGGTTTCGACATCCCAGAGTTTCGGCACCACCACCGTGCCCGGAACGCAGCTTCGCGACAGATCGTTACGCAACAGATCGACGATCATGGCGTTCTCGGCGCGGTCTTTCCGGCTCTGCCGCAACTGCTCGACCAGAGCGCGGTCCCGCGCAGGATCAGGATCGCGCCGGATCGTGCCCTTGATCGGCCTGGTCTCGACATGACCCTGCGCATCTACCGCAAGAAACCGTTCCGGCGATGTACTGAGCACCGCGCCGCCCGGCCATTTCAGGAATGCGGCATACGGCGCCGGGTTGGTCCGGCGCAGGGTGCGATAAATATCGAATGGATCGATGTCCGCAGAGCAGGACAGTTCGTTGGTGAGACAAACCTGATAGCTCTCGCCCTGCCCGATCAGATCAAGACAGCGCTGCACATTGGCAAGATAGTCCGCCCGGCTTCGACCAAGCCGGAACGTCAGCGGCGTGTGTGGTGAAGTCGTAGACGCCACTGCTGGCGGCGCTGTCATATTTTCAAGGCACGCCTGTGTCGTCGACAACCAATGCTCGGCGCGCTCGATCTCATCGGCATCGTCGATGGCGCAGAGATAGGTCTTGCCTTCAAGATGATTGATAGCGATGAAACGATCTGCCTCGATCAGCAGCGTGTCCGGTGTCGCCGCCTGCCGCCTTGTCGACGAACCGCAATCGTTGCGCAGTTCGTAACCGAACCAGCCGACCTTGCCGCCGACGAACGGGCATGGCGGCGCGGATTGCGGTCGGCTCGGGAACTCTCTTTGCAGAAAATCTAAAAGGGAAGCCCGCTCGACGCGAGCACCCTTTGCATCCTCGATCCTCAGCAGCTGATCGCGACATTGATATTGCTGGATCGCCGCGTGCGGTCCCGAGGCATCGCCGAGATACGACCAGCGCGACAGCGCCGGATCGACCATGCTGCTGTCGAGCCAAAAGGCATGAGACGCATCTTTATAAAGTGTGCAGAATGCCGCCTCGGCATCGATCGCGCGCGGCAATTCGCGCCAGAAGGCCTTGCGCGTCTCCGACGCCGGCACTTGCGGCCTGGCCGGCGCGTGCAGTGACACAGACGGAGCAGCCGCTTCCCTCGCCTTGCGCGACAGATCGCGAAAGTTCTGCAGCAGGATGCGGCCATCCTCGGTCAGGATCGACTCGGGATGAAACTGCACGCCCCATTGCGGACGATCGCGGCGGGCGAGCGCCATGACCAAGCCGTCTTCGGTCCAGGCGATCTCTTCCAGTTCGTCCGGCAGCGGCCGCTGGATAATAAAGGAGTGATAGCGCGCCCCAGCAAACGGCGAAGCCATTCCGGCAAACAGCGGATGACCTTGGTGCCTGATCGGACTGCTACGCCCGTGCACCAGGCCGGGCGCCTGGATCAGTTCGGCGCCGGCCGCCATGGCAATGCCCTGATGGCCGAGGCAGACCCCGAGCAGCGGCACATTTGCCTTTTCAATCGCGTCCCGGCACAGGCCAAAATCAGCCGCCCGGTCCGGGCGGCCCGGGCCGGGCGAGATAACGATGTTGTCGAACCGCTGCGCCGACAATTCACCCCACGTCATCTGGTCGTTAAAAACGACACGCGGTTCCTCCTGATTGATCTGCCCAATCAGGTGAACGAGGTTGTGGGTGAATGAATTGTAGTTGTCGATTACGAGGGTCTTCATCGTCAGTCCACCGTACAGGCTGCCCGCCCGTTCGACAAACGCCGGATCGCTCCCGGACCGGTCCTACTCCCAGCTCAGCGCGCCTCCGTTCTGGTACTCGATAACGCGGGTCTCGAAGAAGTTCTTTTCCTTCTTCAGATCCATCACTTCCGACATCCACGGAAACGGATTTTCCGCCTCCTCAAACACCGGTGTGAGACCAAGCTGGGCGCAGCGGCGATTGGCGATGAAGTGCATATACTGCTCGCACAGCCCGGCATTCAAGCCCAGGAAGCCACGCGGCATGGTGTCCCGGCCATAGGCGGCTTCCAGTTCCGCCGCCGCGCGGATCATGCCCCGCACCTCGTTCTGAAAGTCCCGCGTCCACAGATGCGGATTCTCGATCTTGATCTGGTTGATGACGTCGATGCCGAAGTTCAGATGAATCGACTCATCACGCAGGATGTACTGATACTGCTCGGCGATGCCGACCATCTTGTTGCGGCGGCCGAGCGAGAGGATCTGCGCAAAGCCGGTGTAGAACCACATGCCCTCGAACACGACATAGAAGGCGACAAGATCGCGCAGGAAGGCCTGATCGGCCTCCATGGTGCCGGTCTTGAAGTCCGGATTGTCGAGGTTCTGGGTATGCTTGAGCGCCCACGCCGCCTTGTCGGTGATCGAAGGCACCTCGCGATACATATTGAACAGTTCGCCCTCATCGAGGCCGAGACTTTCGACAATGTACTGGAAGGTGTGGGTGTGCACCGCTTCCTCGAAGGCCTGACGCAGCAGATACTGCCGGCACTCCGGATTGGTGAGATGGCGATAGATCGCCAGCACGATGTTGTTGGCGACAAGGCTTTCGGACGCCGCGAAGAAGCCGAGATTGCGCTTGATGGCGCGCCGCTCATCATCGGTCAGACCGTCGCGCGATTTCCACAGCGCAATGTCGGCCTGCATCGACACTTCGGTCGGCATCCAGTGGTTGTTGCAACCGGCGAGATATTTCTCCCACGCCCATTTGTATTTCAGCGGCAGCAACTGGTTGACGTCGGCGCGGCAGTTGATCATCGCCTTGTCGTCGACCGAGACGCGGGCGCCGCCGCGTTCGATCTCGCCAAGGCCGGTTTGTTCAGACGCACTCCCCTGTGCGGTGAGGATGGGCGGCAGGGTACGGGCGGCGTTGGATGAGGTTTCGGACCAGTCGAGCATGGCTCTTTCCTTTTAAATTCAATATCTGCGTTGCGTCATTGCGAGGGAGGCCGAGCCGACGAAGCAATCCAGTCCTGAACTCAACCCTCATCCTGAGGAGCGTGTAGCGCGTCTCGAAGGATGAGGCCTCATGGTTCGAGACGTCGCTTTGCTCCTCCTCACCATGAGGAACTGGATTGGTTCGCTTCTCTCGCAATGACAAACGGGCGGCTTACTGGCACGCCTCGCAATCGGGGTTGTCGATCGAGCAGGCCTGCTTGCCGGACAGATCGGGAGCCGACGACAGCGCGGCGGGCACGACGATCGGCGCGTGCACGGAGGCACCGACCGCCGACGACACAGCGTTAAGCTTGCCGTCGGTGCCCTTCAGCGTCGATTTCTCAACATGGGTGGCGCTGCGCGAGCGCAGGTAATAGGTGGTCTTGAGACCGCGCGCCCACGCAAGGCGATACAGCGCATCGAGCTTCTTGCCCGACGGATTGGCGATATAGAGGTTGAGCGACTGCGCCTGATCGATCCACTTCTGCCGCCGCGCCGCCGCTTCGATCAGCCATGCGGTGTCGATCTCGAACGCGGTGGCATAGAGCGCCTTGAGATCATCCGGCACGCGGTCGATGGCACCCAGGCTGCCGTCGAAATATTTCAGGTCGGAGACCATCACCTCGTCCCACAGCCCGCGCGCCTTGAGATCGCGCACGAGATATTCGTTCACCACGGTGAAATCGCCCGACATGTTCGATTTGACATAGAGCGTCTGGTAGGCCGGCTCGATCGACTGCGCGACACCGCAGATATTGGAGATCGTCGCGGTCGGTGCGATCGCCATCACGTTGGAATTGCGCATGCCGGTCGTCACCACGCGCTGGCGCAGGCTGCCCCAATCGAGCGTCGCGGAGCGATCGAGCTTCACCCCTCCCCGCGCCTCCTCCAAAATGGCAATGGAGTCGATCGGCAGAATGCCATTGCTCCACAGCGAGCCAGCGAAGGACGGATAGACGCCGCGCTCGGCCGCAAGATCGACCGAGGCCGAAATGGCGTAATACGAGATCGCTTCCATGCTGGTGTCGGCGAAGGCTACCGCCGCATCCGACGCGATTGGAATCCGCAAGGCGTGCAGCGCATCCTGAAAGCCCATCAGTCCGAGACCGACCGGACGATGCCTGAGGTTGGAGCGCCGCGCTTCCGGAATGGTGTAGAAATTGATGTCGATGACGTTGTCGAGCATCCGCATCGCGGTGCTGACCGTACGCTGCAGCCGTACGGTGTCGAGACCGTCCGCATTGACGTGACGCGGCAAGTTGATCGAGCCGAGATTACACACCGCCACCTCGTCGTCCGAGGTGTTGAGGGTGATTTCGGTGCACAAATTAGAGGAGTGAATGACGCCGACATGCTGCTGCGGCGAGCGCAGGTTGCACGGATCCTTGAAGGTGATCCAGGGATGGCCGGTCCCGAACACCATGGTCAGCATCCGCCGCCACAGATCGATGGCGCGCAGGCGTTTGAACACCCGCATCTCTCCGCGCGTCGCCTTCTCTTCATAGACAGCGTAACGCTCGGCGAACGCCTTGCCGTAAAGGTCGTGCAGGTCCGGCGTCTCGTCCGGCGAGAACAGCGTCCATTCGCCATCGGCTTCGACCCGCTGCATAAACAAGTCCGGCACCCAGTTCGCGGTGTTCATGTCGTGGGTGCGGCGGCGGTCGTCGCCGGTGTTCTTGCGCAGATCAAGGAACTCCTCGATGTCGATGTGCCAGGTCTCGAGATAGGCGCAGACTGCGCCCTTGCGCTTGCCGCCCTGATTGACCGCAATCGCGGTGTCGTTGGCGACCTTCAGGAACGGCACCACGCCCTGGCTCTCACCATTGGTGCCCTTGATATGGGCGCCGAGGCCACGCACCCGCGTCCAGTCATTGCCAAGACCGCCGGAATATTTCGCGAGCAGCGCGTTGTCCTTAATCGATTTGAAGATGCCGTCGAGATCGTCCGCCACCGTGGTCAGGAAGCAGGACGAGAGCTGCGGACGCAACGTGCCGGAATTGAACAGGGTCGGGGTTGAGGCCATGAAGTCGAATGACGACAACAGATTATAGAACTCGATCGCCCGCGCCTCGCGGTCGATCTCGCGGATCGCAAGCCCCATGGCGACGCGCATGAAGAACGCCTGCGGCAGCTCGATGCGGTTGCCGCGTTCGTGCAGGAAGTAACGGTCATACAGCGTCTGCAGGCCAAGGAACTGGAACGACAGGTCACGCTCCGGCTTCAGCCCGGCGGCGATGCGCGCAAGATCGAAGCGACCAAGCTCGGGATCGAGCAGCCCAGCCTCGATGCCGGTTTTGACGTAAGCGGGGAAATATTCGGGATAGCGTTCGGTCATTTCGGCCTGCGAGGCCTGCACCGGAACACCGTGAACGAAGGACAGCACCTCGTTGCGCAATTTGTCGAGCAACAGACGCGCGCTGACATAGGCGTAATTCGGCTCCTGCTCGACCAGCGTGCGCGAAGCCATGATCGAGGCCAGCGCCAGCTCATCCTGGCTGATGCCGTCATAAAGATTGCGACGAGTCTCCGTGAGCACCGGCGCGGCATCGACGCCTTCAAGGTTGGCGCAGGCTTCCTCGATGATCAGCGCGAGGCGTTTGCCGTCGAGCGGCACGCGCGTGCCATCGGCCAGCGTGACGCGGAGCGCGGGCTCAGCCGCTACTGCCTGCTGCGCCGCCTCCTGCCCGGCCCGGCTGCGGGCGCGTTCCTCGCGATACAGCACGTAGGCCCGTGCCACCTTGTGATGCTCGCTGCGCATCAGTGCGAGCTCGACCTGGTCCTGCACATCCTCGATATGGAAGGTGCGCCCCTCCCCGACACGGCGGGTCAGCGCGCCGACAACCTCCGCCGTCAGTTGCTCGACAACCTCGTGCACCCGCCGCGAGGCCGCCGCGGTGTTGCCCTCCACCGCAAGAAACGCCTTGGCCATCGCCACCGAAATCTTGCCGGGGTCGAACGGCGACACCGTGCCGTTGCGGCGGATGATCTGGAACGGCGGTTCGCTCACTGAGGCCGTCGCCAATATTTCAGGCCGGAATTGAAAGAGAGGAGCGGATTTGGCGGCTTCGCGTTCGAGAGACAACATCGGCAAGGACCCCGTGTGATGCGTTGGCAGTGAGGGGCTTGGGCCGAGGACGCTGCATGACCCGGCAACAAGCCGAGCCGCCTGCAAGCGACCGCCGGACACCCCGCCCGTGGACGTTCTGGTGTCGCGGCAGGTCTCCTGGCTCGCAGGTCGTTGCTGGCTCCGGCCTTCCCGGCGCGACGACGCGCCAGTGGCCCTTGCTGGAATCAGCTCACTGCTTACAGTTGCGGGGGCAGCGCTGGAATCATTGCCCTTTTTGGCAATTCACCAGCTTCCCTCTTAGCCACCAGACCTTGAGATCTGCTGGAACCACGACATCTATATGTTGTGGCTAAGCCGCGATTCCTGTCAACACGGATCGGAGATTTTCCCCGCTCTCCCCGGGAACAGACGGCACGAGAGGGCTTGTGGCGGGCGACGCGAAGCGCCCCGCCAAAGGCGGGGCGTCAACGGGAGGCGTTTGACGGGAGGGATCGCGGCGTGCCGCGCCCCACAAATACGCTGAAAACTATTTGTCGCGGAAGCCGATGCGGAATGCACCCCAGCGGCGGCCGTTCACGAAGATCGGCGACGACACGTCCTTCATCAGCACGAAATTGCCGCCGCCCATATCGCGCCGGTAGGTTTGCAGCAGGAAGGGCTTGGAGTTTGCCACCGCTTTTTTCACGCAGCGGTCGTCGAAGATGCGGCGGTTACGGCAATGCACGGCGTTCCACACCGGATCCTTGCCCTGCGGCTTGGAGTATTCCGGATTGTGCGTCGGCAGATAGCCGGTGCTGGCGAACGACACCGCGAACACGACGCGCGGATCGATCCGTAGAACAGGATTCTGGATCGGCGGCAGCAAGCGGTCGGTGAAGTCGATATAGGCGGAAAGATACTGTTGCGGGTCAGATCCCGCGACCTCGCGATAGCTCTGGTCGAACAACTGGCTTTCCGAAATCTCGCCGCGCTTGATCGCCTGCTCGAACGCTTCGGAGACCTGCTTTGCGGTTGCGACCGCAGCCTTGATCAGCGGCGTGTCGGCCGTCTCGACGCCGCTATCCGCGATCGTGCCAATCAGGGATTCCGAAATGCCGAGCAGATTCTCGACACGGTCGTCGGCGCGCTTGAGATCGGTCGACGACAGGTCGACGTCGCCGGCGAGATGCCCAAGCTCGGCAAGCACTACATTGCAATGATCGAGATTAACCGTCGCCGCGTCAGCGATCGCACCGATGTCGCGGCCGACCGTGGTGAAGCCGTCATGGACGCGATTGATGACGCCCTGAATCTGGTCGGCGCCCTCGCCTGCATGCTTGGCATAGAGCGTGGCGGTGCCACTGTCACCGATCAACTGGCTGATTTCGCCATCGAGATTGCGCACCGTCTCGCTGATCTGCAGCGTCGCTTGCCGTGTCGCTTCGGCGAGGCTCTTGACCTCGCTCGCCACCACGGCAAAGCCGCGTCCAGCGGCGCCGGCGCGGGCGGCTTCGATGGTGGCATTCAGCGCCAGAAGATTGGTCTGCTTGGCGATGCTCTCGATCGTCCCGGAGACCTTGCCGACCTGCGACAACACTTCGCTGACCGAACCAAGGCGCTGCTCGATCCGGCTCACGGCGGAGACCAGTTCGGCGATATGTTTCACCGCAGCGAGCACGACCTCGCGCGACTCCGTGATTTCCGTGGTGGCGCTGGTTGCGACCGTCCGCACCGCGCGCGCAGCTTCATCGATGTTGCGATTGGCCGCGGCCATGGTACCCGCGGTCTGCTGCAGATGGCCAAATTGCTCCGACTGCCGCGTTACGCGACCTGCGACATCGTGCAGATTTCCGAGAACGTCGGCGAGTTCGACACCAAGCCCGCTGATTTCGCCGCCAAGTCGGTCCAGCAACGCATTCCCATTCGATCCTGATTCAACATCCGTAAATGGAGCAAGCCTCTGCGGTTGAGCCATGATGTGCCAAATGTTCGAGGAGACTGAAAACGCCGGCATTTTATTGGCGAGTGGTAAATATCTGCTTAGTGCGGAAATACCGGGTAAGCGAAAGTCTCGGAAAATGCTGGTAAATCCTCATCCTAATGTTGCATCTGGCATACCACTATTAGGCTCGGCCGCGACATCTGCGCCAAACGTCGCACAAGGGCCGTACCCCGCACGGCGCCGTTGCGAACATCCAGGCGGCTGGGTAATCCTTGCAGCATGACCCCTGCACCCGAACTCATCACCCAACAATGGTTCAATGTCCCGGCGCCGATCACCCTCGCCGGCCTGCGCGGCAAGGTGATCGTGCTGCATGCCTTCCAGATGCTCTGCCCGGGCTGCGTGAAATCAGCTTTGCCGCAAGCCCAGCGGATCGCCGACATCTTCACACCGGAGAAGGTGACGGTGATCGGCATACACACCGTGTTCGAGCATCATGCGGCGATGACGCCCGTGGCGCTCGACGCCTTTCTGCATGAATACCGCATCAGCTTCCCGGTCGCGGTCGACCTCCCCGGCGAGGACGGCCAGATCCCGCAGACCATGGCGGCCTACGGCATGCAGGGAACCCCGACCATGGTGCTGATCGACCGCGCCGGCAATATCCGGCGGCAAACCCTGGGAACCGAGGACGACCTACGGGTCGGAGCGGATATCGCCCTGCTGACCGCCGAACCCTGGAATGGCTGACGGCGAAGGGCAGACCGGCCGGTTGATTTAAGGCAATAAGATACATATACAGTATTTTATTATCGACGAAGGTGGACCATGACGACAGCATCATCGGCCGAGGAGCGGCGCGCGGAAATGACCCGGGCAATTCGCGCCGAAACCGGCATCGACGAGGAGATGATCGATCGCGTGGTCCGAAACTTCTACGGCCGGGTCCGCTCCGACGAATTGCTCGGGCCGGTGTTCGATGCACGGATCGCGGACTGGGAGCCGCATCTTCAGCGCATGTGCGCGTTCTGGTCGTCGGTTGCGCTGATGACGGGCGTCTATCACGGCCAGCCGATGCGTAAGCACCTACCGCTGCCGGTCGATGCCGAGCACTTCGATCGCTGGCTTTCGTTGTTCGAGGCAACAGTACAGGATCTGTGCCCCCCGAAAGCCGCCGATCATTTCCTCGAGCGCGCACGGCGTATCGCTGAAAGTCTCGAACTCGGCATCGCCGGCATTCACGGCGTGATGCTGGCCAGGGGCGAGCGTTTCCGCATGCCCCAGCCGGCGCCCTGATAGCCGGCTCCTGCTTCAAATAACGATTGTCCGGACTACGCCGCGATGCGGCGTGTGATCACGCACGTTTATTGCGCGGTGATCTTGCCCTTCATGTTGGGATGAAAGCGGCAATAATATTCCACCGAACCGGCCTTCTTGACCACGAAGGTCGCATTCTTCTTCGGCGGGATTATCACGTCCCAATCACCCTTCACCGTCGCGGTGTGGGCAAGGACATCCTTGTTGACCCATTCGATGGTGTCGCCAACCTTGACGCTGATCTCCGCTGGTTCGAACACCAGCTTATCGACCGCGACACGGATGGTTTCAGCATGCGCCGGGACGAAATTCATCACCCACGCGAGGGACGTTAACGCGAGCAGACTTCGCCCCGGCAACATGTGGCTCTCCTTTGAAGTTTATTGTTCTTACTTCAGAGCGGCGGCGACCTGCTCAGCATGCTGCTGGTGGCCCTGGAAAATCTTCAGGCCGGTCTGCAGCAGGCTCTTGAGCTCGGCGTTGTTGGACGACGGGATCAGAAGCGCTTCAAGAGCGCCGTTGACCGTCTTGTGGAACGCGATTTCGTTGGCGACATAAGCCTTGTCATAGGCCGCGCCGCTGAGCTTGCTGAGTTCGGCCTGCTTGTCCGCGGCCTGCTTGGAAAGCGAACGGCTGGTGTCGTTGTCCTCAGGCTTGACCTTCAGCTTGTTGAGGAGGTCGAGCGCCTGCTTGTTCACCGCCTCATGGTCGCGCACCATGTCCTTGGCGAACGCGATGACGTCCTTGTTGGTGGCCTTGGAAAGCGCCTGCTTTCCGGCGGTCACGTCGATCGCACCAGCGGTGTAGGCGATGTGAGCGATCTGCGGATCGGTCGGCTTCGCGTTCTCGGCGAAAGCCGAGCCGCTGAGCAGGCAAACAGCGGCAACGGCCGCAGTGAATTTGGCAAACATGAACATGCTCCTCTGACCGGGCGCAGAATGCCGCCCGGATCGTGTTGTCGTATGTGTATTGGATGGAGATGGCCGCAGGAGGTTTCCGGAAATCGTCAAAAATTTTCCGGAAGAGAACCGGTCAGGCCGGTACCGTCTCCTGCTCCATTGCAAGCGCCGCCTTGAGGCTGTCGACATCGCGGAAGATCGACGCAACTGCCAGCACGCGGCCTTTCAGCTTGTACTGCAACAGGCAATCCTTGGCCGCGATATCGCCCTGCACCGCGATCTCGTCCCAGCGCTCCGCGTGGCCGACATAGTTCACCGGAATGTCGTAGTGCTGGCTCCAGAAGAACGGCACCGCATCGAACGCTTCCTTCGCGCCCAGCATGTTGCGCGCGGCGGTCTGCCCCTGGCGCTGCGCCACCACCCAGTGTTCGACGCGAATGTTCTCGCCCGAATGCAGATCAGGCCACCGCGCGATATCGCCGGCGGCGTAGATGCCGGGAACGCTGGTTTCCAGATAGCGATCGACCACGACGCCGCGATCGAGCCTGAGGCCCGCGCGCTCGGCAAGCTCGAGCCGCGGCTTCACGCCAATGCCGACCACCACGAGATCGGCCTCGATCTTCTCGCCGCTCTTGAGCACAGCGACATTGCCGTCGATTGCAACAATGCCATCGCCGAGATGGAAGATGACGCCATGCTCTTCATGAAGATTGCGGATGAACTCGCCCATGGCCGGGCCGAGCACCCGCTCCATCGGAATCTGCTCCGGCGCGACGACATGAACCTCGATGTCGCGCGCGCGCAGCGCGGCCGCCGCCTCAAGGCCGATGAAGCTCGCGCCGATCACCAGCGCGCGGCGCGCGCCTTGAGCGGTCGCGATGATGGCGCGGCTGTCGGCCAGCGTGCGCAGCGTATGCACATACGGCAGGTTGGCACCCGGAATCGGCAAACGATGCGGCTCGGCACCGGTCGCGAGCAACAGGCGGTCATACCGCACGGCCTCGCCGCCCTTGAGAATGACTTCGCGTTTTGCAGCATCGATTGAACTGACTTCGGTCTCGAGCCGCAGATCGATTCGGGCGTCGCGATAGAACTCATCCGGCCGCAGCGGTATCCAGTCCTCCGGCGCGCTGCCAGCAAGATAATCCTTCGAGAGATTGGGACGGTCGACCGGCGTAGAAGCTTCCTGCGACAGCATCACGATGTCGCCAGCAAACTGTTCGCGCCGGAGCATTTCCGCGGCGGCAAAACCAGCCGCACCACCGCCAATAATGACAATCTTGTCCGGCGCCGCCGGCAGCTCGGTCACCTTGCGGGACGGCGCGGCCAGCTTTTCGCGCACGAAGACCATGTCGCCACGTGTCTCGACGCTCCAGCAATCGATCGGGCTGAACGCCGGCGCGCGGGTCGCCTCGCCGTTGCGCAGATCAAAGCAGGCATGATGCCATGGGCAACGAATGCTGTTGCCGGTGACAAGACCATCGGCGAGCGGGCCGTGATAATGCGTGCAATAGGCACCGACGGCAAAGACGCCGCTCTCGCCGCGCACCAGCAGCACATCCTCTTCGCCGACATGGCCGAGCAGTTTGCCGTCTGCCAGATCCGACAGTTTGACGCCCTGGCTGAGATCGGGACCCTGCGGCGTGGTTTGGTCGTTCATAGTAACCTCTTTGCCTCGGCAGCGTGCCCTCCTCCGGGATCACACCGCCATACTGATGAATTCCTGGCGGGTGATCGGATTGTCACGGAAGCAGCCGAGCATCCGGCTGGTGACCAGATCGGTGTCCGGCTTGTGAACGCCGCGCGTGGTCATGCAGTGATGCTGCGCCTTGATGATCACCGCGACGCCCTGCGGCTTCAGCACCTCGTTGATGGTGTTGGCGATCTGCGCTGTCATCTTTTCCTGGATCTGCAGGCGCTTGGCATAGACCTCCACCACCCGCGCAAGCTTGCTGATGCCGACCACGCGACCGTTCGGGATATAGGCGACCCAGGCCTTGCCGATGATCGGCGCCATGTGATGCTCGCAATGGCTCTCGAAGCGAATGCCGCGCAGGCTGATCATCTCGTCATAGCCTTCGATCTCCTCGAAGGTCTTCTGCAGGATCGCAACCGGGTCCTGGCTGTAGCCGACGAAGAACTCCTCGAAGGCGCGTGCGACACGGCTCGGCGTCTCGGTCAGACCATCGCGATCCGGATCGTCCCCGGTCCAGCGGATGATGGTGCGCAGCGCCGCCTCGACCTCGGCACGATCGGGTCTGTCATGATCGACAGCATGCCGCTCCCGTCCCAGAACCTGCACATTGGAAGCCACCTTGGAAGCCATGAATGCAATCTCCTGTCGCCGACCCGAAATGGGTCGGCCGCTGTTGAGGTTTTGATGGTCGGGAGGGCAAAAGGTTCCGGCGTTTCAATCCGAGAGGCCAAGCCGCTTCATCACATTCTCGGTGACGCGCTCGCAGCGTTTGCCGGCGAACGGGAATGCATCGAGCATCACCGGCCCGATCTGCGTATCGAGATGCTCGCGCACCAGGCGGCGGGCGCGGTGCAACCGCGTCTTGACGGTCTCTGGCCGGATGCCGAGGATTTCAGCGGTCTCCTCAACGCTCAGCCCCTCGATCACCCGGGTCACGAAGACCGTGCGGTAGACATCGGGCAGCTTGTCGGTTGCTTGCTCGACGAGTTGCAAAAGTTCGCGCTGGGCCATTGTACGTTCCGGGTCCGACCTTACCGTGTTGGGAAACTGGATGATCTCCGCTTCCGTTCCATAAGTTTCGACCGTGGAGATATCGACGGTCTCACGCCGCGAACGCAGCCGGCCGAGGGCCTCGTTCATCACGATCCGTGACAACCAGGTCGACAGGCTGGAATCGCCTCGGAAGCCTTCCAGATGAGCGAACGCCTTGACGTAGCTTTCCTGAACGACGTCCTCGGCTTCGCTGTCGTTGCGCACAATGCCGCGCGCGATCCGGTAAAGTCTCTGGTTGTATTTCTTCATAATGGCTCGGAAAGCACGGCCGTCCCGGGCGAGCGTGCCACGGACCAGGTCGGCGTCGTTGGACGTCACATCAAGTGGAGGCAGCGGCGCGAGGCCACGATTGTCGATCATTACCAATCTCCCTGCTGCCAACTTAGATGGCACCGAACCAAAAAGGTTTCCGAGAAAATCCAGGTATTTCAATCTTTGCCCGCCGGCCGCGCCAGACTGGCATTGCCCGGAGCCGGGCAATGCCGCCCTCCGCCGGGGCGCGGCCGAACACAGCCCGAGACCAACACGGCACCGCGCAACAAAAGCGCTACGCAATCAAACAGGCATTCAAGACCATCGCCGGCACAACCTTAACCGGCTGAAAAACAAGGTAAAACGCAACCCGCCCAATGACGGCCGATCGCGGTCAGGTGGTTTCCTTGACCGCAAGCTGGGCGGCGGCAAGCTTCTTGCGCAGCGCCTTGGTTTCCTCGAATTGCTTGGTGATATCGCGCATCACCGAAGCCGCACCGGCCGGTTTGCCAGCCTCGTCGAACAATATCGCCATGGTAAACTGAACGGAAATGCGCGTCCCCGCCTTGGTCATTGCAGGAACGGAGAGAAGGTCGCCGGTGGTGTAGTGGCTCTCGCCGGTCTGCATCACCTTCTCGTAGCCCTCCCAATGGCGCGCCCGCAAATTCTCCGGAATGATCAGATCGAGCGATTTTCCCATCGTCTCGTCGAGCGTGAAGCCGAAAACCCGCGTCGCGCCGGGATTCCAGAAGGTGATCAATCCGGCTTTGTCGGTGGCGACGATAGCATCGGACTCAGCGGAGAGAATGGCTTCCCCGACGGCTGCACGAAAATCCATAGCATTAATCCTGAGACATTGATTCTGACTGGCGACGCTAATTCCGGCTGCGGCGGCGCCGTCACTTTTCACAATCGCCGGTCGCTTTCGAAAGCGCCGGCTGATGAGCGGAAATAAATCCTGCGAACGATCGCCGGAATTGATCGATCATTTCATCATTTACGCATCGGCTTGCATTCACAAGCGAGAAATCTCAACCGCTCGCATCGGGCATACCGATACCGCAGCGCAGGTCACAACCCCGCATCGCCGCATCGCCGCATCAGCGTAGCGCACTCGCAGCGCAACGAGGCCCAACAAAAAAAAAGCCAATCCGCAGACGCGGATTGGCCAGTCTATGGGATATTAGTTGCGGTGTTTGGCCGAGGCCGCGACCGCAACTAACCTTCACTCACAACCGCCGGAACGGGTGTCTCGTAAAAGCTGCTTACTGAAACAGCTTCATGGCGTTGATCATCGTCTGGGTAACGCCCGCGAGCAGCGGAATGCCCGCGATGCTCCAGGCCAGAATCAGACGCAGCGCGCTTGTATTGGTCTCAACGTGTTCCATGGATCTCTCCTCAGGCGCCGGGCGGATTGCCGCTTTGTGAAACCATTCGCGGCGATCTCGTCGGCGGTGTGTTTGGGTTTCAAGCTGCCGATCCACACCGAGAGCTGATGCAGACCCCATCCCGGAATGAGAAGGAAGGACAGAGCTGCATTCAGCCTCAGCATGGAAGCATCCTTATGCCTGGCTCGGCACCGCCTCGGCCGCACCCGCCGCGTTGCCCTGCGCCGCATCCGCCTTCTTCATGTGCCACTTCGAGTCCACCGCACGGATGGCGAAGTTGCAGATGAAGCCGACGATAAACAGCGCGGCCATGATGTACATGGTCGTGTTGTAGGCCTGTGCCTTCGGCACACCGTGCGTCACGTTGTACTCACGGATGTAGTTGATCAGCACGGGACCGGCGACACCCGCGGCCGACCATGCGGTCAGCAGGATGCCGTGGATCGCGCCGACATAACGCGTGCCGAACAGATCGCGCAGATAGGCCGGCACGGTCGAGAAGCCGCCGCCATACATCGAGACGATGACCAGGAAGCAGCACACGAACAGGACAACGTTGCCGCTGCTGCCCGCGTAAGGCACCGTCACGTACATGGAGAAGCCGAGAACCATGAACACGAAATAGGTGTTCTTGCGGCCGATGAAGTCGGACAGCGACGCCCAACTGAACCGCCCACCCATGTTGAACAGGCTCATCAGACCGACGAGACCGGCGGCGGCGATCGCAGTGATGTGGCCGGGGAACATTTCCTGGCTCATCGCGGAAGCCTGACCGAGCACGCCGATGCCGGCGGTGGTGTTCAGGAACAGCACCGTCCAGATCAGCCAGAACTGCGGGGTCTTGAGCGCGTCATACACGAACACATCGTTCTTGGTGACCATCTTCTTGCCGGTGTCGGCAGCAGGCACATAGCCCTTCGGTTTCCAGCCCGGCGCCGGAACGCGAACAATCAGCGCGCCGAACATCATGAAGCAGAAGTAGACGCAGCCGAGCACGATGAAGGTGTTGAACACACCGACATCGGTCGCGCTCTGGAACTTGCTCATCAGCCACACCGACAGCGGTGAGGCGATCAGCGCACCGCCGCCGAAGCCCATGATCGCCATGCCCGTCGCCATGCCGGGACGGTCAGGGAACCATTTCATCAGCGTCGACACCGGCGAAATGTAGCCGATACCGAGAGCACAACCACCGATCACGCCATAGCCGAGATAGATCAGCCAGAGCGTATGGGTTTTGACGCCAAGCGCGGAGAGCAGGAAGCCCGTCGCCCAGCAAATGGCAGCAGTAAACATCGCCTTGCGCGGACCGCCTTCTTCGACCCAGCGGCCGAACACCGCCGACGAGATGCCGAGGAACAGCATCGCAATGGAAAAGATCCATCCGAGTTCGGTCAGCTTCCAGTCGCCCGGCCCCGATTGAGTGACGCCAAGCAGTTTGGTCATCGGCAGGTTGAACACGCTGAAAGCGTAGGCCTGACCGATACACAGATGTACGCAGAGAGCCGCAGGCGGAATCATCCAGCGGCTGTAACCCGGTTTTGCAATCGTCCGTTCCCGGTCCAGAAATGGTAACCACGCCTTGGCGTAGGTCTCCGGGGTATCCGTCATAACTGCCATTACTTCTCCTCCCGATGGGTCATTGCCCGTTTGCGCGGTATTTTTCCCGCGTAGTCCCTCAAGCCCCGCCTTATTTTCCGGCGATTAGCTCGACTGCTTGGCGGGCTGCGGGGTCAAGCCCCGCTCCGCCTTGCTCTAGATGCTGACAGATGATGTTTCGCATCCGAGGTTCCCAAAATTTTCGAATATGTTCGGCCACCGCCTCCGCACACGGCCATCCGCGGTCGCCTTGTCGAAATCGATCCCAAGCTCAGCCGAGGCGCGCGCTGCCAGCGCCTCGCCTCCCATCGACTGGCATGCTTCCGCACGGCAGGTTTTCAGAACGTGGCTGGTGGGCGAGGTGGCGCGGAAGTCGGTGTAGAAGGTGACCACACCGTGCACTTCTGCGCGCGAAACGTTCAGCGCTTCCGCGACAAGGCTCTCCGCCTCGCGGTCGATGTATCCGAAGGTTTCTTGAAGCGCGTGCAGGATGGGCAATAAGGCCCCCGGCATCGACTTCAGCGATGACGCCGGACGCGACGGAGCTATTCCAGACCAAATGTCCATCCACGATAGTCACTCCCGTATACGTGCCAGCTTCCCGGAGCACGGGTGCAGCACGTTCCTTATCGTTTTGGGTTCCAACCGGCCGCTCTAGCTCCCAACCCGATGCATTTGTCAGCCGCGACCGTGTTCGCGTTCCTGATGCACGAATTGCCGATCAGAACTATTCAAGAAGCGTACGGAGGCGGCCGCTTTTGACAAACGAATAATATCGGCCTTATGAATCTATTTTTTCGAAATTAAAAATTTCACCGTTGATTTATTTGAGGAATTTCAATTCTCAAAAAAATCTTCCGTAATAATCTGAACTGTGATGAGCATCACATTTAGCGAAAACTGCGACACTTCGTCCATATTCGATCAGCAAACCTGATGGTGCACCAATTTTGAGATATGAATTGAATTTCATGATAGGGAATTCATAATTCGCATGATCCAAATCATAAAGGTGACTGAAACCGGCAACGCGAGCGCCATGCCCCATTTTTTCAGGCAAAGCCATGAAGGCGTGCCCGGGTAGCTCAAACGACGATCGGACGGAAAGTCGCAGCTCCTATCCCTGTTCAGAGCGCGAATCATTTTGACAAACCGATAATATTGGCAGTTGATATTGTGGTAGCCGATAACAACCGGGCCGCATGATGGATACCGAACTCGCACGCACATTTCTGACCGTGGTCGCCTCCGGAAACTTCGTGAGCGCGGCGGAACACCTTCATGTCAGCCAATCTACCGTCAGCACCCGGATCCACACCCTTGAAGACCAGCTCGGATGCACCCTGTTCGTCCGCAACAAGGCCGGCACCACCCTGACCCAGGCGGGCCGCCAGTTTCAGCGTCACGCCTCCACTCTCGTGCGCACCGTCGAACTGGCGCGCCATGATATCGGGCTGCCCGAAGGCTTCAGCGGAACGCTGACGATCGGCGGCCGCATCGGGCTGTGGGAGGAATTTCTGCTGCAATGGCTGCCGGAGATGCAGCGGAGCAACCCGACAATCTCGATTCGGGCGGAAAGCGGCATCGAGCCGGAAATCATGCAGGGGCTGATCGAGGGCCGCCTCGATATCGGCGTGATGTATACGCCGCAGAGCCGCCCCGGCCTGCAGGTCCAGCAACTGTTCGAGGAACGTCTGGTGATGGTGTCCACCACACCGGACAGCCCGCCGACGCCGCAAGCCGGCTACGTCTATGTCGATTGGGGCCCGGAATTCTACGCGCGCCATAGCGCATGCTTTCCCAATTTCGGCGGCTCGGCGCTAAACGCGAGCATTGGCTGGCTCGGCCTGCAGCACATCCTGAGAAGCGGCGGCTCCGGCTATTTCCCCGCCCGCATTGTCTCATCCCATGTCGAGGCCAAGGACCTGCATATCGTCGACGGCGCGCCGGAATTCTTCATGCCGGCCTATGTGGTGTTTCCGGTCGATCACGACGAGCAGATTCTCGGCAACGCGCTCGCGATCATGCATCGCATCGCCGACCAGCAGGACGCCACGGCGAACACCAGCCACTTGCTGAAACGGACACGCGCCCGCCCCGCGCCGGCTCACACCTGACGCATTCGTTGACCCCGATAAAGGAATCGAATGGCGCGAGGCGGCAATAGGCCGCCTCGCGTTTTGTATCAGTGCGACTGCGCGCGGATTTCCCGCGCCGCGGCCACCATGTTGGCCAGCGCCGGGGCCACCTCTTCCCACTTGCGCGTCTTCAACCCGCAATCCGGATTAATCCACAACTGCTCGTCAGCCAGGCGGCGACGTGCGAGCTTGAGAAGCTCCGTCATCTCGCCGACCTCGGGCACCCGCGGCGAGTGAATGTCGTAGACGCCGGGGCCGATTTCGTTGGGATAGGCGTAGGTCTTAAACGCGTCGAGCAGTTCCATCTTGGAGCGCGACGTCTCGATCGAGATTACATCGGCATCCATCGCGCCGATGGCATCAATGATGTCGTTGAACTCGGAGTAGCACATATGGGTGTGGATCTGGGTCTCGTCGCGGACGCCGGAGGCGCAAAGCCGGAAGCTGCCCACCGCCCAGTCGAGATAGGTTTTCCACTCCGAACGGCGCAGCGGCAGCCCTTCGCGCAGCGCCGCCTCGTCGATCTGGATCATCGCCGCGCCGGCCTTCTCAAGGTCAAGCACCTCGTCGCGGATCGCCAGCGCGATCTGTCGGCAGGAGGCGCTGTGCGGAATGTCGTCGCGCACGAACGACCAGTTCAGAATGGTCACCGGCCCGGTCAGCATGCCCTTCATCGGCCTTTTCGTCAGCGACTGGGCATACTGCCACCACTCCACCGTCATCGGCTTCGGCCGCGAGACATCGCCGAACAGGATCGGCGGCCGCACGCAACGCGAGCCATAGCTCTGCACCCAACCGTTTTTGGTGAAGGCAAAACCGGCAAGCTGCTCGCCGAAATACTGCACCATGTCGTTGCGCTCGAACTCGCCATGCACCAGCACGTCGAGACCGATATTCTCCTGCCAGTGGATTGTGCGCGCGGTCTCCTCGCGCAGGAAGGTCCGGTACGAGGCATCATCGAGCGCGCCCTTGGAATGCGCGGCGCGTGCCTTGCGTACCTCGCTGGTCTGCGGGAACGAGCCGATGGTGGTGGTCGGGAACGCCGGCAGCTTGAACTTCTCGCGCTGGATTTTCGCACGCACCGCGAACGGGCTGTGACGGCTCGCCATCTGCGGCGTGACCGCCGCGACGCGCTCGACCACCTTCCTGTCATGCACCTTCGGAGAAGCTGCGCGTGCGCTGGCCGCGGCCGCCGACGCTGCAAGCTCGGCGGCGGCGGCATCCCGCCCCTGCGACAGCGCCGTCCCAAGCGTCGCAAGCTCGCTCATCTTTTGCAGCGAGAACGCCAGCCAGCTCTTGAGATCCGGATCGAGTGCGGTCTCGGCGTCGAGATCGATCGGCACATGCAGCATCGAGCAGGATGGCGCGACCTGGATACGGTCCCGCCCGCGCTGCGCCGCCACCGGCTCGATACGATCGAGGATCGCCGGCAGGTTGGCGCGCCAGATGTTGCGGCCGTCGATCACGCCGAGCGACAGCACGAGATTTGAAGGTGCGTTCTTCAAGGCCACGCCCAGTTGCTCCGGCGCGCGTGCAAGATCGAGATGCAGTCCGGCGACCGGAAGCTGCAGCGCGGTCTCGAGATTATCGCCGAGCGCGCCGAAATAGGCCGCCAGCATGATCCTGACCTGCGGCACCGCCTGTACGATCGCGGCATAGGCACGGCGCAGCGCATTGCGCTCGTCGTCATTCAGATCGAGCACCAGGCACGGTTCGTCGAGCTGCACCCACTCCGCGCCCTCAGTGGCAAGGCGCTTGAGCACCTCGATATAGACCGGCAGCAGCCCATCCAGCAGCGACAGCGGATTGAAGGAGGCATCCTTGCTCTTGCCGAGCTTGAGGAAAGTGACCGGGCCGACCAGCACCGGGCGGGTCTGATAGCCGAGCGCCTTGGCCTCGCGATATTCATCGATCGGCTTGGTTGAGGACAGCGCAAAGCTCTGTCCCTTGGCGAATCCCGGCACCATGTAGTGGTAGTTGGTGTCGAACCATTTCGTCATTTCCTGCGCGGGCACACCATGGCCGGTGTGATGCACATGCCCGTGCGCGCAGGTTTCGCTCGCGCCTTCCGCGCCGCGCGCCATCGCAAAGTACGTCGCGAGCGACACCGCGCCGCCCTTCCAGCCATAGGCTTGCGGAATGGCGCCGACCATCACGCTGGTGTCGAGCACATGGTCGTAGAACGAGAAGTCGTTCGACGGAATCACATTGATGCCTCGCGCCTTCTGCCGCGCCCAATTCTCGGCGCGCAGTTTTGCCGCGGTCTCCAGCAGCGAGTTCTCATCGGACTTGCCGGCCCAGAAACTTTCGAGGGCGGTTTTCAATTCGCGATGTGGGCCGATGCGCGGCGTGCCGAGACTGGCGACCGCAACGGAAGACTTAGAAGAAACAGACATGGCTCAACTCCAGATGTGGGAGCAAAAGGCCAGAGCGACGCGCGCCGGGACGCGCAGCACGCCGTGCCGCCGCCACAACCGCACCACCGGACACCCCGCCCGAGGACGTTCATGTTGTCGAGGCAGGTCTCCTGGCTCGCGGGTCCGCGCCGTGTCCGGCCTTCCCGAAACCAGACGTTTCAGTGACACCGATGGACAATGGCTCGCCGCTTACAGTTGCGGGGGCAGCTCCGGCCTTGGCGGATGCCGTACCGGATTCCCTCTTAGCCTCGGAACGAACGCCCCGAGGACCACGACAGCCCACAGCTAAGGATCAATTCCCACGCCCGTCAAAGGGGATGTGGCCCACTCAGGCCGCGCCGTCCGGCTCGTCGGCGGGATTGGGCCGGCCGTAATAGAGCGTGCCAAGCTCGATCGGCGCGCGGCCCTGGCTGCGACGATGCGCATTGGTGTCGCGCAGCGAGTAGACGCAGCCGCAATATTCCTGCTGGTAGAATTCCTCGCGCTTGCTGATCTCGATCATGCGGGCGGAGCCGCCGCCCTTGCGCCAGTTGTAGTCCCAATAGGACAGGCCTTCGTAGCGCGACGCCGCGCGCACTCCGCAATCATTGATCTGCGCCATGTTCTTCCAGCGCGAGATGCCGAGTGAACTCGTCATCACCGGAAAGCCGTGCTCATGCGCATAGAGCGCGGTGCGCTCGAACCGCATATCGAAGCACATGGTGCAGCGGATGCCGCGCTCCGGCTCCCACTCCATGCCCTTGGCGCGGGCGAACCAGTTGTCCTTGTCGTAATCGGCATCGATGAACGGAACGCCATGCTTCTCGGCGAAGCGAACGTTTTCGTCCTTACGCAGCAGATATTCGCGCTCGGGATGGATGTTCGGGTTGTAAAAGAAGATCGTGTAATCGACCCCGGAGGCGAGCATCGCCTCCATCACCTCGCCCGAACAGGGCGCGCAGCAGGAGTGCAGCAAGACCTTGGTCTCGCCGCCCGGCGGAATCAGCTTCTTGCGCTCGCTCAGTTCCATCCCGCTATTTTAGACCAATCCGCGCGCAATTCCTACTCGGCGGCGCGCGGAATGATGGTCTCGACGATCGAGGCATCGAGCGCCTCGTAGTCGTGCAGACGGATGGCGGCATAAAGCTCCGCCCGGGTCTGCATGTCAGGAACCGCCGCCTCGGTGCTGCCGTTCTTCCTCAGCGTGGCGAACAGCTTTTCCTGCGCCTTGTTGGCCACCCGCAGCGAGGACACCGGCCAGATCACCATGCGATAGCCCATCGCCTCGAACTCGGAGGCGGTGAAGAACGGTGTCCTGCCGAACTCGGTCATATTGGCCAGCAGCGGCACGCCCGGCAGGCGCTTGGCCACCTCCTGGAACATCTCGCGCGAGGTCAGCGCCTCGGGGAAGATCGCGTCCGCACCGGCCTCAAGATAGAGCTTGATGCGCGCCACCGCGCCGTCAATGCCCTCGCTCGCCGCCGCATCGGTACGCGCGATGACGAACAGATGACGGCGCGCCTTGACCGCAGCGGCAACCTTGGCCGCCATGTCGCGCGGATCGGCCAGCTTCTTGTCGTTGAGATGGCCGCACTTCTTCGGCAGCAACTGGTCCTCGATATGGACCGCGCCGGCGCCGGCATCCTCGAAAGCGCGCACCATGTTCATCACATTGAGCGCCTCGCCATAGCCGGTGTCGCCATCGACCAGCACCGGAAGACCGCTCGCCCGCGCGACCTGACGGACGAAGAAGCAGACTTCGTCCACCGTGATCATTCCAAGATCGGGCAACCCCATCGATGCGGTCATCGCCGCGCCCGACAGATAGAGCGCATCGAACCCGGCATCGCGCGCCTGGATCGACGCCATACCGTTGTGTGCGCCCGGAATCTGCAGAATTCCGGGGCGTTTCAGTAATTCGCGAAAGCGCTCTCCGGCGGGAGTGGCCGGCAACGACGCACCGATGAGATAAGTCATGACGGTGATCCTCTCCGTTATGCGGCGCGGGTTGTTGCGGATGCCTTGCCGCGCGCCTCGATCGGCACGAACTTCAGGTTCTCCGGCCCGACATAATTCGCCGACGGGCGAATGATCTTGTTGTCGATGCGCTGCTCGATCACATGCGCCGACCAGCCGGAGGTCCGCGAGATCACGAACAGCGGCGTGAACATCGCGGTCGGAACACCCATCGCATAATACGACGCGGCGCTGAACCAGTCGAGATTGGCGAACATCTTCTTGGTCTCGGCCATCACCGCCTCGATCCGGTCCGCGATCTCGAACATCCGCATGTCGCCGCGCTCGGCGGAGAGTTTGCGGGCAACTTCCTTGATCACCTTGTTGCGCGGATCGGCCACCGTGTAGACCGGATGACCGAAGCCGATCACCACTTGCTTGGCCTCGACGCGGCGGCGGATATCTGCCTCGGCCTCGTCGGCGTCATGGTAACGCTGCTGGATCTCGAACGCGACTTCGTTGGCGCCGCCGTGCTTGGGGCCGCGCAGCGCACCGATGCCGCCGGTGATCGCCGAATACATATCCGAACCCGTGCCGGCGATGGTGCGCGCGGTGAAGGTCGAAGCGTTGAACTCGTGCTCGGCATAGAGGATCAGCGAGGTGTGCATCGCCCGCTCATGCGAGGCCGACGGCTTCTTGCCGTGCAGCAGGTGCAGGAAGTGCGCGCCGATCGAGTCGTCGTCGGTTTCGACCTCGATACGCTTGCCGTTATGCGAGAAGTGATACCAGTACAGCAGCATCGAGCCGAGCGAAGCCATCAGGCGGTCGGCGATATCGCGCGCGCCCGGATGGTTGTGGTCGTGCGCCTCCGGCAGCACGCAGCCGAGCATCGAAACGCCGGTGCGCATCACGTCCATCGGATGGGCGGCCGCCGGAATCTGCTCCAGCGTGGCCTTCACCGCGGCGGGCAGCCCGCGTAGCGCCTTCAGCTTGGCCTTGTAGCTGGCAAGCTCGGGCCGGGTCGGCAGCGAGCCGTGCACCAGCAGATAGGCGACCTCTTCGAACTCGCAGGTTTCCGCCACATCGAGAATATCGTAGCCGCGATAGTGCAGGTCATTGCCGGTACGGCCCACGGTGCACAGCGCCGTGTTGCCGGCGAGCACGCCGGACAGAGCGACGGACTTCTTCGGGGCGGGTTTGGTAGTCGCTTCCATGAACGTAATCCTTCCTCTCTGGCGTCAGCGCTTTGCGCCTGCCTGCCAATCGAAAATACCGTGCGGCGATGCCTTGCCAAGCGCCTTGGCATCGACGGTGAATGTCAGCTCATTGAGTTCGCCGGCCTTGAGCGACGTCAGACGCTCGACCGTGGCGATAAAGCGATCCTGCTCCGCGGGAGCAATGATGCCTTCCGCCAGCGTGCGGAACTTCTTGATGTAGTCAGGCCGCTTAAACGGGCGCGCGCCGAGCGGATTAGCGTCGGCAATGGCGAGCTCGTCCTCGATCACCTTGCCGTCCTTCAACTTGACCACGACCTTGCCGCCGAACGCTTTCTCCTTCGGATCATGGCTGTGATAGCGGCGGGTCCATTCCGGGTCTTCCACCGTCGAAACCTTATGCCACAGCGCCACGGTCTCGGGGCGCTGCGCGCGTTCCGGCGCGTAAGAGCGCTCGTGATGCCAGCCGCCATCCTCCAGCGCGACGGCGAAGATATACATAATGGAGTGGTCGAGCGTTTCGCGGCTCGCCGTCGGGTCCATCTTCTGCGGATCGTTGGCGCCAGTGCCGATCACATAATGGGTGTGATGGCTGGTGTGAATGACGATGCTTTCGACCTTCGACAGATCGCCGATCTTCGGCCCCATGCGGCGGGCAAGGTCGATCAGCGCCTGGCTCTGATATTCCGCCGAATGCTCCTTGGTGTAGGTCTGCAGAATGGCGCGCTTGGCCTCGCCCTTTTCCGGCAGCGGCACGACATACTGCGCCTTCGGGCCGCCAAGCAGCCAGGCGATGAAGCCGTCTTCGCCTTCATAAGCGGGCGACGGCGCGCCCTCGCCGCGCATCACGCGATCGACCGACTCGATCGCCATCTTGCCGGCGAACGCAGGCGCGTAGGCTTTCCAGCTCGAAATCTCGCCCTTGCGCGACTGCCGCGTGGTGGTGGTGACGTGCAGCGCCTGCTGCACCGCCTGGAAGATGGTCTCGGTCGGCAGCTTCAGCAACGTGCCGATGCCGGCGGCGGCCGACGGCCCAAGATGGGCGATGTGATCGATCTTGTGCTCGTGCAGGCAGATGCCTTTGACCAGATCGACCTGGATTTCATAACCGGTGGCAAGACCGCGGACCAGATCGACGCCGCTGAGATTGCAATGCTGCGCAACGGCCAGGATCGGCGGGATGTTGTCGCCGGGATGCGAATAGTCGGCGGCCAAGAAGGTGTCGTGGAAATCGAGTTCGCGCACCGCCACGCCGTTCGCCCACGCTGCCCACTCCGGCGACACGCGCTTGCCCTTGTCGAGACCGAACACCGTCGCGCCCGGCTGGAACGGATGCGCCTCGGCCTGCGTCCGGGCACTGGCCGCTGGCCGGCGGGCCACCGAGGCCGCCGCGACCGACGCGTTGTCGATGATGCGGTTGCCGATCATCTCGACCACGTCATCGCCCACCGCCACCGGATCGGATGCGACCTCTGCGATCTTCCACGCCAGTTGATCGGCGCGCTGAAGAGGCTCGGCGGATTTATAGGTGCGAACGGTATGCTGCTTCACTTGCTGTTTCCTCGTCGGCTTAGACAGTGGTGGTTGGGGTTTTCGCAATCGGGACCGGACGACCGTCCTCGCCGACTGCGACCATTTCAAAAGTGCCGTGCATGGCCCGGCTGCGCTGGCCGGTCGCGACCTCCTCGCGGAGAATCTCGACGGCGACGGTCATGGAGGTACGGCCCGACCGCACGACACGCGCAACGATCTCGATCAACTCGCCGACCTGCACGGGCTCGCGGAATTCGACCGTATCGCTGCGCGCCATCACGACATTGCGGCCGGAATGACGGGCACCGGCGGCAAAAGCCGCCTTCGACATCAGGCTCAGGGCAGTTCCAGCGAACAATGTGCCGTAGTGGTTGGCGTGCTCGGGAAACACGACTTCGGCAAAGCGCGTTTCAACCGGCTGGGACGGCTCTGAGGCACCAAATGGCATGGGAATGAACTCCGGACAGGGGTTTGAAATCACCCGGTCGGCCGGCACCATATCCACCCCAAAAGGGGTTGGGAACGCCATAAATAGTATAGCTTTTCCAAAGGCTCTGCGAGAACGTCGAGATATCGCAATGGGTTAGCGCGCGCCGGTGAACAGAACCCGCCAACCATTCACGGACCGCGAACGGCCGGGCTATCCGGCGCAGCCGCCACTCGCTTTCAAGGCTTGCGGGAGCATGATTTCGGGCGGTCCCGCGCCAAAACAAGACGGGCGCACCGTAGCGCGCCCGTCCTTTCTTCGCGTATGCCTAGTGATAGAGCTGCAGTTCCGGACGTGGGTCCGGGATGAAGCCATCCTTGTTCGGCATTGCGATCTTCGGCAGCGTCTCGGCGTTGACCGTATCGGTCGGCTTGATGATCTTCGCCTCCGACAGGATATACGCCACCACCGCATAGACTTCGTCGTTCTTCAACGAGCCGGGCGCGCTGAACGGCATCGCCCGCTTGACGTAGTCGAACAGCGTCGTCGCATACGGCCAATAGCTCTCCACCGTCTTCACCGGCGTCTTGGTCGCCAGCGATCCGCGGCCGCCGATCAGCTTGTCGCCGCCGATGCCTTTCGCCGGATTGCCCTCGAGCTTGTCGCCATGACAGGTCGCGCAATTCTCGGCGTAGACTTTCGCACCCGCCGTGCCGGTGCCGCTGCCCGCCGGCAGGCCACGGCCGTCCGGCGGAATCGAAAAGTATCCGGAGAGCTCGGCGGGATCGACCTTGGTGCCGAAGCCGTATTGATCGTTGGCGGCCTGCGCGAACACGACAGAGGACACCAGACCGGCGATGATCGCGCCTCCAAGTGCACTTTTAAGCATGGACATTGGCGACATCTCCCGTTTCGTTCACGGCCCAGCTCTGGATCGCATTCAGGTGATAGATCGAGCCGAACGGTCCATTCGATCCGCGAATGGCGATCAGTTGCTTGAGTGTCGGCTGCACATAACCCGTTTCGTCCGTGCAGCGGCTTTGCAAGACTGCGGCCTTGCCATCCCACATCCACGGGAAGCTGAAACGGACGGTGCAGATCGGCTCCGGCGTTGAATCGATCCGCGCCGGATACCAGGTCTTTCCGCCGTCGGCGGACACATCCACCGACTGGATGCGTCCGCGACCGGACCATGCGAGACCTTCGATGTTGTAGAATCCCGGCCCCGGCAGCTTCATGTCGCCGGACGGGAACGTGATCACCGACTTCGCATCCATCTCCAGACTGAAGATACGCGCCTTCCCGTCGCCGAGCAGGTCGGTGTACTTCGATGTTTCCTCGCGGGTCATGAACGGCTTGTCGCTGACCTCGAGACGCCGCAGCCATTTGATGTGGGTGTTGCCTTCATAGCCCGGCAACAACAGCCGGAGCGGATAGCCCTGCTCGGGACGCAGCGCCTCGCCGTTCTGACCATAGGCGATCATCGCGTCCTTCAGCATCTTCTCCATTGGAATGCTGCGCGTCATCACGGCTGCATCCGCGCCTTCGGCCAGCACCCATTTCGCGTCGGTCTTGAGGCCGACCTCTCTTGCGAAAGTGGCGAACGGAACGCCGGTCCATTCGGAGGTGCTGAGCAGTCCGTGGGTGCCCTGCACGGTTTTCAGCGTCGGCTTATTCCACTCGGTGAGGCCGTTGCCGGAGCATTCGATGAAATGCTTCCGCGTCACCGACGGGAGTCGCTTGATGTCCGCCATGCTGAATTTCTTGGCGGTATTCACCATGCCGTGCACGATAAGACTATGCTTGGCAGGATCGATGGTAGGAATGCCGCCGTGATGCCGCTCGAAGTGTAGACCCGACGGCGTGATGTTGCCGATTCCCTTATCGAGCGGGGTCATGCTCCACGAGGTGATCTCGTTGGCCGTCGGATAGCGCCAGCGCACCTCGGTCTCAAATTGCGAGCGCGAGCCGTAACCGCCATCGGCGGCGACAGCACGGCCCTGCTCTTTTGTCGGATCGGCGGGAACATCGAAATGAAATGCACCGGGCGGTGCTTTCTTGTCGTCGGCAAAGGCGAGTGCGCTTGAGCCGGCCACGCCGGCAAGCGAGCCGGCGGCAAACAGGAATTTTCGTCGATCGGTGATGGCGGCGCGGGGAAACATGCCTTCCTTGCAGTCGCAGTCGTCCTGTTGTCGTTGAGCAATGTGGCGCTCCTCCGCCAAGATCATTTGCTCAGCCATCTGACGAGATTTCTCGTCATAGATGACGTTTCCATCGCTCTTCATGTTTCTCTCCCTAAGAGATGCAACATTATGCGGAGCATTCACTACGCCTAGTGAGTGCTGATCGGCGTTGTCATTCCCACCCGGGTCTTCCAAATGGAAGCAACACGTGAAGTTTATTCTATCTACTAGTAGGTAGGTGTAAACTGCCTGCCGGGCGACAGATTGGCTTTTCGCTACTTGAGGTAGTCGTGCCCGACCTATAAGAACGGCAGAGTTTCACGCATTGGAACTCCCCCATGAGGCCTATTGTCGCGACCGATACCAAAACGGAGCTTTTGAAAAGCGCCGAAATCTTGATCCGGCGTCGGGGGTATTCTGGGTTCAGTTACGCAGATCTGTCAGACGCCGTTGGCGTCAAGAAGGCCAGTATCCATCACCACTATCCGACCAAAGAGCAGCTCGTTGCTTCTGTCCTGGCGGCCTATCGGTCGAAATACGCGGATGGACTCGCGCATATCGAGGAACGACATAAGGGTGCGTTGGATCGTATCGACGCATACGGCCGTCTTTATCTGACCGGTGTCGACCATAATTTGGGCTGTTTATGTGCAGCGCTTGCTGCCGAACTTGAGACACTTCCCGCGAGTCTGCGCGACGGCACAACGGCGTTCTTCCAGGAACACATCGGTTGGCTGGAAAAAGTATACGCTGAGGGACTGTCCGACGGAGACGTGCGCGACACCATTAAAGCGAAGGAAGCTGCTCGCCTTATCATCTCGGCCTTGGAGGGCGGCCTCATGATGGAGAGGCTGGTCTCCGGACGATCGGGCTTCAGAATGACCCTTTCGGCTATTCGGAAAGCCCTGACTCCATGAGGGTGTCTCGCTAAGCGAGCAATATCACCACCCATCTCCAGGTTGTGCGGATCATCGCGGCTCACGCCGCGATGATCCTATTTTTACCGCTGCGCCCGATTACTCGGCGGCGCTGCGCAGCTCGGCCTTCTCAACCTTCACCGCGCAGAACTTGAATTCGGGAATCTTTCCGAACGGATCGAGCGCAGGGTTGGTCAGAAGGTTCGCCGCGGCCTCGGCGTAGCAGAACGGCATGAAGGCCATGTTCTCCGGCACGTCGCGATCGGAGCGCGCCTTGAGCTCGATGGCGCCGCGACGCGTCTCGACCCGGACGAAATCGCCCGGCCAGATGTCGAGCCGGCGCATGTCCTTCGGCGACAGGAATACCGTCGCTTCCGGTTCGATGCTGTCGAGTACGCCCGCACGGCGGGTCATCGAGCCGGTGTGCCAGTGCTCGAGAATGCGGCCGGTGGAGAGCACCATCGGATAATCTGCATCCGGCACTTCATCCGGCGCAGTGACATTCGCCGGCACGATCTTGGCGCGGCCGCTCGCGGTCGGGAAGCCGGTGGTGAAGATGATCTCGTTGCCGGGCTTCTCCGGATCGTCCACCGGATAGGTGACGGCCCCTTCCCGCTCGAGCCGTTCCCAGGTGATGTTCTTCAGCGACGGCATCAAGCTCGCCATCTCGGTGAACACCTCGCCCGGACCAGAATAGTTCCAGCCGCAACCCATGCGGTTGGCGATCTCCTGAATGATCCACAGGTCCTGACGTGCATCGCCCGGCGGCTTCAGCACCTCCCGCGCGATCTGAACACGGCGGTCGGTGTTGGTGAACGAGCCGACCTTCTCGGCAAACGCCGACGCCGGCAGGATGACGTCCGCATGGAAGGCGGTCTCGGTGACGAACAGATCCTGCACCACAAGATGCTCAAGCTTGGCGAGCGCCTCGCGGGCATGCTGCAGATCGGGATCCGACATCGCCGGATTTTCACCCTCGATATACATGCCCGTGATGGTGCCGGCATGGATCGCATCCATGATCTCGACCACCGTCAATCCGGGAACGGGGTCGATCTGCCTGCGCCAGACCTCTTCGAACGGGGTGCGCAGATCGGTGCGGCCGACCGGCTGATAGTCCGGCAGCAGCATCGGAATGAGGCCCGCGTCGGACGCGCCCTGCACGTTGTTCTGGCCGCGCAGCGGATGCAGGCCGGTGCCGGGACGACCGATCTGGCCGGTGATCAGCGCAAGCGCAATCAAGCAGCGCGAATTGTCGGTGCCGTGGATGTGCTGGCTGACGCCCATGCCCCAGAAGATGATCGACGATTTCGCCTTGGCGTAGAGGCGCGCCACCTCCTTCAGGGTTTCGGCCGGGATGCCGCAGATCGCTTCCATCTTCTCCGGCGGGAATTCCTTGATCTTCTCCTTTAGATCTTCGAAGCCCTCGGTGTAGCCGGCGATGTACTGACTATCCGTCAGCCCCTCGGTGATGATGGTGTGCAGCATCGCATTCAGCATCGACACGTCCGCGCCGGGCTTGAACTGCAGATGCTTGTAGGCATGGCGCGACAGCGGCTGCCGGCGCGGATCCATGATGATCATTTTCGCACCCTTCTTCGCAGCGTTTTTGAAGAAGGTTGCTGCGACCGGATGGTTCGCAGTCGGGTTCGAGCCGATGATGATGATCACTTCGGCGTCGAGCGCGGCGGAGAACGGCGCCGACACCGCGCCGGAGTTGACGCCTTCCATCAGCGCGGCCACCGACGAGGCGTGGCACAGCCGCGTGCAGTGATCGACGTTGTTGGAGCCGAAACCGGTGCGCACCAGCTTCTGGAACAGATAGGCTTCCTCGTTCGAGCCCTTTGCCGAACCGAAGCCGGCGAGCGCCTTCACGCCCTTCTCGTCGCGGATCTTCACCAGGCCGTTGGCGGCGATGTCGAGCGCCTCTTCCCACGACGCTTCACGGAAATGCGTGAACGGGTTGGCGGGATCGACCTGATCGTTGGCGTGCTTCTTGATGTTGGGCAGGCGCACCAGCGGCTTGGTCAGACGATGCGGATGGTGGATGTAGTCGAAACCGAAACGGCCCTTGACGCAGAGGCGGTTGTGGTTTGCCGGACCATCGCGACCCTCGGCGTAGACGATCTTGTTGTCCTTGACCTGATAGGTCACCTGACAGCCGACGCCGCAGAACGGGCACAGCGAATCCACTTTCTTGTCGGGATACACAGTGCGGGTCTGGTTGGCGTCGAGCAACGCGGACGGCATCAGTGCGCCGGTCGGGCACGCCTGCACGCACTCGCCGCAGGCCACGCAGGTCGACTCGCCCATCGGATCGTCGAAGTCGAACACAACCTTGGAGTCATGGTTGCGAAAGGCCATGCCGATGACGTCGTTGACCTGCACTTCGCGGCAGGCGCGCACGCACAGGCCGCACTGGATGCAGGCGTCGAGATTGACGCTCATCGCCGGATGGCTGGTATCGCTGCTCCAACGCTCGGCGGCGGGGAAACGGCTCTCGGTCACCTCGACCTTCTCGGCCCAATTCCAGAATTTCGAGTCCGGATCGTGCGAGGTCTCGCGCGCCGGCTGGTCGGCGACCAGCAGCTCCATCACCATCTTGCGCGCGGAGGTGGCGCGGGCGCTCGCGGTCTTCACCTTCATGCCGACGGTGGGCATGCGCATGCAGGACGCTGCCAGAACGCGCTCGCCCTCGACTTCGACCATACAAGCGCGGCAGTTGCCGTCGGCCCGATAGTCCGGCTCCGGCGAATAGCACAGATGCGGAATGTCGGTCCCTTCGCGCTTGGCGACCTGCCAGATCGATTCACCCGGCGCCGCCTCGACCATCTTGCCGTCGAGTTCGAATTGAATCTTGGTCATTCTGCGGCCTCCTTGGGCGCAAATTCCTCAGGGAAAAACTTGATCACGGACGTCAGCGGATTCGAGGCCGCCTGACCGAGGCCGCAGATCGACGCGTCACGCATCGTCTGGCTCAGCTCGTTCAGGAGATCGCGATCCCAGGCCCGCGTTTCCATCAGCTTGGCCGCCTTCTGCGTGCCGACCCGGCACGGCGTGCACTGGCCGCAACTTTCGTCCTCGAAGAACTTCATCAGGTTGAGCGCGGCGTCCTTGACGTCGTCCTTGTCGGACAACACCACCACCGCCGCCGAGCCGATGAAGCAGCCGTATTTTTCCAGCGTGCCGAAATCGAGCGGAATGTCGTTCATCGATGCCGGCAGGATGCCGCCCGATGCGCCGCCCGGCAGATAGGCGCGGAATTTGTGGCCGTCAGCCATGCCGCCGCAGAATTCCTCGATCAATTCCTTGATCGTGACGCCGGCGGGCGCAAGCTTCACGCCCGGATTCTTGACGCGGCCGGAAACCGAATAGCTGCGCAGACCGTGACGATCGTTGCGGCCCTGCCCCTGCCACCAGGCTGCGCCCTTCTCGACGATGTCGCGGACCCACCACAGCGTCTCGATGTTGTTGATCAGCGTCGGCAGGCCGAACAGTCCGACCTGGAACGGATATGGGGGCTTGTGACGCGGCAGACCGCGCTTGCCTTCGATGCTTTCGAGCAGCGCCGATTCCTCGCCGCAGATATAGGCGCCGGCGCCGCGCCGCAGATACAGCTTCGGGCCGCCCGGCGGCAGCTTGGCGATTTCACGCTGCAGGATCTCGCGCGAGGCCGGATATTCGTCGCGCAGATAGATATAGACCTCGCCGGCCTCGACCACATGCGCGCCGATCAGCATGCCTTCGATGAAGCGATGCGGATCGGTCTCGAGATAGAAGCGGTCCTTGAACGTGCCGGGCTCACCCTCGTCGCCGTTGATCGCCATCATGCGCGGACCAGGCTCACCGAGCACGGCGCGCCATTTGCGTCCGGTCGGGAAGCCGGCGCCGCCAAGGCCGCGCAGCGACGCCTCGTCGAGCGCCTTGAGCAGATCGTCCTTGGACAATTCGCCCGAGCGCACCTTGTTCAGCAGCTTGTAACCACCGCCTGCGACATAGGCGTCATAGTCGACATACTTCGGCAGATGCACATGGGTGTCGCCACCCTTCGCCGCCGCGAGAACGTTTTCGACGGTGGCGTGATCGACGAAGTTGTGGCCGACTTCCGCCGCCGGCGCGGTGTCACAGCGACCGACGCAAGGCGCGCGCACGACACGCACGCCGGGACCGGCCTTGTTCTGCAATTCCTTGAGCAACGTTTCGGCGCCGAGCATCGCGCAGGTCAGAGAATCGCAAACGCGGATCGTCAGCGGCGCGATATCGGGCTGGCCTTCCTTCACCACGTCGAAGTGCGCGTAGAACGTCGCGACCTCGAACACTTCGGCGAAGGCGAGCTTCATCTCGTCGGCAAGCGCAGCAAGATGAGCCGCGGAAATCTGCCCGTAAGTATCCTGAATAAGATGCAGGTGTTCGATCAGGAAATCGCGGCGGCGCGGACGATCGCCAAGCAGGCGCTCGATTTCCTCGCTCGCCTTAGGATCGACCTGACGGCCCTTCGGCACCGGGCGGGTACGTCGCCGTCCCTCACCTGGATGCTCAAAAGGAATAACCTGCTGTTGTTCGGCATGACTCATTAGAATTGCTCCAGTGTGGTCGAAACCATAAGGCGACTGGCATACAGGATGCAAGAAAGAAGCTGATTTTTTGAAATGGATTACCCGCCCCTGATCCCGCGCGGCGGATTCCTCGTAGTCCAGAAGATCCAGAACCTGTTCAGCTGGCCTGCAAAGCCGTGCCCCCTTCCAGCTTTCGACGATGGGACACAATAAAAGTTCCGGAGAACGAACAAGCAGGTCGAGAATGGCTTCATCATCCCACTTGAGATAACCCGCCGGCTGCTGCGCTGCAGCAATGCCGGTTTTGCGCACCAGATCGCGCGCTGAAATGCGCATCTTGCGAATCAGGTAGCCCAACCGGCTTTTGCTTGGCGGCGTCTGCACATAGTCGATCACGCGCGGCGTTACGCCACTCGCCTCGATCATCGCCAGAACCCGCAGCGACGTGTTGGAAGCAGGATTGTGATAGATCGTCACATTCTTGGGTTGTGACCGGCTTTTTTTGCGAAGCAAACTGCCTACGCGGCTACGTTCAGATTTACTTCGATCGGATGTCATTACCCTGTCACCGCGTGCATCGGCTCGCGACGCCATGTGCCACCCTAGCTCCACCATGTCCCCTTAAAGCAAGGGATAAAATCACGCACCCCTCTGCCCTCAACGCTATGTAGTTTAGCCACATTGCGCACCTCAAATCGTCCTGTAGTAAATCTACATATCGGTGTTTTTGACCATACAGTTCAGCGTGTTCCGTTATCGGTTCGCTCCGGCCCCTTGCGATGCCGATCGCGGTCCATCTGGCCCGGCTGCGGCGACGGCTTCGGCTCATCCTTCGAGCCGCCAGGTTTGCCGCCCATGTCCTGCGATCCCGGTAAATCGCCTCATCCGGTATTTGCTTCTTCCCGGCTTGCTTGCTCTAACGGCGCAAACGATCAACAGCTTGGCCACATCAGGTTGCCTTGAATGTCCAATTTTGAATCCGCTCTGCAACTGGTGACGACCTTCGATCCTGGTCTGTTCCAGACCATCCAACTGTCGCTGCTGGTCAGCCTGTCGGCGGCCGGCCTCGCCGCACTGATCGGCGTGCCGTTCGGCGCGCTGATCGCACTCAATAATTTCCCGGGGCGCGCATTTGTCGTCGTCACCATCAATGCGTTGATGGGACTGCCCCCGGTCGTGGTTGGATTGATCGTCTATCTGTCGCTGTCGCGCTCGGGGCCGCTCGGATCGTGGGGAATCCTGTTTACGCCGCAGGCCATGATCATCGCGCAGACTATCCTGATCGCACCGATCATCGCGGCGTTGACACGCCAGACCATCGCCGATTTCTGGAACGAGTATCGCGACGAATTGCTGGCCATGAACATCGGCCCGTTCGGCCGCGCCGCAACCCTGATCTGGGATGCGCGCTACAGCCTGATCACTGCGCTGCTGGCGGGGTTCGGCCGCGCCGCGGCCGAGGTCGGCGCGGTGATGATCGTCGGCGGCAACATCGACGGCTTCACCCGTACGATGACCACGACCATCGCCCTGGAAACGTCGAAGGGCGACCTGCCGCGCGCCATCGCGCTCGGCGTCGTGCTGATCGCGATCATCGTCGCGATCAACGGCCTTGCCTGGTGCGCGCAGCGCGTCAGCGAACGTCTCGCCGGGGCATGATCATGCGCGCGCCCGCCTCCGATCTGCCGATCGCGCTGGAGCATGTCGATATCCGCGACGGCGACACGACAATTCTCGATAACGTCTCGCTGCGCTTGACGGCAGGACCGCCGACCATCGTGATCGGCCCCAATGGTTCGGGCAAGACGACGCTGCTGCGCGTGGCGATGGGCATGCGCGCACCGACCGGCGGACGTATCACCTGGGGCGGGCGGGAGCGCGTCGCGCCGCTCAAGCGCGCCATCGTCTTTCAACGGCCGATCATGCTGCGACGAAGTGCCGCCGCCAATATCCGTTATGCGCTGGCCAACGCGAACATTCCGCGCAGCGAATGGCCGCGACGAATCGCCGAACTGTTTGCGCTGGTCGGTCTTGCCGGGCTGGAAGAGCGGCCCGCACGCAAGCTTTCCGGCGGCGAACAGCAGCGGCTCGCGCTCGCCCGCGCGCTTGCGCGTGAGCCGGAGGTCCTTTTTCTCGACGAGCCCACCGCCGCGCTCGACCCAGCCTCGACCAAGGCGATCGAGGATGTGCTGCGCGCCGTTGCCGCGCGCAACATTAAGGTCATCATGTCCACGCACGACCTTGGCGAAGCCCGGCGATTGGCAGGCGATATCATATTGATGCACCGCGGCCGCATGGTCGAAACTGGTCCCGCCGCAACCTTCTTCACCACCCCGCAGACCGACGACGCCCGCCGCTTCATCGGCGGGGAGCTTCTGGTTTAACAAAGGACCCTGATATGAAATTCACTCGTTCCCTTGCTGCATTCGCAGCCATCGGCCTTCTGGTCGGCGCACACCCTGCCGCCGCGCAGGATACGTCGATTGTGGTGGCGTCCACCACCTCGACGCAGGATTCGGGATTGTTCGGCCACATCCTGCCGCTGTTCAAGCAGAAGACCGGTATCGAAGTGAAGGTGGTCGCGCAAGGCACCGGCCAGGCGCTCGACACCGCACGTCGCGGCGACGCCGACGTGGTGTTCGTTCATGCCAAATCCGCCGAGGAGAAATTTCTCGGTGAAGGCTTCGGCGTGAAGCGCCATCCGGTGATGTACAACGACTTTATTCTGATCGGACCGAAGAACGATCCGGCGGGAGTGAAGGGCAGCAAGGACATCGTCGCCGCGCTCAAGTCCATCAAGGACAAGGGTGCGTCCTTCATCTCCCGCGGCGACCGCTCGGGCACGCATGTCGCCGAGCTCAAGCTCTGGACCGTTGCCGGCATCGACATCGCGAAGGATAAAGGCCCCTGGTACAAGGAGATCGGTCAGGGCATGGGCGCCGCACTCAACACCGCGTCGGCCTCCAACGCCTATGTGCTTGCCGATCGCGGCACCTGGCTGTCGTTCAAGAATCGCGGCGATCTTCTCATCGCGGTTGAAGGCGACAAGCGACTGTTCAACCAATATGGCGTGATCCTGGTGAACCCGCAGAAGCACCCGGCGGTGAAGAAGGAAGCCGGCCAGAAGTTCATCGATTGGCTGGTGTCGCCGGAAGGCCAGAAGGCGATCGCCGATTACAAGGTCGGCGGCGAGCAGCTGTTCTATCCGAACGCCAACGATCCCAACGCATAAGCCACGAAGCGATGCTGTCAGGCCGGACGAAATCCGGCCTGCTCCAGCTTCGCGCGGGTGTCCTGCGAGGTCAGCGAGTTAAGGAAGGCGCGCACCGCAGGGCGCACCTTCCGCGCCGACACCAGCGCGAAATCGTAATGCTCTTCGGCCAGCGGAATGAAACCAAGCCCGGCGGCGCGCGCGACCGGCGCAATGGTCACGCCCCAATCGGCGCGGTTCTGCGCCACGGCGGCCGCGACGGCATTATGCGACTTCGGCTGATTCCAGTAGCCATCGGGCCGCGCATCACCGAGCAGACGATCAATCAGAATGCGCGTGCCGGCGCCCTGATTGCGGTTGACCATCAGACATGACGGATCGGCCAGCGCGGCGCGCACCGCGCCTTGCGCATCGCGTCCCTCGAAACGATTATCGCCGGCGCGGAACACAATGCCCTGCATACGCCGATAACCCGGCACGAGTTCAAGACCCGGCACCAGGAACGGCACGTTGTAGGTGTCAGTCTTGTCATCGAACAAATGGATCGGCGCGAGATCGCATTCGCCGCGTCGCGCTGCCGCCAGTCCGCCGAGACTGCCGACCGGAATCGAACGCACCGACAGGCCGCTGCGCACCAGCGGCGCGGTGACGATATCGAGACCAGTGCAATGGCTGCCGACAATGACAAGATCCGGCACCCGCACATGCGGCGTGAACAGCGTCACCTCCGCTTCGGTGCCCGCCGGCATCTGATAGGCCAGCGCGTCGATCCGCAGGAAACCATCGGCCTGCGCGAACGCGGTGATCGCGCCCGAGCCCTTGCCTGACGGATACGCAATCAAGCCGTCCTCGCCTTCGACCAGCGAGACCATGACGAATTCGGTGCGGCCCAGTTCGGAGGCGATGCGCACCGGCACCTTCGCCGTCACCTTGGCGTCGGGGCGCGGCGGCAGCCCCGCCATCCGGCGCAGCGCCGGCACGATCATGTCGTGGAAGGTGAACATCGCGGAGGTCGGAAAGCCGGGCAGGATCACCACCGGCTTGCCATCGCACACCGCCAGGCACAGCGGCTTGCCGGGCTTGAGCGCGACGCCATGCGCGATGACACCGGGCTTGCCGAGACGATCGATGATGCGGTGGGAGACATCGCCCGCGCCTTTCGAAGTGCCGCCGGACAGCACCAGCATGTCGCATTGCGCGAGCGCCTCGCGCATGCTGGCTTCGAGCTTGGCTTCATCATCAGGGAATGCGCCAATAAAGATTGCCTCGCCGCCGTTCTCCGCAATGGCGGCCGTCACGATCGGTCCGTTGGTGTCGTAGATCGCGGCAGGCCGCAGCGGTTGTCCGGGCGGCACAAGCTCGTCTCCGGTCGACAGGATCGCGACCTTCGGCTTGCACGCCACCATCACCTCGGCGACGCCGCACGCCGCCAGCATACCGACCTCGCGCGATCCGATAATGGTGCCGGCACGCATCAAGGCTTCGCCGCGTGCGATATCCGAACCGGCGTAGGACACGAACTGGCCGGGGGAAGCGGCACGGCGGATTTCGACGGCACGCGAGCCGGCCGGCTGGGTGTGCTCGATCATCACCACGGCGTCAGCGCCGCGCGGGATCGGACCACCGGTCGCGATCGGCGTCGCGGTGCCCGGCGCAACGACAAGCTGCGGTGCATCCCCGCAGGCGATGGTCTCGTTGTTGAGAGCGAGGCGAATGGTGGAGCCTTCCTCCGCCATCGCCAGATCAGCCGAACGCACGGCAAAGCCGTCGACATTGGAGCGATCGAACGGCGGCACGTCGATCGGCGCGATCACGTCCTGCGCGAGTGCAAGACCGAGCGCATCGTTCAGCTTGCGCATCTTGCTGCGCGCCGGGCGCGGAAACAGCGCAGCCTCGAAACGCGACAGCGCCTCCTCCCGCGACAGAACGGTGAGGAACTGCTCCTGATCAACGCTGGCCGGACGCGGCGGAGGCGAAGGATTAGTCATGATCACCCGTTCTACTACACATCATTGTCGAGAAGCATCGCGCCGCAGGGCGTGCCTGCCGCGTAGCCTTCGCTGTCGCCGGGCACCGCAAGCCAGCTATCTGCCTGCGCCAGCAGGCGAAGCGACAGATCGCCGACCGCAAGCGGCTGCCAGGTTTCGCCCTCGCGCCTGAGCAGGACAATTTCGGTCAGGCCCGGGCCGGAGGCGATCTTGCGCGCCAACGGCAGCACCACCGGCGCTGCACATATATAATGTCCCGCAAGGCGATCCAGAGCTGGCCGCGCCAGCATCAACCACGCCGCCAACGCCTGATCCGCGCCACCAGGCAGCGCGATGACCGGACATGTGCCGATCCGGCCTATCGCGGCGCTGCGTCCCGGCTGCAGCGCGATGCCATGCGCCTGCACCTCGCCGCGCGCCGCGAGCGCATTCATCGCAGCATCGGCCCGCCCTGCTCCGGTGCCGCCGACGATCACCAGCAGATCGCAGGCAGAGACATCGAGCGCATCTGCGATCGACGCTGCCTCGCGCCCCGGCGCATCGACGCGAATAACATCGGCTCCGGCGCACCGCGCGGCCGCCGCGATGAACTCCACCGTCGCCGTACGCGAAGCCGGCACGTTGACGATCTTGAGGCGCGGCCGGCGCACCTCGATCGTTTCGAGGCCCAGCGCGCGGGCGATCAGCACATCGAACGGGCGAAGTTTTCGTCCCTCCGCAATTGGAGTGTCATTCGGAGCGATCTCCGCACCGGCACGCCGAACATTGGCGCCGGGCACCGCGTCGGCCACCGCCTGCGCCAGCGGGCCGATTTGCTCCACCATGTCCGGTTCGACCACGCAGTCGCATCCGGGCGGCAACGCATCCCCGGCATTCACCCATGCCGGCGCGCTGTTCAGCAGCACCGGCGCATAAGACGACGCGCCGACAAGATCGGAGGCGCGGAATGCCCATCCGTCGCGCATCGCGACATCGCGTTCCGGCACGACGCGGCCAGCCCGCGCGAGACCGGCGGCGATACAGCCTTGCGCCTGCGACAGCGCCACCGGCATCGCCGCCACCGGTGCAAGACCGTCGCACAGCATGGCGCGCGCCTGCTCCAGCGGCGTGAGGGACATGATGATCTGCTGCGGTTCAGCCATGGGTGCATGGTGGACCATTTGCCGGCCGATTTGGCAACCCGGCGGCCGCCCGCAACGCCAGCGGCGTTGTCTTATATGCGGCCGCGCGCCATTTATTTGCGGGCACGCGCGGCCTTCTCCGCCGCCCGGTATTGCTGGATGCGGTCCTTGAGGCCGGGGCGGCTGGCGCTTTCCACCAATGCAGCAAGATCGGCGGCGCGGGTGTCGGGCGCGGTGAGGTTCAGCAGCATCGCCTGCGACACCGGATCGAGCAGCGCCGAGCGCGCGACCGCCGTCTCCACAATACCCGGCCACTCCTCCTGCGGGGCAAGCGCCGTGGCGAACCCGAGTGTCTGCGCCTCCGCGGCATCGAACATCCGGCTCGCCGAAAGGATCGCGCGCGCAGCGTCAGCCCCGACGCGGCCGACCAGACGCCGCGTGCCCAGAGCGATGCCGAACCGCCAGCCCGGCATCCTGAATTTCGCATCGGGCGTCGCCACGCGCTGCGAGCAGGAACAGAAAATGTCGCAGCCCGCGCCCAGCACCTTGCCATGCGCCAGCGCCAGCGTCGCGAACGGCGCATGCGCGATCCGCTGCAGCAGAATCTCGATCCGGATCAGCTTGAGCACGAGATCGCCGTCGCTCTGCGCATCCAGATCGCCGAGATCGAAGCCGGAGCAGAAATTGGCGCCCTCTCCGCGAAACGTCATCAGCGTGACGCCGTCGCGTTCGGCCTCGTCCAGCACCGCGAGCAGCGATTCCACCAGCGTGGCGCTGAGCGCGTTGGATTTTTCCGGCCGTGTCAGCGTCACATGCCGCGTCAGGCCGTCCCGCTCGACGGCGAGTTCTGCAGTCGTCATATCGATGATCCTTATTGTGCCGCGGCTGCCCTGAGATCGGCGAACACCTCGTCAGTATGCGCACCAAGAGCAGGCGGATCGCGCCTCACCCCGAGGGTCTGGCCCGACATCAGCATCGGCGCAATCACCGTGCGGGTCTGGCGGCCGCCGGGCAGATCGATCTGCTGCACCAGTCCAAGGTGATCCACCTGCGGGTCGGCCAGCGCCTGCGAATAGGTGTTGATCTCGCCGGAGGGCACGCCCGCGCTGCCGAAACGCTCCAGCCACACCGCCTTCGGCTCCAGTTGGAACACGGTCTCGAGCAGATCGCGCAGCACTTCCTGATTCTTCGCCCGCATCACCGGCGAGGTGAAGCGCGGGTCATTGAGAAGGTCGGGCAGTTTGACGATATCGCAGACCTGGGACCACAGCCGGTTGTTACCGGCGGCGAGCGCGAACCAGCCATCGGCGGCGCGGAACGCCTGATACGGCGCGTTGCGCGGATGCGCCGAGCCGAGCTTCACCGGATCGACGCCGGTGCCGAAATACTGGCTGGTCTGCAACGCCGCCACCGCCAGCGTCGCGCCCAGCATGGAGATGTCGAAGTGATCGCCGGCCTTTGTCTCGCGCACCTTCATCAGGCCGCACACCACGGAAAACGCGCCATAGAGCCCGCTGACGAAATCGCACAGCGGCACGCCGCATTTCACCGGCGCGCCGCCCGCCTCGCCGGTCACGCTCATCACGCCCGCAATCGCCTGCAGCGTCAGATCGAATCCGCCCTGCTGCGAGCGTGGGCCGGTCTGGCCGAATGCCGAGATCGAGGCATAGACGAGGTCCGGCTGGTCTTTCGACAGCGTCGCATAGTCGAGGCCGTTGCGCGCCATCACGCCCGGACGATAGTTCTCGATCACCGCATCGGCCGAGCGCACCAGCGCGCGCGCCGCCTCGAGATCCTTCGGATTCTTCAGGTCGAGCACCACCGAACGCTTGTTACGGTTCACCGAGGCAAAATTCTCGCTGTAGCCGTCGGACAGCGGCGGCCATTGCCGCATGCCGTCGCCTTCCGGCCGCTCGACCTTGATGACATCCGCGCCCATGTCGGCGAGCAGCATGCCGCAGAACGGCCCCGCGGCGACCTCACAAAATTCGATGACCCGAAAACCTTCAAGCGGCAACATGGGCGTACTCCTTCTCAGGTCGATTGCTGTTTGGCGCCGAACAACCATTCGATGCCAACCAGACGGTCGCAGATAAAGACGGCAAGGCAGGCAAGCAGGATCAGCAGCGAGGCCGCGGCGGCACCGAGCGAATCCGCATTCTGTTCGATGTAGCTGAAGAGCTGCACCGGCAACGGCGTGGTGTGGGTGTCCGAGAGGAACAGCGCGATGTTCACATCGTCCAGCGAGACGATGAAGCTGAACAACATGCCGGCCAGCACCGCGTGGCGGATCAGCGGAAACGTCACGTGCCAGAACACCCGCAGCGAATCCGCGCCGAGAATCGAGGCGGCGCGCTCCAGCCGCGGGTCGATGCCGACAAAGCTCGCCAGCACGAGGCGGATCACATAGGGCACCGCGATCAGCATCTGGCCCATCGTCACCGTCATGACCGAAGCGCGAATGCCGAGCGACTGATAGAACTGCATCAAGGCAAGACCGATCAGCACGGTCGGCAGCATCAAGGGCGAAAGAAAGAAAGTCTGCAACGCACTCGACGCCGCATTGTTCAGCGAGCGCAGGCCGAGCGCAGCGACGACGCCGAGCCCGGTCGAGATCACCGCGACCGCGATGCCGATCTTCAGGCTGAGCCAGAGCGAGGTGCTCCACATCGAGTTGGTGAGAACTTCGCCGTACCATTTCAGGCTGTAGCCTGCGGGCGGAAACGACAGGAACGCCGCAGAATTGAGCGAAGTGAGAATGACGATGCCGATCGGCGCGATCATCAGGAAAGCGATCAGCATGACATAGGCCGTAAGCAACCGGTTCGTCATCGCACGATCCTCCGCTTGCTCGATCCGTCGCGGACAAAAAAGGTGTAGGCCGCCGTGACCAGCGCGGTCGCCACCAGCAGGATCAGCGCGACGGCGGAGGCGAACGGCCAGTTCAGCACCAGCAGGCCTTCCTTGTAGACGAGATACGGCATCACCGGCACCGGCGCGCCGCCAACCAGCGCCGGCGTCACGAAGCCGCTCGCGGCAAGGCAGAACACGATCACCGAACCTGCGGTGATACCCGGCAGGCTGAGCGGCAGCGTGATCCGCGTGAATACGTTGAAGCCATTGGCGCCGAGGCTGCGCGCCGCCCGCGCCAGCGATGGGTCGATCTGCTGCAACGAACCGACCAGCGAAATCACCATGAACGGCAGGAACACATGCGTCAGCGCGATGATGACGCCGGCCTCGGTATAGAGCAGATGCCTGATCGGCAGCCCGATGGCGTTAAACAGCTGGCTCAGAATCCCGTTGGGGCCAAGAATGATGATCCAGCCGTAGGAGCGCACCACGGCGCTGACGAACATCGGCGCGATCACCAGGAACACAACCAGCGAGCGACCCTTGCGCCAGCTTTGCGACAGATACACCGCCACCGGATAGCCGATGATCAGCGTCGCCAGCGTCGTCACCGCGCTAATCCGCATCGAGCGCCACAGCACCGAGCGGTAGAACTCATCCTCGAAGAACCTGATATAGGTTTCGAACGACAGATGGCCGTGCGGCGCGAAGCTCGTCCAGGTCGAGACCAGCAGCGGCCAGACAAACAGCACCGCATAGATCAGGATTGCCGGAACAAGCAGCATGCCGGCATGCAGCCGGATCGGCGATCGCATGCCGGAGGCGGTAACGGCCGGGCGGTCGACGAGAGCGCTCATTGCAGCACGCTTTCCGCAATCTTTGGCTGGCTCACTGCCACGCCGAGTGCCGCCGCTTCGGCTGAGGGGATCAGGCGCGTCTCATCCGCCGCCCATGACAGCGTGATGTCCTCCCCGACCTTGGCGATGCAGCGCTTCACCGCAAGGTCAGCGACGATACGCGTGTCACCTGCCTCGATCTCCACCCGGCGGACCGAGCCGTGATAGGTGGTGTTGACCACGCGGCCGGTGACGCTGTTCTCGCCTCCATCATTGCCTGCATAAATATTCTCCGGGCGGATCGCGAGCGTCACCTTTTCCCCTGTCCCGCCCCGCACCGTTTCGGCGCGCAGCTTGCCGAGCGGGGTGTCGACCACCGCGCAGGCCCCGTCTCTGCCCGCGACCACGCCATCGAACAGATTGGTCACATCCATGAAACGTGCGGAGAAGATCGTGCTCGGATGCTCATACAGCTCGCTCGGCGTCGCACACTGCTCCACCTTGCCGGACGCCAGCAGCACAACGCTATCGGCAGTGACCAGCGCCTCTTCCTGATCGTGGGTGACGACCACCGTCGTGATGCCCGCCGCCTTGAGGATCAGCCGCATCTCCTCGCGCATTTTCTTGCGCAGGAGCGCATCGAGGTTGGACAGCGGCTCGTCGAGCAGCAGCACCGAGGGGCGCACCACCAGTGCGCGTGCCAGCGCGACGCGCTGCTGCTGGCCGCCGGAGAGCTCCTTCGGGTAACGCTTGCCGAGGTGGCCGAGCTGCACGAGGTCAAGCGCCTCCTGCACCCGGCGGCCGGACTCACTGGCGCTGATGCCGCGCATCTTCAGACCGAACGCGACGTTGCGGTCGATCGTCATATGCGGAAACAGCGCGTAGTTCTGGAACACCATCGCCATGTCACGGCGATGCGGCGCGACATGGGCCATGTCGCGCCCCGCCACCATGATGGCTCCCTTGTCGGGCGTCAGAAACCCGGCAATGAGATTCAACAGGGTGGTCTTGCCGCAGCCCGAAGGACCAAGCAGGGCCACGATCTCGCCAGGCGCCGCCGAGAACGAGACGTCGTCGAGCGCGGTGAAATCACCATAAGCCTTGCGCAGCCTGTGAATCTCAAGGTGGGGTTCCATCAGCGGCCTCCGACCATGGCGGTCCAGCGGGCGGTCAGCGCCTGCAGGTTCCGATTGATCGGGCCGATGTTGAGATTGAGCAGCGCGGCGACGTTCTTCTCGCCGTAAGGCACCTTGGCCGCAGCCGCGTCATCCAGCTTCACGGTCTTGTTCACCGGGCCGAGCAGCATGCTCTCGGCGATCATCTTCTGCGCTTCGGAGCTGATGGTGAAGTCGATGAAGCGCTGGGCAAGGTCGGGATGCGGCGCGCCCTCGACAATATCGAACTGCTGCGGATAGAGGATGCCGCCTTCCTTCGGCAGCACCATCGCTACCGGCGCGCCGGTGCCGGCGAAGTCATGCACGCGCGCGCTGCCGTTGAAGCCGATCCAGCCGCTGCCGGTGCCAAACAGCGCATCGACCTGCGCCGGCGGATCGACGAAGGCGAGCGCCTGCGGAATCATCTCCTTCATCTTGGCCCAGCCCGGCTCAAGATTATTGATCGAACCGCCGTTCAGTTCGGCGATCTTCAGGAACAGCAGGTTGGTGTAGCCAATCGGCATGTTGTAGAACACGACGTGGCCCTTGTATTTCGGGTCCCACATGTCCAGCCACGAAGTCGGCGCGGCCCAGCCCTTCTCCTTGAACACCTTGGTGTTGTATTCGAGGCCGAGCGCCTGAATGCCCATCACGACGCCGATGCCGTCGGGGTCCTTGGCGAAATCATAGAGATTGGCAAGATTGGGCACCTTGGCCGGATCGAGCTTGGCGTACAGCTTTTCGGCCTTGCCCTGATAATGCGTGGTATCGTTGGCCCAGATCACGTCGATCTGCGGGCTGGTGCGCTGCGCCTTCACCTTGGCGAGGATCTGGTTCGAGGTGCCGGTGACGTAGACGACCCTGACGCCGTATTTCTTCTCGAAGGCAGGAATGACCGTGGCCTGCAACGCCTTTTGCAGCGAGCCGCCGAAACCGGCAAACACCAGCTCCTTTTCCTCCGCCGCGGATGCCGGCGCGCTGGCACTCAACATTACCGCAACACAGGCGCCCGCACCGAGAATCGTAAGCCACGTTTTGCGAATACCGCTCATTGCCTTCAAGATGTTCATCTCTTTCCTCCCGCGGGGACTGCGCCCCGTTCTGTTCTGGTTGGTGGTTGAACTACTGCAGGCCGAATTCGACTCTCCGGACGTTATCGGGATCGATCTGCCTGATCACGGCGAGCTCTTCCTCGGTCGGCTCCGGCGTCACCGGGGCGCTGTCGAGATTGGGAATTTTGAATCCGGTCTTCTCGGCCAGCTCCTGACGCGAGACACCCGGATGGATGCTGTCGAGCACCAGGCGGCCATCTTCCTTGCGGAAGATGCACAGCGGCGTAACGATGCGCTCGAGGTTGCCGTCCGACGTCTTGAACGCGACCTCCTCGACGAAAATCTTCGGCGAGTGACCGGCACGCCAGAGCACAACGCGCTTCGACTTCGGCAGGATCGCCGGTCCGCCGCCGCCGCCGGGGAAGCGTACCTTCGGCTTGTCACGGTTGCCGATGAAGCTCGAATTGACCCGACCCTTGGCATCGACCTGTGCCATGCCGAGAAACGTCAGATCGAAACCGCCGCGGCCGTTGAGGCCGTAGACTTCCTGATTGTCGAAGATCGAGGCCGAGCCGCGCCCGAGATCGGCGGTGCTGGTCGCCGCCATGATCTTGTCCACGGTCGGATTGATGCCGCCGCCGACGCTGATGAAGGTGCAGTCCGGCGCATTGAGCCGCCGTGCCAAAGTCACGGCAGCGAGCGGCAACGGCGAGTTGACGCCGACAAACACCACCTCCCCGTTGCGGATCAGGCGGGCCATGGCGACAGCCATCATGTCGGCGGGGCTGTAGGACACGCTCATGCTGCCGCTCCCAGCGCGACGCGATCATGCGCCGCCGTCTCGTCGAGATACTGCTTGAAGCCTTCCGGCGTGCGGCTGAGTTCGAGGTAGCGGCGCATCGCCGGCTCGTCGATGTCGTAATGCTGGTAGACCGCGGTCGGCCACGCGCCGGCCGGCGCATGCACCACCGCCTCGACGAAGATTTCCGGAATAATGGTCAGTTCCGGTTGCGCCACGAAGTGGGACGTGTCGACGATCTTCTCGGTCGTGAGGATGACGCGCTTCGCCGCGCGGCTCATCAGGCGGTCCCAGACCGGGGTGCCGTAGATGCGGGCGTTGCCGCGCACATCGGCCTCATGCACGTGCAGGATCGCCCAGTCCGGACGCACCGCCGGCACCACCAGCGCGTCTTCGCCGGTGAACGGGTCCTTGATCCGCGCGAACGGCGCGATGTCGGGAATATCGCTGCCCTCGAAGCCCGCGACGCACTGGAACGGCAGACCGAACGCCGCCGCCTGCAGGCTCGCCATCACCGCCGGACAGGCATTCTCGATCACATCGATGTCGCCCCTCTCCGCTGCGCGGCGGAAACTCGGCGCCATGCCGAACGGCTGCTCCAGCGTCGCCATGCCGCAACGGACACTGGTAAGGCAGCCGCCGGCGGCCAGCACATCGGCATCGAAGCCCGGCGACGGCTTGATCAGGTGCAGGCCCTTGACGTTCCGCCGCGCAAGCTCGCGGACGAAGGATGACGGGATGCGCTGCGACAGCGTTCCGCCGAGGGTGACGATCTGGTCGTCCCGCACAAGACGCGCGGCGTTTTCCAAAGTCATCTGCTTCATGACGACACCTCCCCGGTGGCGGACTGAAAGAACTGAGTGAGATTGCGGCGCAGGATCTTGCCGGTGGCGTTGCGCGGCAGTTCCTCGGTGAAGGCGATCCTGACCGGCACCTTGAAGTCGGCAAGATGGCTGCGGCAGTGCTCGAACAATTCCTGCTCGGTGACCGGCGAGGCCGGCACGACACAGGCGACGACCACTTCGCCCCAGATGCGGTCCGGCAAGCCGCCGACCGCGACGTCGCGCACCGCCGGATGGCGGCAGATCACTTCCTCGACCTCCAGCGGCGAAACGTTCTCGCCGCCGCGAATGACGATTTCCTTCTTGCGACCGACCAGGAAGATATGACCGTCCGCATCCGTGCGGCCAAGGTCGCCGGTGTGCAGCCAGCCATCGACGATGGTCTTGCGGGTCGCCTCCTCGTCGCGGAAGTAGCCGAGCATCACGGTCGGCGAGCGGATCACCAGTTCGCCGACCTCGCCAGGCGGAAGCGCCTGGCCCTGCTCGCCGAACACCCGGATCTCCTGCCCCGGCAGCGCCTGCCCGACTGAGCCGACCTTGCGCTTGCCGCCGGCATAAAGCGGGTTGAGCGTAGAGGTCGCGGTGCCTTCGGTAAGGCCCCAGCCCTCGATCAGGATGTCCTTGCCGAACCGATCCTCGAACCGCGTGGCGAGATCCACCGTCAGCGGCGCGGAGCCGGTCTTGACGAAATCAAGCTTGATGTTGGCGCCGCGCACATCGGCTTCACGTTCCAGCAGAATGGCAAGCACGGTCGGCGGCGCGCTGAAACTGTTGACGTTGTAGTCCTTCACCAGCTTCCAGTGCTCGCGGGCGCTGAACTTGCGCACCAGCAGGATGGTGGCGCGGGCAATGAAGGCGCTGATGTGGCTGACAATGAGCGCGTTGCAGTGAAACAGCGGCATCATGCACAGCGCGACATGATCCTGCGTCAGCCGGAAGCCCTGCGAAAGCGCCATGCCGTCGGCCCAGACATTGGCGTGGGTGAGCAGGACACCCTTCGGCCGTCCGGTGGTGCCGGAGGTGTAGATCAAGAGGATCGGCGTGGATTCGGTCAGCCCCGCGACCCGGCGCGGCGTGCGCGGCTGCGCGAACAGTTCGGTGTCGGACAAGACCGGCACCGGAACCGCAACGCCCGGCGCGGCACCAAGCAGCAGAATGGTCGGCTTGACCTCCAGGGCCCCGACCGCGCTGACAGCGAGCGGCAGAAACTCCGGCGTGGTGATCAAAAGCCGCGAGCCGGAATGACCGAGCACATAGGCGGTCTCTTCCACCGTCAGGCGGTTGTTGACCGGGTTGGCAATCATGCCGCTCTTGAACATGCCGAAATAGGCGGCGACCACCAGCGGCTCGTTGCCGATCAGCATGCTGACGCGGTCGCCGATCTCGAGCCGCAGCTTTCCGAACAGATGCGCGAACTGGTTCGCGAGATCGTCCAGCTCCGCATAGGAGTAAGACTTCCCCTCGAAAATGATGGCGGGCTTGGCCGCCCGGTGATCCTCTAGCAGTTGGCCAATCAACATGTCGTCCGGGACATCCTATGCACGACGTTTCTGGATAAAGCGCTGACCGAAGTCCCGCGACACGTCCTCCGCCGCGGCGATGACCGCGGGCGCGAACTCGATCGCGCGCTCAACGGAGAAACGGTATTCGGGGCCAGACATGCTGATAGCGGCGATGACGTTGCCGAGATGATCGCGGATCGGCGCAGCGATGCCGACGATCTCGCCACGATATTCACCGTGATTGAGCGAGTAGCCGCGCTCGCGCGTCAGTTCGAGTTCGCGGCGCAGCAGTTTCGGATTGGTGATGGTCTTGGCCGTGAATTTCTGCAGCGGTCCGTTGCACACCTGCTCGATCTCCGCGTCGGACTGGAACGCCAGCAAGGCGCGGCCGGTCGCGACACAGGCGGCGGGCGCGCGACGGCCGACATGAATCTGCGCCTGCACGGGGTTCGGGCTGTTGACCTTGTCGAGATACACCACCTCGCCCGGCGAGCAGTATTCGGCCAGCTGCGAACTTTCGCCACTGATGGCGACAAGCCGCTCCAGATAGTCGTGAGCGACCTTCGCCAGCTCGATGGACTCCCCGGCGGCGATGCCAAGCTCCCACAGCCGGTGGCCGAGCCGGTAGCCGCCGCGCTCCGAAACGCGCTCGACATAACGCCGCGCTTCGAGATTGGAGAGCACGCCGTGGATCGCGGCCTTGCTGAGATCGAGACGCAGCGCGATTTCGCCCAGCGTCAGCGGCTGGCGCGACGAGGCGAGCATCTCAATCACGTCCAGCGACATGTTGAGGGAGTGGAGGTGTCGGCGTGGGCCGATGATTGTTGGTTGCTCGTTCACTTCTGGTGAACACCATTTTCCAATTGTGAATGAAGGCTAGTGTGTGAGAAACCCTGAGTCAATTCATCGAGAAAAGAAAATCAGGTCATCGAGGAAAGGAAATCAGGACGCATTGCCGCACGCGGACCAAAGTCCACGTGATCATCTGCACGAAGCAGAACACAACGGCTGAAATATCAGACGGCCGGGCGCATCAAAGGACCCGGCGAGACGCACGCTGGCGTTGGCAATCGCTGATTACGTTAGCAGCGCCGGCAGCCCGCTTAGGCTGGTGATGCGATGATCGGGATCAAAGCCGAGATGATCCATCTGCATGCGCAGCGCCTTGAACATGGTCAGCGGCCGCACGAGATCGTGCCGATCCCATGCCGCCGCCATCGCCTGCGGGGTGACGCGCTCGATCCAAGCGACATTAAATCCGAACGCCTTGGCACCAGAGGTGTCGAACGGATTGGACGACACGAACAGAACCTCGCCCGGCGCAACACCCAGCGTCGCCTCCACCAGCGCATAAGCCTTCGGGCTCGGCTTGTAAGTCTTGTTCGCATCGATGCTGATGGTGGCGTCGAGAACCTCGTGCAGCCCGGTGTTGCGCACCAGCGCGTTCAGCATACCGGGGCTGCCGTTGGAGAGGATGGCGAGCTTGCGGCCCTTCAGCGCCGCAAGCGCCTGCCGCGCCTCGGGATAAAGATCGAGATGGAGATACTTCTCCATGATGCGGTCGAACACACCGGGCTCGGCCTGCAACCCCAGCACCGTCAGGGTGAAACGCAGCGAGTCGCGCGTGACCGCCTCGAAATCCTCGTAACGCTCCATCAGTGAGCGCAGCCAGGTGTATTCAAGCTGCTTGATCCGCCAGATCTGGGTGATGATCTCGCCGTAACCGGGAAATGCCTGCTCGGTGACGCCCTCGACCGACTGCACGTCGTACAGCGTCCCATAGGCATCGAACACAACGGCTTTGATCGTCATTGGTGTGATCCTGCTGTTTTGGCTGCAACCGGCCGCCATTCGGGATCGCAGCCTAGTGCCTGTAGCCTGACGCCTAAAGCGTTTCCTGCGAATGGCCGCATTGCTTGCAGGTAAACCTGACGCGAGTCTGGCCCTTCGGCGCCGAGACACGGTTGGCCGTGCCGCACTTACCACACACCGCTTCGATCCGGGTATCGCCCTGCTTGACGACAACACCCCTGCGCTCCATCGCCTCGCGGACCAGACGCTCGGTCTCTTCCCGCGTCGACTGTTTCGACATTACATACTCCAAAAAGGAACAAGGGCCTCAAAGGGCCCTTGTTTTTAGACTGCGTCTTTGGCGGCCTTGACCGGCCGTGCCCTGACGATCTTCCGGGCCGGCTTGGCCTTGAAGGTCATCGGCTCACCGGTGAACGGATTGGTGCCCTTGCGCGCCTTGGTCGCCGGCTTCTTGACAACCACGAACTTCGCGAAGCCGGGAAGGAGGAAAACGCCGGACTTCTTGAGTTCCTTGTAACCGATCGTGGTGAGCGACTCCATTACGCCCTTCACGTCTTTCTTGGAAAGTTCGGTCTCGGCAGCGACCTTCTCGATCAACTGCGACTTCGTCATCTGTGTGGGCATAGAGCCTCCTGTTGATTCGCAACGCTGAACAGTATTGCGAAATTCACGGTAAAGCGACTGCGAATGGCTATTTTCATAGGGGAAACGCACATTCGGCGCGGCCCGGTTTCCCGGACTATTCGCCTTTAAGCGTGATTCTCAGGCTCCGGCTAGCGCGATTTGGCAAATACAGCACCTGGAAAGGCTCGCAACGCGGCATTTTCCACTTGAAATCACGGGGTGCGGAGATTCGCGCAGCCCTACACCGCCCGCTTGCGATGGCGGATGGCGGGGCCGGAGGTCAGGCTTTGCGCGGCTTCGATGATGGTGTTGGCGTCGAGACCATAGTGCGCATAGAGGTCGTCGATCGAGCCGGTCTGCCCGAACGCTTCGACGCCGAGCGCTTCGAGGCGATGGCCGTGCACGCTGCCGAGCCAGCCCAGTGTCGCCGGATGACCGTCGATCACGGTGACGATGCCGCAATTGCGCGGCAGCGGCGCGAGCAGTCGCTCGATGTGGCTCGCCACCGGACTGAGCGCGACCGAACCTGCCGCATCGGCCTCGCGCCGCGCCTTGCGCGCCCGCGCCCAGCCCGCATGCAGACGATCCGCCGAGGTCACCGCAAGCAGACCGATGTCACGGCGGTCCTCGCCAAGCAGGCCCGTCGCGGCAATCGCTTCCGGCGCGACCGCACCGGCATAGGCGATCACCACTTCGGCGTTCGGTCCGGGCTTGCGCAACCAGTACGCGCCTTCGGTGATGTCGTGCTTCAACTCCGCCGTCATCGCGCGCTGCGGCTGCTCCAGCGGCCGGGTCGAAAGCCGCAGATAGACCGAGCCGCCGGCGGCATCGCTATCCGAGACATTATAATGAGAATTGCCGACACTCCCCTCACCGGCCTCGCCGCGCTGCATATGGGCAAAACCCCAGCCCATGATGGTGGCGAGTTCATCCGCAAAGGCGGGCTCGAACGAGGCAAGCCCCGGCTGCGCCAGACCAATCAGCGGCGTGACGATCGACTGGTGCGCGCCGCCTTCCGGCGCCAGCGTGATGCCCGACGGTGTCGCCGCCACCATGAAGCGCGCATCCTGATAGCAGGCGTAGTTCAGCGCATCGAGGCCGCGCGAGATAAACGGATCGTACAGCGTGCCGACCGGCAGCAGCCGCGCGCCGTTGATGGCATGCGACAGTCCGAGCGCGGAGAGCATGATGAAGAGATTCATCTCGGCGATGCCAAGCTCGAAGTGCTGACCCTTGGTCGAGAAATCCCAGTTGAAGGTCGAGAGGATCTTCTCCTTGCGAAACAGATCGACATTCTCCGCCAGCGCGAACAGGCCGCGGCGGTTCACCCACGGGCCGAGATTGGTCGAGACGGTGACATCGGGCGACACCGTGACGATGCGCTCGGCCAGCGCGGTATCGCCGCGCGCCAGTTCGTTGAGCACGAGGCCGAACGCCTGCTGCGTCGACATCCGCGCCGCAGGCTGGAATTCAAGCCGCTCCGGCACTTCCACCACCGGCGCACTCAAACCGCGGGGACCACCCTGCGCGAATTTCACCTTGCGCAGAAAGGCCTCGATGATCGCGGGCTTGATGCTCAGTCCTTCGAAGCGATCCCACTCATGGCCGGGACGAATGTTCTGCGCGGTACGGAACGCATCGATCTGCGCCGGCGTCATCAGCCCGGCGTGATTGTCCTTGTGGCCCTGCAGCGGCAGTCCGACGCCCTTGATGGTGTAGGCGATGAAGCACACCGGCCGGTCGTGATCGATCGCCTCGAACGCCGACAGCATGCTCTCGACATCATGGCCGCCGAGATTGGACATCAGCGCCAGCAGTTCCTCGTCGCTGCGGCTATCGATCAGGCGCGACACCTCGGCCTGATCGCCGATCTCGTCCTGCAGATGCTTGCGGAATGCCGCACCGCCCTGGAAGCACAGCGCGGCGTACATCTGGTTCGGACAGGTGTCGATCCAGCGCCGCAGCGTCTCACCGCCCGGCTCGGCGAACGCCGCCTGCATCAACCGGCCGTATTTGACGATCACGACATCCCAGCCGAAATTGCGGAAGATGGTCTCGAACTTCTCCCACAGCCCCTCGCGCACCACGCCATCGAGGCTCTGGCGGTTGTAGTCGACCACCCACCAGGTGTTGCGCAGGCCGTTCTTCCAGCCCTCGAGCAGCGCCTCGAAGATGTTGCCCTCGTCCATCTCGGCGTCGCCGACCAGCGCGATCATGCGGCCGTCATCGCGGCCCTTCATCCAGCCATGAGCGCGAACGTAATCCTGTACCAGCGACGAGAACAGCGTCTGCGCCACGCCGAGACCGACCGAGCCGGTGGAGAAATCGACATCGTCGATGTCCTTGGTGCGCGACGGATAGGACTGCGCGCCCTTGAAGCCGCGGAAGTTCTCCAGCTTCTCGCGGGTCTGCTGGCCGAGCAGATACTGGATGGCGTGAAACACCGGGCTCGCATGCGGCTTCACCGCGACGCGGTCCTGCGGCCGCAGCACGCCGAAATACAGCGCGGTCATGATGGTGGCCAGCGAGGCCGAGGACGCCTGATGCCCGCCGACCTTGAGACCGTCGGCATTCGGGCGGACGTGGTTGGCGTGATGGATGGTCCATGACGACAGCCACAGCGCCTTGCGCGCCAGTTCGGACATGATCTCGATGCGGGAGGGCTGCGTCATCATACGGCCTCATGGGACGAAGAAGACCTCACGATAACAGCGGCCCGGCGCGACGGTTCCTAAAGCGTTGCAACAAAACGCTGATTATTGGTACATTATTCTAATAATAGGCTCATAAATCGGACATTATCCCAATGCCAACGCTCGACGCCATCGACCGCAAGATTCTCGCGATTCTCCAGGCCGACAGCCGCGTGACCATGCAGGAGCTGGCCGAACGGGTCGGCCTCTCGGTCTCGCCGTGCCATCGCCGGGTCAAGCTTCTGGAAGAACGCGGCGTCATCACGCGCTATGCCGCGATGGTCGATCAGAAATCGCTCGGCCTGCATGTCAGCGTCTTCATCTCGATCAAGCTCGAGCGGCAGAAGGAGGAAGACCTCGGCCGCTTCGCCAAGGCGATCTCAGGCTGGACCGAGGTGCTCGAATGCTATCTGATGACCGGCAATCGCGACTACCTGCTGCGCGTGGTCGCCGCCGACCTCGCCTCTTACGAAAAGTTCCTCAAGACCAAGCTGACGCGGCTCTCCGGCATCGCCTCGATCGAGTCGAGCTTCGCGCTCAGTCAGGTGAAGTATTCGATCGCGCTGCCGGTCGATGCGGCGGCGCCGTGACGCAAGCCCGCGTCACGGCGGGATTGTTACGGCGTCGATGACGCCTGCGACGGGTGATGCGTCGCGACCGGACCACCGGCGAGACGCCGCACCAGGATGTAGAAGATCGGAGTGAAGATCAGGCCGAACAGCGTGACGCCGATCATGCCGAAGAACACCGCGACGCCGACCGCCTGACGCATCTCCGAACCGGAGCCCGACGAGATCACCAGCGGCAGCACGCCGAGGATGAAGGCGAACGAGGTCATCAGGATCGGCCGCAACCGCAGCCGGCAGGCCTCGACCACCGCATGCAGCATGTCATGCCCTTCCAGCTCGATATCGCGTGCGAACTCCACGATCAGAATCGCGTTCTTGGCGGCAAGCCCGACCAGCACGACAAAGCCGATCTGCGTCAGCACGTTGATGTCCTGCCCCATCAGCCGCACGCCGATGGTGGCGGCGAGCAGGCACATCGGCACGATCAGGATCACTGCGAAAGGCAAACTCCAGCTGCCGTATTGCGCGGCGAGCACCAGATAGACGAACAGCACGCAGATCGGGAAGACATAGAGTCCCGACTGGCCCCCGGTCACCTGCTGATAGGACAGGTCCGTCCATTCAAAATTAAAGCCGCTCGGCAGCGTTTCGTCCGCCAGCCGCTTCATCTTCTCCAGCGCCGTCGCAGAGCTCACGCCGGGCAAGGTGTCGCCCTGGAGTTCAGCGGCCGGATAGAGGTTGTAACGCGCGACGCGATCCGGCCCCGAGATGTTCTTGAAATTGGTGACACTGCCGAGCAGCACCATCTCGCCCGCCGCATTGCGGGTGCGCAGCCGCGCCAGATCCGCCGGCTCCTTGCGGAACGGCAGGTCGGCCTGCGCGGTGACGTGATAGGTGCGGCCCAGAATATTGAAGTCGTTGACATAGGCCGAGCCGAAATAGGTCTCGATCGCCTCGGTCACATTCTGCACCGGCACGCCGAGCATCTGCGCCTTCTGCCGGTCAATCTCGACAAACAGTTGCGGCGTGTTGGCGGTGAACGGCGAGAACACCGCCGTCAGGCCGGGTTCCTTGCGCGCCGCCGCCACCAGTTCATCGGTCGCCGCCGCGAGCAGTTGCGGCCCGCGCCCCTGCCGATCCTGAATCCGCATCGCAAAGCCGCCGCCAGTGCCGATGCCGGGCACCGCGGGCGGCGGCACCACGATGACAATCGCCTCCTCGACACTCGCCAATCGCTTGCGCAGATTTGCGGTGATGACGGCCGCCGTCAGCCCCTTCTTCAGGCGCACGCTCGGCTCATCGAACACCGGAAACAGCGCCGCGGCGTTGCTCGCCTGCGTGCGCGTCGCGCCGGACAGACCGGCGAACGCGGCAACGCGATTGACGCCGGGCGTATCAAGCGCGATGGATTCGATCTTGCGCACCACCTTGGTGGTGCGATCGAGCGAGGCCGCGCCCGGCAATTGCACCGCAACGATGACATAACCGCGATCCTGCGCCGGGATGAATCCCTGCGGCGTCGAGACCAGCAGCCAGCCCGCGCCGCCGATCAGCACCGCATAGACCAAAAGCATCGCCGCCGAATGCCGGATCACGAAGTTGGCGGCGTCGCCATAAAAATGTGACAGCCGGTCGAAGCCGCGGTTGAACGCGCCGATCGCCCGCTCCCAGATCCGGCCAACGATGTTCCAGCTCGCAGTCGGCGTCTTCTCGTGATGCGGCTGCAGGATCAGCGACGCCAAGGCCGGCGACAGCGTCAGCGAGCAGAGGCACGAGATCGCGGTCGCCACCGCGATGGTCACGGCGAACTGCTGGAAAAACTGACCTGAGATGCCGCCGAGAAAGGCGGTCGGCACGAACACGGCGCCCAGCACCAGCGCGATCGAGACCAGCGCCCCGCCGACCTCCTGCATGGTGCGCAGCGCGGCGTCGCGCCGGCCGAGGCCGTTGGCGAGATGGCGTTCGACATTCTCCACCACCACGATGGCGTCATCGACCACGATGCCGACCGCCAGCACGAGACCGAACAGCGTCAGGTTGTTGATGGAGAACCCGAGCGCCGCCATTGCGGCGAAGGTACCGACCAGCGACACCGGAATGGCAAGGATCGGAATGATCGCCGGCCGCCAGCCTTGCAGGAACACCAGCACGACGATGACCACCAGCGCCATCGCCTCATAGATGGTCTTGATCAGCTCGTGGACGGATTCAGCAATGAACTCGGTCGGGTTGTAGCCGATATTGTACTCAAGCCCCTTGGGGAACGTCGCTTTCATCCGCACCATGGCATCGGAGATGCCCTTGGCGGTGGAAAGCGCGTTCGAGCCCGGTCGCTGCGTCACCAGCATCGCCACGGCGGACTTGCGCAACAGATAGCTGTTGGTGGTGTAGCCGAGTGCGCCAAGCTCGATGCGCGCAACATCGCGCAGCCGCACGGTGCGGCCGTCGGCGCCGCCCTTGAGCACGATGTCCTCGAACTGGCGCGGATCGCGCAGACGCCCGGTGAAGGTGAGATTGGGCTGAAACGCCCGGTCGGAAATCGGCGGCTCGGCGATCTGGCCGCCGGCGATCTGCAGGTTCTGCGCGCGGATCGCGGTCAGCACATCGCCCGCCGTCATGCCGAGATTGGCGATCTTGTCCGGGTCGAGCCACAGCCGCATCGAATAATCGCGCGCGCCGAAGATCTGGATATCGCCGATGCCGTCGAGCCGCAGCAACTGGTCACGGACCTGCAGCAACGCATAGTTGCTGATGTAGAGCTGATCGTAGGTGTCGTCTGGCGACAGCATGAACACGACCATCAACAGGTCGGGACTGTTCTTGCGGGTGACGACACCGTTGCGCTGCACCTCTTCCGGCAGGCGCGGCTGCGCGATGGCGACGCGGTTCTGCACCAGCACCTGCGCCTTGTCGAGGTCGGTACCGAGCTTGAAGGTGACGGTGATGTTGAGCTGGCCGTTCGAGGTGGCCTGGCTGTACATGTACAGCATGTCCTCGACGCCGTTGATCTCCTGCTCGATCGGCGCCGCCACGGTGTCGGACACCGTTTGCGCCGAGGCACCGGGATATTGCGTGGAGACCACCACGGTCGGCGGCGCAACCTGCGGATATTCCGCGACCGGCAGCGTGGTGTAGGCAATGGCACCGACGATCAGCAGCACGATGGACAGCACCATCGCCAGGATCGGACGATTGATGGAAAGGCGGCCGAGGTTCATGGCTTGGCGCTTCCCGTTTCAGCCTGCTTCGGCGCAACCTTGGCGCCGACGCGCGCACGTTGCAGCCCGGCGACGATGACGCGGTCATCCGGCCTCAAGCCCTCACGGACCACACGCAATCCTTCATCCAGCGGGCCGAGCACCACCGGCCGCGCTTCGACGACATTATCCTTGTTGACGACAAAGACGATCTTGCGCGCCTGATCGGTGGCAACCGCCTCATCCGGCAACAGCAGCGCCTCATAGGGCGAACTGCCGATCACGCGAATGCGGGCGAACTGGCCCGGCAGGATCGACAGATCCTGATTTTGCACCAGCGCACGGCCGCGCAGCGTGCCGGTGCCGGCATCGAGCCGGTTATCGAGGAAGTCCATCACGCCCTCACGCGACGGCTTGGTCTCGCCGGCCAGCATGATCTGTACCGGATTGGGCGTGTCGCGCGAACTCGGGCGCTTGCCCTCGAACCACAACCTGCTGTTGCGAAGATAAATCGATTCATCCATGTCGAAATAAACGTGGATCGGATCGAGCGAGACGATCGAGGTCAGCAACGTCGCGCCGCTCTCGCTGCCCTGCACGAGATTGCCGACAGTGACGAGATGACGGCTGACGCGGCCGGTGATCGGCGCACGCACCTTGGTGAATTCGACGTCGAGTTCGGCGCGATGCAATGCGCCTTGCGCCTGCAGCGCAGCGGCCTCCGCCGATTCAAGCTGCTGATGACGTTGATCGACGATGGTCTCCGCCACCGCCTGGGTCTTGATCAGTGACTCGGCGCGCGCCACTTCGCGCTGCGCCAGTTCGATTTTGGCCCTGGCGTCGGCCAACTGGCCCCTTGCCTGTTCGGCGACCGCCTCATACTGGCGGGGATCGATGACATAGAGCAGATCGCCGGCTTTGACGATCGCACCGTCCTTGAATTCCACGCCGGTGACAAAGCCGGTGACGCGGGCCCGTACCTGGACTTGTTCGATCGCGTCGAACCGCCCGGAGAATTCATCCCAATCCGTCACCACGCGCTTGGTCGGCTGCGCCACCGTCACGCTCGGCGGTGGCGGCGCAGCCTGCTCGGCCTTCTTGTCACAACCGGCCAGTGCTGCCGCGATCAGCGCAACGCCCGCGCCGACTTTCAGCGTGCGGACAAGTCTGCCTGACGAGACTGAAATCGAATCGAGAAGAAATTGGGTCGAACTCTGCAAGACGTCCCCCCTGCAATTTGAGCTGGCGAGATAGTGCACCGTCTGGGGATGACAAGACTGGCATGGCGCACTAACCGGCGCGCGCACTTAATCTTTAGACGTAGACAAAGTTTTTTGCCGCGGCGATACCACCGAGTGGAAAATTCTATCACGCAGACCACCTAACGGGAAATGATTGCCGCATGCAGACGCCTCATGCGCTCCGTTCACATCGGCACGAGTATCTGACAACACGATGAAATATTTGAAGAGTCCAAAGAAAAAGGCGGCGCCGAATGGACGCCGCCTCTTTTTCGATCAGCCGTGGAGTTTCTTCGCGGTCTCCGCGATGGTCCTGCCCTGATAACGGGCAGCCGCGAGCTCGTTTGCGCTCGGCAGGCGGCTGCCGTCGCCATCGGTGATGGTGCTGGCGCCATAGGGCGAACCGCCGGTGACTTCCTTGACACCCATCTGGCCAGCAAAGCCATAATTGAGGCCGACGATCACCATGCCGAAATGCAACAGATTGGTGATGATCGAGAACAGCGTGGTCTCCTGGCCGCCATGCTGAGTGGCACTCGACGAGAACGCGCCGCCGACCTTGCCGTGCAGCGCGCCCTTCGCCCACAGGCCGCCGGCCTGATCGAGGAAGTTCGCCATCTGCGAAGAGATACGGCCAAAGCGCGTGCCGGTGCCGACCACGATGGCATCATAATTGACAAGGTCTTCGATCTTCGCGACCGGCGCGGCCTGATCGACTTTGTAGTGCGCCGCCTTGGCAACCTCGGGCGGCACCAGTTCCGGCACGCGCTTGATATCGACGCTCGCGCCGGCCTCGCGTGCACCTTCGGCGACTGCATTTGCCATCGCTTCAATGTGCCCGTAGGCCGAATAATAGAGAACGAGAACCTTAGCCATTTTCCACTCCAGTTGTTCGATATGTTCGGTGTCGTTGCAGTCAGTCCGCAATGAGCGGACCAACGGAATCAGTGCGGGCGCGAGGCGGACTTCGCAGCAAGGCAGGCCGCGCGATGCTCAGCCATCCAGGTCTTGAGGAAGCACTCCGCACCGCGGTAACTGACGATCAGCGCCGGCATGACAAAGGGGATGATCTGGGTCATGTCGCATCCACCAGCACGAGTTCGGAATCTTCCAGCGCGGTGACCTTCACCGTCGCTTCATCCGCGATGGCGATACCGTCGCGCGCCTGCGCTTCGACGCCATTGACTTCGATGCGGCCGACCGCCGGCACGAGATAGCCCTTGCGATCACGACCAAGCGCATACTCAGCGCTTTCGCCAGCCTTCAGCGTGGTGCCGAGCACGCGCGCATCGGCACGAATCGGCAATGCGTCGGTGTCGGAGGCAAAGCCGCTGGCGAGCGTGACGAAGCTGCCGGAACGATCCGCCTTCGGAAAAGGCTTCGCACCCCAGCACGGCTGACCGCCCTGCTGCGTCGGTTCGATCCAGATCTGGAACAGCGTGGTCTTGCCCGGCTCGAGATTGTATTCGGCGTGACGGATGCCAGAGCCCGCGCTCATCACCTGAACGTCGCCGGCTTCGGTGCGTCCCTGATTGCCGAGACTGTCCTGATGGGTGATCGCCCCTTCGCGCACATAGGTGATGATCTCCATGTTGGCGTGGGGATGAGCGGGGAAGCCGGTGTTCGGCGCGATCTCGTCGTCGTTCCAGACACGCAGATGGCCATGCCCCATATTGGCCGGGTCGTAATAGCTGCCGAACGAGAAATGATGCTTGGCTTTCAGCCAACCGTGGTCGGCACCGCCAAGCTTGTTGAAGGGTCGCAGCTCAATCATGACGGTCATCCTCAGTTAATGCAGAGTTAATACGGAGTTCATGTGCCGCGGACGGACCCGGGATCGGGTTGTTCCGCCACATGACTTTCCATGACCTCTGGATAAGCACTCGGCTTTCGGATAGAAATAGAAACTATCGAAACTCATTGTTTCTAAAATTGAGATGTCCAAGCTCCCCGATTTCGAGGCTCTCGCCATCTTCGCCAAGGTTGTGGAGATGCGCTCCTTCGCCGGCGCTGCGTCGGAACTGGCGCTATCCAAGGCCACCGTCTCGAAAGCCGTCACGCGGCTGGAAGAACGGCTCGGTGCCCGGCTGTTCAACCGCACCTCGCGCCAGCTCGCATTGACCGATGCTGGACAACGTCTGTCGCAACGCGCCGCACAGTTGCTGATCGATGGCGAGGCAGCCGAAAACGAAGCATTGGCACAGGCGGTGGCGCCGCGCGGCCTGGTCCGTCTCGCCGTGCCGATGACATTCGGCGTCAAGGTGATCGCGCCGCTGCTGCCGGATTTTCTGACGGCCTATCCCGAAGTCGCCATCGACCTGCACCTCAGCGACGCCAAGGTCGATCTGATCGGCGAAGGCTTCGACGCCGGCGTCCGCATCGGCACTTTGCCGGATTCATCCCTGCTGGCACGAAGGCTGTGTGCGATGCCGCGCTACACAGTCGCCGCTCCGGCATATCTCAAGCGTTACGGCACACCGACACACCCGATGCATCTCGGACAACACAAGTGCTTCGGTTACACATACCTGTCGACACCGGGGGTGTGGCACTTCACCAATGCCAAGGGCGAACAAGCCTCGGTCCGCCCTTCGGGAGTGCTGCGTGTCAACAATGGCGAGGCGTTGCTGCCGGCGCTGCTCGCCGGCCTTGGCATCGCCAGCTTGCCGGAGTTCATCGTCGGCGACGCCATCGCCGCGAGGAAGGTCGAAGTCGTCCTAAAAGACTGGAAGCAGCCGGAAGGCGCGGTGCATCTGCTGATGCCGCCGGGCGGACCGCGCCCCGCCCGCGTCGAAGTGCTGGCGGACTTTCTCGCCGCGCGGCTAGGAACGGCGAAACGAAAACTGCGATAGTCGTCAAAGGACGGCACCCAAGCTGCCGCCAGACTTTGAAGACGCTCAGGATTGGACCGAACGCTTTTCTCTTTTATCGACAGAGAGAGAAAAGACGTCGGGCCGGCTGTAGTGCCCAACCGGATCGAAATCATAAAGCGCCCGCGTCACTGCGGCGAGGTCGATCTCGGCAGAGATCACCCCCTCCTTGTCCCACAACGGACCAGCAAGCACATTGCCAAGTGGATCGACAATGCAGCTCCCTCCACGGGAGACGATGGCGTCCGGATCCTTCGGCAGATCGGAGGCATAGTTTTCCGGATAATCGCTGCGCTTGCAGAACTGGTTGCTCGACAGCACAAAGCAGCGCCCTTCCAGAGCGATATGCTGCATCGACGGCAACCAGGTCAGTCGGCCGTCGGCGGTTGGCGCACAATAGACTTGAATGCCTTGCGCATACATCGCCGCACGCATCATCGGCATGTAGTTCTCCCAGCAGATCACCGATCCGATACGCCCAATCGGCGTCTGATACACTGGAAGTGTCGAACCATCCCCGAAGCCCCACACCAAGCGCTCCGAACCCGTCGGCATCAGCTTTCGATGCTTGCCGAGAAACTGACCTTCAGGAGAAAAGGACAGCACCGTGCAATATAGAGTGCCACCGTCGCGCTCAATCACACCGATCACCAGATAGGCACCGCTTTGTTTTGCGATTTGCGCAAGACTATCCACCGCGGGGCCGGGTACCTCGATCGACGAGGCGTGATAAAGCCGAAACTGCTCGCGCCCCTCTTCGGAACGGGCTCCGATGACCGCACCGAAACTCGCACCTCTTGGATAGGCGGAGATGAAGGCTTCAGGGAAAAGTATCAGTTTCGCGCCGGTCCGCGCGGCGTCCGCCGCGAGATCGCGAGTTTTCTCCAGCGTCCGGCGGAGGTCGAACGCAACAGGCGCGGCCTGCACACAAGCCGCCACATATGGACGTATATCGCTTGAATTCGATGGAAACGTCATCTTGTCGACCATCTGATCCATTTCACCACCCCACGCAACGATCTCGTTGACTGCTGTATCCAATAGCGCTCGTCAGGCCGCGCGCCGGCGACGTCTCTTATTTTCCTCAACACCCCCGGTATCGGACACCTTCAACATTGCGAGAATTGATGTCTCCGTGCCTTGAGCATGCGACCTCAACAAGCTCCTCAATTGTTTGCCGTTACGAGCAGCCAGCGCCTTATAGATATTCTCATGCTCTCGCTGGCGTTGCGCGGCGGCTCGTAGGTCGACCCCCCTATGAATGAGGTAGGTCACGATCTGTAACTGCATCTGCAATTGCGAATACAACCGGACAAGAAATCCGTTGCCGGTGGCTGCTACAATCAGCGCATGAAACGCCACGTTGGCTCGCACGAAGTCAGCCGTATTACGGATATCGCCCTGAAGCGGCGACGTCATGCGCATTTCCTGCAGCAATTCGCGCAAACGCGCCAGTTGCTCGGCTGTGACATTCTTTGCGGCCTCTTCCGCCGCAAAATCTTCAAGTACCTTACGCAATGCGAACAAATGTTCGGTCTGTTGATGATCGATACGGTTCACCATCGTACCGCTTCGACCAGAGACCGACAGCACTCCTTCGGTCTGCAATCGTGTGATGGCTTCCTTCACAGGCGTACGACCAAGTTTAAGTCGTGCAGCCAGCAAATTGACCGACGTTCGCTCTCCCGGGCGCAATTCATGATGCAGAACGAGGTCAATCATGCCGTTATAGGCATGGTCAGCCGCCGAGAGCCCTTTATCGACTTGCTTCGTCGTCCTTGCCATTCAAATGTCCCTCGATAAAACCGGCCCCGTCATTGCTACGCTATTTTGCCTGATTCACCCGCGGGCGGAAAAGCGTAATGCAATAAAAGCCTGGGGTGAGGTCCACGACAAACGATCCCTAAACCGCCGCTGCAATCGCTTTACCGACTTCCATCGTGGAGCTCTTGCCGCCCAAATCCGCAGTGTGAGGCCCCTCGCGCAAGACCGTTTCAATAGCCTGGACCACGGCGGCCGCAGCTTCCGGGTGACCGAGATGATCCAGCATCATCGCACCGGACCAGATCTGCCCGATCGGGTTTGCGATCTTCTTTCCAAAAATATCGGGAGCAGAGCCATGGACTGGCTCGAACATCGACGGGAAAAGTCGTTCGGGATTGATATTCGCAGCGGGCGCGATCGCAATCGTTCCAGCACAGGCAGGCCCGAGATCCGAGAGAATATCGCCGAACAAATTGGAGCCAACGACCACATCGAACAACTGCGGATTGCGCACGAACTGCGCCGTCAGAATATCAATATGATACTGCGCGGTTTTCACATCTGGATATTCACCGGCCATGGCCGCGAAGCGGCTATCCCAATACGGCATCGTGATCGCAATACCGTTCGACTTGGTCGCCGAAGTCACGCTGCCACGGCGTTTTTTTGCCGCCTCGAAGGCATAGCGCAGGATACGATCAACGCCTTTGCGGGTGAACACGCTTTCCTGAACCGCCCGCTCCCTACTTGTCCCCTCGTCGAGTACACCTCCGGTACTGGAGTATTCGCCTTCCGTGTTCTCCCGCACGATCAACATGTCGATATCGGCAGGCTTGCGGTCCGCAAGTGGACTTTTCACGCCGGGCATCAACCGCACCGGGCGAACATTGGCATACAAATCGAACTCCCGCCGGATCGGGATCAGCAGCCCCCACAAGGAGACGTGATCCGGAACGCCAGGATAGCCGACTGCTCCGAGAAAAATTGCATCATGATTCCGGATGCGATCAAGACCGTCCTTCGGCATCATTTCACCGGTCCGGCGATAAAGATCGCACGACCAGTCAAGCTCCTCCCATTGAAACGAAATGCCGAAACGGCGACCCGCCGCATCCAGCACCCGAATGCCCTCGGGCATCACTTCATGTCCGATACCGTCGCCGGCGATAACTGCGATCTTGTGGTGGCTTGTCATGATGCTGCTTTCAGAGTTTCGGCGTTCGCAACGCGCGCGGCCCGACGTTCTTGATAGGATTGCAGGTGGGTGTAGATAATGCGGTGCATCATGCCGTCGACCTGGTGAGCCGCAGCCTTGTCGACCATGAAGCCGAGTATATGATCCGCCTCGACGGGGCCACCACGCTCGATATCCCGGAGCATCGAAGCGGTGTATTGCAACTCCTTGTTGCGGAACAACGCCCGATACTCGCCAAGGAATGCTTCCGATGGCCCGAACCCTTCCCGCTTCGCGATCTCGGCATTGCGTTCAAGGAAGTCGATCATCAGGTCGGAGCCGTATTTCGTTCGCGCGATCTCGCCGACGCTCGCCCGCATAGTGCAAGTCATGCCAGCGACAGTGGAAAGATGGACAACCTTCTCCCACATCACCTGCATGACGTTTGGTACAGCAGAAGCAACGACTGAGGTCTTGTCGAACGCCGCCTTCAGCGCCAGCACGCGCGGGCTCAGGATGCCACTCTGCTCCCCGAACGTGATGTAGCGCCAGTCATTGAGGTGCTTGATCGTCCCCTCCGGCGTCAGCGTCGCGGCGATCTTGGCAATGCCGCCCAGCACCTGCGCTTTTCCAAACCTGGCGTTCAGGACATCGATATGAGCCACACCGTTCAGTAGCGGCAGAACGGCGGTCTCCGGACCAACCGCTGGCGCGATGGTCTCGATTGCAGAAGCAAGATCATATGCCTTGCATGTCAGGAGGATGAGATCGAAAGGCTGATCGATCTGCGCCGCGGTGATTGCTTTCACCGCAAGCGTCGCATTACCGAACACACTTTCGATGTGCAGACCATCCGCGGCCAGCTTTTTCCGACGCATGTCCCTGACGAGAAACGTCACATCGGCGCCGGCCTCGACCAGCCGACCACCGAAATAACCTCCGATGGCACCGGCCCCTAAACAAAGAATTCGCATGGATCCCTCAACGAATGCAGACTCGCCGGACCGACCGGTCCGCGCAACAAGCGACGCCCAGATGTCGATGACAAATAAAGCGACGCAGGCAGGCCAACTAAAATGCAAATGAGCTTGCGTGTCAACTTGACATGTCAGTTTGTCAGGTTACCTTGATCACCAGAACGGAGACACAGCCGCACTCCATAAGGAGCACAGCGCCTTCTCCTCCGAAACCACTGGTTATAATCGATATGCCTTAGTTCCACCCGCTGCTCCTGTCTGACGGCGCACTTGATCAACCAAGTGCACGCACCACGGGCACTCGACTCGCAAAGTCGATCCCGGAATACTGCCAGACCTGACGAGCCGCTGGCGTCCTGCTGATGGAGTGACTTCGATGAATGGAAATCAAGAAGTAGTCTGTATCTCCAACGTACTTTCGAAAATTGGCAACAGCGCACACGGCAATTGTTCGAAGGCCGTGATCCATCAGGTGGCGGAATTGGAAACCAGCCTATTCAGCGTCAATCCAGGCGAAAAGCTTGCTCCCCATGTTCATACGCGGACCTGGGACTTGTTCTTTGTCGTCTCCGGCTCGGGAGAAATCCGCTACAAGGGCAAGGACGGCGAAGGCGTGGCTTCAATGCCAACTCACGCATTCTGTGCAATGCCGCCCGGTTACGAGCACGAAGTCTGTAATCTCAGCAAGACAGAGCCGTTCAGCTTTCTGCTCATCCACGCTCCGTGGGCGGGCTACGACTTCGTTCGGACCCGCAACAATGCGCCCGCCAAGGCCGACTGACCCGCTTCACCGTCGGCAGGATACCACGCAATAGCCATTTCAACGCGACGTATCGGTAACAACAGGAATCGTCAGATGAACAAGCGGATATCCATGATTGCCGGGATTTGTTTGAGTGCCCTCGTCAGCGGTGCTGCATGGAGCGCGCCCGTCAAGTTCACCATTCCCACCCTTCCAGTCCCCTCCCTTGGTGCTTTTCTGGGGCCGGTGATCAAGAGCGAAGGCTTCGATACCGCAAATGGACTCGATATCACCTTCCAGCAAAAACCCACCGCAACATACCGTACCGACTTCGCGGCAGGCACCGATCTGATCGGCGGCAGCGGCACTCTGCTCACCGACGTTGCTCTCCTAAAAGAAAAGGGCATCGATGTCGTCTATCTCTTCAATGTATTCGACTTCTGGGGAACGGTCGTCGTTCCGAAAAACAGCGACGTGAAAACCATCTCGGATCTGAAGGGGAAATCGCTTTCCGCATCACTGCCAACTGCCAACTATTCGATGTTCCGCTATCTGGCGAAACTCGGCGGCCTCGATGTTGCCGCCGTGCAATTGCGGAACTCCGACTCCTCGGGCCTCATTCCAATTGCGAAAAGCGGTCGTTCCGATGCGGTGCAGCTCTGGGAGCCGGCCTATTCCACTCTGGTTCATGGCAACGACGATTTCCGCTCTATTGACGTCGTATCCAAATGGCAGGACGCAACGGGCCTGGCCAACATCCCTTACCTTGGCATCTCCGCGCACCAATCATGGATCGACGCCAATCGTGAGATCATTCCGAAGCTGTATCAAACCTACAAACGCGCTGGCGAGTTCATTGAAAAGAATCCCGCCAAGGCAGCGTCAATCATCGCAAAGGCGACCAATATTCCTGCGCCGGTCATCCAGGAATTGATCACCTCGGGGCGCTTGAAACTCAATCTCTACTGGGCAGCCGATAATCGCGCGGCCGCGGTGGAGGTGTTCAAGGCTGGGATCGACGTCGGATATCTGAAGAAGCAGCCTGCCGAGAGTGTATTGTATGCTCCGAGCAAATAATACAAACGTGGCAACGGCTCCGACAACGGAGACGACCGGTTCGACCACAGCCATAACCCCGCCGAGGGGAGCCGCCTATCGGCTGTGGCGCCGGATTGTCGCACGTCAGCCCGTCATCATCGACCTGATCGCGGTGGCCGCGCTGTGGCAAATCTCCACATTATTTTTCTCTGCCGCCATCGTTCCTCCAATCAATGAGATTGGCCGCTCGATCTGGAATATTTTCTCGCAGTGGGACAATCTCGTTAGCTTGCTGGTGACATCGATCCGCGTGCTGGTTGCGCTTTTACTGTCGTTCATCGGAGGAACCATTCTCGGACTGTGCATGGGCTTCTCGCCAACGACCCGCACATATGCGCGGCCGCTGCTGCACATGATCCAAGGCGTTCCTGCTCTGTCGTGGGTCGTGTTTGCCGTGATCTGGTTCGCCAACGTCGAGATCAGGATCGCCTTCATTCTCCTGATCGGAACGCTGCCCGCTTTCGCGCTCTACATTGACAGTGCAGTGCAATCCGTGAGCCTTGATCTTGTCCAGCTTGGGCAAGCTTTCCGGGCAACGCGCATGCAGCAGCTGACGAAGATTGTTCTGCCTGCGATCGTTCCGGAAATCATGAGCGCGTGGACAGTCAATCTCGGCAACGGTATCCGCGTGGCCGTAATCGCCGAATTGATCGGCTCAACCGTCGGTGTCGGATTCCAGCTCCTGCAGGCGCAAGCCGTGTTCGATATGGCAGGCGCCGTGGCGTGGACGCTCAGCCTCGTGGCAGTTCTGTTTGTCTACCAGGGCATCATCACACTGATTGAGGGCAGACTCCTATCGTGGCGACCAAGAGGAGAAATGGCGTGATGAGCACAATCCCATCATCGGTCGTTTCGTTTTCCGACGTCTCCAAGATTTATAGCAACACCGAGTCCTCCTTTACCGCATGCTCAGGGCTATCATTCAACGTCGAACAGGGAGAAGTTCTGGCCATCGTTGGGGAAACCGGTTGCGGAAAATCCACCGCGCTGTCTCTGCTGCTTGGTTTGCAGGCCCCTACCGAAGGAACAATCCGTGTGCTCGATACCGACCCTTTCGAGCAGTTCGAGAATCTCCGGGGCCGCATCGGTATCATCTTCCAGAACGATCGCCTGCTGCCATGGCGGACCGCATTGGAGAACGTTGCGTTCGGCCTGGAAATTCTGCATGTGCCGAAAACAGAACGGCTCGACCGCGCGCGACACTGGCTCACGCGCGTCGGCCTCGACAAGTTCGTGGATTCCTATCCGCACCAGCTGTCCGGCGGCATGCGGCAACGAACGTCCATCGCCCGGACTTTCGCAATCAACCCGCCGTTACTGCTCGCAGACGAGGCCTTCTCGGCGCTCGATGAGATCACCGCGGCGGCGCTGCGCTCCGATCTCCTCGGGCTGATCGGCGAAGAGCAGAAGACCACGATCTTCATTACCCACTCGGTGATGGAAGCCTCAGAACTAGCGAGTTGCATCCTCGTCTTCGGTAAGCCCGGTCAAGTGGTTCTTGAAATCGAGGCTGGGAAAATGCGCGCCGCAGGCGGCACGCGTGAAGACATTGCGCGCGAGATTCGCAAAGGACTGCAGATCGCCCGCACCCGCGCAGGACACGGCGAATTGGTGCCGGTCTAAATCCAATATGCGATCTGCGCCCTAATCCACGCGCAGCTTTTTAACTGCGGCCGCATCCCACGACATGCCGGCACCCGGGCGATCCGGGATCACCGCGTGGCCGTCGTGGATTTCGAGCGGCTGCTCAAGAATGGCGTCGCCCCAATCGACATATTCAAGCCAATGCGCGGTCGGCGTCGCGGCGAGAAGATGCGCCGAGACCTCGGGAAGCAAATGCGACGACATCGGCATGCCATATGCTGATGCAAGACCCGCGGCCTGCACCCATCCGGTCACACCACCGATGCGCGCAAAATCCGGCATCGCCAGATCGCAGGCTTCCTGGCGCATTGCCTCGGCCATCTGCAGCGCACCGTCGAAGTTCTCACCGAGTTGCACCGGCAGCTTCAGTTCGCGCGTCAGGCGGGCATAGCCGGCATAGTCGTCATACCGGATCGGCTCCTCGAACCAGGCAATCCCCTCGCCTTCAAGCGCGCGGCCACGCTTGAGGGCTTCCGGCACATCGAGCGCTTGATTGTAGTCGACGAAAATCTCGACATCATCAGGAACGCGCCGGCGCACCGCCCGCGTTACCGCAAGATCCTCGGCCAGGGTCGAATACCCAAGCCGTAATTTCACGGCCTTGAAGCCGCGATCGAGCAGGGCTTCGGCTTCGTCGGCGGCAGCCTCCGGCGTCATCAGCCCGAGACCGCTGGAATTATAGGCGCGCACCGGGCGCGGTGACGCGCCGAGCATTGTGGCAAGCGGCAGATTTGCCGCCCGCGCGAGCGCATCCCAGATCGCACCATCGAAAGCTGCCAGCGCCATCCGTGCCAGCCCCGACACGGCTAGCAAGGTGAAACGACGCGCAAGAAGCTGTCCGATCTCGACCGGCGCGGCAGACCGGCCCCGCACCACATCCACCGCATCGGCAAGCAATGCCGCGAGTGCTTTCGCCCCGCTCGTGCGATAGCAGAAAAGATAGGTGCGACCCGTCACCCCCTCTTCGGTCTCCAGATCGACAAGGATCAGCGGCGCCTTGCGCACGGTCGCCGCGCTGGTCCCGAGCGCGAATGTCATCGGAACTTCGACGATCACCGTCTTGAGATCGCGGATCGTCAGCCGCGGCGTGACACGAACGGTGCCGGGTATATTCGAAGCGTCCATGGCGTTTCCGGCCATCGTCAGTGCTTCGATCCGCCTGCCGCCGCAGCCCCACCCTGCGCGCTCAACGCGAGAATGTCGGCGATGGCGCGATTGAGCGGGGTCGGAACACCAACCTGCTTGCCAAGCTCCACCACACCGCCGGACAACCAGCGCACTTCGAGCGGCCGGCCATTCTGCAGGTCGTGATGCATCGAAGCCGTCATATCGTGGGCGACATCATCGGCCAGCTTGAGGCGAAGCTCGGCATAATCCTCCGGCAGATCGACGCCGTGCGCGCGACCGACCGCCACAACTTCCCGCATCACGTCGAGCAGGAACTGACGGGTCTGCGGATTCTCGCGAATGGGGCCGATCGGCGAGCGGATGGTCGTGGTGGTGCCGGACAACCCGACCAGAAACACGAATTTCTGCCAGATATCGCGATTGATGTTGGGCGAGAGCTCCGCATTGATGCCACCGCTCCGACAGGCCTGCAGAAATGCTTCACCCCGCTCCGTGCGACGGCCGTCGAACTCGCCGAAAATCAGCCGCTGCATCGGCCCGGTCTGGCGGATGACGCCGGGGCGATCAATCGTCGTTGCGACGTATCCGACCCCGCCCATGATCTGGGCAGGGCTGTACTTGGCGCGCAGATAGGTGTCCTTGAGAACGCCATTCTGAAACGAAATCAGCACCGTATTCGGACCGACGATCGGCCGGATCTGCTCAAGAACCGCATCGGTGTCCCACAGCTTCACGGCGAACATCACGAGATCGACGACGCCCATGCGTGCCGGATCATCGGTGGCCTGAACCTTATCGAGATGGAGCGCATCGGGACCTTCCACGGTAAGACCCTCGGAGCGCATCGCCGCAAGATGCGCGCCCCGCGCTAGAAAAGTGACGTCGGCACCGCCACTTGCCAACCTCGCGCCGAAATAACCACCGACACCACCTGAACCAATTACTGCAATTCTCACGACGCCCTCCAACCAATTTGCGGCCGGTTTAGCAATCAGGTCGAACAACCTCAAGGAAATTGTACTTTTCTCCAATTTTTTATCGTTGCGAGGATGTGATCGCCGAGCTATGGTGAACCATGTCTTTGAAATTGGTTCAACCAAAAGAAAATCGGTCTGAGACCGTCCTTCGCCACCTGGAAAGCCTCTTGGCGTCTGGCCGCTTTGCGCCGGGCGCCAAGCTGCCGACGGAACGTGCACTTTCTGCCGAATTGGGCGTGCCGCGCGGCGCGGTTCGCGAAGCCTTGGCCGTACTTGAAACCAAGGGCCAGGTCATCCGCGCGGTCGGCAGCGGGACTTTCGCCAGCGAAGCGGTCCCGTCTCATCCGGATGCATCCGGATTTGAGCATGTCCGCATCTTCCACGACGCAAGCCCCCGCGAGATCATGGATGCGCGCTTCGTCCTTGAACCACGACTGGCTTTTCTGGTGGTCAGCAACGCCACAGCGGCGGATTTCAGCCGCCTTGAAGAAACACTACGGCAGGGCGAAGCCGCCGACACCTACGCTTCATTCGATGCGGCTGACGACGCCTTCCACCAGGCCATCGCGGAGGCGACGCACAATCGGCTGGTGGTCGATGTCTACGCGGCCATCGGAGCAGCGCGCCGGCGCGCATCCTGGGGCGATCTGCGGCGGCGGTTTCTCACTGCGGAACGGCGGATCGCTTCGCGCCGCGAGCACCGGGCGATCTTCAGCTGCCTGACCGCAAGGCACGTCGCACAGGCGGAAGCCGCGATTCTCAAGCATTTGCGTGAGATCAACTCCACCCTGATCGAGGGTCACTCTGCACCGCAAATATCCTCCGTGAGCCAGAGCGAGTAAGGCGCGCGCAGACTGCGCGACTGAAAACAAGAACCCGGCCAACCGATCACGGGTGGGCCGGGCAAGTCTGGGAGGAATTCATCAACGCGGTGAATACCGCAAGTCACGGCCTGAAGGCCGAACGCCCGCCTTCACTTCGTCGTGGGGAAGATTCGACACAACGCCCACCAGACTATCGCTATTCGATTCGGCAACCCATCACATACGCGTGATTCAATGCCTGTAAGGCTAAGTAAGTCCGCGTATCCGCAGGTTTCAGTTCACATTCGCCCCTTGCGATGAAGCAAATCGATTCAAACGCCCGTACTGGCCGATAGCATCCAAGAGAGACAGCTACCCCCTCTCCAGTGTTCCCGGCAGCGCGGATGCTGAAGCAGGCTACCCTCGCCCTATCTCACGATCGCCATGAAATGCCGAAGCACGCCTTCAACACTGCGAACTCCATGCCGGTGATGGCGGGAGCGTGTGCCGGCGCGACGCGAAGAACTGACGGGCTCCTGCTCTTCCACCGCCCCCATGAGCCGCGGTCCAATGGCTTCGAATTGCGCCTTCTGCTCGTCGGTAAGCGTTCCATAGAAATCACTCAAAGCGGTACGAACGGTCTTCACGGCCTGAAGCAGCGTACCGAGTCGCTTTTCGACCGCTGCAAGACGCGCCGGGGGCGTCAGATTGCCTTCCCGCTGGCATGAGGCCCGGAGCATGTCCGCCGCCTTGGCGGTGGCATTCTGTAGCGCGGTCAGACTTGCGCGCTGGACTTCTGTTGGTTGCAAGCGTCGCTCGATTTCTGCTGTGGGCCATTGAGTGGCATCAGCATCTGCCGCGCCACACACCTTTCCGCTAGCATCGCTCTGCAGCGTATTGGCGCTGTCTTTACCCTTGCGCGCGTTGTTCTCGCGCTGCTCCTGCCCCAGCGCATTCAGCCGTGCCTTCTGCTCGTCAGTCAGTAGGCCGTAGAATTTTTCAAGCGGTGGCCGCACGGTGCCAACCGCAGCGATCATCGCATCAATCCGCTTTTCCATTGCCGCAAGACGACCGGGACCAGTCAAAGCTGCTTCGGTTGGACAGGCAGCCCTGAGATCCCGAGCGGCCTTGGCCGAGGCGTCTGCAAGATTGTCCAGCGCACCGCGCTGCTCGTCGTTGAGCTGAAGCACATCCTGGATACGATCGATCGGCAGACCGGCAATATCGCGGCTGTCATCCCCGCACATTCGCTCCAGCTGGCTAGGGGCCGGCTTGGCGGTTTCATCGGCCGGAGAATTGGAACTGGCACGGCCGACCGTGCTTGCTACCCGACGAGTTGCGCTCCCGGCGGGGAAATACCCGGCTAGTGCATCATAGCCATAAGGCGCGAAAAGGCCGGCGTAGATGTCGTTGTAGCCATAATCCCAGAAAGGATCGTCGTAGCCGTAGCCCCACATTGTGTAGTCATAGAAATCATAATAGGCGAACGGCCAGAACAGCGGGCCGACCCAGCCATATCCGCCATGCCGGTGTCGCCACCAGCCGTTGCCATAATTGCCGTGTCGATAATGCCAAGCACCCATCGCCGCGCTTGCAGTGATCAACGCCCGCGTGTTTGGATTGCGCAACGTATTTCTGTGTTGCAGGGCACCGGCAACCGCGCGGGATTGCATGGCCCGTGACACGCGCGCCCTGCTGCCGGCATTCTGGCGCGAGAGTGCGTTCGACATCGCTGCCCGGCTGGCGCCGCGCATGGCTCTGCTTGCGGTCCGATCGATGCCTTGGCGGCCGGCAACGGCCCGGCCGGCGCTAATATGTGGTCGGCTTGCCGATGACCGCGGGAGCGCGGAACGACCGCCGAAACGGTGCCCGCCGACAAACCGCTGACCACCGAAATTCCGCCCGCTGAAATGAGTACCGCCGAACCTCGGGCTGCCGACAAAAGCCCGGCCGCCACCAAATCTCGGGCCACCGCCGAAGGCCCGGCCGCCGCCGAAATGCGCGCCACCTCCAAAGGAACGGCCACCTCCAAAGTGTGCGCCACCACCGCCGCCAAAATGAGCGCCGCCGCCGCCGAAATGCGCCCCGCCGCCGCGTCCTCCTCCTCCGCCGCCGCCACGGCCGGGCCCTGCATAGGCAGCGATCGAAAATCCTGCCAGCAAGGCAACCACAAGAACCCAGATCCGAAAGACCTTCGACATGGTGCACCCGCTCAAGGCGATGAACCCACGAGCAACTTCGGATAACGTCAATTTGACGAAAATGTTCCCTGCCCCGCGAGCGGCTTCGCAGCGGCGTGGCAATAAAAAATCACCGGCGCGACATCGGTCGCACCGGTGATGAAGCGTCAGCTTTGGCGCGGTTGCCCGTAGTCGCTAGGCTGCACGCACCGTAGTAAGGAACCTGCCGACCTCAAGTTTGAGGCGGCTGCTTTCCCCGGATAACGACTGGGCCGATGCCAGCACCTGAGAGGACGCCGTGCCGGTTTCATTGGCGCCCCTGTTCACATCAGCGATATTCGTCGCGACCTGAACGGTCGCCCTGGCAGCTTCCTGAATATTGCGTGTGATTTCAGAAGTGGCGCTGCCTTGCTGTTCGACCGACGCAGCAATCGTGGAGGCGATTTCGGAAATCCGCCCGATCGTCGTGCTGATCTGCTTGATCGCCGTCACCGACTCCTGGGTGGCAAGCTGCATGCCTGCGATCTGCGAACTGATTTCATTGGTGGCGCGGCTGGTCTGGGTCGCGAGTGTCTTGACCTCCTGGGCGACAACCGCAAAGCCACGTCCGGATTCACCTGCGCGCGCCGCCTCAATTGTCGCGTTGAGTGCCAGAAGATTGGTCTGCTCCGCAATGGTGGTAATCAGATTGACCACATCACCGATGCGCAGCGCGGCTTTCGACAGTTCGTTGATCCGCGCATCGGTGATTTCCGCCTGATTCACAGCCTCGGCCGCGATCTTGTTGGATTCCTGCACCTGGCGATTGATCTCGGCAATCGATACCGCCATCTCCTCGGTCGCGGCAGCGACCGACTCGACGTTTTGCGAGGCTTCACCCGATGCTGACTCCACCATCGACGAAAGCTGCTGCGTCTCGCCCGCGGTTCTGGTCAACGTGGTGGCCGATGCCTCGAGTTCGGTCGAAGCCGTCGAGACGGTTTGCACGATCTCGCCAACGGCAGCCTGGAATTCGTCGGCCAGCTTGTGCATCTCTGCCTTGCGCTGCGTCAGAATGTGCTTTTCTGCTTCCGCCCGCTCTGCACGCAAGCGGTTGGATTCGACCATATTGTCCTTGAAGACCTGCAGCGTTTTGGCCATGTCGGAAATTTCATCCGAACCGGCGGTTGCAACCGCAACGTTGAGGTCGCCGCTGGCGATGGTCTTCATGCTGTTCTTCAGGTTGACGAGACGGCGCACCACGCCGCGCCCTACATAGAACCAGCCGATGAGGAACGCTGCGAGCAAGCTCGCCAGAGCAAGGGAAATCAGCACAACGCGGCTCTGCCGGATTTCCGACTGGGAATCCTGCACCGCCGTGGCGGCGGCCTGCTCGCTGCGCATTCCAAGATTCGTCACTTCCTCAGCGAACCGACCGGCGAGGACGCGATTCTCGGCGAGAACACTCGCACCTGCCTGGGTCGCAGCAATTTCCTTCAGCTTGAGGTCAAACACATTGTCTTTGTCCTGACCGATCGCGACAAGGTCGGAGACAAGCTTGGTCGTCGCGGCATCCTTCAGAACAGCGGCCGCCTTCTTCATATGGTTCGCAGTAGACCTGAACCGGTCCCTCACCGGAGGCAGCCGATCGGCAGACGCCAAATCCGCCGCCTCAACAAGAACGCCCAGCATCAGATTGGACTCAGCACGCAGCATCAGCACGGCCTGCAAGACGCCGAGTTCGTTATCCGCAAGACCCATCAACGTCTTGCGCACGGTATCGAGATCCTGCTTGTCCGCGGCCGTCTCCAGCGCCATTGTCAGGGTAAAGCCAACGTCATCGGCAATCGGGATTAGTTTCTCGGCAAGCTTCTGGTGAGTCTTGCGCAGGCTATCGATAAGGGCACCACGAGCTGCAGCGATGTTCTGGCGCTCGGTCACCGATTGTCCTAATCGATTGAGGTTCTCCAGAATGGGGCCGGCTGCCTTGTTCAGCTTCGCAGCATCATCAGCACTCAACTGGCTAATCGTCCGCGTCATTTCCTGACGCGCATTGGCCAAGACCTTCAGCGCATTTTCACGTTCGGCGGGGGTTGCAGCAGCGAGCAGCGCAGGCGCTGCGGTGTTCACCTCGCCAGCAGCCTGAACGACCTTGGAGCTGCGCGTAATCTCCGGCAGGCTCTGCTCGGCAATCACCGCCAGCGAGCGACCGAAGCTATCGTAGGAGACGATGCCGTTGATGCTTGCAACCACTGTCAGCGCCGCAACGACTCCAAAAGCAGTAAACAGACGACCGCGAAGGCCGAAATGAAACCACGACATCACAGCCTTCATCATATTTCCCCTTCGGTCATAGCAATGATGATTCTGAACAACGCGTATCAGGATCTACGATAGCGGTTCTTACATCCCAGCCTTCGCGAGACGATCGACGGCCTTGAACGTGCCGTCAGCCTGGATCACCGTCAGGAAGACCTGCGATGAGCCACGGTTGCTGGAGGCGCTGTAGGCCAGCTTGAAGCCACCAAGATCAAACGGGCTGGCCTTCTGGATGGCCTCCACCAGCGCCTTTCGGGTGGGTGTGCCGTCGATCTTCTCAAGTGCCGCAATCACCGCCCGGCCGACAAGATAGCCTTCCAGCGAAACGAACCCCGGCGCGGCATCCGGCGCGACAGCCTTGAGCGAAGCCTGATAGCGACTCACCACCGGAATAGCGGAATTCTTCGGGAACGGCACGACCTGCGTCACCACAACACCTGCTCCGGCGGAGCCGAGCTCCTTGGCCAGCGCGTCGGAGCCGACGAAGGAAATGTTGACGAAGGTGGCATCGAACTTGATCTCTCGGGCGAGCTTGATGAACTCCGCCGCCGGCTTGTACGCGCTGATCATGACGACCGCGTCAGGACGCGCCCGGCGCACCGCAAGCAACGCGCTCTTGATCGCCGTGGTATTGCGCTCGTACGTCCCTTCCCCTGCGAGCTGCAGATGCCGCTTCTCGAGCGCCTTCTGCAGACCGGCAAGGCCCGCCTGCCCGTACGCATCATCCTGATACATGATGCCGATCTTGGTGGCGCCGAGATCCTTGGTCAGATGCTCGACCATCGCTTCCGTTTCCTGGAAGTAGCTGGCGCGCACGTTCATCACGAGAGGCTTGTAGGGCTCGCGCAAGAATTCAACACCGGAGAAGGCACCGATCATTGGAACGCCTGCGCTGGTCGCAATTGGCTGAATTGCTGCGGCGGTCGGCGTGCCGACCGTGCCGACGATGGCAAACACCTTGTCCTCGCTGATCAGCTTCTTGACGACATCGATTGACCTCGTCGGCTCATACCCGTCATCGACGCTCTTGAGCTCGAGCTTGCGTCCCTTGATGCCGCCTGCCTTGTTCGCTTCGGCGAACGCAGCTTCGAGGCCCACCTTCATACCAAGACCCAGCGCCGAAGCGGGACCACTCAACGCAGCGGCCTGACCTAGTACAATCTTGTCGGCCGACACCCCATCCTCCGCATAGGAGGACGACCCCATCGTCAGGGCAAGAGCGCAGGCAATTGAAAAGGATTTGAAGGAGACGGTCCGCATGCAGGATGTCCTTGAATCTGGAATGACATCACCCAGAGCTGACAGCCTCGCATTGGCGCTGAAACGGCTTCAGATTTGGGACGGGGAATCACGACAACACCCGTCATGGTTAAGTAAAAACCTCAATAATCGATTAACTGAATACTATGTGTATTAAGATAAAAAAATCTAAAATATAGATTCAAAGAATCTACTATCTAGAATTATCGAATTGGTCGGCCAATAAATGGTGTGCAAGCCTTCACGCGAGTATTCGCGCAATCCGCGCGTCCATGTATTCGAATTGATCAACTTCGATGAATACTTCGGAATAACCCGTCACCGACGCACAATACTCTGTGAGCCCACAAGCACCGTCAGGCGACCGCGATATCACCGCGCCCGGAGGCCAGCAACCGCCTGATATCGGCAGCCGGCTTCGGCGGACTGAACAAATATCCCTGCATTTCGGTGCAGCCGAGGATCCGCAGGAACTCCCGCTGCTGCTGTGTTTCCACCCCTTCCGCGGTCGTCATCATCTTGCGCGCGGTCGCGATGTTAACGACAGCCCGGACAATGGAGACCGATCCATCGGGTGCCGTCACATCGCTGATGAAACAACGGTCAATCTTGATCTTGTCGAACGGAAAGCGTTGCAGATAGCTGAGCGACGAATAGCCCGTGCCGAAATCATCAAGCGCAATCCGCACCCCGAGATCCCGCAACTGATGCAGGATCGACAAGGCGGCTTCGTCATCGCGGATCAGGATCGTCTCGGTGATTTCCAGCTCCAGCCGGTTGGCCGCAAGACCCGACGCCGCGAGCGCGGAGGCAACCCTCAACGCGAATGCATGGTTTCTGAACTGAACCGGCGAGACGTTGACCGCAATCTTCATCTCCGACGGCCAGCTCGCAGCTTCACGGCAAGCCGTGTTCAGCACCCAGGCGCCAAGATCATCGATCAGGCCAGTCTCTTCCGCCACCGGGATAAAGTCCGCCGGCGAGACAATGCCCCGCACCGGATGATGCCAGCGTAGCAACGCCTCGCAGCCGGTGACGCGATTGGTCTGCAATTCGACAATGGGTTGATAATAAACTTCGAAACTCTGTTCGAGAACGGCCTGGCGCAACTCGAGTTCAAGTGTGCGACGCGCCTTGGCACGAGCGTCCATGTCTGAATTGAAGAAACGATAGGTCCGGCGTCCTTCAGCTTTTGCCGCATACATCGCAAGGTCGGCGTTCTTTAGCAGCTCATCGAGATCCGTGTCGTCCGCGGAAGCAACAGAAATTCCAATGCTCGCATCTGCAATCACCGAATGGCCGAGGCAGTCGGTCGGACGGCGAATGGCTTCATAGACCCGAGCCACCAGATCGACGGGAGCACTACCGTCGTCAATCGCAACCTGCATAATGGCGAATTCGTCGCCGCCAAGTCGCGCAACCATGTCCTGTTCGCCAACGCATTCGCGCAGCCGCAGGGCAATCGCCTTCAAAAGCTCATCGCCAACCGGATGACCAAGCGAATCGTTGACGCTCTTGAATTCATCGACGTCGATATAGAGCACAGCCAGGTTGTTGCCCGCAGGAATGGCATTCAGCGAACGCTCAAGCTGCTGCCGGAACAGGACGCGATTGGGAAGGTCCGTCAGCGCATCATAATGAGCGAGACGTGCAATCTGCGCATCCGAACGCCGGCGTTCGGTGATGTCCTCGTGCATGGACACCCACCCGCCATCTGGCACCGGCTGGAACGTCATCTGGATCCAGCGGCCATCGGGGATTTCCATGACGATGGTGCCGCCACGAGCCATCTCGCGCAGCATCCGCTCGCAATACTGATCGACATCGCCCTGCAACAGTCCTGTCGCCTTCCGATGCGCAATCACCTCCCGGAAATGGCAGCCAGGTTTCACAACATCAGCGGATAACCCATACATTTCGCGATAGCGATCATTGCAGACGACAATCCTATGATCGGCGTCAAACAGCAGAAGTCCCTGATTCATGTTGTTGACGGCAGTATCAAGACGCTGCTTTTCCAATGTCAGTCTTTCGCGCACTCGGATGTGCTGCTGCGAAATCTGCCTGATGATCAAGAACACGATGATCGCCACCACGAGCGAAGCCAGCCCCGCGACGCCGACCATAGATCTGGTCTGCTGCCACCAGTTTTCCAGTGCCCCGGCGACAGTCGTCGTCGCGATGAGAACGATTGGATAATCTTTCAAGGTCCGTACTGCACCGAGGCGATCGATACCATCCACCGGGCTGATCATCCGCAAGGAACCATGGTTGGCATACGGAAGAATGTTGGTGAACAGAGGCCCCGTCTTGAAGTTCTTCCCAACCATCGGTTCAGCATGAGGAAACCGCGCCAGCATGGTTCCATCGCGGTGGAACATCGAAATCGCTGCGTTCTCCCCAAGCGACAGCGAAGCGAAGAATTTCTCGAAGTGCGACGTTTCGATGCCTCGCGTGATGACGCCGAGAAACTCGCCGTTCACCCCAACCAACCTGCGCGCAAGGATGGTCGTCCATTTTCCAGTCATACGACTGTAGACAGGCGCGAGAAGAAGATTCGGCGAACTGGAATTGAATTTCAGTTCCTTGAAATGATTGCGATCCCCGATACTGATATCGGGAAGCGGCCAAACCTCTGACGAATTGATCAGCTTCCCATCCGCATCGAACAGATTGACCGCTCCGACATAGGAAAAGGCACCGATCTTCCCGGTCAGCATGAGATGGACATCCCATTGTGACATGGTGCGGGTATAGTTCTCGGGTGTATTGATCCCGTTAGAACGCATGTAGCTGATGATGTCTTTCTGGATCACCTGACAATCATCAAGTTGCTGATCGAAATGTCGTGCCAGCAGCAACAGGGTATTTTCAAGTTCGCGCTTGCTGCTGTTCAGCGCGCGATCGCGAAAATTCCCCGCCATGATCGCAGTGCCCACCAGGATCAGGGCAATCACGATGGCTCCGCAACGAACCAGCCAATAGATCGGGCCCCGCCGGGCCACGGCACCATCAACGACCGCGTCCAGCCCGCCGACCGTCTTGTGCTTGCTGTAGCTTTTTCGGATAATCATGCCCGGGTTCCGTCCCTCCGGAACCATACTTAAGGGGCACAGGTGGAAGCTGAGTTAGGAATTCCAGTTAGCGGTCAGTTAATCGGAATCTCGTTTTCCTCACCTTTTCCGTAGTTCATGGCCACGCATCGCAGATAGTCCGAAGAACCCGCTGGCCTGCGCTCAAACCAAAGTGCTTTTCCACGATTAACGGCGGCTACTAACCCAGACGCGGGTCAATCCTGCGTCCGGCATAAGGCATTCGCAACACACCTCGGGGTCAGGCCTGCAAGGAGGGTTTACGACTGATCCACCATTTCTGGATGAAGGGCAGCACGAGCACCACCACGGTCAGCGCCATGATCGACCCAGCCATCGGCCGGGTGAAGAAAACCGTCCAGTCGTTCGAAAAGCTGATCATCGAGTTCATGAACGATTCTTCGGCAAGCGGCCCCAGGATGACGCCCAGAACGAGCGGAGCGACAGGAAACTTCAGGCGCTCGAACAGATAGCCCAAGATGCCGAACCCGATCATGAGCCAAAGATCGACCACGCTGTTGCGGATCGACAGTGCGCCGATAAAGCATAGAATCAGCACGTAAGCGGAGACGACGGCTTCGGGAAAATCGAGAATTTTGACAAGGAAACGAATAGCGAAATAGCCGATCAGGCACATCAGTGCGAGGCCGAGAAACAGCGAGGCGAACACTGTGTAGACCATAGCGGATGAGGTCACCAGAATCTGCGGTCCGGGCTGGATGCCGTGGAGCATGAACGCGCCAAGGATGATCGCGGTGGCGCCGCTACCCGGAATGCCGAGGGCGAGAAGCGGAACCAGCGCTCCGCCGACAGACGCGGTGGCTGCAGCCTGCGGTGCCACGATGCCTTCGGCAACTCCGGTGCCCATTTCCTTCGAGCGTTTGCCGAACTGCGCCTCGACGCCGTAGCAGACGAACGAGGCAATGGTGGCACCCGCGCCGGGAATAATTCCGATGATGTTGCCGAGCAGGCTCGACCGTAGGAACGGCACTTTGAGCGCCCACATTTCCTTGGCGCTAGGCAGTTGGGTGTGGGCACCGGAGATTTGCTCGACCGGCTTGGTCGCAAATCCGGCTTCGAGGCGAGTCAGAACTTCGCCGACACCATAAGCACCGACCATGACCACGAGGAACTCGATGCCGTCGGCGAGTAGCGACGAACCGAAGGTAAAACGATAGGCACCGTAAATCGGATCGGTGCCAACCGCGCCGATCAATAACCCAACGCTGAGGCTGATCAGTGCATTGGCCAGCGCACCACGGCCCAGCGCCACGACGCTACTCAGGCCGAATACCAGAATGGCGAAATATTCTGGTGACGAGAGACGTAGCGCGAACTTCGCCAACGGCTGCGTCATCATCACCATGATCACGCCGGAAATAACACCACCAATCAGCGCCGCCATCAGCGTCCAGCCGAGCGCCTTTGCCGCGTGGCCATTGCGCCCCATCGTGTAGCCGTCCCAAAGCATCGGGACGTCGATCGGCTCGCCGGGTATTCGAAACAGGATGGCCGTGAAGGCACCACCATAGGTGCCGGCGATATACATCGCGGTGAGCAGGACGATCGAGGCAGTGACATCCATCTTGTAGGTGAACGGCAGCGCCAATGCGACGCCCATGACCAACGTGAGGCCGGGCAGAACACCGATCAGCAAACCGAGGGTGATTCCGATGACGAGCATGGCCAGATTGGCCGGTGTCAGGCAGTGAAGGAAACCGACGCCGAGCTGAGCAACAATATCGGTCATGATGCGATCAAAGCCCCGGGATGAGGAAAAACAGATCGGTGACAAAATCGAACGGAGCGATGCCTCGCGGCAGTGATACATAGGCGACGCGCAGGAAAAGAATCCCACACAGGATCGTCACGGCTCCGCTAACTCCCCACACGACGGCATGTCGGCGGTAGCGACCGAGATACATAAAGGCGGCCAGGAACAAGAATGTTCCCGGGATGAAGCCGAGAAACGGCACCAGGACAGCATAGAGCAACACGAGGGCGATGCCGCCAAACAGCAACCATGGATGGCGAGGCTCCTCCTCACCACCCTCCTCATGATCAAGCGCCTCGGCAATGCCTGCCGTTGCAGCCCGGCGCCCCAGAAATATGCTGATGATTTCGAAAAGAGAGGCTGCGGCCATCAGCCCGATCGCCAGACGCGGCCACACCGCGGGCCCAAGTTGCCCGGCCCGCGGTTCGTAATCCATATATCCAGCGTAAATATAAAGTGCGACTGCGACCGCAAAACCGAGAAGATAAGGACATGACGATCGAATTTTAGCGTTCATGGTGTTCTCTTTACGCCGGCCAATCCAATCGTCTGATCTTAGTTCTTTGCGACGGCCTTTTTCATGTCTTCGAGTTGCTCGTCGACAAAGGCTGTTGCCTTGGTCGCATCGATGAAGCTGTCATCCGCACCGAACTGCTCCTGCAAGAACTTTTTGTATTCTGGTGTCGCCGCGACCTTGGCGAGTGTATCAGACAGTTTCTTGACGATTTCTGGAGGAGTGCCCGAACGCACAACGATGGCGCGGAACTGCGGCAGCGCAACCTTGTAGCCGAGCTCGTATGACGTCGGCGTATCCTTGAATGCAGGCAGACGCTCCTTGCCGAATGCAAGCAAGGGACGGATCTGCTTGTTGGCCAGGAACGACGCAACGTCGCCGGCCTGCTCATACAGGGCATCGGCGTGGCCGCCGAGAATTGAGACATACCGCTCGCTCGGCTTCGAGAACGGAACCTGCACGAACTTCAGCCCCTTCTGCTCGATCACGCTGATCGAAAAGTCATCGACGCTGCCGAAGCCAAGCGTGGCGATCTTCAGCTTGCCCGGATTGGCCTGGGCATCCTTCTCGAAGTCCTGCCAGGTTTTGTATTTGCTGTCGTTGGCGACAAAGATGAAGGACGGCCCCTGAATCATCACCGCGACGGGGATGATGTCTTTCATAGTCCAGCGCGGACTCTTGCCGGCGAGAAGCGCGTGGCTGTCGGCGATATAAATCGCCATGGAATAACCATCAGCCGGTGCCGACAGCAGCTTGGCCATACCGGTGCCGCCGGTGGCACCAGGCACGTTGACCACGGGGATGCCCTGGCCCAGCGACGGCTCCGCGAGCTTGCTGATCAATCGGGCGAGCTGGTCAGCTCCGCCACCCGGCCCCCATGGCACAATCAACTCGATCGGCCGCTCCGGATATTCGGCGCGTGCCGGCGTCGCGACAGACAATAATGCCGCGCCCAGGACCAGCGCGCCCATGCGAGAAACTGCGACGATCTTCGATAGCGTGGATGACATGGCGTTCTCCCTAGTGAATGTATCATTCACATCGCCTGCACGAAAATTCCGTTTTTTGAAACGCAGCTTTTCAATAATTGTAAGCAGATTGAACCAAGCTACGCAATGCTAAGGAAACGTCGCCACGCCTCTATCTGGAAAGCCAACGTCATGTGTGCAGCGCGTCATGCGCGGATGGAGAGTCAAAGACATACGTCGTCATCAGTCAGTCGACGGCGATGAAGATAATAAAGACATTTGGATCAGCTTTGCACAAAGCGAGTTGCTTGCAGCATACCCTCTCAAACAATTCGGAGACGATGAAATCTCACCAAGAGTTCGGCCGAGACATCGACCGCCTGATTTTGTGGCCATGGTCGTAATATGAGACATTTTAACCTGCAGGTCTCATGGCAAAGTTTAAAGCGAATCCGGATACACTACCGCTGCGAAGCAGCTCCGCAATCCTCATCCAAACTGATATCCGATCCTCGTGAGAGGAACTTCCTGATTTTAGAACGTCCCGCAGAATAGCCATGCTCCGAAAACTGTCTGCCCGTCAGTCGCGCACTCCTCTCCTTGATTGCACACGCCTGCTCGCTGTCGGCATGATCGCTCTGTGCGCTCTGCTGAGCGGCAGCAATCGATGTGATGCACAGCAAGCAACTGCGCTCGACACCAGCAAGCGCGAGCTGGTTGTTGGCATCAAGCAGTCCCCTCCTTTCGCCATCCATGCCGCTGACGATGAATGGCAGGGAATCAGCGTCGACCTGTGGCGACACGCGGCCAGTAAACTGAAGCTGCGCTATCGTTTCGTCGAGGAACCGACGATCGGCACCCTGATCGAGGGCGTGGCCAGCGGAAAATACGATGTCGCCGTCGGCGCGCTGACCGTCACGGGCGCCCGCGCCCGCGTCCTGGATTTCACATCGCCGTTTTATTCGACCGGTCTTGGAATCGCCGTCCCGGCAAGCGGCATGCTCAATTGGATGCCGGTGATTTAGTCGTTCACCAATCTTGGCTTTCTGCAGGCCGTCACGGCGCTCTTGCTGCTCGCGCTCTTCGTCGGATTCCTGATCTGGTTTCTGGAGCACCGACAAAACCAGGAGTTTGGAGGCGGCATCAAGAAGGGGCTGACCTCGAGCATCTGGTGGGCGACGGCGGCGATGACCCGCCGCGGCAATGTCGACTACAGTCCACGCACCGTTTCCGGCCGCATCGTCGCCAGCATCTGGACAGTGATGTCCATCGTCGCCATCGCCGTCTTCACCGCAGCGGTTACCTCGAGCCTGACTGTTCGCCATTTGCAAGGCTCAGTGCATGGCGTCAACGACCTGCAATCGGCGCGTGTTGGTATTGTGAAGGACTTGTCGACCCAGGATGCCCTGAAACAGCTCAAAATCTCATTTCATACCTATGATACACCGCAACAGGGGTTAAGCGCCCTGCGTGCGCATAAGATCGACGCATTCGTTTACGACAAGCCGCTCCTTGCCTGGCTTATTCAGCAGGACTTCTCCGCAACGCTGGAAATGCTCGACACGACCTTCGAGCCGCAGCACTACGCTTTTGCCATTGCCAACAACAGCAAGCTGCGCGCGCCATTGAACATCGCCATTCTCGATGCAACCCAGAGCACCTGGTGGAAAGACGTGATCGCGCGCTACCTCGGCTCCCGAATCAACTAGGCGGGTTCTTGGCAGATCCCGATGTTCGCCGAATGGCGCATCCCACGGTACCTTGCCAGCCCGTTGTGCAAAAATTAAAGTTCAAGGATGGACTGGGATCGGGTTCGAATTTTCCTGGAAGTCGCGCGGACCGGACAGATCCTCGGCGCGGCCAAACGGCTCGGCATCAATCATGCCACGGTAGGTCGCCAGCTCACCGCACTGGAAAAGGAGATGCGAACCAAGCTGGTCAAGCGCGGGACCACCGGATGCACGCTGACGCGCTCCGGCGAAGCGCTCCTCACCACGGCCGAACGGGTCGAATCAGAATTCCTCAAAATCGGTTCGCAACTCGTAGCGACCTCAGATCGCGTCACCGGGACGGTGCGCGTCGGCGCACCTGACGGCATCGGAAACTATTTTTTGGCCGAACAACTCGCTGCGCTGGCCGCCGTCCATCCTGATCTCGTGATCCAGCTTGTCCCGCTGCCTCGTACCTTCTCGCTATCGAAGCGAGAGGCGGACATCGTCATCACCATAGAGCCACCGAAGGAAGGCCGGCTGATCGCGACCAAGCTGACTGATTACACCCTCGGTATTTATGCGTCGCAGCAATATCTTGAGCGGTCCGCGCCGATCACGAGCCAGGACGACCTGTCCGGCCACATGCTCGTCACTCAGGTCGCCGACATTATATACAGCAAGGCGCTGGACTACGCGGTGCAGTTCAACACGTTGATGAAGCGCCGTTATGAGTGCGGCAGCGTGGTTGGCCAGATCGAGGCCGTGCGTGCTGGGCACGGCATCGGCATCCTTCACAACTATGCGGCACGGGGCTATCCGGAGCTGACTCAGCTTTTGCCGGAGATTCAGTTCACCCGGACCTATTGGCTGGTCTCTCACCCCGACACCCACGGCACCCGGCGCGTCCGGGAGGTCCACCGCTACATCGTGTCGCGGATCCGCGCTGAGCGCCGGCGCTTTATCGCCGAATAACGCCTCTAATTGCTGCACCTGCACAATTGGAACATTCCTTGGAACACTCGTGATGGCCGTTGACAAACCTCAAGCTCATCATACAATCAAATACAAATATCAGAATATATCTCTATGAAATCCGCCAACAGGCGGTTGCCCTGTGAGATCACGAATGCGCATCAGAAGCTGTCGAAGTGTTTTTCCAGGAACGGACCCGCAAACCAGCGATCGCTTCACGAACGAGATCGCCGCAGACGAGGGTGAGTTCATCTCCGCCCTGCGCAAGCTGCGAGCCGATGAAGCGGTCAGCCTTGAAGCTGTCGGCTTCCTGCTCGGTATCAATCCAGGTCAATTGTCGCGCTACCTGAAGGGCAACTGCTCGACCACCCTCACCAACTATCTGCGGATCGCGCGCGCGATGGGATATCGTACCCGCATCATCTTCGAGAAAGTCGACAAGACGACCGAGACCGATCCATTGTCAGACCTGAAAATCCTGACCAATCGGGTACCGCGGCCGCGCACCAAGGCAGCCGAGTCACAATCGACCAGCGGCTGAATTCAACAGCCACACCCCGCTAATATATATTGCGGATTCATGCGCACGAGCGCTGTTCAACGAAGCTCGACCTTCGCAAACTTGCGATAGATTGCTCTGGCACGCATCAATGATGCCGCTTTTGCCTTGCGACGGCCCGCAAACAGGAAGCGTTTCACCCTCTTCCAATCGATCTCGCCGGCGCCGGATCCAGAAGATCCGCACTTTCGCAACTCCTTGAACAGCCCCGCGTGCGCCCTTCGGTCGGTCACGGCGCCAAGCTCATTCTGCAAACATCTCAGCCGGCCGCTCATGTGCCGGGCGGCCCTTGCGTCCCTGCTGTCGAATAGCGGAGCGACGAAATCGACCGCGTACCGCATGCGTTTGACTCGCAAGCGAAATCTGTGCAGGCGATTGCGGTTCAGAACATCGACATGACGTCCCTCCCGCAGCTTTCTCTTCATATCTGCAAGTCTGGCAATTACGGCTCGATGTGAATCGGCACGAAGCGAAGAAAGTCGATTTTTCTCATCGACAAGACAACTCCTGACCGTTGAAAGAAAAGCCTCAAAACGCCGGGACGCCAGCACTCGGCGTACATAAGCGTACTCGCGCTTCTGTTCCCGTCTACACAGTCGCTCGATCGCGACGATGTCCGGTCCAAGACGGCTACTGTGCGGGGCGCGCGATATCACTTCATCAAGAAAGACATCGATTTCTCGCGCGCGCGACAGCTTTCGGCCAAACCTCTTCAACTCCCGCGCCAAAAAAATACGTTTGCGTTCGGGAATGTTCGTGGAGAAAAACCGTACTACAGCATCAAGATGCCGCAAGCCCACCCGGATCTGATGCAAGGCCTCCGGATCGCTCGTCGCGATCCGGAGACGATTGTGTATGATTTGATTAAGAGCAGCGCCACTTACGGCCTGCAGCGTAGAGACGCGCCGCGCCGCTAAAGGCAACCGCACGGCAGGACGACGATCAGCATCGTCCTCCAATTCGAGCCTTGGCTCCCGTCTCACCGCAATCTCCGACAAGGATGGATTGCATGGGAAATCTATCGTGCCCGGCCGCTCCGCTCAATGCGACAGGAATGTCGGAACAGTCGGCCGGGTCAGCATCGCTCTGGTCGCGCCCCCCAGAACCAACTCGCGCAGCCGCGAGTGTCCGTAAGCACCCATCACCAGCAGGTTTGCATCTCTCAAAGCCACCTGCGCCGCGAACACTTCATCGATATGGCGACCAGCCGCATCGACAATATCGAGAGAAACCTCGACACCGTGGCTCGCGAGATACTTTGCCAGTTCCGCGCCGGACCGCTTGGTATCGATCTTCTTCTCGTTCGTCACCGTCAGCACATGGACGAGCTTTGCCTTCTTCAGAATCGGCATTGCATCGAACACCGCGCGCGAGGCGTTCCGGCTGAAATCCCAGGCAACGACGACCGTGTCGATCCCAACCCTGCGGTTCCACGTCTTGCTTTCCGGCAAGATCACAACAGGTCGGCCGGACCCAAAAATGAGGGATTCTGCAAACCAGCTTTCGACAGGATCGGATTCCTGAAGCGGAATGATCGTCATGTCCCGGAGACGGGCATATTCAACAATAACGCCCGGCACCTCGGATGTGAGACATTTCTCAACGATACACTCCTTCAACACACCCTGCGCGTTGGCTAACTTCTCGAATGTCGCAAGCGCGTCTTTCACATTTGCCGCGCTCTTCTTCGCCTCGTTCGCAACCATCGCCGGCACGTTGAGTAACGCGCTTCCAAGCGGGCTGGACGGTACCGAAACCCTGACTTCGCAAGCCAGAGCAGAGATTTTTGACTCAAGGGCCGCGGCAAACGCCACGGCATCTTCAATCGCCGCTGTCTTTGTCGGTTCCGGATAGGTCGTCAGCGAAAGCAGGATATCTTCAAACGCCATCATTATCTCCATCCAAAAGAATATCTAAACTTTACTTCCGCTTCGGAGAGCCGGCTTGATGCAACGCAAGCTCTCTTTCGCGAAGCCGCATCAAATAAGGCACCTGATCGCATTGATTTAGGTGTCTTGCCGATGTTCTGCAGCGACATATCTAAAGCGGACACGGGAGGCTACGATGAAACAATCGGATATCTTCAGGGATAACGCCGAGAATTGTTTGCGTCTGAGCGAAGCGGCGAAAGATGACCCGACCCACAATCGCTATAAGCGAATGGCGGCCGCGTGGCTCGCACTTGCGAAAGAGCAGGATTGGCTCGATGGCGAAATGTCGCCAAAAGCGGCCGCGCCCGTCCTCGACAGAAAGGCTGGGTAATTTCGGGACGACCAAGCCCCTTCATGACAGCTATATTAACTCAACCTTACCTGTAATCTTTCCTATCCTCGGCAGTCGGATCGTCCCGGAGCCAGCCCGATCGCGATTCCCGGCTCTCTCGGAAAGCCACCTGCCTCTACCCGCATATCCCGCTTGCACTCTCTCCTTAAAAGATATATATGAAATACATCTTTTAAGGAGGGCGCCATGCTGCAACCAATTCTCAACACCCCCTCACCGCCGCCCGCATGGAGCGCGGTCCAAACCCTCGATTGGAAGCAGCCGTCCCAGGCTACCACTCCATCCTTGACTTCGCATGAAGCTGCCATCGCGCCAGCCGACCTTGTCTTCACGGTGGTTGCGATGCTGCGCGCGCATCCACACGTCAGCAACGTCCTCACTCATATCTCGCGCGGCAATTGGGGACAGATCGAGCAGGCACTCGGCAGCATTCTCAATCCCGATACGCATTGCGCCAAACTGTCTCCGCTGGCACGCAATATCGTCGATCTGATGTGCGCCGATCGCGGCGTGACCGGCCGCATTTTCAAACCCTACTATCAGGAACTGCTGACGGTGATTCTCGGCAAAGAGGTCGCACGGCGTCTCGTCGCAAACATCACCTCGCTCTTCATCGAGATGGAGCGCGAAACGTTGCAAGCAGCGACCGGCGCGCCAATCCGATCTTTGCAAACTGCCGGCGATCAACGACACGAATCCCGGCCGCGAAACTGACTGAGTTCCGGAGGCGAACATGGTCCTGCAGTTCCTCCCTCTCCTCACAACGCTGCGATACGCCGTGCTCGCCTCCGGTCCGGCTGATGATATGCTTTGCAGCATATCGCGATCCGAGCGGCTCGAAGCCATGGCGATGGCTCAGGGAAACACCGAATGTCCGGCATGGGTGATGCTAACCCTGGAGCAGAACGAACCCCGGATCGGGCCGCGACATCTGGATGGAGTCCCCCATGCTGAATTCACATGATCATATCCGCCCGAAGGACGAAGCCGAGCGCGCCTATCTCGAGGCTCTGATCCGCGACGACTACGAATATTGTCATCCGGACGACACGTTCGACGACATGAAGCGGCGGGCGGCGTTCTCCAGAGAAGACAAGGGGCTTTACCGCGACTGGCTGGCCGTCGCCGCGGCGCGGTCAGCCGACATCGCGGCGTCGCCCTTTCTGATAGCGGCGGAGTAGCCTTCACCGTTACGCGGCCGGATCAGCCCCTCTTTCGACAACGCACCCGCCGCGCCTATTTCAGCACCGCTCAAAAACAAACGCTGCGTGCAGAAGCCACCGCGTGTTTCGTCGTCGCCCATCGACAGCGCATCAAGCGCGCGGCCGAACCGGAACAGGCGCGCCGGCAAGCCGCCACCACGAATAATAAAAACGCTATCACATTTAATTACATAACGCTGATGTCGGCGGCGCCGATTGCCCAAATAGGAGGTAAGCTCCAGAGCTCCCCGACCGGGCGCGATTCGTCGCAAGCACGGTTTGTGGCTGCACCTATTGATACGCCCGCATTGACACCCAAGCTGGATCAAACAGATGCCCGGAAACAAGATCGACGCCCTGTTGGCGCTCCGCAGCGATGGAAGGCTGCTGATCGGCCGCGAGCGCATCGGGCTGCTGGAAGCCGTGGCCGAGCACGGCAGCATCACCAAGGCCGCCAAGGCCTCCGGCTCCAGCTACAAGACGGCGTGGGAAGCGGTCAACGCCATCAACAACCTGCTGCCGACGCCCGCCTTCGTGACCAAGGCCGGCGGCCGCGCCGGCGGCGGCGCCGAGGTGACGGAAGCAGGACGGCGGCTGATTGCAGCCTTCCACCATCTCGAGGAGAGGCTGTCGCGGATTTCGCGCCTGATCGCCGAGGAAGGTCTGGGCGAACACGAGGAAGACCTGCTCTGGGCCGCCGGGATGCGCATTTCCGCGCGCAACATGTTCCGGGCCGAGGTCACCCAAATCCAGAAGTGGCCCGTAGATGTCGAGGTCAGCCTCAAGGTCTCGGACGGCCATTCCATTCTCGCCACCGTTACCAACAGCGCAGCGGACGACCTCCAACTCGCGGTCGGGTCCAAAATTCTGGTTTTGATCAAGGCGCCCTTCATCGGCTTTGCCCGGGTCGATCAGGCACCGTCGGTCGAACGCAACTGGTTCCCCGGCGTCGTTACCTCTCGCATCGATGCCGAGCGCAACAGCGAGATCCATCTCGATATCGGTCAGGGCAAGACGCTGATCGGCGTAGTGCCGCGCCAGGCGGCGGAAGACCTCGGTATCAAGGAAGGCGACGAGATCGCGGCGACCTTCGAGGCCAACCACGTGATTCTCGTCGCGGATTAAGGGGCCATCACTTGCGGCGACGCTGCAGCGCGGCTTCCCCGGCCGGTGACAGCATCAGGCGGCGCCGGACTCTTCCGGCACCAGCCTTCACTCGATTGAAAGTGACCCTGCCGCTTCAGACTTAAGAGGCCTTGGCACGCACCGATTTCTTGCGGGGCCGCGCAAGATTGGCTTTCAAAGCCTTCAGCCGCTGGCGGGCGGCGTTCTCGGCTGCTGCCTCGATCCCGCGATAATGATCGACAAGGAGATCGCCAAAGCGCGTGAGCACGGCACCCCCGCCGTGCTTGCCGCCGACCTGACGCTCGACGGCGGTCTGGTTGCACATCCTGTTGATCTCGTCGACGAGATCCCAAGCCCTTTTGTATGACATGCCGAGCGCGCGGCCGGCTGCGGAAATCGAACCGCAGCTTCGGATGCTTTCAAGGAGCTGGATTTTTCCAGGGCCGATACGTTCGCCGGGATTGAGATCGATACGGATGCTCAGAGACGGGAATGATCTTGAGGTGGACTTCTTCATTACTTGCTCACCGCCATATGCCGAGCAATCAACTCATAGCAATACGATAGCGGGACATATTCCCGGCTGGCTGCAAGATTAGCGGCCAACGCCCGTCAAATCCACCTGTATTCTGCCACCGCGACAAATGCAGCATTTCGTACCGGAGACGGCACGGATTTGAGCGAAATCATGCGCAGTGGCGCAATATCTGCAATATGGCCGGAAACGGAGGATCGATCACGACGCGCCGGCCGTCTGTCGATGGTGATGAGATCGAGAATCGCCCAGATGGTCGTCAGTGGCATCCCGCCATAGCCGCCGAAATGCAGCGGCTGCGAGATCAGGAGTGTCGCGACATGCCACGGCAGTTCCCGGCGCTCGCCCAGCAGATGATCACAAAAATGAAAGACGGCGCAGCGTCAAAGGCTGGCGGCGTATCGAGCTACTAACCTTCCGGCATGGGCGATACCCCGCTCCATGCCGAATTCGTATTGCAAGATACGCCGCAGCTGATGTGAACGCCGGGGATTTACTTCTTTTTCCCGCTGGCGTCGTACTGGTTGAGGAAAGCAATCAAGTCGTTGGTCTTCTTCTCATCCTTCAGCCCGGCATAGACCATCTTGGTGCCGGGGACCTTGGCCTTCGGATCTTTAATGTATTCGCGGAAGGTCGTCTCGTCCCAAGTGAGGCCGGAATTCTTGTTGGCCGCGGAATAGTTGTAACCGGGCGCGGTGCCCGCCTTGCGGCCAATCACGCCGTTGAGTTCGGGTCCAACGCTGTTCTTCGCAGTTTCGCCGACCTGGTGGCAGGCCTTGCAGACCGCGAACACTTTCTCTCCAGCAGCGGCATCCTGGGCCTGAGCCTGGCTAACGCCGGTGCTGGCCAACGCCAGCAAGGTGAGAGCTACCATTCCACGCATTCTTCTTCTCCTTTTAATCTGCTCATCATGAGCAAGTGATCGATATTGTCCGGCAGCCCCGCAGACCGAGCCGCCGAGCACGGCGTGTCAGGCGCCATACACGTGTGTTTCTCCATCTGCATCGGTGAGATGAGCCTGCATATTGGGCCGTGCCGCGACAATCTCGGGAACGCGCGAAGCCGGCAGCAGGCTGAAGGCCGTCGAGAAGGCATCCGCCTCGGTCGCGGTCGGCGCGACGACGCTGACCGAGCGATAGCGCGAAGGACTGCGGCCGGTTCTCGGATCGAACAGATGTGTGAAACGGCCGGCCGGATCGAATCTAAATCCCGCACCCGCCGTGGTCGCCACCGCGCGGTCAACAAGACCAACAGTTTCGCTCACCACGCCCGGCCTGTCCGGATCGGCAAGGCCGACCTGCCAGGGCGAGCCGTCAGGCCTGGTCCCGAGTGCGCGGATTTCACCCATGTTCACGAGTGTCGTCGACAGACCCGCCGCGCGCAGCGTTTCGGTGACGCGATCGGTCGTATAACCTTGTGCAATGCCATTCAGCGTGATCGCGCTGCCCGGCTTGAGCAGCGCAATACGGTCGGCGCTGATCCTGAGGTGCCGATAACCCACTTTCGACAGCGCCTCCGCCAGCCTGTCCGCGGATGGCCCTTCCGGCGCAGCCCGTTCTTGCGCGAAATGCGTTGCGTATAAATTCCAGAGCGGCTGAACGGTCGGATCGAACGCGCCCTCTGTCACGGCAGCGAAATCGAGCGAGGCCTGCAGCAACGCAACCATGTCTGCATCGGGCGACACCAGAATGCCGGTGCGGTTGAGCGTGCAGATCGCCGAATCCGGCCGATACAGGCTGAATTGCTGCTCAAGACGGCGCACGTCCTGCACGCACAGATGAACCAGCCGCTCGGCCTCCGCCCGGTTCGGGTGATAGATCTCGATCGAGACCTGCGCACCCAGTGCCGATCCCTGCCAGCGGAGCGGCACATTCGCCGAGGCACGGCGAGCGCCGAGCAGAACCGCCCCTGTCGCCAATGCGGAAATCGTAATCATCCGCCGACGCGTGAAGGATGAATGCATCATGGGCGCCGCTTTCAGTTGATCTGTGTTTCTGCGGGATCATGCCCGGCCTGAGCCGGCGTGCTGCTGCCGAGCACGTAGGTTTTCGGAATCTGGTCAAAACCGACGATGCGCCCGCCATGGCTGATGACAAACGCATCGGCCGCTGCGCGATTTCCGAACGGCACCGCCTCGTCGGTCTCCATGCCGCTTCGCCTGCGGCTTTCGATGACGAAAAATGCCTTGCGTGCATCGATCCAGTTGGTGGCGCCCGGCTCATTCCAACTCGACGCCGTCCCCATGTCGGAGACGTAGATCGCGCGGATATCGCGCGGCTGGTCCGGCATCAGGGTGAACGCCACCGTGTCGCGCACCGAGGTGAACCAGTACGGGTCCAACCGGCTTGCGGTGATGATCTGTCCCTTCGGGCCAGGATGTTCCAACACGTTCATGCCGCAGAACACGCCCATCGCCTCGCTGTTAAGCGCGACAGGTGGCGGCGGCGCGGATTTCGTCTCGTCCTGATTGCAGGCTGCGAGCGTGGCCGCAAACGCGATGATGCAGAACGCGCGCAGCATCATAGCTCTCTCCGTGCAAAAGAGGCCGTCGCAAGACCGAGCGGAATGGCAACCCACAATGCCATGCCAAGCAGCAGCGTACTTGCGCTGGCGTCGGCGCTGCCCGCAAGCCCGGCCATGCCGGAAAACTGGCTGACATTGAAGCCGGTCAGATTGGCCAGCCGATAGATATCGGTGGGATTGAGAAACAGCAGCCGCTCCAGCACGATGGCCGAAACGATTTTGCCCTGATCGACGACAAGCAGGCCGAGCAGCGCCATATCGAACACCAGTACCATGATCAGCCAGACGCCGACCGAGGCACCGGCCGCGGTGCCACGATCGCGCGCAAGACTACTGATGAGATAGCCAATCGCCACAAACGCCGCGCCGAGCATGATCGACGTCCCAATCATCCAGGCAAACGCATACCAGCTCGCCGCCAGCACCGCCGCGCCGCTGATCGCCAGCGCCCCCGCCGCGACGCCGTAGCCGATGACGGTGGCAAAGGCGAGGATCAGCACGTGCCCGCAGAACTTGCCGAGCACGATCTGGTAGCGGCCAACCGGATAACTGAGCAGCAGAATCATGGTTCCCCGCTCCATCTCGCCAATAATGGCATCGTGGGAAATCAGCAGCGCGATCAGCGGCAGCAGGAAAATCGTCAGGCTCGACAGGCTGACCACCACCACATCGAGCGCGCCCGCCCCGACATTGCCGGTCGGCGCGCTGCCGAGAAACGTCAGCGACAGCGCAAGGGCAGCCAGCAGCAAGGTGGTGGCGAGCACCCAGCGGTTGCGCAAGCCTTCCTGAATTTCCTTTCGGGCGATGATGGCAATCGTTCTCATGCGGCCTCCCTCGCGCGGAGGAAATGCGCATAAAGATCGTCAAGGGTCGGCGTCACCACCTCGATATTGCGTACCCGCGGATCGCCGGCGGCCATCCGCAACAGCGCCATTTTCCGCTCGTCATCCGGCACCAGCACGACATGGCCACCCGCACCGGGCACCGAGCCGTTTGCCAGCCAGTCCGGCATCTCCTTGCTATTGCCCGCAGCGAGATCGAATGAAACGCGGATCGGCAGTTGCGAAAGCTGGCGCAACTCCGCCAGCGTGCCTTGCGCCACCAGGGCACCGCGGTTCATGATCAGCACATGCTCGGCCCGGCCTTCGAGCTCGCTCAGCGCATGTGAAGAGATCAGCACCATCGCGCCATCGTCGCGCAATTCGCGCAGAATGTCATAAAAAGTCTGGCGCAGCGCCGGATCGAGACCCGTGGTCGGCTCATCAAGCAGAAGAATGCGCGGACGCCCGAGCAATGCCTGCGCGAGACCAAGCCGCTGCCGCATGCCCTTGGAATAGGTCCCGACCCGCCGGTCGGCGGCATCGCCAAGACCGACACGATCGAGCAGCGACCATGCCGTCGCCGGCTTGAGCTGTTTCAGCCGCGCATAGAAACTGAGCGTCTCACGTCCGGTCAAAGCGGTATTGAATGCGACATTCTCCGGCAGATAGCCAAGCATGCGGCGCGCCGAAAATTCTCCGGCCGCCGGGTCTTCGCCGAGCACGCGAATGGCACCGCCGCTCGGACGGATCAGTCCCAGCATCAGTTTGATCAGCGTGGTTTTGCCCGCACCGTTATGGCCGACCAGCGCGCAAATCCGTCCGGGCGCAAGATCGAACGAGACATCACGCAGCGCGTGAATTTGGCCATAACTCTTGTCGACATTCTGGATGGTGATGGTCGTGGTCATGGCAGGCTCCGACCAGCTTCCGGCCGTGGCGGCGGCGCAATCAGGGGATGGGTATCGACCACCCCGCCGGGATAAAGTGCGGGGAATTGCGCCTGCGCCCAGCGCAGCACCTGCACCGCAGGGCTGTTGACCAGAATCTTGGCCGAGGGTGCGGTCCACAATACCCGATCGACAAGATCGTTGGGGCGGTAGGCCGTATCGGCGACGCCATCGCCGTTCAGATCGAAAGCCGGATTGTCGCTCCAGTAATTGCCGCGCCCGCCCTTCGACCAGTCGAGATCGCGCGTGCCGACATATTTCACCTGATTGCGGTTGCCGACAAAGGCGTTTCCGGTGATCTCGTTACCTTCCGAGCCGGCAGTGAAGTGAACGCCGATGCCGCATTGCTCGAACCAGTTGTCGTGAAACTGGTTGCGATTGGCGTTGTAGATGAACACGCACTTGCCGGGACCGCTGCGCGCGCTACCCTGTGAGGCAGCCCCCGCCTCCGGCAGCATGCCGCGTTCGTCGCTCGCCACTTCTTGAGCGCCCGATGTCTCGTCGATCGTCCCGCCCGCGACCAGATTGCCCTCGATCCTAGCGTAGTTGGCATAGTTGAACAGCAGGCCGTGGTCCCGATCGCGGTACGAAACATTGTCGCGGATGACGAGACGATTGGAATACATGATGGCGTAGCCGACATGATTCCTGATCGAAACGTTGCCGCTGACCTCGCTGTCATTTGTGTACATGTAATGCACGGCGAACCGCACCTTTTCGAAGCGGTTGTTAACAAAGCGATCCTTGCGACTGGAAATCGTGAAAATGCCGTCACGGCCATAGCGGATGGTGTTGCCGCCGATAGTCACGTCCGGCGCATTCCACACCGACACGCCATTGCCGGCGTCGGCCCGGCGAATGTTCTGCAAGCCTTCGATCACATTGCCCTGAACGCGCGTGCCCGCCGCGCCGTGAATGTAAACCCCGAACAGATTGCCGATGATGCGGTTGTTCTCGACCAGCGCCCGCTCGGCGGTCTTCTCCAGGTAGATGCCGGAATCCATCGCCTGCAGATCGCGGCCCGACCCCTTGATGGTCAGCCCGCGAATCTCCACGCCCGGCCCGTAAACGCCGATCACGCTGCCCTCGCCGCTTCCTGTCAGGCTCGCGCCCGGCTCGCCTTGCAGCATGATACGGCGGTCGATGCGGATCGGTCCCCTGTGCTCACCGGATGCAAGCGTGATGACGTCGCCATCCTGCGCCCGGTCCAGCACCTCTTGCGTGAGCTGGCCGGGGGCAAGCGTCAGCGTCTCCGCGCGGGCGAAGACGGAGAATCCGGCGGCGAAAATCGCCGCCGCCGGAAGGATGTTGAGGAAACGGCGCACGGATACCCTGCCTCAAGCCGTCTTCGGCTCGACCAGCATACGGCCCTTCATTTCCATATGCATGGCGTGGCAGAACCACTGGCAATAATACCAGTAGACGCCGGCCCTATCGGCGGTAAACGTCACCGAAGCGGTGGCCTGCGGCGCGACTTCCATGGCGATGCCGTAATTCACGATCGTAAAGCCATGGGTGAGGTCCTCCACCGCGTCGATATTGGTGACATAGACCGTCACCTCATCGCCCTGCTTCACCGTGAACTGCTCAAGACCAAAGGCCGGCGCGGTGGACGTCATGTAGACGCGCACCTTGTTGCCGTTCCGGATCACCTTGGAGTCGGCCTCAAGATCGATGCCATCCGCCTTGGCCTGCTTCACCGCATCGGCAAAGAACGGATCGGCCCGATCCCAGATCGAGATCGGGTTGATCTTGGAGCGATGAACAATGGTGGCATCGTGCGGTTCGGCGAAGCTCGGGCCGTCATGCACCAACGTCATCTTGTCGCCGGAGATGTCGATAAGCTGATCGTTCTCCGGCTTCAGCGGACCGACATTGAGGAAGCGGTCCTTGGAGAACTTGTTCAGCGAGATCAGCCATTTTCCATCAGCCTCCTTGGTCTGCCCCATGGAGGTGTGGTTGTGGCCAGGCTGGTAGTGGACGTCGAGCTTCTGGAGAATCGGATCGACCTTCTCACCCTTGAACGCGCGCTTGGCGAGATCGATGTTCCACTTGCAGATCTGGCTGTCGATGAACAGCGTGGTGTAAGCATTGCCCTTGCCGTCATAGGCGGTGTGCAGCGGGCCGAGACCGAGCTCGGGCTCCGCAACAACGACGTCGCGCGGCTTGATCTTGTCGTCAAACAACTGATCGAACAGCCGCACGTCGAACACGGTGCAGGTGGGCGACAGCTTGCCGTTGGCGACGACATGGATGCCGTCCGGCGCAGTGTTGATACCGTGCGGGCTGTTGGAGACCGGCACATAGCGCGTATAGGGCGAACCGTGACGGCCATCGAGCACCGGAACGCCGCCCATCTCCTTGTAGTTACCCTTCTTCACCGCCTCTTCGATCCGCTTGATGTTGAAGATGGTGACCCAGTCCTGCTCGTTGGCGGTCATTTCCGCCAGCGTGACGCCGCCCTCGGAGTTGTAGCAGGTGGCGAACGCATACTTGCCCTGATAGTCGGCATCGACGTTATCGAGGTTGCCGTCGACGATGATCTGCCAGGCCACCTTCATGGTGTCGCCATCGACCGCCGTGAAGATCGAATGATATTCCTTCGGGTTGTCGAGGATTTTGCCGTCGTTCGGCAGCGGCACGCCGTCCTCGCCATTGCAGAACACGTATCCGGTGCGGGGATATTTCTGCACGCGCAGACCGTGGACCGTGTGCTGGTTCGGCAACTGGATGATCTTGTCACATTTCATGACATCGAGGCGCACCCGCGCAACGCGGGTATTGGCCTTGTCGTTCATGAAGACATAGCGGCCGTCATAGGTGCCTTCGGTGAACGATAGATGCGGATGGTGCAAATCGCCGTTCATGTAGGTGCCGCCGCGAGTCTTGAGAAACTCGCGCGCTTCGGGCGTCAACCCCTCGGTGAGCACCTTGAGGCTTTCGTTGGTCTGCCCCCAACCGGTCGCGCTGCAGCGGTTGAACACCGGCACGCGCATCAATTCACGCATCGAGGGCATGCCGATGATGCGCATTTCACCGGACTGACCGGAGGAGAAGAACACATAATATTCGTCGAGCTCGCCCGGAGCGACCTCGGTCTTGTGGACCGCGGGCCGCGCCGCGGGAGCCTTCGGCTGCGCCTTGGTTTGCGCTTCCGCCGTCGCCAAAAGGCCCTTGTCGATCGGCAATGCCACGCCCGCGGCGAGACCAACGCCCGCCGCAGCCGTCGTTCCGAGCAAGGCTCGGCGGCTGACGCCCTTATCGCCCTCTTGGTTGCTCATGGAAGTCTCCTAGGTTTTCAGGTTGTGGGTGTAGGGACCGAGTTGCCGGGCGCACTGATGGTCTTGCCCCCGGCGGTAATGATTGTGTTCGGCCCTTTTCCGGCCCGCATGGATGGCGAGGACAGCGCTTCGCGCTTCTCCCGCTTGAGACGCACCTGGATCATGTGCGGACAGCGATGATCGTCGAAATAAAGCTCCTGACAGTGCATGCAGTAGATGCATTCATTGACGTTGATATGTCCTTCGGGATGAATCGCCTGCACCGGACATTCGACGGCGCAGCGTTGACAGGGCGAACCGCACTCCGGCCAGCGGCGCAGCCACTCGAACATGCGAACGCGCCCGGGAATGGCGAGCGCGGCGCCGAGCGGACATAAATAGCGGCAAAAGAAACGCTCGATGAACAACCCGGCCGTGAGCAGGGTCAGCGCGTAAATGACGAACGGCCAGTCGCGCGCGAATTTCAGGATGATCGCGGTCTTGAACGGCTCGATCTCCGCGATCTGCTCGGCCAGCGCCGTGGAGTAAAGCGAGAGGCCGAACAGGACGAGGAAGATCATGTATTTGATCGGCCAGAGTTCGCTCGTGCAGGCCCCATGGCAGCCGAACCTGCGGCACCTTGAGCGCCTGCGCGACGGCGCTCAACAATTCCTGCAACGCGCCAAAAGGGCAAAGCCAACCGCAGAACGGTCCCCGCCCCCAGAACAGCAATCCCGCGGCAACCGACGCCCACAACAGGAAGATGTGCGGCGCGGAGAGGAAGTATTCCCAGCTAAAGCCCGTCAGCAGAGAATTCATAAAGGTGAGAACATTGACCACCGACAATTGCGCATTGACGTACCAGCCAAGCCACACCAGCACGAACAGCAAATAAGCCCGGCGCACCCAGACATAGACTTTTGGCCGCCGCACCAGGACGTTCTGGAAGAAGAAGATCACCGTCAGTGTGCCGAGCGCGAATATGGTGATGCCGATCCGCACCACATCGCCGCGCCAGATCCTCATCCACAGCGGTTCTTCGTCGGAAGGAGTCGCGGCCGCGCCTTGCGAGGGCTGCGGCGAGGCCACAGACGGCTCGGTGCGAACGACTGCCGCCGGCTGCTCGCGCTTGAGATACGTATCGGGCAGCGTGTAGCCCAGATCGAAGGTCAGGAACGCCTTCTCCCGCGCGCCGATGGCCCGCTGCACCAGAAGCTGAAGGGTCCACGGCTGGGCCGGATCAAACGCGAAATCCGGCGGCAGCACGAACAGGCTGATCTCGGGGAAGCTCGGCGCCCCCGCGGCGGCGAAATCGCCGAGCCGGGTGTGGTCGCGGTCGCGGAAGCGGATGCTGTTGCTGTCCTGCAGAAGTTCGATGCGGTCAAAGATGCCGCCGCGGACATAACCCGATCCCTTGAACGAATAGCGGCCCGAGCCGGCGACCACAAGCGCCTGCTGGCCGGGCTTCAGCCGGGCTTTGAGACGATCATAACCATCGTCACCAAGCAGGCTGCGGCCGATGGTCGGCACCGCGACATCCGCAACATAGAGGTCGATGAAGTCATCACCCGGATCGCCGGCTTCGGCTTGCGCAACCGCCGCTGCATTTCCTGACTTCTCGTAGGCTTCGTTGATATCGGCAACGTTCAAATGCAGGCGCCGGATCGAGCCGTCGCCCAGCAGGGTCTGCCAGTCGCGCGTCTCGCTTTTGCTCATATCGATGGTCTTGACCACCGGCGCGGCGACGGCCGCGGCACCGGCCTGCCCCTGCGTCCCGAGCCGCCCGGTCTTGATCAGCTTGGTTGCCGAGCGGACGATGCTGTCGCCGATCACCAGCACGGTGACGGTGGCGCCGCTGACGATATCGACCTGCGGCGCGCGCGCCGCGCCGCTGACAACCGGCACCATTTCCGTGCCTATCAGCTTGTTGATCGCCTCCAGAATGCGTTTTTCCGGAATTCCGATCAGGACGATCGGCTCCTTGTGCTCAACAAGCTTGAACCCTGTGAGCACCCCTTGAGGACTGATGCCAACAAGCAGCTTGATCGGCTTTCCCGAATAGCCGACCGAATTTGAAAAATCCGAGTTGAGGTAGGCAAAACCAAGAAGCTGATTGTTCTTGTAGACCGGCGCGATGGCAGGATCGCCCTGCAGCGGCCCAAAGCGATCTGCGCCCGGAATCAATTCCGCCGGCTGGGCCTTGGCGAGATAGTCGCTGAATTGACCTGCCGCGCGGGCGTCGGCGGCGAAGAAAATCGCTCCAATTAGAAAAACGAGGGCGACAACGCGAGCGACGCAGAAATCTTGGAATTTAAACAAGATGTCCCCATCCGTTTTTGTAGCTTCAGGAGGAGAAGCCAACAAAAAACGATGTCGCTGGTTCCCACCCATTGGTAACCTCGCATGGACTTCTCTATCAGTGACGATAATATCGGTATTTGTTCTATATCAAAAACACTAATTGCGGAGGCGAAGTTCTGCATGCACGAAGAGCCTCTGCTGACAACGGCGCCGGCACCCATCACCCGCCTGCAGGAATTTTACGCAGTTGCCTTCCATCAGGCGCAGCTTGCGGCGCAACATTACAGCGCAATGACAACGCATGAAGATCAGAACCTCCGGCCTCTTCGACCGATATTCGAAATTCTTACAGCGCGGGAGAACGTTCGGGCCGAGGCAATTTCAGCGGCCTGCATGGAAGCGTGCGGTCATTCGCCCGATCTGAAGCACCTGCCAGCGATCCTCGCCGATCTCGTCCCGATGCAGGAAATTGTCGATATCGTAGAGTCCCGCCTCTCTACCCCCTATACGGTGTGGGCTCTCGCGGTCCGCCACCGCCAGCGCGCTTTTGTGTTCTGGACCTATGTCGCCGCCCTTGCCGGCCATCCGGCCGTGAGCGACGCCGCGGAAAGGCTGGCGCGCGAGGCGCTGTCCGATGGCAATGTGCTGCGGCGGGAGCGGCGCCTTGCATGGCAGCACGAACACAAGACCGCCACGGAGGACGATCAAAGCGACAAAGACGTCTCCGCCGCTCTGCTTGAAAGCCTGTTGCGGCGAGACATGATCGCATGGTCGCAAACGCTGCCGCCGGCGGAAGGCAAGCAGCTGTTACAGGTCGGCACGCTGGCGCTCTCGCCCCATACCGCCCCGTTCGATGACATCGAAGCGCTGGCGCCCGGCGAACTCGAACGGGTCAAGCAACGCGCCCTGCGGCGGGCCGAGCAATTGTCAAACATCTATCTTGATGAAGCTGACAGCGCCACCGACCAAAGCAGCCTCGAATTCGCGCAAAAACTCGCCGCGCATTCCATTTCCCGGCTGGCAAATTTGCGGGCCGTGGCGTCAGGAGACGTGCGGCACTGAAGGCCCGCCGCCTCACCATCAAGCGCATAGACGCCCCGGCAGTCGCGCACCGCACATCACGTCACAATTATGTTATGCAGGCCGCGTTCGCTGCGAACGCTTCCCTGAAGGTTGACAAGGCATGCTTGAATTCGAGGTGACCGAACTGCGCATTGGCCGTCCCGCGCCCCTCGGCCCGGCGGGAGCCATCAGCGCGATCGCCAAGCACAAGGTCGATGGCCCTCTCCGCGTGAGCCAATTGGGCCTCGAGGGCGACGAGCAGGCCGACCGCAAGCACCATGGCGGACCGGATAAGGCGCTGCACGCCTATTCCATCGCGCATTTCTCAACATGGACGAACGAACTATCGCAGCACGCCGATCGCTTCCGCCCCGGCGCCTTTGGGGAAAATCTCGTGATCAGCGGCGCGGCTGAAGCCGACATCTGTCTGGGCGACCGCTGGCGTATAGGCTCCGCCCTGCTCGAGGTCAGCCAGGGTCGCCAACCGTGCTGGAAGTTGAATCTGCGCTTCGACGTCCCGGATATGGCACGTCGGGTGCAGACCACCGGCCGCAGCGGTTGGTATTTCAGAGTGATCGAGCCCGGCGCCATCGCCGCCGGCGACCGCGGCACTCTGATCGCGAGACCACATCGGGATTGGACGCTCGCCCGCGTGTCCCATCTGCTCTATCACGACCGGATGAACCGCCCCGCGCTGGCCGAGCTTGCGACCCTGCCCGGGCTGCCGGAAAATTGGCGGCGCCTGGCCGAAGCGCGGCTGACCTCAGGGAAAACCGAAGACTGGTCGCGCCGGATCGAAACGCCATCGCCCGTCTAAAGAGCTACGCCCTGATGGCACGGCCATAAACGTGTCCGGCGGGCATCAGTCTTTGTCGGACCCTTCGCTGTCATTCGCGGCGACATAGCGCAGCAACGATTGCCGCTGCTCCAATGAGCTCTGCCTGTCGCGCAATTCCGGCGGGGCGCGCCAGCCCGGCTCGATCCCCGTCATGGCCGGCAGCTCATGCGCAATGCCTTTATGGCAATCGATGCAAGTGCACTCGCCCGAAATCAGATAGCGGGTGTGGATCTCCGCCGCGCGCCGCGTCTGCCTGGTGAAATCCATGGCGATGGAGGAGTGGCAATTGCGGCACTCGAGTGAATCGTTGGCCTTGAGCCGCGCCCATTCGTGTTTGGCGAGTTCGAGTCGCATGCCCAGAAACTTCTGGCGAGTCGAGATCGTGCCGAAGATTTTGCCCCAGACCTCTTTCGAGGCCTGCATCTTGCGCGCGATCTTGTCGGTCCAGTCATACGGCACGTGGCAATCCGGACAAGTCGCGCGAACGCCCGACCGGTTCGAGAAATGAACGGTGCGCTGCAGCTCCTGATAGACGTTGTCGTGCATCTCATGGCACGACACGCAGAATTTCTCGGTGTTGGTCAGTTCGAGCGCGGTGTTGAACGCGCCCCAGAACATGACGCCGCACAGAAAGCCGCCAAGGGTGAGAAAGCCGAGGCTGAAATAGGCGTTCGGCCGGCTCACGATCCGCCAGAACCACAGCAGCAGAGCTTTCAGTTTCGCCATGTCCCTCTCACTGCTTGGGATCGTGGATCAGAAGCATGTCCTGGAACGAACTCGACACCAGCGGCTTGGCGTCGGTCTGCTGGACGTGGCAAGCCGTGCAGAAATAACGCCGCGGCGTGACATCGGCGAGAACCTGGCCATCACGGTCCATAAAGTGAGTGACGCTGATCATCGGCGCGCCGGACCCTTCGGTATACTGACGGCGATGACAGTCGAGGCAGCGGTTGGTTTTCAGCGTGAGCTGATAATTTTCGATCGAATGCGGAATCACCGGCGGCTGTTCGGGATAGTTGCGCATGCTGTCCGCGCGTGGTGTTCGGGCGGATAGCGCCTCTCGACGAGGCTCATGCGCACTCCGAAGAATGCGCCAAACCGCAGAACCGGGCTCTACGTCGAGGTAACTGCCAACCATTCATGCAATGTCGATTGCGATAAGGAAAGCTACCTACTGCGCCCTGTAATTCACTGTATTTATTGTATAGGAAACACTATACCTAGGAGATACCTAAGTAATACGTTTGTATTAATAGTGTAGATTTCCAATAGATACAATAAATTAAACCCTGCACAACACACTCAGCGACAACTTCTTTGGGCCGCGCTTCAACATCGTTGCGCGACCACACATCAGGATGTCGCCTGTGGTTTCCCCTTCCGAGCCTTGTCAATTCGATCTCGACGGCGCGCAGACCGTGCGCACGATCCAGACCACTTACGACCGCCTCAGCGTGGCGATGACATTGCATTCGGCTGTCGTCGTTCATTGCGATGGGGTCAGCGAATGCGATGCGAGCCTGTTCCAGCTTTTGCTCGCGGCCAAACGCAGTGCGGATAAAGCCGGCAAGTCCTTCACCCTGGCCGCCCCTGTCAAAGGCAGGCTCCGCACAACTCTGGAGCAGAGCGGCTTTCTCGCGGGCACGGAATCCGCGTTCTGGTTGGGCGAAGCGGTGGCGTGATGGCGAAGATCATTCTTACAGTCGATGATTCCGCCAGCATGCGCCAGATGGTGCAGATGACACTGCAAGGCGCAGGGTATCAGGTGATCCAGGCGCAGGATGGCTCCGACGGACTGACGAAAGCCAAAGTCACTGCGGTCGACATGGTCGTCACCGATCTCAACATGCCGGTGATGGACGGGCTCACCTTGATCCGGGAATTGCGCAAGCTGCCGACTTACCGGGGCGTGCCGATCCTGTTCCTCACCACCGAATCCAACCCCGAAATGAAGAAGCAGGCGAAGGAAGCCGGAGCAACCGGGTGGATCACCAAGCCGTTCCAGCAGGAACAGCTGGTGAGCACCATCAAGAAAGTGCTCGGATCATGACATATCAAGACGCCATCGATACGTTCCGTCAGGAAGCGCAGGAGCTGCTGGAGCAGCTTGAACAGGCCTTGCTGGACCTGGAGCATCGGCCCGACGACGGCGATCTCATCGACAGTGCATTTCGTGCGCTGCACACCATCAAAGGGTCGGGCGCCATGTTCGGCTTCGACCGGGTCGCTGGATTCACACACCACGTCGAAAACGCATTCGATCTCCTGCGCAAGGGGCAGATCACAGTCACCGCCGAACTGATCGCGCTGGCTCTCGCCGCCAAAGACCAGATGCGGCAATTGATCGAAGCGCCCGACAGCGCCGATGATGCGGTGGGTCAAGGCATCCTCGCCCGCCTCCGCACGGCTCTAGATGCCGCTGCCACGGCGGCGCCGGCCGCAACCGCGACGCTTCCACCGGACGCTCCGCAACTGCACCAATCCTTCAATTCCGTCGTCTGGCGCGTCCGCTTCCGCCTGCCGGCAGGCGCCATGGCTGCGGGCAGCAATCCACTCTTGTTGCTCGAAGGGCTGTGTGAACTCGGGCACGCGGTAATTACCGCGCAGACAGCGCAAATCCCGCCGCTTGAAGAGCTCGACCCTCTCGAATGCCATATCGGCTGGGAGGTTATCCTAACCACGATCCAGCCGCACGAAGCGATCGAGCAGGTCTTTCTGTTCTTACTCGACGATATCGATCTAATCATCGAACGTCTCGCGAACCAGCTCGCCCCCGAACCGGACGAAAAGCCGGCCGAACAAACCAGCATCGTCCCCGATCTTCCAGGCGACGCACGCGCCCAGCAGCACTCCATTGCCAGAAATTTTGCCGATGCTGGGGCCGCGGAAGACGACAAGCCCGCCGCTGTCGCCAGCGGCCCGCAACGTGCGCGCTCGCCCGGAAGCGGTGGAAGCAGCATCCGCGTTCCGGCTGAGCGACTTGACGAAATGATGGATCGCGTCGGCGAGCTTGTGATCGCACAGTCGCGCCTCAAGCAGATCACCGCAGCATCCGAAGATCCGCAAGTTAAATCAGTGGTCGAGGAAATCGAGAGGCTGGCGCGCGAGCTTCAGGATACGACCATGGGCGTACGCATGGTTCCGATCGGCTCGGTGTTCGGGCGATTCCGACGGCTGGTGCACGACCTGTCCCGCGATCTTGGCAAGGACATTCATCTTGTGACCTCGGGTGAAGAAACCGAGCTCGACAAGACCGTGATCGAACGGCTGGCCGATCCGCTGGTGCACCTGATACGCAACGCCAGCGACCACGGCATCGAGACGCCAAGCGGACGCGCTGAAGCCGGCAAGCCGGCGAGCGGCCGCATTACCCTGACGGCGCGGCACGCCGGCGCCGAAGTATTGATATCGATTGGCGACGATGGCCGCGGACTGGATCGCGCCCGGATTCAGGCTCGCGCTGAAGAAAACGGACTGCTGGCACCCGGCGCGAAGGTCGCGGACGAAGAACTGTTCAAGATTATCTTCGAGCCAGGCTTCTCCACCGCACGGGAGGTCACAAGCCTGTCGGGCCGCGGTGTTGGAATGGATGTGGTCAAGCGCACCATTGATGAATTGCGCGGCACCATCGACGTCCGAAGCACTTCCGGAAGAGGTTCCGAGGTCACCCTCCGGCTGCCGCTGACGCTGGCGATCATCGATGGGCTGCTGGTGCGTGTCGGGCGCGGTCGCTACGTGATCCCGCTGACGGCGGTCGAGGAATGTGTCGAGCTGACGCCGGAAGAAGACCTGCGATCGACCGGCCGCAACTTCCTAAATATCCGCGACGAGCTGGTGCCATTCATCCGGCTGCGCGACCGATTCCGCTCGCAGATTCCAGCGGACCGGTACCAGAAGGTCGTGATCGTATCCGCAGGCGAATCCCGCGTCGGTCTCGTTGTCGATCAGGTGATCGGCGATCACCAGACGGTCATCAAGTCTCTGTCAAAACTGCATGCCGACGTCGAAGTCTTTTCCGGCGCCACCATTCTCGGTGACGGCAGCGTGGCTCTGATACTGGACGTGCCGCAACTCGTTGAAGACGGCGCAGCGCACGACGACCGGCTCAGGGCCGCCGGCTGACGAGGAAATAAACATGCAGAAGTGGACGATCGATCAACCGCTCGAAGTGCTGACGCTTGACCTTGAGGGACAAACCTTTGCTCTCGAGGCGGCTCATGTGCGGGAAATTCTCGACCTTGTCACCATCACCGAAGTGCCGGGGAGCGAGCCTTTCGTCAACGGCTTGATCAATGTACGTGGCAAAGTTGTGCCGGTCGCGGACCTGCGGCTGAAGTTTGGCATGGAGCAAGCCCCCGACACCATCGATACCCGCATCGTCGTAATCGAGATCGAGATCGATCGCGTGCCTACTATCGTCGGCATTCGCGCCGACAAGGTGCACGAAGTCACGGAATTGGCCCCCTCCACGCTCGCCGACGTCCCGCGCGTGGGGATGCGGTGGCGCCCGGAATTCATTCGCTTCATCGGCAAGTACAATAACGATTTTATCGTTGTTCCCGACATGGCGCGCATTTTATCGCCCGGCTCCGTGGAGCAGGCGATCGACACTCCCACCCAGGATCGCAAGACGGCGGCTATGGCCGTTAAGGAGAACTCCCTATGAGATTTACAATCAAACTTAAGCTTGGGCTCACTTTTACGGCTGTCATTCTGCTGTCGGCGGCAATGGCATGGCTCGGAATCAGCAACATGGCCTCGCTTGAGCAGACCCTCGTCCAGTTGGTCGACGGGCCGGCGAAGCGTATGCAGATTACTCAGCAAATCAGCATCGATCTCTTGAAGCTGGTGCGGAATGAAAAGAACCTGACGCTGCTGGGGGGCAAGGAGGAGATCGCCCGGTTTGAGACCGAGGTGACGAAGCCGCGCCAGGCGTTGCTGCGCGATATTGAAACGGCCGAGGCCGGCTCGCCCCCGCTGAACAAGCCGTTCTGGCCGGTGGTCCACAATGCGGTTCAGCAAGCCGGTCTCGTTCATGAAAGGATTCTTGCCGCTCTTCGCCAGGGAGCTATCGAAGAAGCTCACAAGATATCGGCGAGCGAAGTGTCGAAGTTCACCGGCGAAGCCCAGAAGAACCTGCTGATCACGGTCGACAATGCCCGGCAGCGGCTGGAACAGGCCAAGAACGATGCACGCCAGCAGTATGAAAGCGCGCGTCTTTTGATGTTTGCAATGATCGCCGGTTCATTGGTGATTGCGATTTCTGCAGCGCTGTGGATTGCCATCAGCATCAGCCGCGCATTGACCCGGGCCGGCAGTCTGGCTCAGGCTGTGGCCGGAGGCGATCTGACCAAGACCATCGACAGCACGTCGCGTGACGAGGTGGGCGACCTGATCGGTCACATCAACGAGATGGTGCTGCGCCTGCGGCAGGTGGTGTCGGAGGCGCTAAGTGCCGCAGACAATGTGTCCTCGGGCAGTCAGGAGCTGTCGTCCAGCTCGGAGGAATTGTCGCAGGGCGCGACCGAGCAGGCATCCTCGGCGGAGGAAGCGTCCTCCTCGATGGAGGAGATGGCTTCGAACATCAAGCAGAACGCCGACAACGCTACGCAGACCGAGAAGATTGCCCGTCAGTCGGCGGTGGATGCTCAGGCGAGCGGCGAAAGCGTCGGCCGCGCGGTCGATGCGATGCGGACCATCGCCGAGCGGATCACGATCGTGCAGGAAATCGCCCGTCAGACCGACCTTCTCGCACTGAACGCGGCAGTCGAAGCAGCCCGCGCCGGCGAACATGGCAAGGGATTTGCCGTCGTCGCGTCGGAAGTGCGCAAGCTGGCCGAACGGAGCCAGACGGCGGCTGCCGAAATCAGCACCGTATCGTCGCAGACGGTGAAGGTGGCGCAGGAAGCCGGCGAAATGCTTGCCCGCCTCGTGCCGGATATCCAGAAGACGGCCGAACTCGTCTCCGAAATCAGCGCGGCTTGCCGCGAGCAGGATATCGGCGCCGACCAAATCAACCAGGCGATCCAGCAACTCGACAAGGTGACGCAGCAGAACGCCAGCGCATCCGAAGAAATGTCCGCGACATCGGAGGAACTGGCGGCTCAGGCGGAAACTTTGCAGTCGAGCATTGCCTACTTCCGCACCGAGGAGAGCGATTCAGCCGCGCCGCGCCGCGCGTCCTCCAAACGCGCTGCTGCGACGAAGACGGTGAAGCCCGCTGCTATGCGTACGGAGCCGGCGTCGAAGCCCGCTCGGCAGGGCGCGGCCAAGCTGATCGGCCAACTCGAAGCGGCATACGGCACCAAGAGCGGCGCTGGAAAGTCCGGCTTCAAGCTTGATCTTGCCGCCGGTGGCCCCGACCACCACGACGCACAGTTCGAACGGGCAGTCTGATCCATGGCACGGACCACAACCGAGAGCGAAGGGTCTTTCGTCACCATCGGCATCGATCGTGAAATCTTCGCGATCCCGGTCGGGGCGGTGCTGGAGATTCTGGACATGCGTCCGGTATTCAAAATTCCGGAGGCTCCAGCCCACCTCAAGGGCCTGATCGATGTGCGCGGTCGCGCGGTCTCTGTCATCGATCTGCGAACCAAGCTCGGATTGCCGTCCGTTGCCGTTGATGAGAACACCCGGATTGTCGTGCTGGATGTCACGATCCAGGGCCGCCAGCTTGGCCTGGGGCTCGTGGCAGACCAGGTGTTTGAAGTGATCACTTTGGACGACCAGCAGATCGAGTCGCCGCCGGATATTGGGATGGGGTGGAATTCCAGTTACATCCGGGGAATCGGGCGGCAACTCGACACCTTTGTTGTTGTGCTTGATCTGGAATGCCTGTTTTCCGGTGATGCGTCGCACCTCCTCGATCAGAAGAGCCAGATGCAGAAGCTACCGGCAGGCAGCGGGGGATTGTCGAACCCCAAGGCGGCATAACTCCAAGCCAGCAAAAGCAACTCATAATCGCCATGAATCACGCTATTGCCACGGCGGAGCCGCAACGTCCCAGTTGGACCAGCGGCTCCGACCGATTGACCCCGCGCGACTTTCAGCAACTCGCCGCATTCATTCAGAACTACAGTGGCATCAAGATGCCGCTGAGTAAGCTGACCATGGTCGAGGGTCGTTTGCGCAAGCGCGTACGGGCGCTCAATCTGCCGACTCTGTCAGCTTATTGCGACTATTTGTTCAAGAAAGATGGCCTCGATATCGAAGGGATCTATCTGATCGACGCGATCACCACCAACAAGACCGAATTCTTTCGCGAACCTGAACACTTCCGCATTCTGGCCGACGAGTTGCTCCCGGCCATCGCTGCGCAGCGGCGTCCCAGCAACCGCGCCCCGATCAAGATATGGAGCGCAGCCGCGTCGATCGGCGCCGAAGCCTACACCATCGCGATGGTGCTGGCCGAGTTCGAACGCCAGCATCCCGCAACGGCCAGCACCGTGTTCGCGACAGACATCTCCACCGACGTGCTGAAGACCGCAAAGCAGGGCATTTACCCGTCAGCCATGCTGACGCCCGTCCCGTCGGCCTTGCGGAACCGCTACACAATGCAATCGAGCGATCGGAGCCTGGAGCTATCCCGGATCGTCCCGGAATTGCGAGCGCGCGTCATGTTCGGGCGCCTCAATCTGATGGATCATAACTATGCGCTGGATCGCGACATGGACGTGGTGTTCTGTCGCAATATTCTGATCTATTTTGAAAAGGCGACGCAATCTGACGTGTTGCGGCGGCTCTGCGACCATTTGCGGCCGGGCGGATATCTTATCCTTGGTCATTCCGAAACATTGTCCGGCTTCGATCTGCCGGTCAGCTCGATCGGCACGACAATCTTCCGCCGGGAGTGAACACGATGGCCGCCAAGATTCGGGTATTGATCGTTGATGATTCAGCGGCCGTCCGTCAGGCTCTTGCGAATATTCTCGGCTCCGATCCCGAGATCGAAGTCATAGGTGTCGCCTCCGATCCGTTCGTGGCTGCGAGGCGTATCCAGGCCGAAGTGCCAGACGTCATCACCCTCGACGTCGAGATGCCGCATATGGATGGCATCACCTTCCTGCGCAAGCTGATGAGCCAGCGTCCCCTTCCGGTCGTGATGTGTTCATCGCTGGTGGAGGAGCGATCGGAGACGTTGATGCAGGCGCTCGAGGCGGGCGCGGTGGACGTCGTTCTCAAGCCTCGGCTCGATGCAGCGCAGGCCCTGATGGAAGCGAGGGTACGGATCTGCGACACGATCAAAGGCGCGGCGAAGGCGCAACTCCGGCGAATGCCAAAATACAACCCGACGCCGGAGCACGCACGCAGACCGCTCAAGAAGCTGACCGCCGATGCCATGCTCCCCCCACCGATCGCAGGTCAGGCAATGGCCCGCACGACGGAAACCATTGTTTGCATCGGTGCATCGACCGGCGGGACCGAATCCTTGCGGGTTCTACTGGAAGCTCTCCCGGCGAATTCACCACCGATCATGATCGTGCAGCATATGCCGGAGCAATTCACGGCGGCGTTTGCACGCCGCTTGAACAGCTTGTGCGCCATCGAGGTCAAGGAGGCCGTGGACGGCGATACGGCGCTGCGCGGCCGCGCCCTGATTGCGCCAGGCGACAAACACATGCTGTTGCAGCGAAGCGGCGCGCGTTACTATGCAGCCGTAAAAGACGGCCCCCTCGTCTCGCGCCACCGACCGTCCGTCGATGTTCTGTTTCGTTCTGCTGCCCGCTTCGCTGCGGCTAACGCCATCGGCATCATCATGACCGGCATGGGAGACGATGGCGCATCGGGGCTTCTGGAGATGAAGCAAGCCGGCGCCTACACCATCGCCCAGGACGAGGCGACTTCGGTCGTGTTCGGCATGCCGAAGGAAGCGATCGAGCGTGGCGCCGCCGACAAGGTGCTACCGCTCGATCTGCTTGCGCCGGAGTTGCTGCGCGCCAGCAGAAAGTGAATACGGCGGGCTTCCGCCACGACAGCCCCTGCCCGCCCCGATTCCGGCAAGCTAGAACAGGATATCATCCAGTTCCTGCGGCTGCGCCGCGGCGGCCACTACCCCGAAGCGGGAGGCAAATCGAGCATGAACGTCGCGCTCACGCGCCATGGTGTGACGCGCTGCGATCAGTTCGAACATCCGCCGGCTGGCAACATCCGGAGGCGCCAACCGTCTGCCAGTCGGTTCGGCGGCCTCGGCGAAGCGGGATGCAGCGCTACGCAGCGCCACATCAATCTCCTCGATAGCGGCAAGATCGATCGCGGTTTTATCGAGCAACGCAACGACGGCCGCGCCGTCTTGGGTAAGAGCGTTGAATGCGGAAGCAAGGCTCACAGCGGCATTGCGCAACCGGTTGGCTGATTGCGTCATCCGTAACGTGATGGCCGAAATTCCGCTCACCTGCCCTGTCTGCTGCTGATCGGCGAGCAGTTTCACCGAATGGACAATGTTTTCGACATCGACGGTCGCGGCTTTCGCCTCGGTCGCGGCACGATCCGACGAGGCGGTGAGCTCATCAGCAACCACGCTCAAAGGACGCCCGATCGCACCGAGCCGACTGCTCTTGAGCGTCGCATTGATGCCGAGGATTCGGATATCTTCGACCACGCGCACCGTGCCGATATGCTCGGCAAGCCGGGTCGCAATCTCCAGCACTGAGGTAATCGTTTTATCCGCGCTTTCGCGGGCGACCTGAAATCCCGCGAGCACGGCGTGCGTCTGGTTCACGTCTGTTTCAAGGGCCTCAAGAAACGGCTGGCGCTCATGGTTTGCCGCTCCGTACACGAGCTGGCCGAGGCGAAGGATTTCATGCGCGCCCGCAACCAGATCCTTCAGCGAGGCACGGATGGAAGCCGTCTCCCTGCCAAACTCGTCAGCCGCATCCGAAAGTTGCGCTGCCTGTTCGGCACATCCAGCCGCTGCCAGCGCATGGCGCTCAAACGCGGTCAGCCCGCTCCACGGCTCATTTTCCACGTCACATGCGCCGGAGTGGATAATGCGTGCAAATAGCTCCGCGGCCTCCTGCGCGTGCTCCATTCTCTGACGTGTCGTATCGCCGATCTGCAATGCGATAACGACGCGCGATACCCCAGAAGCAACCTCTCGCGACTTGGCATTGACATCCGCCGCCGAAATCGCCGCGAGCCGCCGATGCGACGTAATCGTATCGAGGTTCTCACTCAATTGCTGCGGAATGGCTGCAACGATCCCGGCATGGCGAGTTTCGAACCTGGCCTCGTTGGCAGCAGCATTGGCCAGATGGCTTCCGACCTGCTCCAGGTCTGCCCTAAACTCCTGCAGATTCGCGTCCGTCACCTTGAGCGATTGGCTGATTTCTTCGATATATTCGAGGAATTCAGCTCCTGTGGTGCCAACACTGGATGCCATGATCCTGGCATTGATGGTCAGCACATCAATGGTGCGGATTTCCTTGTAGATATCGTCAATGCGTCGGCGCAGTCCCGCGGCGATGTCACTCAGGCGGCCGAGAACGGCATATTCGTGCTGCTGAGCGCCAGCAAGCACCGACACCTGATCGGCAATCTCGGCGAGACCGGCCGTCGCATCGCTCATCTCCTGGCCATCCAGTTCGACCTGAAGTTGACCAAACAACGCCGTCAACCGCTCCAGCAGATCCACCGAAGAACTGAGCCCCTGGCCGATGGTCAGAAACTTGCCTTCGGTGAGAACGGATGCGGAGCCTACAGCACTGGCGATCTGCAGAATATCGTCGTGCACCGGCTCATCCTCGCAAGCCACGGCGCCACCGGAAGAGCCTGTCGTCATGGCCTGACCGCGAACCTCATTCCGATGAGATGACCGGTCGAGCGGGCGCCGGTCTTTTTCAGCAGATTGCTACGGTGAATTCCGACAGTACGGGTGCTGATGCCAAGTCGCTCACCAATTTCGCGGCTAGAGTGCCCCTTCATGATGTCTTCGAGAACCTCCAGTTCACGTCGGGACAGGGTCGCGAATCGTTGTCGCAGACCCGTGAGCGTCGCATCGTTTTCCTTGCGTTCCGCATCGCGTGTGAGGCATCGCTGGATACGCTCCAGCAGCAATTGATGGCTTGCCGGCTTTTCGATGAATTCCGCAGCGCCCGCCTTCATGGCGCGCACCGCGCTGGAGACATCGCCGTGCGCTGTAAGAATGATGACAGGGAGATCAATCCCTGTATGAGAGAATCTCTCCAGCGCATCGAGGCCGCTCATATCCGGCATGATCAAGTCCAGCACGATGCAGCCGGGTCTGCTGCCGTCATAAGCCGCAAGGAAATCGAGCGGCGATACGAAGGTCTGCACCTTCAGCTTGATCGATTGACCAAGCAACACCAGAAGGTTGCGAGTTTCGGCACTATCATCGATGACATAAACGGTCGCCTGCCGCCCAGCGAGCGGCTTATGGATAAACGTGCTCGGTGACAAGGTACCTGGCCCCTATCTGCGTTCGACACTGTCATGAGAATCATCGTGTCTTGCGACGCACTTTAGGATCTCTCTCTTAGGTTGAGGAGTAGTGATCACCGATATTTTTCAGATGTTGAACTGCAATCAACCACAAACTTCAGCCTCACTGGATTTTGATAAAATTTGAGAGCTCGATCTGCACGTCGGAAGATAGCGAGCCAATTGATTTGGTGAATCCGTACGGGCCAATTGTACTGAGATGCAGGACGAGGTCGACGATCGCTACACCTCAATCAACTGCAATCAAGGCTGTACAACACGACACTCAGTGAAGTCTGCTGGTCGGACTCTAGGCACATAACCCTAGTTCTTTGGCCTTCATCTATGGATTATTGACAGTCACTAGGGTGAGTTGACGTAGCTATCCTGGCGCATCACCTCATTCACCGACGGATGACACCAAAATTTGTACGGGGACGGAAGCAGCCTCCAATCAACTGAGCTGGATTGTCTTTTATGTCGATGCAGCAAGAACTCTCCGCAAAGGGTTGATTTGTGCGGCGCGCTCAAAACGCCTAACTGCCGGTGCAACTTTTCCTCATAAGAAGGTGCCCGGCCGCCCAAGGGCGAGAGTGCGGGTCGCCCTGGAATGAAATCCATTGGGCGGGGTTATAGGCAGCAAGGAAAAAGGGAGAGACATGATTTTTATACGCATTTGTTCTGTGGGTTTGCTGACCGGGCTCCTCATGTCGGCAGCCTGCGCAGACAGCATCAAGCTCAGCGGCGATCTGAATGCGGCAAACGAAGTCCCGCCCAACAGCAGTGCTGCGACCGGCCGCGTCGAGGCCTCATTCGATACCAAAACGAATGAGTTGAGTTGGACGGTGACCTATGCGGGATTGACCGGCCCGGCGACCGCGGCCCATTTCCACGGGCCAGCAGAAAAAGGCAAGAATGCCGGGATTATTCTCGCCTTCAAATCGGTTGGAAGCCCGATCTCGGGTTCGGCAAAGGTGCCTGCATCCCAGGTTGAAGACATCCTCGCCGGACGATGGTACGCCAATGTGCATACCGCACAGAATCCCGGCGGCGAGATTCGCGGTCAACTGATCAAGAACCCCTAAGCGACGTAGGCGAGAGAGCGGTCTTTTTTCAAGACTTCGGCGCCGGAACGTTGACAGATTTTCTCGAACTCTTCGGCAGGCAGGGGTGGGGCCACGAGATAGCCCTGCCCCAGCGACACGCCGCAGTTGAGAAGGGTGGCGACCTGGTCTTCGCTTTCAATGCCTTCGGCGATAACACTCATGTCGAGTTGCTTCGCCAGGCGCTGCATCATCTCCACGATGGTGATAGCTGACTGATCCGTCGTGATCGTATCGATGAAAAATTTATCGATCTTGATCACGTCGACACCAAGCGTCTTGATTTGCGACAAACCGCTGTGACCTATGCCGACGTCGTCGAGAGCAATCTTGAATCCATATTTTTGCAATTCCTGGATCACGGATTTTGCCCGCGTGACATCCTGAAACTGCTGACGTTCCGTCACTTCAATGACGATTTGACGGGGGGAAATCTTGGCGCGTTTTGCGGTCTCGCGCAGACTCGTAACGAAGTCATTGCGAAGCAGGTGCGCCGGGACGACATTGACTGAAAGCCTGAAGGTCTTGTCGCGACGCATGCGCGCGTTCAATTCCTTCAACGCAGTACCAAGCACCTGCCATGTCAATTCCTGGATGCGCCCGGTTTCCTCCGCAAGCGGAATGAACTTCAGGGGCGGAACGATCTTTCCATCCGGTTTAACCCAGCGGGTAAGAATCTCGCACCCGATGATTTGCTTGGTCGCAAGATCGAATGTCGGTTGATAGTAAGGCCGAAATTCCTTCCGCTTTAAGGCCCGATCCAGCTCGGCCAAGTCGCCGCGTCCCTTGGCAACAGCCTTTGCCAGAAGAACACCAAAAATCAGGCCGAACCCCATCGCTCCCATCAGGCCGGGCAGATAACCCTCCGCATCCCAATTGTTGAATGCGTCGCGATGCACGCGGACGACAAGGCTGACCGGGTACATCGCTGATTCGAACGAGAATCGGAGATTGTCGTTCAACGGCTTGTCTGATTGGGGCGCAAACCGTTCGATTGCCATTCCGCTTGCAAGCATCAAGGACACATCACTCACCGATCGCAATTCGGCGGGCATGATGTCCAGCAGCGAAGGCGTGACGCCCATGATCACCTCGATCGAGGTCTCATCATCCTTATCGATCAGGATGCCAAACGCTTCGCCCTCGATTTGATCAACCCTGAAGACAAGCAGCCTCTTATCTGTCGCCGGCAGCATATCGCTCCGGTCGATACGACTGGTGTCGAATTCAAGCGTTTCCGGATAGGCGGAGCAATTGATGGTGCCGTCATGCTTCACCAGGCGAATATCCTTGATGCCGGGCCGCTGATAGACCTGCAACCGCAGCGCCTGCAGCCGTGCGGGGTCGCAACTGAGGTCCTTTCGCTTCGCCAGGGCGGTCAATGTCGCCGCGCCATCATCGACGGTTGCTTCCACCCGTCGCAGGGCCGTCTCGGCAAGATCTTTCAACTGCTTGATTTGTGTTTGCGCAATGAGCGATCGCATGCCGAAATGAGCACCGACGCCAAAGAGCGCGATTGTCGCAACAACAACCAACAAGTTTACGATGTATGGGTGGCGGGCCAGCATGGGATGTTTCACCATTCACCCATACCGCCTCTCCCCTAATTTTTCTTATGCATTTGCGTGTTGCAAAAGGACTTGGATGCGCAGTTAACGGGAGATGATTTGAAAAGTGAGAAGGCATGGAATCCGGCCAGCAAAACGCCTGATGAACCACGACGTCGATTCCGAAGACGCAGCGTCGCAAATCGGCTTTGCATTCACCAATATGCGGAATTGGTTTTAAGCTCCGAGCGTGAGGTTCAACTTAGAGTGATGACGCATACTTTGCTTGAACATCGCCGTCGCCAATCTCAAATCTTTGATCAGACGAAAATCGCTGGAATTGGGATCAGCGTCAGCAACGGCGAGGAGAGCATGCTGCCGATCAGCGGCACGGCGATCCGCTGCATGATTTCGGAGCCGGCACCGATGCTCCACATGATCGGCAGAAGACTTGCCATGATCGCATCGAAAAGAGCGCGCCGCGACACTGGCTAGCGCGATGAAGCCGACGGCTACCGCGCCGAGGTCGCGCTCGGATAGCGCATGTTGATAGTGAAACGCTGCCGGCCTCGACCGCGTGTCCTGCGAGGTGCATTTCAAATCGTTCGCTTGTGCCCCTCGGCTCGTGACGATGCGACCAGCGGGAGCGATTTCATGCAACCATTGGTTTGCGTCGCACAATCAACGGTAATAAATTACAACTTTTTGTTACATTTTTATACCTTAAGTAAAAGTTTCCAATTGGACGGTACGATGCAACGTATAGCTGCATTGGTAATACATATCGTCTTTTAGTCGTTCTACTGATTGCCTGAGGACGGGTAAATGCCCAACCCGCAATGGTGCTTATTAATATTTGACGATCTGAGTCATGCGCGGCGATGCGAATTACCGGAACAACGCATCGCCGCACCCAGACCTGTGCATGATCGTGTTGCAAGCCATGTCGCGTGGTGCCGCCGCGCACCAATTGACGCCTTCGCCGACAGGTCGGGTCACCTCATCATCAAAATCGCAGCGAGGATGCCGGGCGTGTTGAGCGGCCCGATGGCTCCTTGCGTAAGCGCGAAGCGGCCATCGGTCCGCGGTCCAAACGGGCCCCGGCCGTGACCTACGGCGATCGAAAGAGCGCCCGTGTCGAGTTCGAGCGAGGCATCGCCCTCCAGATGATGAGCATTGATGGCACGTGGCGTCGAGATTGTTCGATGAACGATGTTTCGCAAACCGGCGCACGACTGACGGTCAGCGGCTCCATCCAAGGTCTGGATCTCAAGGAATTCTTTTTGCTCTTGTCCTCGACAGGACTTGCTTACCGCCGCTGTCGAATGGTTCGGCTTGCAGGCGATCAAATCGGTGTCGAATTTTTGAAGCAATCGCGATCAGATCGAAAGAAAGCCCGGTGATCACATGTCGTTAAAAGCCAAAACGCCTGCTGCAAAGGTCACGAGCAACGCATGTGAGTGCGGAGCAATTTACGAACAGTCCGAAATTCAGATCGAGTCATTTGTTGAAAAAACCGCTGACTGTGAGGTCTGCGGCCAGCAGATGGCGAAGTGGAGCGGCGCCAAAATCCTGTCATTCAGACTTTTAAAAAACCCGACCGAGTTGAGCATTTAGACTTCAATGGACATCCATATCGTTGCAGATAATCCGGGAAAACTAGCGAATCTGCGTTCAATGCTGGAGCCGCAATACCGGCTGACTACAGCATTACTCGGTGGCGGACTTATCTCCCGTCGCGGGAGCGACGCGGCCATCATCGCCGTCGACCTTCGAATTGCCGACCATGTTTCTGCCCTCAAAGAAGTATTCCCGCGACTGAAAGGCGTGCGGCGGCGGATTTTTGTGATTGAGCAGAAGGCGCGACTGTCCGCGGTTCAGGCCTATGCATTGGGCGCAACGAATGTCCTGGTGAGCCCGGTTAGCCAGCAGTCTCTCCGGGTAGCACTGGCCGAATTCCGTCCCTCAACTGAACCGTCGAAGGACGCCGCAGACGACGCGCGTGCCACTGCCTCTGCTGGCGCATCGGCGCTCAACTCCATGTTCGCCGCGGTCATGGGCGGCGGATCGATCGATATCGCAGAGGTAAAAGCCGCCGCGCATAGGATGGCGGACAATATTGCCGAGCATGGCTTGTCGAATTGGCTAGACACCGTGCGTCGGCATCATGAAGGCACCTATCAGCACTGCCTTTTGGTGACAGGCGTAGCGATCGATTTTGGATTGAGCCTCGGACTGGCTCGAGCAGATATCGAGCGGCTATATTCGGCGGCCATGTTCCACGACATTGGCAAGGCCACGATTCCACTCACTGTCCTGGATAAGCCAGGGCGCCTTGACGCGCACGAGCGCGCGCTCATCGAAACCCATCCGGCGACTGGATACGACATCCTCAAGGCGGCACCCGGCATTTCTTCGGAAATCCTAGACGCCGTTCGGCACCATCACGAATATCTCGATGGAAGCGGCTACCCCGATGGCCTCGATGCGGCTGACATTCCCGATATTGTACGGATTCTGACCATTTCGGATATCTTTGCGGCCCTGATCGAGCATCGGCGCTATAAGCCAAGCATGCCTCGGCAACAGGCCTATGACATTATCGGTAGCATGCGGGGAAAGCTGGAAGGCCCGCTCATTACCGCGTTCAAAGACGTGGCGTTGAACCGCTGAAACCGCCAAATTACGAGCGATCGTATCTTGCGCGAAGCCTGCTGAATTGAACCATCACGGAAACAGGCCACGCATACCTTTTGCGGCACGAACACGCTCGACGCCTATCGACATGGCAGCCGTGCGATTAAAGATCTTATCGCGCTTGGCACGCAAAGCCATCTGATCGAACGCGCGATCAACTATCTGAAATTCGCGCCGCATGATCTCTTCTTCCTCCCAGAAGAGCTGTTGCAGATCCTGCACCCATTCAAAATAACTCACAACGACCCCGCCCGAGTTGCAAAGGATGTCGGGTATCAGGAAGATGTCGTCCTGGCGCATCTCCAGCACCAGATCAGCTTCGGGTGTCGTCGGGCCATTGGCGCCCTCTGCGATAATCCTGCATTGCAGGCCATCAGCAATCTTCGCATCGATGACGCGCTCCATTGCTGCCGGCACCAGGACGTCGCATCGCAGCTTCAGCATACTGGCTGGATCACACGCCAGTTCGTTCGAATACCCGGCTAGATTACCATGGAGGGAGGCGTGCCTGATCAGATCCGGCACATCCAGACCCGCCGCGCGATACAGGGCGCCGGTGTGATCGCTAACGGCGATAATCTTGACCCCCATATTGCGCAACTCCAGCGCGGCAATGGAGCCGACATTGCCGAATCCTTGGACTACGGCCGTGGCGTCATTTAAGTTAATCGACAGATCGGTCATCACCCGCCGGGCGAGATACGCAACACCGCGGCCCGTCGCTTCCCGGCGTCCGAGCGTACCGCCAGCACTGACTGGCTTGCCTGTCACGATCTCCGTCACCGTGCGGCCATGGTACATAGAATACGTGTCCATGAACCACGCCATTACTTGCTCGTTGGTGCCCATATCCGGCGCCATGATGTCGGTGTGAGATCCAACGAACGGGATCATCTCCTGCATATAGCGCCGCGACAGCGATTCCAGTTCACGCTTTGAAAGGCTGGACGGGTCGACGCCGATCCCGCCCTTCGCGCCACCATACGGAAGGCCAACCAGCGCGCATTTCCAACTCATCCAGACCGCGAGCGCAGCGATCTCGCCGAGATCAACGCTGGCCGCAAAGCGCGTGCCCCCTTTCGTCGGCCCCAGCGTAAGATGATGCTGGACGCGATACCCCTCGAACACCGCAGTGGTCCCGTCGTCGCGATGAATCGGGCAAGAGATTGTAACCGACCGCTTGGGCAGCAACAGACGATCGCGCTCATCGACGGGGATCGACAGATGATCGGCAATGACGCTGAATTGCTGCGCCGCCATATCGAAAACCGGACCGCTGTAAACCGTCATTTGCTTTCTCCCGGATGGGATGATGGCTCAATCTCGGGCTCATTCCGGCAGCGATGCTAAAGTATTCCCCGTCCCCGCAACCAAGATAGGATCCACCGATTGGAGGAACAAACGCCAGATTTATTTCTGGCCACAAAAGATTCGATCCCGGGCGGAATTGAATGAAATCATTCTACCTTATGGTACAATATCTTTGGAGCATGGCATGACTCTCGCCAGCAATGTTGATTTGCTTCTCCGGGATCTCGGCGTTCCGCGCGATCGCTACAGTCGCGGCTCGCATACGGTACGCTCACCGCTGACCGGCGAGACGATAGCCAGCGTGCAAAATTCAAGCCTCGGCGATGCGACCGATGCGATTATGCGGGCGAAAGCTGCATTCCTTGAATGGAGGACAGTTCCGGCGCCACAACGCGGCCAACTCGTTCGAACACTGGGCAACGAACTGCGTCGCAGCAAGGCCGCGCTTGGCCGCCTCGTCACCATCGAGACCGGGAAAATCCTGTCGGAGGGACAAGGCGAGGTCCAGGAGATGATAGACATCTGCGACTTCGCTGTGGGTCTCTCCCGCCAGCTCTACGGCCTCACAATCGCCAGCGAGCGGCCCAATCACCGGATGGTGGAGCAATGGCATCCACTTGGCCCCGTCGGGATCATCACCTCCTTCAACTTTCCCGTTGCAGTCTGGTCGTGGAATACGGCCCTCACCCTCGTATGCGGCAACTCGGTCATCTGGAAGCCGTCGGAAAGAACACCGCTGACGGCACTCGCCGTGCAGGCCTTGTTCGAGCGCGCGGCGACAAGCATTGACGGCGTACCGGCCGGGTTATCGACAGTCCTGATCGGCGGACATGACATCGGCGAAATACTGGTCGACGATCCACGCGTTTCGCTGGTCTCTGCCACGGGATCGACTGCGATGGGTCGCGCGGTTGGACCACGCTTGGCCCAGCGTTTTGCCCGGAGCATTCTCGAACTCGGTGGCAACAACGCATCGATCGTCTGCCCGTCGGCGAATCTCGATCTCACCCTTCGCGCTGTCGCCTTCGCCGCCATCGGCACGGCCGGCCAGCGTTGCACGTCCCTTCGCAGATTGTTTGTCCATTACAGCGTGTACAATGAATTCATTGCCGCGCTGAAGCAGGTCTATGCAGCCGTTCGGATCGGCGATCCGGTCTCGAACGAGGGCGTACTCGTTGGTCCCCTGATCGACGCGGCGGCGTTTCAGAACATGCAACAGGCACTGGCAGAGGCGCGGATGGCCGGCGGAGAGATCCTTGGCGGCGAACGCATCGATGAGGCCAGACACCCCGCAGCATATTATGTCAGGCCGGCACTGGCCGAGATGCCGGCGCAGACTGGCCCAATGCTGCGCGAAACTTTCGCGCCAATTCTCTACACCATGAAATACTCAGATTTCGACGAGGTACTGGCGCTCCACAACGACGTGCCGCAAGGCCTCGCCTCCTCGATCTTTTCCACTGATATGCGTGAGATCGAAAAATTTCTTTCCGTGCAGGGGTCTGATTGCGGCATCGCCAATGTCAACATTGGGCCATCGGGCGCCGAGATCGGCGGCGCATTCGGCGGCGAAAAGGAAAGCGGCGGCGGGCGCGAGGCAGGCTCCGACGCATGGAAGGCCTATATGCGCCGCATCACCAGCACGATCAATTTCGGCTCCGAACTGCCGCTCGCCCAAGGCGTCAAATTCGATATCGGCTGAACCTACACGATCGCTATTTCTGCCTGAGAAGAGATTTCGCTTTAGCGACGTCCTCGAGAACATCGGTCAGCCGGTCCACCGCCCAATCGACTTGCGCTTCATCGATGATCAAGGGCGGCGCAAAGCGAATGGTGTTGCGGTGAGTGTCCTTCGTCAGAACACCCACTTGCAATAGACGGGCTGCCACCGCACCGGCAGTCGCAAATTCCGGACCCAGTTCAACCCCCGCAAACAGGCCCCGGCCACGGACTTCACGGATCATCGGGCTCTTGATCGCAGTCAGCCGATCAAGGAGGTGTGTGCCGACACGCGCAGCCCGCTCGATTAATCCCTCATCGATCAGTGTCTCAAGCGCGGCCAGACCGACCGCCGCGGCAATCGGATTACCTCCGAACGTGCTACCGTGATCTCCCGGCGTGAAAACCTTCATGACTTCCCGGCGAGCCAGAAACAGCGACACCGGCAGGAATCCGCCGCCAAGCGCCTTGCCCAACATCAGACCGTCCGGCCTCACCCCGTCATGTTGACAAGCGAGGAGCCGGCCCGTTCGTCCAAGTCCGGACTGAATCTCATCGCAAAGGAGTAGCACGTGACGTGCCCGGCAGATGCGTTCGACTTCCGCGAGGTAGCCCGGCGGCGGCACGTTGATGCCCCCTTCCCCTTGGATCGGTTCGACCAGAAAAGCGGCAGTGTTTGGGGTGATCGCGGCGTCCAACGCTCGCGCGTCTCCGAACGGGACGAGTTTGAAACCCGGCGGAAACGGCCCGAAGCCATCGCGGTACTGAGGAACTGAGGAAAAACCAACGACGGCGATCGTCCGGCCGTGAAAATTGCCGTCTGCTGCAATGATCTCGGCCTGATCGGCCGGGACACCCTTGACCTTGTAAGCCCATTTGCGCGCTGCCTTAAGCGCAGTCTCGACCGCTTCCGCGCCACTGTTCATCGGCAGCGCCTGATCCATTCCGGTCAGAGCGCAGGCCCGTGCCAGAAAGGGCCCTAATCGGTCACTGAAATAGGCCCGGGATACCGTATCCAGCTGCCGGGCTTGTTCGGTGAGTGCCTGAACCAGACGCGGATGGCAATGACCGAAGCTCGCCGCGGAGTACGCCCCCATCATATCGATGTAGCGTTTCCCATTCTCGTCCCACACATAAACACCGTTGCCGCGAACAACCGTGACCGGCAGCGGCGCGTAGTTCGAGGCTCCGAAACGCATTTCCAAAAGGGCCGGGCCGTTCATGGCACATGCTCCTTCAAGCCAAGGCCAGGGCAAGCTCCTGCATCAGAATTGCCGTGCGCCCGGATCTGTCGCGCGACGGGTTATACTCGACGATTTCGATCCCGACGCACCTTGGATCTCCGGCCAGTGCAACCCATGGTGCGAAGAAATCCGCGGGACGAATCCCCTCGGGCTCAGGGGTTCCTACGCCTGGCGCATCTGTCGGATCGAACACATCGAGATCAAGCGATACGCCGTAACCGGCGGTGCCTTGTGTCGCAATGGCTTTCGCTTCCGCCAGGACTGCCTCAATACCTCTCTGCTCCACCTCAGGCATACCAATGACCCGCACACCCAAGCGTTCGGCAAATTCAACCTCTTCCGGCTCGAAACTGCGCGAACCCACCAGACAAATATGGCGCGGATCGATGGCCGGACCTGTTGCCGCGACCGAAGTAAGATCGAGTGCACCATAGCCAAGCAAGCATGCGACGGGCATTCCATTGACTGCGCCGCTATGCGTGGTCTCTGGAACATGCATATCCATATGGGCGTCAATCCAGACCAGCCCAAGAGGTCCAGACGGCCGCAACGCGTCGGATACACCGCTCCAGGTGCCGATCGCGCAGGAATGATCGCCCCCGATCACGAGAAATCTTTCGCAGTTGGCGGTCAGTTGCCGGGTGAGGCCTGCCGTCCAGCGCGCGACCCGAGACACAACCTGAAGCGATGGCCGGTCGATGTCGCAAAGGTGCTGCGGCATACGATACCAGACCGGCGCCACACTTTTTTTTCGCAAAGCGAATTCCGCATTTCGTCGAAATCCGGCAGGCCCGTCTTTGCAGCCCGGGTCGCGTGCGCCGGCGCCACATGCCACTTCGACCACCACCATTCTTTGTGTTCGCGGAATTGTCTTGAGACCGTAAAGCATCGCGCATGCCTTCTACGACCAGAAAACACTGTGTCTTGGATGTGGGGAGTACTGCTTATGAAAGCTAGATGGAGCTTTGGCCGCAAATCCCGACCGGAACTCGCTGGATGCTGCCAGTTTTGTTGGTGCACCGCCCAACCCTGAACTCCGTTAACCGACTGAGTATCGAAATAGCGGTGTTTTATTGATGCGTGTATCTCGTCCCAGTTGACGTTTCCCATCATGCGAGCGCAAACTTGGAGCCTGAGATCTATTGCCCACTTCGCTCGAACGTCTATTTTTGTTGATCAAGAATATTCCTCGCGCAGAGACACGGTAGCATGACCAAAATCGACCGCGCTGAGGAACAGCTTCCGGTGATCGCACGCTTCGAAGTGCGGCGCCGCAGCTATCTTGCACCGAACGGCTCGATCAATCATCAGCTCCCTGCCTTCGCTTCCGACACCAAGCTGCTCGTCGAGTTGTATCGCGCGATGGTACTGGTACGTGCCTTCGATCTAAAGGCTGTCGCGCTACAGCGCACAGGGCGACTCGGAACCTACGCCGCATCGCTCGGCCAGGAAGCCGCGTCGGTCGGCGTGGCCAGTGCCATGCGCGCGGAGGACGTCTTGCTACCATCTTATCGCGACAATGCCGGCCTGATCTGGCGCGGCGTCAAGCTCGAAGAGATCCTGTTGTTTTGGGGCGGTGATGAGCGGGGCAATTACTTCTCGGGCTCGCTCCAGAATTTTCCGTTCTGCATTCCGGTCGGATCACAGGCACCGCACGCCGCCGGCGTCGCCTATGCCTTCAAACTGCGCAGGGAGCCGCGGGTCGCAGTGTGCCTGTTTGGTGACGGCGCCACCTCGAAGGGCGACGTCTGGGAGGCGATGAACTTCGCAGGTATACACAAGCTTCCGGTTGTATTTGTCGCCACCAATAACCAGTGGGCTATTTCGGTGCCATTACGGCTGCAAACCGCATCCGAGACGTTAGCGCAGAAGGCGATCGCCGCAGGGTTCATCGGCGAGCAGGTGGATGGCAACGACGTTATAGCGATGCGGGCGGCTGCTGACGAAGCGATCGACGCAGCCCGAAATGGCCAGGGTCCCCGTCTGATCGAGGCGGTCACCTATCGGCTCGGCGATCATACAACCGCGGATGACGCAACGCGTTACCGGTCGACCGAAGAGGTCCAGGCGCGCTGGAAGGAGGAGCCGATCGCGCGGCTGAGATCGTTTCTCGTCAACCAAAACGCGTGGACCAAGACAGAGGAAGAGCAGCTTGCCGGCGAATGCCAACGGCGCATTGACGCTGCGGTCGAACGCTATCTGGCTATGGAGCCGCGGTCACCCGAGACCATGTTCGATCATCTCTATGCCAAACTGCCGAAAGCCTATGTCGCACAGCGCCGCCAACTCGAGGAGGGCGACTGATGCCCGAAGTGACCCTGGTCGAAGCCATCAACCTGGCCCTCGCCCGCGCCCTTGCGGATGATCCCACGGTTGTCGTCCTCGGCGAGGATGTCGGCGTCAGCGGCGGCGTCTTCCGAGCGACCGCGGGGCTGCAGCAGCGTTTCGGAGTAGAGCGCGTGTTGGATATGCCACTGGCTGAGCTCCTCATCAGCGGGGTTTGCGTCGGCATGGCGGCGCAGGGCTTAAAGCCGGTCGGCGAAATCCAGTTCATGGGATTCATCTATCCCTGTATCGATCAGTTGGTGAACCACGCCTCAAGACTACGTACCCGGACACAAGGGCGTCTCAGTTGCCCGATGGTCCTACGCACTCCGCATGGCGCCGGCATTCGTGCGCCCGAACATCACTCCGAGAGCGCCGAGGCCATGCTCGCCCACATTCCGGGCCTGCGCGTGGTCATACCATCCTCGCCGGAACGTGCTTACGGCTTGCTGCTTGCCGCCATCCGCGACCCCGATCCGGTCGTATTCCTGGAGCCGACACGAATTTATCGCGCGGCCAGAGGCAACATCGAAGACAATGGCGAGGCGTTGCCGCTCGATGTCGCCTTTGTTCTGAAGGAAGGACGCGATCTGACCATGGTCAGTTGGGGTGCAGTGGTGAAGGAGGTGTTGATGGCCGCCGAGGTGCTCGACGCCGAGGGCATCGACGCAGAAGTCATCGATCTCGCGACGCTGAAACCCTACGACGAGGACACCCTGCTCGACTCGGTCGCAAAAACCGGGCGTTGCGTGATCGTGCATGAGGCGGCTCGGACCGGCGGCTTTGGCGCCGAAATCGCTGCGCTCATAGCGGAACGTGGGTTGACGTCCCTGCTCGCTCCTATCCTCCGCGTCACCGGTTACGACACCGTGCTTCCGCTGTCACGGCTCGAGCAGCATTACATGCCGTCGGTCGGCCGCATCGTCGCGGCGGCCCGCACGACTTGCCAATTCACCTGAGAGCAACGGACTTACCGCATGCGACAGTTCATGTTGCCTGATTTGGGCGAAGGTCTTGAAGAGGCCGAAATCGTGACATGGCACGTGAACGAAGGGGATCATGTGGTTACGGATCAACCGCTCGTCTCCGTCGAAACCGACAAAGCGGTGGTCGAAGTACCATCGCCGCAGAGCGGTCGCATCGAACACCTGTTCGGGGCCAAAGGTGATCTTGTCAAAGTTGGCGCTCCCCTGGTCGAGTTTTCCGAGGGCGCGGAGCGGGATACTGGCACTGTCGTCGGCCAGCTCGATAGCGGTGAGAAGCAGGTAAAAACAGCCACAAAAACATCTGCGAAACCCGCGCCAGAACGAATGCTCATGGTGCTACCGGCTGTGCGCGCCCTCGCACACAAGCTCGATGTCGATATCAACACCGTACAGGCGACGGGACCCGCCGGCACCATCACACGCGCCGACGTCGAACGCGCCGCCAAAAGCCTCGCCGAAGCAGGCCCGACCGAAACCCTGCGCGGAATGCGGCGTGCGATGGCTCTACGTATGGCGGCGGCGCATGCCAAAGTCGTTCCAACCACAGTCACCGACGAAGCCGACATCGATGAATGGCGACGCGGCGAGGACATCAGTATCCGGCTGTTACGCGCAATCGCGGCGGCCTGCAAAGCAGAACCCTCGCTCAATGCCTGGTATGATTTCGATGCTGGCGCACGGCGCTTGGTTGAACGTGTTGATATCGGAATCGCGATCGACACTGAGGGCGGCCTGATCGTGCCGGTCCTGCGCAATGTCGCCGAGCGTAACGGATCAGATCTGCGCGCCGGGCTTAACCGGTTGCATGGCGACGCGAAAGCGCGGACGATTCCACCGGATGAACTGCGAGGCGCGACCATCACGCTATCGAATTTTGGCATGATCGGTGGCCGCTTCGCCAGTCTTGTCGTCGTACCGCCGCAGGTGGCGATCATCGGCGCGGGCCGGATTTCTCAACAGGTGGTAGCGCATCAGGGCCAACCGTCAGTGCGACGCATATTGCCATTGTCGCTCACCTTCGACCATCGCGCCGTGACCGGCGGCGAGGCCGCGCGTTTTATCGTGGCGCTAAAGTCGGATCTTGAAAAAGCGTCCTAGAGTCGGCCAGACACCGGAACATCGGCGTTCGCGGGTTATCCGATCGACATCAGGCTGGCATTACCGCCGGCCGCCGCGGTGTTAATGCTGATAGAGCGTTCATTGAGAAGCCACTCAAGATCATAGCGCTCCCTCCCTTCCGCCAAAGCCTCGCTTTCGATTGCCTGCATCGCGACAATCGGGCCTGGACGGGCGGCAAGCTCCTGGCGGATTTGCCTTTGCGCGGCTTCGTTGCCTTCCAGCAAAACGGCGTCGAAATTCGCATCCGTTCGGCTGCGGACGATCGTGATATCGTCCATCAAGCCCGCCGGAATTCCTTCCACGGCCGAGAGAGGTGACACACCATCCACAATTGCCCGGTTGCCCGACGCAAGCGCCGCGCCGATCTGGACCTGAAGCCCGAAGGTGGTCACCGCAACACAGAGCACGCGGCCTCGTGGCTCCAGAACATAGCGATTCTGCTCGCCGACCGGACCTACGAGATCATTGACCATCCCCACTGGAGAGATCTCCGACATCCCGGCGCAGACTGCCGCCGCAGGCGATCCGATCGTCTTCAGATAATCGATCCAGAGCTTAGCGGACGCACGAACGGGCCGGGCCTCACCTGCGATATCCGCTTTGGGGTAGGAGCGGAGTAGACGATAAAGATAGAGCGGCCCACCCGCTTTCGGACCAGTTCCGGAAAGGCCGTGACCGCCGAACGGTTGAACGCCGACAACCGCACCGATCAGGTTTCGATTCACGTAAATGTTGCCGGCCGTTATCCTGCGCGTCACGCGATCGATGGTTTCGTCGATGCGGGTATGAAGTCCAAAGGTCAATGCATAGCCCGTGGCATTGATCTCATCAATCAGATGGTCAAGCTTGTCGCGCCGAAAGCGCAGAACGTGCAGGACCGGGCCGAATACTTCTCGTTTGAGTTCAGAAATCGAACCGATCTCGATCAAGGTCGGCGGCACGAAGGTGCCTTGCGAGCAGTCGTTCGGCAGCGGCAATTGCTCTATCGTATGGCTAGAAGCGCGCATCGCGTCGATGTGGTCGGTGATTCTCCTCTGCGCTTCTGCCGAGATGACCGGCCCGATATCGACCGATAGCCGATCAGGATTTCCCAGCGCGAGTTCATTCAAGGCGCCCTTCAGCATGGTCAGCACGTGTTCTGCGATGTCCTCCTGAAGGCACAGAACACGCAAGGCAGAGCAGCGCTGCCCGGCGGAATCGAAGGCGGACTGGATAGCATCGCCGACGACCTGTTCCGCCAATGCGGATGAGTCGACCACAAGGGCGTTCTGCCCTCCCGTCTCGGCGATAAACGGAACGGGCTTGCCATCTGGATTGGTGCGAGCGGCGAGTTGGCGCTGGATCAATCTCGCGACCTCGGTCGAGCCGGTGAATATCACGCGCCTGGTACGACGGTCCGCGACCAGTGCATTTCCCACCGTGCTCCCCGCGCCGGGGAGAAGCTGCAGCACACCGGAGGGAACGCCCGCCTCAAGCAGAATCTCGACCGCCTTGCCTGCGATCAGCGGTGTTTCGCCGGCCGGCTTTGCCAAGACGGAATTGCCGGCAGCGAGGGCCGCGGCCATTTGTCCCACAAAGATGGCGAGCGGGAAATTCCATGGGCTGATGCAAACGACAGAACCGAGCGGCCGGTGGGTATCGTTCGAGAATGAGCGTCTCACCTGCGCGCCGTAGTAGCGCAAGAAATCGACGGCCTCGCGCACCTCGCCAACCGCGTTCGGAAACGATTTTCCTGCCTCGCGCACAATGACGCCGATCAGCACCGCCATACGCTCTTCCATCAGGTTGGCGGCACGCTCGAGGCAAGCAGCGCGATCGGATGGCGAGGTCGCGGCCCAGGCAGATCCGGCTTCACCGGCAAGGACAAATGCCCGATCGATGGTAGCTGCATCGGCCTCTTCCACGTCGCCCACATGATCGCGATGGTCGGCTGGATTCAGGATCTCCCTCACCTGTCCCCTTGCGGGGCCATCGCCAAGCAGCGGCGCGGCGCGATGACGAACAGTCGACTGCGCCTGCAGGGCTTCGGCGAGCGCCCCCAATACATTTTCGTTGGACAGGTCAATTCCGGTGGAGTTTATCCGCGCAGCGCCGAAGAGGTCGCGAGGCAGGACGATCTTGTCGTGCGGCGCGCCGAGGGGGACGATAGCTGCAGCTTCAACGACCGGATCCGCAACGAGCGCGTCGATAGTCACCGCAGGATCAGCGATGCGGTTGACGAACGAAGAGTTGGCACCGTTCTCGAGAAGGCGACGGGCGAGATAGGCCAGAAGCGTCTCATGGGTGCCCACCGGGGCGTAAATCCGGCAAGAGCGATTGAGCTTGTCCTCGCCTACGACTTCTTCGTAAAGCGGATCGCCCATGCCATGCAGGCATTGAAACTCATACTGCCCCGCAAAATAATCGGGACCAGCCATCGCGTGGATGGTCGCCACGGTCAGGGCATTATGCGTAGCGAATTGCGGGAATACCTCATCGGGCGCCGCGAGCAATTTTCGCGCGCAGGCGATATACGAAACGTCGGTGTAGACCTTGCGAGTGAACACCGGAAAGCCTTCGAGGCCATCGATCTGGGCGCGCTTGATTTCCGAATCCCAATAGGCGCCCTTGACGAGGCGGATCATCAGCCTATGCCGCGAGCGCCGCGCGAGATCGATCACGAAATCGAGCACGAACGGCGCACGCTTCTGATAAGCCTGCACGACAAACCCGATGCCGCTCCAGTTTTCCAGTTCAGGCTCGAAACACAGCATCTCGAGCAGGTCGAGTGAAATTTCGAGCCGGTCGGCCTCTTCGGCATCGATGTTGATCCCGATGTCGTAGCGCCGGGCCAACACCGCCAGCGCCTTCAGGCGGGGATAGAGTTCGGAGCGGACACGGCCGCGTTGGGCGCGCGAATAGCGCGGATGCAACGCTGACAGCTTGATCGAGATGCCGGGTCCTTGATAGATGCCCCGTCGTTGGGAGGCAGCGCCGATCGCGCGGATCGCCTCCTCGTAGGCCGCATAATATCGCGCGGCATCAGCCGCCGTCATCGCCGCTTCCCCCAGCATGTCATAGGAATAATGGAAGCCCCTCGCTTCCATCTTGCGAGCGCGCGCAAGAGCTTCGGCGATCGTCCGTCCGGTCACGAACTGTTCGCCCATCATCCGCATGACCAGATCGACGCCCTTACGGATAAGAGGTTCGCCCCCTTTGGCGATAATCCGAATAAGGGCGTTCGACAAATTCCCCTCGTGAGCGGTTGCGGTCAGCGTACCAGTGACGACTAGTCCCCAAGTGGTGGCGTTGACGAAAAGCGACGAGCTGTGGCCGAGATGGGAACTCCAATCGCCGCCGCCGATCTTGTCGCGAATGAGATCGTCGCGGGTGGCGCTGTCTGGGATGCGCAACAAGGATTCTGCCAGACACATCAAGGCGACGCCCTCCTCGCTGGAGAGCGCATATTCCCGCACCAGAACTCTCGACCCCGCTGCCTTTCTGTTTGGCGCGGAGCGCGGCGATTAGCATGCGAGCTGTTTCTCGTGCCGCCGCAGTGGCCGCCGCATTTGAGGTTGCTGCCTCGATCAATGGGGGGAGGCATGCACCTTCCGGACGCCGATAGGCATCGGTGATCCGTCGGCGAAGTTCGCTTTGCGGTCTGATATCCCCGATAAATTCGCGAAAGGGGGACATCTTTGGAATGTGAAGGGTCCCGCTCATGGCTTCGCCGTCACCGCTTGACTTACCGAGGCTCCATCGTACTCCAAACTGGCCACGGCAAATCTACGATTTTATCGGGATAACAGGCCAGGTCTTTCATTCGATGGCGCACCGGGACTGCCCTGCGCGGCCGGCAACACCGGCGATACGACAAGTATACCGATCACAGCGACGGTCACAGGCTGAGCAGGCTGAGACTATTTGTGCCTCAGTGCATTCGCGAATGCGGCAGCCAGCGCTCCCTGCGGTTCGCTGCTTCTTCCTTTTGCGATACTTTGTCCGTTACGGGATGTTGAACCGCCGGCTGGCTTTCCATCGCGGCGCTGCGGCTCCTTTGCGCTCTCACCATTGTCTTTACGCATGGAAAGGCCGATCCGCTTCCGCTTGATGTCTACATCAACCACCCTGACCTTCACCACATCGCCAGCTTTCACCACCTCGTGCGCATCCTTCACAAAGCGGTCCGCAAGCTGCGACACATGAACCAACCCGTCCTGATGAACGCCGATGTCGACAAAAGCACCGAAGGCGGCAACGTTGGTCACCGTTCCCTCCAGAACCATCCCCAACTTCAGATCCTTGATATCATCCACACCATCGGCGAAGACCGCCGTCCGGAAAGCAGGCCGCGGATCGCGGCCGGGCTTCTCCAACTCGGACAGGATGTCACGCACCGTGGGAAGGCCGAAACGTTCGTCGACGAACATCCGCGGATCGAGCGCCTTCAGCGCAGCACTATCGCCCATCAATACCCGCACATCGCGACCGCAGGCGGCGACGATCTTTCTCGCCACACCATAGGCCTCGGGGTGAACGGCCGAAGCGTCGAGCGGTTCACCGCCATTCGGAATTCGCAAAAATCCTGCGCATTGCTCAAAGGTCCGCTGACCGAGTCTCGTAACCTGTAGCAATTCCCGCCGGGTCAAGAATGGGCCGTTGGCATCTCGATGCGCCACAATCCCTTCCGCCAATGACGGGCCGAGACCCGAAACGCGGGCCAATAATGAAACCGAGGCCATGTTCAGATCGACGCCGACGGCGTTCACCGCGTCCTCGACCACCGCATCAAGCGACCGGGCTAGCCGGAACTGATCAACGTCGTGCTGATATTGCCCAACGCCGATCGACTTCGGCTCGATCTTTACCAGTTCAGCGAGAGGATCCTGCAAACGTCGCGCGATCGACACCGCGCCGCGCAACGAAACATCAAGGTCGGGAAATTCCGCCGCCGCCGCCGCGGATGCCGAATACACAGACGCACCCGCCTCCGATACGATCACTTTCTGCGGTTTTGGCGACGGCATCTCCGCAAGCATGTCGCCGACAAGCTTCTCTGTCTCGCGGCTTCCAGTGCCATTACCGATAGCGACCAGTTCCACGCCATGCTTCCGAATAAGAGAAGCAAGTCCGGCGATGGTGCCACGTACGTCATTGCGTGGTGGAAACGGATAGACAGTCGTGGTCGCCACCAACTTCCCGGTACCATCCACCACGGCGACCTTGACACCCGTACGAATGCCCGGGTCGAGCCCCATCGTCGGCCGTGCACCCGCGGGCGCAGCCAGGAGCAGATCCTTCAGGTTGCGCGCAAAAACATGGATCGCCTCCTGCTCCGCCCGCTCGCTCAGATCGCGCATCAGATCAAGCATCAAATGCAGGGAAAGCTTGATCCGCCAGGTCCAGTTTGCGACATCCATAAGCCACTGATCGCCGGCGAGATTGCCGCCAATCTGATAAGCCTCGGCTACGATACGCACGACTGGCTTCACTGCAGAGGTGTCATCCGCGTCCACCTCGATGTCGAGCGTCAGCACATCCTCGTTGCGCCCGCGCAGCATCGCCAGCGCCCGATGGCTTGGCACATTGGCCCAGCGCTCGACATGACTAAAATAGTCGGAAAATTTCGCTCCTGCTTCTTCCTTCCCCTCGATAACCCGCGACCGCAGCATCGCGTGCTCTTTCATGTAGTTCCGCAAGCGGCCAACCAGATCGGCATTCTCCGAAAACTGTTCAGCCAGCACGTCGCGCGCGCCCTCCAGCGCCGCCTTCACGTCCGGCACGTCGTCTGTGATAAAGGCCGATGCCAGCTCAGCCGGGATAGCGGAGCGGTCCGCAAGAATTGCATCAGCAAGCGGCGCGAGGCCACGCTCGCGCGCGATCTCAGCCTTGGTGCGTCGCTTTGGCTTGTACGGAAGATAGATATCCTCCAACTGCGCAACGGTCGTCGTTTCCGCAATCTTCGCTTCGAGCTCCGCGGTAAGCTTGCCTTGTTCACGTATCGAATTGAGGATCGTTTCGCGCCGCGCCTCAAGCCCACGAAGATACACCAGACGTTCGGAGAGCAGACGAAGCTGGTTGTCATCCAGCCCGCCGGTCTTTTCCTTGCGATAGCGCGCGATGAAGGGCACCGTTGCGCCCTCATCCAGCAACTCAATCGCTACTTTTGCTTGCTCGGGGCGGGCGCCAATCTCGGCAGAAATTTGTGCAGCAATGCGGGTGACGTCAGTAGCCATATCTGTCCCAGAATCAACGAAGGAGGGCTGACCATAGTGACAGTATGAGACCCAAGCCAAGCGATGCTTTTCCACAAGCGAGCGGTCGGACATCGACCATGGGAGTTGATTTCCCAGCCATCGCCAGACGGGGGCTCGCCCGTTACGCATTTGGCTGAGCCCAGGCAGGCCCACTGGCAAAACACTCGTCCAAAGAGCTAGAAACTGAGCGCCAATCTGGCACGTCCGCCCGCAGGGCGATGGTCAGCGGTAAAATCGGGTGCCGGTACCGGACGCTACCGCGCGCCCTGTATACCCCGAAAAGGTGACTCTCAGGCCTCGCTGATAAAGCTCTATTCTAAATTGGCTTAGCCTGCGGCTTCAGGCCTCCTTTTGCGGTGTTTTGTAATGCAAGCCCCGCAAGGCCCTTCCGCGTTCGACTGAGGTAGCCTCGCACGCATGGTGAAATAGCGGCTCTGGATAGACAATAGACGGGAGTTGCAAAATGGCACTTGAGACATCCAATCGCCCCATACTGATAAAGAGAGATACAGTTACAATGGGCGCTGAGGCTTCAGATCGAAGCCTTGCCGATCAGTATGCAAACCTGTGTCATCTACGCGAAACGGTCCGGCGAGCCGAAGTCGAAGCCGCTAAACGCGCGAGAAACGAAACACGGCCGCAATGAGCCGTCCACATCAGACTTTCCTTTATCGTGTTTCAAGAAACCTCATATGCATGGCGAGGTAGGGTTTAGCTCGCGGACTTAAGCTGGACAGAAATTGTTGTCTGCAATCGTGCAGCTTTAGACGTTTTCTTCACCACTCTACGCGAGACACACACGCGCGCCAGAGTGCGTATCAGCTCAACCTAGTCAATCATGGTTGGCATCGGGTCATCCCTTGAAATCGGGAAATCTGGTCAAGAGGGCAGCCCTGAGAAATTTGAAATGAGCGATATTGCTGGTCAGTTCGTCGAGCCGGCGTTGCCCCTTCGAAATCTCCGCTTCACACTGATCTAACAAATGGCTGTCGACCGCCTCTCGGGTGAGGTATTCGTCGGCACAATTGCCTGTTAATACCACTGCTCGTGTCATTGCCTCATCCAATCTGCGCGCAAGTCCTACCCTCTCCATTCGAGCAGCCGTCAGCGAGCGCTCAACCAATTCGACAATTGAAGCCACGCGCGACCGATCGTTTTCGGCATCCCGCTCAACCGATCGCGCATTAAAAAATCGGTCGGCCCTCGCTCGAAGAAAAAGTTGGAACATGTGCCAGCCTCCACTAAAGGAAATAGGCTATGCATCAACGACGTCGGACTTCTCGCGGCAGCATCGTCGCCACGAGAACCTCTATTGCTTTGGATCCTGGATCACCGGTGATCATTGACCTCCAGTTGACAACGCGCCGGCGGCCAGTCGGAAAATTGCTGAAACAAACCGGAAGATGCCCAGCTTCGGCTAAAGCCTTGCGGCAGTGCTGGCCAATGTAACCGGCCCTCCCCTTCGCCAACATCGCCCTTCGTTCGGTCATTATTCGACCACTCAGGAATTAAATATAGCTCATAATAAATTTACTTTAACTATTTAATAACATTAAATTCAAGCCTCATAATTATACTAGGATCTTTAATTTCACTCGGACCGTTAACCATATTCCAGCTACCAGGGCTGATTGTCGACCCATCCCCATTCTGGACTCAGTCCTTCAAACCATTCAAGTACCGGGCAACGAAAATGCCAGCCGAGCCTCCCGCCAGTTTGACAAGCAGGTCAGACAGCCGGCCGTGCCGGTCGGGCGTCATCAACTGAGCCAATTCGAGAATGCATGCGCTGGAGAGGACGAGCACAACAACGAGAGCCCGCCGGCGCGGATAGGCCAATCCAAAGAGAAGGCCTGTGACTGCAAATGCCGCGAGATGTTCAAAGCCGGCTGTCGCAACTTGAGGCCGCAAGCCAGCCGGCGACAACGTGCCGAAAGCAATAAAAGCAAGACATAGCCAAGCCGCTATAGCGATAAATTTATGGTACATAATCGCGGCACAGCTGATTTTAAATATCAAAATAGACCTGCGGTCTTGAGTTAATCCTAAATGGCTCCCGCCATGCGACGCAAGATGCAATGTTGGGCTCTCACCCTCATATCCGCAAAACGATATGGTCGGCTCCCTGACAGCCGAAGCTGCCGCAACGTCTAATGCCACGCCACTGAAACCTCACTCTTGGTGCAGGTCGGATCGAGGTGTTAAGTCTGTTGCCATTTACAGTTGCCTGGAGAAAGGCTGCGCTCGATACCGTGTGGAAGCTGCCTCCCCGACGAAGCAACAGACAACCCCCAAGAGTGCCGGAGGGGATTCGCATCTACGCGATCGGCGACATCCATGGTCGGGCTGATCTTCTGGCGCCACTCCTTCTGCAAATTGAGATCGATATCGCTCTCCATCCAATATCTCAGCCGATTGCAGTTTTTCTCGGCGACTATATCGATCGCGGCCCGGCCTCGAAGGAGGTTCTTGATCTTCTGATCGAGCCCAACCACAAGCCGCAAATGGTTTTTCTCAAAGGCAACCACGAAACATTCCTGCTTGATTTCCTGAAGAACCCTGCACTCCTGGACCATTGGCGACAATATGGTGGTCTCGAAACCCTTGTCTCGTATGGCCTCAAGCCACCGATAAATCCCTCACTCGATGATCAAACCAGGCTTGCGCGTGTTCTCGCCAGCGCGATGCCGCAATCCCACCGTCAGTTTCTCCAGGCTCTCAGGAATACGTTCGTGTGTGGAGATTTTCTTTTTGTCCACGCAGGTCTGCGCCCGCTCATTCCAATTCAGGAACAAGCGGAAGACGACCTGCTTTGGATTCGCGACGACTTTCTGCTTTGGGACAAAGAGTTCGAGAAAGTCGTTGTCCATGGGCACACGCCCGTCCTAGAGCCGGACATCCGGTTCAACCGAATCAATATCGATACCGGAGCCTTCGCCACAGGACGGTTAACCTGCATCGCGATCGAAGCAGCCGAGATCACGCCCCTTATCGACGTACGTTACTGGCTCAATGAATTGCCAGATGTCGAAACGCCCCGCGGAGGCCGGATCGGGCCAGAAGACCTTCCGCAGGCCGACCTGATCGATAAGGCTTTATATCCTGGAAGCAGGAAGGCAGCCCCCGGGAATCCGTTACGAAATCCGGCTGCTATCGCCGCGCTCCACGCCCAAAAACTCAAAGAACACCCGCAACTTTATGGAGCGGACGCAATTACGCGGCTTGATCCACGGCGATCCCCAAATGTGCCCTGATATCGCGTCTGGTCATCGTCAATAAATGTTCCCTGCCTGACCGCCCAAGCGGCATCACGGCGAAGGTGCCAAGATACGATCAGGCTGCCGACACGCAGACTATTTTTCCTTGAATGCTTTCGCTGCTTGATCGCGGAGCGGCTTCATCAAGTACGATAGCGCTGTCCGGCCACCCATCTGGATAAAGGCATCCGCCGGCATGCCGGGAATGAGCTTGACTCCACCCAGACGTTCCAGCTCGGCCGGCTTCAGCGCAATACGAGTCGTGTAGAAGCTCGTGCCCGTACGCTGATCTTGTGTGAGATCTGGTGAGATCACACTTACCTCACCCGTTATTTCGGGTGTCGTGTGTTGGTTGAATGCCGAAAGTCGCAGGATCGCCGGCTGCCCGACATAGATATGATCAATATCCTGCGGCATAATCCTGACTTCAACAGCCAGCGCATCGGCATCTGGCACAATCAGCATGATTTGCTCGCCTGGAGAGATCACACCGCCGACAGTATGCACCGAGAGCTGATGGACCACGCCATTTTGCGGCGCCCGAATATCAATGCGCTGCAGTTGGTCTACCGCGGCAACCTTGCGTTCGGCCATCTCCGAAATCTTTGAGCGCACCTCGACGAGATCCTTGCCAACCTCGCTACGCAGATCCTGGTCGACCTGAATAATCTGAAGCTGGATTTCCGCCGTCTTGCCTTTGGCCTGGGCAATCATGCCGGACAATTGACTGCGCTCGCCTTCGATACGGGTTGCATCACGCTCCAGCGCCGTCAAACGGCTGATAGGCACAAGACGCTTCTCCCAAAGAGTTCCGCACGCCTTCGAGTTCCTGCTGGATGAATTCAACTTCCTTTCTTTTTGCTTCGAGCTGCCCCTCATATCCCTTGATTTCGTCCTGCAACTGCGCGCTGCGCTCCTTGAGCTGCGACTTTTGTCCTTCGCGCGCCTGCCGGCGCAGGTCGAAAAGATTGCGCTCCGCAGAGATGGCGCGAGCGGCGTCGGAGGCTGGATCGCGAGCACGGTCCAAGAGAGTAGCTGGGAATGCGAGCTCCTGAATACTGTCGCGTTCGGCTTCCAGACGCGCTTGACGGGCCAGCAGCTCATCGACGCTTTTGGTGATGATCGTCGCAGCCGCCCGGGTTTGCGTTTCGTCAAGACGGACCAGAATATCCCCCGCGCGCACGCGATCACCGTCGCGCACGCGCAACTCACCGATGACGCCACCAGTCGGGTGCTGGACCTTCTTGACACTGGAGTCGACAACAAGAACGCCCGGCGCGACCACAGCGCTCGAGAGTTCGGTGGTTGTGGCCCACCCACCGATTCCAAACATCACCAGCAAGACAAGAACGATTCCCGCCAGCAGGTAACGCTGGATCGAATGCAGTGCCGAATCCAAATTCTTGTTCATCGAATTTTTCCGCCCTCAGCGGCCATTCTCAGCGGCACCGGCGCTGATTTGCGCAGGACCTTGTTGAGTACCTCGTCCCTTTCACCAAAGGCCTTCGCAGTCCCATCGGCAATCACCAGAACATGATCGACGCCATCAAGTGACTTAGGCCGATGAGTAACGACGATGACAATTCCGCCGCGGCGACGCACATTGAGGATGGCTTCCGTGAGGGCTGCCTCGCCCTCCGAGTCGAGGTTCGAACTCGGCTCATCAAGCACCACCAGAAACGGATCGCCGTAAAATGCGCGCGCAAGCGCAATTCGCTGGCGTTGCCCGGCTGAAAGCGCCATTCCGCCTTCACCAATCCGGGTTCCATAACCATCAGGGAAGGAAAGGATCAGTTCATGGACGCCAGCCGCACGCGCGGCGCCTAATACAGCGCCGGCAGTTGCCCTCGGATCGAAGCGCGCGATATTGGCCGCGATACTTCCGTCGAACAGTTCGACGTCCTGCGGAAGATAGCCGAGGTGCCGGCCGAGAGCCTCAGAGGACCACTGATCAAGGGCGGCGCTGTCGATCCTGATCTTGCCGTGCAGCTGGGGCCAAACGCCCACAAGAGCCCGCGCGAGAGACGACTTACCAGATCCACTCGGCCCGATAATTCCCAGTCCCTGACCGCTCGAGAGCGCGAACGAGACATCATACAACACCGGCCTCTCGGCGCCGGGCGGCACAACGTGAATACGGTCAACGCTCAATGATCGCTCCGGCGGCGGGAGCTCCATAGGCACCTGTTCTTCGGGGAGAAGCGTCAAAAGCTGGTCAAGCCGCCGCCCCGCTTGCCGTGCACCCGTAAAGCCCTTCCAGTTCGCGATGGCCATCTCCACCGGAGCCAGAGCGCGTGCGGTCAGGATCGAACTTGCGATGATGATTCCCGCCGTGGCCTGCTGATGGATCACCAGATAAGCGCCAACAGCAAGGACACCGGACTGCAGGATCATGCGGAAAACCTTCGACATTCCGCCGAGGCTGCTCGCCGCATCGCTGGCTGCCTCGTTGGCCGCCATATAGTTCATATTGACTTGATGCCAGCGCGCCGCAGCCCGATGCCTCATCCCCATGGCACGCAAAACTTCTGCGTTGCGTCGCCCTTCAGCGGCGAGCGCATTCCGCGACGTCGCAAACCCCGCAGAAGCTTTTGTCGCTCCCTTGGTCCGGATCTCCACCAGCACAGTAAATACGACGAGCACGCAGGCGCCGACCAGCGCCACCACGCCGATCCAGAAATGGAAGTAAAAGCAGATACCGAGATAAAGCGGCATCCACGGAATATCGAAAAGCGCAGTTGGGCCGCCGCTGGAAAGAAAGCCACGCACCTGATCGATATCGCGAAGCGGCTGCAATCCGTCGCCGTCGCCGCGGGTTTTTAGCGGCAGTCGCACAACCGCATCATAGACCCTGGGTCCTAAGGTTTCTTCAAGGTACCGCCCGATGCGAACGCTGATGCGCGTGCGGACCAGATCGAGCGCGCCCTGAAAAACGTACAGAATGGTAGCCAGCAAAAGCAATCCGATCAGCGTCGACACGCTGCGGCTTGGAAGGACCCGGTCATAGACCTGGAGCATGAAGAAAGAGCCGGTCAACATCAGGATGTTGCTCAAGCCGCTGAAGACCGCCAGCCCCCAAAATGCATGACGGCAAGAAGTCAGAAAATCGCCGACTTCGGACTGCTGCCCGGTATACGCCGCAAGGGCCCCTTTCTGCCGGGAAGAAAAGACCATTGGCCTGACCCGCTCGATCGCTTTCCGGACACGATGGCGGGAACGGGAAAGAGCGTCGCCACGCGCCACCGCCTCGAAGAGTGCACGTGACTTCGACCGGAGCTTAGCCGTTTGGGAAGGCTGCAGTGAATCGGCCGCCGGTGTAGCAGCCTGAGCAGCGCCCTGAACGCCGGCCGCAGATGTGATCATCCGAGCAGACTGATTTCTGTTGGGCGGGAGACCCGAAGCCCGCCAGCCAAATTCTGCCATCGTATTTATCCCGCGTTTCTAGGTACACCCAGGAGCCGCCTAACGGCTCCTGGGTGTCGCTTTTGTTATGGATTTGTTACTCGGAACGAATTTTGACTTGACTACGCGAAGTGGAAATCGGTCTTGTCCAGCGCCGCCAGCTTGGTGTCCTTCAGCGTCAGCGTGTTGCCTCCCCCGGCATCGATAACGACATCATGCCCGCTTTGCGCTGCGTGAGCCAAAACGTCGGCAAAGCTGTCGAACACGCTCTTGCTGAACTGCACCACGTCGTGGTTGCGCCCAGTTGCATCGAAGTTCTTGATAACGTCAGCACCAAAGTTCGACGCGAAGACGAAGGTGTCTTGACCGCCGTTGCCTTTGAACAGGTCGTGCCCTGACGTACCCTTCAGTACATCACCGCCATTCGTGCCCAACACGGCACTTCCCGGAAGCGAACCTGTATTGCCGGCCTTATCCGTCACCGTCGCCGTGAAGTTGTGGACCCCATCCGAAACCGCAGAAGAGGTTTTATAACTCCAGGTGCCATCGCTTCCGACTTTGACGCTGCCGATAGGCTTGGCCTGACCGTTGTCGTAGATGGAGATCTGGCTGTAAGGATCGGCGGTCCCCTTGAATGTCACCGTATCGTTCCAGTTCTGGAAGACCTTGGTGAACTCAGCGGACGGCGTTGGCGCAGGCGTGGACCCATGCGCATCGATTTTTACATCGAACGCCGACGAGGAACCACTGGTGTTACCCGCCACATCCATCGCCTTGGTCGTGAAGTGGTGGCTGCCATCCGTGAGAGCATCGGCGGCATAGGTCCAAGCTCCCTTGTCGTTCGCCGTGGCGGTGCCGATCTGCTTCGTCCCGTCGAACACCTTCACCGTGCTATGCGCCTCGGCAGTACCGGCCAAGGTCACGTGATCAGCATTGGTGACGCTGTCGCCCGAGGCGATCTTCGGCGCAGTCGGCGCCTTGGTATCGATCGTGATCTTTTCGGATGAAGACGCAACGAACTTGCCAGTTGTATCGATCGTCTTCGCCGTGAGGCTATGGTCACCATCGGCCAATCGAGCCGTCGTGTAGCTCCACGCCCCGCTGCTGTTGGTGTGTGCAACTCCGATAGGTTTCACTCCATCGTAGATGAACACCGCCTTGTTGGCCGCCCCTGTACCCGTGAGGGTCAGGGTGTTGTCACTGGTAATACCGTCGCCAGCGACACCCGTGTCGTTCGAGATCGACGATATTTTTGGTCCGTTTGGTGTAGTCGGGACCGTCGGTGGGACGTTCACGACAAGCCCCGCGGATGCCGCACTGGTGTTGCCAGCCGCGTCCGTAGCCTTGGACGTAAACGTGTGTTTTCCGCTTGCCAGCGCGTCAGTGGCGAGAACTCCAGGCACCGCTCTTATCTGCAGTCGCAGTCCCGATCTGGGTTGCGCCGTCGAACACCTTCACAGTGCTGTTTGCTTCGGCAGTTCCGGTCAAAGTAACCGCACCCGCCTTTGCCGCCGCGTTCGTGCCGACCGCTGCCGTACCAGCGGGTCCCGAAGTGATCGTCGGGGCAACCGGCGCAGTGGTATCGATCTTCACGGCCAGGGCAGCCGACGCTGCGCTGGTATTGCCAGCGGCATCGGTGACTTTCGCCGTGAGGTTGTGGCCACCATCCGACAATGCCGCGGTGGTATAAGTCCACGCCCCGCTGCTGTTCGCGGTCGCCGTCCCGATCTGGGTCGCACCGTCGAACACCTTCACCGTGCCGTTCGCCGCCGCCGTACCCGTGAGAGTCAGGGTGTTGTCATTGGTGACGTTATCACCCGCAACGCCGCTATCGTTCGAGAACGATGCAATGGTCGGCGCGCCCGGCGCCGGTATCGAGGACGGGATATTGGCGACGACTGCCGCCGATGCCGCACCGGTGTTGCCTGCCGCATCGGTAGCCTTCGCCGTGATGCTGTGGTTGCCGGTCGCCAGGGCGCCTGTGGTCAAGCTCCACGCGCCGTTGCTGTTCGCGGTCGCCATCCCGATCTGAGCGGTGCCGTCGAACACCTTCACCGTGCTGTTAGCCTCGGCTGTACCGGTCAGGTTCACGCCACCGCTCGCGTTGTTGGTTGGCGCGGCAACGGTCGGCGCATTCGGCGCAGTGGTGTCGATCTTGAGGGCAAGAGCCGCCGACGCAGCACTTGTCTGCCCCGCCGCATCGGTGGCTTTGGCGGTGAGATTGTGGGCACCGTCCGCCAGAGCGGCCGTGGTGTAGCTCCACGCGCCGTTGCTGTTCGCAGTCGCGGTCCCGATCTGGGTGGTGCCGTCAAACACCTTCACCGTGCTGTTCGCCGCCGCCGTACCCGTGAGGGTCAACGTATTGTCGTTGGTGATCTTGTCACCCGCAACGCCGCTATCGTTCGAGAACGATGCAATGGTCGGCGCGCCGGGCGCAGGTCCGCCGATAACCGGATCAAGCGGCAGCGACATCGCACTCGTATTGCCAGCCACGTCTGTCGCGGTCGCGGTCAGGTCGTGGGGTCCGGTTGACAACGGCGACGTCGTCACGCTCCAGGTGCCGTCTGCTTTCGCGGTCGCCGTTCCCACCAGGGTGAGGCCGTCGTAAACCTTCACGGTGCTGTTGGCTTCAGCCGTGCCGTTCAACAGCACCTGATTGCCGTTGACGATCGAATCGCCCAGCGCGACGGGCACAGCCGGTGCGGTGGTATCGACCTTGATCGCAAGGGCCACCGAGGCAGCGCTGGTGTTACCGGACGCGTCCGTGACCTTCGCCGTGAGGTTGTGATTGCCATCAGCCAAGGCAGTTGTGGTGTAGTTCCACGCCCCGCTGCTGTTCGCTGTTGCCGTCCCGATCTGGGTGGTGCCGTCAAACACCTTCACTGTGCTGTTGGCCGCCGCCGTACCCGTGAGAGTCAGCGTATTGTCGTTGGTGATTTTGTCACCCGCAACGCCGCTGTCGTTCGAGAACGACGAAATCGTCGGCGCGTTCGGCGTCGGCGACGGGATATTTGCGGAGACCGCCGCTGATGCCGCACCGGTGTTACCCGCCGCATCGGTAGCCTTCACCGTGATACTGTGGTTACCGGTCGCAAGAACCCCAGTGGTCAAGCTCCACGCGCCGTTGCTGTTTGCGGTTGCCGTCCCGATCTGCGCGGTACCGTCAAACACCTTCACCGTGCTGTTCGCCTCGGCCGTACCCGTCAGGTTCACGCCACCGTTCGCGTTGTTGGTTGGCGCGGCAACGGTTGGCGCATTCGGCGCAGTGGTGTCGATCTTCACGGCAACAGCCGCAGACGACGCACTGGTCTGCCCCGACGAGTTGGTGGCTTTCGCAGTGAAATTATGAGCACCATCGGCCAAAGCGGTCGAGGTATAGCTCCACGTACCGCTGCTGTTCGCGGTCGTCGTCCCGATCTGGGTCGTACCGTCAAACACCTTCACCGTGCTGTTCGCCGCGGCCTTGCCGCTCAGGGTCGGGGTGTTGTCGTTGGTGATGTGGTCGCCTGCAATCCCGCTGTCGGTCGAAAAGTCGTCGATCGTCGTTGTCGTCATCGCCGGCGGGGTGACGCCGCCTTCCACCGCGTAAGGGGGTGGGATCAGATCGCCCGGAACGAGTTCGCCATTCACGATTGTCGCGGAGCGTACATTTTCCCAGTGAGTGATTTTTACGTCCGACAGGTAAATCGGGTCGTACATAAATGGCCCGATAAAATACACGTCCGTGAGGGATACTGAGAGTTCCCTACCGCCGGTGAGATCGTCACCGTGCATTCGCAAGCCAAACGGCCCCCCTTCGAACACCACATTATTGAGAGTGAATGTTCCGGCGTAATTGTCCGCGATGAACATCCCGGCAGTCGCAGCGGTATTGTGGGCCACAATAGTCGTATTCGTAATGGTCACATTGCCGGTGCCGCCGGGGGAATAGGCCTGAATTACGTCGGCGTGATCGGCACCCGAGCCCGTTGCCTCAAGATACGAGTTGCTGATGGTTATGTTTCCGCTACCCGCAAGGCGCACGGACTCCGCTGAATCAATGCGGACGTGGTCGAGGGTGAACGAGCCCATGCCCATAACGGACGCCGCGGCGCCGTCGGCGGTAATACTCTTATACGAAAGCGATCCGCCATTCTGGAGCGTGACCGCACCCGAAGTGGTAGCGCCATTTAACAGCGGGTCGTTCCAGGTCAGAGGAATGTTGTCGTAGCTGGCCATCATGTTCCCTTGTGCTCTTTCGCGCGGCACACCTCCGCACGCGGTGACTTCCGATGAGCGAACGCATCAACGCACTGTGTATGTCGTTTCCGCCGCCCCCGTTACTGGCGATTTGGTCGCTGTCGGGGGAGGCTTTTTTGGGACGACATGACGGCCTACAAAAGGTGATTTCTTAGTAATCCGTCAAAGTTCCTGCGCCGACATCAAAGTGCATATTAAAAAGAAAATGCAGCGGTTTTTCCTGCACAGGTATTTATTGCACAGGTATTTTATTGCAGGAGTTCATCGACTTCGTTTTCAGCTTCACGTTTGCCTTTAGTTTCAGTTTCGCTGCGAATTTCGGCAGGAAATTTTTCTTCCGATACACCCTCGTGCTCGCCTGCTGGCTTATCATCAGGTTTATCGAAGGCGCACGCGACTCCACTTCGAGTCAATCTTGGAACTTGCCGCTGCGTTATTACGCGCAATCATCTGAACCCGAGCATACAGCAACACCTACAGCACGCGCCCCAGCCATTGCATCAAACGCGCAGCGGCACCCCGAAGGTTCGCGAAAACATTGCGACGCGATTCGGAGTGAAAGATGCCCGAATTGGATTTGGCTGGATTATTTTCTCGCTGTTATAAAAATGTCACACGCCCCACCCGCCTTAGCAGCGACCGCGCCCCGTGCGCTTGCTCTATGGCTAGCGGATGCAGGGGAGTTCCGCCGATATACTAGACGCGATTAGAAAGCCCGTGAGGCAACCGAACTCGAACTAATCAGTGCCAATATAATCATTTCCGGCAATTCAGAATAAAAAGGCCGTAATGCCCATTATATTTGTTGCTACAAGCACATAAATTGATGGATAATTAAATTTAGTTTTCGACCAGATATTCCCTAGCAAAATTATTGAGTTCGCCAACGAGTGGTTACGTTCGAATGGGCGAAGAATAACAAAATGAAAGCGCTGCGGGCTCGGCAGGCTTAAAAAGCCGAACGGCTGGATGGCTGCAGAAATTCAGGAAATCCGCTTCAGGAACTTCCATGCGCTACTTGGTCACGCTGACCCTGTTGCCGGCAATGGCAGTTATTGCTCAACCGGCCGCCACCTCGACGCGGATAGAGTCTGCGGAGTGGGCGTGCCGCGTTCTCCTTGCCCTCCCACAGGCTGATACGGCGCAGGAGGCGTGTGATAAACGCCCGCCGGTGGTTCCAGCGCAAGAGTTCGAGATGCGCCCGACCGCAACGGCACAGGTGGGAGAGGCTGCTGCTCCGGCGACGGATCCCGAGCCGACCTCGGCTGGCGTTCCGTTGAGATTCAACGATCCCGTCTATGCCAACGTCACAAGCGGCACGAGTTGGATTAAGTTACCCCCAGGTTCATCCCGAACAGACTTGTCGATCGTTGAGAGCTCGGGGGAGCCGACGATTACCTGCGAAGGTTGTAGCCTCACACGCGTTCGCATTCAGTCACGAGAAGGCATTCGCTGCGTCAGCGGCAATATCAATCTGACGTGGGTCTATATCGCGGCCACGGGGATCGGCGATGACCATGCGGATGGGGTGCAGTGCTATGCACCAGGCAATACGGGCACGGTCACAGTCAAGAACTCGACGTTCAAGATGGCCGGAGCCACAACCGCGGGTTACTTCTCGGCCGACGGTTGGCGAGGCTCACACATCTTCGAGAACGTGCTGTTCGAGGGCGGCAATCACGGACTCCGTATCCCGGCAGACGGCGGCTCCTCGGTGAGCCTGAAGAACGTCTACTTCGTGCTTGGCTCCTTCCGCTATGGGGCGTTCTTATTCGACGTGGTCAACGGTCGGCGCATCAACATAACACAGTGGGAGAACGTACGTTGGGCGACCTGGAAGGGCGATCGGCTCGTCCTAGGAGCGCTCATCCCGCGGCCGTATAAGAACTAGATTTGTCGATAACCTCATATGTAATAAACTGTCTGACATTGAATGCGCGTTGGCAGGGTTGGGAATGCTTGCAGCACTTCACTACCACGCATGGCGACGCATACGCGCCGTGTACTACGCTTTCGGACTAACCCGGCTGCCTTTTGGCGAAGCACTGGGACGCGCCGTCAGCGAGTGGGAGATTTCGCAGGGGTTCGGTGACAGCCCAAAAGCGAAGTCTACATGGGACGCAGAGTACAGCGACGGGCGCTGGACCTACATGCAGCGCGAACTTGCTCGTTACTGGACGCTCATCGGTTACATGGACGCTTTTAGGCTCGGCGGTGAGTACCTAGACGTCGGCTGCGGAGACGGCATGCTATTCGAGCGCTTTAAGACGCTCGGTTATCAGCGCTATGTTGGAGTTGATATCTCTGATGTGGCGATCGAGAAGCTCCGTCTCCACAACAACGATCGTACGAACTTTTCTCAGGCCGACGGCGACGTGTACGAGCCACCGGGCCGTTTCGACGTTATCGTGTTCAACGAATCTCTTTACTACTTACGCGACCCTGTACGGTCGCTCGAGCGTTACGCACAGTCGCTCAAACCAGGGGGCTGCATCATCGTCTCGACTTACACAGCATCGCGTCGATCGTTGGCAGTGTTGCGGGAGGCGAAGCGAGCGTTCGAGGTGCACAACGAGGCCATGACGACCCAAGGGGCGATGTCTTGGCTTTGCACAGTGCTGAAACCGCCAAATAGGCAGAGCTCTCGGGCGAGTCAGCAGGCCGGCTGCTAATGCGTCCTCGGTCGCTTCCTGATCGGCAACCGTAATTGTCGTCGCAGGTGCGCTTTGCGATTATATTTCTTTGGGATCAGTAGGTCAGTCAACGATGGTCAGGCGCGCAGAATGAAGCGTTTATCGCCTCCTGTTTGATTCTCGTCTCAATCAACGAGACGAGATGCTTCTGCGGTCGGCGAGCTAAGGCCTACGCGATCACCTCAAAGTGCTCCCGGCAAAGATCTTTTGATATGGCGGACCGCTTTATACCAGCGCTATGCTTGGTCATGGACGCGCCATTGCGCGAGGAAAAATGCTAGCTGAACCTCAAAGAGGCGGCGCATCGGCCTCCGTGCAGCCAGCCGGTGATGAGTGGCCGGATCTCTCCATCCTTGTAGTCAGCTATAACACCGCCGACCTGACGACGGCCTGCCTGGATTCCGTTGTGGCCGAGACCCGGGCAACGACGTACGAAATCATAGTTGTCGACAACGCCTCGAGCGACGCCTCCGCCGACGCGATTGGTGCGGCCCATCCCGAGGTCCGCCTGATCCGATCGGACGAAAACATGGGCTTTGCGCGGGCAAACAACGTAGCGGCCAAGATCGCAAAGGGTGATTTACTACTGCTGCTGAACCCAGACACCGTGGTGCTTGACAGCGCAATCGACCGCTTGGTGGCCTTCTCCAAAGTTCGGCCAGAGGCGCGGATCTGGGGCGGCTACACCGTTTTCGCAGACGGTTCACTCAATCCCTCAAACTGCTGGCGGCGGATGAGCCTATGGAATCTGTTTTGCCGAGCTGTCGGATTGACCGGACTATTTGCAAAAAGCGAACTCTTCAACGCTGAGGCCTATGGCGGCTGGCTACGCGACACTGAACGCGAGGTCGATATCGTCTCGGGATGTTTCTTTCTCATCGAACGGCGTTTCTGGGAGACGTTGGGTGGTTTCGACCCGCTTTTCTTCATGTATGGAGAGGAAGCAGACCTGTGCCTTCGTGCGCGCCCCCTTGGGGCCAGGCCACGGGTCACGCCGGACGCACGTATCGTTCACTACGGCGGCGCCTCTGAGCGGATACGTGCCGATAAGATGGTCCGTCTGAGCCGCGCCAAAGTCTCCCTTCTGGCGCGCCACATGCCGGTCGGCATCCGCAGCGCGGGGATTTTTCTTTACGGGCTCTGGCCACTGTCGCGCACGCTGGCTTACCGCGTTGCGATGCTGGTCCGACCCAGCGACCGGGTCGCCAGGCAATACGCCGTCTGGAACGAAATCTGGCGACGCCGGCGCGAATGGCAGCAGAGGTTTGAACAGAAACACCAATGAACAGATTAAGCCATCGCCAGCCTATGACCCGGCGTCCGGCTTTGATGCGATGCTCGCTCGTTCACCGGACAAAGGCAGCATCTTGCTGCGCTTCGCAACGACTGCGGCGATCAGGCCGCGGCGTTGCTGCCCTCGGTCGCGCGCCTTGCCACCCACCGTTGATGCTTCCTCCCGATCTTGCTGTCGATCGGTCCAGAGATGACATGGACAAAGGTCCGAAAGCGCGCGCTCAAAAGGCGCAGGCTTCCGCATCGCGGGCGAAATTTTGGCTGGGTTATTCAGGCCAACGCCACTCGTCCGCCGGCCGTTAATTAATATCGGCCATCAAATTATCCGATATGTTGCTATTTTTCTCAAGTAAAATAATCTATCTTCAATTATATATTATTAAATATGAGCACTTCAGCCACGTCGTTCGACAAATGCCATTTGATCGCTTTTGGGAAATAACCTGCTGATTGGGGCTGTCAGTAAGAGAACAAAATGAATGAGAGCCACATCCCCAACAGCCACGCACCGCGGCGTATCGCCTTCGCTACGATCGGCGACGGGAGCGACGTCAGATTCTGGTCCGGCACTCCATTTCACATGTCGAAATCACTCGCGAACGAAGGCAACGACGTTATCTATATCGGTCCCCTAAACGCACCGATCCTGCCTCTATACAAGACGTATTCCAGGCTCTGCCGCGCCTTTCGCATGCCGGGCCTTTCCCCATTCCATGCGGAGCCGGTCGTTGCACAGTATGTAGCGGACGCAACCCGCAAGATCCGCGCCGTTTCCCCCGATATCGTATTGGCGCCCGCTGGGTCCATCTTCGCCTGGAGTGTGCCTAAGGGCGTCCCCCTCGTCTATGCGTCCGACGCGACGTTTCGGCTGGTTGAGAACTACCACCCTAACTATCGGAACTTGTCACGCACTGCTCGGAACATCGCTGAACGCCTGGAACGCGACACAATCGCGCGTGCGGATCTGGTCCTCTACCCGTCGCAGTGGGCAGCCGAATCCGCAATTAGGGATTACGGAGCCGATCCTGCACGGGTGCATGTTATTCCTTGGGGCGCCAACCTGAACGAAGCGCCCGATCGCGACTCTGTGCTTGAAGGCCGGAAGCCGGGTCCGTGCCGGCTGCTTCTCATCGGCACCAGCTGGGAAGAAAAGGGTGCGGACATCGCGATCGAGACTCTTGCTGAATTAAAGGACAGGGGCGTAGAGGCAGAACTCGTGATCTGTGGATGTACTCCCCCCAAGCCTGTCGCCCAAGATGGCCTGACGATTATCCCTTACCTCGACAAGAACGATCGTGAACAGCGCAACCGACTGGATCAACTCTATCGCGACGCGGATTTCTTTCTGTTGCCGACCCAGGCAGATTGCTACGGCATCGTGTTTTGCGAAGCGGCGGCCCATGGCGTACCGAGCATAGCACCGGCCACTGGTGGCGTCCCCTGCGCTATCCGCGACGGGGAGACTGGCATCTTATTGCCGCTCAATGCGACGAAGACGGACTATGCGGCGGTCATCTCCGAGATATTTACGAACCCGGACCGGCTGGCACGCTTGAGACAATCGAGCCGCGACGCCTTTGAGACCCGGCTGAACTGGCAGACCTGGGGCCGACGTGTCTCGGATCTGATACAAACGGTATGATTGTGCTGAACTACCACGAACTGGTAGAGGCCTCGCCTCCGAATGCATGGTGTCTGACAAATGAGATGTTTGATACGCATCTCGCGCTTTGCGGGGATAGGCTGGTGTCGCCGTGGAATTTTCTTGAGCATTGCCACGATCTAAAAACCAACCACAGTGATGCGGTGCTACTCACCTTCGACGACGGCTTCCTTACGGACTACACCCACGTCTATGCTCGTTACGTAAAGACCGGTCGGATTCCGGGATTCATGTCTTTTATCCCAACCAACTTTGTAGGTTCGCCAGGACGCATGAGCTGGGCGATGATTGAGGAACTTGGCAGGGGTGGTGTTGCGATCGGCTCACATGGCCTGACCCACGTCGATTTGACCACCGTCTCCGATGCCGAACTCGATCGCGAACTCGTAGTGTCAAAGTCGATGTTGGAGGATCGCCTCGCGCAACAGGTTACGCTTTTCGCCTTCCCATACGGGCGCTTTTCCCGACGGGTTTGGGAGGCGGCTCTGAGGGCTGGCTACACGCACCTCTTTACGATCCAGCTTGGGAATCATCGCGGATTCGAACCCTTTCTCTATTCCCGCCTTTGTCTGACAAACAACTTAGATGCGGAATATATGCGCCAGCACTTGCTTGATCCGAATGCGATGCGCGGCATTGCCTGGAGGACCAGCACAAAGCTGGGGCTGTATCGCCAACTGATGCGCTGGCGGTATCGATAGCGTCATCAGATCACAAGGCACTCACACAGCGGATGGAATCAGATGGCAAGCACAGCAAGAGCGTCTCGTGAACTTGGACGGTCGCCACCTTCCGCCGCGGGACGTGTCGCGGCGGCGCCGCTGACCCAGAGCGGCAAGGTCTCCCCGCTCATCGCAATCTTCATTTTCTCGTTGGCCCTGCCGATCATATTCCACCTCGGCCCACTGCGCCTGTCGCCATATCGGCTGGTGCTGGTAGCCACTATCATTCCGTGTTTGTTAGCGTGGCTATCTCAATCGATGGGGCGGATACGGCTGCCGGACATTTTGATGCTTTCGACCGCCATATGGGGCGCGATCGTATTGGCGATCCAGCAGCGCACCGGACCACAGGCCGAGGATAGTTTTTTCATACAGTCCGCAGATATTTTCTTCATCGAGACATTCGGAACATTCCTCTTTGCGAGGCGATACATTCGAGATGTCTTCGCTTTTCGACGCATGGTCGGGTGTCTGGTGTGGATGGTTATTTTCCTTCTGCCATTTGCCATATACGAGAACCTCACAGGCTCGCCGATCTTAATTGAGTTGTTTGGCAAGATATTTTCCGTTTACGGAATCGTTAATAGTGAACCACGCTTGGGACTTAGCCGGGCTCAGGGCCCCTTCGATCACTTCATTCTCTTTGGAGTCGTTTGTTCGAGTGCATTCGCCTTGAGCTTTTATGTGTTTGGCGCCAAGCACGCAGGGAGTCGATTAGCCTCTGTTCTCGTGGCAATGGCTGCGTTTTCCTCCCTTTCCTCGGGTGCCCTCCTATCGCTTGTCACCCAGGCCATCTTGATCGTCTGGGACAAGATTACAGCGAGCGTGGCAAGACGGTGGGCAATATTGGCCGCTATCGTAATCACTACCTATTTTGTCGTGGATCTCCTCTCCAACCGTACTCCTTTCGACGTCTTTATTTCGTATCTAACGTTCAACGCGGATACTTCGTACATGCGTGTGCACATCTGGAACTACGGGACGCAATCGGTAATGCAGCACCCGATCCTTGGAATTGGCTTGAATGATTGGGAACGTCCAGAGTGGCTGGGTGGCAGCATCGACAATTTCTGGTTGGTCAATGCCGTTCGCTACGGTATTCCCGGCTTTGTGCTTATAGCCGCCAGTTTTCTTTCAGTTTGCTTTGGTCTGGGGCGACTAAAAAGCCTCCCATTCCAAGTGGCACAATGCCGAAAGGCTCTGATTATCACGCTTTGTGGACTAGGCTTCTCTAGTTGTACAGTTCACTTGTGGAACGCTCCTTACGTCTTGTTTATCTTTCTGCTGGGCAGCGGCATGTGGATGTTTGATCATCGCAATAGTCCGGCGCACAAAACAACCAATCGCCCCTAGCCTGTGAAAATGGTTGCTTAACGTGACTATGAGTTGCAGACATTCACCGATTTTCTGATCGCTGCCGGATAAAATTCAGCGGCACCTTACCTGACGTCGACGACATCCAGTGCGCTGGAACAGTTCGGCCTGACGATCGTCGCGCAGCCTGTTCATCGATCCCTTCGGCCAGCCAGAGCTGCATAAAGGAATCACGAAACGTAGAAATGGAAATCCAAAAACTACGAAAGCCGCAGTATAACTGCGGCCCTCTTGTAAAATTGAGTACTTCACCGCTGCAGATTAGGCCTCATTATCCATCTATTCCGCATTCCTCACGGACTATCGTTCCAACATCCAGCTAATCTTTCCCTGGCCGATCTCGCCGCGTCCCAATTCGCCGCACATAACATATTGCTTTGCCAAATGGTGCCGTAACAGTCCAAAGGACAAGCGATCCACCAAATTGGATCTGGCCCCATCTATTCCGGTAATAACCCCTTTGGTAACGCGAAGATCGGCAGAAGTCAGAAGTTCAACCGCAGTTTTCTCGACAAAAAACCGAAGATGCGTGCTGTCCAATATTCCCGCATCGCGATAGGAAAATTGACGTCGCAGCAAGAGCGGGACCGAAACACTAAGATGGGCGACGTTGGGAACGGAGGCTATAACATTGCCGCCCACCTCCAATCGGGTCACTAGCTTTCTCAACGTCCCAATCGAATCGATACAGTGCTCGAGTACATCCAAGCAAAGAATAAGGTCATAGCTTTGCAGCTGAGGAAAACAGACATCTACATCACCGATGATAGCCAAGTCCGCATTTTCTCGTAATTGATCGTACAACGCATGGTTTATTTCCACCCCTGTTGTCTTTGCATTTGGGTATATCTCCTTGAGCCACCTCAGAGTGGCACCAGCACCCGCTCCGATATCGAGGATACTCGACGCACTCTCAGGCAGTAGAGGTCGAATTTCACTTCGTATGTGGTTGTAGTAAGTCATCGTCATTGCCCACCGTTGCGGCGCCTCTTAGAAAATATTGAATAGGGTACGCACCGACCAAACACGGCGATACAATTTCGCCTGTCTCGACAAAAAGGGGTGTTTCGTCAGCAGCTGTCGCGTCAAACGCAGCCGCATGCTTGGCCACCGGGCAGAGGCAGCGACTGATCGCACGCTCCATGCCACTATTTGCGGGCAGATGTGGCGGTCCACGATAATGGCGCCCTCTCCTTGCGTTGTGTGCGCGAAGCTTCTCCCGATACGAGCTTCTCACGTTCACCTGACAACCGTCTCGCCAAGATGACGATGGACGTTGCAATAAAGATTGAGAACCGCGATGGAAGGAAATTGCCTGCGGCGGACGCAATCCTGCCAAGAGCGCCTGTTTCTTGGCGATCCCGGCTTCCGATCATCTGACTCACTTTCATCCCTGACTTCGCGCACCATCGCCTCACGCGGAGAACCGTGCTGAAATGCACTCCAGTCGATGAGTAGCCCTGCTGAAGAACGGCCTTGTCCCCTCCCCCCCGTCCGATGAATCGAAGAGACCGCATGCTCGGGGTTTGAATGATCACGGTCGATTCGTCGGACAGACAATCTCTCAGCTTAGACAGCACTGCTGCGGGATCGTGTGTAAGGTGCAGGACATTCAAGCACAGAACGCAATCGAATTTTTCTCCTCGCGTAAGCGTCGCTATCTCGTCGATATCTCCATTGATCATTTCGACGCCACGGGCAGCGGCGCCGCTGGAGACGACGGGATCCAAGGGCATGGCAACGACTCGCAATCCTCGTTCGACCAGCCTCTTCTCCGTTGCTCCCGAACCGCATCCGATCGACAAGACATTGCGCGCCGTTCGCGGAATTGCTGAAATGACGTCCTCACTGACCGGCTCATAGTAGTCTTTAGAATAAAGCCCGCGCTTCAACTTCGTTTCGGTGTTCAACAGTGAACGTGGCGTCTGTCTGCATTTGGCAATCTGAATCAACGCCGCTGTCTGATCTCTCAATTCGGCCGCGGTGATACCGATCCGGCCGATATATTTGTTGGACATGTGATGAACGGTGAAGTCATCGACATGAGAAACCGGAACGAGCTTCCTGAAGCCACATTGGGTGTATGGGTCTGTCGCGGCGGTGCAAAGAAGGTCGTATTTTTCCTCGTGGGGATCCAGCAGGAATCCGCCCGACTAAATCGCCATCCTGAGTTGGGCCTGTGTAAGAACGTAGCAAGCCGCATGCTCGTTAGTGAGATGAGCGAGAGTATAGCGGCCTCTGGAGCGAACCGAGGTCGGATCCCAATGAAAATTATCATGAATATCGGGATAGTTCTCTTCTCCGTTCGCACCCTTTTCTATGCGCAAGAACCCAGCAATTTCGTCCCGTTGAAGCGCGGCGGTAACATCAAGGAAAGCTCGAAGGTTCTTTTCGGTTATCAGCATGTCGTCTTCGGAATAGATGAACAGGTCGTATTTATCCGCACGCTCAGCGAACAGCTTCTTGTGCGCAAAGGGCAGCGACCAGGGGTCCTTGTTTGGGACGCCCACATGACATTCGACGCCCAAAGCAGACTTGTCGATATTCGAGACAACAACGAGGTCGATGTCGAATGACATGGACCGGTATTCACGAATCAACTCCTCTAGGTACCGGTCGTTAGAAGTGCCATAGCTCGCCAGCGCCACGAGAGCGCTGAGCGGTGCGTTCCGACCATTCTCATCGGGCGCAATCATTACGGACATCGTCCTTTCTTCCACAACTGGCTTCCGATTGCCTTGATTTGGCGAGCGGTTTGCCCACGGCGCGGCTAAGATAAGTCATTATTATCTAATAGTACGGCAGATAATCTTTAAATCCGAAAACAACACTGCGAATAATTTAATTAATAATATTAATCTGACTGGAAACCTTGGAAAATTGGTCAAATTATCTTGCGATACATGACCATACGAGGCACGTCGGCTAGTCCGCGGCGACTTCTATGGTTGCATCATCCTCATTTGGCCCCACAAAGCTCTAATTGGCGGGAATTGTTTCAACCATCGCTTGACCTTGGCCCAATTGCCTTGCCAGAAGTCTCGTTGCCGCTCCATTGGCGCTCTGGCGAACTGGGTTCGACTTCGAAACGCATCATAGAAAGAGGCGTTGATATTTGGGATACGCGCGTTCCAAGGTTTATGCGACGTCACAAAGTGAACGATCCACGGCCGCCGCTCGGGGCTCAAGCTTGCAATGTCGACCTCGTAGACACGGTCCGTGAAATTCCAGCGCGGATTCAGTTTCTTCCAAACGCCATCGCACGCGACATTGAGGGCATCCTGATCAGAGAAGGGCGTCTTGGGATTGCGGGTGAGAAATTCCAATGCCTTCTCAGAGATCCTTTGCCTTCGCCAGTTGACGAGATCAATCAGCAGAACGCCTGCGTTAAAATATTCTCGCACGCGCGGAACTGCCGCCACGCATGGCATGTCAGCTTTTATCTGGTCGTCCAGTCCATCGCGAACTGCGCCCACAGCGGCCTCTTCCAAATCCGTCTCCCAAAGCGGCGCCAAGTCAGACAAAACAAGTAGGTCTGCATCCAAGTACAGAACCTTTTCCGTCGCTTCTGGAACAACTCTGGGGATCAGGAAACGAGCGAAGGTTGCTTTAGAAATATAGTCATGTGTGGAAAATTCGCCAAACGAACTCAGATCAACCGGGATCCAACTGATCGAGGCTGCCTCCTTAGGCAGCGACTTCATCACCTCTTTCTGAGTACGCTCAGAAAAGTCAAATATGAGAATCATGAACTGCAGCGGCCACCACTGTCGATTTGATTCGACAATTGAGCGTAGCGCAGTCGCGAGCGGCATCGCGTAGGACTGATCGCACGCAAAAACAAGAGGAACGGGCATCTCCCTTCCTCCGATCAAGTTCGCTTCGAATTGCATCTGTAACACTGCTTCGCGTTTCGGTGGGAGGATTCGCAATGCGAACATGATGCCGTCGCGCGACGACGCCCTGATTGAGAATGCTCTGCATCAATCGGGATCATGAGGTGCGTCCGGTCTCGATAAATGTTCGAATGATGGAGATAAGACGCGGCGATGCTTGCGCCCCAAGACGCTCTGCCCCGCCAAAGTCCGGGAGCTGATCCAGCTTATCGATCAACTCCCGTTCGCTGAAAGCAACTAAAATGCGACCCTGCTCGGCGAACCGCTTGGCGGTTGCAACCTGGTGGTCGTTGCGGTGCTCGCCTAGGCTCGCCCGACGAGGCATGACTATGATCCGCTTTCCCAGTTCAAGAGCGGTAATAATGGAGCCCATGCCGGCATGGGAAATTACGAGGCTTGCAGCTTCGACGCGTTTCAGGAACTCGGTTGGTTCAATAAACCGCTCGGCGCGGATATGTTCGGAGTGGTAGTTTGACGGACCCGTCTGCGCGAAGATATCAGTTCTTCCGTGCGCGCCGGCCCACTCGTCGACCGTGTGGATCAAACGGTCAAACTGTCCCTGCGTTCCGACTGTCACGAAAATCATAGCACCGAACCTGCGTAGTAGGGTCCACCAGGACGCGCGAGGTGAGGCCACTGGGTCAACCAGAGGTCAGCACAACGGCCAATTCGGTCTCCCGACATGGAAAGCTGCTCGACGTTAGCAATGCTGTCGAGCCAGACCGTGCGAGCACCGATCATTCGCCCGAACCGCAGCGCCAAGTATCCCGGAGCCGCACCTGTCGAAACCACGATATCGGGCTTTTCATTCCAAACGATCCAAGCGAGTCTGCGCGCCGCCTTCAACAGTGCGATCTTGGTCCAGCGGTTGGCATCATTGACCAGATAGAACTTATGGCCGGGCACCTGCACACGATACGACTCATGGACCGTGACAAACGTAACTTCGCAACCCTCGAAAGCGCGTTTGATACGCAACAGCTGCACCCAATGACCCCCGCCCGAAGAGACGGCCAACACTTTCGGGTGACTGCTGCACGACTGCTGCGTGCTATTAATCGGCGACGTCTTGAAGTGAAAGACCGGGCTCCGTAGCATCGGCTGGCCTCCTAAAACGCTGCAACCTGAATGCGCCCACAACGGGTCAGATTGGGCGCATCACGGCTCCGTATTTAATTATTTTGATACAATTATTAAAATTAAATATTATATTATTTAAAATCAAGACATTTCTATGTGACGGCGTGCGGCCGATTCGGCAGACCCATATGCCTTCCGGAGGGCTTTGGCTACGGCGACCGAGGTAGGGCATGCCGACCGACGAGAGGCGAAATCAGGTCCGATGCGACCACCGAGATGACACCTTACTTGAGAGAATCTGCGGATAGCGCTGCACGAGAAGTCTCGTCGCGTTGCCATCGATGAGTTCCACTTCGTGAACCCATCGTCGCCCTACATCGTGCAACAATGTTCACACAACAATAGATCAATAATCCGGGCCACAGACGAAGCTCTTTGAACAGAGCAACAAGCGCCCGATTATTGACTTCCCCTTTATTGACGCACAGCTCGGGAAAGCGCCGGGTGAGCTCGAATGTTCCCCTGTAGGCACGAGTTCTGACCGCAATGAGCTGCGGCACGGTGCGTGCCGGGAATACCGTGGACTTCACGGAGGGCAGTGTCTCCCGCTCTTCCAGTCTGAACTGAAGGCGAACGTAGGTGTCGTCAGCAATGACATCCGGGAACTGACCGAATCGCCTGCGCCCCGCCTCGGATAAGGCGTACACGCCAGACCCGCCAATTCCCTCGCGTGCAGATGGCAACCGCGACCGGATTCCGTAGTACTTGCAGACCAACCATGAACAGCCCGTCAGATTGATATCGGGCGTGGGGGCCGCTGCCAAAACGTCGCCCCGATCGAGACGTCTTGCCAGGGCTCGAATGGCATCAACGGTAATAACAATATCGGCGTCAGCATAGATCCGCGGAAACACACCTGCAATTTGATCGCCCAGGTTCAGGGCGTCAGTTTTGCTTGCTATATCGGATTCGACAACATGGACCGTTGGACCGAAGCCCCGGGCGATGTCCGCAGTGTCGTCTGTACACCCATTACAAATGACAACCACACGTATCTCGTCCGGGGCTGGCCCGCGGGTCCATTGACCCAACGTCCGTGCAATCACAGAGCTTTCGTTGTGCGCTGGAACGACGATCGAGATCATGGCTATGCACGTCCACGCTCGCGCGTTGCTGGATTCATCTACTCTGAATCCACCTAGGTTGACCTGTGAAAGTTCGCTTGAGGCGCCGAATCCAGTTGGTGATTGATTCAGGGAACAGAGTGATTGCTATCGGCCTGGCCGAGGTAAGACCATTGACCAACCCGATACGGCTGAAATTGCGCCGGAAACGCCAGATGATGGGGAAGACATCCATCAACCTGCCGCCGCCTTCCTCTCGATACTGGGATAGGATCAACACAGCGCGACGAGCGAAACAGCGTCTCGCATGCAACTTTATGCGACGACGCTCGGCCGCGTCCACAATGGAGCGATCGGCCTGAGCGCAAATCAGATCGGCCGCCTTCCAGCCGTCCAGCAGGAGTTGTTCGGCACCCAGCTTGGACGTCTCGGTATCACTGTGAAAATGGTATGTGGCGCAGGATTCGTTGATCAATCCAGCCTTTCCGGTCAACAAAAGAGGAGCCCATGCTGCCACATCGCCGGCGAAAGGAAGGTCGAACTCGAAGCCCTCCTGCCGCACGAAGCGCAGCAGTGCGGAGCATGACGCTGCACATCGTGACACTTATTTGATCCTTGAGATACTCCATAAGGACGTCAGTACCATTCCAAATCCCTGTTCGCAGTCGCGAGCTGGCTAGTCCGGGCCACGTCCGGCCGAGTGTGGTTGAGCGAGTGTCACACAATGCGATGACAGCTGAGAGTTGCGGTTCGTGCTTTATCAGAGCAATGCAGCGCTCCAGCATCCAAGGCCGGATTCTGTCGTCATCAGGAACAAACACGACATAATCGCCTCTTGCCTCGGCCAAGCAGGCGTTAAAGTTTCGAATGAGGCCTATATTGGTTTTCTGCCTTATCACGCGCAGTCGAGGATCGCTGAACTCTTTGAGCAATTCCGGTGTTTCGTCAGTTGAAGCATTGTCTGATACGAGAACCTCGAAATTCTGGTAGGCCTGCCCGAGAGCGGATATCAAACAATCTCTTAGCAGTGCTGCTCGATTGAAGGTCGGGATTGCTATGGTGACGAACACCTCCGCAGCGGAATCCGACATGGAACGCGCGCTCGACATTGATGTGCTCGGTTTTGTATGGCACATGTATAAATGCCCCGCACTCAATACAATTAAACGTCCACCAGTCGCGCAGGCGAGGTCGCTGACCGATGCAGATCGTCAGCCCGATTAGTTGCAGTTTCTTGGGGCACTCTCTCCAACCAGATTTCGCGCCACCAGGAATAGATGCTTCTTGGACAGAACATTCGGCAGTTGCTGTAATACGACTTACACCACACCCCCTCCAGAATGACGGCAGGGGTTTTCAGGGTGGTCATTCTTCCTGTTTTCTCGTTTATGAAATTCCTGATCCGCGCTTGAACCCGGTAAACGCGACCACAATGCGGGACCATCTCTGCGTCGAAATACATGCCGCAATTCTTTAGCCCGTCTAAGGTCGCAAGAATTTCCTTGTAGGATTTGACTCGAACCAGTTCGCCGGGCTGCAGATTGAGATCAGCAACGGGACCGGGTTGACCAGGCGGAAGCGTCCCTTTCCTTCGCGGGTAAGGCACGCCACCGACTAGGGCCTGAAATTTGTCGTAGAGCCAGCGAGCCGGCTGACCCAGCCTTCCCCGTTTGGCCAGCGTTAAATGGTAATAGCTGAGATAAACGAAACCTTGGGTTATCACGCCCAGGCTTACGTTTCCCGAGGTATAATCCGTAATGTATTGCCTGATGTCCCACCACGACAGAGGGGTGGTGTAGTACGGCAATTGAGTCGCCTGGCAGGTGTATCTGGGATCGTCATCTCGCTGGTCCTGCACTCGTGTAGCCCGCCATACGTCGTCTTCCGTGCAACCGGTTGCTGAACCGATCTTTGTATTGCGTTCAAGTTTCTTGCTGTCGGGGATAGCTTGAACAGGTGCGGTCTTGTCTTCGACACGCTTGAGCCAGGCTTCCTTCCAGAAGATCAGACAGACGGCCTGACATCCGCCGTATGCCTTGCCATCGCAACGCAGTTCAAGATGCACGGCATTTGCAAGCCGTCGACTGGCGAGAGGATTGACTGTGTCACAGGTCTTGTGTGCGCTCTTGTACACTCTGAAGCGCCGTCCGCAGTACTCAAACATCTGCGGCATGAATGGGAGCTCCTCCAAACGACCGTTTCGGTCGAGCGACCGGAGAATTTCCTCCTTGCTTCTGATCTCCACCCAGTCCCCCGGCTGCATCGTCATGACAACTCCAGCTCCATTCAAGCCCAAGCTATTCACTCAACCGCGGATCGACGCGTCCGGATCAGATTAATACGTCATTTTCATTTAAATCAACATGGATTTATTCTAATATATCGCACAATCCGAGATTATTTAATTTATTAACAAGACTTAGCTGCGATGACAGCGGAAACATTTCGCGACACGCGGCTGGACTACCCCGGCCAATCCCTGCGATCGCGCCGCCGTACCAGATCTTGGGGCGAACCAGAAAGGGAAGATAATCCAAACAGCGCTACCTCGGGCTACGCGGCAAGCTCAATCAGCGATAACCGTGCTCCCGCAAGGAGACGTTTGTTGCTCCCTCCGGAGAACGCGATGAAAGACCTGAAAGAAAGGACAGTCCGCGCCGGATTCGCGCAGATCGTTGCGCAGGCTGCAAACCTCCTCCTTCGCATCGTGTCGCTCATCGTTCTTTCACGGCTTCTGGATCCCCTGGATTTTGGCTTGGTGGCCATGGTGACGATAGTCACCGATGCATATGCTTTGTTCACGACCGCAGGTCTTTCTGCGGCAACCGTTCAGCAAATAACGGTTTCTGAAAAGCAGCTTTCAACCCTGTTCTGGATCAATATGGCGGTTGGTGCGATACTTGCGGCGCTGTGTGTGGTGACCGCCCCGGTGCTGGTTCGATTTTATCACGAAGACCGGCTGTTCTGGATCGGCGTCGCCGTCGCCACGGGGTTCCTCTTCAACGCAGCCGGGGTGCAGCACTACGCTATCCTCGAACGTCAGTTGCGCTATTTTGAGCTGTCATCGTTTGCCATCCTGGCACAAGCATCAGGTATCGGCCTTGCGATTGGGATGGCGGCCGCCGGCTTCGGATACTGGGCATTGGTGGCGATGTCGATCGTTCCACCGGCCGTCACCACAGCATGTGTGTGGTCGGCAACCGGATGGATACCTGGTTTGCCCAGTCGGCAGACCGGTGTTCGCCGCATGCTGCATTTTGGCGGCACAATCACCTTGAACTACCTCGTCGTCCATGTGGCCTACAATCTGGAAAAAGTTCTTCTTGGCCGCTCGTGGGGCGCCGACGTACTTGGCCTCTATGGGCGGGCATACCAACTGATCAACATTCCGACCGCCAGCCTCAACAACGCGGTCGGCGCGGTCGCGTTTGCTGCCCTGTCCCGGCTCCAGCAAGATCCAGTCCGTCTGAAGAGTTATTTCCTGAAGGGCTACTCACTGGTGATCTCCTTGACTCTTCCAACGACGATCTTTTCGGCAATTTGGGCCGACGATATCGTTCGCGTCCTGCTCGGACCGAAATGGATCGATGCAGCGGCGATCTTCCGCCTTTTAACGCCAACGATCCTCATCTTCGGCGTTATCAATCCCCTCAGCTGGCTGCTGATCTCCAACGGGCTGCAAGGACGAAGTCTAAGGATAGCTTTCGTTATCGCTCCCATCGTAATCACCGCCTACGTCATTGGCCTGCCGTATGGCCCGACTGGTGTCGCCTTCAGCTTCTCGGCAGCAATGACGCTCGGGCTCGTCCCACTCGTCCTATGGTCCATTCATGGAACGGTCATTTCGGCACGGGATATTGCCGTTTCGGTGAGCCGCCCCCTGCTGTCGGGTATCGTAGCGGCAGGCTGCACGTTGGCTGTTCAATTCGCGCTAGCGAGCGTTCAAGTACCGCTCCTGCGGCTGACCATCGGGGGCGTTGTCATGATTGCTGCCTACGCTGTGATGCTTCTGTACGTGATGGGGCAATGGAAATTCTATCTGGACTTGTTGAACTCCTTCCGAAGCCGTCCGTGAAATTTCCCGTAACGCGTCAGTTTTAAGCACATTGCGGCGGGCCGATGGTACAAGGGAGCATCTGCATCAAAGCCCGCAAAAGCCGTTCAAACCAACGGAGTAAGACCCCGAAGCCACGGTCCATGAAACAGGGTAACAAGGACAAACTGGCTTCTTGCTAAAGCGTGATCTCAGACTAGCGAGAGTTTGCGGGCAACAAACGCTTCTGCGTAACGCTCTGGCGCGTGGCATTCCATACCCCTTAGCCGCGCCAAGCCGCGAAAGGTCTCTGCATCGAACCACTGTTTGGAACGCTGACTGCCAAAATGCGTATCCAGCAAATCAATCTTCCGTTGAAGTACACTGGCAGAAATCGGCAGATAAACATTCGGCTGCCCTAGATCGCCGTCCCACTTCGGAATTTCATACTCAAGGATTGAGTGATCGCGGAAGGTATTCCACGTCAGGCGGCACACCGCACGATGATCCTGGTGGGCATCGTCGCGCCGGTGAGTAAGAATGAGATCAGGCGCCACGCGCGTCTTCAGCATCTCGAACCAGGATTTAATCGATTCACCTTGCTCGGGAAAGAATCCATCGCGAAACGGCATCACCTCAACCTTGGCGTTTTCCGCCTCTGAAAGAAAGTCGGCAGCGGAGCTCCTCGCTTCGCGCTCGCGTTTACCTTCCCCGCTCAAGACGCACCAAAGGACGTCTAGTCGTACGCCCCTCGCCATTAAACTCAACAGCGTTGCCCCTGCACCAATTTCGATATCGTCGGAATGGGCCCCCAGACAAAGGACCGATAGCCGTTCGCCTGCGCTGACAAGATGCAATGCCTTCATAACTTCACGCCAGCCGACCCATTTGAATGCAATCGCCAGGGCATTTCTCCGCGCTCAACCATTTCCTCAAGCACTTGTCGGTCACGAAGCGTATCCATCGCACGCCAAAATCCTTCGTACTTGTAAGCCATGAGGTGACCACCTTCGATCAGGCGATCAAACGGCTCGAGCACCAGTTCCTCGCCGTCCTTGATGTAATCGAATACCTTGTTGCGGAAGATGAAGTAGCCGCCGTTGATCCATATCTCGGACTCCTGGCTGGAGCGAAATCGATTGACCGTGTCCTCACCGTTAAATTCGGCTAAATGAAAATTGAAGGGCGGATGAACTGCAATGAAGCAGCCAATCTTATCACTTTTGAGGAATTGCTCGATCATATCCGGCAGAGGCGCATCGGTGAGGCCGTCGCTGTAATTGGCAAGAAATACCTCTTCGTTCTCCACCAGATGCCGGACCGCCATGAGACGCTGTCCAATATTCCGCCAGATACCGGTATCGATCAGCGCAACCTGCCAGTCAGGCGGTTGCTCACCGATAGCTTCGACATGCTCCCCGAAATTTGAGATGACGCAGTCGCTGTTGGTCCACCGGTTTGCGTTAAGGAAATACTCCTTGATGACATTGGCTTTGTAGCCAAGGCACAGCACAAAATCACGATGGCCATAGTGGCTGTAGTACTGCATGATGTGGCCCAGGATCGGCTGCTGACCCACCGGGACCATGGGCTTCGGAATGTTCTCAGAATACTCTCTGATACGAGTCCCGAGGCCACCACAAAATAGGACAACCTTCATTGACCGGCGCTCTTTCTGAAATGCTACTACAGCAGATGCCCCGACACCCGGATCGGCTCAACCGTCGCACAGCATTGGAGGCATATTGGCATTACACGAAGCCGTATTTAATTAATCATCCTCGTTACTGTAATTAAAGTACACATGACATTAAATGTCATTTTGAATATTACTTCAATGGATTTAAATTTCATCGAAAATCACTATTTTGACATGGTAAATTTTGGTGCCCTGCCCGGCCCTCGGTTCACGGGACGACCTTGCGGCCCTCACTCAAACCCACCAGCGTTTGCGGGACTGGCTTGAGTTAAATACTCGCCAAGGAGCTGCTTTTGATCTTTACCGAAACCAAACTGCGAGGTGCTTTCATCCTCGATTTAGAGCGCAGGGAGGATTCACGGGGTTTCTTTGCTCGAACTTTCTGCCAGAACGAGTTCGAAGCGCATGGGCTGAAACCCATCGTTGCGCAGGCCAGTATCGCCCACAACATCGCCAAGGGGACAGTGCGCGGGATGCATTTCCAGTACCCGCCGGCGGCCGAGACAAAGCTCGTCCGCTGCACACGCGGCGCCATCCTCGACATCATCGTGGACCTTCGCCCGGAAAGCCCTACGTATCTCGATCATGTGGCAATCGAGTTGAGCGAAGACAACCAGCGGGCCTTGTATGTTCCCGAGCGTTTTGCGCATGGCTATCAAGTTCTTCGTGACAAGACCGATGCTAGCTACCAGATGGGCGAGTTCTATACGCCGGATGCCGGAGGCGGGCTGATGTATGACGACGCTCGGTTGGGGCTAAACTGGCCTTTCCCGGTCACCATGATTTCCGACAAGGATCAGGCGTTTCCGCCGCTCGACGAGATCGAACCCGAATTGACACAGCGGATGGCTCTTTCGCGGTGAGAGGCAATGTGTTCCACCATAAAGACTAGCGGCAGGGCCTGCTAGAATTGCGGGATGCCGCTGTAGTGCGGCAGCGACATACTCAGGTAGATAATTTTCTTGGGTCGATCAGCGTAACTGTCGGGATCGGTACGACAAACTTGGCGCCCCACGCGCCAACATGGCGCATCTGATTCACGATCTCGTCCTTCAGATTCCAGGGCAAGATCAAGATGTAGTCCGGGCGCACCGCATCGATCGCCTCTACGGGACGAATGGGAATGTGCATACCTGGCGTGTAGCGGCCGTGCTTGTAGGGATTGCGGTCCACGGTGAAATCAAGGAAATCGGTGCCGATACCGCAGTAGTTTAGCAGCGTATTACCCTTTCCCGGCGCGCCATAGCCGCAAACCCGCTTGCCCTCGTTCTTGGCTGCGATCAGGAACGAAAGCAACTCGCGCTTGGTGCGCTGTACTTTGTCGGCGAAGGAAGAGTATCCCGATATGCTTCTAAAGCCGAGCCTCTCCTCCCGCTCAAGCAAAGCCGTCACACGCGGACTGGTCGCACGCTTTGAATCTTCATGAGCGAGATAGATACGCAGCGAGCCGCCGTGCGTTGGCAGTTCCTCGACATCAATGAAACGTAGATCATGCATACTGGCTAACCGCGCGGCTGCGACGCCCGACAGATAAGAAAAATGCTCGTGATAGATCGTGTCGAATTGGTTCTCCGCCATCAGCCGCTCGAGATGTGGAAATTCCAGCGTTGCCACACCCTCCGGCTTCAACAGATGGCTGATGCCAGCCACGAAATCATTGATGTCCGGTACATGGGCCAACACATTGTTGCCGATCACGAGATCGGCTCTGCGCCCTTCCTCCACGAGACGCCGAGCAAGACGTGCGCCGAAGAAGCCGACGTGCGTCGGAATGCCCTTCGCCTGGGCCACCGCGGCCACGTTGGCCGCAGGCTCGATGCCGAGAACAGGCACGCCCAGATGCGCAAAGTGTTGCAGCAAATAGCCATCGTTGCTTGCAAGTTCGACCACCAAGCTGTCGCTCCTGAGGCCGAGACGGTCCTTGATCATCGCCGCGTAATTTTTGGCGTGGGCCACCCAAGACGTCGAGTAGGATGAAAAATAGGCATACTCGGTGAAGATACTCTCGGGGCTTACATACTCGCGCAATTGCACCAGATAGCACTCCTCGCAAACCAGGACGTGCAGTGGATAGTAAGGCTCCATGGCGTCGAGCTTGTCGACTGGTATGAAGCTCTCACACAAAGGCGACATTCCCAAATCGACGAAGGTGTGGCGCAAAGCTTGCCGGCAAAGGCGGCAAGAAGGCATGGAATCCGTGACTATTGATAACATGTTGCGATTGCTCCAAACGGACCCGAAATGTCGGAATCCGAGCTTTGGTTCGCTTTGTACCAGGCCACCGTTTTGCGAAGGCCTTCTTCCAGTGGAGTCGTGGCGCGCCAACCGAGTTGCTCGGCGGCGGGTATCGTATCGGCGATAACCTCCTGTTCGTGCGGCCGGTCAGGAATGGCACCGAATTGCGGGACGACGCTGCCACCCACGATTCCCAGGAGCGTCTCAATCAGAGAACGCATCGAGGTTAAGCGGCCAGTACCAAGGTCGAACGTCTGTCCCTCGATCCCGGTGGCTGCAGCCGCTAAAACGAACGCATCAACCACATCATCTATGTAGATCCAATCGCCTCGTACGCGGCCGCTCGAGAGACGCGGACTCTCCCCCTTTAGCAGCGACAGCGTGACGGAAGGGATGAGCTTGCTCCGACCTTGTGCAGGGCCAAATGCCATGAAGGGCCGCAGGTTCACAATCGGTGTGCCGTAGAGTTCATGGAACATTCGCCCGTAAGCTGAGCTCACCCATTTTGCCGCCGCGTAGGGTGAACCAGGTGTCGGTGGTTGCAGGCTCGGCACGGGCTCGTTGAGCGAGCCAACAAGAATGACGCGGCGGCAATCATGCTCGGACGCAAGCATCAGGACGTTAGCGGTACTGGTCGCCAGACTGTGAAAGGTCGGCAGCACAAAATCGCGATCGGCGCTGGCACCGGTCGATCCCGCCAAATGAATGACAATGTCTGGCTTGACGGCAGCGAATAGGCGGCGCGCATCGGCAAGGTCAGCCATGTCGGCCCGCCACCAGATCTCGCTGGCAATGCGAGGACGATCGCGGCGCGACGTGGCGTGCAGTTCCAGGTCACCCACGCTCAACCGACGACACAGGTGCGAGCCGATAAACCCGGCAGCACCAGTTACGAGTATCTTCGAGGCTGCGGCAATCCCGTGGTGAGCAACCGTCTGCATCGCCCTACTCGCGCCCGACAAACGAAAACCGAAGGAGCGATGTCGTTGGACGCATCATTCGGGTCTCGCATCCCGTGGCGCAGATGAATGCGACCTGTGAATCGCAACCCAGCTGCAAAGGAACCGCACGTCGATACCCGCCAATGTCAAGCCCTCGCCCGACCCGCCACTTACATTGTGCCCGCGCCCGGCAGCTTACCAACGCCCGCATCCGTCATGCCGAGAAGCTTGTCGCCGAAATGCAGCACCCGCGCGCTTTTCGCGGTATCATCGTCGTAAAACGCGATGACCTCGTCCGGCAAATGCATGAGATCGCTCGCCCGCATGTAATCCCGCATGGTCGTTCCCGTACAGCGCGAATCGATGTTTGGCGCTCCGCGGCGGGCGACAACATCATCGTAATTCACCGTCCGAAAATCGATGCTGTAGCGCGCAATGTTTGTCGTATTCGGCACCGTCTCATGCAGCTGTGCGCCGGAGAAGATGATGATGCCCCCGGGCGGCGGGAGATAGCGCACGGTAACAGGCTCGAGCTCCTGCTGAGCCTTCGGCTGTTCGCGTGTATCAGCCTTGACGTGCTGTGCCGCCGTGGCGCGATTTTTTGTATTCCATTCGTAGTAATTGTAGATCTCCGAGTTGTTCTTCACCACCTCCCCGAAATAGCGCGGATAGAAGCCCATCGCATTGTCGGGCTCGATCGGATAAATCGGCAGCCACCAGTTAAGCTGGCACATCGGCGCGGAATACCAAGTATCCCGATGCGGATGAAAGGCGTAGGCGATACCCGATGACAGGAAATGTGATGGATACGCCGATCGCATGCGAGGAACGTCGAAGTACAGGCTTTCGAGATCAACGCCATGCTCAAGCATAATCTGCGGTATAATCCGTTTGCACTCCGGATGATGGATAAACTGCGGCTTCAGTTTGCCAAGTATCTCGGCAACCTCCTCCGGCGTTTTGCTCTCATGTACTGTTCTGGGATCATATGGCGCAAACGCTTGCTCGAGCATTTGACGCCCGAGCTCAATCAAGGCACGCGTCCCTGCCGTGGCTGAAAGGATGAAGATATCGCCGGCGTACAGCCGGGTGCGCCGCTCTTGGTCTGCGATTGTTGAATCGATGAATACTGAACCCATGATGACAATGTTCCTCCATCGACAGACTGAGTGACCGAGGCCCATTTGAGCCCCCGAGTCAGGAACTCCATTCAGCTTGTCTCGTAGCTATGCCTCCAGCCAACTCGCATCACGATCCATGATTTAATCATTTAATTAACCCAACAACCTCTAAAACCCGCACAGATGGAGAGTATCCTCATAGAACAGGCAAAAATCCCGCTGTTCCCGGAAAAAATAAATAGACGCGAGATAACAAAATTAATTATTTACCCGAATAATCGATCGATCAAGCAGATTATTAAATCTAATATTATATAATTAATATTGCAACGCAAGATAATTTGACAATGAGACCGGAAAGAAAGCGGCCTTAGCCATCCATGGCTATGTTCATCGGGTACAGTCGATTTGAACCGCGCTGCCCCATTGTCGAGGCGCTGACACCATTGGATTAATCATTGCGCCGTCCAGTTGCATCACGCTCCTCAAGGACAACATCGCTGCGGATCAGGAGCCCCTTGTGTTGCAGAAGCTGTGCCGTCTTTTGAATCACAGCGAACGGTAGGTTCGCACGCTCGGCAATATCGAGAAGCGAATGTAGTCCATCTGAAAGATTGAGAATCCAGAGCATGGCCATATTGGCGGCTGCAGCGTCCTTGTCTCCTCCGATCATGCCGTAAAGTCCACGCCGCCCAAGCTGGGGCTCGCATTTCGGCATCGTGTTGCAATACACCGCGTCATTTTCAATGACATTGAGCGCTTCGGTGATCAGACGATAGGATACCGCCAGATGATCCGGAGCAATGAAATCAAGATTGTCGGCCGATGTGTGATATTGGGGAATTTCGCCGAACCTGCTGCGTTGGAACAGTCCCACCGGTAAATTGAAGCCCGGCGAGCAATATTGGCGTTCGTCATAACCATATGGAGAAAAGTCGATGATCGAGGGCGCCAACCCGGAGTGCTGAAGAACATGGGCCATTGCCCGATCAATCTTGGCATCGCCGCGGCGACTCTTCTTGTAGGTCGGGCCACCACCATCTCCCACCATGGAAACGACCAGCCCGTGCTTGATCTGCTGGCTATGTGCTTCGTTTTGCGCGAGCCAGGTAATTGCACCAATCGTTCCCGGTGCGAACAGGAAGCGGTAACTGTACCGCGTTCGCACACCCGCCATCCGCTTCGCAAGGTGCGTCAGCAATGAGACGCCCGAACAGTTGTCGTTGGCAAGCGACGGGTGACAAATATGGGCGGAGAGCAGAAACTCGTCCTCGGTTTCGCCTCTGTGCAGATACTCGCCATACGTCAAATGTCCATCCGCGAGACATGAGTCGATAACCACCTCGTAGGTTTCGTCGCGGAGGCCTTCGAGCAGGCGATGGGGCATGCAAAATGCCCAATTCTCGGCGTAATAGGACGTTCGATAGGGAATCAGATCGGGCTGATCAGGCAGCGTGTAAACGTGCCGCTTGAGTTGAGCCAGAGAAACATGCTGACGCACGGGCACACTGTAACTCATGACGTGCAGGTTCGAACGGGCAAAATCGACGATCTTTTCGCCTCGTTCGTCTTTGATATACGCCTCGTGAATGTTCCACTCTTGCGGGATGACCCAATCGAAGACGGCCGTCCCCGTCGGCACCTCGTGAATCTCCAGTGAGATATGCGCACTAACCGCGCGCAACGTTTCACGTACGCCATCACCGGTAATGCCGCGGCAAATGGGATAAATCTTCGCGGCGAAGTCGAAGATCTCCTCGCCGATATTCTCTCCGACGATATTCTCGCGAAAACTACCCTGGACGTTCATGAGGTTGCTTGGAGCTGAAGCTGCGAATGCCGCAATTCAGGGTCGAGAATTCCTTCCGCCAACAGCTTCTTGATATGACCAATTCGCTGATAACGCGGCCCCTCGAACTCCTCCAGCGTCAAGCCTGACGAACGGTAGGCGTTGTAAAGCTGTTCGGCACCCATGCGAGCGTCCCACTGCGGCTTGAATTCGGGCAGTTGGCGACGGATTTTCTCGAAACTTACGCGATACGATCGCTTATCTGGCCCTGCATCGTCCGCAAAGCCAACGCTGCAGTTTGGCACGACGTCAGCCACGATCTCGGCGAGATCCCGAATGCGATAGTTGTGGGCGGTCTGACCGACGTTGAAAGCTTCGTTGAACACCCGATCGGCAGGCGCCTCAAGTGCGGCAATGAACGCGCGGGAGATATCTTCAATATGCACAATCGGTCGCCATGGCGTGCCATCCGACTTCAGATAGATTTTCCCGGTCGTGACTGCCCAAGCGACAAGATTATTCAGAACGATGTCGAAGCGGAGCCGCGGCGACAGCCCGTAGGCCGTCGCCGGCCGCAAATAGACTGGACAGAAGCCGTCGCCCGCCAGTCGCGAGATGTCATGTTCGGACATCACTTTCGAATCGCCGTATGCCGTCACGGGATTAAGCGCACCGGTTTCATCGATCATGCCGTCACCGGCCTGGCCATAGTTGCTACAGGATGAGGCGAACACAAAGCGACGAACGCCTGCTCGCTTGGCCAACTCGGCTATCCTCACACTGGCTCTGTGATTGATCTCGTCGGTGAGGCCGGGTTTGAGATCGCCAAGTGGATCGTTCGACAGCGCAGCCAGATGCAGAATCGCGTCAACGCCAGCCAGGTCATCAACCGACACATCCCGGACATCCTTGCGGGTCGTCACCACCTCGCGTATCTCGCCGCCCCCAGCATACGTGCACCGGGAATACAGATCGCTGTCGATTCCGGATACTTTATGTCCCGCGCGGACCAGCATCGGGGTCAAAACCGTACCGATGTAGCCGAGGTGTCCGGTTACAAGAACGCGCATGAGTTTTCTCCAGTTCAATCGTCACACATGTGAACGCCGCTCATGCCCAAGCGGATCGTTTAGTTGAGAGCAGCCATCGAGATGGTAGATGTGCGACCAGCGGCCAAGTTCAGGCATCCAGCATCTCTGAAGACCGTTCAGCGCGAAATCCACCAGCGGCGAATTGAGGGACGGCTGCCTGCTTGAGCACATCATATTCGTCCGACGTACGGTATCCGGGCCGATGTTCGTCAAGCATTGCTCCGTCTGGACGCCCGCGACGGCGGGCGCCGGACCCCAAGCATTTAGGCGGTCAGACCCTCTCTGCATCTCTGACAGACTCCACCAGACCCATCAAATAGCTACCGTAGCCACTTTTCTCCAGCGGCTTTGCCAGACTCATCAACTGTCCGCGATCGATGAAGCCCTGCCGGAACGCGATCTCTTCAAGACACGCGACCTTCATTCCCTGCCTCATTTCCAGAGTTTGTACGAAGCTCGCTGCGATAATGAGAGATTCGAAGGTTCCCGTATCGAGCCATGCGAAACCTCGTCCCATTCGTTCCACATGAAGCGCACCGGCCGCGAGATAACGAGATTGCAGGTCGGTGATCTCGAGTTCGCCACGCGGCGATGGCTTTACCTCGGACGCATATCGCACGACTTCATTGTCGAAGAAGTAAAGCCCGGTCACCGCCCAATTCGAACGGGGATTTTTCGGCTTCTCTTCAATCGCGATAGGATTGCCGCAGTGATCAAAGTCCACGACGCCATACCGCTCCGGGTCGCGTACATGATACGCGAAAACCGTCGCTCCTGAGCGCCGCTTGGCAGCAACAGCCAATAGCTTGGGCAGGCCGGCGCCAAAGAAGATGTTGTCGCCAAGCACCATCGCAACACGATCATTTCCGATGAAATCCGCTCCGATAGTAAATGCCTGCGCCAGCCCTGCCGGCTTGGGTTGCTCGGCATAGGAAAGATGAATTCCCCACTGGCTCCCGTCGCCGAGCAGCCGTTCGAACTGATGACGGTCTTCCGGTGTGGTGACGATGAGTATCTTGCGGATGCCGGCAAGTATCAGGGTCGACAGCGGATAGTAAATCATCGGCTTGTCGTAGACTGGCAATAGCTGCTTACTCACGCCCCGCGTAATGGGATAAAGCCGCGTTCCGCTGCCTCCCGCGAGGACGATCCCTTTCAACATGCTGGCAGTTCCATTTGCATTGCGAGCTGGTCGAGACACTTTTCAAGCGAAGTTTGCCAAGGCGGAAGGCGAACGTCGAAAACACGTTCAGCCTTGGATGAATCAAGACAGGAATTCTTTGGTCGACAGGCCGGAGTCGGATATTCTTCGGTTGTTATTTCGCGCAATCTGGGCACGGGCTGCCCGCGGCGGGCAAGGCTCGCAAAGATGTTCTCCGCAAAACCATACCAAGTCGTCTCGCCTTGGCCCGCCAAATGATAGATGCCTGAAATGCTGCTGCTCTGCTCTGCGACGAGCTGTTGCAAAATTTTCAGAATGCCATCTGCCAGATCCGAGGCCGATGTCGGCGTTCCCAGTTGATCGTTGACAACCCGAACAATCTTCGGAGTGGCGGATAATCTGAGCATGGTGCGCACGAAGTTGTGGCCGTACGGGCTGTAGAGCCATGAGGTCCGTATCACCACCGCACGGGGATATGCATCCATTACCGCAACTTCACCCGCGAGCTTCGACTGACCATAAACATTCAGCGGCGCAGGTGCGTCCCCTTCATGGTAGGGCGATGTCTTGTGGCCGTCGAATATGTAGTCGGTCGAAAGGTGAATGAAGGGGATCTTCATTTTTCTAGCAGCGGCAGCCAGCCGGGCCGGCGCGTCGCGATTGATCATGTAGGTGCATTCCGGCTCCGCTTCCGCTTTGTCGACTGCGGTATACGCGGCTGCATTTATGATGGCCGAGGGCGCAATCCTGGCAACCACATCATCAATGCTTGCGCTGTCTTCGAGATCAAAATCCGGGCGGCCTATGCTCAGCAGCGATGTATTTTGCTGGGTGGCTACATCACGCAGACAGCAGACCAGTTGCCCGCCCTTTCCCGTAACCAGGATTGGCCCAACTGCCGACGAAGCACGAGTCCCGCGCTTCAGCAGGCCAAGGCGCTCTCCCTTGTATACTTTCACGCGCGAAAGCTCCCACCACGCACGATTATCAAGATACCAGTGGATCGTTCGCTCGATGCCCTCTTCAAAGGTTTTCCGCGGCGTCCACCCCAGGTCGCGGTGCGCTTTTGAGGCATCGATCGCGTAACGCAAGTCGTGTCCCGGCCGGTCCGTCACAAACCTGATCAGCGACCGTTTCGATTTCACCCCTGGAACAGCCCGATCCAGAATATCACAGATCAGTTCGACGACAGAGAGATTGGACCGCTCACAATCACCACCGAAATTGTATTTTTCCCCGGGCCGTCCTCGCAGCAGAAGCGAAATGAGTCCCTCTGCATGATCGTCGACATAGAGCCAGTCGCGCACATTCGACCCTTGCCCGTAAACCGGTAGCGGCTTGCCCTCGATCGCATTGAGAATGGTCAGCGGGATCAGCTTTTCTGGAAATTGATACGGCCCATAATTGTTCGAGCAGTTCGAAACGATCACCGGAAGACCATAAGTCTTGAACCACGCATGCGCGAGATGATCGGAAGCAGCCTTGCTGGCCGAATAAGGCGAGCTCGGCTGATATGGTGTCTCTTCGCAGAACCGCCCCTCCGCTCCAAGCGAGCCATAAACTTCATCCGTGGAAACGTGGATAAATCGAAACTCGGTCCGACGATCAGACGCAAGCTGCTTGTAGTAATGGTGAGCAGCCTCGAGCAACTGGTACGTTCCAACCACGTTTGTATTAATGAAGGCGGCCGCGCCGGTAATCGAGCGATCAACGTGGCTCTCGGCTGCGAGATGGATCACCGCCGTGGGGCTATACTTGGAAAATATCGCATCGATAGCAGCGCGATCACAAACGTCCGCCCGTTCGAATGCATACTTAGGGTCGCTAGAGATGGAGTCGAGCGAATGCAGATTGGCAGCATATGTCAGATCATCGACGTTGACGACGGCGATGCCATAGTCACTGACTAGGTGGCGGCAGACCGCTGACCCTATGAAGCCTGCACCACCCGTCACCATGACGCGCATCGGAAAGCCTCCGTCGGGCTAATCGAAAACAGGTGCGAGATCGCGAAGCATCGGCAGCTTCCGATCCTTATCCGAAAGGGTTGCGTCTTCAAGAGTAACTGGCCAGTTGATTGCCAGTGCCGGATCTGCCCAGTTTATTCCATGGTCATGTGCCGGCGAGTAGGTCGCATCGACTTTGTAAAGGACGACCGTATTTGGCTCCAAGGTGCAGAACCCATGGGCGAAGCCGGCCGGTACAAGAAGCTGCTCACCGCTGACTTCGCTGAGCTCAATCGACAGATGCCTTCCGAAGCTGGGTGATGAGCGTCGGAGGTCGACCACGACATCAAGGACTTTTCCGCGCAGCACACGAACGAGTTTTGCTTGTGCAAAAGGCGGCTTCTGGAAATGAAGGCCGCGCACGGTCCCGACCCGACTGGAACTGGACTCGTTGTCCTGCACAAAATCATGATCGAGGCCGTGAGCGGCAAAATCCGACCGGGCATAAGCCTCGCAGAAATAGCCCCGCGCATCCGCCATTCGCGAAGTCATTATCAATTTCACGTCGGCAATTGGCAGCGGAGTAATATTTAATTGCATGTCAGATCTCGTGCGTTATCCGCGCAACATGCGGGCGGTAAAAGCCTCATCATTCGCCCACCCAGCGCACCGACCCGTTCAGCCTCATCGGACTGGCTGCTGCACGACCGAACTTGGTTATATTTAATTTTAAAATATTAATCCAACTATCCCTCTTTCACATTATTGTATATAATATAATTAAATGCAATAATCCCACACGCTAGAAACGAGCAAGCCGCAACACAGCATATTAACCCGCTCTGTAGTGTCAAAATCCCAGCCACAACGGGTCATCTTAAATGCTTCAAATGCTTCAGGGTATAGAGAGTGAACTGCCGCACGACCGAGAGGATCAAGGTGGCCTGGGTGACCTAATCAGGTTCGCGCTGGATTTTCTGCGCAGACAATACGCGCTTATCCTATTCACCACCGCCCTCGCGATCGCGGCCAGCCTGATCTATCTGCGCGTGACGCCGCCAGCCTACATAGCTCAGGCCAAAGTCCTGTTGGGGAAACCCGCAGCTCAGTTCGTTCAACAACAGTCTATTCTGGCTGAATCCCCGCTCGACATTGCTCAACTGGAAAGTCAAATCGAAATATTGAAGTCGAAGGCCATTGCGGCTTCTGTGATCGATCAAATGAAGCTTGCGGGGGACCCCGATTTCAATACTTCGGTTCCGCAGGTGCAGAAGTTGCTCGGATACCTCCAGAGCTTTTTTGGCGCCAACTCTGCCAAGCAAACCAGCAGCTCAGCAAGAGATGATCTGATCGCCGCATTTCAGAGCAAGGTCGTAGCCACCCGGGTTGGCTTCAGCCACGTGATTGAGATCGGCTACAGTTCCCAAAATCCTCAACGGGCAGCTCAGGTCGCCAATGCTATTGCAAATACCTATATCGCCGATCAACTCAACGCAAAGTTCGAGGCGAATAGTACTGCTACCGCATGGCTTCAGGACAGACTTCGAGATTTGGGGCAACAGGCACTGACGGCAGATCGTGCCGTTAACGCGTTCAAAGCCCAGAATAACATCGTCGCTGCCGGCGGAAAACTGATGGACGATCAGCAGGTGACCGATCTTAACAGCCGCTTGGTCGCCGCAAGAGCGCAAACGTCTGAGGCGATGGCCCGTCTGGACAGGTATCAAATTATTCTTCGCCTGAATGAATCAAATTCCGCAAACGCGAGTCTCGACGCCTCGATTTCGGATGCGTTGACCAGCCCGATCATTAACAGTCTTCGCCAACAGTACCTCGAATTTTCGAGACGCGCGACTGATTGGTCCAACCGTTTTGGTCAGAATCACTTGGCGGTCGTGAACCTGCACACCAGAATGCGGGATTTGCGCACGTCCATTCTGGAAGAAGTACGCCGACTCTCCGAGTCGGCTAAGGGCGATTACGAGATTGCCAAACAACGGCAGGAAGAGATCGAAAAACAGCTTGCACAAGCGGTATCGCAGTCACGGGCGACGAATTCGGCCGAGTCGACCATGCGCGAGCTCGAGACAAGCGCCAAGAGTTACCGCAGCCTGTATGAAACCTTTTTACAGCGCTATATGGGCTCGGTCCAACAAGAGTCTTTCCCCATCACGGAAGCACGGGTGATCTCACCCGCATCACCACCAGAATTCAAAAGTAAACCCAAGTCGGCTCTCGTTCTCGCACTCGGTCTCCTCGGCGGTCTTGCTCTGGGAACGGGACTGTCGTTCCTTCGGGAACTGCTGGATCGGGTTTTCCGCACCAGCGCGCAGGTCGAGGCAATATTGCATATGCCTTGCATTTCGATGGTGCCGCTATTGAAAGATATCGAACCAAAGCAGGTGCGGCATGAACACGAAAAAACCGACAGGACATCGGCTCCAGGAACAATCGCACGTCGTTCAGGCGTCTATTGGGCAGCGTCCGAAATGCCGCTATCCCGCTTTGCCGAGTCGATCCGCTCGATCAAGCTGGCTGTCGACCTGAATGTGACGAATTCATCCAACAAGGTCATCGGTATCACATCCTCACTCCCAAATGAGGGCAAGTCGACGATTGCCGCCGCCCTGGCGCAACTCATGGCTCATGCGGGTGCGCAAGTCGTCGTTATCGATTGCGATCTCAGAAATCCTTCACTGTCCCGCAGCTTAGCCTCCTCCGCCAGCGTCGGCATTGTTGAGGTGATTTCCGGCAAATGCCCGCTCGATCAGGCAATCTGCAAGGACCTCAAGACGAACCTTGCCTTCCTGCCGGCGGTCAAGAAACAGCCGCTGTTTCACACCAGTGAAATGCTCTCTGCTCCATCCACCAAACAGCTGTTTGATCACCTGCGGGCGACCTACGATTATGTCGTGGTCGATCTTCCGCCGCTGGCTCCGATCGTTGATGTGCGGGCGACAGCGCCGCTAATAGATTGCCTCGTTCTGGTAATTGAATGGGGGCGTACCAAGACGGAGGTCGTACAGCACGCCCTCCATACGGCGCCCAACTTGCATCCTGCCCTGATCGGCGCCGTGCTTAACAAAACCGACATGGAGGCCATTCGGCGCTACGACAATTATCATAACGATTATTATAGCAATGAGCATTTTGCCCGGTACGGCCATACGACCTAGCCGGCGCATTAAATCGGAGGCTGGCGTGCCGGGTTCCTGAATTAATTAATCATTTCGGCGCAAGATCGCTGTGGCAAACAGGCAACAAGGTTTGATTTCTCGCCAGGCGTGGTCATCAAATGCTGGCCTGAATCGTCCCGGAGTGCCAAGTTGTTGCCCGTTACCGCTAATGCGGGGGAATGACTCTGTTCGGCACGACGCCCCGGTGGGCTAAGATTAGAAATATCAGTCTGGCTCTCGCCGCATTCTGCGGCGGCTGCACAATTATGCCGACTTCCGGCCCGCAGAGCATGGACATCCGCATGTCCGAGGCGGCCGAACCCGAAAGCCTTCCCTACGCGCTTGTGAAGGTGACCCCGGACGTTGTCCGGACTTTGGGTCAGTTTACACCCAGGCTGTCCAGCGCGTTTGCGAACCGGACCCCTCCCAAGGCATTCCGTTTCGGGATCGGCGATACCGTCAGTGTAACAATCTTCGAGGCCGCGGCAGGCGGGCTGTTTATCCCAGCCGAAGCCGGAGTGCGTCCGGGTAATTTTGTTACGATTCCGAACCAGGCGGTCGATAACATCGGTAACATTTCTGTGCCCTACGCAGGCGCCATTCGGGCCAAAGACAAGACGCCCGTCGAAGTTCAGCAGACGATCGTCGCAGCGCTTAAGAACCGCGCAATCGAACCTCAGGCGGTGGTGTCGCTGGTTGATCAGCGAGCGTCATTGATCAGTGTCTTGGGCGATGTTCGTTCCGCCGGGCGATTCCCTGCCAGCGCCTCCGGAGAACGCATCCTGGACGCGATTACCCGCGCAGGCGGACCCAGCTCACAAGGCTATGACTCATGGGTCACGCTTGAACGCGCGGGACACCGTGCGAGCGTGCCGTTTGGCGCGCTGCTCTACGAACCAGCAAACAACATCTTCGTTCTGCCGAATGATACAATTTATCTCTATAACCAGCCGCAGACCTTTGTGGCATTCGGCGCGGTCGGATCCAACGGCACCGGCGGTGTTGGTGGGCAGGGACAATACAAGTTCGATGCGTGGCGTATTTCGCTCGCAGAAGCCGTCGCAAAACACGGCGGTCTCGCCGATTCCCTTGCCGATCCTGCCTCCGTATTTCTTTATCGCGGCGAAACACGGGAAGTCGCTGCGCGGCTTGGGGTCGATTGCTCGAGATTCCAGGGCCCGATTATTCCGATTATCTATAACGTGAACTTCCGGGATCCCTCGGGATACTTCATGGCTCAGGGATTCGACATTCGGAATAAGGACGTAATCTACACGTCGAACTCGGCTTCGGTCGAAACGACCAAGTTCCTGAACTTCCTGAGAACCATCATGGCCACCGCCAACGATCCAATTATTTACGCCACCAATGCCTACGCATTGAAATCGGCTATCAACGGTGGCGCGACAGCAATCATTACTACGCCAACGCCGGTAGGCCCATAAGCCCCCCCGGGGCGGCCATTCGGCGGTGACGCTAAGTGTCTGAAGTCGCTACCGACTACGGCTTGTGCGATTAAGACAATTTCGGCATGCTGCTATTCTGCCAATGATAGCGGTGATGCCAGTGACAGCTGTCTTCACAATCCTGATCGCGCTAATCGTGGCCACCCCTGTGCTCACGATCATTGGCAGTCTCTTCCTGGAAGGGCTTGTTCTGGCGATCGCCGCCATGGCAATCGCACTGGCCGCTTTTGCCTTGCACAAGGGTGAGGCTCAGCGGCTTGCGACGCTGTTGAAGCCGATAGTTCCCATTTTATTGCTTCCCTGCGCTTGGATGTTGTTTCAGGTTGCTCCAATCGCAAGCCACTGGCTGGCCCATCCTGCCTGGACAAGTGCGTCAGCAGCCTTGGGAAAGCCGCTTCCAGGCACCATCAGTCTGGATATCGGCGCGACCTTGCTTTGCGTCGTGTGGTATTCTCTGATGCTGGCTGTTGCGGCCATGACCACAGCCACGGCGCTCGATCGACAACGCGCAGAAGTCATTCTTTTTCTGCTGACTGCGGCGGCGGTACTGATAGCTGCTGGCTTGATCAGCTTCAGCTACTTCCGCGCTGCCGGCTTCAACCTCGCCGCCCAACGCGCCCAGATGGCGAATATCGCCGTGATCGGCATGATCCTGTCGTGCGCGACAGCAATCCACGCCTACGAGTTCCATAAGCTGCACCGTACAACGAGCGGCAAATCCAGCGGCCAGCCCACCTACGGGTTCGCCGTTTCGATAACCGCCGCCGCGATCTGCCTGCTGGCGGTCATACTCAACCCGGACGCAGCATTGCTTCTTGCCGCCGCTTGCGGAGTTGGCATCTTGATAAGCGTGACAGCGATCCGCCGATTGCGTCTTGGGCTGTGGGGGCGATCCGGGATCGCCGCGGCTGCAGTCGTGGGCCTAATCGGCTTTTTTGCGACCAATCCTACAACAAAGGACGTCGACCTAACGCTTTCATTGGCCCACGCGTCGCAGGGTTCTGTCCCAATCACCGAACGCATTCTGGCTGATGCAAGATGGACCGGCACCGGCGCCGGCACCTTTAAAGTCCTCTCCCCCATATATCGCGATGCCGATGACACCGATTCTCACGCTGCGCCCACTGCAGCGGCTGCAGTCGCAATAGAGATGGGGCGGCCATTTCTTTGGGGACTCGTTATCCTGGCCTTGATCGGCGCTTGGATGCTTTTCAGGAGCGCCCTGACGCGAGGGCGCGACTACTCGTATGCCGCTGTTGGTGCCGGTTGCATCGTGGCCGTTCTTGTCTCTTCGTTTGGGAATGCTGGCGCATTTGGTTTGGTCGCGCCTCTTTTCATCAGCGTGATATGCGGGTTAGCGCTCGCGCAAAGCAAAAGCTGGAGCACCTCAGACCCGGCAGCCTCAAGCTTAAAAATCCCTTCGGACATGGAATGGCGTCCAGTGGATGGACGACTCCGCACTGGACTGCTTGCGTTCGCCGCCCTTTTGGCCGTGCAGGCAGTCTGGATCATTCTGGCTGAGTATTATCACCCGCGGCGCATCGATCTCCCAGTCGATCAGCAGGCAAGCCGTGCCGCCAGCCATGAACATGAAAATGCCGGACGAGCAGCCTCACTCGCAATGTTCCGGGGAGATTTATGGGCTGAAAGCGCATTTACCCACTCCGATCTGCTTTGGAGAGAACCTGCGACAGCACCGGGCGCCAATAGCAATGCCCCCAAGGAAAGCCAGATAGATATCGAGCACGCCCTGCGATATTCGCCACATCGCGGAGATGTCTGGCTGATGCTCGCCATATTGGCTGATCGGTACAATTGGCCAGAATATCAGCCGAGCGCCTTGCTCAAAATGTCGTACTTCACAGCGCCAAGTGAACTTTCGCTGTTCCCACTTCGCATCAAAGCGTCGCTTCGCCCCGATGCATTAAAGGACCCCGAGATTCAAGACATGGTCAGGCGCGACCTGCGCGTGGCCATCACGAAGGCGCCCGCGCTCAAGCCTGCGCTTGCGGCCGCCTACAGGGCGAGCTCTGCCGAAGCCAAGGCATTCCTTGATCGTGCGATTATGGAGATCGATCCACTCTATCTCGCCGTGATGCGCGCCGGGTTGCGATGAAGCATCGAATAGCGTGGGCCGGCGGGGTTGGATGCCTCTCATCGTGAGCCGATATCAATCAAAAATGACCGTAAATCTGGCTATTGGGTGCGTCTGATATGGGTCTCAGGTTCGGCGAGGAGGCCTGCCTTCTCAAGAACGCTGCGAAGGTAAACCCCGCCAAGATATCCCATCTGAACGGCGACCAAGCTTGTCAAGGACCACAACCCCGCCCAAACGCCAGACATGGCGGCGGTGGCAATACACTCCATCAAGACGACGGCAACCAAGCCCAGCAACACCCGGACGCGGAAGACCGCCCCTGTCACGAGCCCAGCCAGAAGATGAATGACGACCAGAAGGGACAAAGCGGCGCAGCCCGGATAAACGGCGACGGCCTCAGCCTAATCATGAATGGTTAACGGTATTTTAATCCGGAGCTGCGCTGCGATCATTTAATTATTAAATTATTGCTAATTTAAATAATTTTGACATATTTAATTTATTTAATAGTGCGCACGCGGTCCACCGGGGCCTATAATGAATTCTGTGAAGCGTCACATCAAGGTCGTTAATAGCGTCAGTGTCGCTGATAGCGCGGTCGTAACCCGCTTATCGGCACCGCCAGCCGCCGCGCACAAATGGCCCATCAGTTACGATTCCATTGAATTCATCTCTGTTGTTGCCGATGTGATTGTGATTTTTTCGGCAAGTACCCTCGCTGGCGTGATCTACCATATCCAAAGCTACGGAACGCCGGGCGACATCGTCCAGTATTTCGGTTCGGCGGCTGTCGTGTCCGCCCTCTTCGTTTCCCTGATGAAAGGCCGCCGGATGTATAAGCCGGCAGCATTGTTGGCTTTTCGCAATCAGCTCCGCACCATTGTTCTGCTTTGGACAGCCGTGTTTTTTCTGCTGGCCGGAACGGTTTTTGCCCTGAAGCTAGGTGCCGAACTTTCGCGTGGCACAAGCTTACTCTTTGCCGGGCTCGGCCTGACTGCGCTGATCGTCCACCGCATTTTCTGGCGGCGCCTGCTGACCAAAGGGATGACGAACAAGCGATTTTCCGGCCGCAGGATCGTATTGATTACCGACTGCCGCCACCCTGTGGAGGCAAGCCTAGCTCATAGCTTAGCGAATCTTGGCTTCAGGCTGGAGCGTCATTTCCCACTACCGCCTCCAGAGCGAGGAAGCCGTCAGCGCGCAGATGTTATTTCAAGCGCGATAGAGTGTGTCCGCGGGTCGGAGGTTGAAGAGATCGTTGTGGGGACCGACTTGAAGCACTGGACCGAATTGCGCGGCCTGATCGCCGAGCTCCGAATTCTGCCATTTCCGGTCAACCTGATCCCTGTCGGTGCCGCCTCGGAGATTTTCAACCAGCCCTCTCACGAGCTTGGAAACGCCGTCTGTGTTGAGGTCCAGCGCGGACCGCTAACTCCATTGGAGTATGCAGCGAAACGATGCATCGACATCGTATTCGCCGGCGCAGGCCTGCTGGTGCTATTACCCTTGCTTGCAGTCGTGGCTGTCGCAATCAAGCTGGACTCGCGGGGACCTGTCCTTTTCCGGCAACGACGATGTGGATTCAATGGAAGGTGCTTCCAGATCTACAAATTCCGGACAATGTCAGTGCTGGAAGATGGCGCGACGATTACCCAGGCCCAGCGCGGCGACAGCAGAGTCACACCCTTGGGCAGGTGGCTGCGCCGCACCAGCATTGATGAACTACCTCAGTTGCTGAATGTGCTGGAAGGCAGCATGTCGCTGGTCGGACCTCGTCCCCACGCAGTGGCGCACGACACACAATTTGATAAGGTGGTCCGGAACTACGCATTTCGGCATAGGGTCAAGCCTGGCTTGACGGGTTGGGCGCAGGTCAACGGCTATCGGGGACCGACACCGACGCCAAAGGATATCGAGCGGCGCGTCGAGCATGATCTCTGGTATATCGACAACTGGAGCTTCGGACTCGACCTCACAATCATGCTTCAAACCATCGTCGAGGTCATGCGCAGCCGCAATGCATACTAAATAGCCAGATAGTGAAAATAGGCGCGAGCCTGCATGTCCCGTCGGCATTGCTCGAGGTGACAGCTGCACCCGGCGGCGGCTTGATCAGAGCTGATCGTATTGACCCGTAGTGCGTCTTTAGCGCGCTTTAGAAAATCAATGTCTGATAGCTCGCGCTGGCATGACAGAACCACGCCATATCCCACGCATCAGACCGGGTTTGGCGCTACGACCAATGCTGCTTCGCAAAAAAGTGCTGGACTGCGGTGCCGGCTTTACGCTCTCTGCCGCGCCTTTGAACTTCCGGATGCGCGAATCTTGAAATCATCGATCTTGCGACCGGACTTGAGGGCCGCGACCAGCCAGCGCGGCTGTTTTCCTCGTCCAGACCACGTTTCCGATGGCTCCGAAGGATTGCGATACTTTGGCAGAACCCGCGGATATTTGCGCCGCGGCGGCTTGCTCTCAACGCCACGGGTCGCCAACTCGGCTTCCTGCTGAATCGCCGCCTTGCCGCCATTGAGGTAAGCTAGGCGCTTTTCCAGTTCACGTTTCTCAGAGGCTATGCGCAGGGACAAAATCCTGCTGATGTTCTCGTGAAGCGCCCAAAGGTCGTCAATCGACATCGCTTCCAGATCGGCCTTCTTCATCGACATGTAGCCCCGTATTCCTGATTCCGAGCTGCGATGTATGCCATAAACAGCCTCACTTCAATGTGGCAGAAAACAACATTGGGTTAAAAACCGAAGGTACTTCGCCAAAGGCGGATCAACGAACTCCACCCTCGGTAATTTCATTAGATTAACATACTGATATAATTGAGTTATTTTACATCCACCGCAAGGCTCTCGCTCTCACCGCGACTAGTTTCACTCTACGCGAACATGAATGGCTGCCTGATCGGCGGCACAACCTGCAATGCAGACCACGCATAAATAACAACGCCCGGCTCCATTGAATCCCCTGATAAGGGGGCGCATGAGCCCAATGTCCTTCAACAGCCACGCGCGCACTCTTACGAAGTTCGAGCATGCAGCAACACGCGAGGCGTCTCGACAAAGCGAAATGAGCTGTTTGCTATTCGTTTCCACACGGCGAGCCGAGGTGACGACCTTCGCTCTGATCTTTAATAGGCCAGATATATCGCCTCATCTTAAATAATAAATAGATGATTATTTTTGCCACAAGCCTATACGGATCGGCATGCAACCCCAGCGTGGCCAACACCTTACGCTCAGCTTTGAGTTTAGAATGCATCACCGCCATTTTGACGCATTCAACGGCCAATTTCCGGCCATTATTCTCAGCACGATAAATTGATTATTTTATTTTTGTTGACGACGGCCCTTTTTCGAAAACTAAAGTCCGATCTTTTAATCGAATCGGCATAATGTGAATTTGATTGCAGGCGCTCTTCGGCAGACCGCTGGTGGTGATCTGGCAAGGCACCTTCTAAAAATTGAATATTGGGAAGCCCGAAAGGACAACAACCATCGAGATAATCCTATGCGAAAAGATCTGGTTTCGATGCAATTTAACGAGCTCTGGAGCCTCCACGAGGAAGTCACGAAGATACTGGCGGAAAGGATCATCGCCGAAAAGCACGAGCTGGAAAAACGTTTGGTGCAGCTCAACCGCAGCGATCTGGCGAATGAGGCCGGCGCTTCCAAGCTGTCCTCCATTGCAGATCGTCCTCCACGTCGGCAGTATCCAAGAGTACTGCCCAAATACCGCAATCCTTTATCGCCTTCCGAAACGTGGTCCGGTCGTGGAAAAACGCCCCACTGGCTCGCCAATGCTCTGAAAAAAGGCCGCAAGATAGACGATTTCAGAATCGTCCACGCTGAGAAGAACCGCGAATAAGCGCCTGAGAGCTATTGGTCATCCGCCGAATAACTCGCGCTTCAAAAGAAACGCTCCCTCGACCATGCGCGCTTCTACCGGAAACGCTGGATCATATTGAACCTCACCCCAGCCATTTGATTTGAATTATGCCAAAGCGTCGTTTGTGTTCAGAGTATCGGGGATGAGCGGCGACGGACAGCGCGACCTTCACAGCAAGCGAAGCGAAGGCCACAAGCCGGATAACGTCGCTGGCCCCAACCAGCACGCCTCGCCTGAGGTAGCTTTGTTACCGTCGCCGTCTTCTAACGAACTGGCCGCATCGATCCAATCAAGCGTCGCCGAAATTGCAGTGATGTGGATGCTTCACAGCTGGTCGCTCGCCAGCGGGCAGAAAGCCGAACCTCTTCATCTGCAGATCAAGAATTTCAGTGCAGCGGGGCTCGCGGCAATCGCAGCTCACTGCCCCATGCTACGCAGCGCGAAGCAAGAGCATCTATGGATGATCTATTTCAAAGGTCTCCTGGCCGCGGACACTCACCCTCGTGAACAAATGATAAAAGCTATCAAGATTTTTGGGGAACATAACTGGATTCAAGCATCCAACGAAACGGCTGCGGATCGCGATGTAAAGGCGGCGCATAGGAATCTTTCGGACCACGATACACTGGAACATATCGAGCTGGCCTTGCGGCAGGCTGACCTCGGTGTTTGAGTCCACCATAATGGTTACTCCACATGGCAACCATTACGCCCGACTGTTTCTCAGACTTGAAATTTACATCGGTGTGGCCGACGTCAATGTGCCAGGGGCCCCCTAGTCTGACTTTCCCTTTTTCCTGGATTTTCGATCCAGAGATTCCACACCTGATCGGAACTTAAACTGTGCTCGGGCGAGCACCACGTGTCGGCGGCTCACGGCCAGACTTATTAAATCCCTCTGGAGTGATTCGAGACGAAGATCCAGGAGCCTCAGTCGCGCAGTGATTGCTTCTTTGTTTCCATCGCGATTGCTGCTGGTCGCTTCGCTTCGTGTTGCCTGGGAAATCAGGACATTCTTGCCGTTGCCGTTGCGCTTCTTCTTCCCCGGGCTCTGTGTCATTTCGACCTGGATCCCTGTTTTTATGCTGGATGGCCGCTCGCCGGATATTAATTTTTCGTCGTTGACACCGACGACGACGATGTAATGCCGGTCAGCAAGCGCATTCCTGCGCAAGGAAGCTACCGCCTCGCGTGGGCACCGCAATGGAACTCGCTGCTTATGCTGAACCGTCAAGCTTAACAAACCGATCCCTTTTCCTCCCTGCGCATGTACGCCTCTTTCCATCCCTTTCTCAGCCGATGCGCCTTACGCAGCCCCAAGGTCGCCGTGCTGCGCGTGGCAACAAGCTCGATCCTGCTCGCCGGCCCTGCCATATGAGCAAACCGCAACGGCGGAATGACGCTGCGAACCGGCACCTCAAAGACCGGCGCCAATCATCGTTTACTATGTGGGCTTGGGTTGCGCCCAAATGGGCAATACTATCTGCACCTCGGCAGGTGCTCGCCAGCGTTGCACATACTGAATCGCAAGCACTGAAGCTGAGTCCCGAGATAAGAATCCACCCGGCTCTACACTGTGGGCGAACGACGAGCTTTGGCCCGTTCCAACGCTTCGCGGACGTGGCGGCGCAGGCTCTCGAGATCATAGGGCTTTTGCAGAACAGTCACACCATCGCGCACGGCATCTTGGGCGCAGGCGCTGTACCCGGTGGTGAGCAGCACCGGAATGTGCGGAAAATGTTCGCCGATCTCACGCGCGAGATCGAGTCCGTTGCGACCGCCGGGCATCATGATGTCGGAAAATACCAGGTCCACTTGCGCATCAAGCTGCAGGGCGGCGAGCGCGGCCTGCACATTAGGAACACTACGCACCCGATAGCCGAGCTGACGCATATAATTGGCGCTGACCTCGGCCACGTCGGCATCGTCCTCCACCAGCAGCGCGGTTCCGGCAGCTTCCGCCTGCACCGGCGCCTGAGAGGTGGGCGTCGCGGCGGGTAGTGGCTCTTCCAGGCTGCGCGGCAGATAGAGCGTCACCGTGGTACCGCGCCCTTCGGCGCTCGTCACCGTTGCGGCGCCGCCGGATTGCTTGGCAAAGCCATAGACTTGGCTCAAGCCAAGCCCGGTACCCTTGCTGACTTCCTTAGTGGTGAAAAACGGCTCGAAGATCCGTGTCATGACATCAGCGGGAATGCCATGCCCGGTATCGGAAACCCGCACGGCAACGAAGTCACCGTAAAGCCCCTCCTCGCTGGCATCGCCCTTGAGCGTCACCGGCTCAGCGCAGATCGATAACGTGCCGCCATTCGGCATGGCGTCCTTGGCGTTGACAGCGAGATTGAGGATAGCAAGTTCAAATTCGCTGGGGTCGATGCGCACAGTGCAGACCGCATCCGGCACTTCGAGCTTAATCTCAATATCAGCGCGAAGCGAACGCGTGAGCAACTCGCGCAACACCGGCAGCCGCTGCGCAAGATCGACCACCTCCGGCGTCAGTGTCTGACGCCGCGAGTAAGTCAGCAAATGGCGGGTAAGCGTCTCACCGCGATGGGTGGCGGCGCCAATCATTTCGAGGAGCCGCAGGGACTTCTTATCGGTGAGTTCGCCACGCAGGCGCTGCACGCTGCCACTGATGATCATGAGTAGGTTATTAAAGTCGTGCGCCACACCACCGGTCAATTGCCCGATCGCCTCCATTCGTTGCGCCTGGCGCAAGGCGCCCTCGACCGCCTCGCGCCGCTCGGATTCGTCGTAAAGACGCCGCGTACGCCGCAGCGCCAGTCCAAGGCCTGCGAACAGAAACACCGTCAACGGGGCACCGAAAATCAGATAGTTTATGTTGTAACGCAGCCATTCGGAGACAATCGCGTTCCGTTCCACGCCGGCCAGCACATAGAGAGGAAAGCCCGCGATCTTGCGATAGCCGATGCGGCGGGTGATGTGATCGTAGGGCGATTCGGCCGTATAAGTGGAATAATCCTGCCCGAACCCGAGATGGGCGCGAAGATTCTTATCATCATCGAAGTTGAGAAGGTTGGCTGGCGGGACGACCGGATAGCGTGCCAGGAAATGGCCATCGGCCCGCACGAGGGCAAAATAGCCGACCGTGTCGTCGATGCGAGCATAGAAATTCTCGAAATAGCTCGTCAGGACTGCAATCGAGATGACCCCATTGAACGCGCCGTCGTCCCCAAACCGGCGGTGCGATAATGAAATGAAATAGCCCTGCACGCCCGGACGGGGCGCGTTGACGCTGCTGACATATGTACGGCCCTCACTGTTCTTCACCGCAGTAAAATAATCGACTTCGCTGAAGTCGATATCCTGCGGAACGGGCAAACGGTTGGAGGAGACCAGCAGACGGCCGTTACGGTCGATGATCGCGACACCTTCCATCTGCGGCGTGTCCGCAACGATCTGCTTGAGCCGTTTGCTCAGGGCAGCTTCATGCAGGCGGATGTCGTTATCCGACATGCCGCGCACGACCTCGTTGACTTCTGCGTAAGCACGCTCGTTCGTTTCCAACACCCTGAGCGAATGCTCATGCAGGACATCAAGCGAGCGAGCGATGCGCTCGTTGGTGAGGCGCTCAAAGTTGCGGTAATCCACCCAAGCGGTAACGATAAACAACATCACTGGCAGCACGATCGATGCCACCATCAAGACCTGGAGTAGCCTGATGGCGGCGTGACGCTCGCTCTGCACGGCGCGGGGCTGCCCGTGTTCCACGATGATGCACTTTCAAAACCGCAAATCTAAGTTTAACTTATACGCCTAAATTACGATAAAATCAGATCAAACTCGCAGCGCCAATAACCTATTCGGCGGGAGATTAAATCCTGCATACGATGGAGGGGGCGTCGCCTCGATCGGCTCCAACCCAAGAACCGTTGAGCCGTACCACAATGGCCCCGGTGATCAGGGCTCTTCAGATACTCGCGGCTCTCTGAGCGTTACCCCAATGGACGCGCGAACAGCGCCGCCATCACCACCAGAGGACGTCGGGATAAGTCAGACAACTACCCTTTCAAAGGGACCAGGTGACGTCGATCGCGCCACCGCCCCCTTCACCGGTACAAGGCGCAAGCGCCTCCCCGCCAGCGTACACACCTGCGGACAGCGCGGCGGGTCTGACGGATGGTTGTTCTTGCCACGCACACGCCGTTGACTCGTGTCCTGCCCGGGCCGCAACCGACAGCGACTTGCGTGACCATGCCGTCTAGCTGAAGAACCGGCATAGGCGTCATGCCTTGCGCCGACGTAGCAACCGATAAAGCGAAGCATGCAACAGCAATCAATCTGATCATCTTACTCTCCCTGACAGCGCCACGATACAAATGCACAAAGACAATTTCTAACTATCCCCATCCCGCCGCTCGCCGCGAAACAAACACTACGTCATGAGGGACGATCGGTTCGACGAAATGTTGGCGCCCGTTGCTGTCCGTAGCGCACTTCATTGAAGACGAAGAACTCTGCCTCCGAACCGAAATAACTCGTATTGGCGCGCCCTAGATCTGGCAGCGGTGATAGGTGACCTCCATTCCATCGATCCCGGGGAACAAGCGCGTCAAGCTATTGTCATCGACCACTTTCAGGAAGAACTGAACCTTCGAAAGCAAAATCCCGGAGGCGCAGCTCACCACGATGTTGATATTCTGTCCTTCATCTTTCCTAGACTTTATCGAACAATTTTCGAACTTGCTCCTCAGGCGATTGGATTCAGCGATGAAGCCACCGCCATGGGTGCCGGGAAACCTCGTGAAGGTTATCTGCTTCGCTCGCCCCTGCCGCACGAAAACCTTACTGCACTGCTCGAGACTAGTAGCCCATGCGCCGGTGAGATCGAATGCCCACGCATGTGGCGACGTCATACTGATGGAAACGAGCGTGGCTGATATGAGCATGAGATTTTTACTCATTCCGATCATCCCTATCAATGGCCGCCCGGGGATCACTGTCTTGATCAGAAGCAACGCTTTGGGGGACAGCATGGCGCTCGCCAACTCCACACACACCTTCAAGGTGAAAACTGCGCTCCTTCGTCCAGGTGTCCATTGATTTGGATCAAACGATCCAATCTCGGCCAGTCCTAGCGTCGCGTACACGATCTGCAGGAGACGTCGCCATGTCCGTGAAGATTGATGAATTGATCCCCAACGCTAAGCAGATTCAGAAAGAGGCCGCGCTCAGGGACGCAGAAAAGGCCGATGAGTACGTGCGCCGCGCAACTATCGCTGAGGCGGAGAAGCAAGCACTGATCGAGCGCCTCAGCAAGCCCTCCGGCCTTTCTGAGGAGGAGAAGGTCAAGCTAGCATCGACTGTCATTCAGCGTGCGGTACGAAACGGAATGACCGAGGTTATGGTGTACCGCTTTCCCAACTCGCTGTGCACCGACAGGGGCCGTGCCATCAACCAACAGGAATCCGGTTGGGAAGCAACACTGACCGGCATCCCGAAGGAAGTCTTCCAACTCTGGACCGACTACCTAAAGCCACGCGGCTACCGAATCCGTTACCAGGTCATCGATTTTCCCGGTGGCGTCCCGGGCGACATCGGCATCACCATCTCTTGGGGTGATTAGATGACACGCGATGGATAAGGCTAGGAGATTGCATGGCCATGGATGAAGGTGCGCCACCGATGAAACGAAAGGCTTACGAGAAGGAGCTTGAGAAACTCCAGGTTCAGCTCTGTCATCTGCAGGAATGGGTTCAAGTAAACAAGCTGCGCGTAATTATTCTGTTCGAAGGCCGGGATGCTGCGGGCAAGGGCGGCACAATCAAGGCGATCACAGAGAAAGTCAGTCCACGCGTCTTTCGTGTTGTCGCCCTTCCAACGCCGTCCGATCGCGAGAAGTCACAACTGTTCATTCAACGCTACATGCAGCATTTCCCTGCTGCTGGCGAAATCATCATCTTCGACCGTAGCTGGTACAATCGCGCCGGCGTCGAGTATGTGATGGGATTCTGCACGCCCGCCGAACACAAACGTTTCCTGTCGCTATGTCCCCAAATAGAGAAACATGTCATCGAAGGCGGCATTATCCTGATCAAGCTTTGGCTCGAGGTTGGGATGGAGGAGCAGGAGCGCCGCTTCCGGGCTCGCATCGACGATCCGCTTCGGCAATGGAAACTCAGCCCGATGGATACAGAATCCTACCGGCGTTGGTACGACTACTCCCGGGCGCGCGACCTGATGTTCAAGGCAACAAGCTCCAAGCACGCTCCATGGTACATCATCCGCTCCGACGACAAACGCCGCGCTCGGCTGAACTGCATCGCGCATTTGTTAAGCCTCATCCCTTACAAGAAGCTGCGGCGCGATAAAATCAAACTGCCGAAACGCTCTAACAAGGGACACTATGACGATCGGGTCGGCTTGCGCGGGATGGCGTTTGTCCCCGTTCGGTACTAAAAACACAGGATGGCTCCTGCCGTTACTGGTCTACTTCAATCGTATCGTCACACCGGACACCGCTGCCGACAGTTCGACGCCGACCCTTGGCCCGCTGAGCTGCAAAATCACACCATTGGCATTCTGCAACTGAACACCTGCAGCGCCGCCGGCAACCGCTCCACCGGCTCCGAATGCGCTGTAAGTCCCTTCAATCGATCCGGGTCCCCTCAGGTTGAGAGCTCGACCAACAAACTTAGTGGTGGAGGCGCCGATCGTAGCGCCAACGCTCATACCGGATACGGTGAACGGATAGCGTCTGCCCCGGAAAGTGAGCACTCCCTCGCCTCCGCCAACGCCGACAATGAAACCACCCTTGGTAAAGATGACGGCAACGGACCCCGTTTCCGCCCGTGATGGTCCGCTGAAAGCAGCCAATCCAAGCAAGCCCGACAGAACCACCAGAGCGACTCGCACACTCAGTTTTGTCATCGTCTCTCCTCCCAAAACTCTCGTGAAAATACTAGTTGGACAAAAGGACCTGCGGCGACGACAGAGACTCATCTTGCTGGCGTGACCGCTCACTCCTTTGATTCAGGTCAAGCCAGCCAAGGATGTCAGGACGATCGAAGGTCAGTGACCGGCCCTGTGCTCGCCGAGCACGCTATCGACCGTTCGGAGCCACTCGGCGCTATCGGTCTTTTCTGCCAGACCGTCCGCACGAAGCAGATCCCGAAGCTGAGAATGAGCGCCGACGATACTGAATGCTATATGTCGGCACGCCAGCTCACCGTGCAATTCGTGCAGCATCTGCGATCCCGCCAGATCGATATAGGGCGATGCAGAGAGATCGCAGACAACAAGCCTGACATCGGGAGATCTGCCAAGCGTGTTCAGAACTGCTTCAAGAATAGTTTCGGCGTTGATGTAGAGCAGCGAAGCTTCGGGCCGGAATGCTACAATATCACCCAACGGCTCGACATCTTCATGACTGGCGCTGTCGGAATAGCGGCCAGTTCCTGGAAGCCGCCCAAGGAACGCCACGTTCGGCCGCGACGCGCGGGCGAGCAGTAGAAAGATAGATGCCAGCGCCGCAAGAAGAACGCCCTGGAGGATGCCAAGCAGCAGCACAGAAACGAGAGCAACGGTGGCGGCGTAGAAGTCAATCCGGCTAATCTTCCACATCCGCACCAGAGCGCGAATATCCACCAGCTTGTACACGGCATCGAACACGATGGCAGCCAACACCGCCTTGGCAAGATTGGTCAGCAAGCCCGTGAAGAGGAGCAGGCAAAGCGCAAGCATGATCGAGCAGAACACCAGCGCCAGCGGTGTGCGGGCTCCGGCGGAATCGTTGATGGCTGACTGTGACAAGCCGCCCGCGACAGGATAGCCATGACCGAAGGCCACCGCGAGATTGGCAGCACCTAGCCCCAAAAACTCCTGCCGCACATCGATGCTGTATCCGTGCTTCGCTGCAAAGCTTCGTGCTGCAGAAATACCCTCAACATACGCCAGCAGGAGACATCCGGCTGCGATCGGGAACAGATCCTCGACTTCCAGCAGCCCAAACGCAGGCACTCCGAGACTTGGCAAGCCTGCTGGGATCGTCCCCGTAATAGGCACCCCCAACGATGAGAAGCCAAAGACCGATGCAACAATAATCGATACCGTCACGACGGTGAGGCCGACCGGCTTACCAGGCAACAAACGTTGGCCGAGAAACAAAAACCCGATCGAAACAACACCGATGGCCAGGACGAGCAGATTGGTGTCTGCCAGTTGGCCAAAAAGCCGAATAGCGCGATCGAAGAAATTATGCCCGCCGCCTGCAACGCCGAACAGGCTCGGCAGTTGGGTCATAATGATCGTGAGCCCCGCCCCTGCCTTGAATCCGACCAGGATGCTGTCGCTAATGAGGCGGACGAGCAGGCTCAGCTTAAACACAAAGGCGATCAGGCACAGCAGCGCCACCGCGCATGCGACAAGACTGGCGATCTGTATATACCGCGCAGGATCCCCGCCAGCGAGTTGGCCAACCGCGCCAGCGATCATCAAGGAAATCGCCGACGTCGGACCAAACGCAAGCTGGCGTGATGAGCCGAGCAGCGCGTAACCGATGCCGCCCAGCAGATATCCGTAAATGCCGACCTCTGGCGGCAGACCGGCAAGGTCTGCATAGGCGAGCGAAACAGGGATCGCGTATGCACAAAGGGTGATTCCGGCAATCGCGTCCGACGGCAGCCAGGACAGCTGGTAATCTTTGAGCCAACCCATCGGAGGCAAAAAGCGCGGAAGCCGGCCTGGAGGATGCATGCGTTGGTCCCTTAGCAGAGCCTAGCGATCACAAACTCGCTTCCGCTCGGCAGTCCGCACCCTTTTCTCCAGGGTGCTGTGAAGACTCAATTACCGTCCGAAACAAGGTCCAAGGGCACAGATCCAGTAAAACGACAGCATTACTGACATGTCTATTTCTGTAATTTCCAGACAAGAGCGAAAGCCGCTCAGGGCTACAGAGTTCCCGGCGTAACTGACCTATGGAACATAAGTCGGGATGACGCGTTGCCGTGAACTGCGCGAAAGCAATCGACATTGCGTGGCCGAGGCTAAAGGCACTTGGATTAAAAATAGCGTTCTGTCAGGAGGGCGTAATGTTTACCCGCGTCAACTCCAAACCGGTAGCGCCTCCCAATGCACTAAGTAAATTGGGCATGAGGAGTTGTTGGGACGCAAAAATCACATTGAGCGAATTCACCTACAAGAAAGGTAGCGAGATTTACGGCGAGAAGGAGCCGGCAGATTATATCTATCAAATCAAGACTGGCGCGGTTCGCAGCTATAAATTGCTCTCAGATGGCCGTCGCCAGATCAGCGCGTTTCATCTGACCGGTGATATTTTTGGCCTCGAGAACGGCGCCTCGCATCGGTTTACCACGGAGGCCATCACCGACACCATCGTGCGCTTGATGCAGCGGCAAAGCCTCGAAGCGGTGGCCAAGAGCGACGTTATGGTCGCCCGCAACCTTCTTACCATGACCACAAACAGCCTCCAGCATGCGGAAGATCACATGCTTCTGCTCGGGCGCAAGACATCGCTGGAGCGTGTCGCAACCTTCCTGACCGAGATGGATCGTCGTCTCACCGCGGCCGGGGCAATGGATTTGCCGATGTGCCGACGCGACATTGCCGATTATCTTGGATTGACCCTGGAAACCGTCTCGCGGGCTTTGTCGCGGCTGCATGATCTCGGCATTCTCGGATTCATCGGCAACAACCAGCGCCAGATCATAATCCTCGACCGCAAACGCCTCGCCAGTCTCGATCTGCAGAACTGACCATTTTACACCTTCGTTAGCGGACCAGTGGCAGGACCGCGATCCGATAAATCTAATCGATGATATGATAACCGCCATCGATGTACATGACATCGCCGGTGATGAGCTTTGCAGCGTCCAGTGCCAAAAATGCCGTCGCATTTCCGACATCATCGATACTGACGAGACTGCGGCTTGGCGCCTTCGATTGCGCTTTGTCCATCAATTCATCGAATTCGGGGATTCCGGACGCCGCGCGTGTCGCAAGTGGCCCGGGTGAAATTGCGTGCACGCGGATCCCTTTCGGACCCAATTCGGCAGCGATGTAGCGCACCGCAGCTTCAAGTGCTGCTTTCGCCACTCCCATCACATTGTAGTTCTGGACCACCATCTGGCTGCCGTAATAGGTCATCGTGAAAAGTGTCCCGCCATTTTTCATTAGCGGCTCTGCCAAATGCGCCATGCGGATGAATGACCAGCACGAAATATCCATGGTCTTTAAAAATCCGTCTCGCTCAACGTCAACGACCCGCCCGTGCAGTGTCTCCTTCGGGGAAAAGGCAATCGAATGCAGTACAAAATCGAGCCGCCCCCACTCTTTCTTGATTCGTTCAAAGGCCTGCTCCATCTGACCAGCAACACTCACGTCCAGCGGCATGAAGATTGGAGATTCCAGGACCTTGGCCAGCGGTTCGACGTGCTTCTTCGCACGGTCGTTCAGATAGGTAACTGCCAGATCGGCTCCCAGTGCCCGGAATGCCTTGGCGCAGCCCCAGGCAATCGATTGATCATTGGCGATGCCGACAATGAGACCTTTCTTTCCCTTAAGGGCAACCTTTGCATCCGGGAATACGGGGATATTCATGACGCTCTCTCGCGTTTCGAACCGGCCACTGATTTGTCCGTCAACAGCATCAGCGTATGATGCGCGATCATCAATTCCTCGTCCGTTGCGACCACATACACTGGAATGCTACTGTCGGAACTGGATATCCGCCGCGCGTGGCGCACATTTTCGTCAATGTCGAGCGCAGCCCCGAGCCAGGCCAATCTCGCCACGATCCGTGCCCGGATTTGCGCCGCGTTTTCGCCAATGCCCCCCGTGAAGACGAAAGCATCGAGACCTTGCAGCGCGGCCGCAAGCATGCCGGCGTTGAGACCGATCCGGTGAACAAAGTATTCGACCGCCAGGATCGCTTGCGGATCTTCGTTTCCCTGCAGCTCGCGCATGTCGCTGCTAATACCGGAAAGCCCCTTCAATCCGCAGTCTTGATAGAGGAACTTCTGCACACTCGACGCCGACATGCCCTTTTCAGCAATAAGGTACAGGACGACGCCCGGGTCGATCTGTCCTGGTCGCGTGCCCATCGGCAGCCCATCAAGCGCAGTGAACCCCATGGTGCTCTCGACGCTATGCCCGTCCCTCAACGCACACATTGACGCGCCACTGCCAAGATGGGCGATGATCACTCGCCCTTTTGCAATGTTCGGAGCCACCTGCACCAACGTCTTCGCGATATACTCATAGGAAAGGCCGTGGAAGCCATAGCGGCGAACTCCCTCGGCATGCAGCTGATGGGGGATCGCATAGTGATCGGCCAATGGTCCATGCGTGCGGTGGAATGCCGTATCGAAGCACGCAACTTGCGGAAGCTCCGGAAACTTGGTCAGGATCGACTTGATCGGTGCCAGATTGTGCGGCTGATGCAGCGGCGCCAGCGGGGCGAACCGCTCCAGGCGCATAACGAGGTCATGATCAACAAGGACTGGCCGATCGTAATCCGGGCCACCATGTACAACGCGATGCCCGACGGCGATCGGATTGATTTCCAACTCCTCGCGCAGCCACTCGCCCGCAACAGCAAGTCCGACCGCAACATCCGGGACGGTTTCGATCGGATACACGCGGTCAATCATCAGATGATCACCCTCGCCTGTCGCCCGCAGCCGCGGGCGGCTACCGATCCCATCCATCAGACCTTTAATCTGTCGTTGGAGTTGCCCCTCCCGCTCTATCGCAAAGACTTGGAACTTGACGCTCGATGAGCCGGCATTGACGACAAGAATCGTATCCATGGCAATCACGCTGCGGCTATTGGAGCATACCGACGCCGGGCGGCGGCATACAGAGCAGCGATCGCGCAGGACGCCATGCGCGCGCGCGGCGAATCTGCCCTGGAGGTCAGCACAATAGGCACCCTCGCCCCGAGCACGATTCCTGCGCTATCGGCTTTGGCGAAATAGACGAGGTTCTTTGCTAGCATGTTCCCAGCCTCGAGGTCGGGAACAACGAGGATTTGCGCCCGTCCTGCAACCTCAGACGTAATACCCTTGATCCTCGCCGCTTCCGCATCGACCGCATTGTCGAACGCGAGCGGCCCGTCGAGCAGACCGCCGGTGATCTGTCCGCGATCGGCCATCTTGCAGAGCGCGGCTGCATCGATCGTCGATGGGATCTTGGTGGTGACGGTCTCGACCGCAGACAGGATTGCGACTCGCGGCAATGTGCCAAATCCCGCTTGCGTATAAAGATCGATGGCGTTCTGAACGATGTCTCTTTTGCCATCGAGATCCGGGAAGATATTAATTGCAGCATCGGTCACAAATATTGTTTCCGCATAGGCTGGAACGTCCATCACAAAAATATGACTGATCCGCCGCTCGGTTCGTAGTCCATTGATCTTGGCGGTGACGCTGCGCATCAGTTCGTCGGTGTGCAGGCTGCCCTTCATCAGCATTTCGCCCTTGGCGGCATGAATGAGATCGACAGCCTTGGTCGCGGCCGCCTGGCTGTGGGGGACGTCGACGATCTCGAATCCACTGATGTCGAGGCCGTACTTGCTCGCCACATTCTTGATTTTGGACTCCGGTCCGACCAGCACCGGACGGATAATGCCTGCTTGCGCGCTATCGACGGCGCCACGAAGAGATGTTTCGTCGCAGGGGTGCACGACAATGGTCGGAACCGGCTCTACGGCCTTCACCGCGGTCATCAGGCGATCGTACTTGCTCCGAGCCTTGCTTTGGTCTGTTGGCAAAACCTTCATGGTATTGCTCCTGGCTGACACTCCGGCCTTTTCGATCAGATCAGAAACGCTCCCTGCGACGGACTATTGATCTAGGTCAATACCACGGACCTCTGATGGTCCTGTGATTAGCTAAGTTCCGGCAGTTCGTTGCCACAGTGATCAATTCGTTTCGGATCACTCTTCGCGATTCCAGGTCGACCGCGATCCCGGAAATCAACAAATTCTATCTCGCTGGGAGAAAATTCATGAAAGCCAGTGCAGCTTTGAGGAAGGAAGTTGATGCCGGAGATTGCTGGAGAGGGTTCTCCCCCGGCGACTGGGTCAACTCCATCAACGTTCGTGATTTCATCGCTCGCAACGTCACGCCCTACTCCGGCGGCGAAGACTTTCTCGTCGGACCATCACCCCGGACCAAAGCAGTCTGGGCGCGGCTCCAACCGTACTTCACAGATGAGCGAAAGAAGGGCGTTTTGGCGGTTGATGCCAAAACTCCGTCGACAATGCTGGCCCACAAGGCAGGTTATATCGATCGTGAGAATGAAGTCATCGTCGGCCTGCAGACCGACCAGCCTTTCAAGCGCGCGATATTCCCCTTTGGCGGCCTGCGCATGGTCGAGGCAGGTCTCAAGGCCGCCGGCTTTGAACCCGATCAGCAGGTCCACGAAGCTTTTACGAAGTATCGAAAATCGCACAATGACGGCGTGTTCGATGCCTATACGCCGGAAATCATGAATTGCCGGAGATCTGGGATCATTACCGGACTTCCGGATTCTTACGGCCGCGGCCGGATCATCGGCGACTACAGACGTGTCGCCCTCTACGGCACGGATCGGCTGCTCGAGGCCAAGCGCGCGGAACGATCGCAAATCGACGACATGTGGCCAACCGACGAGGTTATCCGGGTACGCGAGGAATTAGCCGAGCAGATACGCGCCCTGCAGGATCTCGCCTCAATGGCGAAACTGTATGACTTCGATATTTCGAAGCCGGCTGTGAATGCAAAGGAGGCCTTCCAGTGGACCTATTTCGCCTACCTTGGCGCAATCAAGGAGGCCAACGGAGCCGCAATGTCCATTGGCCGCATCTCGACCTTCCTGGACATCTACATCGAACGTGACCTGAAGGCAGGCATCCTTACCGAAAACCAGGCGCAAGAGCTTTGGGATCAGCTGGTGCAGAAACTCCGCATCGTTCGATTCCTGCGCACGCCCGAATATGACGCGCTGTTCAGCGGCGACCCCTATTGGGCAACCGAATGCGTCGGAGGCATGGACCTGGATGGCCGCGCGCTCGTGACCAAGAGCAGCTATCGCATGCTGCACACGCTCTACAATCTCGGCCCGGCGCCCGAGCCTAATATTACAATTCTCTGGTCAAATCACATGCCTGCGGCCTTCAAACGCTACTGCACCAAGGTCAGTCGCGACACGTCCTCGCTTCAGTACGAGAACGACGACCTGATGCGCCCGTTGTGGGGTGACGACTACGGCATCGCCTGCTGCGTTTCGGCCATGCGGCTCGGCAAGCAGATGCAATTCTTCGGTGCCCGCGTCAACCTTGCAAAGGCGCTACTCTACGCGATCAACGGCGGCCGCGACGAGGTTTCCGGCGATCAGGTTGCGCCCAAAACCCAGCCCGTCACCGGCGATTTCCTCGACTTCGATGACGTGATGGCGAAGTTCGACACCACAATGGAGTGGCTGGCCCGCACCTATGTCCATGCGATGAACTGCATCCACTACATGCACGACAAGTATTTCTATGAACGCTTGGAAATGGCGCTCCATGATCGCGACATTCTGCGAACGATGGCGTTTGGAATAGCTGGACTTTCTGTGGTCGCAGACAGTCTCAGCGCGATCAAGTATGGCAAGATACGCGTCAATCGCGACGCCAGCGGATTGATCGTCGATTATCAGAATGAAGGAAATACCGCGATCCCACAATTCGGCAACAACGACGACCGGGTTGATCAGATCGCATCGAAGATTGTCACCAAATTCATGGGGAAGCTTCGAAAGCATCCGACCTATCGCAACGCGACGCACACGCAAAGTGTTCTCACGATCACGTCGAACGTCGTTTACGGCAAGGCCACAGGGAATACACCGGACGGCCGCCGCAAGGGTGAACCGTTTGGCCCGGGCGCGAACCCCATGCATGGGCGAGACAGCCACGGTTGGCTCGCCTCCTGCCTCTCGGTCGCGAAACTGCCTTACAACGATGCGCAAGACGGCATCAGCTACACCGTGTCGGTTGCTCCGCAGAAAGCGCATTTGTCAGAAGCACAGCTTCTCGATGAGGCAGTGAAGGCATTCGACATCTACTTCAATCGCGGTGGGTTCCACATGAACCTCAACGTGATTGACCGTGAGACGCTCGAAGATGCGATGAAAAATCCTGACAAATACCCGCAACTCACGATCCGGGTGTCAGGCTATGCCGTCAATTTCATCCGCCTGACGCCGGAGCAGCAAAGGGATGTGATCAGCCGTACCTTCCACGGCCAGATTTAGCGAGGACTCAAATGTCAACCGTGCAGCCGCTCGAATCCGGAAGTCGCTATGACCTCCGAGCGAGATTATCGCCCGACGCCCCTGATGAGGACAAGCTGAAGGACGAGGAAGGTTCGTTTGGCTACTGCCATTCATACGAGACGTCATCTCGCTATGATGGACCGGGCCTGCGTGTCGTCCTGTTTGTATCGGGCTGCCTGCTTCGATGCACATACTGCCATAATCCGGACACCTGGCACCTGAAGGACGGCACTTACGTGTCGGTCGATCAGGTCCTCAGTCGTCTGAGCGGTTTCGCACCGGCTCTTCGCGAGTTGGGCGGCGGCTTGACGATATCGGGCGGCGAACCGATGGTGCAAATGGCCTTCACACGGCGCATATTTTCCGGCGCAAAAAAAATGGGCCTGCACACAGCGATTGAGACATCCGGCTTTCTCGGTGATCGTGCGGATGATGCCTATGTATCCAATATCGACCTCGTTCTGCTCGATATCAAGAGTTCCGATCCCGCGACCTACCGCAGAGTGACCGGCCGCGATCTCGCACCAACATTGCGTTTCGCAGAGCGCCTCGCATCATTGTCGAAGCCAACGTGGGTCCGCTTCACGCTTGTTCCAGGCGAAACCGATGATCCCGCGAATGTCGAAGGCATCGCTCGCTTCGTCGCCCCCATGAAGAACGTCGAATGGGTCGAGGTACAGCCGTTCCATCAGATGGGCCTGTTCAAATGGGAGGCTTTGGATCTCGAGTACAAGCTCCGCAATACCCCGACGCCGACCCCTGATCTGGTGAGCAGAGTGATCGAACAATTCCGAGCCGCAGGCTGTCAGGTTCGTTGACGGATCCGCCATCGCCAGAGGAGATCAACCATGTTGGATCTAGCTCGCGACATCATCGGAAGCCAACCTATATTGACGGCTTTTCTCGCAATCGGATTGGGTTATCTTATTGGCCAGATCAGCATCGGTGGATTCTTCTCGGAGTTGGCGCAGTCCTCTTCGTCGGCCTCGCACTCGGCGCATTCGCTCCAAAAGCCCAGATCATCGGACCGATCGGTCTGACGGGCCTGATCATGTTCCTTTACGGGATCGGTATCCTTTATGGCCGCCAATTCTTCGAGGGCATGGGTGGCGCCGGACGTAAGTATAATCTGTTGGCACTGGTCGCCTGCTTAGCGGGGTTGCTCGTCGCTCTCGGCCTCGGACACGTCTATGGGATCAAGGTCGGCCATACGCTCGGTATCTACGCGGGTTCAATGACGAGTACCGCGACGCTCCAGGCGGCGCTGGACACCGTGAAAAACAAGGACCCGTCGATTGGCTATTCTATCTCGTATCCGTTCGGCGTGATCGGCCCGATTCTTTGCATCTATTTCATGACGCGTATCGTTAAGCCGAAGTTTCCGGCTCGAGCGCAACGCTTCCACATGGGTGAGATTTCGATTAGCCCAAGCTTTGCCGGCCAGCGGCTTGGCGACCTGATCGCTGAATCGCTCAGTGACCTGCAAGTCACCATGATCCGGAAGGCCGACCACAATTTTGTTCCCACCCCCGATACCATCCTATCTTCCGGTGATGCTCTTCTGGTCGTGGCCTCGCGCGAAGACGCCATTGCAAAAGCAGCCGCCCGACTGGGAACACTGGAGCCCGGCCGGCTGGCTCGCGACCGCGCCGATCTCGACTACATCCGCGTCTTCGTCGGGAAAGCCAACGTTGTCGGCGTACCCCTCGCCCGTCTACCGATGCCTAAAGGCTACCCCGCCCATGTGCTGCATGTTCGCCGCTATGATACCGACCTCGTGCCGACACCCGACCTGATGCTGGAGTTCGGCGACCGGGTCGGAATCCTGACGCCTCCCGACCGCAAAGAGGACATCCGCCGCCACTTCGGCGACACCGTCAAAGCGGCCGCCGAATTCAGTTATGTGTCGCTAGGCATCGGAATGGTCCTCGGGGTGCTACTGGGCCTGATTCCAATTCCCATTCCGGGGGTTGGCGTCGTCACCCTCGGCATTGGTGGCGGCCCGCTGATCGTGGCTCTCATTCTCGGCAAGTTACGCCGTACCGGCCCATTGCTTTGGACCATGCCGCTGCCCGCCAATATTGTACTTCGAAATTTTGGTCTTGCGATTTTCCTCGCAACTGTTGGCGTCAATGCCGGACAACCGTTTGTCCGTACCGTCGCGGAATCCGGACTAACGATGCTGTTCATCGGTGTTGCGGTCCTCCTCACGACCACCTTGATCGTCCTGGTGGCCGGCCACTACCTGCTCAAAATTCCCTTTGACGATCTGGTTGGCGTGGCGTCCGGCGCAACCGGCAATCCGGCCATTCTGGTCTATTCAACCAAGATGGCGCCGACTGAGCGACCTGACATCGGATACGCCATGATTTTTCCGTCCATGACCCTCGTGAAAGTGATCTCGGTCCAGATCATCGGCCTTTTGACCGTCGGCAGCCCGTCGGGATAACACCCCAATGGAAACGCCATTGTCCCGCACCGACACTTCCTCGCTTCAGACCGTGACATTCGAAGCGGTCATGCCTGCGACGATGGCCGCTCTGGCCGAGGAGAGCGGCATCAAACGGGCATCCCTGGATCCTATGGTCTCTTTCGTATTGAGCATCCTTGCCGGCGCCTTCGTTGCGTTCGGCGCAATCTTTGCTACCACCGTCACGGCCGGCACAATGGTGACGATTGCTCCCGACGGCACTTTGGTATCGTCAGCAGCTCTTCCTTACGGGATCGGCCGGCTGCTGGCCGGCCTGGCGTTTTGTGTCGGCATCATCGCGGTCATCATCGCAGGCGCAGAGCTCTTCACCGGTAACAATCTCATTGTCATGGCATGGGCGAGTGGAAAAGTGACGACCCGCGCGCTGCTATTCAACTGGGTTCTTGTTTTTATCGGAAACTGCATTGGAGCTGTTCTGACGGCGGCCCTGATGTATCTGACGACGCAGTATACGTTCGGCGGCGGCGCCGTTGGCCTCGCCGCATTGAACACAGCGAATGCCAAAGCCGCTCTGCCGGTTCTGCCGGCCTTTACGCTTGGCATCATGTGCAACGCGCTTGTGTGCCTTGCGATCTGGATGTGTTACAGCGCCAGAACAAATGTCGATCGGGTATTAACGGCAGTGCCTCCAGTGGCGGCATTTGCCGCGGCGGGATTCGAGCATTGCGTCGCGAACGTATACTTCATTCCGATGGGACTATTCATCAAGGCCGGCGCGCCAGAATCATTCTGGAACGCTGTGAACATGAGAGCATCGGACTTTCCTGATCTCACCTGGGCCAATTTCATCGGCAATCTGGTTCCGGTCACAATCGGAAACATCGTCGGAGGCTCGCTCATGGTCGCCGCGGCGTACTGGTTTGTGTACCTACGCAAGAGGACGAATGAACTGCGCGGTAAAGCGTCCTGACTAAGCTGTGTATCGATGTCGCCACGTCTGAGTATTAACTCAGACGATCAGGCCGCCTCGACCCCGAACAGTTCACCGAGGCGCTTCAGCCGCTTGGCGACTTCCCCCGAGATCTCGGCGCTCGCCGACAACACCTCGCGAATGGCTTCAAAAACAGCGCGCCGCTCATTGACGTTGCTGGGCAAGAGCTTCGGAATGGCGGCCAGTGCTGCCTCCTGGTCCAAAAGAAGCATAAAAAACTGCTCGCGGACCAGCGTCTTGAACTGCGTCAAACTCATACTCGCAGCACTCTCGTTGCGGCGGAGCCGGCGCAGGGCTTCAAGACTTCGCTCGTCGACCAATCCCCGCGCTGATCCGACATAGAGTAGGCCGCGAATTCCCGCTTCCCGCAGGCCGCCCTCGCCGATCCGCGACTTCAGCTCGGCAATCCTAATTTTGAGCATATCGCGGTATTGCGCAGACATCCCCCGTCGCCGGGATGGCTTGGATTGCGGATCAATTCCTACAGCCGCTTGCAGCGCCGGCGAGCCAAACACGGCAAGAAAGATTGCCTCGCCAAGCGCCTCCTGAGAGTCGCGCCAGGTGTCGAGTGCGTGAACGATCTGGTTCGAGATCCGCTCCTGAGATGCCAGGAACGGATTATCCTCTGCAACCGGCTTGCGCCCCTCTTCAACCTTCTCGGCCATCTGCTTCACGACAGCCAGAAAGGGGTTCTTGCTGCTGAATGCTTCATACTGCAGCCGCAACGGATGCAGGCTTTGCATGCACTCCGCCATCTCGGGTGTGACCGTGCCCTTGATCCACGGCTGGACGAACCTTCGATAGGCCGCGAGGTTGATCTCAGATATGCGCTTGGCCGTCGCAAATCGTCGCTCGTCTTCCGGCGAGTTGCCGCCCATCGCACGAATGTCATCAAGCGTCCGCGCCTCACAACGCATCACCCATTGGCCTGCCGCGAGATCGACATTCGCAGTGTCGTCGCCTTTTGCTTCGAACGTCGCCTCATAGAGGCCCGGCGGCAACACATCGATCAAATCTATATTGCTCGAGAATTCCGCATGTTCTTTTTTGGCGACACCGCCAGAAACGAAGATACCAAGATGGCCGACGGTTTCATGCACGGTGTAAACGATCGTCTGGTTGTACGCTCTGATCTCATCGACGTTGGCGTAGAGATCGAGAATCCAATCCAGCGCCTGCTGCGGCGGGGTGATGTTGTCACCCTTGGAGCAGAACAGGACGATCGGTGACTTGATGTTGCGCAGATCGACCGGCTCGCCATTCGCCATCGTGATGCGACCGGCTGCAAGATTGTTGCCGATGAACAGTTCGTCAACAATGAACTGGATCTCCTCTGCATTCAGATTGACATGCCCGCCCCACCAGCGTTCGAATTCGAGATAGCGGTCGGCCTCGGTATCGACCTTCGAGAATACATTGTACTGTTTGCTCCACAGAGTATTCGACGGATTCTGGCCCTCGAAATTCTGCACGAGCCAGGCGCCGTCGAACTTCCCCGCGCCGAGATCACTGACGAGTGCGGTCAGCCAGCTCCCCCCAAGCAGGCCACCCAGGTACCGCATTGGATACTTGCCATGCACACCGGCCCAATAGGCAAGAGGCGCGCCGGCGATGATCACGGGGCCAAATAATTCCGGGCGTAGCGAAGCCAGGATCATGACGGCCCAACCAGCCTGGCAGTTGCCTATCACGCATGGCTTGCCATCAGCTTCCGGATGGCGGCTGATCACCTTCTCGATGAATATAGCCTCGGCGCGAGCGATGCGCTCGATCGTCTGGCCCGGCATCGGCTCCGGCAGAAATCCGATGAAATAGCAGGGATGACCTGCCTTCATCGCAACGCCGATCTCGCTGTCAGCCTTAAATCCTCCAATTCCAGGACCATGGCCCGCGCGCGGATCAACCACGATGAATGGTCGCCGTTTGGGATCGATCTCGACATTTTCCGCCGGCTTGATGCGAACCAGCGCGTAGTTCACCGGCTCGTCCAGCGCACGACCGTCCATGATCAGTTCGACGGCATAGTGCAGGACGTGCGGCGCCGTTTGCGCGATATGTTCGCGGTACTGGTCGCCGCGCCTTCGCAGGATATCCAGGAACAGGACACTACGTTGCCCCGCATCGACCATGTATTCCATTGCTGAGGCGACAAGCCCCGACATCGGGTCAATTGGGAAGACTGGCTTATCCATCGGCATGTCCCGGCGCTGTTCGTCGCCACTGATGGAAGCCTCGTTCGCAGGTACAGGCTTGATCTAGGTCAATATCGCCAGAGCTCCCCGATGCGGACGGCCGCACGCACGATCGTGACGATCACTCCGCCGTCGGCACCTGCCTGGATCGATCCTCGCGTATCCACGCTGCCGTCAACTCCCAGGCTACCGCCAGGATGATCGGCCCGATGAAAAGTCCGACGATACCGTGCGCAAGCGTTCCTCCAATCACCCCGATGAAGATAACGAGCGTCGGCGTTGTCAGACCGCGCCCCAGAACCAGCGGCTTCAACACATTGTCCAGCACGCCAACGACCAGCAGGAACAGCGTCAACCACAGGGCTGTCGTAAAGTCCTTGGCGGTCCAGATCCAGAAAATGACGGGGAACATGACGATAGCCGCCCCGATCTGGACAATCGCAAGGATCAGAACCGCAAGGGCCAGGAGGCCCGCACTTGGAATCCCGGCCAGCTTGAATCCTACCCCGGCCAGCAGGGACTGCAGGATCGCGACGCCGATGACGCCCTGAGATACGGCCCGGATCGTAGTGGCCGCCAATTCCAGAAAATACTCGCTTCGCTCCGGGTCGACATGGGACAGGAAACTCCGGGTGGCGGCAGCGAGCTGTGGTCCATATACCAACAATGGAGCTGCCACCACGACTGAAATCAGAAACTTCAGCGTCCCGACTCCGGCGTTTCCGGCCAGCGCAAGCATCGTTCCAGCGAATGGCTTCAGATAAGGCGCCACTTCGCGCAACACGGCGCTGAGATTATTCGAAGCATTCACCCAGAGTTCGTAGAGCGGCGCTCCAATCAACGGCCATCCCTTGATGCTGTCCGGCGGAGAAGGAAGGACAAGATTTCCGGAGCCGAGCTGTCCAGCAAGATCCTTCACTCCGTCCACCGCGCCGAGGCCGATCCATGCGGCCGGTCCGATGACGATCCCGAGATTGATGACGGTGAGAATAGTCGCCGCGAGCTTCGGGCGACCGCCGAAAATTCGAGCGAGACGGATGAAGACCGGATAGAGCGCAACGGCCAGTACGATGCTCCACGCCAGGATCGGCACGAAGGGGCGGATAAGCAGAAACGTCCAATAGATCAGGAGAGCAAGCAGCCCAAGCCGGACCGCAAGCTGGATAATATCATCTCCGGAGATAACTTGCCGAAAGGTTTTCAAGGACGCACTCCATCTCAAGGGCGCGACGTTGAGAGCAAGCGTACAAGCGGCGTTCGCACAGTCTTCTTGATCCATGTCAATGGCAGGGCCGCCCGGTTGGGCCTTCTTGGACCTACCGCGGGTCAACCTGACAAGGGCTTCGATGTCGGGCGTTGCAAGCTACTTCGAGCGTCAGCAACTGAGGGATGGTAGCCCGGTCGAAATCCGGGCGCTCCGACCAAACGACGAGGCCGGCATGCTGGCCGCCATCGAACGAACAGACACCAAATCCCTGCAGCGCCGTTTCTTCGCGATGAAGCGCAAGTTCTCGGATGAAGAACGCAACTTCTTCATGAAGGTCGACTTCAACCATCACGTCGCACTTGTTGCCGTTGCGCAGGAGGATGGCAAACCGACCATCATCGGCGGCGGTCGCTACATCGTATTCGAACCACGGCGGGCCGAAATGGCATTCGTCGTGGTCGATGCATGGCAGGGACGCGGTATCGGCTCGCTCTTGATGCGTCACCTGATCAAAATCGCAAGCGAAGCCGGATTGCAGGAACTGACCGCGGAAGTCCTGCCGGATAACACAGCCATGCTGAAGGTGTTTAGCAAGTACGGATTCGTGCATAGCCCTCACCGAGACCCGCAAACGATCCAACTGACTTTGAAACTTGCCTGACGGCTGGCCTACCATTGATGATGAGGACAATCCGCTTTGCAGCGGGTATTGCCCAGCTTCTCGCCACCAAGGATGCGGATCGTGGCATTGACGGTCTACGGCTGCTCGACCGCCGCCCTCACGGCCTGGTTGCGGGCGCGATCATCGGCCCTTCCCTTTTGCTTCTCTCAATGACCGCCCAGCACCAGCGTTTTGATCGGCAAGAGCAGCGCCTGGATCCGCAGCAGCATTGCATGCACCAATCCCACGCCGTCGATGACGTGCAGCACAATGCGCCGACCGGTGCTAGTGTCCTTGGCCACAATCGTTTCATGGTTGCTGGTATAGGCGTTGACGATGCAACTGCTGCCGGCCGTCACCCCTTCAAGGCCGCCCTGGTAGAGAGGCTCCAGAAACACCAGGATGGTGCCCGGTTTGGCGATGTTCTGCGCTTCGATCAGTTGCTCGCCTCCGCGGAACTGGCCGGCGGCGATGTAGTCCTGAACCGCGGTGACGACCATCGGGATGATCACCCAGGGCTTGGAGATGCAGGTCGCCTCCGCCACCATTCCTTCCTTCATGACTTGAGCCTCAATCTGACCGAACCCCGCCTGTAGCACCCGCCGGCCCGCGCCCTCCGGGATGAGAATCCCGGCGGGCCGCATCAGGGGATTAACCACATCGCCGGTGCGCAGTAAGAATTGCTCGACCCGACCGGACACCCCGGCGCGGACGAAGGTCTTGTCCAGATCCACCTGGGCCTGTGCCAGCGCCGCTTCGGCGCTTGCCTTCTCCGCCGGCAAGAGCGTCGAAACCCGCGTGATCGCGGATTGCCTGGTTGCCACCGCGGCGTCGATTCCGGCTTGCCGCTGATCCACCACCACCTGCAGCTTTTCGATGTCGCGCTGCGGCACGATCCCGGGATTGCGACGCTGCAGTTCGCTCTTCACATCCAGTTCATCCTTGGCCTGCTGGTGCGCGCTCCTCGCTTCCTGAATCTGGGCGGCCGCTTTCGTGACGTCGACCTCTGCGGCCACTGTTGCGGCATCGACCTCCGCGATCTTGCGCCTGGCCGTTTCAAGCGCCGCCTGCTGTTTCGAACTATCCAACCTGAAGATCACGTCTCCCTGGGACACCGGCGCGCTGAAGCCGATATTGACCTCTGCAACGCGTCCTGACGCTTCGGGAAGAATTGGAACCGTCCGGAAGAACAACATGGCGCTGGTGGTTGATGGATGGAAATAGAAGATCATCGTGATCAGCGAGATCGTCAGCATCAGACATCCGGTGATGCCCCATCTGAGCTCGTACCAGACCGAATAGAACGTGATCTCTTTGCCAAACCGCTTATTCTGGCCATAGCGGCGGTAAAGATAATCGGGCAGGATCGTCACCAAAGAGCAAATCATCAGCTCAAACATGGGGCCTATCGCCTCCTTCGTGTCGCTCGCGCCGTTCTGCGGCGTCGGTTCGAAGTGGCGCGGGAGCTAACGTCGCTACGTCCTTCGCTTCAGCACCGGGATTCGGCTCGGTGTCCGCGATCTTTTCGACCGAACTGGCAATGCGGCGCAGCGGGGTCCCGAAGTCGGGAATATCGATCACGGCAAGCAACAGCCCCGCAACCCAGAACAGGTGGATGTGTGTGAAGAGCGCCAGCAGGCCCAGAATGGCCACGACCTCGAATTGCAGCTTCTCCGACTTGTGCGCCATGCGCTCCGGCAAACTATGCAGCCGCAGATAAAGCGTGCCCACCCAGACCAGGACGGCAACCAGGAAGATGCCCATCACCACCATCAGGACATCGACCCCGCTCCCGGGAGCGAGGTAGAAGGGCAGATGATGCGGAGCCACCGGATGAATCTGCGTGTTCAACGTTCTCTCCGCGCAAGGACTGGGCGGCTCGAGACCCTCGCCAGCACCGTAGGTACCTCAGGTGCCGATTTGCTTGACCTGGATCAAGGAAAGGACGTCGCCCCGACCCCGCCTGGCCTGACGCAACGCTGCACCAAAATAGTCGCGCAGGAGGCCTTAGCCCCAGCATCGATGAGCTCATTCCCAGCGGCTGGCGTGATTCCACTGCCGCGCGACATCGCCGACTACCTCGCCCTGACACTGGAAACGGTGTCACGCGCGCTGTCGCGGCTGCATGAACTCGACATCATCGGATTCATAACGACAATCAACACCAGATCGTGCTTTTGGAACACCAGCAGCTCGCTAGCCTCGATGCGCAGAACTGAACCCCGTTGCGCCGATCGATGCGAGATGTTCGAGCGTCTTGCGCAGCACCTCGAACAAGACAGCAGTTGACCAGCCAAACATCAGGATCCCGTTCATCGCGGTCATCGGCCCACTCAGCCGCCACGCTTGCACCGGCGTGATATCGCCGTAACCGAGTGTGGTGTAATTGACGAAGGCGAAATAGAGCAGATCACTGCCGGCAGGCGCCGCACCAACGATCGCATAGGCTGCAGCCCAAACAAAAACCTCCAGCGTGTGCGCCAACATGAGGGCCACGGCAGTCGCGACCATCACGACCATCAAGTGCGACCTCGGCCGCTCTGTGTTCCGCACTCCCGCAGTGCGGGCAATGCCGACCGCCCCAACGGTCACCAGCGCATGGATCATAATGTTGATCACGCTGACGACGCAGCCTACAAGGAATTGAAGCGCCATTGCCCTCTCTTACTGGATAGGACCGGCAAAAGGGGCCATCGAGCACCTCCTGTCGGTCTCGCAACTGACTTCAGTTTTTGGGGCAAAGGGCCCCCTTCAGAGCAGGCCTTCCCGTGCTTTTACTATGGTCGGTCAGCGATCACATCTAGTCCTGGAAAACTCGGGCTGTGCATCTTGACTGATTCCGGCATCGACGGAAGCGTGATCGAAGGCGTCGGCGTTACCTGTCGGCCATGCGCCGATGAAGAACGTCGAATGGGTCGAGGGACAGCCGTTCCATCAGATCGGTTCCTTCAAGTGGAAGACGATGGGGCTCGACTAAGCTTCTCAATGCTCCCAGGCGGTTCCGCGCGGCAGGCTACCACAACCGTCACCCTAACCACTCATGTTGACCTAGATCAACGAATGTCTGCGTTGGATTTGAAGTAGTAAGCGAAGCAGGCGAGCGACGGGATTCCGTCCCTGGGCGACTTTGTCGGTCGAGACGCTGCCCCGGATTTTGACTGGCGGGTTGCTACCTGCCTCAACGCTTGCCGCTTGGATATGAGGTTTACCATGGCTGAAATACCCAAACTGTCCGTCGAGAAAGCGCTGGAAAAACTGCGTAGGGCCGATGCGCCGGAATCCAAAAGCGCGCGGCTCACCAATGAAATTGACGCACTTGATGACGAGATAAAGCGCTTGAGAGCGCAAAGGCTCCGCTTAGACCGGAATAAGCGACGTTCGACTGAGTCTGATTGAAACTCTAATCGTTTCACGCTGATGGGACGGCCCGACTGTGCTCTCGCGATCTCATAGTGGAAATATCGCGATTATCATAACTGACATCAAATCGAAAACAGGATGGCGATTGTCGGTATCAGGCCCGCGGATCTGGAGCCGCACCAGGAAGTGGAGGGCGTCCCGCCCGGCGGCTTAAGATCGAGGGAGGCGAGCGCCTCCGCCTCCGTCGTCGAGTTAATCGTACCCCGCTACCGCTGAGACTGAAGCGGCAATAAAAACCGCGTCTTTGATCTGTGGGTATTAAGGTGTGTAAATTTTAAAAAACAATCTATAGTAGTAGGAACGGCGGCGTTCGGGCGAACGAAGATGCCACCATTGGGGACACATAGCAGGGAGGCAAAGATGACGCCTACTTGGTATGTTACTTTTGAATTGCCCAGGAGAGGGACATTGGTCCGACGGCGAAGCCATCGGTCAACCAGAACGTTTGAGAATGAAACGGAGGCGAAGAATTTCGCGCGCATAAAGTTCCAGGAGGGGTTGGTCGTTACCGCCGGCACCATCATTCCTCACTCGCCGAGACGCGCAATCGCATCGGGAAGCATTTCGCACTGGCTTAGCCAGGAGCAGGGAAAAGAAACTGCGGATCCCGACATCACTCATGAACAGCACGAACAAGTAGAGAAGACAAAGCAGGCCGTTGCTGGCGCCCGCAAGGAAAAGCCCTGAAAGAAACCGCATGGGCTCCTCGGCAAGCGTGTAGCCGACCAGTATCAACGATAACAACGCACAGACGACAAACGGGAAGTAGCACGATACGAACTTCCAAGTAGGAATCGCCGATCGTTCGGCCACTATCGGATTTGTTGCGACACCGTTGTCTGTCCAAATGGCGCCACACACTCAACGGAGTTGTGGGTGGCGTCACCCTTCGTGTTCGAGTTGGGCGCCATAGCAAATCCAATAGGTCGGGAAGATCTGCATCAGGTCGACCATTGGGTTAGCGCCAAAGTGCTCTTCTACGCTTTGACAAATCTCCCGAACATCGACTGGTATTCCTTATTCAGCACCGCTCAGATGACCATGGGTGGCATGAAGGAAGGCAACAACGGCAACGTTGTCGGAAATACGTCAATACTTCTGACCGAAACCCGTGAATGAAGATCACCTGCAGGGACAGCTGGAAGAGGGTGCAACAAATTGTACCGGTAGCTCGCGACCGATTGCGCTGGAGTGTTGCCATTTTGGTACACTAATTTCGGGCTCTAGGTATTTAGAGTTGCAACTGGAAGTTGGATGGAGAGGAAGCAATGAAGAAATTCTTTCTGACTACGGTTGGTCTAGTTGCATTGACGAGCATGGCCGCTCCCGCCTCGGCTGCTGACATGGCTGTCAAGGCGCCCCCCCTTCCGGTTGTGGCCCCGGTTTACAATTGGACCGGCTTCTACATTGGCGCCAACGGGGGCTGGGGTCAGAGTCACAATTGTTGGGATTTCATTCCGGTAGCTGGCGGAGTCCTTTCTGACGGCTGCCGCGATCGGTCTGGAGGCGTCTTCGGCGGGCAGCTCGGCTACCGTTGGCAAGCCAACCAGTTCGTGTTTGGGCTGGAAGCCCAGGGTGATTGGGCGGATTTCAACAACACGCGCGTCAGCGTCCTCGCTCCGGCGTTCTCGACCCGCACAAAAACTGATGGCATCGGCCTGTTCACCGGCCAGATCGGCTACGCTTGGAACTCGTCGCTGCTATACGTGAAGGGCGGCGCGGCGGTGGTAAGCAATCGTTTCGGCATACTTGACACGCTTACCGGTGCTGAACTGGCCTCCGCAAGCGCGACCCGCTGGGGTGGTGCCGTGGGCGTCGGATTCGAGTATGGCTTCACACCAAACTGGTCTTTCGGTGTTGAATACGACCACCTGTTCATGGGTGACTCAAACAACTCGTTCTCAGTGGCGAACCCCATCGTTGCCGGTGCGCTCAACCGCATCAGCCAGGACGTGGATATGGTTACCTTCCGCGTGAACTACCGCTTCGGTTGGAACACCCCCCCGATCGCAGCCAAATACTGATCTCGCCCAGTTGGATTCTTCTAAAATAGGCCGGCAGAGATGCCGGCCTATTGCTTTGCATCAGTGATGCATTCGAACATCGGCCGATCTCCGTCGCTGACTGGGGGTGTTTGCCCATGCGACAGTGTGTTGATCAGTGGCTCGAGCTCCCGGCACCGCCTCATCCGATGCACTTCGCTGCTCCGCGCCCAGTTCGATTCGGGCATGGTCTTGTCTCGGCTCGATGTCCGTTTTCGTCTCGTCGAGCGACCGACGGGAGGTGCTGCTACAAGACCGATCAGCGCCGTCCGGCCCGATTCACCGGACCGCCACGGTTCATGGGCGTTCCTACAGCACCGACGCGGGGACTCACCACGGCGCGCGCGACCGGCCGTGGGCGTAGCACGACACCGGCCCTAACGGTGCAACCGGCAGGATATCCGACGTATTGGCAGTACACTACTGCGTTAGCCTTCTCCGAACTTGCGGCGACGAAGCCAACTGTGAGCAGCGCTGCTAGTGCGATCGAGAGCTTCATTTTTCTCTCCCTATTTTCTGAAGTTCCAGATGAACTCCCGGAGTGATCTGCTCTTTGATGCAAACTTCTCCGGACCAATCCAGAGTGTAAACGCGAGACTGGCGACAGGGCCGGCCGCAGGATTGATACAGATCAAGGGTCCTCGTTAATCCTGCCGCAGCCAGCCTGTGGAATAAGAACGCAGACTCCCGCCTTGGCGGTGCGAAAACCTCGATGGGGGAACGAACCACCTGACTCAAAAAAATAGCAACACGCTGGCGCAGAGGAGAATGAGGAATGCCTGCCAAGCAGCTTTGAAAGTGCCTGCTGGCTTGGAGAACCTAATACTTGTTGCTACTGGCGCACCATTATCGTTCGCAGGAGTTTTTACCTGAAGCACGACATCAGCGATCTTCGGCGACCGACACATCGGCACGACACGTCCTCCGAACACCAGCCCGATTCCTGCGCGACCTAGCGTAATGATGCAGATCAATTGGTAAGCATCATTGAATGAACTGCTTTCGACACATCAAAGGTGAGATGGCCTCTGTCCCTAGTTTTCGGGAAGATTTCCTCTCGGTCGCCGGACGGACGTTGATCCATATCAAAACTTCGAACAACCAGCGCGGGAAATTTATAGAAGAGCCTCAGCGCATTGCGGCTGCTGGCAGCGGATGATCGCCGGTCATACTGTTCGCAAACCGCACTTTGCTCTTTTCGTTTCGACCAGCAACCGCCCAGCTTGATTCCTCGGCACACTGACCATGGCACTCCATTTGCAATTTTGCGACGATCCATTCGCTCCTGCCAGCGCACCGCTGACTGGTTGAGCCGACAATGGCACGTCCGCACCACCCCCGTAGTGACTTGAATCCATCTTCCGGCCAGCATGCTGAATCTGTTTGCGCCTCAGCCGATGATGCTTTCGATGCCCTCATCCGGTTCGGGGCCTTGATGTGGTGCGCGGGAAACACTGCGATCCGCACGCGCGATTGGATGGAGGTCATGGCGCGGAGGCTCGGCTTCGAGTTCGGTCGCGACAGGCCTATCGCTTGAAAACATTACGGTTAGCGCTCGCCGCTCCGATGGCTGGACCGCCACCTTAATGCGTTCGATCAGACCAACACACGTGGATGCTTTGCGCATCGCAAAGTTGGAGGAACTTGCAAGGACCGCAGGACCGCATCTAACTTCGGCTGAAATCTCGGCAAAGCTTAGTGCGCTAGAGTCCATGCCGCCGCTTTATTCCAAAACCGCTATCGCCTGCGCCATCGCCCTGGCGAGCGGCAGCTTCGCTTTTCTCAATGGCGCTGGCGGTTTTGAAATAATTGCAACGACGTTCGCCGGAGGGTGCGGACAATTGTTCCGATTCTGGTTATCCCGCAACCAGCTCAATCAATACGGCATTGCGGCCCTGTCGGCCGTCGTAGCATCGGGAATATACGTTTTTGCCGCTGCACTGGAGGGCGCCTTTGGCTTCGGATCTACCCACTACTCGATCGGTTTTGTTGCCTCCGTGTTGTTTCTTGTACCCGGCTTCCCGCTCATTGGCGCACTGTTTGATCTGTTGCAACTGCAAACTGTCGCGGCGCTGAGCCGCCTGGCCAATGCCGCCATGATCCTAATGGCGGCCGCTCTCGGCCTTGGCCTAGTTATTGCCGTCGCGGGCGTTGACCTATCGCGACCGGCGCCGATTGCAATAGATTATCAAACAAAGCTTCTACTGCGAGCGGTTGCCAGCTTCATCGCGGGCTGCGCGTTCTCAATGTTGTTCAACAGCGAGGCTCGCACGGTGTTAGCTGTTGGTTTCGTCGCATTGACGGCGAACGGCCTGCGTCTGGCGCTGAGCGATTCCGGCTTGATGCCGGCTCCTGCAGCCTTTCTTGCGGCTCTTCTGATCGGATTCGTCTCCTTGCAAATGGAGCACTATTTCAGAATACCCCGGATGGCAATGACGGTGGCCCCCATTGTCATCATGATTCCGGGCTTGTCTGCGTTCGAGACGATCGTCCTGCTTCACCAAGGGCAATCGCTGGACGCCCTTGAGGCTGGTGCGGCTTGTGGCTTCGGTGTCGGCACCCTGGCAATGGGATTGGCGACCGCACGTGTTTCTTTTAGGGACTGACTTCACGAGGCCATGCACCGTTGCGCTCGTCTCGTTTCCGCAATCCCGACCAACTTCGACAAGGTGAGCGCTAGCGTCAAACTCCATCGATCAAAGGGGTCGAAATTGGACGCCGATCGACAGCAGAGAGCAAAAGCGCATTGGGGGCCGGCCTGGCTAATGAATTGAACTTGTGGTTGTCGAACCTTCGAGAAAGGTCAGCCACCATCGACCTTCGAGTTCCCGCCGAGATTGTCAATTAGGATGTAAACGCTGATCAAGAATACCCAAAACGGAAATACCGCGACACTCCAGCTAATGAAGAAGCTTCCTATCAAAAGTATCAGCGCCAGTAATAATCCGAGGAAAGCAATCCAACGCGGAGCAATGCCGGTGCGGATCACGACGGTTGACGTGGAAATCATAAATACAGCGGCCATCTTAATCGCGTACACGTTCACGATTAAGTATGAAGCAGCGCGTGCGAAACGAAAGGTGGCCGAACTGATCAGTTCATGCGGATCGGAAATAGAAGCGACCAACATAACCGCGCCTACTACAGCGGCGGCGGTGAACAACATCGCCAGAAACAACAAGGCGCTTCCAAAAAAAACGGTAGCGAAGAAACGGTCTTCAAGCTGACCGAGTTGGTCTCGCAGCACGCCGATAAACCATAGGAAGGCGATACCGGAAAACGGAACCAAGTTCAATGCAACTGTGATCGCTCTCGTGTCAGCGGCAAGCCACGTGCCGGGTTCGAGCGGATCCGCCGATATTGAAGTCCGTAGCAGCCACAGGATCAATAACAGAAGCAGCGAAAAGGCGATCCCTGCGATTGCTGCCGCCTTGGGAGTTTTTAGCTCTGCATGAGGGAAAACGCTACTCTCGGACATTGTCACCGATCCCTATCATAATCAGCACCAAAACCCAGGCGAGGCTCGCGCGTCTCTCAGTGTGTTATCTTTCCGGAGTGTCCGCCCAAGCCCTGCACATCCGCGACGCGAGCAAGCGCCAATTCCTCCGGATATGTGAAAATCCGCTCAACTTCTCGATCAAGCAAACTCAATTGTCGAAGCAGCGCTTCACGACGGTTGGGCGGCAGCGTCTGTACCAGGTTTTCAATCATTGCTCGCATCCGCCTTACGATCTGGAGATTGCTCGAGCCGCAGTTTCGGAGTTCGCTGAAGGAGAGATCGACAAAATTATCCCAGCTTGGTGTTCGGAAAATCACGCGAAGTTGCCCGGATTTATCCAGCAACTCGTCGGCGTGCAGGTAGCGCTTACCAACAGTTCGCAACATCCGGTGAAGTTGGTCCATTGCAAGCACAGCCGTGGTAGGATCATTAATGGCTGGCGACAGCGCCTTTAGCCCAACATCGATGACAATGCGAAATGCAAAGGTGGGATCCTGATCCATGGCGCGCTCAGATCCAAACGCGACCAATGAGCGCAATGTATGCTCGTCGACTTGGCAGGCGCCGCTATACAGATAGAACAGCGGATCGTCGACCGCGACAAAATCGCCAATCTGCGGAATAAATTCGACTACACCCTTCGATCGCTCGGCCTCCGCTTTTAACGCTTTGAGATTGACCGCCACCACAATCGCCGACGTTCCCTGGTGCCGGATCACCCGACCTGGGGGACCGAGATTGATTCTCTGACTCTCTTCAATGTCGGCATCGTGACCTACTTCGGGATAGACACTTTCGGTCACGACCATCCCGGCAGCTCCGACATGGGCCAGAAGACTGATCGGGCGCAACAACCGCGAGGCGTAGTCGATCAAATGGAAGAATGCCGCAAACGAGGAAACGCCAAGCAGGGTCGCCAGCAGCATCACCAACTGATGAACCTCCTTACCCATAAGGTTCTGCGCGCTGAGCGCAAACATCAATGTAAATATGAAAAGCCCGACGGTGTATTTTACAACGCCGTTACGCAGCAACGTCGTTGCGATTAGTCGCGGGGTCAGTTGCGCGCTGGCAACTTGAATGGCTACCAGCAGGGAGCCGAAGGTGAATACAACGAAGGAGAGCGTTATTGTTACGAAGGCTTCGAGCAACGCTCGCGCGCCGGTTTCCGTGAACCCCAACAAGCCCCATCCAAGCGATGCATCGAGCCTGTGCAATAGTCGACTCGTTACCAGCTCGATCGGAATTGCCACAAACGGAACTAACCAAAGCGAAGATTTAAGATAGTTTTTGAAACCGTAACGCCTGCTCCAGTTCATCATGCCGTTACCCTGCAAAAAGTGAGCATCACGATAAGGCTTAGAATCGAACCAAGAATAAATGAGCCATTGGCCCTGGTGCTCCGGCATGGTTAGTGAGGTGACGTCAGGCGGTCAGCTTCGGAAAATTGAGAATGAAGCCGGCTTCCTCACAAGCCGGAACTGCCTCTCCATCAGAGGCCTCGCAGCTAGACGCATTCAGCGCCAACCATCACGTACTCACCGAGGTTGTTACTATTTCATCGACGTGAGCGTCGGCCAATCTCCCTTGAATAACATCTGGCAATTATGAATTGCTTCAAACTCAAAAATTGTTGTGGCGTCCGACGGCGCGCCTCAGCACTCGGTCGACCGACACATAGGTACCGTCCTTGAGATGCCACGTGTCCGGGTTGTGGCAGTAGGTACAGCGCAGAAGGCAGCCCGAGACGCAGAGAACAACTCGCAGGCCAGCGCCATCGTAGCGCGACGACGTCTCGTAAGAGCGATAGAGACGGTGATGCCGTCCTGCGCATCCTTGTAAGGTAGCTTTCCGACCGACAGGCAGGCAGGAGGCGAGCCAGCTGTGGCTGTCGCGGCCGTTGCATTGGGTTGGCGCCGGAGCCGGGGTCGATCGGAACTTCCAGATCAAGAGGTTTGTTGCACCAAGCGCGAAATCCGGCAAAAGGACAGTCGTCCCGACCTTCACTTCGCTTTGAGGTGCGGCGCGTCGAGCTCATTTCGGAAGGCATTCCACATTAAAGGCAATGATGACCTGCGCTGGGTCAGCTTTGCCTACGCTTTTCAGGTCTTCCAAACCACTTCTCAGCTTGGCTCCCGCCTCCTTTAAGCTGCTCTCGAGCGACGACTTCGCCACCCTGCACCGCTCCTCATTCGAGAACTCCTGAAATACCACGGTTGGGAGCAGTCTCCATTCCGCCCTGTCGCTCGTGGCGGCCGGACTGACTGAATAGGAGAAGACGTACATCAAAATCCACATCGACATCCTCCGCGCGTGATGACGACCTGCCCCCGAATACTCGTCCACAAGCCGGTTGCGCCGCGCTTGCTTCCGATTTTTGTGATGAGGCTCTCCCCTCATCGGCAAGCCATGATCTAGATCAACGTGGCGTATTGCTCAGGTTTGCGCCCTTGGCCACCATAGCCAAGCGACGCATCGCGCAAACTCAGGCCATTCCTGATGACGCAGACAATTCGGTGATTACCCGCCGGTCATCAATCTGCACAACCCCATACGATAACGGAAAGTACGGTCCGACCCGGCGCATCTGCGCCTCTGTGAGCAGAAACAAATCATCTATGGCGATGCCTCCCAGCGTCAGCAATGAATCAGCAGGCACGCCTCACTGTAAGAAATTCAATGAGTCCTAGAGCGGGCGCTCTACTGTTGACCTGTGAGCGCTCTAGATCAGGCCGTTGACGTCGGCGATATCGAAAAGGGCACCATCTCCACCTGAATGATGGGTTCCGTTGATCTATATCAACATCACGCACTGAGAGCGCCGCAGTCTCCCATGCATCGAGAGTTTGTAGGGAGGTAGTGTCATGTTCCGCTATATTCTCGCTGCTCTTGCAGTAGTCGTTTTGCTCGCCGTGAGCTTGATTCCCGATGATGCCTATGCTCGCCGTGGCGGAGGCGGCGGATTTCACGGGGGCGGCTACCGTGGCGGCGGCATGCACGCCGGACGCATCCACGGTGGCGCAGGAAGGTTTCATGGCGGCGGCTATGCGGGACGCGCAAGGCCCTCGCATCCGATAGCAGGCCGCCCCATAGCCGGTCGTCCGGGCCGGCCAATAGCGGGGCGCCCCGGTCGCCCAATCGCGGGTTATCCCGGTGGTGGCTATTACCGTCCAGGTTGGGGCTACGGTGCTGCGGCAGCCGGAGCCGCCGCTGCGGCCGGCGCGTATGGTGCCTATGGCTACTACGGCAACAATAACTGCTACTACAGCAACTACGGCCAGTTGATCTGTCCGCAGCAATATCCGTATCGATATTGATATGGACGCGGCGGTGGGCTTCCGCCGCCGCGCTCCGATCTTGCACCGGCGATGAAAGATGAAAGCCGCCGAAAGGTTGGCGAGCGCTGATCGCCGTCACTGCGATCCAGCAAGCTGATTGAACGAGACGTCAATCAGCTAGTGGGTTGCAAGTGATGAGCTCAATCTCAGAACGATATCGAGCAATTGGCGATCGGATCCGCGAGGCCCGATCAACGAAACACCAAGAGGCGCACCATCGGATGTTAGCCATGGCATCGTTACCTGCGGGCAACCGGTAAGCCCTGACATACACAGCAGGCGCATCGATTTCATTCGATAGTCTTCAAGAATGTCCTTGGATTCATCGCGCCTCGGCGCTGCTCCCGGTACGGTTGGGACAACGAGAACAGACGCATCCGCCAGCAAAGACTGAATGTGGTTGCTCGCTCCGTCGCGAACGCTGGCGGCGAGCTTCACCTCCTCTGGTTTGATCCGGCTTGCAACCCCCAGCCGTTCGGCAATGCCGGGCCCGATGTGAGGCTTCACCCTCTCCATCCATGGCCCCAGTTCTCGCCAGATTTCTTCAAACTCGAGGATACGGAACGCTTCGAACCAGTCGTCGAATCCCGAAGGGGCAATAACGAGCTCCTGGCTGGGTCCGATATCGGCCATCGCCTTCATCGCCGACTGAATGGCGTCGTCTCGTTCAAGCGGCGGCAACAAACTCCAGGCATCAGACGCCAATTTTCGCGACGATATTTTCTCCTCAAAGGTATCGTCTGGCAGCAGAACTTGGCCTACGCGATGCAGCACATTCGCGTCGCGCGCAAACCATCCAACCACGTCAAACTGCGGCGACAGCGGGCAAACGCCTACTTTCGAAACAGCATCGTGTGTTGGCCGGATTCCAAACAACCCACAGAAGCTGGCGGGCAAACGCACCGAGCCGCCTGTGTCTGTTCCAAGTGCGAAATCACATAGTCCGGCGGCGACCGCTGCGGCAGAGCCACAAGACGAGCCACCAACAATCCGCTCCGGCGCAGCGCTGTTTAGCGGAGCACCGTAGTGATGGTTCATTCCGTTGATGCTGAATGCGAGTTCATCCGTATGCGTCTTGCCGATGACCGCAGCGCCAGCGACCGAGATTCGCCGTACGGCTTCTGCATCAGCTTTTGCAGGCTCATGCGTCTCCAGCCAGTCCGGGTTTCCAAAACCCGTACGATGACCGGCGATGTCGAATACGTCCTTCACGCCACAGCTAAGACCACTGAGAATTCCATCGCCGACCGGCGCGATGCTCATATCGGCCCTCAGAATGAACGCCCCGACATTGTCGTTTTTCTTCAATTGTTCAAATGCGTTCGGTATTAACATGCAAGGTGTCCTGCCACGGAAGAGGATTGAGTCACTGGCTGTACGCACGCCAGAAACGAACGGAGAATGATCTCCGGTGAAATCTCGCGCACAATAAAAACAAGAAACGACGAGCGGTCGCCATCGGGCCATCTGTCGAGGTGCTCGGGAAAGTACGCAAGATGATGGATGCAGTTAATCACCACAGGTGCACTCCCGCGCTCGAGCGCAACAAATCCTTTGATCCGGAGGATGCGCGTGCCGTGGTGATGCAGTATCAGGGATAGCCAGATTGAGAAGCAGGTCCAATCCAGCTCCTCGCTCAACCGAATGCAGAAGGTGTTGGGGTGAAGCGCATGGCTATGTGACGAGGGAGCACGAGCATGGAACGACACAGAACGGGTGTCGGATTTGACCTCAGCCCCCCCCCCGATCCAGCGCTTTGCCAGCCGGTCGGCGCGCAAAGCTGAACCGATTTCAATCAGCTCGTGCAGTGGCGTTTCAGATGACAAAAAGCAAGGCACGATAGGATAGGCATTGATGACAAGATCACGGGCGGCCTGAACCTGTTCCTTCGTAGCAAGGTCAGTTTTCGATAGCAGAACAAGATCCGCTGCCTCGATCTGGCGATGATAATCGGAGCTCGCTGTTTCAGACGCATCAATGTGCATGCAATCGACGAGCGTCAATACGAGATCGACGCGCAGATGATTGACAAGATAAGGATCGGTCGTGATGGTGGCAATTGCAGACAAGGGGTCAGCAAGACCGGACATCTCGATAATGATTCGGCGATGCGCTGTCGGTGCGACGTCAAGCTCAAGAATGCCTCGAAGCTCCTGACGCAAATCCTCACTCGCCGTACAGCATAAGCAACCATTACCCATCAGTACCACGGGGGACGATCCACCACGCAGCAGGCGGTCGTCAACGCCAAGCTCGGCAACCTCATTAATCAGCAGCACCGCGCCTTTTAGGCTCGAATGTGACAGAGCCTGCCGCAAGAGTGTCGTTTTCCCGCTACCGAGAAACCCACTTACGACCGTTACGGGGATGCGCGCATCCATAGGCTAGAGACCGGATTTTCGATCGGCATTCCGCGCTTCGATTTGGCGGATGAAATCAGGCGACAGGGGGTCGATCGCCTTACTTGAAAGGCGATCGATGCTAAGCCAGATATCAGGTAGAGCATCTACGATTTCCGAAGCGCCGGACTTACTTTCCACAATCCACGACGATTGCATCCAGTCTCGGACCGAAATTCCAACAATCTCAGTGAATGAAGAAATTGCCGCCGCCTGTGATAGGCGCCGCGCAGCGAGCGGGCGGTCGGACAGGATGTCCGTCGGAAGACGATGGACATCCGACCAATGCCCAAAGCTCCCCCACAGCCCGCACATGCCACACATTGCTATGCCTCAAACGGGTGTCGCCGATCGAAATCTTCCGCGATCTGCTGCAGTGTTTTAAAGTGAACGCCCGGATGCTTCGCGATGTGATCGATCAAGCGCTCGAGCATCAGCAGCACCTGCGGACGGCCGGCAACGTCGGGGTGGAGACAAAAAGTAAATACAGCCTCGTCCATTTCCCGGTAGACCCAATCGAACTGCTCCTGCCAGAGCGTTTCGATATCCTTGGGATTCATGAAGCCATGGCTGTTCGGCGATTTCTTGATGAACATCATCGGCGGCAGGTCGTCGAGATACCAGCTTACCGGGATTTCGATCAGGCGCGTTTCGGTCCCGCGCTCAAGCGGCTTCATCCAGTCCGCAGCCTTTCGACCGTAATCGATGGGCGTCCAGCGATCTCCGGTTCGCAGGCGATAGCACTCATGATCGCGATGCATCATGCTGTGGTCATAGAGAATGCCACGATCCAGCAGAAGTTGTGGCGTGCTTGTACTCAGCTCCCACCAGGGAGCGGCATAACCCACGGGTCGCTTGCCGGATAAGCCAATGATCAACTCGATGCATTTATCTAAAACATCCGCTTCCTGCGTTGGCGACATTGCGAGCGGATTTTCGTGTGTGTAGCCATGCAATCCAACCTCGTGACCGCGCTTCACCACCTCCATCATCTGATCTGGAAATGTTTCGATGGAATGCCCCGGAATGAACCACGATGTCTGGATGTTGTACCGGTCGAACAACTGCAAAAGCCGGAGACTCCCGACTTCACCGGCAAACATTCCGCGGGAGATATCATGAGGCGAATCCGCCCCTCCGAAGGTACCTATCCAGGCCGCTACCGCATCCACATCGATGCCGAAATCCGCACGAAATATTCTTCGTCATATCTCACATTTCTTCAGTTCAAGAGGTCGGCAGCAAAGTCGGCTGACGGAATGATGCCGTTTCGAAAATCATCGGCCATTTGGAATGACAGCACTCGCGACGACGGTGGGCGGCATTTGCTCTTCTGTTGCAATGCACCAAAGGGATCTCTCGGTCCAAAGCCATCTCAACAAAGCCACAAACCACGCAGGATTTGGTCATCGCGGTCTGTGATAAATCCCAGATCAAGTATAATGTCGCCAGACCATCTCATGGCGACAAACGATTTGTTTTCCTGCAGGCATCAATCCTAGTCATACATGAAACGCAGGCTCCCTCCCCTCTTGGCTCTTCGCGCGTTCGATGCCGCTGGCCGACACCTGAGTTTTTCCAAGGCGGCTGAGGAACTCAACGTGACTCAAGGCGCCATCAGCCGACAAATCAAACTTCTGGAGGAGTTTTTGCACGCGCCTCTCTTTCGACGACTAACGCGAAAGATTGAGTTGACGCCGTTCGGACAGAACTACCTTGCGGCCACCAAGTGTGCATTCAACGATATCGAAAGTGCTACGGTCAGAGGCCTACAGGAGTGCCGGTCTCTATCTATTAGTGTACTTCCGTCGATCGGGGCACTGTGGCTGCTGCATCGGCTAACATCGTTCATGATAGGCTACCCACAAATCAAATTGCAGGTTTCCACCTCGCTCGAGCCGGCAAATTTTGAACGGGACGGCATTGATCTCGCGATCCGGGTTGGCCGGCTACCGAATGTCAATTATTGCGCGACCGGTTCGCAGATTACATTCCGAATGGCGGAGAACTGGGACAATGTCACTGCCATCCATTTATGGGATGATTTTATCACGCCGGTGTGCAGCCGCCGGTATCTGGACAAACACGGACCTATTGTGTCCGTCGCCGATTTGAAGAAGCACCGTTTGATTCATAATATGAGCCGAGCTGATTGCTGGCCAGCCTGGATCAGCGCGAATGGAGCCGAGCCTTTCGAAGGCGTGACGGACCTCAACGTCAGTCATTCCTTTATGGCGGTGCTGGCTGCGCGTGAAGACCGCGGCATCGCCTGCGTGCCGACGATCGAAATCGACGCTTTGGAATGGCGATCCGAGATGGTGCAGCCGTTCGATCTGCGGCTGCGTAGTTCAGGCGCTTATTATTTGCTCCACCCTCACGATAAGGCGCTGTCTCCCGAAGTGAAGCTATTTTCGAACTGGCTGGTTATGCAGCCTGCGATGGCCCTTGAAGACCACTGACGCGCTCTCGAAGATCCTTTGATTGCTGCCGCTCGCCAGCTATCGCCGCGAGCGGCATTCCGAACAGCAATTTCAGCGTGCGAGGGGACATGCACCGGGAGTCGGTGGAGAAAATGCCTGGTTGCCCGGCACGGTGGCCAGAATGTTGTAGTAGTCCCATGGATACTTGGATTGTGCCGGCGTCTTGACCTGCATCAGGTACATGTCGTGGACGTGAAGGCCATCTGGCCGGATATGCCCGTTCTTCGCAAAAAAGTCATTGATAGGCATCGATTTCATTCCGGCCATGACTTTCCCGGTGTCGTCGGTGCCGAGTGCAGCGATGTTTTTGAGATAATGAGTGGCAGCCGAATACATCGCCGCATGAACCATCGTCGGCATGCGTTTGGTCTTTTCCATGAAACGTTTGGACCACGCACGCGTTTCGTCGTTCATGTCCCAATAGAAGCCTTCGGTCAGCACAATACCTTGCGCTCGAGGAAGACCCATGCTGTGCACATCGGAAATGAATGTGAGCAGTGATGCCACTTTCTGTTTTCCGTTCCGCGTAATACCAAACTCGCTCGCGCCCTTGATCGCATTGACCGTATCGTTTCCGCCATTGGCCAAGGCAATAATCTTTGCGTTCGATGCCTGGGCACTGAGCAAATAGGACGAGAAGTCGACGGTATTCAGCGGATGCCGGACCGCGCCGAGAATCTTGCCGCCGTTCGCAACGACGAGATCGGCGGTCGTTTTTTCAAGTCCATGACCAAAGGCAAAGTCCACCGTAATAAAGTACCATGTGTCCCCGCCATCCTTGAGGAGGGACTTTCCAATAACATTGGAAAGTGCGGTCGCATCGTAGACGTATTGGATGCTGTTTGGCGTACAGGCATCGCCGGTGACACGAGTGTTGCTAACACCTCCGAGAACAAGAATCTTGTTCTTGTCCTTCGTTAGCGACATGACGGCCAAGCCAACACCAGAATTAGAGATGTCGAAGATGGCGTCGACTTTCTCGACATCATACCATTTTCGCGCAATCTCAACGCCGATATCCGATTTGTTCTGATGGTCCGCGCTGACAATCTCAATCGGCTTGCCAGCCACCTTGCCACCGAAATCTGCGACAGCCATCTGGACGGCAACAAGAGAACCGTTCCCGGCGAAATCGGAAAATGGGCCGGTCATATCGGTGAGAACGCCGATCTTTACGGCATCATTGCTGATCTCTGCCGCCATTGCAGAAGGAATATGCCACGTAGCGCTGACTGTCAGTGTAATCGCCGCAACTAGAGTTGCATACATTGTGCGAGAAGGCATCGCGGTCCAGCTCCCTGACAACAATCGTTCTGGATCACGATAAGTCTCAAGTTCTTCCGGCAACAAACCATTATTATGTTGCTACGCATGACCTGAATTCATCCATCTTGCGTGGGACAAGCAGCGATTAACTTGCCGCGGCGCACCACGCTGAACGGAATCAAGTTGCCAAATTCTCGCCTTGCGCCCATTTCCGAACCGGACGCAAATGCAGCTGCGCTGGCTCCTTGATTGCCATCCCGAAGTGGGAACCGGCATCGGCATTGCGCATTTCAGCATTCGGTCGGCTCTGTACGATACGCGATGCTTCGCCGTCGTGCGCACGAATAGCGAAACGATCTCTCTCGGCATTGTATCGATGGGATAATGGCGAACGCCGTGCATCGAAGCGCTTCAGGCAATGCACGCCGAAGTCACCGAAGAAATTCGGCAGAAAAAATGAGAGAATTTCCGGTCATCGCCCTTGCCCAGCGGCAACGCCGCGCCGTCTGGACCGGAATCCCATATTGATCGAGTGCAGTTAGCATAGACGATATGAGTTTCTTTTGGCTTGATGCCATCGCGCCTTTGCCGTGACTGCCCCAGGGCCAACTTCAACCCCTGATAGTAGACGGCTTGGGCCTCCCCGACATTAGCTGCAGTCACCAGTGCGCCCACTGCACCAAGGAGAGCCACAAACTTTGCGTGCTTGGTCGGCGCCATTCCTCGGCATTCGCATTAGGTGGGCCTGAACATCGGCGATATCGACTTGCATCAAACCATCAGCCACTCGCCCCGTGATCTTCGGAGTAGCGGTAAGCCCCGAATGAAGCCGGTAGGATCAGATTGCGCGGCTTCGAGAACCGTCTGATTATCGAGCGTGACATAGGCCCGGCCTGCTTCCCCCATCTTTCTGACGAGTGTGGTCCTGCCAACCCGGCGCGGCTCCACGATCAGGACCACCGGGGTATCCGATAGGCTTCCTCTACCCGCTGCACCACAAACCGCTCGAACATGCCATCTCCGAAGCTGATTGGCATTTTCATATACGGCAATTTTGTAGTCAATGCCCCGCCAATTGGTATTCATATGGCCGCCATCTGGTAGCCGTTCGGCAGCCCGCTCTGCCGAGGGCAGCGTGCTCGCACCGCTTCGCTAAAACGCAGCCTCACGACCAATCGTCTGAACTCCGTCCTTCGCCAACAGCCCTTCCGCTGTGCGCTCCGCTTGATGCCATTATGGTGTGCTAGTGGGAGGATCACCTCCACTCCCCGCCTATTTGTATCCATGACTAGCCGGGTTCCCTACGCCTGAAGATTGATACTTCCCTGCCCGCTTTCACTCGCTCATGTTCGGTCATGCAGGAGCATGCGCCATCGAAGCTCGGCCGGCGCCTCTGAATGACAGACGCATTCCGAAATGCGTCTCGCGCTCGACCATCAATGATCATCAACGGCAGGTCTTCTTACCGAAGGAGGGCGTATGTCAGAGACCAAATTCCTCACGCCGGAAGAGGTAGCCGGACGCTACCGTGGCAGCGTTTCCGTTGGTACCCTTCGGAACTGGTGTGCGATGAAGATCGGGCCGTCGTTCGTAAAAATCGGCAAAGCGCTCCTCTACCGGATCGAAGAGCTTGAGGCGTAGGACGACAGGAATTGTGTGCAGTGCCGCCCCCCAAAGCGAATTGAGCAAACCGTCGTGGACCGGGCGTGATCGCCCAGCACAAATGGCGGGCGCGCCGGTTGGCGGTCCCGACACACCCGCCCGTCTTCCATTCATGCGAGGCAAACTGCCCCCCATGCCGCTGGACCATATGACGGCCAGCCTGATGGGCCTCTTGCGAGTTCGCCGCCATTCCCACCACCATGCTTGATCCGCCCCACAGTGCGGTTTCTCCCATGGTCCCCGCGCTTATCGGTTCCGGGTCCCCGTATCTGACTCAAGCGCCCGGCGTTTCCGCGATCGGAGCTTGCCGCCGCCCCTTTCCCTTCCTGGCGGTGGGAAGCTGGTTTTCAGATGTCGCAGCGCGCAGCGCGCGCAAACACGGCCGTGAATTTGTTCTGCCCGATCATTAGATCGGCGGCTTCGATTTGCCGGACGGCATTCACCTGACGCAGAATGTCGAACATCTTCATCGAGCAAGGCGTGTCCTTCAGCATATCGGCCGCCTCGGGACTGATGACGCCGGGCCAATAGCGCCGTGATGCGCACGTCAGCGAATAAACCGCGCGGGCACGAACACCACACGCAACTTACTGGCGGCGACGCGAGCGTCGCCGAGGCACGGCGCTCGCATAAAACAATTCCGGATTGTCTGGGCCTGACGTAATCATCTTCTGAATCTTCGCCTCAGTGAGGTGCTGCATCTTCTTCATATTGCGTTCCTTTCCTTGCGGCTCGCTGGCGCATTGAGATCACTGAGATTGCTTCCGAGCCAGGCGGCCTAATCACAATGGCACAGGCAGACAGGTTGCCTGCACACTGACCTCAGTTGCCCGGACCGCGATAACAGTTGCTCAATTTCGTTTCAGACTTCGAGAACGGCGTTACATATATCGATACCGACGTTTCATATTTCGATATTTCCGATTCAACCGGCAACGCCGTTGCGGGATGACGCGACGATGGAGCTTCATCGTTAGATTCACGTCGCGGATATCGCTTCACCGATGGCGCCTCTTTCGGGACGGCTGCGCTCATATCGATCCGCGCGCTCTCATGCGAGACTGGGTCTCACCGGCGGTCCGGAACACCGTACGAGCCTTCATGCCTGTCTCCGCATGCGGATCGCATGCGTTTCTTCTGATAACGCCGTTGTCGCGACAACGGCGTTGACGACTGAATCGGATGTCATGCTGATGCGGGAGGCGTCCTAGACCGCGTCCGCCAGCGACCGGTTTGTGCCTTGCAAGCTGTGCATCCACACTGAAGTAGCTCGATGAGCTGATCCGGAATCTCCGGATCATCGCTTTCGGTGTCACACCATGGGAGGACCAGCATGCGTGAATCGACGACCTCGCGCAGACGCAAACAGGCCGATTACCAGCGCCGTTACCGCCAACAGCAGACATCGCTGCGCAAGCCCTCGCGCGATGACGTGGCAAGGGTGGCCCTGCATTGGATCATCGTTAGATGCCTGGAGCAGGAACAAGAAGGCGAACTCGGCAAATGGACAGAGATCATGGTGCGACGCCTCGTCAAACAGGGCTTCGATCGCGATGCCGCCCACCGCCGGATTCATCGGCTCATCGAACGTTATGAGGACGGCTGGGGTTTCCAGCGCAAGCCGCATCTGAGGGCCCGTCCGGACAACTGATGCACTTCGACCATGAAGCTATTCCCCCATTACTCCATCAAACGGCGTGAGCATTTGAATCGCCCAATGGCCCATATCTGGCTGTTTTCCGCGGAGTTTTTAGTTCGTTGACGGGTTTTGGTGGAATCTTGGGGCGTTAATTTTTTAGGAATAAGATCCTAGACAAGGTATCCGGATCCTGCCATGGTGCCCGCATCACTGTTGAGGAGCTCGTGATGCGTGAGGATTTTCTGGACCGTCTTGTTGCCCTGCGCCCGGCCTTGTGCCGTCAAGCCGTGAGCTTGATCGGGGCACGAACCCAGCTTGGAACGCCGGAGGATTTTGTCCAGGACACCATCGTCACCGCGCTTCAGCTCACGCACCGGTACGAGGACGACAATTTGTTCGGATGGCTGGTGACGATTTTGGATGGCCACATCCGCAACGCGGGCCGCCGCGCCTGGGTCCGTACTTCCGTGCCGCTGATGCAATCGAACTCCACGGCAGATGGTAGCGAGGGCGACGAGACCATGATCGAGTTTCCGGTCGCGGCCACGCAGGATCTGTCTGTGGAGCTCGATGACGTCCTGGCGGTTCTGCAAACCCTGCCGGCCGCGGATCAGGAGATCATCCGGCTGCATCGTATTGATGGCATGTCCCATGAAGAGATTGCCGAGCATCTCGACGTGGCGCTTGGCACCATTCATTCGCGGCTGTCCCGGGCTACGGCGAAGCTCCGGGCAGCTTGCGAGGCAGCACCCGGCGTCTCCGAAGAGTCTCTGCAACCCACTTACGGTCGCGCTGCGTAAGGCAAAGACTGCATCATGACCCAACGGATTTATCTGGTCGGCGGCCTGAACGGCGGCGCGGGCCGCAGCCTCACCGCGGCTCTTCTGGCCTATGGCCTGCATCTGCAAGACCGGCCGACACTGCTGGTCCAGCAGACCAGCGAGGGTCTCGTCTCAGGGATCGAGGCTCTCGCGGTCACCCTGCCCTTGCCATGTTGCCAACTGGCGCTACCGGCCCCTTACGCTCTTCCGAATGAGTTCAGCCCGGGCATGCGGATGATGGTCGAGCGTATGGACGCCCGGTTCATCGATGCCCTCCATCACCTCGCCTTCGAGCAGGTCGGCGACGACGCCGACGTGGTGGTCGACCTGTGCAACGTTGAGCGCTCCCTCAACACCGTAGCCATCCGCGAAGCCACGATGCTCGTACTTCCGGTACGGACATCTCCTCCGGATATCGACTGGGCGGTGCGCAGTTTTGCCCGTGCCCGGGACATCCAGCGTTATCGGGAGTTTGTGACCCCCACCCTGCTCGCCACCATCGCGCCCGAGACGCAACGCAACCGGCAACGGGAATTACTGAGCAGCCTGCTGCGCGAGTGTGATCCGGATTGCGATCTCCTGCCGGGAGATGCCTCACAGATCATGGTCGACGTTCCCTATATCGACGAGGCCACCCTGATCGAGATCCTCGACGAACGCCGGATCTGGGACCGGGCCGGCCTTGTCACGCACTGCCGCGCCTTTGCCGAGTCTGTCACCGCTCAGGCCGATGCATTCCTCGTCATGATGGATGAGGCCAACGATGAGGCATGAGTATTCCACCGACCCCAATCGATCCGGAGCCGCGCCGGATCAGCGCTGGGCGTCGAGCCGCGGTATGGCAGCCAGAAGCGACGACTGGAGTCGATCCACGCACATTGGAGCCTCAGAGCTTCGGAGGTTGGGAGCGCGAGAGGCTTGGAGCATGGGAGCTTCGCAACGCAGCAACTCAATGTCCGCGGCACATGCCTCCACCGGATCGTTCGAACATGGGACCAACGGAGCACGGGATCGCCGCAACGATCGGGCGCTCCCGCGTCCGGCGCGGCAATCCCCTCGCTGGACCAATTCAACTGCGATCAAACGCTGCCGTCGCATCGCATCATCACCGCTTCAGCTCTCTCCGGCAATCCGTGTTGGAGCACCGGAGTACATGATCAACGGACCACTGGAGCATTGGAACATTGGGACCAAGAGCACGGGAGATCGCCGGAGCATGACATGCTGACCAGACAATTCCCCTTCCTCGATCCCGCACGCCTCTCCGCCAACCTTGCCGAACAGCTGCGGGGGCTGGCTGAGGACTGTGCCGGCCTTGCACGCGATCCATCCCTCACCCCGGAGCGGCTGCGCACGGCACCAAAGCTCGATCTCTACGTTCCTTTGGTCACGCCGATCGGTCTTCATCTCGTCAGCCAGCTGACCAATCATCCACGGGATGATGTAGGCCCGATCGTCACGTCACAGCTCTGGTTTGCCGATCCGGAAGGCTCATGGGTCCGCACGTTGTCATGCTTCTATCGCCTCGGCAGGCCCGCCGATCCGGAAGGGCATGACCGGATCATGACCTCGGCGCTGATGGTGTTCGATGGCCGCGATGGCGACGACGGCGGGTCTTTCCGCCTTGAACGCCGGCCACCCTGATGATGCCGACGATCCCGGCAGAACGCCGCCCATCACGCATTCCCAACACGTCGGGCGGCGCCTCCCGGCACTGATCTTCAGTAGCGCTTCCGCATGGACGACGATCCGGACGATCTCGACGACTTGCTCGACGACTTGGGCGATCGCTTGCCGTTCGCGGCGCGGGATCCCGTCATCGAGGGCGCGGCCGCGGATGCCGCCGACGATGAGAACGAGCGCCTCAAGGGCCTACCGCGCATTCTGCGCTATGTGATGCTGGTGCAGGATCGCACAGAGTCCATCGAGCTGCGCCTTGCGGCCGAGATCGATGAACTCTGCCCTGACCTAGTATCCAACCTGGAGTGGGCCACGACACACGATGCCGATGCTGGCCTGATGCTCGCAACCGAACTCGATCAGCTAGCCGTGGCCCACGACTTGACTGTCTTGCGCAGCCTTGGCGACTGTGTCCGGCTGCTGTCGTTGTCGCTCCCCTGCGAAGCGCATCGGTTGGAGGAGTTCCGACGCGTGACCAGAACATTAATTATGGCGTTCGATGGCGTCGTCGGCAATCTCGAAGAAGCCCAATGCAATGATCTGGAGCGCTTTATCTCCGGCTGGGCGGCATTGCCCATGGCCACTGGCGCAACTGACGGCGCACCCCGCTGGCCGGCAATCCATTCCGCCGAGCGCATCGGCAATCGGCTGGCCACTTATCGGATCCGCAGCGCCGCGGCCGAGGCCACTCGGCGCATGCAACACCAGATCGATGCCGAGAAGGAAGCCTCCCGGAAACAGACAAGCGTCACGCCGGCGGGGAGCCGGGCTACCATTCCTCCCGCCACCGTCCGATCGGCACCTCGCTCGACACTTCCACCCGATCACGTGGTGATTGCCGAGATGGACACGGCGGAGATGCGAAGCCCGAAACTCAAGGGCATCATCGAGCCGGTCCAGCATGCGCTCAACGTCGCATTGCCTCTGCATCCAACCCCACCACTCGATCAGGTCCGCAGCACGCTGATGGCGGAGTTTCCTTATGCGGTGGAAGTTATCGATCTCGTCCTCACCGGCCTGATCGGCAAGCCTACGGTCAAATTCCAACCCATTCTTCTGGTCGGCGAACCCGGCGGCGGAAAGTCGCGTTTTGCACGCCAGCTTGGCGAAGTATTGGGTCTCAACTCATGGCGGGTTGACGCCACCCAGGCCGACGGCTCGACCCTGGGCGGCACCGATCGGCGCTGGCACTCGGCGGAATGCTGCCATCCCCTGCTTGCGATCGCCCGGGGCCGAATTGCCAATCCCCTGATCCTCATCGACGAGGTCGAGAAAGCCGCGACACGCAGCGACTACGGCAAACTCTGGGATTGTCTCCTCGGCTTGATCGAGCCCGAGACCAGTTCACGCTACCCGGACCCGGCACTGCAAATCCCGCTCAACCTAAGTCACGTTAATTATGTCGCGACCGCAAACAGCATCGATCCATTGCCGTCACCGCTGCGCGACCGTTTCCGGATCGTCAATTTCCTCAAACCCACGCTCAAGGATCTCGATGCGCTGCTTCCCGGATTGATCCAAACCCTCGCCCTTGAACGCGGCATCGACAAACGCTGGATCGCACCGCTCGATGACATCGAGCGCGCCACCATCGCCAGCACCTGGCCCGGCGGCTCGGTCCGGAAGCTGCAGCGCATCCTCGAAGCCATCCTGCAAACGCGGGATCGCACCGCCCCGCGGCATTGAGGCTGACATCAAAAAAGTCGCCGCTGGCCTACCGCGCCATTGCACGGCAATAGCCTACAACACGACGTCTGCGGAATGTCATTCAACGTCTGACACGTCGTCGAGAACGCATCTGACGTTCTCCGCAACGGCACGACAGTTGCGAAGTTTTGATTCAAAGTTCGATATCGTCGTTACAAAATCTTGAACAAGCAATTCACGGTTTTGTACGACCGTTGCAAAGTTCGACTTTTCCAATTCAACGGCTAACGCCGTTTCGCCACTGATGTGAATCCAGGGGAGCAACGGAATTGATGTCCTCAGCTCATTTGCTCAAACGAGCTCCGGACGAGGTTCGTCGAATCTGCGCCGCCATCCCGATCATCGCCACCGTCAACCACCACCCGGATCATTATGAAGAATAGAACCTCCTTGGCAGCAAATCCTCAATCAAAGCGATCTTTGGGCCCTCAGAGATGACATTGTGCATTGCAAATCCCACCTCAAAATAACTATCACACCACGGTCGGGCGGGTCCTTGATGCAAGGTCAAGGGATGCGGCATCGCGGCATCGCGGCATCGCGTTGCGCTCGCAACCTAGACGATGTTGGTCAATGGTGCATCCTTGCCGACCAGCCGCGCGAGCAAGTCGCCCAACCAGCCTCCAATCCGGTTGGCGTATCTTGATTTAGGGCAAGGCACCGACCTGGCTTTAGGCTCATCCTTCACTTTACGCGGGTTCTCGTGAGCAACGGTAGTCGCGACGGTAACGTTGCTCCGACGGCGAGCTACAGAGACGAAAGTCGCCGGCGTTTCTGGTCCGGTTGGGGGCGGGAGGGCTTCCGTCATGCTAAATCTAGAAGGTTATCAGTTGCCGACGATCTTCGCGGCGGGCCTGGTTGCCATCCTTGGGGGTTGCGAAATCGGACGTCTGCTTGGCGTACGCGCCACCGGTCGAGGCGGCGACGACGTTTCGACACTGGAGAGCGCGGTCCTCGGGCTGCTGGCCCTGATGATCGGCTTTACCTTCGCTATGGCTTTGACACGCTTCGAGGCCCGGCGTGATGCAGTGTTGAATGAGGCAAATGCAATCGGCACAACCGCGCTGCGCGCGCGATTGCTGCCAGGGTCACATGGAACGGAAGCGCTAAGATCATTGCGAGAATATGTGAAGATCAGGCTCGATATTACGCAGCGTGTCGTGACGGAGGCGGAGCTGAAAGCTGCGATTGAGCGCTCCAACGAAATTCAGGAAGTCCTTTGGCAAAATGCGAAGAGTCTGGCTGCGAAAGATGCCGGGTTTGTGCCGACGGGCGTTTTCATCCAATCGCTGAACGAGATGATCGACAACCAGGGAAAGCGCCTGCACGCGTTGCAGAGTCGGGTACCGAACATCGTCTTCCTAGCGCTTTACGGCGTCGCCATCGTCGCCTTCATCTTTGCCGGTTATGCAAACGGGTTGGAGGCACGACGAGTGCGACTGCCAATCTACATCATGGGGGCTCTAGTCTCCGCAGTGATATTGTTGATTCAGGATCTCGACCGGCCCGCCGCTGGCTTCATTTCCGTCAGTCAACAGCCGATGATTGACACGGCCGCCAGCATCGCGGCTTACAAAGATTAGACGCCGCGCGCTGTTTTTGGTTTTGTCGGCTTGGGCTCGATGTCAAGGTGCGGCCATTCGCCCTTGGAAGCGAGGAGGCCCGCATAAGGGGAGAACGTCCCACTTTTATGTCACGCCCGCGCGCGATCTTAACTGCCAGAATGAACACAACTATGCTGCACGCGGACCTTCGGATATCAAACCTCCCTTGTTTTGGGTCGACCACTTCAGACCTCTGAAGTTCATTCCCCAAGGCGCAAAGCGCGCATATCTCAAACCAGCACGTCATTCACGTCCTTCGCTCAGAAGCCCGTAACCGGCTGAACGGATTATGATGAGCGGAATGTTTGTCGGCGGCGCCATCGGCTCAGCCGGAGTAAGCTCGCAGCGATTCGCGGGTTGGGGCCGCGGTGTTGCTGGCGCACTATTTGCGCCTGCTCAGCCTTGCAGCCTCGGGAATAAAAACCCCGCCAGAGCGAGGTTATGCAGCAGTCAACTCATGAGCTGCTGAAACGGGAACACCATCTGCCCCTGGGCCAGTTCCAACTTAAAACGTCTCAGAATTCGGAATTGCCACACAATGTGTCACCTAATTCCACGAGTTAATCACGGTTCGATGTCAGAAGCATCTCGCTGAGTAGTACCTGGACGGGAACCGTTATGAACTTTCATGTATCAACAATCCTCATCTCATTCGAGCAGGCGTCGTTGGAACTCATCGGCAAGGCCGTCATCCTCACCGATGGGAAAGCCGGGACGGTGCAGGCATTGTCTCTCGACGAGCATCATGGCTTGCGCCTCTCCATCAGCGGTCACGAAGGAAAATGGCCCGTTTCAACGGTGAAATTTGTGCAGAACAGTCTGTGATACGCGCGCCCGTTCAGGGCGCTCCCCCGGCAATCGAACAAATCCTTGGCAAGATCGACAAGCGCGTCTTCGGCGGATGTTGCTTCCATCGAGCCTGTCTTCAGCCGGCCCCGTGACCATCGCCTTGAGTCTCGCTGCAGAATGCTCAGGAATAACACGCCTGCTATATGAACTACGGTGGGACCAAGTGTGAGATTCAAGGAATAATCTTGCCGTGACCTGCATCGCTTCTGTGACGCGCCGAATGGTGAACGTCGCACTGCGGCGCGGGCGCTGGCCTGGCTCGTCAATGACGATCAAAGGGCCTCCTACATCGTTGCCAACGGTGGCTTTCAATTAGAGCGATCCAAAAGATTTCTAGAAGCTAAACCTTCACCAAGAAGGATAGGCAATCACGCCCCTTTTAGCTGCGGAGGCTAAAACAAACTCGGCGATCATCTATCGATTTCGCCGAACACAATGTCCAGCGAGCCAATAATCGCCGATACGTCAGCCAGAAAGTGGCTTCGGCTCAGTTCTTGGGCGCGACATAGTCGAGTTGGTCGAAATAAGGGAGGGCTTGCAGGTATTGGTTTCGATCAGTTTCTCGGTGCCGCGATGGAGTAGACCAATGTGCGGGTCGACGCGCTCGACAACTTCTCCATCAAGCTCAAGCACGAGCCGAAGCACACCGTGAGCCGCAGGATGTTGCGATCCAAAATTGATCGTGAAGTTGCAAATTGGTGCTTCAGCCATCGCAAAGACCCGTCAACGCCGGAACTGTGTTCGACGACATGACCTGCGTTTGCTGTGGTCTCGGGCAATATCGAACTGCAAAGCCACTACGCCAAAGCGCCACTGCCCAGCAAATTCACCCCTAGGATCGGAACATCGCCGAAGTGGCGTCCCTAAAGATTCGGTTGATCCGACGATCTGAGGGCTAAACGGACCGCGCTGATCGATCGAATTGTATGCGCGTAGCAAGCAGAACCTCGAGCTTTGGAAGAGATCGAGGAGCTGCGCAGTTTGTCCGCCAAAGGCATATTGCCTGAACGCTTTTCCGTCCGTTGCTAGCTAAAGGCCTATCTCTCAAATCAACGACCACCGAATCTATTCACTGGCGGATCTCGGAGCCTGGGTAGATCCAGGAGAGCATCTTTCGGGTGGACCATTAGGAAGAGCGCGGAAACGTAGGAGTTGCGTATGCCTGGTCAGCCCGGAAGCTCCCAATGACAACGCCGAAAATCCCCGCCTATTCCGTTCGCCACGACCGCACGGCGAAGCGCCACGAATGTTTGATTTGTCGCGAAATCGAAGCCGAGCTTGAAGAAATGGATTTGCGCATTCTGACTTCGCTTCTGGACGGCGTTGACCACAGACGAAGCAAGTCCGACGAAAGGATTGAGAGCCGACTGGACCGTTGTCAGGAGGCCGAGCCCTTCCCGGCAGTTCCGATCTGCAGTTACATGACCTCGCGCCTTTCAGTTCTCTCAAAGAAAAAGCCCCGGTTTCCCGAGGCTTTTAAGTTTCACTGGAGATTCAGAAGATCAGTATTTCGCTACAACCTGGCTGCCACCCCAGTTGAAGTGGTAGTTGATGCCAGCCTTCACCGTATGCAGATCGTCGCGGAAGCTAATGAAGTCACCACCGAGCGGTCCACCATTGAAAGCGATACTGGTGCGATCGAAGTTGTAATACTGGTATTCGATCTTAGCCGACCAGGCCGGGGCGAACATGTATTCGAGGCCGCCACCGACGGTGTAGCCCGTGTCGTTCCGGTCCAAAGCAATGGTTGTACCGCCAGGCAAACCAACCACGCTCAGGTCGCTGTTGTCGCGGAATGCGACACCACCCTTGAAGTAGAGCAGACCCGGACCCCAGGTGTAACCGAGGCGGCCGGTGACCGACGCCAGCCAATTGCTGCGATCACGGCCGGAGATGCCGACAGGGTCGGAGAAGTGGCGCTCATTATTGCTCGTGCCGCTAATCTGACCTTCGACACCGATTAGCCAGTTTGACGAGAATTGATAGTCGGCACCCACCTGGCCACCGCCGAGGAACGCGCTGTTATTGTTGTCACGAACCAACGTTCCGATGTTGGTATCGACGGTGTTGCTGCCGGTGAACGCGCCACCAATATGACCGCCAATGTAGAACCCCGTCCAGTTATAGACCGGCGCCGGCGCAACATATGCAGGTGCCTTGGCCGGCAGGTCAGCCGCCATGGCTGTCGAACTCATCGCTATCAAGGTGATTGCTGCAATTCTGAGTTTCATTGGAGAGCCTCACGGTTGCAATATGTCATAATGCAGCATTGAGACACCTCACCACTTCCTACTTCAAGACCCACCGGACGATCCGCCACAATCTCTGGTTGGGTGCGACAAATTAGCAACTATTAAAAGCGATGCTAGAAAGCCGTATTTCCGGCTTTGGTCCACAACAATCGAACGGTTGTATCGGCGAAATCGAACATCTCGCTCAGTCGCGCAAAACAAACGCTTTCACGGGCTGAAAATCCCAGCAGAGTCGGAATTTCTCATAGCTGACTAGAAGAATGCCATCCACCGCGCGAAAGAACCCCGGCTGGGCTTTAAGCGGCCGCGAGACGAGGGTACGGGGTAGTAAGATGCGACACGCCGCGCGTTAGAGGCAAACCGGCTGAAGCTCCCATACGTAGCTGAGTTCCTACGGCAGCTACCCACCGACCAGATACTCTCGGAGCTTATGACGGCCTCCGGATTTGAGCAGGTTGATCGTGTCGTCCTAAGAGAACGTCAGTCGCGAGATGGCCGAAAGCTAGGCCAGACACTTCAAGTGTTTCGCAAGAAGAAGATTCGTGCATCAAAGATCCCGTTGCCAAGGTCGAGTGCTTCTATTGCATCCGTGTCGCACGGAAGCTCAGGGCCACCGATGTTATCGAAGCACTCTGCGAGCTGTTCGTCTCGCGGGGCATCCCTGCGCACATACGTTCAGACAACGGCCCTGAGTTCGTCGCCGAGGCGCTCCGGGATTGGATCGCCACCGTCGGAGCCAGGACCGCTTACATCGAGCCGGGCAGTCCATGGGAGAATGGCTATTGCGAGAGCTTCAACGGCAAGCTGCGTGACGAACTGCTCAACGGCGAGATCTTCTACACACTGAAGGAGGCACAGATTGTGATCGAGAATTGGCGCCGCCACTCCAACACGATGCGCCCACACTCATCGCTTGGATATCGACCGCCGGCACCCGAGGCTATCGTCTGGCCGGCACCAAAGGAGATAGTCAAAATGCAATCCCTAAACTAACATTCCAATCGGACCACTCAGCGGGGGCCGGTCAGATCGGCGCGTATCCAGAAAAAGCATGTGGAATCCCATCAACTGAATAGTCGACAGCACGACGAAAAACAGCCTCGAGCGACTGGCTATACGGGCTCAAAGATACAACTCTAAGCTGAGTACGCCGTAGTCTAAAAACTAAAAGTTGACAGACCGATAGGAGTATACTATCCAACAAGCATCGATATTTGCTTGCTGAGTTTTGGTTATAGCGCGCGTTTGACACCGCGCCCTGAACGAACCTTTTCTTTCAAAAATCGCTATCACCATCCGCAGCGCTTCGGCGTTGGGGTTTTTTATATTGCTATGAAAGGGTTCATCATGACCACTGGCACAGTTAAATGGTTTAATTCTACCAAGGGCTTTGGCTTCATTCAGCCCGACAATGGCGGCGCTGATGCGTTCGTCCATATCTCTGCCGTCGAACGCGCCGGCATGCGCGAACTCGTCGAAGGCCAGAAGATCGGCTTCGAACTGGAGCGCGACAACAAGTCGGGCAAAATGTCGGCCTGCAATCTGCAGGCCGCCTAAATCATCCGTATCTGCTTTCCGTTGACCACGGATGTACTGGCACTGTCGAGAGCATGATACCAACCAAGGTCAGGCAGCTTGCCTGGCCTTTTTTGCTGCCAACATACTTGGCGACCATTCGGAAAAAACATGTCACTAACATACAGCAAATCGCGCCAACAGGCGGAGATTGCCTTCCGCAAGGCTCAATCGCAATTTTTTGCTCGCAATAGCACTGTCGAGGACTTGGGCTCGCTCGATCAGTCGCGCAAGGAAAAGACTCGGCGGCTTCGCGAGGCACGCCTTGCCCGGGAATCCCAAGACCTCACGGTGCCGGCGATTCCCTAGCCTCGGCTATCAAAGATCGGGTCTAGCCTACGCGGCCTTTCCGCAGACGGCCTGAGCCCTTATTCCAGTGTGGCTTATGGCGGTTGCTGCCTCTCACAGCAAGTCCACCCAACGAACCTCTCGTCAACCGCTGCCGAAGGTCGGTCATCCAAAGGAGTCTTATGGCAGTAGATACTAATGAGCTTCAGGCAATCAACACTGCCTGGCAGATCGCGATCCAGGAAATTCTTCGAATGGTAATCCGCGACATGTATCACACAGGCGAAGAGGCGGCATTTATGGCACACATAAAGCGCATCGAAGAAGCAGCCGTCGACAGCATATATACGGATTTGAGGCTGCGCGGCACGGACGAATGGACGGAGGTGCTCGTTAAAGAAAAGGCGAGCAATTTCGTCACCACCTTGCTTACATCGTTCACATTTGACCATGCATGATGCGGGATACGCAAAAGTGGGCAAGCTACTCCCCGGGGTCCTCGCTGCGGCCCTGACGACTTCTGCTGTGCCTTCGCCAGTTGCTCGTGCATTATGCGCGGCGGTCAGCGGCGGCACACCGGCTCTCGCCGGCGTCTACGGATGTGATCAGCCGTCTGCCGCACCTCCCGCTCGCGCTTCTCGATTTACGCTTGACGCATCTGACCTTCGAGGTGGATCTATCCCACGAGATCACAGATCAAGCCAGCATCTCGCGCTCGCTCAATATCGAGGTACTGGCCGAAGGCGTCGAAAATGAACAAGAGCTGGCTGTTCTGCGGGCAGCAGGAATATCCTTGTTTCAAGGATATTATTTTGCCAAGCTGGTTTTGATAGCCCTCCCGAACGTCTCGGTGATTAGCCAGAATGCCACTATGCACGTCACTGTTTGACACTCCCACAACGCGGGAAATCTGACGGATAAAATTGGTTACTTATGTTGTTTCGTCTCGCTTATTACAGCACTAACCTTATAAAGAGATCGTCGAACCCTGTTCAGAGTGAGCTTCGTAAGCTCGTCCTATCCGCAGGGGTTAACAATCGCAACCGGGGAATAACCGGTGGCCTCATGTTCAATCGCAACTACTTTGGCCAGGTTCTTGAAGGCGGCCGGACTTCCGTCTCCGACTTATTCTGCCGAATTGTAAAGGACACACGCCATCGATCCATCGTGATGGTGCATGCTTCCACTGTTGGCCGGCCAATTTGACGACATCTTCCCCAAGGGCGCGGCGCGGACGGCGAGCCTTTTCGTACACATCACCGCTGGCCTCGCGGTGATTGGTCTCCTTATCATGCGCCTGCTCTGGCGGCTCGTTGATTCGCCGCCGCCAATTGAACAGACTGCTTTCGGAGTTTGGCTCGATCGCGCTGGACGGCTCGTCCACTACGTCCTCTATACACTTCTTATCGCGGCCCCCATTTCGGGAATCGTCCTGCAATTTGCGCATGGAGACTCGCTGCCGTTGTTTGGTTTGACCGAGATAGCTTCGCCATGGGCCGCTGACCGGGCATTCGCGCGTTCGGTGAAGGAAGTTCATGAAGTGATGGCCAATGCGCTGGTTATCCTCGCCGCGTTTCATGCCGTCACGGCTCTTCTTCATCATTGGGTCTTCCGCGACCGAACACTCGTGCGCATGCTCCCTCTGGGCCGGCGCTCATAGCGCAAACGTCTTTTTTGGATGTTGCGATCTGGAGTACCGTACCGCCACGACCCTAATCGATGATGCCGAATTCCGTTACGGGTAATATCCAATAGACGAGATTGGTCCCGGCAAACGAAACCCGAAGCATTTCGAGCAAGCGGTCGGCATTCGTCCGCGACAGGACGGCCCGCACGACGGTTTGATCAGCATGCCCCTTCACGCGCTCGGAAGCGCTGTGTAATCGGACTTCTGCGCCGTGGCCAGCGGCGTCCGATGCAGTAAATCCTGACACAAGATCGGTCTGTTGGGAAAGGTAGTCGAACAGTTCATCGCGAAGCTTGCGCGACACAATAAGCGTGAGGCAGACCGGCGTGTCAGTCATTTGGTCGCCCTGGCGGTGCCGCCGTAGCGGCGATACAGGATCGGCAGAAGGATCAGGGTTAGCAGGGTGGAGGACAACAGTCCACCAATCACGACGATAGCGAGCGGACGTTGGACTTCGGATCCCGGACCGGAGGCAAACAACAGCGGAATCAATCCCAATGCCGTAATGCTTGCGGTCATCAGCACCGGCCGCAGCCTTCGCTTTGCGCCTTCGACGACGATGTGTTCCTCACTCAGCCCGTGAGCACGGAGCTGGTTGAAGTACGACACCAGCACGACGCCGTTGAGGACGGCGATGCCGAGCAGCGCGATGAATCCGACTGACGCCGGAACCGACAGATATTCCCCACTCGACACCAGTGCAAATATGCCGCCGATCAAGGCGAATGGAATGTTCAACAGTACCAACACCGCCTGACGCACGGAACCGAATGTAGTGAACAGCAGCACGAAGATCAGGCCGATGGCGACGGGCACCACAATGGATAACCGCGAGGCGGCGCGCTGCTGGTTCTCGAACTGCCCGCCCCAGGTCAGCCGGTAACCATTCGGAAGCGGCAGCTCGGTTGCGACCTTTTGCCGGGCTGCTTCGACGAAGCCGACCATATCGCGGCCCCGAACGTTGGTGCGAACCACGCTCATCCGGTTGCCATCTTCGCGGTCGATCTTCACCGGACCGTCGACGCGCTGGATTCGTGCGACCTGCGACAGCGCAACATGCTGCCCGGAGGCGAGGGTCAGCGGCAGGCTCGCCAGCAGCGTCGGCGCCTCCCGCGTCATCTCGCTGCCACGGACCAGAATCGGCGTGCGGCGGCCCTCCTCGAGCGCCGTCCCGATCGTCCGGCCCTCGATCTGGGTGCGCAGCGCATTGGCAACGGAATCTACCGTCAGGCCAAGGCGTCCGGCTTCCATCCGGTTGACAGCGACAGTGTAGTACTGAGCGCCTTCGTTGAGCGTGGTGTAGACGTCCTCGGCACCCTCGATGCCGGACAGAATGGCCGACAGTTTCGCCGCGATTTCGTTGAGCCTGGCGATATCGGGACCGAAGATCTTGACCGCGACGTCGCCGCGCACGCCGCTGATCATCTCCTGCACGCGCATGTCAATCGGCTGGGTGAAGCCGAGCGAGATGCCGGGAAAGCCAGCCAGCACCTCGCGCAGCTTCTGCAGCAGCGCCTCGCGATCGGTGGTTTGCCTCTCTGCGGCCGGCTTGAGCACGAGGAAGGTGTCGGTCTGATTGGGGCCCATGGGATCGAGGCCGAGCTCGTCCGATCCGGTCCGGGCGATGATGCCGGCAATGTCCGGCACCTTCAAGAGTGCGGTCTGCAGCCTGGCATTGATGGCGAGCAACTCGTCGAGATTGACCGAGGGGAGCGTCTCCACGCTGACGATGACGTCGCCCTCATCCATGGTCGGCATGAAAGTCTTGCCGAGCCTCGTGTAGGCAAAGCCCGCAGCAACGAGCGCAATCAGCGCTGCGGCGATTACCTTGTGCTCATTGTTCAACGCCCAGCCCAGAGCAGGCGCGTAAACGCGCTGCGCGGCGCGGATCAGGAGGGGATCCCGGTGCGACGCGAACTTGAGCACGAATGAGGTCGCAACCGGGATGACGGTAAGCGCAAGCAACAGCGAGCCGGCCAGCGCGAAAATGATCGCGAGCGCGACGGGAATGAAGAGTTTGCCTTCCAGCCCCTGCAAGGTCAGCAGCGGTACGAAGACGATAATGATGATCAGGACGCCGGAGGCGACGGGCTGCAGGACTTCGCACACCGAGCGGAACACGAGATGGAGCAGCGTCGTGGCTCTTGAGGGTTCATGCTTGGCGAGATTGCCGACGATGTTCTCGACCACGACCACGAGCGCGTCGATCAGCATGCCGATAGCGATCGCAAGGCCACCGAGACTCATCAGATTGGCCGACATCCCCACCGAGCGCATCATGATCAGCGCAATGACGATGGCGAGAGGCAAGCTGAGAGCAATCACAAGCGAGGCGCGCCAGTTGCCGAGGAATAGCAACAGCAGCACGATCACGAGCACGGTAGCTTCGCCGAGCGCCCGTACCACGGTGCCGACGGCGCGGTTGACCAGGTTACTGCGGTCATAGAACACGTTTATCAACACGCTCTTGGGCAACGACGGCTGCAGCTCCGCTAGGCGCGCCCGAACATCGCGGACGAGCTGGCCCGCATTGGCGCCGCGAAGGCCGAGCACCAGCCCTTCCACCGTCTCGCCGCGACCGTCAACGGTGACCGCGCCGTAGCGGGTCAGCGCTCCGACCTGGACGCGGGCGACGTCGCTGACCCGTATGGGGATGCCGTCGCGGGTATCAACGACGATGGCGCGGATATCGTCGATTCCGCGGATGCTGCCCTCGACCCGCACCAGCGCGCTGTCCTCGCCCTGGTTGACGCGGCCCGCGCCGTCATTGCGACTGTTGGCCTCGATGGCGCGGCGAAACAGGTCGTAGGAAATGCCGCGCGCGGCGAGCGCATCGTTGCGCGGCACGATCTCGAAGGCGCGCACGTAGCCGCCGAGCGCATTGACGTCGGCAACGCCGGGAACGGTGCGAAGCGCGGGGCGGATCACCCAATCGAGCAAGGTTCGACGCTCGGCCAGCGAGAGCTCGGGACTGTCGATGGTGAACATGAACATCTCGCCCAGCGGGCTCGTGATCGGCGCAAGTCCGCCGTTCACTCCTTCGGGGAAATCGCGCGAGATGTTGGATAGCCGTTCCGTAACCTGGTTGCGCGCCCAATAGATGTCGGTGCCGTCCTCGAAATCGACGGTGATATCGGCCAGCGCATATTTGGTAACAGAGCGCAGGATCTTCTTGTTCGGCAGTCCGAGCAACTCGAGTTCGACCGGAACTGTGATACGTTGCTCCACCTCCTCGGGGGTGAGGCCTGGCGCCTTCATGATGATCTTGACTTGGACCGGCGAAACGTCAGGAAAGGCATCGATCGGCAGGGCAGGCAGAACGACGGCGCTGGCGCCGATCAGCAGCAGCACGCTCAACACCACGAACAGCCGCTGCGAAAGCGCGAATGCGACCAGGCGCGCCAGCATCTACTGCCCCACACCCGAGAGAATGCCGCGAAGCGCCGAGATGCCGCCGATCGCGACTTGATCCTTGTCGCTGATCGGGCCGGAGACGACGACGTGGTCTTGATCCTCGGCCAGAAGCGCGACCCGGACGAGACGGAAGCCGCCTTCGATGGCGACGAATACCGAGATCTGTTCGCCGCGCCGAACCAGCCCACTATCGGGAATCTCCCAGGCGCTTTCGCCGGCGGAGAGGAAGCCGATGCGGGCTGCGGCCGTCTGACCGGGATGCAGCTCGCCATTGTTGGGGATTTCCGCCCGCACCAAAATGGTCTGGGTAGCCGCATCGGTGGTCTCGGAGACCAGCATGACCTTGCCTAGCGTGGCATAGCCTTCGATCTCGACCTTCGCGCCGGTGCGGATCGCCTGGATGTTTGACGCCGGAATTGCGATCTCGGCCCACAACGTCGATAGCCGTGCCAGCTTCACGAGAGGTGCGGATTGCTCGAGCCGCTGGCCTGGCGACACCACAATGTCGACTGCGGATGCAGCCTGTGGGGCATTGACCGTTAGCGTCCCGCTGATTGAGGCTTCGTTGGTCAGCCGGGAAATCGCCTCATCGGATAGCCCACTCAACCGCAGCATCTGTCGCCGCTCGGCCGCCAAGATACTGGCCTGGCGCGCCTCGGTCTGGCTCGCCTCCAGCACACGTTGCGGCACGGCCTTGCCCTCGAACAAGTCCACGTTACGCTTCAACTGCTGGGTCGCGAGCACCTCCTGTGCGGCCGCATGCAGGTAGTCGCGCTGCTGGGAGACAAAGCTCGGGCTTTCCATCGTGACGAGCGGCTGGCCGACCGAGATGCGGTCGCCGCGCCCAACCCACAGCTTGGTGACCATACCCGCGACCGGAGCGCTAACGACCCACAATTGCGGCGTCGGAATCACGATCTGGGCCGGATAGGGCAGCGTCTGGTCGGCACGGCTCGACAGCGGGTGCGTCACGCGCACGCCGATATTCCGGGCCTGCGCCTCGCTCAGCTTCACCTCATCCTGCGCCAGCGACACCGAGGGCAACAGGCTAAATGCAACCGCAAAGAGCGCACTCGCGGCCGCGCTCCGAGAAGGATTCAGAAGGAAAGTTCCGTGACGAACTCGCATGACGGATATCCCTTCCTCGCCGGCGAGCGATGCGCCGCTTGACTGCAAATTTCTATTACTCCACCAACGAGTTGGTGAGTTGATTTGTATCAAGCGACTTAAGCGAACCAGGCGCGAGCACATTCCGCGAAATGAAATCCTTCGAATCAATTATTCACGGCGCACGGAGCCCCCACGTTCAGGAACTGATCACCTAACACTCGACAACATTGACGACGAGGCCGCCTAAGCTAGCCTCTTTATAAAGATCGAGTTTCAAGGTGGGGAGCCGCTTCTCAATTTTCCGCTGATCAGGACGATCGTTGCCGCTGCGAAGGCGCGATCCGGCAAAAAGCTCGACTTCGTCATCGCCTCAAACTTAGCTTTGTTGGACGACGCTGTTCTCGACTTTTGCAAGGCGAACAACGTGCTGCTGTCGACGTCCCTCGACGGTCCCGCCGACCTGCACAACAAGAACCGTCCGCGTCCCGGCGCCAACAGTCATCAACTAGCTGTTGCCGGAATCCGACGAGCCAGGGAAGTGCTGGGCCCCGACAGGGTTGGGGCCTTGATGACTACCACGGAGGCGAGCCTCGACCGCGTCGATGAGATCATCGAGGAATATCCCCGATTGGGGCTGGATGGCGTCTTCCTGCGCCCGCTTTCTCCGTTTTGATTTGCGATCAAAACGAAGCAGTTCGCGAAGTATTACGCACAGAAGTGGCTTGCGTTCTACGAGCGAGGATTGCGGCGGGTTCTGGAGATCAACCGACAGGGCACGCCGTTCCGGGAATTCTATGCGGCGCTGCTTCTCACGCGGATGCTCTCGGACCGCCCCATTGGCTACGTTGACTTGCGCAGTCCCGCCGGCGCTGGTCTTGGCGCGCTGGTCTACAACTATGACGGCAGTGTTTTCGCGTCGGATGAAGGCAGGATGCTGGCCGAGACTGGTGACGACGCTTTCCGGCTCGGTCACGTTGAACACGACAGCTACAATTCGCTCATCATGTCAGACAAGTTGATCGGCGCGATTTCGTCGTCGCTGACGCAGTGCGCGCCCGAATGCTCGTGTACTCGACGGAGCCTTCGTCCGGCTGCGACTTAGCAAGATATAAACTCCCGATGTCCGCTTTGGAGTCAAAAGCAGACATCTCGGCGTATGCGAAGCGCAGTTGAGACGGAAATTCATCACCGTTCTGGACAGCACCCAGTGCTATCGAACCCGTCTCCGGCCTAGGTTCTCTGAAAACGGGAATATTTTGTTAGACGACCGGAGAATACTGGTCGATGACAGGCGCGTTGGCGAAAAAACGGCCTCTGTAGAGAATGGCTTTGCACCAAAAGCCCGCTATTGGCGGGCCATTTTTGTACCTAACAGGAGAATTCTCTACGTCAGGCACTGGATGGCTGGGCATGGAGTGCTGATCGCACCATTCTCCGTACAAATTCCCTCTAAACAGGGAATATTACAGGGATGAGTTAAGTAATCTCGCGTCTTGAAACGTAATTTCAGCCTGGTAGCACCCACGTATCGCTGGGTTTTTTGAGACCTCTCAAGAAAATAGCAGGGAAAAACGTCGAGGCTATCAGCGTATGGACCCAGAATTACTAGCGGCATATCTGAAAACGCATTCTATATTCGTGGGGCGTCGCACCTAACCTGCGCAGGAATGACCGCCGCATAGTGTCGATGCTGCCAAAGCCGCAACAGATCGCGACGGTCTGCAGAGACACCGTGCTGTCTTCCAGAAACTGTCGCGCAGATTCGACACGCGCTGTTTCGACGAACTCCGCAGCCAACCCTCGTCAGCGGCTACTCCATGCGTAGAAAGATGCTTTCTGACGGCTTGCTCAGCGCCCCGCGAAACGTCCTCTAGCGTGCTCTCAAGGCATCGTCGCAAAACAGCCCTGTCGTGAGCGGGCGGGACTTGGCAAGTGCCGCCATCTCAACCACTGTGGATGGGATGCAAAGGGGACACATATATCCCCTCGCCCGAACTCCAGCCTCACCTGATCGAAGGCCCTGTGATCGTCAGATCGCCACCGTCTGCACCGATGACTTAGTGCGAAAACGCCGCCGTCGATCAGCGGTTGCGAGGCATACTGACAAATCGCCTCTGATTGATTTTCTGTCGAGTACTTCTGATGCGAACATACTCGGCCGCGCGCACCAAACCTCGTGAGAATTTGCCATCTTGTGACGAATTCAACTTCAGTACCTCTGCTGTGCAATTTCCGAACCATCGCACTTATCGAGAATTGTCTCGTCGATGTTTCAAGCGCAGAAAGAAATCTAATCGAAACTCCGCTCTCCAAGCCTAGCTCGGGAGGGACGGAAAAATGTCGCCGAAGAAAGGCAGAATTTTTCGAAACCGGAGCGGGGACAACACGCCAAAGCTTGTCTACGCAAAAGCAATTCAAGGCGCTCTGCGAAGCGAACTAGGTAGCAACCCAAGCGCCAATAAGATTATCCAGCGTTGGACTGGTGTTCGCGAAAGGACGATCAAAAATTGGTTGAGCGGGCAATGCGGCCCTCGTGGCGAACATCTTCTATTACTAGCTTGCCATGCAGAGCGCGTTTTTGAGGCGATGCTTGCGTTAGCTGATAGAGATCGTGTGGCCACCGACGCAAACATTCAGAAGATTTGCGAAGAGATGCGCACCGCGATCAAATCGGTAAATAGCTTCCTAGAACGCGACAAGCATGTTCGATCGAGCAAATCTGCTGACGGAACCAGCCGGCTGTAAGCAGAGACAGGTTCGATTGAACTGCCGGGACATCACGCAGTGGTTTTATTCTACGGTCTCCTGCGCATGACTCTGGAAAACGGGAATTCTTTAATAGTTAGCCGGAGAATGTCGGTCCTTTTCGGAAGGTGACGGTTCGACTTCGGTCTCTGTAGAGACTCAATGTATTTAAAAAGCCCGCTATTAGCGGGCCTTTCTCACACTAAAGAAAGAAATTCTCCAAAATCCGGACTGACTGGCTGGGGCGGGAGGGATCGAACCTCCGAATGGGGGAATCAAAATCCCCTGCCTTACCGCTTGGCTACGCCCCAACAGCGTCATGCACGTTTGCACATGTTCCGCGCCGCACGCTTCTCTTCAAAATAGCACGCGGATCGCCGCGATGGCCGAAACAAACCCGATCTGTTTCGCGCCGGCGCCGACTGGATGCCCCCATGAACGCGAGCGCACCATCACAGCGCCGATTGCACGGCACCGCTCGTCTATATGCGGAGCGGCAGCTTTTCAATAGCCAAAACAACGATTTCGCGTCAATCCGGCCGGCAAATTTCCGGGAAAACAGGCCGCCTCGCGTTGAGGGTCGGCCGTTTTCATGGAATGAAAGAGGTAGCGCCGTATCCAGCGAGATCATGGTCATGACCTACCGCGCCCCCCTCACCGACATGTTGCTGTCGCTCCATCACGGCGCCGGGCTTTTGGCGGCGATCGAGGCCGGTCATTATAATGATAATGACTACGACGCCGAGATGACGGCCGCCGTGATCGAGGAGGCCGGGCGCTTCGCCGCCGACAGGCTGGCTCCGCTCAACCGGGTTGGCGATGAGGCTGGCATCGGCTTCGCGGACGGCCATGTCACTACCCCGCCGGGCTGGTCCGATGCCTACCGGACCTGGGCGGAGGCCGGCTGGAACGCGATCTCCGGTCCGGAACAGTACGGCGGCCAGGCCCTGCCGCTCGCCGTGCATGCGATCTGCAACGAAATCTGGAGCGCGGCCAACATCTCATTCGGCCTCTGTCCGCTGCTCACCTCGGGCGCCATCGAGGCGCTCGCCGCGCACGGCAGCGACGCGCTGAAGAAGACCTACCTGCCGCATTTGGTGTCGGGCACATGGACCGGCACCATGCAGCTCACCGAGCCACAGGCCGGCAGCGATGTCGGCGCGCTGCGCACCCGCGCCGAGAAGCAACCGGACGGCAGCTATCGCCTGTTCGGCAGCAAGATCTTCATCACCTATGGCGACCATGACATGACCGATAACATCGTGCATTTCGTGCTCGCCCGCCTGCCCGGCGCGCCCGCCGGCACACGCGGCATCACGCTATTCCTGGTACCGAAATTTCTGATCAATGACGATGGCTCGCTCGGCGCGCGCAACGATATCGTCGCCAGCGGTATCGAGCACAAGCTCGGCATGCACGCCTCACCGACCTGCACCATGAGCATCGGCGATCATGGCGGCGCGGTCGGCTATCTGATCGGCGAGGAAAACAACGGCATGGCCTGCATGTTCACGATGATGAACCAGGCGCGCCTCAATGTCGGCATCGAAGGCGTCGGCATCGCCGACCGCGCCTTCCAGCAGGCGCTCGCCTATGCGCAAGAGCGCAAACAAGGCCGCGCCGTGGCTAAGAGTGGCGAAGGCTCCGATCCGATCATCGCGCATCCCGATGTGAAGCGGAACCTGCTGCTGATGCGCGGCATGACGGCGGCGGCGCGCACCATCTGCTACGCCACTGCGGTCGCGATCGATATCTCGCATCGGGCGACCGATGGCGATGCGCGCGCCAAAGCGGGCGCACGCGCCGCGCTGCTCACCCCACTGGCCAAGGCATTCTCTACCGACATCGCCAACGAGGTCGCCGCGCTTGGCGTGCAGGTGCACGGCGGCATGGGTTTCATCGAGGAGACCGGCGCGGCACAGTATGTGCGCGATGCGCGCATTCTCACCATCTATGAAGGCACCAACGGCATTCAGGCCATCGATCTTGTGATGCGCAAGCTCGGCGCCGACAAGGGCGCCGCGCTGTGCGACCTGCTCGATGAACTCTCCGGCATCGCCGCAAAAATCGAGGCCAGCAACGATCCGGCTTTCGGCGCGACCGGCGTAATCCTGCGCGAGGCGCTCGGCGCGGTGACGCGCGCCAGCGAGTGGCTGCTGGAGAAGATCGCCAGCGCGCCGAACGATGCGCTGGCCGGCGCGACGCCCTATCTGCGGCTGCTCTCGACCGCGACCGGCGGCTGCCTGCTGGCGCGCGAAGCGTTGGCCGCGCGCGACGACGACGCGTTCCGCGAACAGGCGCCGCGTCATGTGCTGCTGACCCGGTTCTTTGCCGAAAACCTGGCGGTCCAGGCGAACGCACTGGAGCGCAGCGTGATCGGCGGCGCCGACAGCATCAACAATGCGGATGTCGCACTCACCTGATCTTCACGTCAGCGGCTTGAGCCCGGCCTCAATCTCCTTGCGGCGCGGCTCAAGGAACGGCGGCAGCGCAAGCCTCTCGCCGAGTTTGTCGGCTGGTTCGTCGGTGGCGAAGCCCGGCCCGTCGGTGGCGATCTCGAACAGGATGCCGTTCGGCTCACGGAAATAAAGGCTGCGGAAATAGAAGCGGTCGATCTCGCCGCTGGAGCGGATTCCCATCTCGTCCAGCCGCGCGGTCCAGGCGTGATACTGCTCCTCGTCCGGCGTACGGAACGCGACATGATGCACGCCGCCCGCACCCTGCCGCGCCGCCGGCAGATCGCGCTGCTCCAGCACATGCAGTTCGGCGGCGGGACCGCCCCCGCCCATCTCGTAGACATGGATGCGGTGCTCCGAGTCCGGCGAGGCATAATCACGCACCCGCCGCATGCTCATCACGTCAAGCAACACGCGCTCGGTGCGCGCAAGCTCGGGCACGTTGAGGATGATCGGGCCAAGTCCGCGAATCTGATGCTCGGGCGGCACCGGACTTTTCTCCCACGGATGCGCCTCGCCGGCGTCATGATCGTCCACCAGCACGAGGCGCTGGCCCTCGGAGTCCTCGAACGGCAGGGTCAGGCGGTGATCGACCTCGGTGATGTTGCCGGTATGGACGCCAAGCCGGATCAGCCGGTCGCGCCAGAACACAATCGACGCCTCGCCGCCCACGCGCAGGCCGGTGCGTGCGACTGCGCGCGTGCCGCGCTGCTCGCGCGGCGCCGGCCAGTCGAAGAAAGTGAGATCGCTGCCGGGGCTGGCTTTGCCGTCCGCGTAGAACAGATGATAGGCGCTGACGTCATCCTGATTGACGGTTTTCTTCACCAGCCGCATGCCCAGCACGCCGGTATAGAATGCGAGGTTCTCCCGCGCGTGAGCGGAAATCGCCGTCAGATGGTGGATACCGGTGAGATGCAACATGATAATGTCCTGCAAAATCACAGATCGGTTGATCTGAATGAGTTTGGCGCCGCGCCGGATCATGTAAGATGCGCGGGACCGGACTGCCAGACGGGCCGCCAGGGTCGCAACAGCCTAGCAGGGAACGAGCCATTCCGCATGACCGAGCACGTCATTGTCACCGACGAGGATGCGACCCGTATCATCCGGCTGCGGCGGCCGGAGAAGAAGAACGCGCTGACGCAGGACATGTATCTGGCGATGAGCGACGCCATCGATACCGCGCAGAGCAATCCGGAGATCCGCTGCCTCATCATCACCGGCGGCTCCGGCGTGTTCACCGCCGGCAACGATGTCGACGATCTGCTGCGCGCCAGCGAGGGCCTCGGCTCGCGGCCGCTCAATGCCGTGAAGTTTCTTTACTCGCTGGTGCATAACAAGAAGCCGATCATCGCGGCGGTCGATGGCGTCGCGGTCGGCATCGGCGCCACCATGGTGTTTCATTGCGACTATGTGCTCGCCTCCACCACCGCGACCTTCTCGACGCCCTTTATCCATCTCGGCCTCGTGCCGGAAGGCGCGTCCAGCCTGCTGGTGCCGATGGCGATGGGCCATCAGCGCGCCTTTTCCATGCTGGTGATGGGCCGCGCCATCAGCGCGGAGGACGCCAAGATCGCCGGTTTCGTCAACGCCGTGGTTGCGCCCGGTCACACCGAAGTCGAGGCCCGCAAGGTCGCCCTCGATATCTGCGCGCTGCCGGTGGAAGCTGTCACATTGTCGCGCAGACTGCTGAAACAGCCGCCGGACGAGCTGGTGCGGCGGATCGAGCAGGAAAGCCATATGTTCGGCGAGCGTATGGAATCGCCCGAAGCCATCGCCGCGTTCAAGTCATTCCTTGCGCGCAAGAAAAAGAAGTGACATCCCGGTCATTCGTATTCGTCTGAAGGAAAGCCCATGTCGACCCTGCTGCTGACCCACACCGCCGCCTCGCTCAACCATCGTCCGCCGGAAGGTCATCCCGAGCGGCCCGACCGCATCCGCGCGATGAACAAGGCGCTCAGCCTCGAGGTGTTCAACGAACTCATCCGCGAGGAAGCACCGATCGGCGATCTTGAGACCGTCAAGCTGTGTCACGACGAAGCCTATGTCGAAGAAATTCGCGAAATGGCGCCGAAAGAGGGCCTCGTCCATCTCGACGGCGACACCGTGATGTCACCCGGCACCTGGGAAGCCGTGATGCGCGGCATCGGCGGCGCCAATGCCGGCGTCGATGCCGTGGTCAGCGGCAAGGCGCAGAACGTGTTCGTCGGCATGCGCCCCTGCGGCCATCATGCCGAGCGCAACCGCGCCATGGGCTTCTGCTTCTTCGATCAGGCCGCAGTGGCCGCGCGCTATGCGCAGAAGAAGTATGGCATCGGCCGCGTCGCCGTGGTCGATTTCGACGTCCATCATGGCAACGGCTCGCAGGACATCTTCTGGGCCGATCCGACCGTGATGTATTGCTCGACCCACCAGATGCCGCTGTTTCCCGGCACCGGCGCGTCGCAGGAGCGCGGCGAGCACGACACCATCGTCAACGCCCCGCTCGCGCCCGGCGATGGCGGCCCGAAATTCCGTCAGGCCTTCGAAGGCGTGATCCTGCCGCAACTGCGGAAATTCTCGCCCGAATTGATCATCATCTCGGCCGGCTTCGACGCGCACTGGCGCGACCCGCTCGCCAACATCAAGCTCGACGAGAAGGACTTTGGCTGGGTCACCCGCCAGTTGATGGATGTCGCGGACGCCTCCGCTGGCGGGCGCATCGTCTCGGTGCTGGAAGGCGGCTACGATCTGCAGGGCCTGCATGATTCGGTGATCGAACACGTCACCGCGCTGATGGGCCACTGAGATAAATTCACGGAGCGTCGTGCGCGGGCATGGCCCGCGCATCCATCACCTCAAATGGGATTACCGGGCACACTGACCAGTTGACGCAGTCTGCGACTGCAATACCCGGCAATGGCGGAGCAGGTTACCGCCACATTGCGCCCGCAAAGCCTTTCTAGCCTTAAACACCACGACTGATTTCAGGAACCGATCCATGGCCGAAAAGACCCTCGCCGACGCCAAGACGCTCAGCTTCGAGCGCGCCATTGAGGAGCTGGAATCCATCGTCAAGCGCCTCGAGGACGGCAAGGTGCCGCTGGAAGAATCGGTCGCGATCTATGAGCGCGGCGAAAGCCTGAAACGGCGCTGCGAGGAGTTGCTGCGCCAAGCCGAGGCACGGGTCGACAAGATCACCACCGACGCCGCCGGCAACGCGGTCGGCACCGAGCCGCTCGACGTCCCCTAGGCGCCCCGCCTCTTCCCCGGATTTTGACCGTCCAACCCCCGCCTTTTAGGTGGGCGGTTGGCGTTGGCATATTTATGGAATTGGTATAAGTCAGCCCAAGCTCGCTTGGGCCGGGTTTGTTCCCGGACCGCCAAGCCATTTAAATTCCTGAACAATTCTTGCGAGACATCGACGTGTCCTCAGCCAGCTCAACGCCTTTGCTTGATACACTCGATACGCCGGACAAGCTGCGCCAGCTCAAACCCGAGCAGCTGCGCCAGGTCGCCGACGAGCTGCGCCATGAGACCATCGCCGCCGTCTCGGTCACCGGCGGCCATCTCGGCGCGGGCCTCGGCGTGGTCGAACTGACCACGGCGCTGCATTACGTTTTCAACACGCCGGACGATCGCATCATCTGGGACGTCGGCCATCAGGCTTATCCGCATAAGATTCTCACCGGGCGCCGCGACCGTATCCGCACCCTGCGCACCGGCGGCGGCCTGTCTGGATTCACCAAGCGCGCCGAGAGCGAATACGATCCGTTCGGCACCGCGCACTCCTCGACCTCGATCTCCGCCGGTCTTGGCATGGCGGTGGCGCGCGACCTGCAGGGCCGCAGGAACAACGTCATCGCGGTGATCGGCGACGGTTCGATGTCCGCCGGCATGGCCTATGAGGCGATGAACAATGCCGGCGCGCTGAACTCCCGCCTGATCGTCATTCTCAACGACAACGACATGTCGATCGCCCCGCCGGTCGGCGCGATGTCGGCCTATCTCGCGCGTCTCCTATCGAGCCAGACCTACGGCTCGGCGCGCGAAATCCTGAAGAACCTCGCTCACCGCATGCCGAAATTCTTCGAGGACCGCGCGCTGCGCGCCGAGGAATATGCCCGCGGCATGGTGACTGGCGGCGCTCTGTTCGAGGAGCTCGGCCTGTTCTATGTCGGACCGATCGACGGCCACAACCTCGACCATCTTCTGCCGGTGCTGACCAATGTGCGCGACAACGGCAACGGACCAGTGCTGATCCACGTCGTCACGCAAAAGGGCAAAGGCTACGCCCCGGCGGAGGAATCCGACGACAAGTATCATGGCGTGGTGAAGTTCGACATCGTCACCGGCAAGCAGATGAAGGCGAAGTCCAACGCGCCGTCCTACACTGCGGTATTCGGTCACAGCCTCGTCAAGGAAGCGCAGAAGGACGACAAGATCGTCGCCATCACCGCGGCGATGCCGGGCGGCACCGGCGTCGATATCTTCGCCAAGGCGTTTCCCGAGCGGACCTTCGATGTCGGCATCGCCGAGCAGCACGCGGTGACCTTCGCCGCCGGCCTTGCCACCGAAGGTTTCAAGCCGTTCTGTGCGCTGTATTCCACATTCCTGCAGCGCGGCTATGATCAGGTCATCCACGATGTCGCGATCCAGCGCCTGCCGGTGCGTTTCGCCATCGACCGCGCCGGCCTGGTCGGCGCGGACGGGCCGACCCATGCCGGCGCGTTCGACAATGCCTATCTCGGCTGCCTGCCCGGCATGGTGATCATGGCCGCCGCCGACGAAGCCGACCTCGTGCACATGGTCGCAACGCAGGTCGCGATCAACGACGCGCCGAGCGCGCTGCGCTATCCGCGCGGCGAAGGCCGCGGCGTCGAGATGCCGGAGGTCGGCGTGCCGCTGCCGATCGGCAAGGGTCGCATCATCCGCGAAGGCGCGAAGGTGGCGCTGCTCTCGTTTGGCACACGGCTTGGCGAATGCCTCAAGGCGGCGGACGATCTCGCCGCGCAGGGCATCAATCCTACGATTGCCGACGCCCGTTTCATGAAGCCGCTCGATGTCGAGATGGTGCTGAAGCTGGCGCGCGATCACGAGGTGCTCATCACCATCGAGGAAGGCTCGATCGGCGGTTTCGGCACCCATGTCATCCAGACGCTGGCCGACCATGGCGTGCTGGATCGCGGTCTGAAAGTCCGCACGATGGTGCTGCCCGACACCTTCATCGATCAGGACACCCCGGCAGCGATGTATGCGCAGGCCGGTCTCGACGCCAAGGGCATCGTCGCCAAGGTGTTCAACACGCTGGGCTCCAGCAACCCGACGGTGAAGTCGGCCTGAGTTTTGCGACGGGAGCGGCAACGCTTGACGCACTCCCTCTCCCCGCCGGGGAGAGGTGCAGGAGGCAAAAATGACCGAACGCAAACGCGCGGATATTCTTCTGGTTGAGCGCGGGCTGTTCGAGAGCCGCGCCCGCGCCCAAGCCGCGATCGAGGCTGGCGGCGTGCTCGTCGATGGCGAGCCGGTGACGAAACCTTCCGCGATGATTGCACTTGATGCCGCGATCGAGGCCGAGCCCGCGCATCCCTGGGTGTCGCGCGGCGGCGTCAAGCTCGCGGCGGCGCTGGAGCACTATCCCATCGAGATCGAAGACCACGTCTGTGTCGATGTCGGCGCCTCCACCGGCGGTTTCACCGAGGTGCTGCTCGCGAACGGTGCGAGCCTTGTCTACGCCATCGATGTCGGCACCGAGCAACTACATCCGAGTTTGCGCGGCAACGCCAAAATCGTCTCGATGGAGAACACCGACATCCGCTCGCTGGCAGGCAAACGATTGCAGATCCGGCCCGATGTCGTGGTGATCGATGCCAGCTTTATCTCGCTGAAACTGGTGCTGCCCGCGGTGCTGCCGCTCGCCGCAGCCCCCATGCACCTGCTTGCATTGATCAAGCCGCAGTTCGAGGCCGACCGCAAACATTCCAAGAAGGGCATCATCCGCAACGAGGCCGTGCACCGCGCGGTGTGCGACGACATCGCCGCCTTTGCAACCTCGCTCGGCTGCAGCGAGATCGAGGTTTTCCCTTCGGCAATCCGCGGCGGCGACGGCAACCGCGAATTCTTCCTCGGCGCGGCGCGGCTGACCCTATGAGCGAGCGCCTCGTCATCGATCATGTCGGCCATTTCGGCGACGGCGTCGCGTTTGAGGGCGGCGGTAACATCTACGTACCTTGCACCCTTCCCGGCGAGACAGTGGAGGTGCTGCCGGTGCCGGGCCATCATCCGGACCGCCGCGCGCTGGCGCAGATCATCACGCCGAGCCCGGAGCGGATCGAACCGTTCTGCCCGCATTTCGGCACCTGCGGCGGCTGCGCCATCCAGCACTGGAAGCCTGACGCCTACCGAAGCTGGAAGCGGCAACTGGTGATCGACACGCTGGCGCAGGCGGGAATCGCCTGCGAGGTCGAGGATCTGGTCGACGCCCATGGCAGCGGGCGGCGGCGCATGGTGCTGCATGCACGTCTCAGCGCGCAGAAGGTGTTGCGCGTCGGTTTCGCCGCCGCCGGACGCCACGAAATCATCGCCATCGATCACTGCCCGATCCTCGATCCGGCGCTGCACGGCGCATTTGCCGCCGCCAATGATATTGCCGAGGCGCTGGTGTCCACCGCCAAGCCGCTCGACATCCAGATCACCGCCACCGAACGCGGGCTCGATATCGATGTACGCGGCTCCGGCCCGCTCAATACTGCGCTGCTCTCGAAGCTGTCGCGGCTTGCCGAAGATCACACCCTTGCGCGGCTGACGCGCCACGGCGAACTCGTCATCATGCGCGCACCGCCGGTGGTGCGGATCGGCAAGGCGCAGCTGACGCTGCCGCCCAGCGCCTTCATGCAGCCGACAGTCGCGGGCGAGGAAACCCTTGCCGCGCTGGCGATAGAGCGCTGCAAGGGCGCCAAGCGCGTCGCCGATCTGTTTTGCGGCATTGGACCGTTCGCGCTGCGCCTCGCCGAGAAATTCAAGGTCGCGGCATTCGACAGCGACGCACCGGCGATCACGGCGCTGCGCAATGCGGTCAACACAACGCAAGGATTGAAGCCGATCGCAGCGGAAGCACGCGATCTGTTCCGCCGCCCGCTGGTGCCGCAGGAGCTACGCGACTACGACTGCGTGGTGTTCGATCCGCCTCGCCAGGGTGCGCAGGCGCAATCGCAGCAGCTTGCCGCCAGCAAGATCGCGCAGGTCGTCGCGGTGTCGTGCAATCCGGCGACCTTCGCGCGCGACGCCCGCATTTTGATCGATGGCGGCTTTAAGCTCGACGCGATCACGCCGGTCGATCAATTCCGCCACACCCCGCATGCCGAACTGGTGGCGCGGTTCCGGCGCTGACTACTGGCCCCACCGCTCGCGCCACATCTTCTCGCCGATGCCGCAGGGAATGCGCGGCTCGCTCGCCGCCACCGGCACGATGCGCCCTTCAGGCACCCGTCCTGCGACCTCCAGCACCAGCTTGGTGCGGATCGCCTCCTTGAACTTGTCACGCTTCTTGATCGGCACCACGAAGGCGCCCGGCCCGCCGATCACGCAATCCTCGTAGTAGTAGTCGAGGTTCTCGATATCCATGGTGGCGAAATTCGCCTCCTTCACCATGATCGGCAGCCCATTGATGACAACGCCCTTGGCGAGCGCCGCATCGCGCGCGATCGTTACCGGCTCGCCGTTGTTGTTGGGGCCATCGCCGGAAATGTCGATCACCCGCCGCAGCCCGCGATAGGGATTCTGCTCGAACAGCGGCATGGCGAAATTGATCGCGCCGGAGATCGAGGTGCGCGAAGCGCGCCGCACCGGCGCTTTGAGGATTTCGGAAGCGACCGCGCCAGCCGATTCCGGACCGTCGATCACCCGCCAGGGCACCACGATCTTCTGGTCCGCCGCCGAGGCCCATTCGAAAAAGGTCACTGCCACCTTGCCGGTCGGCCCGCTTTGCAGCGCGCGCAGGAAATCCGGCGAGGTGATGGCTTCAGCATAGCCCTCGCGCTGCACCGCAAGCTCATCGATATCCATCGAATAGGAAATATCGACCGCGAGCACGAGTTCGACATCGACGCGCTGCGCCTCGCCGGCCTGGGCCGGCTGGACGGCATAGGGCGCCGCGACCAGCCGGTCGCCGCGCATCGCAAGCCCGGCGATCAGCAACAGACAGGCAAAAAGCCAACGGCGCATCGGCGGCGTTCCTGTTGTCCGGCCTCATGGTGTCACGGTGGCCGACGGACGAAAAGCTCAATCCAGTCAAGAACGTTGAAAAAGCCCGACCGACGGCCCGCCAAAGCACGGCCGGGCTGCGGAGCGTGCAATAAAGGTAAACCTTAACCAACATTTCATCTTACGTTCATATGGTTTTACCTGCGGTTGTCCCGCGCCTTAAGCGCCCGGCATCCGATTGGAACTTGCCAACCCCCATCGTGCTACCGCGTTCGGCCAAGAATCCGGGCGTCGCGGAATCACGTCTTTAGGCCCGAACGGCCCCCAAGGATTGATCTCATGCTCTCCAGGCTCTCCATCCGCACCAAACTTATTGTCCTCGTGTCGCTCCTGTTATTCGCCCTAGCGTCGATGGGTGCCTTCGCGGTGGTGGAGATGCGCTCCATCAACGCCTCGACCCAGGATATCCAGAACAACTGGCTGCCCAGCATCCGCCTGCTCGGCGAACTGCGTACCCAGTCGGCGCGCTACCGCGCGGTGCTGCGCGACTATCTGACCGAGCCTGACGAGAAATTCATGATCGACATCCAGAAAAACCTGGATGCCCGAGCCAAGGACTACGACACCGCCGACAATGCCTATCAGCCGCTAATCAAGAGCCCCGAGGAAAAGGTGCTATACGAGAAGCTGCGGACCACCTGGCTGCAATTCCGCGCCGCCGCCGCCGAAGTCGTCATGGCCGCGCGCAACGGCGAAGTCGCCAATGCCCGCAAGATTAACGCCGGGCGCGCCACCCCCGCCGGACGTGCGATGGACGGCGTGCTCAAAGATCTGGTCGCAATGAACGACAAGGGCGCGGACGCCGCCGGCGCCAATGCCGCCCGTGAATACAACCTCGCCTTCATGATCGTGCTCGGCGCACTCGCCGGCATGATCGCACTGGGCTTCGTTTCGGCCTTTATCGTGGTGCGCGACATCGCCAAGGGCATCGACTCCATCATCAAGCCAATGCACGCGCTGGCAGGCGGCGACCTTGCCGTGGACATCCCGCATCAGGGCGAGGCGACCGAGATCGGCGATATCGCAGCGACCTTGCAAATTTTCAAGAACGCATTGATCGCCAAGCAGGCCGCGGATGCTGCCGCCGCCAAGGACGCAGCCGCCAAGATGAAGCGCGCCGAAGAGGTCGACGGCATCACCAGCCAGTTCGAAAAGATGATCGGCGAGCTCGTGACCTCGCTGGCCTCGGCCTCCACCGAAATGGAGTCCGCCGCCGGCACCTTGACCAACGCCGCCGAGGTGACCCAGCAGCTGTCCGGTACCGCCGCGGCAACCTCGCGCAACGTCTCCGAGAGCATCCAGTCCACCGCCGCCGCGACCGAAGAGATCACGGCGTCGGTCGACGAGATCGGCCGTCAGGTGATGGAATTGAGCAAGGTCGCCCAGCGCGCCGTGCAGCAGGCCGAGAAGACCAACACCAGCATCAGCGACCTGTCGCAGGCCGCCGCGCGGATCGGCGACGTCGTCAAGCTGATCACTGCCATCGCCGAGCAGACCAACCTGCTCGCGCTCAACGCCACCATCGAGGCGGCGCGCGCCGGTGAAGCCGGTCGCGGCTTCGCCGTGGTGGCGTCCGAGGTGAAGGCGCTGGCCTCGCAGACGGCGAAGGCGACCGACGAGATCGGCGCACAGATCGCCGGCATGCAGGCCGCGACCGACGACTCGGTCGCAACCATCAAGGAAATCAGCACCACCATCGACCTGATCTCGGAAATCTCCTCGGCGATCGCTGCGGCGGTGGAAGAACAGGGCGCGGCAACGCAGGAGATCGCCCGCAACGTCCGCCAGGCAGCGGAACTGAGCGCGCAGGTCGCCGTCAACATCGACGACGTCAACCGCGGCAACAGCGAAACCGGTGTCGCCTCCTCGCAGGTGTTCGGCGCGGCACAGTCGCTGTCGAAGGAAAGCAACCACCTCAAGAACGAGGTGCACTCCTTCATCGCAAAGATCCGCGCGGCCTAAAACCAGCGACGTATAGACAGACTTCAAAACACAATCGGCGGCCGCAACGGCCGCCGATTTTTTATTTTCTCTCGGATCACATGACCTGCTCAGTAGCAGACATTGATCCGCCGCGTCCGCCAGCCATACGACGTATGGATCCGGCGCAGCCGATAGCAGCGGGCACCGACGTTGTAGTAGCTGGCATATGAGACGGGATAGTAACCGTCGTCATAGCCATAGCCGTAGTAGTCATCGTAATAGGCGCTGTCGTAGGGATAGCCGTAATCACCGTAGAAATACGGCACGCCGACCCCGAAAGCGAAGGCTGGTCCGAACCGGCGATGGCGCCACCAGTTCCCGCGCCAGTTGCCATTCCAACGGTTCCAGCGTCCGCCAACCACCGCGTTGTTAAAAGCAGCACGACGGAACGGGGCTCCGGCAAACCTCGCACCCGGCATCGCGGCGAAGCTGCTGCGGAAGCCGGGCCCGCCGACGAAGGGACGACCAAACCCGCCGCCCCCGACGAAAGCGCGACCACCGCCCACCCCTATGGGGCGAGCAAACCCACCGCCGCCAAACCCGCCAGGGCGGGCGAACCCGCCACCACCAACAAAGGCGCGACCGCCGCTGAATCCGCCGCCGCGGGCAAATCCGCCGCCGCCAAACCCACCACCACCGCGCGCGAAACCTCCGCCGCCGAATCCACCACCACCATGGCCGCCAAATCCGCCGCCACCATGACCACCGCCGCCCCGGGCATACGCGCCGTCAGGGGTAACGGCCAAGGCCGCTACAATTGCGGCGGCACCAATCATTGCTTGTCTGAACATGTCTTTGCTCCACCGCTCCACGCAGCCCGCAGGCATCAACAATGTGGATGGCGGATTCTTTCCGTGGCATTTGAAATTTATTTTTCACGATCAGCCGATCGTGATGGGCGCGGCTAGCCGGTTCCGAAGATGTCGCGGCGGCTGCGTTCGGATTCTTCCGCATAACGGCGCAAGGCATGCGCCTCGGTGAGAATGCCGATCACCTCGCCGCTGTCGGCAGAGCCGATCACCCCCAGCGATTCCGCTTCGGCGGCGTCAAATACCGCCATCGCCTGTTGCACATCCATCTGCGGCAGCAGCGTCAACTCGCGATAGTGCAGGATATCGTGCAGGCTTTGCGCGCCTGCATCAGTGAGGCCGTGCGCTTCGGCAACAAACACCACGCCAGCGTAGCGCCTGTCGGCGTCCACCGCGATCACCTGGGTCTTGGAGCCGAGCGGGAACCGTTCGCGGAACGCCGCAATCGGCATTGCCGCCTCCACCGTCACCACATCGGCGCGCATCATACGGCCCACGGTGAGATCGCGGATCCAGCCGACATCGGCAGCGCTGCGAATGCTCTCGCCGCGCAGATGGAAACGCCAGGTCGCAAAGGAGTAGCCGAACAGCTCGCGCGTCACCTGGATCGACACGATCACGGCAATCAGCACCGCAGTGGTGAGCCACAGATTGCCGGTCGCTTCCAGCGCGAGAAACGACATGGTCAGCGGCGCGCCGATGATCGAGGCCGATAGCGCGCTCATGCCGATGATCGCGTAGACGGCGGGATCGAGGCCGAGAAGAGGGTGCAGCGCGGTGAGGCCGCTCGCGAACAGATGGCCGCCGACCGAGCCGAGCAACAGCGAGGCGAAAAACAGGCCACCGCGAAACCCCGATCCGAGCGAGACGATCGACGCCAGCGCCTTGAGCAGGAACACCGTCGCCATCGCGGTGAGCGGCAGCATCTCCACGCTGTTGAGCTGCAGCGCGCCATGGCCGGAGGCAAGCACCTGCGGCGTCACCAGCGCCCCGAGGCCGACGCCCAGCCCGCCAAGCGCCGGCCGCAGCGGCGACCAGATCCGCAATTTCGACAGCGCGACATCGAACAGCGCCACGCCGCGCATGATGGTGATGCCGGCGAGCGCCGCGGCAAGGCCGAGCGCGGCGGCAATCGCGAGATCCTGTCCGGTAACGACGCCGATGGGACGCACCAGCACGCCGAGCGACAGCGGCGAGAATGCGTGAGTGACGGCATAACCGGTCACGGCGGCGACGCCGATCGGTGCGAGGCTGGCGGGCGTATAGCCGCCAAGCACGAGTTCGAAGGCATAGAAAGCACCGGCCAGCGGCGCGCTGAACGCACCGGCAATCGCCGCTGCCGCGCCGCAGCCCACCACCACGCGGCGGTCGGCGCGGCGCAGATGAAAGGCCCGCCCCACCGAGGAAGCGACACCGCTGGCAAGCTGGGTGTAACCGGCCTCGAGACCGACCGAGCCGCCGACGCCACTCGACCAGATCGTCTGCAGCGCGACGATGACGCTGCCGCGAAACGACATATGGCCGCCATGCAGCGCGTTGGCCTCGATCGGATCGACCTCCCGGCCCGGCCGCCAGCGCAGCAGCAACAGGAAGGCAAAGCCGAGCACCAGCCCGCCCAGCGTCGGCACCAGAATGGCGCGGACCGGATCGATATGGCTCTGCGCCGATAGCCGCTCGCCGAGCCCGATATCGAACAGCCAGACATGCAGCAGTTCCACCGATGCGCTCATGGCGGCGACGAACAGGCCGGACATCGCACCGATCACGGCGGCAATCAGGATCAGGCTGGATTCGCGCGCGCGGACGAACGCTCGCAATCGCTGCGGGGCTTCGAGGTAGAAACCGGAAGATGCCATGTGCCGGATCTTGATGTCGAAGGCGGGACCAGAAGCGCGCTTTTACGCAGCCCGGCGGCCCGCGTCACCCCGAAACCGGTCACATCCGACTGATCCGGGAGCTTCTTTCAGGCCCCGGCCGCCGGCTGAACCGGCTTAGCCGCCGATCTGGCCGCGATGGCGGAGCAAATGATCAGCCAGCACGCAGGCCACCATGGCCTCGCCCACAGGCACCGCGCGGATGCCGACGCAGGGGTCGTGGCGGCCCTTGGTCATGATGTCGGTCTCTGCCCCGCTGCGGTCGATGGTCCGCCGCGTGGTCAGGATCGAGGAGGTCGGCTTCACGGCGAAACGCGCCACCACCGCCTGCCCGGTGGAGATGCCGCCAAGGATGCCGCCGGCATGATTGGACAGGAACACCGGGCCGTCATTGCCCATGCGCATCTCGTCGGCGTTGTCCTCGCCATGCAGCTCGGCCGCGCCGAAGCCGGCGCCGATCTCGACGCCCTTCACCGCATTGATGCTCATCAGCGCGCTGGCGAGATCGCTGTCGAGCTTGCCGTAGATCGGCGCGCCGAGCCCTGCCGGCACGCCCTCCGCCACCACCTCGACCACCGCGCCGATCGAGGAGCCGTTCTTGCGGATGTCGTCGAGATAGCCCTCGAAGAACGCGGCCTTGGCCTTGTCCGGACAGAAGAACGGATTGCGCGCCACTTCGGCCCAGTCCCAATTGGCGCGGTCGATCTTGTGCGGCCCCATCTGCACCAGCGCGGCGCGCACGGTGATGTCGGGAATGATCTTGCGGGCCACCGCACCGGCGGCGACGCGCGCCGCGGTCTCGCGTGCGCTGGAGCGCCCGCCGCCGCGATAGTCGCGGATGCCGTATTTGGCTTCATAGGTGAAGTCGGCGTGACCGGGACGATATTTGTCCTTGATGTCCGAATAGTCCTTGGAGCGCTGGTCGGTGTTATCGATCATCAGCGCGATCGGCGTGCCGGTCGTCACCTGCTGCCCCGACGCATCCTCCATCACCCCGGACAGGATCTTGACCTGATCGGCCTCCTGGCGCTGCGTGGTGAAACGCGACTGGCCCGGCCGGCGGCGGTCGAGATCGCGCTGGATCTCCTCGACGGTCAGCGGGATGCGCGGCGGGCAGCCATCGACCACGCAGCCCAGCGCCACCCCGTGGCTCTCGCCGAAGGTGGTGACGCGGAACATATGGCCGAAGGTGTTGAAGGACATGATCCAAGCCGGAGTTGGAGATTTCCGACTGTGGTAGCGACATGTTGCGAAAATCGCAACTTTCAAAGGCTGAAGAGACTCGTCATTCAGGGCTCGTCCCGGCCATCCACGCCTTAACCATGCCACTCGGAAGAAAGCGCGTGGATGCCCGGCACAAGGCCGAGCATGACGAAAAATGCGACCGGGACGAACGGCGCCACCCTCAACTATGCTTCGTCAGCTTGCCACCCGCGAAGACGTAGACCACGCCCTGCTCGACATAGGTGTCCACCGCCCGCACCGGCGTCTCGACATCGAGCGCCACCATCAGCGCACGCATCGTGCCGCCATGCGACACCGCGACGGTGTCCTGCAGCAGGGAATCGTACCAGTCGCGCAACCGCAGCGTCACCGAAGCGTAGCTTTCGCCGCCCGGCGGCGGCACGCCCCATTTGTCGAGCTGGCGTTCGGCAAACACCTCGGGGTGCGACTGCTCCATCTGGATCAGCGTCGAACCTTCCCAATGGCCGTAGCCGATCTCGCGCAACCGGTCGTCGATCTGATAGCCATGCGGCGCGATGCCAAGCACGCCACGCGCCAATTCCATGGTGTGGCGGGCGCGGCCGAGCGGCGAGGACACGAACGGAATTCTCGCCGGATCGTGTGCGTCGCTCTTGAGGATATCGCTCAGCAATTCGCCTGCGCGCACCGCCTGCTGATGGCCAAGCTCGTTGAGCGGAATGTCCTGGCTGCCCTGAAAGCGGCCGAGCGCATTCCACGCGGTCTGCCCATGACGAATGAAGTACACAGCGGGTGATGGCATGACGGATCGTCTCAATTCAGGTTGTTTTTGCGAAGGATCGGATCCCCAAGTGTCCCGGGCGCGATGCGGCGTGCAACGCCGCTTCGCAGAACCGGGACCGTCGCGGACACCGAATTTAGGAACGGCCCCGGCTCTGCAGCGCACCACTTACGTGATGCGCGGCGGCCGGGGCACGCAGCCTCGGAATTCAGTCCTTGCCGCCGAGTGAAATATCCGGCGCGTCGGGCCGCTTCATGCCGACGACATGATAACCGGAATCGACGTGGTGCACCTCGCCGGTGACGCCGCGCGACAGATCGGACAACAGATACATCGCGCTGTCGCCGACTTCCTCCTGCGTCACGGTCCGGCGCAGCGGCGCGTTGTACTCGTTCCATTTCAGGATGTAGCGGAAATCGCCGATGCCCGATGCCGCCAGCGTCTTGATCGGCCCGGCGGAGATGGCGTTGACACGGATGTTCTTCTCGCCGAGATCGGCGGCGAGATAGCGCACGCTCGCCTCCAGCGCAGCCTTGGCGACGCCCATCACGTTGTAATGCGGCATCCACTTCTCGGCGCCGTAATAGCTCAACGTCAGGATCGAGCCGCCTTCGGCCATCAGATGCTCGGCGCGTTGCGCGATCGCGGTCAGCGAGTAGCAGGAGATCAGCATCGAGCGCGAGAAGTTCGCCTCCGTCGTGTCGAGATAGCGGCCGTCGAGCTCGTCCTTGTCGGAGAAGGCGATGGCGTGGACCACGAAATCGATCTTGTCCCACTGCCTTTTCACCTCGGCGAACACCGCGTCGATAGTGGCGGGATCGGTGACGTCGCAATGGCCGAGGGTGATGGCGCCAAGCTCCTGCGCCAGCGGCTCGACCCGCTTTTTCAGCGCATCACCCTGCCAGGTGAGTGCGAGTTCGGCGCCCTGATCGCGGCAGGATTTGGCGATCCCGTAGGCGATCGAGCGGTTGTTCGCGACGCCGAGAATCACGCCGCGCTTGCCTTGCATCAGGCCTATCCTGTCCGCCATTGCCGAAATCCGTTGCTGCTCGTCAAAGATGTGCCCGTCTTGGCACAGCCGATTTCGTCGTTCAAGGCGCGGCGGGCGGATCTTGCCCCGCCCCGGCTCATGCCGGCCCCGGCCCGCCGGGCCGTGTTAACCGGAATAGTCAGGAATCCATGGTGTTAATAGCAACAGAGCCATCGCCACGATCGCCCGGACCCCGAATCGAAGATCATCCGTGACCGATTTCCGCCATAACGTCGAAGCCATGATCCCGGCCCTGCGCCGCTACGCGCGGGCGCTGGCGCGGGACACCGACATCGCCGACGATCTCGTCCAGGACACGCTGGTGCGGGCGCTGCGCTCGGAAAAGCTGTTCCTCGGCGGCGACCTGCGCGCCTGGCTCTACACCATCCTCACCAACCTCAACCGTAACCGCCGCCGCTCGCTGGCGCGCCAGCCGGTGCTGACCGAATTGCCCGACACCGCCGCGGGCGCAAGCGGCACCGAAGCCGAGGGCCGCGATATCTCGCGCGCACTCGCAACGCTGCCGGAAGACCAGCGCGCGGTGCTGCTGCTCGTGGTGCTGGAAGGGCTGAGCTATCGCGACGTCGCCAACATCCAGGGCGTGCCGATCGGCACGGTGATGTCGCGCCTCGCCCGCGCCCGCGCCCAGGTGAAGTCCGCGCTCGAAGGCGAGCGTCCTTTGCTGCGGCGGGTCAAATGAGGGCAATGGCCATGACACCAAGAGCCCGGCCCCGATTCATCAACACTCCGCCCTCCCCGCGAAGGGAGGCCACGCACACGAAGCAATTGCGGATTTTCTTCCGATCAGAAATCTTGAAAGACTGCTCCGATGACTGACCCGAACATTCCCGTCACCGAAGACGAACTCCACGCCTATGTGGATGGCGAGCTTCCCGTCGAACGCCGCGCCGCGGTGGAGGCATGGCTCGCAACGCATCCCGACGTCGCCGCGCAGGTGTCGTCGTGGCGGATGCTGAGCGACATGCTGCACGAGAAATACGACATGGTCGCCGACGAGCCGGTGCCCCGCCATCTTGCCGTCGACCGCCTGACACGGCCGCCGCGGCAATGGCTCTACGGCGCGATCGCCGCGACACTCGCAGCCTTCGCGATCGGCAGCGGCGCCGGATGGATGGCGCGCGGCACCGGCAGCCATCCCTCGGCGTTCCAGAACTTCACGCTCGACGCGCTCGACGCCCATAAACTCTATGTGGTCGAAGTCCGTCACCCGGTGGAGGTCGCGGCGAGCGAGCGCGCACATCTGCAGCAATGGCTGAGCAACCGCGTCGGCTACAAAGTCCATGCGCCCGAGCTTGACTCCAGCGGCCTGAAATTCGTCGGCGGCCGCCTGCTGCCCGGCCCGACCGGCCCGGCCGCATTCCTGATGTATGAAACCGCCAGCGGCGAACGTTTCACCGTCTACACCTCACGCGCCAAGACGGAGGCGACGCAGATGCGCTACGCCTCGCAGAACAATGACGGCGCCTTGTTCTGGGCCGATCGCGGCGTCGGCTATGTGGTGTCGGGCCCGACCGACAAGGAGCGGCTCAGCCAGGTGGCGCGTCTGGTCTACGACCAGACCGAGAGAACCGGCCTCTAAAGTTTGGAAATTTGCACAGCCCAGCAAAAACCCGGCGCGATCATCGCGCCGGGTTTATTGTCAGGACGCATCGAACGCCAATTTAAACGATCAAGCCGCCGTAATAGTCGTTGATGCTGCGGTTGCGATCGGCGCTGGCCCAATCCCACTCTGCTTCTTCGGCGTATTTCGGCGCGGTCTTGATCTTGTCGACCGAAATCATGATCTGATAACCGCCGAGCTCGGTGTTGTATTTCAGCGATTGCCACGGCAGCGGATAATGCTCGTTGCCGAAACCGAGAAAACCGCCGAACGACAGTACGGCGTAGGAGACCTTGCCGCTCAGCTTGTCGATCATCACCCGCTCGATCGAGCCGATCTTCTCACCGTCCGGCCCGTACACGGCGGTGCCCTCCACCCTGTCGCTGCCGATCAGGCTGTGAGTTTCACGTATTTCCGTCGCCATACGGATTCTCCCTGTTGCTGCGGGAAAAACCGGCGGCATTGACTCATGTTCCGGGGAACCTGCGCAAATCATCTGCGACGAATTTTCTTCGCACAAACTCGCGTTTGCGATCGCGTCAGGCCGCTGCCTTGAACTGCACGCCAAAACTCTTGTTGTTCTGCCAGATCACTTCACAGCGCCGCTTGGTGTGCTCCATCTCGATCACCAGCACGAAACGGCGCGGCAACGTGGCGGGGCGTTGCACTTCAAGGCGCGCGCCATGCTTCGACAGATTACGGATCGCGCATGTCAGCCTGCCGCCGCGATAGGAGATCGCGCCCGCTTTGAGCAGGCGATGGCGCGGCGCACGGCGAAGGTCGGTCATCGGGTTATCCCCAATCGGAACACTGTAGCTCTAGGACGGCGGCATTTACAATTTGATGAAAACCATCCCGCGTTTTTCCATGATCGCGCCACAATCTAGGATTATATTCCTCATTATCCCGGCGCAGTTTGCCCTGCGCCAGATGGTGCCGGGCCGGCCGCTGCGATCGCTCTCTCCCCGCAAAGGGAGAAAGGTCGTGGCGGCGGTAAGCGCGAGCCCGACAAACGGCGGAAACCCGGAGCGTTCGCCGGGGGCGCCACGCAGGACACCGTCACTCCCCACTGCGTGCGGAACGCCGGATGCATCCGGTGCTTTCGTGGTGACTTACGCTCGTGTGCCTTTTTCATCATGCGTACGAGGCTGCGGACGCATCGCGCGTCCGGCGTTCCGCGCGCCCTCATTGCGTGAGGGCGGAATGCTCAGGGCATAGCTCGGGCCGGATGCGCCGCGAGATCGCGAAGGTGTGCCCGAAAGGATGCCGCGTCAGCCGAGATCGCGGCGCGGATGATAGGGATGCGCGGTGCGCCACTTCTCCATCAGCGTCTCAAGCTCGGCATCGTTGCCGTCCGGCAGCACGATCCGCATCGTGACGAACAGATCGCCGGGCGTGCCCTTGGCCGGCAGACCCTTGCCCTTGAGGCGGAAGGTGCGGCCGCCTGAGGTGTTCTTCGGGATCGTCAGTTCGACCGCGTTGCCAAGCGTCGGCACCCGCACCTTGCCGCCGAGCACCGCCTCGTACAGCGTGATCGGCAGATCGACGCGCAGGTCGTTGCCGTCGATCTTGAAGAACGGATGCGGGGCGATTGTCACCGTGATCAGGACATCGCCCGGACGATGGCCGGGCGCGGTCTCGCCCTGCCCCTTCAGCCGGATCTGCTGGCCGGAGGTGACACCGGCCGGAATCTTGACATCGAGTTCCTTGCCGGTCGGCAGCCGCACACGCTTCGAAGCGCCGCGCGCCGCCTCCTCCAGCGACACGCTCATGGTGGCGTTGATGTCGAGATCGGCCGCGAGCGTGGAATCATATTCGAAGCCGCGATTGCCGAACGGCGCACCGCCGCCCATGCCGGCAGCGCCAGCGCGGCCACCGAACATGCTATTCAAAATGTCCTCAAAGCCGCCGCCGCCAAACCCGGCGCCGCCCTGGCCACCATGGCCGCCGCCCTGGGTGAAGGTGTATTCGAAGCCGCCCGGCCCGGCCCGGCCGCTGCGGGCACCCCGCGCGCCGAACGGCGCCCCGCCACCCTCGAAACCCTGGAAGCGCGGCTTGCCCTCGGCATCGATCTCGCCACGGTCGAACTGCTTGCGCTTGGTCTCGTCGCCAAGGATTTCGTTGGCCGAATTGATCTCGGCAAAGCGAGCCGCCGCCTTGGCGTCGTTCTTGTTGGCGTCGGGGTGGTGTTTCTTGGCGAGCTTGCGAAATGCGCTCTTGATCTCGGCAGCGCTTGCGCTTCGCTGCACCCCCAGGACCTCATAGGGGTCGCGCATTCGTCTCGTCTCCCTTGGAATTCGAAGTCGGGCCGAACGGCCCGTGCTCCATGTGGGGTGGAACTGGCGATTTCGCAACAGCACAACCGGCCTTGCGAATGCCGGCGGCCCTCAGGACCGCCGCCATGGCTTCATATTGCGTATTTCCCATGCCGCGCCGCCTGCCGTCTGGCAAGCCTCGCCCTGCAGCCAGCCTTCGTTGGTACCGCGCACATAGCTCGCCAGAAAATCGCGGCAGGTGCGGCCGCCCTCGCCCTGATAGGCCGAGGCCAGCGGCGTCACCGAACCGCGCGCGCCGGTCTGCGGATTCTCCCACGGCTGGCTCGCATCCTTGCCGCCGCGCGTCATCACCTCCGAGGCTGCGTTCCGGGTCAGCGCCAGATCGCTGTCGGTCAGATTGGTGTCGTCGCTCACCCGGATGGGAACGATCGAACCGGTCACATCGGCGGTAGCCAGATCATCCTTCTTGTCGCCGAACATGCTGCCGAGCCGGAAGCTGCACCCGCCAACGGCCACGGCAATCACCACGACCGTCGCTGCCATGGCAAGACGACGCATCGGGGTTATGCCCGCGCGCCGGCATGCCCTATAATGGGGATGCAGCACGCTTCTGGCGGGCGTAACAACGCGCAACTCGAGTTACTCCAGACATGACCAGCCCAGACTCCATCAAACACCCAACTCCGTTAATTTCCGGTGATTTCACCGAAAGCACTGAACCCTATGCGCTTTTTGCGGCTTGGCTGAAGGAGGCAAGCTCTTCTGAGCCGAACGATCCGAACGCGATGGCGCTGGCTACCGTCGATGCCGAGGGCATGCCGGACGTGCGCATGGTGCTGCTGAAGGGGTTCGATGAGGACGGCTTCGTGTTCTACAGCCACACAGCCAGCGCCAAGGGCCAGGAGCTTGCCGCCAACCCGAAGGCGGCCCTGCTGTTTCACTGGAAGTCGCTGCGCCGGCAGGTCCGCGTCCGCGGCGACGTCACTCCCGTCACCGACGAGGAGGCCGACGCCTATTTCGCCACCCGGCCGAAACAGGCGCAGATCGGCGCCTGGGCCAGCAAGCAGAGCCAGCCGCTGGAGAGCCGCCTCGCCTTCGAGAAGGCTATCGCGCTCCACGCCGCCAAATATGCCTTGGGTGAGGTGCCCCGCCCGGCGGGCTGGCGTGGCTGGCGGATCACCCCGCAGGCGATCGAGTTCTGGCACGACCGGCCGTTCCGGCTGCACGACCGCGTCGTGTTCCGGCGCGCCGTCGGGTCATGGACTAAGACCCGCCTTTACCCCTGATCTTTCCGCTTTTCCCTTTTTAACCGCGCGGTCCGCGCAGAACGAGATGGCCATGCCCACGACGACAGAAGCTACCAATCAGCCGCGCCGCACGCTGCTCCTGACCGGCGCGAGCCGGGGTATCGGCCACGCCACGGTGATCCGCTTCTCCAGCGCGGGATGGCGTGTTCTGACCTGTTCGCGGCATCCCTTCCCCGAGCAATGCCCATGGGGCGCCGGACCGGAAGACCATGTGCAGGTCGATCTCTCCGACACCGCCGACACTGCACGCGCGATCGACGACATCCGCGAACGTCTCGAAGGCGGCCAGTTGCACGCCCTCGTCAACAACGCGGCGATCTCGCCCAAGGGCGAAGGCGGCACACGGCTCAGCGCCGTCGATACCGACATGGCGTCCTGGGCGAAAATCTTTCAGGTGAATTTCTTCGCCCCGATCATGATGGCGCAGGGCCTGATCAACGAACTCCAGACGGCCAAGGGTTCGGTGGTCAATGTCACCTCGATCGCAGGCTCGCGCGTCCACCCCTTCGCGGGCTCCGCTTATGCCACATCGAAGGCCGCGCTCGCCGCGCTGACGCGCGAGATGGCGCATGATTTCGGCCGCCTCGGCGTCCGCGTCAACGCGATTGCGCCCGGCGAGATCAACACCTCGATCCTCTCGCCCGGCACCGACAAGATCGTCGAGCAGCAGATTCCGCTGCAGCGCCTCGGCACGCCGGATGAAGTCGCCAAGATCATCTACGTGCTCTGCACCGAGACCTCGTCCTACGTGAATGGCGCGGAAATCCACATCAATGGTGGCCAGCACGTCTGACGCGCGCGGCGACAGCACCTGACGGAACCTCTGCGCCGGCACCGCGTTCTCGTTGCTGCGGCGCTGTGACCGGCCGCATCCGCGCGAGGTTTTGCCGTGGCCGATCAGCTTTCGCTCTATCGCGCCAAGCGCGATTTCAGCAAAACGGCCGAGCCGAGTGGCACGGCGAAGATCGCGCCGTTGAAGCAGCGCCGGTTTGTTATCCAGAAGCACGATGCGACGCGGCTGCACTACGACTTGCGGTTGGAGCTCGACGGCGTTTTTAAATCCTGGGCGGTGACGCGCGGCCCCTCGCTCGACCCGAAAGACAAGCGCCTCGCGGTGGAGGTCGAGGACCATCCGCTCGACTATGGCGACTTCGAAGGCACCATCCCGAAAGGACAATACGGCGGCGGCACCGTGCAATTGTGGGATCGCGGCACATGGAGCTGCGACGATCCCGAGCGCGGTTTCAAAAAAGGCGATCTCAAATTCACGCTCGACGGCGAGAAGCTGCATGGCGGCTGGGTGCTGGTGCGCATGCGCCACGACCGCAGCGGCGGCAAGCGCACCAACTGGCTGCTCATCAAGCATCGCGATGAGTACGCGAAGGAAGGCCGCGCCAACGACATTCTCGATCTGGACAAATCCGTCGCCTCCGGCCGCTCCATCGAGCAGATCGCGCAAGGCAAAGGGCTGGGGCCGAAACCGTTCATGACTCGCGCGACCACGCGCGCCAAAGCGAATGACGTCTGGAATTCGGATCAGGGGCTGGCCGCGGACGCCCGCAACAATGCAAACAAACCGAAAACCAAAGCGGCGAGCACGCCGCGCGAAGCCGCGAAGGCCGGCGCGCGCGGGGGGAAAGAGCTTCCGGACTTCATCGCACCGCAATTGTGCAAGTCGGTCGCGCGTCCGCCCTCAGGGGCGGACTGGGTGCATGAGATCAAGTTCGACGGCTATCGCATGCAGATGCGGATCGAAAACGGGAAAGCCATCCTGCGCTCGCGCAAGGGTCTCGACTGGACCGAGAAATTCGCAGCGATCGCCAAAGCCGGCAGCAAATTGCCGGACGGAATCCTCGACGGCGAAATTGTCGCGCTGGATCACAGCGGTGCGCCGAGCTTTGCCGCGCTGCAGGCGGCGCTGTCGGACGGCAAGACCGACCATCTGATCTTCTTTGCCTTCGATCTCTTGTTCTCCGAGCACGAGGATCTGCGCCGCCTTCCCCTCATCGATCGCAAGAAACGGTTGCAGGCGTTGCTAGGCGGCAAAACCAGCAAAGGCGTCATCCGCTATGTCGAGCACTTCGAGACCGGCGGCGACGCGATGCTGAAATCCGCCTGCCAGTTATCGCTGGAAGGCATCATCTCCAAGAAGCGCAACGCGCCCTACCGTTCCGGGCGCGTGGATACCTGGACCAAAGCCAAATGCCGCGCCGGGCATGAGGTCGTGATCGGCGGCTGGAAAACCACTGGCGGCAAATTTCGTTCGCTGATGGTTGGCGTGCCGCGCGACGGACATCTTGCTTATGTCGGCATCGTCGGCACCGGCTATGGCCAGGCCGTGGTGAAACAGATCATGCCGGCGCTGAAAGCCGCGGCCTCGAAACAGAATCCATTTGGCGGCAGCAACGCGCCGAAGAAAACCGCCGATGTGCATTGGCTAAGACCCGAACTCGTCGCCGAGATCGAATTCGCAGGCTGGACCAGCGACAGCATGGTGCGGCAGGCCGCATTCAAGGGCCTACGCCAGGACAAGACGCCGGACGAGGTCGTGGTCGATGAGCCGAGCAGCGCTCAGGTCGCAGAACCCGCCTCACACCGCAAAAGCGCAAAGCAGATTTCAAAGCGGATCACACATACGCGCGCCACTCGTTCGTCCAGCAGCAAAGGCACGACGGTGATGGGCGTGACCATCTCCAAGCCCGACAAAGCGCTGTGGCTCGACGGCGGCGACGGTGAGCCGATCACCAAGCTCGACCTCGCGCATTATTTCGAGAACGTCGGCGCATGGATAATCGATCACATCAAGGGTCGGCCCTGCTCGATCATCCGCGCGCCCGACGGCATTGACGGCGAGACCTTCTTCCAGCGCCACGCCAAGAGCGGGATGTCAAACCTGCTCGAACAGGTGACGGTCTCCGGTGATCGCAAGCCCTACATACAGATCGACCGGATCGAAGGCCTGATCGCTGCAGCGCAGATCGGCGGCGTCGAACTGCATCCGTGGAATTGTGCCGAAGGCGAACCCGAGAATCCGGGCCGCTTTGTGTTCGATCTCGACCCCGCGCCCGATGTGGAATTCGCCGCGGTGATCGACGCTGCCCACGAGATGCGCGAGCGGCTGACTGCCGTCGGACTCGAAAGCTTCTGCAAGACGACAGGCGGCAAGGGCCTGCATGTCGTCACGCCGCTGAAGGACGCAAAGAAGGATCGCGTCGACTGGAAGCGCGCCAAGGCGTTCGCACAGGCCATCTGCCGGCAGATGGCGAAAGACGATCCGGACCGTTATCTGCTCAACATGTCGAAAAGACAGCGCAAGGGCAAAATCTTCCTCGACTATCTGCGCAACGACCGGATGGCGACAGCAATAGCGCCGCTCTCACCCCGCGCGCGCGAAGGCGCACCGGTATCGATGCCGATCACATGGGCGCAGGCGAAGCGCGGCCTCGATCCGAAGACCTACACGATCCGCACCGCAGCGGCGCTCTTAAAAAAATCAAAGGCATGGACAGATTACGCCCGCGCGGCGCGCTCGCTGAAGGCGGCGATGGCGAAGCTCAAGATGTGAGATGAAGCGTAGAAAAACGCGAAGGCTCAACCGACCTCGTTCGCGATCCACGCCAGATACTTGCCATATCCACCCGACACCGGCAGACGGATGATTTCGGGCGTATCATAAGGATGCAGCGCGAGGAGTCTTTCCTCCAGTGCCCCGTATTTATCGGGCAGGGTTTTGAACAGGATGAGATGCTCGGCCTCACTGACCACCTTACCCTCCCACCAGTAGCAACTCGAAATCACCTGTGCCTGTGCGCAGGCTGCAAGTCGCGCTTCGACCACTGCCGTCATGATGGCTCGCGCCTGCTCGGCGTTCGCAACGGTAGTCATCACGACGCACGCATCACTCATGCTCCGCTCCGGGTTCAGAAGATCAACGCCCGCACTACTAAAATCAGACACAAGCGGCATTACAGCCACTTCTTCCACTTGAAGAACATGTAGGGAAACACCGCCGCCATCAGCATCGCCAGCAGCGCAAGCGGATAACCATGTGCCCATTCGAGCTCCGGCATCGCCTTGAAATTCATGCCGTAGATCGAGGCGATCAGCGTCGGCGGCATCAGCACCACCGCCATCACCGAGAACAGTTTGATGATGTTATTCTGCTCGAGATTGACCACACCAAGCATGGCATCGAGCACGAAGGTGATCTTGTTCGACAGATAGGAGGCGTGATCAGTGAGCGACTGCACGTCGCGCTGCTGGGTCTTGAACTGCGCCTTCTGCTCCTTGCTCCAGCGGCTGGCGGTATCAATCTCGACGGTGATGAACGAGATCACACGTCCGATCGAAACAAGGCTCTCACGCACCTTGGAGGTGAGATCGCCCTTGCGGCCAATGGTCAGCAGGATCTGGGAATATTTGCGGGCATGCCCGCGGTCGGCGGACGGCTCGAAGATTTCGTTGCTAACATTGTCGACATCGCCGCCGACACGCTCGAGGATGTCGGCGCAGCGGTCGATGATGCCGTCGAGCAGTTCAAGCAGCACCGCGTCGCCGGTGATGTTAGGCGTGCACGAGCGGGCGAGCTTCGCCGCCACCAGCATGAACGGCTTCGGTTCATCGTAGCGGACCGTCACCAGCCGATGGTCGGTCAGGATGAAGGTCACCGGCGTGGTACGCGGGTTGCCGCTGTCGGTGGCGCACATCAGCGTCGCCGTCATGTAGCGGGCGCCGTTCTCGATATAGAGACGGGAGGAGATCTCGATCTCCTGCATGTCCTCGCGGGTCGGAATTTCGATGCCGACAAGCTTCTCGACCAGTTTGTCCTCGCCCTGCACCGGCGATTTTAGATCGAGCCAGACCGCATCCGCCGGTAGTGCCTCGAAATCAGTGATGTCGAGTCTTTTCAGCGAAGCCGCCGAGGGGGCGAAAACGGACAACATGGGCGACTCCCGTCTGCGGGGCGGTGTCTGATCCACCCACAACGCAAATTCACCCGATTCTGGCAAGCACAAGCGATGGCGCGATGACACCCGGCCAGCAATGATGATCAAAGGGGCAAAGATTTCTAAGGAAAAAATTCCTGGATAATTAGTCCCTCGATCCGCGGTCCGCATCCCCGCCGAACCGCCGAGCCCGGGGTGAGGCCGGCTGAGGAATGGCCGCCCCGGCCGGGGGTGCGGCAGCAAAGCCACAGCTCGCAGCCTGCGTGGCAAAACTAGCCTCGAAGTGCTGGAAATGTGGCGGTGGCTGAGGTTTATAAACCGTGCGGCAAGCAGAATCCCGGCATAATGGCCAAGGCTCGCAAGGCTGGAGGATGACGCATTGCGAAAACCGTGTGCGTAATCGAATCTGAGCTTCTCGCCTTAAACTCGGCGCGAAACAGCGCCCCTCACTTTTGGAATTGAGCCATGCCGTTGTTCGGATCGAAACTCGCCTCCCTGATCGCCGTTGCGGTTGCGGGCGCCATGCTGGCGGGATGCATGCAGACAACGACCTACGAAAAGTCGCCGGAGGCCAACCTGAAGCCGCGCGACAAGGAGTTCCTCGCCAAGGCACGCTATGAGAAGGTCGCCGTCGCCGAGCCGTTCCGCCGTGCCATCGTCAACTATCACCGCAAGGAATTGCCCGGCTCGATCGTGGTCGATTCCGACAATCACTACCTCTATTACGTACTCGAGAACGGTAAGGCGATCCGCTACGGCATTACCGTTGGCGAAGAGGCGCTGGCGTTCTCCGGCATCGCGCGCGTCGGCAATATGCAGGAATGGCCGAAGTGGACGCCGACCGCAGACATACACAAGCGCATCGAGGGCCTGCCGCAGTCCGTTCCGGGCGGCCCGGATAATCCGCTCGGCGCCCGCGCGCTCTATCTCTATCAGGGCAACAAGGACACGCTGTTCCGCATCCACGGCACTAACCAGCCGGAATATATCGGCGCGTCGATCTCCTCGGGCTGCATCCGCATGACCAACGAGGACGTAATCGACCTCTATAGCCGCGCCAAAATGAACACGGTGGTCGTGGTGCTCGAGCCCAAGCAGGGTGATTCGCCCTACAATCCGAAAATGGCGCTGCAGGGTGGTGGCTATAACGCCGCATCCTACTAAGGATTTTCGGAATCCTGAGATCATGGCCGGGCCTGTGCCCGGCCATCTGCATTTTCAGAGACCGTGACGTCGAGCGCGCTCAGCGTTGACTACGGCCGGCGAGCGGGCGGGGGCTACGGGCTTTGCCTTTGGCGCCGCAGCCTGCGGTGGCTTCTGCTCGCCCGCATCCCGGGCCTGCGCAGGCGGCTCCGGCTGGCCTTCTGTCTCTTCTGAGGTGGTCTCGCCTTCTCCCTCCGACACCTTGCGTGGCGGCGCTTCGTCGGGCCGCACGGCCGGCATCAGCGGCGCGATCTGCGGCATCGGATCGTATACGTTCCACTGGCAGAGCTTGTAATTGTTGCGGCGCTCGGCGATGTCGAGATGAATGTGATCTTCGTGGTACCAGTCCGAGCCCGGCCCAAGCACCGTGGTAAACCGCGTGCAGACCGAAAGCAGCACCTTCTCCCGAATCTCGCGCGGCAGGTTACGATCGGTCAGCGACAGCATGGTGCCGTTCGCCAGCTTCAAACCGCGAATATCGAGCGCATTGGCGCGGCCATGCTCGGAGAGTAGTGCACCCTTCACCCGGTTCCGGCCGCGGCACTCATAGGAATCGAAATTGTCCACCTCGCTCAGCGCACTGCCGAGACTGGCGGCGAGCGGCGCAGCATCGGTGCGAACCCAGTTCGCGACTGCTGTCGCCATGGTGCAGCGAAGGATGGCGGGCGGCTTCAACGCAACGCGCTGGGTCGGCGACACCACCACGGCTTCGAGGCGAACGATATCTTCGCCGCCGCAACCGCCTGCTCCCCGGATCGGCGGCAAAGAGGGCGCGATCGCAATCGCCTCGGTCAAGGCGAGACGGCATGCGGAAGCCACCGGTTCGCTCGGCGCGGTCGCAGGCTCGGCCTGCGGCTCGTGAGCAGCGTCCGCCGGGACTTCGGGCTCCTCCGCCTGCGGTGCCGGTTCACTAACAGGCGCCTCTGCCGGACGCGGCTTCGGAAGCGGTACTGCTTTGGCGAAACACGGTGTTGCGAGGAACGCACCGAGCAGCACAGCAGAACTGGCAAAGCAGGCCACCCGGACACCCGAGCGAATGCCATTCCGGAAAATGAAAAAGCCGGCAAACTCGCCGTGCCCGCACATTGCAACAGGTAGGAAAGGACGCTTGCGGACCGACATTCAAAACCCTGGTTGATGCACCGTCCCGACATCGCAACGGCACGTCATGCAAACAGCAAACCGCTGTGCGTTCCATAAGGTGGCCAGCGAGATGAATTCTTGATAGTGCACATTGTCTGCAAATTCACCCCGCTTCACCGCATTTACCGGCACAACTGAAGGCAGAACGAAAAGATGGGGTTGGTTGTCGTCCTCGTCGTGGGTCTGGCCGCCGGTATTTTCAGCGGCATAGTCGGAACCGGCTCATCCATCATGCTGGTCCCGGTGCTTGCCTCGATCTATGGGCCGAAGGCTGCCGTGCCGATCATGGCGGTGGCGGCGGTCATGGCCAACTTCTCGCGCATCCTGGCATGGTGGCGCGAGGTGGACTGGCGCGCATTCGCGGCCTACTCCGTGACCGGCGCACCAGCGGCCTATCTTGGCGCGCGAACGCTGCTGATCCTGCCGTCGCGCACGGTAGACGTCGCGATCGGAATCTTCCTGCTGTCGATGATTCCGGCTCGGCACTGGCTCGCCAAGCACATGCTGCGCCTCAACCTCTGGCACATGGCGCTGGCCGGCGCCTTCATCGGTTTCCTGACCGGCATCGTGGTCTCGACCGGACCGATCTCCGTCCCCGTCTTTGTCAGCTACGGGCTGGTGAAGGGTGCGTTCCTCGCCACCGAGGCGGCCGGATCGCTCGCGATCTACATCAGCAAGATCCTGACCTTCCGGGCCGGCGGCGCCCTACCCTGGGACTACATCGCCAAAGGTCTCGTCACAGGTTCATCGATCATGGTCGGCACCTTCATCGCCAAGCCATTTCTGCTGAAACTGTCGCCGGACATGTTCCGTCATATCATGGACGGACTGATGCTGGTGTCCGGCCTGACCATGCTCTGGAATGCCGCCTTCGCTTCATAATCGGCGTGGTACAGGCAATTCCCCCGCGAACGACTTCACATCGGGCGGCAAAATAGGCTAGGTCCTCAATCGCAGCCGCACGCCTCGCAAAGGGGCCGAACGGATTTCCTGAATGGCCCGCAGATTTTCCGCCCCCTATCAGAGCGAACCGATGTCGGCGCTGGCCTCCTGGGCGCGGCGTCTCGCGGTGTTCGCGGTGGTGGCCGCGGTGGTCTCGACCCTGATCGTCCGGTTCGGCTTTCTCGACTTCAAGCCTGCGCTGATGACATTCCTGGGTGCGCTGGCCTTCGCCGGCCTGTCCATTCTGGTGTCCCTCGCCGCTTTTGCCGCGATCTGGCAAAACGGATCGCGTGGCATGACACGCATCCTGATGGCGCTGTTGCTCGATATCCTGATTCTCGCCTATCCGGCCTACCTCGCCTATCAATACAAAAGGCTGCCGCCGATCCACGACATCACCACCGATCCGATCGATCCGCCGCGGTTCGATGCGCTGGCACGGCTGCGCACCGGAGACGGCGCCAACCCGGCCGGGTACGCCGGTCTCTATTCGGCCGAACAGCAGCGCGCGGCCTATCCCGAGATCGAGCCGGTCCTTCTCGACGTCTCGCCGCAGCGGGCCTACGACATCACATTGCAACTCGTGACACGGCGCAAATGGCTGATCATCGACGAGCGCCCGCCGCAGCCGCCACAACGCGTCGGCCGCATCGAGGCGGTGGCGCGCACGCCGGTGATGGGATTCCGCGAAGACGTCTCGATCCGCGTCGCTCCGTACGATGATGGATCACGTGTCGATATCCGTTCATCCTCGCGCTATTTCGAGCATGATTTCGGCAGCAACGCCGCACGCATCACCAAGCTGACCGACGATCTCAACGAGATCGTCGATAATGCCAAGCCGGAAAAGAAGATGCTGGCGCCGGCCCAACCTCAGCCCAAGGGCCCGCGTAAACGATAGACGCTGTCGATGGTGGGATCGCCCTCGGTAACGACGATGTCGCGCGCCACGAGATCCTCCAGATGCGCCAGCACCGAATAGCCGGCGGCGCGAACCAGGCGCGGATCGATGCCGATATAGCTCGCACGCACGATGGACGGAATGTCCGCCGCGCCCTTGCGCAGGCGATGCAGGATCGATGCCTCGCGCGCCCTGCGGTGACGGATCAGAAAATGCACAAAACGCACAGCATCTGGAATCTCAGGGCCATGACCTGAAAAATAAAGCTGCTCGTTGCGGCGCGTGAGCTTTTCGAGCGAGGTCATGTAATCGACCATCGATCCATCTGGCGGCGAGACAATGGAAGTCGACCAACCCATCACATGGTCGCCGATAAACGTCAGTCCGCGCTCCGCCCACGCAAACGCCATGTGGTTGGCGGTGTGCCCCGGCGTCGCCACCGCTTCGAGTGCCCAGCCATCGCCAACGACCACATCGCCGTCCTTGAGCTGAACGTCGGGGCGGAAGTCGCGATCCGCACCGGATTCCGTCTTGCGGGTCTCGCTGGCATGAATCGGGCGAGAGGCGCGGTGCGGTCCCTCCGCATAGACGGTGGCGCCGGTCGCCTCTTTGATGCGAGGAACGCCGGGCGAATGATCGAGATGCGTATGCGTGACAAAGATATGGGTGACGGTCTCACCGCGCACCGCATGCAACAGCGCGTCGAGATGGGTATCGTCGGCGGGACCGGGATCGACGATCGCCACCCTGCCCTTGCCGAGAATGTAGCTCAGCGTGCCGGTGAAGGTGAACGGCCCTGGATTGTTGCACAAAAGGCGGCGCACGCCGGGCACCAGCTCGTCGACCACACCCGGAGCCAACGGAAAATTCCGATTGAACGGAATATCGTCATTGACGCTCACGCCAAACCCGATCCCGACTTTTAAGAAAACGCCTGAATGCCGGTGATGGCACGGCCAAGAATCAGCGCATGCACGTCGTGCGTTCCCTCGTAAGTATTCACGCTTTCGAGGTTTTGGGCATGCCGCATGACATGGAATTCGCTGGAGATGCCATTGCCGCCGTGCATGTCACGGGCAACGCGCGCGATGTCCAGCGCCTTACCGCAATTGTTGCGCTTCACCAGCGAGATCATTTGCGGCGCCATCTTGCCATCGTCCATCAGGCGGCCGACGCGGAGCGACGCCTGCAGGCCGAGCGCAATTTCCGTCTCCATGTCGGCAAGCTTCTTCTGCACAAGCTGCGTCGCGGCGAGCGGACGACCAAACTGCTTGCGATCAAGCGTGTATTGCCGCGCCCGCCGGAAGCAGTCTTCCGCCGCGCCCATCACGCCCCACGAAATGCCGTAACGCGCACGGTTGAGACAGCCGAACGGCCCGGCAAGTCCCGACACGTTCGGCAGCAGCGCGCTTTCTGGCACCACCACGCCGTCCATCACGACCTCGCCGGTGATCGAGGCGCGCAGCGACAGCTTGCCGCCGATCTTCGGCGCCGACAGGCCCTTCATGCCCTTCTCAAGAATAAAGCCGCGCACCTTATTGTCGTGCGCGGCGGACTTCGCCCAGATCACGAAGACGTCCGCCATCGGCGCATTGGAAATCCACATCTTCGAGCCGGTGAGTTCGATAGCCGTCCGACACCTTCTCGGCGCGGGTTTTCATGCTCTCCACGTCGGAGCCTGCATCCGGCTCGGTGAGACCGAAGCAGCCGACCCATTCGCCTGAGGCAAGCTTGGGCAGATATTTCTTGCGCTGGGTCTCATCGCCATAGGCGTAGATCGGATACATTACCAGCGAGGACTGCACACTGTTCATCGAGCGATAGCCGGAATCGACGCGCTCGATCTCGCGCGCGACAAGGCCGTAGGCCACATAGCTCGCATTGGCGCAGCCATATTCCTCAGGCAGCGTCAGGCCGATCAGGCCAAGCTCGCCCATCTCATGGAAGATCGCACGGTCCGCGGTCTCGTCCATGTAGGCGTCCACCACGCGCGGCAGCAGCTTTTCCTGCGCATAGGCATGCGCGGTATCGCGGATCATGCGTTCGTCTTCGGTCAACTGATCATCGAGCAGGAACGGATCGCCCCACTGGAATGAGGCCTGGACGGGCTTGTCCTTGCTTTGCAGGCGCACGCTCATGTTGATCCTCTTGCTCTCTGGCGGCCGATCTCATGAGACCGCCTCGGCCTGTCGCGCCCGGTTCCCACGGGGTCGCGAGCTTATCACAACTCAGCCGTCGAATGGCTCATTGGCGACGATTTCGATGCCGAACCCCGACAGGCCCTTGTAGTCGTGCAGCGACGAGGTGAGATGACGGATCGAGCTAACACCAAGATCGCGCAGGATTTGCGCGCCGACGCCGACCTCGCGCCATTGCCGGTTACGGTCGGCCTCCGCCGAATGCTCTTCGGCAATCGGCGCCACCGGCACGCCGGCCGCGCCGTCACGCAGATAGATCAGGACACCGCTGCCGTTTGCCTTGAAGCGTTCGAGCGCGGCGTTGACCTTGGCCGGGCCGAAGAAAATGTCTTTGACGATGTTGGGCTTGTGAAATCGTGTCAGAACGTTGCGCCCGTCGCCAATGCTGCCATAGACAAATGCGACATGGTGGATCGGATCGAACGGCGAGCGATAGGCAAACCCCTGCAATATGCCGATCGGGCTGTCGACGCTGAAGCTGGAGACTCGCTCGATCAGCTTTTCCCGCGCCTGCCGGTACGCGATCATGTCGGCGATGGTAACATGCTTAAGGTTGTGCGCCCGCGCGAACTGCACGACCTGCTCGCCCTTCATCACCGTGCCATTGTCGTTCATCAGTTCGCTGATGACGCCGACCGGCGGCAGGTCCGCCAGCTTGCAGAGATCGACCGCCGCCTCGGTGTGGCCGGCGCGCAGCAGCACGCCGCCATCGCGCGCGATCAACGGAAAGATGTGGCCGGGACGGGCAAAATCGCTGGCCCCGGCATTCGGATTGGCGAGCGCGCGGCAGCAGGCCATGCGCTCCTCGGCCGAAATGCCCGTGGTCATGCCGGGCTTGTAGTCGATCGAAACGGTGAAAGCGGTGGTGTGGTTACTGTCATTGTACGCCACCATCGGGTCGAGCCGCAGCCGCCGTGCATCCTCGGTGGTGATTGGCGCGCAGACGATGCCGGAGGTGTGGCGGATGATGAATGCCATCTTCTCGGCCGTACACAAAGATGCGGCAACGATCAGATCGCCCTCGCCCTCGCGATCCTCGTCGTCGGTCACGACGACGATCTCGCCGGCGGAAAATGCCTTCAGAACCTCGGGAATCGGATCGGCCATCTTGTGTGTACTCACGGGCTACATCGGCCAGATCGTATGACGTACGCGGCGCATGGGTGCAACCGCGATTCTGGTCAGGGCATGGCTGTTTGACGCCTGCCTTGGGTCGGGTGCGACAGCCCCTGTGTCAATCCCAGCCTCCACTGAGAAGGTATTCTTTACCACATGGCAACCTGTGCCTGTTTTCGGTAAGGGAAACTTCCCGTGCCGGCGGAGTTATCGCTGGCTGATCCCACCCACCCCCCGCTCTGCGCTCTGATCTCCACAAAGGGCAAATTATGACTTCAAGGTTCGATTATCACTTCTGCGCCGGTCTTGGCCTCGCAATGGCCATGGCGCTGGTCCCCGGTCCGCTGGCGAGTGCGCAGGAAAGCTCGCCGGCCGGCACGTGGCTGACCGAGAAAGGCGATGCTCGAATCAAGATCAGTTCCTGTGGCGCGGGCATTTGCGGCAAGGTCGTCGGTCTGCGCGAGCCGATCAATCCGCAGACTGGCAAACCTTATACCGACGACAAGAACCCCAACCCGTCGCTTGCCACACGGCCAATGATCGGGCTGCAGCTGTTCAACGACATGCGGCCGACCGGTCCGGGCCAGTGGGCGGGCCGTATCTACAATGCCGATGACGGGCGGTTCTATGTGAGCAAGGTCGCCATGGAGGGACCTTCGCGTCTGCGGGTCGAGGGATGCGTGGGCGTGATTTGTGGCGGCGAAACCTGGAGCAAGGTTGGCCGCTAACCCGAAAACTTCAACTTTTTGAAAAGGATATTGGTCGGAGTGGCAGGATTTGAACCTGCGACCCCTGCGTCCCGAACGCAGTGCTCTACCGGGCTGAGCCACACTCCGACTTTATGGCGCGTCTTATAGCGGTGGCTCTCGCCCACCGCAAGAAGCGGTATAAGAACTAATGATTATTCCCTTCAAGCCGCGCCACATGACCCTGACACTCACCACCCGAACCATTTTAGCCTCCGAGGACGGGCCTCAGGAGGCCGCGTATTGCCTGGCAAGGGGCGGTCTGGTCGCGTTCCCGACCGAAACGGTCTACGGCCTCGGCGCGGACGCCACCAATGCGCAGGCCATTGCGCGGCTTTACCAGGCCAAAGGGCGGCCAGCGTTCAATCCGCTAATCTCCCATGTCGCGACACTGGCCGATGCGCAGCGAATCGCCCTGTTCAACGCGGAAGCTCTCAAACTGGCGCAAGCATTCTGGCCGGGGCCACTGACACTGGTGCTGCACAAGACCAAGGATTGCGTGGTGTCGGATCTTGCGACCGCCGGCATGGACACCATCGCGGTGCGCATGCCTGCGCATCCGGTAGCGCATGAGATTTTGCGGGCGCTGGGTCGGCCCGTGGTTGCGCCATCGGCCAATATCTCCGGCCACGTCTCTCCCACTACCGCAGCCCATGTGAGCGAGGACCTGTCCGGGCGGATCGATTTGATCGTCGATGGAGGCCCGGTCAGCGTCGGCATCGAATCCACCATTGTCGGCTGCTTCGACCGACCAGTGCTGCTGCGACCGGGCGGCGTGCCGCGTGAAGAGATCGAGCGCGTACTTGGCGCGAAGCTCGCGCCGCGCCCCACCGCTCCCAAGACAAGCGGACCGCATCCGCTGGCGCCCGGCATGCTGGCTTCGCACTACGCGCCGCATACGCCGGTGCGGCTCAATGCCGACAGCGTGGCACCGGACGAAGCGTTGCTGGCCTTCGGACCTGCACTGCCGGATGCGAAGCCCGCGCATGTCCTGAACCTGTCGCCGCGCGGCGATCTGATCGAAGCCGCCGCCAATCTGTTTGGCTATCTCCGTGCACTCGATAGCAAGGGCACACGCGCCATCGCCGTGATGACCATACCGGATCGCGGCATCGGCGAAGCCATCAACGATCGCCTGCAACGCGCAGCGGTCGGGCGAGACTGACATTGCGAACCATGCGCGCGATGGGAACGACGACATGAACCAGCATCCGTCTGCGTCGTCCGGCCTTTCCCCCGAGGTGCTGGCCCGTTTCCGCGCCATCGTCGGCGATCGATACGCCGTCACCGATGCGCAGGAGATGGCGCCCTATCTCGTGGAAGAGCGCGGTCTCTACCGCGGACATTCGCCGGTCATCCTGCGCCCAGGCTCCACTGCCGAAGTTGCCGCGATCTGCAAACTCGCCACCGAGACCAGAACCGCTTTGGTGCCACAAGGCGGCAATACCGGACTTGTGGGCGGACAGACGCCGCATCATGGCGAGATCGTCGTGTCGCTGCGCCGGCTCGACCGGATTCGCGAGGTCGATCCGCAGTCGAACACCATGACCTGCGAAGCCGGCGTCACCCTCGCCAATGCCCATAGCCACGCCGGCACGGTGGATCGGCTGTTCCCGCTCTGGCTCGGCTCGGAGGGCAGTTGCACCATCGGTGGCAATCTCTCCACCAATGCGGGCGGCATCGCCGCGCTCTCCTACGGCGTTGCGCGCGATCTCGTGCTCGGCGTCGAGGTGGTGCTGGCGGATGGCCGGATCATGCACGGTCTATCGAAGCTCAAGAAAGACAATACCGGCTACGATCTGCGCAATCTCTTCATCGGCGCAGAAGGCACGCTCGGCATCATCACCGCCGCAACGCTTAAGCTGTTTCCCGTGCCGCGCAGCGTCGAGACCGCTTATGCCGGCGTCGCTTCGCCTGACGCGGCCGTGAGACTGCTGGCACTGGCACAAGGCAAGGCCGCGACCAGCCTGACCAGCTTCGAGTTGATCGCGCGGATTGCTGTCGATTTCTCGATCAAGCATGGCCCGTCAATCCGCGATCCACTGCCGAGCGCACCGCCCTGGTACATCCTGATTGAAATCTCCTCGCCGCGCGACGATGCACGCCAGTCCATCGAGGCGATTCTCACTGAGGCGATGGAGCATGAGATCGTCAGCGATGCCGTGATCGCGACCAGCCTCGATCAACGCAATGCGTTTTGGACCCTGCGCGAGGTACTCTCACCGGCGCAGAAGCCGGAGGGCGGCTCGATCAAGCATGACGTGTCGGTGCCGGTGGCCGCCGTGCCACAATTCATCGCGGAGGCCGATGCCGCCATCGCCATCCTCATCCCCGGCGCACGGCCTGTGGCGTTCGGCCATCTCGGCGACGGCAACATCCACTACAACATCAGCCAGCCGACTGGGGCCGACAAGCAGGCATTTCTCGCCCGCTGGCACGACGTCAATGAAGTGGTCCACGGCATCGTCGCCAAACATCACGGCTCGATCTCGGCGGAGCACGGCATCGGCGTGCTCAAGCGCGACGAACTGGTTCAGGTGAAGGATCCGGTAGCGCTCGATCTGATGCGCACGCTGAAGCGATCGCTCGATCCGCTGAACATCCTCAATCCGGGGAAGGTGCTGTAACGCCGGATATCCTGATCCGCCAGCAAGAGCAGCGGATCAGAACAGCGAGCCTTGCCCGCTGTCTCCCGCCGCATCGGCTTGCCGCCGCGGCTTTTCCGCGCGAGCCGGCTTCGTGGACGGCGCGGCCAATTCAGCAGCGGCCGCACGCTCGGCTTCCGTCATCGGCTGGATCAGACGTGGATCGTCATTGCCGACACGGTTCACCGTGCTCGTCACTTCATGCCAAATGAGCGAACCGGAAGGCGGCGCGGTCAGCAATGCGCTGGCGTCCTGCGCATCGACATCTTTGCCACCGAGCCACCGGCTGAAATCCTCGGGGCGGATAGTCACCGGCACCCGGTGATGCAGATGACTCATTTCGGGCCGCGCTGCTGTGGTGATGATCGCCACCGTATCGACTTCCTCGCCGTTCGACCCAATCCAGGTCTCGGCAAGACCGGCAAAGCCGATCGGCTGGCCATCAGCCGGATGAATGAAAAACGGCTGCTTGCGGCCGGACAGTGCCTGCCATTCGTAATAGCCGTCGGCCGGCAGCAGGCAGCGCCGCCGCCGCATCGCATTTCTGAAGGCCGGTTTGTCCAGCACGGTCTCGCTGCGGGCGTTGATCACCAAAGAGAACGTCCGTGGATCCTTCACCCAGGCCGGGATCAAACCCCAGCGCATCAGCCGAAAATGCCGGGCACCGTTTTCCAGCACCACCACAGGCACAGGTTGTGTCGGCGCAACATTATACCGAGGCGGGAAATTAGGCTGCTCGCCGTAGTCAAACATCCGGCGGATCGCCTCGGGCGCTGAGGTGATGACATAGCGGCCGCACATTCTGCCCCTCTCCTGATACCGATAAATCTGGCCGGGACCTGGTTTGTTTAGCCCTCCTTAACGCAAAGACGTGAGACTGCGACACGATGGCCGTAGCTCTCACCACTCTGCGATCCGACAGCACCGCAGCATGCACCCCGGACGCCGAGGATGCCCGCGTCCAATCGCTGCTGGCGGCTAACGTCAATCCGCGCACCGGCCTCGCGACGGACTACCTCAATCACTTCAACGAAGCCATCATGCTGCTGGAGATGATTCCGGATATGCCGGAATGCGTCGAGGACTTCCTCGGCTGGCGTCCACGCTCCTACCGCGAGCACTTTGAGGCGTCGAACCTGAAAGCCCAAGGCCTGATCATTCAGGCCTACGAGGAGGCCGATACCGCCGTACGCGTCGAGTTCGACCGGGTGGCCGACGCCATGCGCGAGATTTTGATTGCCGTCAGCGCGGCAATGCGGGAAAGCACCCAGGATAAGACCCGCGCGATATTGGCCGAACAGACGACCGGCTGGATCAAACCCCTGCTTTCGCTGGCAGGCGGGCTGATCCACGGCTCGCCCGATCAGACCGATGTCGACCGCATCATGGAAAAATAGGATTCCCACCGTGAGCGAGCTTCGCCCCCGACCGCAGATCGCGGTCAGCGCGGCTATTTTCCGCGACAGAAAGTTACTGCTGGTCCGCCGCAACCGGCCGCCGGCCAATCACCATTGGACCTTTCCGGGTGGCCGGGTGGAATACGGCGAATCGCTGGCGGAGGCTCTCGCCCGCGAGGTCGCCGAGGAGACCGGCCTCGTCATCGAGATCAGGGACATGCTGGGCTGGCGCGAATACCTGCCGGCCAAGAACGGCGGCATTGGTCATTTCGTGATCCTGCCCTTCGCCGCGCGCTGGGTCAGCGGCGGCATCAACCTCAATGACGAGCTTGACGACGCCAAATGGCTCGACCCCCACGCCATTGGCGATCTGCCCCTCACTGACCGGCTGGAAGAAATCATCGCGGTGGCCGCGCGCCTGATGAACGGCTGAACCCGTTCGCCTTGTCTCCGGCGCATTCGGAAGGCTATGACCATCGCCATGGCACGACGTTTCCTGGCAATGCTCCTGATCTGCCTAACCTTCGCTCCCGGCCTCGCCCGGGCCGAGGAACCCGCCGCGCCGTTTGACGCCGACCTGCTGCGCCTCGCGGAAATCCTGGGCACGCTGCATTATCTGCGCGGCATCTGCGGCGCCAATGAAGGCCAGAAATGGCGCAGCGAAATGCAGGCGCTGGTCGATGCCGAAACCCCTTCCGGCGAGCGCCGCGCGCGTATGATCGCCGCTTTCAACCGTGGGTATAACGGCTTCCAGCAGACCTACCGGAGTTGTACCCCGGCAGCCAACGTCGCGATTCGCCGCTACCTTGATGAAGGCTCGAAAATCTCCCGCAATCTGACCGCCCGCTATGCCAACTAAGGAGCGATTCCAGCCACACAGGCCGGATTTCGCCAACTTGAGCAGCCGCGTTAACCTTTCCTAAAGAACTGACTAGGCGCGCCCGCCGCCCATGCTAAAGCTCGCTCATTCAACAGCGCATCTCGCGCGTGTCGCAGATTGACCGAGTTCATGCCCTATCATTCCCGTCTTGCCCCATTGCGAGCCCCGATACCCGATCAGGAACAAAAACAGGTCGCGTTGACCTATCTGAACGAGGCGTGGGCCGAGGCACTGCATGACGGCATCGATGGAGATTGCCTGGCCCAGGCCAGCCTGTTCGCTGCCTTCAACGAACTCGTCAGCACCTATGGCGAGGACGCCGTAGCCAAATTCGTCGAAGGTCTACCCGGCCGCATCCGCAGCGGTGAGTTCTCTGTCGTGCAGTTCAAGCAATAAGCCTGATTATTTCTGAGGCTGCAGCGTTTCCAGAAAACGCACCGGCTCGCCGGCTGCAGGCGTCACGATTTCACCCTGCCACATCACACGGCGGCCGCGCACGATGGTGCCGACCGGCCAGCCCGTCACATCCATCCCGTCATAAGGCGTCCACGCCGCCTTGGACGCAGTCCAGGCGTTGGTGATGGTTTCCTGTCGCTTCATATCGACGACGGTAAAGTCCGCATCGTAGCCGGCCGCGATGCGGCCCTTGCAGGCGATGTTGAAGATTCGGGCGGGGCCGGCGCTCGTGAGATCGACAAAGCGCGCCAGCGACAGCCGACCGGCATTGACGTGATCAAGCATGAGCGGCACCAGCGTCTGCACACCGGTCATCCCCGAAGGCGCGTTCGGATAGGTCTTGGACTTTTCCTCGAGCGTGTGCGGCGCATGGTCGGAACCAAGCACATCGACGATGCCCTGCGCGATCCCCTGCCAGATGCCTTCGCGGTGGCTGACGCCGCGCACCGGCGGATTCATCTGCGCCCGGGTGCCGAGGCGCTCGTAGCACTCCGGCGCGACCAGTGTGAGGTGATGCGGGGTCGCCTCGCAGGTGGCAACGTCCTTATGATCGCGCAGATAGGCGATTTCTTCCTTGGTGGAGATGTGCAGCACATGGATGCGCTTGCCGGTTTCCCGCGCCAGAGCCACGAGACGCTGGGTCGCCTTCAGCGCGGCGATCTCGTCACGCCAGACCGGATGCGAGCGCGCGTCGCCCTCAACGCGAAGGCTCTTACGCTCGTTCAGGCGGTATTCGTCCTCGGCGTGGAACGCCGCGCGGCGACGGATCACCTGGAAGATTTTCCGTAGGCTCTCATCGTCCTCCACCAACAGGCTGCCGGTGCTTGATCCGATGAACACCTTGACCCCGGCGCAGCCCGGCGCGCGTTCCAGCTCCGGCAGGTCGCGGACGTTCTCGCGCGTGCCGCCGATGAAGAAGGCGAAATCGCAGTGCATCCGATGATGGCCGGCCTGCACTTTCGCTGTAAAGGCTTCCGCCGTCACCGTGAGCGGGTTGGTGTTCGGCATCTCGAACACCGCCGTGACACCGCCCATCACCGCACTGCGCGAACCGGTTTCCAGATCTTCCTTGTGGGTCAGGCCCGGCTCACGAAAATGCACCTGCGTATCCATCACGCCGGGCAAGATATGCAGACCGCGGCAATCGATCACCTCGCTCGCACTGGCTTGGCCGAGCCCACCGATCGCGGCGATCCGGCCATCGGTGATGCCGATATCGCCGACGCCTTCACCGTCCTGATTGACGATCGTGCCTGATCTGAGAATCCTATCAAAAGTCTGAGCCATCGCTTGCAATGCCGTTTTCGGAGAGGACAAACCCACGCGGGTCTTGTTGCGAGCACTCTACAGTCTTACCTTGGCGAGGGATATGCGCGGCGCGCATTTTCCCGAAAATCCTCAGGACATTTCCGCCCGAGAGTCCGACGAAAGAAGCCTTTTCTTATGAAAGCAGCCCTGCTCCCCGATCGCGGCGTGGTGAAGGTCAGCGGTGCCGACGCCCGCGGCTTTCTCAACGGCCTCGTCACCACCGATATTGAACAGTTGAAGCCGGGCGCAGCCCGCTTCGGCGCGCTGCTGACGCCACAGGGCAAAATCATCACGGATTTTCTGGTCACGGAAACTGCCGACGGCGCGCTGCTGGTCGATTGCCCGAAAACATTGGCAAAACCATTCGCCGACCGCCTCACCTTCTACCGGCTGCGTGCCAAGGTCACGATCGAGAACCTGTCCGACCAACTTGGTGTGCTTGCGATCTGGGACGGCGAGCCTGCAACAAAACCCGATCTTATCTTCGCCGATCCGCGCGACACGCGACTTGGGTGGCGGATAATCGTCCCGCCGGACCATGCGCCCCAAGCCGCCGCTTCGCTCGGTGCGGCTCTCGTCGATGCTCCGGCCTATGATGCGCACCGCATTACCTGCGGCATACCGCGCGGCAGCCTTGATTTCAGCTATGGCGACGCGTTTCCGCATGAAACCAACATGGACCGCCTGCATGGCGTCGATTTCGGCAAGGGCTGCTATGTCGGCCAGGAGGTCGTGTCCCGCATGCAGCACCGCGGCACCGCGCGCACCCGCGTGATCCGCGTCCTCGTCAACGAGGGCGCTCCCGAACCGGGCGCTGCAATCACCGCAGGCGAAAAATCGATCGGCACGATGGGATCGTCCGCGGACGGACGCGGCCTCGCCCTCTTGCGAATGGACCGTGCCAGCGATGCACTCGATGCCGGTGAACCGCTGCTCGCGGGCGGCATCCGGATCGCGCTCGTCTCGCCCGATGACGTCCGGCCTCAGGCGAAAGCCCGCGCATGACCAAAGCGCGCCTGCACACCGACGGATTGCATCGCTGCCCGTGGCCGGGTGAAGATCCGCTTTATGTCGCCTATCACGACACCGAATGGGGGGTGCCGGAATATGACGACCGGGCGCTGTTCGAGAAACTCATTCTCGACGGCTTCCAGGCGGGGCTGTCGTGGATCACGATCCTGCGCAAGCGCGACAATTTCCGCAAAGCCTTCGATGGCTTCGATCCGGAAAAGATCGCTCGCTATGACGCGAAAAAAATCGCTGCACTGATGAACGATGCCGGCATTGTTCGTAACCGCGCGAAGATCGAGGGGACAGTAGGCAGCGCCAAAGCCTATCTGAAAATCATGGAAGAAGGACCCGGCTTCTCCAAGCTGCTGTGGAGCTTTGTCGACGGCAAGCCGAAGGTCAACGCGTTCAAGACCACGGCAAGCGTTCCCGCTGCCACGCCGGTCTCGATCGCGATGTCGAAGGAATTGCTCTCGCACGGCTTCAAATTCGTCGGGCCGACCATCGTCTACGCCTTCATGCAGGCCACCGGCATGGTCGACGACCATCTCGTCACCTGCCATTGCCATGGCAAATCCAGTACCGCGAAGCGGCCGACGCTCGCGAAGGCAAAATGAGCGCAGCAAAGACCTCCGCTGGTCCCTCCCCCCGTGCCTGGCAGCGCATGCTCTCGGGGCGTCGGCTCGACCTGCTCGATCCCTCGCCGCTCGACATCGAGATGGAGGACATCGCACACGGTCTCGCGCGTGTCGCCCGCTGGAACGGGCAAACCCAAGGGCCTCACATTTTCTCGGTCGCGCAGCATACCCTGCTGGTCGAGGCGGTGATGCGCGCGCAGTCACCCCGCATCGACCACCGCGTCCGGCTGGCCGCAATGCTGCACGACGCGCCGGAATACGTGATCGGCGACATGATCTCGCCGTTCAAGGCGGTGATCGGCGGCTCCTACAAGCAGGTGGAAAAACGCCTGCTGTCGGCGATCCATGTTCGGTTCGGCCTGCCGGCGGTCCTGCCGACCGACATCGAAAAGCTGATTAAGGCCGCCGACATGGGCGCGGCGTATCTGGAGGCGACGCATCTTGCCGGATTCGGTGTGACCGAGGCCAAGCGGCTGTTCGGGCGCGACCCGAAGCTGCCGCCCGCCATCCAGCACGACTATCTGTCGCCATGGTCCGCCACCAAGGCGGAGAAACGTTTCATCAGCCGCTGCAAGACGCTGTTCGGATAAGTTCCGGTTTCCGGAAGCGGCGTCCAGAACTCCAGCCTGATCAAGCTTCCGCCCTTCCTCGCCGTGACGTATAACAACCCAGATTTCAGGGATGGTCATGATCTACGTCTGCTCGCTCGCCGATCTTCACTCCACCGTCGAAGCCTCCGGCGCGACGCATGTCCTCACCGTGATGGGGAAAGTCGAAAAAGCGACGCGCCCCGCTTCGGTGCGCGCGGAAAACCATATGCGCATCTCGATGGATGACATCACCGAAACAGCAACGGGCTTCACTGCACCCTCGCTCACGCATGTCGAGCAGGCGCTCGACTTCGTGCGCAAATGGGATCGCGCCGCACCGCTGGTGATCCATTGCTTTGCCGGCATCAGCCGCTCGACCGCGAGCGCCTTCATGACCGCCTGCGCACTCAATCCGCATCGTGACGAGAACGAGATCGCCCGCCAGATTCGTGCCGCATCGGCAAGCGCCAGTCCGAACCGTCTGCTGGTGACGCTGGCGGACCGCGCGCTCGGCCGCGAGGGACGCATGCTGCGCGCGCTCGATATCATGGGGCCCGGCAACATGGCGATCGAAGGCCGGCCGTTCCACATTAACATCGAATGAACCCAACATTAAAACCACATGACAGGACATTAACGCCGCAAGGCGCCGACGTGGCGGCAAGCGAACGGCTTCTGCCCCCGATCGAGATCGGACTGACGGCTGCCATCGTCTCCATCGAGGGCAACGAGCCCCTGATCCTGACCGCGCCGGGCGCGGGCGACGAACTCGCCGGCCTGCCGTTCGGTCCCTTCAACGCGGTGGCGCATCGCACCTTCGAAATCGGACTGCGCTCCTGGGTGCAGGAGCAGACCGGCTTGCAGCTCGGTTATGTCGAACAGCTCTACACCTTCGGTGATCGCGGCCGCCATGCGCAGGTCGACGACACCAACGCCCATGTCGTGTCGATCGGCTATCTCGCGCTGACCCGCGCCGCCGACAACACCTCGAAGCCGCAGGTGGCCGGCGCGACCTTCGAGCCGTGGTACCGCTATTTCCCGTGGGAAGATTGGCGCGCCGAGAAGCCGGCCGTGCTCAACAACGTCATCATTCCGGCTCTGTCCGAATGGGCAACGCGCTCCGACAAGCCCAGCCCCAGCCACGCGCTCGACCGACACGACCGCGTCAGGCTGTATTTTGGTCTCGAAGGCGCGCACTGGGACGAGGAGCGCGTGCTCGACCGCTACGAACTGCTTTATGAGGCCGGGCTGATCGAGGAAGCGAGACGCGACGGCCGCCCCGCCGCGCTGACGCGCAAGGCCTTGCCGAGCCTCGGCGCGCCGATGAAGTTCGATCATCGCCGCATCCTCGCCACCGCGATCGCACGGCTGCGCGCCAAACTGAAATACCGTCCGGTGGTGTTCGAGATGCTGCCGCCGGAATTCACTCTCACCGATCTGCAGCGCATGGTGGAAGCGATCTCGGGCCGGCATCTGCACAAACAGAACTTTCGCCGCCTGGTCGAAGCCGAGGCGCTGGTGGAGCCCACCGGCGAGATGTCGACCCAGACCGGCGGACGACCCGCGGCGCTGTTCCGGTTCCGGCGCGAAGTGCTGCAGGAACGCCCCGCGCCCGGCCTGCGGGTGCGCGGGCGACGTTAGAACCTAGTCAGCGACAGAAAGGGAAAGGGGTCAGTCGGTCTTGGACTTGCGCAGTTCAAGCGCCGGCTCTGAGCGCGGCTGCTCGACGCGCGAGGCATCGGCCGATTTCAGCTCCGGCGGATGCAGCGAACGCGGCTTGCGCGAGCGCGTGATGGCGCGGGTCAGCAGCGTGCGGACATTGCCCTGACGGCGGAAGTCGCAATAGGCAAAGCCAAGGCCGGAGACCGAGCCACGGAAGCTGATCTCGTCCGACTTGTTCAGGTTGAAACACGGCTCGAACGGCATGCCCTTGATCGAGGCGCAGACCGAACCGCTGCGGACCTGCAATGTGTTGGTCGGCAGCCGCACGTGACGAACCTGGCCGGCGCCACTGAACTGCACCGAGCCCGCAACCGAGCCATCGTCATGAATCCGGCCGACCCCGCGGGTGCCGTCGAAGCAGTTGAAGGAGAACAGTTTGCCGACAACAAACTTGCGCGCTTCGTCCGCGTTCATCGTCTCGGCGGAAGCCGCTACGCAGAACGATCCTGCAAGCAGGACTCCAATGGCAAAACGCGCAAGCATGCGGCGACTCCAACTCACGGAACTGGTGGGTTCAGGCAACCGCCGCGCGGCGTCGGGACCTTAACCCACTGATTACCATACCAACCATGGCAACATTGGAGCAGCATGGTTTGTAAAGTCTGAACGTCCTCAGGCTATTTTCACCACCAGTCGGCCGCGAATCTGACCGGCAAGAATTTTCGGCGCCGTCTCCATGACTTCGTCAAGACTAATTTCGTGAGTGATTTCAGCAAGTTTAGCCTTGTCGAGGTCCTTGGCGAGACGCTCCCAGGCGATCTTTCGCTGAGGGAGCGGGCACATCACGGAATCGATGCCCAAAAGGCACACTCCGCGCAAAATGAAAGGCGCGACCGAGGACGGCAGGTCCATGCCGGCCGCAAGGCCGCAGGCGGCAATCGCGCCGTGATACTTCGTCATCGACAACAGATTGGCGAGCGTGGTCGAGCCGACGCTGTCCACACCACCCGCCCAACGCTCCTTGGCGAGCGGCTTGGCCGCGCCCGACAGTTCGTTGCGGTCGATGATCTCCGCCGCGCCGAGATCGCGCAGATAGCCGGCCTCGCTGGTGCGGCCGGTGGAGGCGATGACGTGGAAGCCGAGCTTGGCCAGCAATGAGATCGCTACCGAGCCGACGCCGCCGGCCGCGCCGGTGACAACCACCGCGCCATCGTTCGGCGTGAGGCCGTGCTTCTCCAGCGCCAGCACCGCCAGCATCGCGGTAAAACCTGCCGTGCCGATCGCCATGGCGTCGCGGCCGCTCATGCCCGCAGGCAGCGCCACCAGCCAATCGCCCTTAACCCGGGCACGCTCGGCATAGGCGCCAAGATGGGTCTCGCCCATGCCCCAGCCGGTGCCGATCACCTTGTCACCGGCGCGCCAGATCGGATGCGCGGACTCGATCACCGTGCCGGAGAAGTCGATGCCCGCGATCATCGGGAAACGCCGCACCACCGGCGCCCTGCCGGTGATGGCGAGACCATCCTTGTAGTTCACCGTCGACCATTCCACGGCCACCGTGACATCGCCTTCCATGAGGTCGGCGTCGTCGAATTGCGTCAGCGCGGCGGTCGTACCCTTGTCCGCCTTGTCGATCCGAATTGCTTTGAATGTGCCCAAAACCCGCTCCCGAAATTGTTTCGGGCGGACACTAAACTCCTGTCTCCGCAGGTCAAATTGAACCAATGCTGCATTGGCTAACGGCAATCGATGACATATTTTCAAGCTGCCGGATTTTCTTCACATAGCTCTGGCGAGCAGAGTATGGACCTGCTATATTTGTTTTGCTCGTATTGAGAATAACGAGACGAGCAACCGGGACGCCAGCGCAGAACGCAAAACCGTTTCGGACGTCGCAATCGGAATGCCGGCCTTTGTGCCGGATTTCTCAGACCACATATATGCTCATAACGAGTATATGGTCAGGGAGGCAGTAAAGCTATGGCTCTCGCTGGAATTTACGGGCCTGAAGATCTTGGCCACGCCGTGCCGACGCATGCCGCGCCGCAGACACCGGGCAGCATCGCGGCCGAGAACCCCGCGCGCGCCTTGCCGATGCCGTCGCTGGAATGGACCCCGGAGGTCGAACGCGAGACCGCGCACCTCTACGAGCGGGTGAAGGCTGTCATTCCGCCGATCGAGTGGCCGTTCATGGCGCCCTACGTCAAGGCGATCAACGAGCTGAAGCGCGAGCGCAACGCCGTGATCCTGGCGCACAACTACCAGACACCCGAAATCTTCAACTGCGTCTCCGACATCGTCGGCGACTCGCTGAAGCTCGCGATCGAAGCGACCAAGGTGAAAGCCGACGTGATCGTCCAGTGCGGCGTACACTTCATGGCCGAGACCGCGAAGATCCTCAATCCATCGAAGACGGTGCTGATCCCGGATTCGCGCGCCGGCTGCTCCCTCGCCTCCGCCATCACCGGCGAGGACGTGCGGCTGCTGCGCGAGCGCTTCCCCGGCGTGCCGGTGGTCGCCTATGTCAACACCTCCGCCGACGTGAAGGCCGAGGTCGATATCTGCTGCACCTCGTCGAACGCGGTCGCCGTGGTCGAAAGCCTCGGCTCCGACACCGTGATCATGGTGCCGGACCAGTATCTGGCGAAATACGTCGCCTCGCAGACCAAGGTGAAGATCATCGCCTGGAAAGGCGCCTGCGAAGTGCACGAGCGCTTCACCGGCGACGAGCTGCGCAGCTACCGGCAGGCCGACCCGACCGTGCAGATCATCGCTCATCCGGAATGCCCGCCCGACGTGATCGCCGAGGCGGACTTCACCGGCTCGACCGCGCACATGATCAACTGGGTACGCGATCACAAGCCGCAGCGCGTGGTGATGGTCACCGAATGCTCGATGGCCGACAACGTGCAGGCGGAGCTGCCGGAAGTCGAACTTCATCAAGCCGTGCAACCTCTGCCCGCACATGAAGCGCATCACGCTGCCGAAGATTCTCGACAGCCTAGTCTACATGCGCGAGGAGATCGTGATCGATCCGATGATCGCGGACCGCGCACGGCGCTCCGTGGAACGGATGGTCAATCTGAAGAATTGACCGAAAACTCGTCATGGCCGGGCGTCAATGCTCTGATGTCCCGGCCATCCACGCCTCGAGCGGCAGAAGCCGGACGTGGAGCCCGAGGCAATACCGGGCATGATGGCTTCTCAATCGAGGACGACGCATATGAATCTGATTGAGCCACGCAGTGGGATCGAGGCCGACGACATCATCATCGTCGGCGGCGGCCTCGCCGGCCTGTTCTGCGCGCTCAAGCTTGCCCCGCGCCCCGTCACCGTGGTTTCGGCCGCCCCGCTTGGCGAAGGCGCGTCCAGCGCTTGGGCACAGGGCGGCATCGCCGCGGCAGTCGCCGAAGGCGACAGCGCCGAAGCGCATGCTGCCGACACCATCGCGGTCGGCGGCGGCATTGTCGACGAGGCCGTCGCGCTCGGCCTTGCGCGCGAAGCCGGCGCCCGCATTCACGACCTCCTGCAATATGGCGTGCCGTTCGATCGCGATCTCGAAGGCCGGCTTGCGGTCGGCCGCGAGGCCGCGCATTCCGCCCGCCGCATCGTCCATGTGCAGGGCGACCGCGCCGGCAAGGCAATCATCGCCGCTTTGATCGACGCGGTGCAGAAAACGCCCTCCATCAAGGTAATTGAAGGCTTTGTGGCCGAGACGCTGCTGACCAGCGACGGCGCCGTCGCCGGCCTGCAATTGCGTAAGGCGCATGACGCCAGCGCCCGGCCTATCACCGTTCCAGCGCGCGCCGTGGTGCTGGCGACCGGCGGCATCGGCCATCTCTATGCGGTGACCACCAATCCGGTGGAAGCCAGCGGCAGCGGCCTCGCGCTGGCCGCGCGTGCCGGTGCGGTGATCGCCGATCCGGAATTCGTCCAGTTTCACCCGACCGCGATCATGGTCGGGCGCGATCCCGCGCCGCTCGCCACCGAAGCGATCCGCGGCGAAGGCGCGACTCTGATCAACAGCAACGGCGAGCGTTTCATGACGGCGCTCAATCCGCTTGCTGAACTCGCGCCGCGCGACATCGTCGCGCGCGGCGTGTTCGCCGAGATCGCGGCGGGACGCGGCGCATTCCTCGACGCCACCAAGGCGCTTGGCGCACACTTCGCCGAGGAATTTCCGACCGTCTATGCAAGCTGCAAGGCGGGCGGCATCGATCCGGTCACGCAGCCGATCCCGATCGCACCCGCCGTGCACTACCACATGGGCGGCATCGCCGTGGACCAGCACGGCCGCACCTCGATCAAGGGGCTGTGGGCCGGCGGCGAAGTCTCCTCGACCGGCGCGCATGGCGCCAACCGCCTCGCCTCCAACTCGCTGCTCGAGGCCGTGGTCTATGCGGCGCGGATCGCCGAGGACATCAACGGCCACGATCTGCCGGACACGCTGCGGATCATCGCCACCACCGAAACGCACAACGGCGCGTTCGACACGCAGGCCGAGGCGCGGTTGCGCGGCATCATGAGCACGCAGGTCGGCGTGATCCGCAATGGCGACAATCTCGCCAAAGCGGTGCGCAGCCTCGCCGCGATGGAGCGCACCGCGACCAACACCGCCTTGCGCAACATGGCGACCACCGCGCTGATCGTCGCCACCGCGGCGTGGGTGCGTCAGGAAAGCCGCGGCGCGCATTTCCGCTCCGACTATCTTGACGAAGATCCGGCGCTTGCCCGCCGCACCATGACGACGCTGAACGCGGCGCATGCGGTTGCCGCGACGATCACCGGCCACGACACGCCGCGCAAGGCTGTGCCGGCGGACGCGCTGTCCTAAGCGATAACCATCACGGACAACGAGCCATGAGCGACGTTCTCGATCCCGCCACGCTGCTGCATCCGAACGCTTTCCTGTCGCCGCTCGAAATCGACGGCGCGGTGGAGCGCGCGCTCGCCGAGGATCTCGGCCGCGGCGGCGACATCACCTCGACCGCGACCATTCCCGCCGACACTCCGGCCCGCGCCGTGCTGGTGGCGCGGCAGGCAGGGGTGATCGCCGGGCTACCGCTCGCGGTCGCGACATTCCACCGGCTGTCGCGCGACATCCGCATCCAGGCGCATGCCCATGACGGCAACAGCGTTGCCAAGGGCGTCGATGTGCTGACCATCTCGGGGCCGGCGCGCGCCGTGCTGGCGGGCGAGCGCACCGCGCTGAATTTTGTCGGCCGTCTCTCCGGCATCGCGACGCTGACGGCGGATTATGTGCGCCACGCCTCCGCCACCAAATTGCGGATCTGCTGTACCCGCAAGACCACGCCCGGCCTGCGCGCACTGGAGAAATATGCGGTGCGCTGCGGCGGCGGCTTCAACCATCGCTTTGGCCTCGACGACGCCATCCTGATCAAGGACAATCACATCGCGGTCGCGGGCGGCGTCACCGCCGTGTTGAAGCGCGCCCGCGCCAACATTGGTCATCTGGTGAAGGTGGAGATCGAGGTCGATACGCTCGATCAGCTTCGCGAGGTACTCGCCACCGGTCTCGCCGATGTGGTGCTGCTCGACAATATGGATTTGCCGAGCCTGCGCGAAGCGGTGAAGCTTGCGGCGGGCCGCGTGGTGCTGGAAGTCTCCGGCGGTGTGACGCGGGAGTCGATCGCCGACATCGCACGCACCGGTGTCAACTATGCCTCGTCAGGCGCACTCACCCACTCGGCGCCGAATTTCGACGTCGCGCTCGATATCGACGCGTAACGCAACCACGTTGGCCATGCGCGGGCTCGACCCGCGCAGCCATCGTTTTACAAAAAATGTTTCGGTGGAGATGGATTGCCGGGTCAGGCCCGGCAATGACAGTCTTATCAACTCGCACTTACGGCTTCTCGACAGAGAGTTCCTTGGAAATCTCGGCGGTCTGGGTCGCGCTGCCCCAGCTCGGTGCATCCTTGCCGTCACCCCAGGCGCGCGGCCGGTAGAAGGTGTGCACGCCGAATTTGTACATCTTCTTCATCTCATGCACCCAGGACGGCCGCACCCAATAGGCATGGTAGTGCGTCGACTTGCCGACTTCCGGCAGCCACAGCTGGCCGTCAAGCGTGGCCTTGGCGATCCTCTTGGCGCGCTCCCACATGTCGGGCTCGCGCACCACATCGCGGATGCCGTCGCAGGCGAAGGTGAACTGGCACGACAGGTGGCGGTGCGAGTTCTGGTAGACCACGCCGCAAATCGTGGTTGGGTAGTAGCCGGAGAACGCGCGGTTGACGACGACCTGCGCCACCGCGATCTGACCGCGTACCGCTTCGCCCCGCGCCTCGAAATAGACCGCCTCGGCAAGGCACTTCTCTGACTTGGCGCGCGACTTCGTATCGAGCCCGAGCCGTTCGGCGGGCGTGCGAGGACGCTGGTTGTCGCCGGTGACCGCGCCCTTGCCGGCGATGGTCTCGCCACCCGCCGCTTCAGGCGCGATGCGCGGCAGCATGGCGGACTGCTTCAGGTCCGGATCGCCGTTTGGCATCACGATCACCGGCTCCTCGCCGGGCGCCCAACGCTCCAGCGCCTCGCCAGTATCGCCGAGCGAGGCATTGCCGAAGAACAGACTGGAGGTTTTGACCGAGAACGGATCGTGCGGGACGGCGGCGACCGGAGCGATATCGCCCTTCGGCTCGGCATGCAGCGCAGCCAGCGCGCGATCGTCGAGTTCACCTTCGGCAGCAGGCTTGGCGGAATCGTATTGCGGCAAACGCGGCGACGACAGCGCGGCCTGCAACTCCTCATCGAGCGGCGCGGGCTCGGTCGCCGGCGGCACGGCGTCGGCCGTCTTGGCGCCGCGCACCGAGGCATTGTCGTCCGGAGACAGATCATCGCCCGGCGGCTCGGTCGGCACCGCTTGCGGCGCGGCGACCGGCATCCGATCACCCTTCAGGGTGCGCACGACCCGCGGAAAGTCCTCCGCCTGCAACGGGCGCAGCGGCTGGCCAAGCGGATTGCGGCCCAGCGCGCCGGTGATCTCGACACTCGCACTGTCGAGGCTGGCAAGACGGTAGGGCGCAGCCTCCGGCACATCGGTGCCGATTGGGCGCGGGAAATTGAACGAGGCAATCCGCATCGCGCGGCGCGAGGATGCGAAGATGTGCTGCTGCCAGCGTTCAGCAACGCCGGGCTGATGCGTGAGCAACGCGCCAAGGTCCTGATAGCCGAGCGAGCTCGGAACCAGGGCGAAGATGACAAAGCTGAAGGGCGCGTACCGCGCGCCCTTCAGCCTGTTACGCAAACCGAACATTGATACGCTCACGCAACAAGACGCTTACACACACGCGATCTCCTCGCACATTCAGTGCAATTCGATCGATTGCGGTAATATCGAATTAAAGTTGCCGGGGCGTTAATCGCTGATGCGCGCAGAACACACGCAATTGCAATGCGATCGCGGTGCGATCACACCAAAAGCCTTGGTAAACAGCCTCTTCCACAAGGTGGTAAACAGTACGTCAACAAAAAAAATGAACGACCCCATAGCCGCACAGCGCGTCGGCGATGCGCGGCTTCATCACGAACGGCGCCCGGAAAAGACAATGCCCGGGACAAGCCCGGGCATCGCCAACATCAAATCAGACAAAACCGGGCGTTACGCCTGGCTGGAAATCTCCTTGCCGAGCGCGGCCTGCGCGGCGGCAAGGCGTGCGATCGGTACGCGGTACGGCGAACAGGACACGTAATCGAGGCCGACTTCGTGGCAGAACGCCACCGATGCCGGATCGCCGCCATGCTCGCCGCAAATGCCCATCTTCAGGCCGGGCCGGGTCTTGCGGCCACGCTGCAGGCCGATCCGCACCAGTTCACCGACGCCGTCCCGATCGATCGAGATAAACGGATCGACCGGGATGATCTCCTTGGCCAGATAAATGCCGAGGAAGCTTGCGGCGTCGTCGCGGCTGATGCCGAACGCGGTCTGGGTCAGGTCGTTGGTGCCGAACGAGAAGAACTCGGCCGACTTGGCGATGTCGCCAGCCATCAGGCAGGCCCGCGGCAATTCGATCATGGTGCCGACCTGATAGGTCAGTTTGCCGCCGGTCTCGCGGATCACCGCCTGAGCGGTGGCATCGATCCGGGCGCGCACGATGTCGAACTCAGCGCGGGTTGCGATCAGCGGCACCATCACCTCAAGACCGGGCGACTTGCCGGTGCGCTTGCCGGCCTCGACCGCGGCCTCGAAGATGGCGCGCGCCTGCATCTCGGCGATCTCCGGATAGGCGATCGCAAGACGGCAACCACGGAAGCCAAGCATCGGGTTGAACTCGGCGAGCTCGCGCACGCGATCGCTGACCTTGCGCGGATCGGTGCCAAGCACCCGCGCCACATCCTCGATCTCCGCCTGGGTGTGTGGCAGGAACTCGTGCAGCGGCGGATCGAGCAGACGGATGGTGACCGGCAGCCCCTTCATGATCTCGAACAGATCGACGAAGTCCGCGCGCTGCATCGGCAGCAGCTTGGCGAGCGCGGCGCGGCGCGACTGCTCGTCGTCCGCCACGATCATCTCGCGCACGGTGCGAATGCGGGTTTCCTCGAAGAACATGTGCTCGGTGCGGCACAGGCCGATGCCTTCGGTGCCGAACTTCACGGCGGTGCGCGCGTCGGCCGGGGTGTCGGCATTGGCGCGAACCTTGAGCTTGCGCACCTGATCGGCCCAGCCCATCAGCGTGCCGAACTCGCCGGACAATTCCGGCTCGATCATCGGCATCTGCCCGGCCAGCACCTGACCGACCGAACCGTCGATGGTGATGATGTCGCCCGCCTTGAAGGTGCGGTTGCCCACCGTCATGGTGCCGCGGCCGTAATCGACGCGAACCGAGCCGCAGCCCGAAACGCAGGGCTTGCCCATGCCGCGCGCCACCACGGCGGCGTGCGAGGTCATGCCGCCGCGCGTGGTCAGAATGCCCTGGGCGGCGTGCATGCCGTGGATATCCTCCGGCGAGGTCTCGACGCGCACCAGAATGACCTTGTGGCCCTCGGCCTGCAGCTTCGCGGCCTCGTCCGACGAGAACACGATCTCGCCGGAGGCCGCACCGGGCGAGGCCGGCAGGCCGGTCGCGATCACGTCGCGCTTGGCGTCGGGATCGATGGTCGGATGCAGCAACTGATCCAGCGAAGCCGGATCGATCCGCGTGATCGCATCCTTCTTCGAGATCACGCCCTCATTGGCAAGCTCGACGGCGATGCGCAGCGCCGCCTTGGTGGTGCGCTTGCCGTTGCGGGTCTGCAGCATCCACAGCTTGCCCTGCTCTACCGTGAACTCGAGGTCCTGCATGTCGCGGTAGTGCTTTTCGAGCAGCTTGTAGATGCGGGTCAGTTCCTTGAATGCGCCCGGCAGCGCCGATTCCATCGACTCCTTGTCGGAGCCGGATTCCTTGCGCGCCTCTTCGGTGATGTCCTGCGGCGTGCGGATGCCGGCGACGACGTCCTCGCCCTGCGCGTTGATCAGGAATTCGCCGTACAGCTTCTTCTCGCCGGTCGACGGATTGCGCGTGAAGGCGACGCCGGTGGCCGACGAATCGCCCATGTTGCCGAACACCATCGACTGCACGTTGACCGCGGTGCCCCAGGATTCCGGAATGTCGTGCAGGCGGCGATAGGTCACCGCGCGCGCCGTCATCCACGAGCCGAACACCGCCCCGATCGCGCCCCAGAGCTGGGCGTGCGGATCCTGCGGGAAGTCCTTGCCGGTCTCGTGCGCGACCGCGTCCTTGTACTTGCCGACCACCGTGATCCAGTCATCGGCGGTCATGTCGGTGTCGAGCGAGTAGCCCTTGCCGTCCTTGTAGCTGTCGAGGATGTCCTCGAAGTGATGATGCTCGAAGCCGAGCACCACGTCCGAATACATCGTGATGAAACGGCGGTAGCTGTCATAGGCGAAACGGCGATCGCCCGACTTCTCCGCGAGCGCCTCGACCGTGGCGTCGTTGAGGCCGAGATTGAGCACGGTGTCCATCATGCCCGGCATCGAGGCGCGGGCGCCGGAGCGCACCGACACCAGCAGCGGGTTCTTCGAATCGCCGAACACCTTGCCGGTGGCTTTGCCGATGGTGACCAGCGCCTTCTCGACCTGCGCCTTCAAATCCTTCGGATAGGATTTGTCATTATTGTAAAAATAAGTGCAGACGGTTGTCGGAATAGTGAAACCGGGCGGCACCGGCAGGCCGAGATTGGCCATCTCCGCGAGGTTGGCGCCCTTGCCTCCGAGCAGGTCGCGCATCCCGGCTTTGCCCTCGGACTTGCCGTCGCCGAAGATGTAGACCCATTTGCCCGCTTTCGCGGCGGCAGCCGCTTTCGGCGCGCTTTTTGCGGCCTTGGCGGCGGCGCGTGGCGGCGATTTAACGGCCTTGCGCGCGGGTTTTTTGGAGATTTGCTTACGCGTCGCAGACTTTCCGGCCTTGGTTGAAGGACGGGTTTTTGACGCGGATTTCTTGGATTTGGAAAGGGCTTTTGCCATGACTTCCTGACGCTGCGTGAGGGAAAACGGCAGGCGCGTTACACCATGGTTTGAAGCCCCCGCGCAAGGGCGCCAAAGCTGTAACAGCGTTTGGAGCTATGAACTTTTGGCTAGTCACTTAGTTGACAACGCCCACCACGCGGCGCGGCTATTTGATGATGCCGAGCCCGACGATGCCGATGAAGATGAGATAGATCGCGATAATGAAATTCAGCAGGCGCGGCATCACCAGAATCAGGATGCCGGCAATCAGCGCGACGACCGGCTGAAGGTGAGCAACGGAAATCGTCATCTGCGTCTCCTAAAAATCAAAACCAAAGATGCGCGCGCCAAGCGGTACACGATTTTGCGCGCCCTGCCGCAAGGATAAGGAGGCGATCGCGGAGACCGATAGTTCCACAGGCACGAAAATGCCCCAATGAAGCCCCGCATGGCGCAGGAACGATGATCGCGTGTGGAGATTGTCAGGCCGATGTCCGGCCTTCCGGCCGACGCTTCATGCAGGAGACCGAACCATGCGGAAATCAATCCTTGCCCTTGCCGTCATCGCAGGCGCCGCGATGCCCGTGGCGGCCAGCGCCCAGCAACGCATCATTGTCGAGGAAGGCGTGACCACCGGGCTGTCAGACAGCTATGTCGGCATCGCCGACGATCTGCGGCCGCGCTTCCGCGAATACGTCATTCAGGAGAACGTGCCGAACTACACGATCCCGGATCGCATCGTGGTCGGCGCCATATTGCCGGAGACCGTCACCTATTACGACGTGCCGCAGCAATACGGCGCCAACCGCTATCGCTACACGCGGGTCAACGACCGCTATGTGCTGGTGGAACCGCGCACACGGCGCATCATTCAGGTGATCGACTAGGGCGTTTCATATTTAACGAAAAACACCGCATCAATAGAAGATGCGCTCCCTCTCCCCAATGGGGAGAGGGGTGGGGTGAGGGGATCTTAATTTATCGATGGATTCTACGCCCCTACCCGACTTCGCTTTCGCGAAGTCGACCTCTCCCCACGGGAGAGGTGAAGAAGAAACGGCGTGCGCACGATGCACGGCACGAAAATCCTGACGCTCAAAAACAAAAGACCGGCCACATCGGCCGGTCTTTGTGTTTTGATCTGAACTGATAGGCTCAATCCTGAATCTTCGAGAAGTCTGCCACCGCGCGGGTGGCCTCGCGGATTTCGTTGAGCAGCTTCAGACGATTCTCGCGCACCGCCTTGTCGTCGTCGTTGACCTTGACCTTGTCGAAGAAGGCATCGACCGCAGGACGCAGCTTGGCCATCGCGCTCATCGCCCCGGCGAAGTTTTCCTTGGCTACCGCGACGCTGGCCTCGCCCTTGACCTGATCGATTGCGGCGGCGAGCGCCTTTTCTTCGTCGAGCCGATAGAGCGTTGCATCCGGCGCGCCATCGAACTTGCGCTTGTCCTTCTTCTCTTCGATGGCAAGGATGTTCGATGCGCGCTTGGTGCCGGCGAGCAGGTTCCTGCCGTCATCGGTGTCGAGGAATTTGCCAAGCGCCTCGACGCGGCGCACGACCATCAAGAGATCGTCTTGCCCTTCGAGAGCAAACACCGCGTCAACGAGGTCATGCCGCGCGCCCTGATCGCGAAGCTGTACCTTCAGGCGGTCGGCGAAGAAGGCGAGCAAGTCCTTGCCGTCATGCGACTTGGCCGCCTTTGCAAAAGCGGCAAGTAACGGCAAACGGATTCCATTGTCACCTACAAGACGGATCACGCCAAGCGCGGCACGACGCAGCGCAAACGGGTCTTTGGAGCCGGTCGGCTTCTCATCGATGGCCCAGAAGCCGGTGAGAATGTCGATCTTGTCTGCCAGCGCGACCGCAATCGCCACCGGATCGCTCGGGACGCGGTCGTTCGGCCCTTGCGGCTTGTAGTGATCCTCGATCGCCTGTGCGACGGAGGCATCCTCGCCCTGCGCCAGCGCGTAGTACTTGCCCATCAGGCCCTGCACTTCGGGGAATTCGCCGACCACTTCGGTCAGCAGATCCGCCTTGGCGAGCCGCGCGGCGCGCCTGGTGTTCTCCACATCCGCACCGACCAGCGGCGCCAGTTCAGTCGCGAGACGCTCAATGCGCGCGATGCGCTCGGCCTGCGTGCCCAGCTTCTCGTGGAACACGATATTGTCGAACTTCGGCAAGCGCGCTTCGAGCTTGGTCTTGAGATCGGTCTCGTAGAAGAACTTGGCATCCGACAGGCGCGCGCGGATCACGCGCTCGTTGCCGGCGACGATGGCCTTGCCGCCGTCGCTTGCCTCGATGTTGGAGACCAGGATGAATTTCGGCGCGAGTGTGCCGGTCTTGGGATCGCGCACCACGAAACATTTCTGGTTGTTGCGGATGGTGGCGCGGATCACTTCGCCCGGGATCGACAGGAAGCTCGGATCGAACGAGCCCATCAGCACCACCGGCCATTCGACCAGGCCCGCGACCTCGTCGAGCAGCACCTGATCCTCGACCAGTTCATAACCCTGCGCGAAGGCGAGGTTCTTTGCCTCGGCAAGAATGATGTCCTTGCGACGCTGCGGATCAAGCACCACCTTCGCGGCCTCTAACTTCGACACATAATCATCGAAGCGGCGCACGGTGATCTCACCCGGCGCGAGGAAACGATGGCCGCGCGTCACCTGCCCGGCCTTGATGCCCGCGACATCGAAGGCCACGACATCGGGGTCCTCGGTCTCCGGGCCGAAGGTGGCGATGATCGAATGCAGCGGCCGCACCCAGGTCAGCGCGCCGCGCGTGGCCGAGCCTTCGCCCCAGCGCATCTGCTTCGGCCATGGGAAGGTGCGGACGATCAACGGCAGGATTTCCGCGATCACCTCGATGGCGGGACGGCCCGGCTTCTCGATCAGCGCGATATAGAAGTCACCCTTCTTCGGGTCCCTCTGGATCTTCGCCTCGTCGAGCGACTTCAGGCCGGCGCCCTTGAGGAAGCCCTGCACGGCGGCGTCGGGCGCACCAACCTTCGGCCCCTTGCGCTCTTCCTTCAAATCCGGCTGGCGCAGCGGAATGCCGTGCACGGTGAGCGCGAGACGGCGCGGCGTGACGAACGCTTTCGCCCCTTCATAGACGAGACCTTCGGCGACCAGCTTGTCGGTCACCATGCGGCGCAGATCGTCCGCCGCCTTGGCCTGCATGCGGGCGGGAATTTCTTCGGAGAACAGTTCAAACAGAAGATCGGGCATCGCTCAGACTCCGCCCGCTTCGGTGTGCACCCACGCCTCGCCACAGGCTTTGGCCAGTTCGCGCACGCGCAGGATGTAGCTCTGGCGTTCGGTGACCGAGATCACGCCGCGCGCATCGAGCAGGTTGAACACATGGCTCGCCTTGATGCACTGGTCATAGGCCGGCAGCGCCATCAAGTGCCGCTCCTTCTTGCCGGGCTCTTTTTCGTTTTTCTGCCATCCGGCCTCGAGATATTTTTTGCAGGCGCCTTCGGCCATCTTGAACTGCTCGAACAGCATCGCCGTATCGGAGTGCTCGAAATTGTGCCGGGAGTATTCCTGCTCGGCCTGCAGGAAGACATCGCCATAGGTCACCTTCTCGGCGCCCTCGCGGCCGTTGAAATTGAGATCGTAGACGTTGTCGACGCCCTGCACATACATCGCGAGGCGCTCGAGCCCGTAGGTGAGCTCGCCCGCCACCGGCGCGCATTCGACGCCAGCGACCTGCTGGAAATAAGTGAACTGCGACACTTCCATGCCGTCGCACCAGCACTCCCAGCCGAGACCCCACGCCCCGAGCGTCGGGCTTTCCCAGTCGTCCTCGACAAAGCGGATGTCGTGAAGCGCGGCATCGACGCCGATCGCGGCGAGCGATTTCAGATAGAGATCCTGAATGTCGGACGGCGACGGCTTCAGGATCACCTGAAACTGATAGTAGTGCTGCAGGCGGTTCGGGTTTTCGCCATAGCGGCCGTCCTTGGGGCGGCGCGAGGGCTGCACATAGGCGGCGTTCCAGCGTTTCGGCCCCAGCGCGCGCAGCGTGGTGGCGGGATGGAAGGTGCCGGCACCGACCTCCATGTCGTAAGGCTGAAGGATGACGCAGCCGTAATCGGCCCAATAGCGCTGCAACGTCAGGATCAGGCCCTGAAACGAGCGTTCAGGGCGCATATGGTCTGGCAAGGAGGTCATGATCTTAAGTGTCGCCGGAGGACGGAATTTGGCCGGACCGTATCGGTGGCGGGCACCGGAATCAAGGCAACTCGGCCAAAACCCGCGGCATCCAACCATCCTTTCCAACCTCCCATTAACCGCAACCCGCTGCGCCTGCCCAAAGCTTGCGTTTCGTTAGCAATTGGACCGCTAGCCTTCTGCCGCATCAATCGGGAAGACCGGCACAAGCCGGCCCCCAATGCCGCTGCCTGCAAGGCGGAGGGCACACAGGAAGGCTGCCAATGCTCACGTTTGAAATCATCGGCGCGGTGATGACCGCGCTCCTGCTCGGCGCGCTCGTCAGTCAGGACACCAAGATGCTGCGCTGAAGCGCCCGATCGCTGCTCAGCTTGCTCAACCGGTCCGCGAATGATGCCCCATTCCGGACCGGTCCTGCATTCGCCGCTCAACGCGGCCGATAGGTGCCGGTTTCCGGATCGTGGTGCAGATCGGTGGCGCGCTCCGGATCGAGATTGCGCAGCCGCGCTTCTTCAAGCTCGCGATTGACGCGCCGCGCTTCCTTGGTGGCAAGCCGCACCAGGGCCGCACCGCCGACAAGTCCCGCGATCACCAGAATGAATGGGGGCATCTCACCCTCGCTGCATTACACGATCATCATAGTCCGTAGCGCGCCCAGATCGCGCGCGTCTCCAGCGCCGAGATCAGTTCGTCGGCAAATCCCGACGCGCCAAACGCCGTGCCGGCACCCTGCTTCTTGCCGGCAAGGTTGGACAAAAGCCCGGTCGGCGACGCGATCAGCGGCGTGTAGACCTTCTCGCCATAGCGCGCGCGCAAGACGGAGCGCAGATCGCCGATCGCATCGGCAAGGCCGAGTTTCACCGAGCGCTCGCCCGCCCAGTATTCACCGGAGAACAGATAATCGCCCTCGCCCTTGAGGCGCGTGCCGCGACTCTGTTTCACCAGATCGATGAAGCTGTCATGGATCTCGCGCTGAATCGCTTTCAGCCGCGCCACATCATCGGGATTTTCCGGCAGGAACGGATCAAGCGTCGATTTGTGCTCGCCCGATGTGTAGATGCGGCGCTCGATGCCGACCTTCTTGATCAGATCCTGAAAGCCGAAGGTGCCGCCGATCACGCCGATCGAGCCAACGATCGAGGACGTGTCGCAGAAAATCTCATCGCCCGCGCAGGCAATCATGTAGCCGCCCGATGCCGCGACATCCTCGACGAACACCAGCACGGGAAGCCGCTTCTCCGCGGCCAGTTGCCGGATGCGGTCATGGATCTGGCGCGATTGCACCGGCGAGCCGCCCGGCGAGTTGATCACCACGGCAACCGCCTTGGCCTGCCTGGTGGCGAAGGCGCGCTCCAGAAGGCGGCTAACGCCCGCGAGCGTCAACCCCGGCCGCAACGGCGTTATCGCTCCGATCGTCCCCGACAACCGGACCACCGGCACCACCACCGTCCGCCGGAAGCGCGCCGGAACCAGGCGCAGCAGCCACGACATCAAGCCATTGTTATCGCCGCGGGTATCGGTCATGGAATGCCCTTCAGATTAATCATTTATTATCCGTACACTGGCATGGAACGAGCGGCACACGATTTGCTTTGCAGACAATCATGGCTGCAATGGCGCAGCGAGTGGGATAATCGCCATGAAAATCTATCTCCTGATGCTGCTGATCGGCGCATTGTTCACCGCCATTCATTTCACGTCAATTCCCGAGACCGGTTCCAAATCGCTGCCGCAGTAACGGATCAGCGGTTTCGAGAACCCGTTACACCTTGTCTCGCAAAACCGGCAGGCTGAGCCGCCCGCCGAGGATATCGGCGGCCCGTTTCGTCGGCACGCCTGCCCCATCATTCAGCACCAGCCCAGGATCGAGCGCCATCGGCGCGCGGCTGCCCTTCCTCGCCCGCACCAGCACCCGAATCGCTGGCGAGGCCGGATCGGGAAAAATCGGGATGACGACGACACCGCCGAACCCCTTCCCCAAGGCGGCCAGCACCTCGCCGAGACCCTCAGTGCGCCAGATCAGCGCCAGCATACCTTTGGGTTTGAGGATGCGCCGCGCGGCCGCGATCCATGCTTCCAGCGTATCGTCGGCCGCGACATGGGCGGTCTTGCGGGCGGCGTCCGGCGAGGATTGATGGCGCGCCCCCGGATTGAAGGGCGGATTCATCAGCACCACGTCGGCACGATCCGGCGGCAGGCCGGCGGCGGCGAAGGCGGAGGGGGCGGCTGCGACATCGAGCTGCACGGCACGGGCCGCGATCCCGTTCAGCGCGGCGTTATCCTGCGCGAGTTTCACCAGAGCCGCATCGATTTCGACCAATGTCAGCGCGATGCCGGGTATCCGGGAAGCCAGCGCGAGGCCGGCCGCGCCGGCACCGGCGCCGAATTCCACCACGCAATCATAAGGCTGCGCCGGTGTGGCCGCCGCCAGCAGCATGGCATCGTGGCCGGAGCGATGGCCACGCCTGAACTGCCGCAGACGCAGCCGGCCATCCAGAAACGCATCCTCGGTCAGGTCGGGGCTCAGCGCCGGCGGCACCGTATCCGGATCACTGCTCATCCCGCAGCTCATGTCCAAGCCCGGCATCGGTCAGCAGCCGCCGGGCCGCTCCCGCATCGTCGTCATGCACCAGAATCCGGCGCGGGATGACACCAAGCGACCCCTCCACCACACTCATATTAGAATCGAGCAGCAGGTGATGGATGTTGGCGCCGTCAAGCAGCGCGCCAACCGCCGAAACCAGCACCATGTCATTGGTCCGGATCAACTCGCGCAATCAAATAACCTCCGATAACCGGCCCTCAAATCGCGGCAACCGCAACCGGACGCCCTTGCCGCCCGCTGCGGCAGTTTCTATTGTCGGCCGCAGTCCCATCTGGAGGCCCCGCGTGGCAGTTATTGTACCTTTCGAGAGCCACTCGACACCATCGATAGACCAGCTCGTCGGGCTTGTCTCCGAGGATATGGAACGTGTCAACGCGACCATCCTGTCGCGAACCGGATCGGAAGTCACCATGATCCCGGAGGTCGCCAACCACCTGATCTCGTCAGGTGGCAAGCGGCTGCGCCCGATGCTGACGCTGGCGATGGCCCAGCTCGCCGGCTATGCGGGCGAAGGGCACATCAAGCTCGCCGCCGCCGTCGAGTTCATGCACACCGCAACGCTGCTGCACGACGATGTGGTGGACGAGAGCGAACTGCGCCGCGGCAAAATGTCGGCGCGGATGCTCTGGGGCAACGAGGCCAGCGTCCTGGTCGGCGATTTCCTGCTCGGGCAGGCGTTCCGCATGATGGTCGAAGTCGGCTCGCTGCGCGCGCTGGACATTCTTTCGTCGGCCGCCGCCACCATCGCCGAGGGCGAGGTGATGCAGCTGGCTGCCGCCAAAAACACCGCCACCACCGAAGACGAATATCTCGCGGTGGTGCGCGGCAAGACCGCCGAACTGTTCGCCGCCGCCTGCGAGGTCGGCCCGGTGATCGCGAACCGGCCCAAGGCCGAGCAGACCGCCTGCCGCTCGGTCGGCATGAATCTTGGCATCGCCTTCCAGCTTGTCGACGACGTGCTCGACTATGGCGGCAAGGCCGCCAAGCTCGGCAAGAATGTCGGCGACGATTTCCGCGAGGGCAAGATCACCCTGCCCGTGGTGCTGGCGTTCCGGCGCGGCAACGATGTCGAGCGCGAATTCTGGATCAGGACGCTGGAGCGCGGCGAGATCGCCGAGGGCGACCTCGATCATGCCATCGGCCTGATGACCAAGCACCGCACGCTGGAAGATGCGATGAACCGCGCTCAGCATTACGGCGCGATGGCTGTCGATGCGCTGGCGCTGTTTCCGCCCTCGCCGATGAAAAGCGCGCTGGAGCAGGTTGTCGCCTTCTGTCTCGCCCGATCGAACTGATCGCCGTAGCGGTTTCGAGCGAAGTGGGTACCGGTTCGCGTGAAGAAAACGCGTTAGACAAAAAGCTCTAGCTCAACACCCCGGCATGCACCCACCACGCCGAATGCGCGCGCGTGAGCGCCTGCGCCGCAGACCGCGCGGCGTCATTGTCATCGTAAAGCGCGAAACAGGTCGCGCCCGAGCCCGACATCCGCGCCAGCCGCACACCCTCCGTCTTGCGTAGCGCCGCGAGCACCTCGCCGATCACCGGCTGGATCTTCATCGCCGGCGCTTCGAGATCGTTGACGCCGCCCGACAGCTCGATGATCCAGTCCTCGGCGGATGCACCGGCTTGCGGCAGCGTGATCGCCTCGAGCATTTCGGAGACGCCGACCCGCAATTCGCCACTCCGCAAACCGAGCGCGGTGAACACGTCCTTGGTCGCCACCGCGACGCGCGGATTGACCAGCACGCAGGCTAGTTGCGGCAGCGCCAGCGGCGTCAGGTTTTCGCCGACGCCCGCCATGATGCAGGCGCGCGAGGCGACGCAGACCGGAATATCGGCACCGGTCGCGCGCGCAACCTCCATCAGGCGCGGATCATCGGGAGCAAGGCCATTCGCGGCCGCAAGCAGACGCAGCGCCGCGGCCGCATCCGCCGACCCGCCGCCGATGCCAGCCGCCGCCGGCAGATGCTTATCGAGCACGAAGTGCCCAAGCTTGAGACCGGGAATGCGCTCGCTCAGACGACGTGCGGCGCGCAGCACGAGATTGTCGTCGACCGCGCCGCATTCCGCCGCGCGCGGCCCGGTCACCGCCAGACCCAACGGGCGGCCCGGATCGAGCGACAAATGATCGGCGCAATCGGCGAACGCCACGATGCTGTCGAGGTCGTGATAGCCGTCCGGCCGCCGGCCAAGCACGCGCAAGGTGAGATTGACCTTGGCGCGGGCGGTGTCGGTCAGGGAGGTCATGCGGCGGTCTCGCTCGTCCTGGCCGGGCCTGCCCCGGTCATTCACGTTGGATCGACCCGTTATAAAGGTGCGAAAGCCCGCGACAAGCGCGGGCTCACGGAAAGATCAGACGGAGAAACAGCCATGCCCGGACCGGCTGCGGTGCTCGGGGCAGGACGCTTTCGGCTCGCGATCGAGCCTAGGGCACCATGGCGACGGTCCAGGTCATCTCGCTATAGCTTCCGGCCCCCCGCATCACAATCAGGGCGCAGAGGACGCCGATAATTTGAAGCAGGACGCTGGTGGTAAAAATCCGGCTGAAAAACTTCATCTGTCGTTCTGCCTTGCAGTTCGTCCGGCGTGCGCGCCGATATAGGCGCACAAACCGTCCTTCGAGTTAGCCCCCCTTGTCGGTATCCTTCTTGCGCTCGGCCGCAGCCGCCGATGACGTATCTTCCGGCAGGCCCTCGCGCAGCTTGGCCTCGATCTTCGGCAGCTCTTCCGGCTCCGGCTTGAGATCCTTGGCGTGCTGCCACTGGAAACGCGCCTCCAGCGTGCGCCCGACACGCCAATAGGCATCGCCGAGATGGTCGTTGATGGTCGGGTCTTCCGGCTTGAGCTCGATGGCGCGCTCGAGGTTCTTCACCGCGTTGTCGTAATCGCCGATCCGGTAATAGGCCCAGCCGAGCGAGTCGACGATGAAACCATCATCCGGCCGCTGCTCGACCGCGCGGCGGATCATCGCCATGCCCTCGTCGAGATTGATGCCCTGGTCGACCCACGAATAGCCGAGATAGTTCAGCACGTGTGCCTGCTCGGGCTGCAGCGACAGCGCCTTCTTCAGGTCGGCCTCCGCCTTGGGCCACTGCTTGGATCGCTCCTCGCAGATGCCGCGGAAATAATGCAGCACCCAGTTCGGCTTCTGGTCCTCGTTAGCTTCGATCGCCTTGGTGTAGGTGCCGGCGCAATCCTCGAACTTCTTGCGGGCGCGCTCGATGTTGCCGAGCGCCACGATGGCCTCGATGTCCTTCGGATCTTCGGTGATCACCGTGCGCAGGATCTTCAGCGCGTCGTCGCTGCGATCCACCGCATCGAGATCTGTGGCGAGCTGGATCTGCGCGTTGCGCTTGAGTGGCGAATTCGCCGGCACGCGCTCGTAGACCTTCAGCGCCATCTGCGGTTTCTTTACCAACTCGTAGAGATCGCCGAGCGAGAGCAGCGCGAGCGCGTGATTGGGTCGCAGATAAAGTGCAAGCTGCAGATAGACCAACGCGAGGTCCTCGCCGCCGCGCCGCGTCAGCGACGCGCCAATCCCGTAAAGCGCCTCGGCGGCGCCGGCCTGCGCCGAATCCACCAGCGGCGTGAGCTTCTTGCCCGCCCGCGTCTCACGCAGCGCGGCGACGACCAACGGGTGCCGCGCCAGCTTCTTGTCGAAATTCTCATAGACCGCGGTCGCGGCGGCATCGCCCTTATTGCGCGACAACCAGCGGCCATAGGCATCGGCGACCCGCAGCGCGGAATCATCGAGCTTGTAAGCGCGCTCGAAGCGGATGCCGGCGTCTTTCTGCTTGTTGGCAAGCTCGTAGATCAGGCCGGCATGCAGATCCTTGAAGATCGGATACCATTCGGGACCGGCGAGCTTGTCGATATTGGCGATCGCGGCGGTGGTGTTGCCCGCGCCATACATCGCCCAGCTCGACAGCAGGGTCGCGACCAGATCGGTGATCGGCCCGCGCACCGACTGATTGATGTTCTGCTGCGCCGTCGCATACTGCTTCTGCTTCAAGGCGCGAATGCCGACCACGAGGCGGGCAACGCGGTTGGCCTTGTCGATGGTAAGGATGCGCTCGGCATATTTCACCGCCTCGTCGATGTCGCCATCGGCCACCGAAGAGATGAAGGCGCGGTCGAGCAGTTCGTTGTTCTTCGGGTCGAGACGCAGCGCGGTCCGATAGAACGCCGCGGCGGCCGCCGCGTCGCGTTCGACGCTGGCGCGGCGTGCGGCCAAGTAGCTGCCGGCCGCGGTGAGACCCTGCAGGTCGCTTCTGGTCGGATAGGTCACCGCCTTGTCGGCACCGGGTTGCGCCAGCGCCGGCCCCGCCAGCGAGCCAATCAGCATCGAGGCGGCAGCGACAGTGGCGACGGCCACGCGGTTGAAACGAACGGAAGACATCACGCGTGCCAGCTCCATGAGACTGAAAAAGGCGCGGACCAAAAGGGGCCGGCGACCATGAGACAATGGCCCGTTTGAGGCCCATCCGCAAGGATTCGAGCGATCTATCGAAGGGCCCGGATAGTGTGGCGGCATCGTGGCGGCACGCCCACCTCGCGCAATCGTGCGCAGATACCCTCTTGCGCCGAATTGTGCCGGAACAGGGGTCCAGCCCTGCCGGTCCGGCGACGTTTTGCCACCGGCCGCTAAACGTTCTTGACGATCAGGGTGATGCCGGCAAGCACCAGGATCAGATAGACCAGCATCAACAGGCTCTCGCTTTTCAGCCGGTCGTGCAGATAGTGCCCAAGCTTGACGCCGGCAAAGCAGACCGGGAGCGCGAGCGCCCACCACAGCCAGATTTTCGGGTCGGCATAGAGCCCGCCGACGCCGAAGATTCCGATTCGCAGCAGCGTGGTCAGCAGCAGCAACTGCACGATGGTGGCACGCAGCTGACCCTTGTCCCGAATCCGGCCCGACAGATACGCCACATAGAGCGGCCCACCGGTGCCGAAGGTGGCCGATAGCGCCCCGGCCAGCAGGCCGAGCGGCACCGCCACGATCTTGCTGAGCTGGCGCTCCTGATGGCGCTGCAGAATGCAGTAGATGCCATAGCAGGTGATCAGCACGCCGAGGCTGAGCAGCAGGATCTTCTCGGGAATGATCAGCAGGAGGGTGGCGCCGGCGATCATGCCGATCGTGGTGGTCGGCAATAGCGCAATCAACTCGCGATAATTCGCCTCGCGGCGGAATTTGGCGACGTTCCAGAGTACAAACACGCCGTCGAGCAACGCCACCAGCGGCACGAAGAAGCGCAGCGAGGCGACCATCACCAGAAAAGGCATGGCGATGATGCTCTGCCCGAACCCGGTGATGCCGAACAGGGTGTAGGCGCCAAACAGGATCAGCGAGGTGATGCCGAACGACGTGAACGGAAAATCGGTCATGTCAGGCCACGCCGGAACCGGCTCTCCGCATCACGCATGCCTGCTTCATGAAGCCCTCACATCCCCTGATAATTTGGCCCGCCGCCACCTTCCGGCGGAACCCAGGTGATGTTGCCGTTGGGGTCTTTCACGTCGCAGGTTTTGCAGTGAACGCAGTTCTGGGCGTTGATCTGGAAGCGCGCGCCCTCCGCCTCCCCGATCCATTCATAGACGCCGGCCGGGCAGTAGCGGCCCGAGGGACCGGCGAACACGTCGTGCTCGGACGATTTCTGCAGCGTCATGTCGGCCACCTTGAGATGGACCGGCTGGTCCTCCTCATGATTGGTGTTGGACAGGAACACTGACGACAGCCTGTCAAAGGTCAGCGCGCCGTCGGGCTTCGGCGCGGTACGCGGCGCACGGTGTTTCGCCGGATCGAGCGTCGCACGATCCGGCTTGCCGTGCGGCTGGGTGCCGAACGGCGAGGCGCCGAACAACGTCTGCATCCACATGTCGAGACCGCCGAGCGCAACACCGAGCACGGTGCCGAACTTCGACCACAGCGGCTTGACGTTGCGGACCTTGAACAGATCCTTGCCCACCGCCGACTCGCGCCATCCGGTCTCATAGCCCGCGAGTTCGTCATTGGCACGATCTTCCGCGATCGCCGTCGCGACGTATTCGGCGGCGAGCATGCCGCTACCGAGCGCGTTATGGACGCCCTTGATCCGCGGCACATTGACGAAACCGGCGGCGCAGCCAATCAGCGCGCCGCCCGGAAACGTCAAACGCGGCACCGACTGGTAGCCGCCTTCGGTGATGGCGCGCGCGCCATAGGCCAGGCGCTTGCCGCCCTCGAACAGATCGCGGATTTCGGGATGGGTCTTGAAGCGCTGGAATTCGTCGAACGGCGATAAATAAGGATCGCTGTAGTTCAGATGCACGACAAAGCCGACGGCAACCAGAGTGTCGCCGTAGTGATAGAGAAACGAGCCGCCACCGGTGGCGTTGTCGAGCGGCCAGCCGAACGAATGCTGGATCAGGCCGGGCCGGTGCTTCTCCGGATCGATCTGCCAGACTTCCTTCAGCCCGATACCGAATTTCGGCGGGTCGCTGGCTTTGTCGAGTTGAAAGCGCGCGATCAGTTGCTTGCTCAGACTGCCGCGCGCGCCTTCCGCGAACAGTGTGTATTTGCCGAGCAGTTCCATGCCGCGCGTGAACGAGGCCTTGGGCGAACCATCGCGCGCCACGCCCATGTCGCCGGTGGCGATGCCGCGCACTTCGCCGCCCTCGCCATAAATCACTTCGGTCGCGGCGAAACCGGGATAGATTTCGACGCCGAGTGCCTCGGCCTGCGGCGCGAGCCAGCGGCATAGATCGCCGAGCGAGCCGATATAGCAGCCATGATTGTTCATCAGCGGCGGCATCAGCATGTTCGGCAACCGGATCGCGCCGTTGGCCGTCATCCAGTAGAAGCGGTCGCGCTTGACCTGTGTCTTCAGCGGACAGGCCTCGTCGCCGCGCCATTCCGGAAGCAGCCGGTCGAGCGCCACCGGATCGATCACCGCGCCGGACAGGATATGCGCGCCGACCTCGGAGCCCTTCTCGACCACCACGACGGACAAATCGGGGTTGATCTGCTTCAGACGGATCGCCGCACCGAGCCCGGCCGGGCCGGCGCCGACAATGACCACATCGAATTCCATGGAGTCGCGCGGGGGAAGCGGCTCGGCACTCATGTGCTGTCTCGGGGTCGCGTTTCAGAACAACTCTAAAGACCTTGTTCCCGATTTTCCGGGGGAGAACAACCCTGCGGGAGCCAACGCGATGTGGAGAATGGCAGCCCCTCGTTTCGCGGATGACGGAGACGGAAAAGCCCGTACAAATTTCCCATCCCGTCGCCGATCCGTTCTAGATTGCGGCCCCATGACACCCGAGCCCACCCCCTCCGCACGCGAACTCCTGGCCTTCTATCTGGAGGCCGGGGTCGATTGCGCGTTGGCGGAGGAGCCGGCCAACCGGCTTGCGGAACCGGCGGAGGAACTGCCTGCCCTCCGCGCGCCCACGCCGCGCCCGTCGCAGGCAGCCGGCCCGGCGCCCGCCATCATGCGCAGCGAGGTCGCGCCGGCACCGGACGCGGCGATTGAAACCGCCCGTGCATTGGCGCCCAAGGCGCAATCGCTGGAAGAATTGCGCACGCTGCTCGAGAGCTTCGAGGGCTGCGCACTGAAGGCAACCGCAACGCGGATGGTGTTCGCCGACGGCAACCCGCAGGCGAGAATCATGTTTGTCGGCGAGGCGCCCGGCCGCGACGAGGACCTCGAAGGACTGCCCTTTGTCGGCCGCTCCGGCAAGCTGCTCGACCTGATGCTCACCGCCATCGGGCTCGATCGCACCAGCGCCTATATCGCCAACATCATTCCCTGGCGGCCGCCGGGCAATCGCGATCCCTCCCCGCACGAGACCCAGATGTGCCTGCCGTTCATCCGGCGGCAGATCGAACTGGTCGATCCCGACGTGCTGGTCTGCCTTGGCAAGCCATCGTCGCAGGCGGTGCTCGAACTCAAGGACGGCATAATGAAAACGCGCGGGCGCTGGTACGACTACCACACCGGCACGCGCACGATCCGCGCGATGCCGACATTCCACCCGGCCTATCTGCTGCGTCAGCCGATCTACAAGCGGCTGACCTGGCAGGATCTGCGCGCGGTGAAAAAGGCGCTGACCTCCTGAGCCACAAGGTAGCCCGATAGCGGCGGATCACTTGGCGACGAACGCATGCCCCCTATTCCGGGCCAACTGCCGCGTCCGCGTAGAAAATCTTCCAAATCCGCGCATAAAGGGAGCACATCCGGCAGCAGACCGGAATCGGGGACGTGATGACCAGCGCAACTGCTGCGGATTTTTCCGACGACACCAGAGCGCGCGCCAATGTCCGGCGCCTCGCCGCCGCGCAGGCGATGACCGGCGCCAACACCGCCGTGATCTACGCGACCGGATCGATCGTCGGCGCGACACTCGCGCCGGACGTCGCGCTCGCCACGCTCCCCATCTCGATTTACGTGCTGGGCCAGGCCTGCGGCACTTTGCCGACCGGCGCGATCTCGCGGCTCTATGGCCGGCGCGTCGCGTTCCTGCTCGGCGCGAGCTGCGGCGCGCTGTGCGGCGTGCTCGCGACCCTCGCCATCTTCTACGGCTCGTTCACGCTGTTCTGCGTCGCCACCTTCTTCGGCGGAACCTATGGCGCGGTCGCGCAGTCCTATCGCTTTGCTGCCACCGATGGCGCGAGCCCGGCATATCGGCCGAAAGCGATCTCGCTGGTGCTGGCGGGCGGCATCTTCGCCGGTCTGCTCGGCCCACAGCTTGTGCAGTGGACCATGGACTACTGGCAGCCCTATCTGTTCGCCGCGAGCTTCGTGGTGCAGATCGTGGTGGCGCTGGTGGCGATGGCGACGCTTGCAGGCGTGCAGGCCCCGAAGCCCGCGCCGACCGATTTTCACGGCGGCCGCCGGCTGATCGAGGTCGTGCGCCAGCCGCGCTTCATCGCCGCGGTGGTGTGCGGCACCGTCTCCTACACCATGATGAATTTCATGATGACGTCGGCGCCGCTGGCGATGAAATTCTGCGGCCTGCCGATCGGCGCATCGAACTTCGGAATTCAGTGGCACATCGTCGCGATGTACGGACCAAGCTTCTTTACCGGCTCGTTGATCGCCCGCTTCGGCGCACCGACAATGGTGGCGGTTGGTCTTGCGCTGGAGGCCATCGCCGCCGCCATCGGGCTGTCGGGCATCACGCCGGTGCATTTCTGGCTGGCGCTGATCGTGATGGGGCTGGGCTGGAATTTCGGCTTCATCGGCGCGTCCGCGCTGGTGGTCGAGACCCACCGGCCGCAGGAGCGCAACAAGGTGCAGGCGTTCAACGATTTCCTGGTGTTCGGGACGATGGCCCTGACATCGTTCGCTTCGGGGCATGTGCTGGCGAGCCACGGCTGGGCGGTGGTGAACATCCTGATCTTCCCTCCGGTTGCGATCGCGCTGCTCTGTGTCGCGCTACTCACCCTACGCCGTCGCAAAACCGCCTGAGCGGAACGTCCAGATCACCGGCATTGCGCGCTGTCCGACGACATCGCAGCGCACCGAACATGCAGGAGACCCATGATGACCGACAAAAACGACTCCATTTCAAAGATAAAAGTCGCTCTGGTGACCGGCGGCAGCCGTGGCCTCGGCCGCAGCACCGCGCTCAGCCTGGCCCGGCATGGCGTCGATGTGGTCCTGACCTATCACTCGAATCGGGCAGAGGCCGATGCCACCGTCGCCGCGATCAGGGAGCTTGGCCGCAAGGCCGCCGCGCTTCGGCTCGACACCGGGGCGATCGCGACATTCGACGCCTTCGTCGCTCAATTGAAAGACGCGCTGCGCGAGGTCTGGGGCGTCACGCAGTTCGACTATCTCGTCAACAATGCCGGCATCGGCATCTCGAAACCGTTTGCCGAGACCACCGAAGCCGAGTTCGACACCCTGATGAATATCCATTTCAAGGGCGTGTTCTTTCTCACCCAGAAGCTGTTGCCGGTGATCGCCGACGGCGGCCGCATCGTGAACCTGTCGAGCGGACTTGCCCGTTTCAGCCTCCCCGGCATGGCGGCCTATGGAGCGATGAAAGGCGCGATCGAGGTGCTGACGCGCTATCTCGCCAAGGAGCTCGGCCCGCGCGGCATCGCCGTCAACACCGTGGCGCCGGGCGCGATCGAAACCGATTTCGGCGGTGGCCGGGTGCGCGACAATGCGGAGGCCAATCGTCAGATCGCCTCGGGCACGGCACTGGGGCGCGCCGGACTGCCGGATGATATCGGCCCGATGATCGCTTCGCTGCTGTCGGAGGACAATCGCTGGATCAACGGCCAGCGCATCGAGGTTTCAGGCGGCATCTTCCTGTAAGCTGCGGATGCAAACGCGGAGGCAGCGGGCGTCTTTACTTGCCGCCCTGCGCCATCGCCTTCGGCCGCACCACGCCCCAGCCGATCCGCAGGGCTTCCTGCCGGCCGCTCACCAAAGGCGTGAACACCCGCGGCACTTCCGGCACCAGACCGGGAAACCGTGCAACCAGTGCAGGCGGCGGCGCGCCCACGGTATCGATGGCGCGCCACACCACGAGACCGCCGGTCTCGGCGAACTGAGCCGCCGTCAGCCACGGCGTCCGCTCGGGTGCACCATCGAAGAACACGTGCGGACGGGTCGGTGCGCCGACGCCGACCAGCGCCGCGAGATACGGGTCGCCCGCCACCGCCTGCAGCGGAGCGTTGGTGCGCAGACGATAATTATCGCTGAAGAAGCGGCCCATGGTGGAAGCCGGCAGCAACGTCCTGACCTCGGCACTGCTGGTCCATGGCTGCACGAAAGTCGTTCCCAGCACCAGCAGCGCGGGGGCAAGAATCGCCAGCAGCCAGATCGTGCGCAGCATCTCCTGCCGCCGGAGCGGAATGAGATCGCCCGCCGCAACGATCACCGCGAGACCGACGAGCAGCAACGCGACACCCTCGCCACCGACGACATGTTCGCGGCCGAGCAGCGCCGACAACAGGCAGAGCACCAAGGGCGGCGCGAGCGCAAAGACATAGACGAAACGACGCGCGAGCGTCTCCACCGGCGGCCGGAAGATCACCGGCGCATCCTCCGGCTTGCGATCGAAGGCCCGCCAGTTGGCAATCACCAGCACCGCGATTCCGGCAAGTCCCAACGCGAGATGCGCCAGGAGCGCGCCGAAGCCCTCAAGCATGCTGACCGGATCGCCCCACACCGGCAGCGGTGGCCGGGTGCCGCTGCGCAGCAGCCAGACCGCATAAGGCAGCACCAGCATCGCGATCACCAGCGCCTCGAACAACGGATCGAGCGCGCGCAAGGTGCGCCGGCCCTGGCGCGTCGCCAGCGCAAAGGCGGCAAGCAGCAGCGCGAGCACGATCGCCACCGGCGTGGTCAGGAACAGAAGGCCGATCTCGATCGACAGAGCGAACCATGCCGAACGCCGCTTTTGCCCGATCACGCGCCAGGCATGCAACAGCACCAGTGCCCAGAGCGGACAGGCCAGCACGGCGGGACCGAATTCCACGCCGGGAAAGCTGAACGCCGTGATGGTCGCGGTCAGCAATGCGGCAAGGATCGCCTGCTGGCCGCCGACAATGGCGCGGCCCAGCGTGAACACCGCCCACAGCGTCACGACAAAACAGAGCTGGGAGAGCAGATAGACGCCGAACATATGGCCGCCGGCGAGGCGGAAGGCGATGTCGGCCAGCCAGAACGCCAGCGGCGGCCCCAAATCTGTGCCAACCTGATATTCGCGGCCGAACGCCAGCACGGTGGCGAGATCACCCGGCGGGCTGGCATAGAACAGCATCGGCAGGATGAACCACAGCGCCGCCTGAAACAGCACGGCGACCCAGAAAATCAGCCGGGGCCGGGCGCGAACCAGTTCAACGATCAGGGAAGTGAAGCGCATATCGCAGCAAGACCGGCTGGCGCTTCTTCCGCGAGGCCGGAAACTGCGCTTGATGGAACGTCCGAGCGCGCTTGATAAAGCGCGCGAACCGATCAGGCAACTTGTGCCGCGACTTCAACAATCCCGCCGGCCGGGACCGTGACCTCAACCGGCTCAAGCAGCAGCGACGGCTGGGGCGCAAGACCGGTGCCATGTTTGACATGGGCGGCGGCGACCGGCGCGAAAAACCGGCGGTGATGGACGGTCGGCCCGAGCCGGTCGAGCGCGGCAAGATGGACCGGCACCGAATAGCCCATATGGGACTCGAATCCATATTCCGGATGCTGCTGCGCCAGGCGGCACATCAGACGGTCACGCGAGACCTTGGCGACGATCGAGGCCGCGGCGACCGACAGCACGAGGCCGTCGCCGCCGATCACCGGCTCGCAATCGCACAGCACGTCGATGCGGTCGCGACCATCGACAAAAACATGCTTCGGCGCCTCCGGCAGCGCACGGACCGCGCGAGCCAGCGCCCACAGCGAGGCGCGCAGAATATTGTCGCGATCGATCCGCGACGGCGGCGCCGCCGCGACCGATACCAAAGCGGTCGCGCAGATTTCCTCGAACAGCGCCTCGCGGCGCTCGCGGGTAAGACGCTTGGAGTCGTTGATGCCCTTGGGGATTCGCGCCGGATCGAGGATCACCGCGGCCGCCACCACCGGACCCGCCAGCGGCCCCCGCCCCACCTCATCGCACCCGGCGACCGGCCAGATGCCGCGCTTGAGCAGCGCGCGCTCGCGGCGGAAGCTCGGCTCCGCGGCCGTTTTCGCCGGCTGTTTTGATGCGGGCGGAACCGCTGGGGATTTCTCTCAACTCATGCGGTCATGGTTGCGTCCTTAACCCGGATCGCGCAACCGCTAATCCCCGCTATTCATTCACTCCGGAAGGTGGACACGGTTGTCGTCGCCGACCTCGATTCCGGGAGCGACGACGACTTCCCATGGATGGCCATCGTGATCGGCGAAATACCCCGCATACCCGCCATAATCGGTGCGACGCGCAGGCTTCTGCAGCCGCGCCCCCTGCGCGACGGCGAACGTCAGCACCTCATCCACTTCGCGCTCGCTGCGGCAGTTCCACGCCAGAGTAACACCGCGAAATTCCGCAGACGGCAGTTGCGCCGGAAGACCCGCATCCAGTGCCAGCTTCTGCCAGGAATATAACGCCAGCACCGTCGCACCGGTGTCGAAGAACGCAACCTCTTCGCCGGTCGCGCGTAGCTTTCGCTCAAAGCCCAGTGCTTCGTAGAACGCGATGCTCCGGCGCATGTCGCCAACACCGAGCGTCACGACCGTGAACCGCGCGACGGGCTTCGGTAGCACCTTGTTCATCCAAGAACATCCTTTGCGGCTCAGAACAGATCGAGCTGTTCGCCGGCCTTATTCGGCTTGATGAAATGGGCGGTTGTCAGCCTGGTCCGGCGCTTGTTGAGACCGAGCCGCTCGCAGGCCATCTCGAATCTGCGGCCGATCATCCAGGCCAGCGGCCCGGTGCCTGACATCCGCGCGCCCCATTGCGAATCGTAATCGCGGCCGCCACGCATCTCGCGGATCAGCGTCATGACATGGCGATAGCGGTCGGGGTAATTCGCCATCAGCCATTCGCGGAACAGGTCGCGCACCTCGAGCGGCAGGCGCAGCACGATATAGCTCGCCTCCTTCACGCCGGCATGGGCGGCCGCGTCGAGGATGCGCTCCATCTCCGCATCGTTCAGCGCCGGAATGATCGGCGAGGTCATCACCACGGTCGGAATGCCGGCTTCGGTCAGTTGGCGCAGCGCCGCAAGCCGTTTCGGCGGCGTCGCCGCACGCGGTTCCATGGTGCGCGCGAGTTTCGGATCGAGCGTCGTCACCGAAATCGCGACCTTGGCGAGATTGCGCCGCGCCATCCGCTCCAGGATGTCGATATCGCGCACCACCAGCGCCGACTTGGTGACGATGCCGACCGGGTGTCCGGCCTTCTCCAGCACTTCGAGAATGCCGCGCATGATCTTATGCTCGCGCTCGATCGGCTGATACGGATCGGTGTTGGTGCCGATCGCGATCACCCGCGGCTCGTAGCCGGGCGCGGCCAGTTCCTTCTCCAGCAATTGCGGGGCGTCCGGCTTAACGAACAGCCGGCTCTCGAAATCGAGGCCGGGCGACAGCCCCATATAGGCGTGGGTCGGCCGCGCGAAGCAATAGACGCAGCCGTGCTCGCAGCCCCGATACGGATTGATCGAGCGATCGAAACCGATATCCGGCGAGTTGTTGCGGCTGATGACCTTGCGTGCGGCATCAATCGCCACCGTGGTCTTGAACGGCGGCAATTCATCGAGGCTCTGCCAGCCATCGTCAAACGCGACCCGGGCCTCGGTCTCAAAGCGGCCGCTGGCGTTGGATTGCGCGCCGCGGCCACGGCGGCGTTCGCGGTCGATCGCGATGCCGATCTCGGTGAAATCTGGGGACGCACCCGCCGGCCCTGAGAGGGGCATTACCGGCGGGTGCTTGAGAGCATGGGGTGTGCGACTCATGAAGCCAGCATACCCGCCCCAAAGAACAAAACAAGAACAAATATTCTTGACCCGCGGGGAGCTTTTGCCGCGCCGCAGCGTTGGCTTCCATTCGGCAGAGGAGATTCTCATGCGAAGACTTTTGATGACGGCTGCGGCCACCGGCTTTGCAGCGGCGGCTTTCGTGTCGATCGGATCGACGGTAGCCAGCGCCGGCACCGTTTGTCTCACCGACAAGGAGCAGATTGGCAATTACCAGAGCTGCGAGTTCTACAGTTTCCGGGAGTGCCGCGCCTCGTCGCGCGGCATTGGCGGCACCTGCGTGCGCAACCCCTATCCCGACGAGGGCGCAGCCTGGGGCGGCCCGTTCATGGAGTTCGGCTCGAGCTACAACCGTTATGACGGGCCGGCCTATGGCGGCGGCTATTATCAGCGCCGCTTCGAACGCTACTAGGATCCGGCATCAAACGAGCGGCGATCCCGCCGCGTAGCGGGATCGCCGACGTGTCGCGAGATGCATCAAACTGCCATAAAATACAGCACGCGTGAGCGTGGCCGAGGGTTCGCAACATGCTAAGCATGCCGCGCTTGTTTGGCCCTGTGTGTCGTGCCCATGATCAGTGTTGTCATCCCCACCGAAGGTATCGAGCCGCCCGTGGTTGCCACGCTCGCTGCGCTGGTGCCCGGCGCAGCGGCCGGTCTCGTGCGCGACGTCGTGCTGGTGGAGCGGACGCAGAGCGATGCAATTGCGCGTGTCGCTGATATCGCGGGCTGCAACTTCATCAAATGCGAGGGAACGCGAGTCGCGGCGCTGGCCGCCGGGGCGCGGACCGCGCGGGCACCGTGGCTGATGTTCCTGCATCCTGGCGCGGTGCTGGATAGCGGCTGGATCGACGAGACCGCGCAGTTTATCGAGAGCGTATCGCTCGGCGGCAAACCACGCGCCGCCGTGTTCCGCTATGCCCGTTCGCCTTACGCCAAAGCGGGCCTCGGTCATGGGCTGCACCGCCTGTCTCGGCTGATCGTCGGCCCCTCGACCGAGCAGGGACTGCTGATCGCCCGCGCGCATTATGACCGGCTCGGCGGATACGCCACCGAAGCACGCCATGCGGAAGCAAGACTGCTGGCGAAGATCGGCCGCGCCGGGCGCATCATGCTGCGGACGCGGATTTACGTCCCGGCATAACGCTTGCGCTTATTTCGCCTGCGCCTTGCCGCGCTTGAGATGTTCATCCAGCCGCGGCATGATCTCGACAAAATTGCAGGGCTGCGCGCGATAATCGAGCTGATGGGCGAGAATGCCGTCCCAGCCGTCCTTGCAGGCACCCGGGGAACCCGGCAGGCAGAAAATGTAGGTCGCACCGGCAACGCCCGCCGTGGCGCGGCTCTGGATGGTCGACACGCCGATCTTGGCGTGGCTGAGCATGTGAAACGCGATCGAAAACCCGTCCATGCGTTTCTCAAACAGCGGCTCGATCGCCTCCGGCGTGACATCGCGACCGGTGAAGCCGGTGCCGCCGGTGGTGATGATGGCGTCAATGCCGGGATCGGCGATCCACCCCCGCACCTTGGCCTGAATCGTAGGTACGTCGTCGGTGACGATATCGCGCGCGGCGAGACGATGACCGGCCGCGGTGAGGCGATCGGCCAGGATGCCGCCAGATTTGTCATCGGCCAGCGAGCGCGAATCCGAAATCGTCAGCACCGCGATGTTGAGCGGAATAAAGGGCTTGGATTCGTCTATTTTCGACATCGTTCGATCCATCACCGATCATGGCCGCATTTGGCCATGCATTATCGTTCATCTTAGGAAAAGGCGGATGCCCGGCACAAGGCTGGGCATCGTCTGGCGGGTGTTTGCCTAGAGCTTGGCGGTCCCGAAGGTGTTGCAGGCCGCAACCGTGCCCTGCTGGTAGCCGATCATGAACCAGCGCTTGCGCTGTTCGGCCGAGCCATGGGTAAAGGAATCCGGCACCACGCGGCCTTGCGTCTTGCGTTGCAGGGTGTCGTCGCCGATCGCCGCCGCGGTTCGCAGCGCGCCGTCGATATCACCCGCCTCGATGAAGCCCGGGCGCTTCCTCTCCTGACGATTGACCCAGACGCCAGACAGGCAATCCGCCTGCAGCTCGACCCTGACCTGAATGGCGTTGGCCTCGGCGCGGCTGCCGGCCTGCTGCTGCGCCTCCGTGGCGCGCGGCAGAACTCCGAGCAGGTTCTGGATATGATGACCGGCCTCATGCGCGATGATGTAGGCTGCGGTGAACTTGCAGGCGCTGCCCTGGCAGCCGCCAAAGCGGGTTTCGATCTCACGGAAGAATCCGGTGTCGATGAAGATCTGCTTGTCGGGCGGGCAGTAGAACGGCCCCATCGCCGACTGCGCCATGCCGCAGCGGCCGCCATTGGTGACGTTGCGGAACAGCACGATGCGCGGGCCCTGATAGGTGCGGCCGCTCTCGCGGAAAATCTCGCTCCAGCGATCGTCGATCTCGCCGAGCACGCCGGCGATCATGCTGCCCATTTCGTCCTTCGGCGCACCGGTTTTGCCCGGCGCGCTGCGGCGATCGGTCTGGTAGGTCGGCGCCTGCCCGCCACCGGTCAGGATCTCCGCCCCGCCGATCAAAAGACGTGGATCGATGCCGATCGCCCAGCCGATCAGGCCGAGTACGATCACCGTGCCGATGCCGAGGCCACCGCCGCCCCCCATCGGAAAACCGAACCCGCCGCCGCCACCGCCGAAACCGCCGCCGTCATCGTCGCGGCGATCGTCGATATTGTCGCTGCGGCGGAAATCATCATAACGCATCAGACTCTCCTCGGCCGGGCGGCGCACTCGGTCAGTGGCCCATCGATGGCATCATGTGATGTCAAAGCGGCAACAATCAATTGGTTGCAAGTTATCGCGCCCGGCAAATTTTGCCTAGGTCAGACGACGACCGCGACAGGATTACCGTCGCCTGCACACGCAGCGACAATAACAAGGAGTAGCGTGCGCGATACTTCGCGCTCGCCGACACACGACAGCGCGCGACAGCAAACACACGTGCGCACGCGAACATAAAAACACGCGCGCGGTTAAGTCGATTTTTACCTTGGGCATTCATGGTGATGACAGTCGGATTTGTTGGTCCCGCGTCGCCGACTGCGTCGCCTGAGTCAGGTATTGAGTCATGGTTGTGTCGCGTCGCGGGGCGTCTGTAAGGGCGCCCCGCACTAATTTCGAATCCGAGCCGTCGTCCCGCATCGTGGTGGGCGATTGCGTCGCCGAGATGTCGAAGCTGCCGTCTGCGTCGGTCGATCTGGTATTTGCCGACCCTCCTTACAATCTGCAGCTCAAGGGCGAATTGAAGCGCCCCGACGAATCGCATGTCGATGCGGTCAATAACGACTGGGACAAGTTCTCGTCCTTTGCCGCTTACGACGATTTCACGCGCGCCTGGCTGCTCGCCTGCCGCCGCATCATGAAGCCGACCGCAACGATCTGGGTGATCGGCTCCTATCACAACATCTTCCGCGTCGGCGCCATCATGCAGGACCTCGGCTTCTGGGTCCTCAACGACATCGTTTGGCGCAAGAGCAATCCGATGCCGAACTTCCGCGGCCGTCGCTTCACCAATGCGCACGAGACCATGATCTGGGCGGCGCGGGATGAATCGACGAAATACACTTTCAACTACGAAGCACTGAAGGCCGCCAACGAGGACGTGCAAGCGCGCTCCGATTGGCTGATTCCGCTCTGCACCGGCGAGGAACGCCTCAAGGGCCGCGACGGCAAGAAGGTGCATCCGACACAGAAGCCTGAAGGCCTGCTCGCGCGCGTGCTGCTGTCGTCATCCAGGCCCGGCGATCTCGTGATCGATCCGTTCAACGGCACCGGCACCACCGGTGCGGTCGCCAAGCGTCTTGGCCGGTCCTATATCGGCTTCGAGCGCGACAAGACCTATGCTGCCGCCGCCGAAAAGCGCATCGCCTCGATCCTGCCGCTGCCGGGCGCCACGTTGGCGCCGTTCGTGACCGCCCGCGAAGCTCCGCGCGTGCCGTTCTCCGAACTGATCGAGCGCGGCATGATCCTGCCCGGTACCAAGCTGGTCGATTCCAAGAAGAAACACGGCGCGCTGGTGCGCGCAGACGGCGCCGTCATGCTCGGCGACAAGGTCGGCTCGATCCATCGCATGGGTGCGCTGGCGCAGGGCTCCGAAGCCTGCAACGGCTGGACCTTCTGGCACATCGAAACCAAGAAGGGCCTGCGCCTGATCGACGAACTGCGCGCCGAAATCCGCCGCGAGATGGCGGCGGGCTGACCGCCCGCCATCCCGATCAGCATCTTACGCCTGATAGATGGCGAGCACCTTCTGTACCGACGCCCGCTCCTTCATGCGCCGGTGATGTTCCGCGACTTTTGGAAAATCGGCGATATCGACGCTGTCGCCCTTCGCCCAGCCTGCCACCGTAAACAGATACGGATCACAGATGGTGTAGGTGTCGCCCATCACCCAGGGACCGCGCAGCATCTTGCTCTCGACAAGGTCAAAACCGGCCCGGACATTTTCCGGCACCTTGCGCCGCATATCCTCGAACGACGATTCTTCGGTGGCCCACCTGCGGCCGCGCATCCGGTGCGCATGGGCGATGTGCATCCCCGAACAGACGTAGCTGTTGAACGACTGCACCTGTGCGAAGGCGAACGGATCGTTCACCGGAACAAGATTGGCCTTCGGAGCACTCTGCGCGATGAAGGTCAGGATCGCGGGCGTCTCGGTCAGGATGCCGCGATCGGTCACCAGCGCCGGCACACGGCCCTTGGGATTGATTGCCAGATAGTCCGGGCTGTTCTGCTGGTTTCCTTTGATATCGACCAACTCGGCGGTGTAGTCGAGGCCGGCATCTTCGAGCGCAATATGCGAGGCCAGCGCACATGTTCCGAGGCCATAATAGAATTTGAGCATCTTCATTTCTCTCCCAAGCCGTGCGCGATAACCTTGCGCATCACATTCGGCAACGCCTCATACTCGAGCGTTGCAATCCCGACCCAGCGCATTCCCGCAGGCGCTTTGGTCCGCGGCGGCACCTTCGCCGTGTAGACGACAAGCTCAAGCGGGAAATGCGTGAACACATGCGTCACCACGCCGGCCTTGCGATGCCAGCGCACGCCCGTTGCGATTGAAGGTGACTGTTTGCGGGCGGCGGCATCGTCCTGCCCGGCCAGCCACTCACTGGTCGGCACCTCGGTCATGCCGCCGAGCAATCCCTTCGCCGCGCGAGTGCGCACCAGCACCTCGTTGCCGCGGGTCGCCACAAAGGCCGCACCGCGCCGCAACGCTCCAGTCTTTTTTGGCACCTTGCGCGGAAACGTCTCCTGATCGCCGCGCCGCAGCGCCGCGCAATCATCATTAAGCGGGCACAGCACGCAGGCCGGCTTTTTTGGCGTGCAGATTGTTGCGCCGAGATCCATCAGCGCCTGCGCCGAATCTCCCGCGCGCGCCGACCCAAGCAAGGTCGCCGCCAGCGACTGGATCGCCGGCTTGGCCTGCGGCAACGGCTCCTCCACCGCGAACAAACGCGAGACCACGCGCTCGATATTGCCGTCCACCGGCATGGTGCGGCGGCCGAAGGCGATCGCGGCGATCGCCGCCGCCGTGTAAGGCCCAATACCGGGCAACGCACGCAAGCCTTCCTCGGCATCGGGAAACACGCCGCCATGGTCACGCGTCACCGTCACCGCGCAGGCATGCAGATTGCGGGCGCGCGAATAATAACCGAGCCCCGCCCACATCCGCAGCACCTCGTCGAGCGAGGCCGCGCCGAGCGCCGCAACATTCGGCCAGCGCGCGAGGAATTTGGTGAAATAAGGCCCGACTGCCTTCACCGTGGTCTGCTGCAGCATGATCTCGGAGAGCCACACCCGATACGGATCGGCGCTCTCGCCGGGCATGGCCCGCCACGGCAGCACGCGGCGATGGCGCTCGTACCATTGCAGCAGTCGCGCGGCGCGGTCCACCGCCGGTTCCGGCGGATTCTCGAACGGGACTTTCTTTCGCCGCGCCACGGCGCCTGCTAGGGTCATGCCCTGTTGTAGGACATGATCCGGAAAGTTGCCTATCGGTTTTCCGGCACATGGCGCCCAGTCCCTCACACATCCACATCCCAATGCCTAAGCCCGGCCCGATCTCCGCCAAACCGCTCTCAGTGCTACTCGGCAAGGTGTTCAGCGATGTGTTCGCGCGCCAGGGCTTCGCCTCTCGTGAACTGGTGACGCGCTGGGCCGACATCGTCGGCAAGGACATCGCCGCCTTCGCCGAGCCGCTCAAGATCCAATGGCCGCGCCCGGTCGAGGGCCAGCCGGATGAACCCGCCACGCTGGTGCTGCGGGTCGAGGGACCGCGGGCGCTGGAGATCCAGCATTCCTCGACCGTGATCCTGGAGCGGGTCAACCGTTTCCTCGGCTGGAACGCGATCGGCCGCCTGGCATTGCGGCAGGCGCCATTATCCCGACCGAAGCCGCGCAAGACGCCGAAGCCGCTCGACCCACGCGAAGTTGCGAAGGCAGCCGAACAACTTACCACTGTGGAAGATGAGGATCTGCGCGCCGCGCTGGCGCGGCTCGCTGTCACGATCAAGGGAAATTGACGCCGGAAGACGCGGCCCCGCCTGCGGCCCGCCATTGCCACAATTAGAGTTTCAAGCTAGCCAGAGTGCCGGTCCGCGCCCACGCGCGGCCAGATCGTCGTCCAGTCGTCGGAGCCTCCAGTGATCATCACGCGCCGCACCTTCTCGCAAGCCCTCCTGTTCGCCGGCACCGCCGCTGCATTGGGGATTTCGCCGTGGCATCTCTTCACCGAGGCTTCCGCGCAGTCGCCGGAAGCAATCGCCAAGCCGAGCACCCTCGGCGACATGGCGGTCGGCACCAAGGACGCGCCTGTTACCATCATCGAATACGCCTCGATGACCTGCCCGCATTGCGCGGCCTTCACCCATGATGTGTTTCCGAAGCTGAAGGCCCAGTACATCGACACCGGCAAGGTGCGGTTCATCTTCCGCGAATTCCCGCTTGATCAGGCCGCCCTTGCCGCCTCGGCGCTGGCGCGCTGCGTCGCCAAGGATGACGCGGCCAAATACTTCGCGCTGATCGACATCCTGTTCAAACAGCAGAACGAACTGGCGAGCGATCCGTTCGCCACCATCAACCGCGTCGGCAAGCAGGCCGGCTTCACCGAGCAGATGATCAAGGCCTGCGTGCAGGACGATCAGACGGTGCAGAAGGGCATTCTCGCCGACCGGCAGTATGCGGCCGATACGCTGAAGGTGAATTCGACGCCGAGCTTCTTCGTCAATGGAACCCTGGTGAAGGGCGAGACCTCGATCGAGGGCTTCGAGAAGCTGATCAAGCCGCTGCTCAAGAGCTGATCTCTGCGCCGCAGACAACGGCCTGACAACACACGCTTTTCATAGCCTGCCGGGCACGGTCGCGGCCGCGCACCGGCCCGCTTTGTGTGCACGGCGACATAAATTATCCACAAGCATCACGTCATAGACGTGCATCACGCTTGACCTCGGTTCCCGCTTCATTCGCGTTGAATTCCCTCTGGAATTCCCTTGGGAAAAGCCGTGCGGGGGCGTTGCCCTCGCCCGTCCGCCTCGCCATTGTCCGGGCTCGTTGGGGCGCGTTCCGCGACTCAACCTCCGCTGGTAGGATCAGCAATGGCGTTACCTGGGTCCATGTTTTGAACGCTTGAACGCCAACCGAGTACCCATCTCATGAAACTGACGCGCCTTCGCCTTCATGGATTCAAATCGTTCGTCGAGCCGACCGACTTTCTGATCGAGCCTGGCCTGACCGGCGTGGTCGGCCCGAACGGTTGCGGCAAATCCAATCTGGTCGAGGCGCTGCGCTGGGCGATGGGCGAGACCTCGTATAAGTCGCTGCGTGCCGCCGACATGGATGCGGTGATCTTCGCCGGCTCCGGCAACCGTCCCGCGCGCAACCACGCCGAAGTGGTGATGACGATCGACAATGCCGACCGCTCGGCGCCGTCGTCGATCAACGATCAGGAAATTCTCGAAGTCTCGCGTCGCATCGAACGCGAAGCCGGCTCGGTCTATCGCATCAACGGCAAGGATGTCCGCGCGCGCGACGTGCAGATTCTGTTCGCCGACGCCGCCACCGGCGCGCGTTCGCCTGCGCTCGTCCACCAGGGCAAGATCGGCGAGATCATCCAGGCCCGTCCTGACCAGCGTCGCCGCGTGCTGGAAGATGCGGCCGGTGTCGCCGGCCTGCATGCCCGCCGCCACGAAGCAGAGTTGCGGCTGAAAGCGGCGGAAACCAACCTCACCCGCGTCGAGGACGTGATCGGCCAGTTGTCCAGCCAGATGGATGGCCTCAAGCGGCAGGCGCGGCAGGCGATCCGCTATCGCGAAGTCGCCGCCAAGGTGCGCAAGGCCGAGGCGCTGCTCTATCACCTGCGCTGGCTGCAGGCGCATGCCGATGTCGGCGAAACCGGCAAGACTCATGATCTCACTGTGCGCGATCTGGCCGAACGCACCCGCGAGCAGGCAGAAGCCGCGCGCATTCAGGCGATCCGCGCTTCCGAACTGCCGGGCCTGCGCGAGAACGAAGCCCGCGCCGCCGCCGGACTACAGCGCCTGACCAGTGCGCGCGAAGCTCTCGAAGGCGAGGAGCAGCGCGCCAAGGAGCGCGTCGCTGAACTCGACCGCCGTCTCACGCAGTTTTCTGCCGATATCGAGCGCGAGCAGCGCCAGATGTCGGATGCCGATGTCGCGCTGCAGCGCCTCGACGCCGAGGACGCAGCGCTCAAGGAGGAGATCAAGTCGCGCGTCGAAATGCGCAGCGGCACCGAGGAGCGCGTCGCCGAAGCCGAGGCGACGCTTGCCGACGCCGAGCGCACCTTCTCCGAGCTCACCACCGCGCTCGCCCGCCTCACCGCGCAGCGCACCCAGTTCGAAGCCAATGTGCGGACGCATCGCGACCGCCTTGCGCGCATCGATCAGGACATCGCCAATGTCCAGCGCGACGTCGAGCGACTGAATGCCGAGACCGGCAGTCTTGGTGACCTCGAGGCACTGGCGCAGGCGATGGAAGACGCGCAGCACAGGCTCGCGGAATCCGGCATGATCGTGCAGGAGGCCGAGGTCGCCCACGCCGCCGCCCGCTCCAAGCTCGACTCCTCGCGCGCGCCGGTGGTGGAAGCTGACAAGCGCGTGCAACGGCTGGAGACCGAAGCCAAGACCATCGCCAAGCTGGTCAACGGCGAAACGAAGAATCTGTGGCCGCCGATCATCGACGGCGTCACCGTCACCAAGGGTTACGAGAAGGCCATCGGCGCCGTGCTCGGCGACGATCTCGATGCGCCGGTCGATCCGTCAGCGCCGATGCGCTGGTCGCATCTCGGCGTGGCCGAAGGCGATCCGGCGCTGCCGGAAGGCGTCGAGCCGCTCGCGGCCCATGTGCAGGCGCCGCCGGAACTGGCGCGCCGCCTCGCCCAGATCGGTGTCGTCGCCAAGGAGCGCGGCGCTGACCTGATCGCTCAGCTCAAGACCGGCCAGCGGCTGGTGTCGCTTGAAGGCGACGTCTGGCGCTGGGACGGTTTCGTCGCCGCGGCCCATGCGCCGACCGGCGCGGCCCGCCGGCTCGCCGAACGCGCCCGCCTGAAAGACATCGAAGCCGAGCTCGATCAGGCCCGCCTCGATGCCAGCGCGAAGCGTCAAGCGCTGGAGACCGCCGACGCCGAACAGAAGGCCGCCTCGGCCGCGGAATCCGCAGCACGCGAAGCCGCCCGCGCGGCGCAGCGCGAGGCAGACAGCGCGCGCGATCGCCATGCCGCAACCGAGCGCGAGATCAACCGCCACGCCTCACGGCGCTCGGCGCTGACAGAAGCGCAGGCTCGCCTCACCGCGGATCGCGAGGAAGTCAGCGGCGCACATGAGAGCGCGCTGGAGGCCGTCGCCGAACTCCCGGCGAGCCAGGAGACCGAGGCGCGACTCGCCACCGCGCGCGCCGACATGGAAGAGCGGCGCAAGCTCGCCGCGCAGACCCGCGCGGAAGCGCAGGCGCTGGCGCGCGAGGCCGAGCTTGCCGACCGCCGCGTGCAGGCCATTCTCGCCGAGCGCGGCGAATGGCAGGCGCGCAAGGAAAACGGCGCCTCGCAGATCGCCACCATCGAAGGCCGCATCAACGACGTGAAGACCGAGCGCGCGGCGCTCGACGACGCGCCGGCGATGTTCGCCGAAAAGCGCCGCGCCCTGATCAGCGAGATCGAGAGCGCGGAAGCCGCCCGCCGCACTGCCGCCGACGCGCTCGCCGCCGCCGAAACCGTGATGGCGGAAACCGACCGCTCCGCCCGCGCTTCGCTCGAAGCCCTGTCCGCCGCGCGCGAGGCCACCGCCCGCGCCGAAGAACGGATGGAAGGCGCCAAGCGCCGTCTTGAAGATGTCGAACGCGAAATCCGCGAGATGCTCGAAGTCGAGCCGCAGGGCGTCGCCGCGATGGCCGAACTCAAGCCGGACAACGAACTGCCGCCGGTCGCCGAGGTCGAGGCCGATCTCGAAAAGCTGCGGCGCGACCGTGAACGACTCGGCGCCGTCAACCTGCGCGCCGAAGAAGAGCTGCGCGAAGTCGAGACCCAGCACGGCAGCCTGACCACCGAACGCGACGACCTCGTCGAGGCGATCAAGAAGCTGCGTACCGGCATCCAGAGTCTCAATCGGGAAGCGCGCGAGCGCCTCACCACCTCGTTCGAGACCGTGAACACCCATTTCAAGCGGCTGTTCACCGAACTGTTCGGCGGCGGCCAGGCCGAACTGCAACTGATCGAGAGCGACGACCCGCTGGAGGCAGGCCTCGAGATCGTCGCCAAACCGCCGGGCAAGAAGCCGCAAACCCTGTCGCTGCTCTCCGGCGGCGAGCAGGCGCTGACCGCACTCGCGCTGATCTTCGCGGTGTTCCTCACCAACCCGTCGCCGATCTGCGTGCTGGACGAAGTCGACGCGCCGCTCGACGACCACAATGTCGAGCGTTTCTGCAACCTGCTGCACGAGATGACCGGCTCGACCGAAACCCGCTTCATCATCATCACGCACAATCCGATCACGATGGCGCGGATGAACCGCTTGTTTGGCGTCACCATGGCCGAGCGCGGCGTCTCGCAGCTCGTCTCGGTCGACCTCGACGGCGCGATGAAGGTGCTCGACCAGAACGTGGCATAATGCTTCGGGCTTTGACGGCCCGAGGTAAGAGATGACGTCAGATCTTCCCGCCGAGCTGAAAACTGCCCTCGACCGCAAGATCGAGGGCCTGTCGCGCAACGATGCCGCGCGCCGCGCGGCTGCGATTTCGGAGAGCTATCGCAGCGGCGGCAATTCACATCTGATCCGCACGGAGAACGACGCGCTGGCCTATGCGCTGGCGCGGATGCCGGCAACCTTCGCCGCGACCACCGCCAGTCTGGATGGTTTGCAGGCGCAGCGTCCGGATTTTGCGCCGCGCAGCCTGCTCGATGTCGGCGCCGGGCCCGGCACCGCAAGCTGGGCCGCCGCGTACGCCTTCCCTAGCCTCGATACCTTCACGCTGCTCGACGCCAACGCCGCGCTGCGCGCGCTTGCGCTCGATCTTGCCGCCCGCGACGCCCGGTTGTCTTCATTGAGCTATCGTCATGGCGAGGCGCTGCGGATCATCGACGATGCACCGCAAGCGGATCTCGTGATCGCCAGTTACGTCATCAATGAACTGGGCGATGACGACCGCGCCGCGCTGGCCGACAGACTGTGGCAGAAAACCCGTGACACGCTACTTGTGGTCGAGCCCGGCACGCCGGCCGGCTATGCGCGCATCCTGGCGCTACGCGATACGTTGATCGCCAAAGGCGCGCATGTGATCGCGCCGTGTCCGCACGATCATGAATGCCCGCTGACACCGCCAGACTGGTGTCATTTCTCGCAGCGCCTGGCGCGATCCCGCGCGCATAAACACCTCAAAGGAGCAAAACTTCCCTTCGAGGATGAAAGATTTTCATATGTCAGTTTATCACGCACCCCGCCGGCGCAGCACCCCTCCCGCGTTTTGTCGCAGCCTGCGACGACAAAAATCGCAGTGACAGCGAAACTTTGCACCACAGACGGCATTAGCACAGCGATCGTACCCCGCCGGGACAAGAACGGTTACGCCGCCGCCCGAAAATGGGACTGGGGCGATGCGGTAATGAAGCCCCCGCGCAAATAGACCGGAATAATTCGGCCATGCCGGAGTTTTCCTGTGAGACGCGTTCGCGTCCCGATTTCTCATCAGGAGTAAAGCTGCATGTCCAAGTCCAACACATTCGCCGCAGTTGCGGCGCTGACCCTCTTCACCGCGGCGGCTGCGTTCGCACAGGCTATGCCGGCCAAGGTCGCCGATACCGCCAAGGGCAAGGCCTATGTCGATGCCAAGGGCATGACCCTCTACACCTTCGACAAGGATTCCGCCGGCAAGTCCGCCTGCAACGGCCCGTGCGCCATCAACTGGCCGCCGTTGATGGCTACGGCCGACGCGAAAGCGGCGGGCGACTGGACCGTCGTGACCCGGGACGACGGCAGCAAGATGTGGGCCTACAAGGGCAAGCCACTCTACACCTTCAAGAACGACGCCAAGGCCGGCGACACCAATGGCGACGGCTTCCTGAACGGCGCCTGGCACATCGCCAAGCCCTGATCCGCGACCGGACCATCTGCGAGCACAGCGCAGTCCCGCAACCCGCCTCCACAAGGAGGCGGGTTTTTCGCATCAAGGCTGAGCCCGCTCGCCCCGTGGGCAGACTAACCGGCATCACCCTGCGCCGCCTGCAGAGAGTGCCTATATCTGCTAGGCTGTCGCTTTCGTCCTCAGGGAGTTTGTCTTCATGTCGACCAGTTGGATCATTCTTGGCATTATTGTCGTTCTCGTGCTTTTCGCCTTTGGCGCCTACAACCGCCTTGTCGCGCTGTCCCAACGGGTGAACCAGGCATTCGCGGACATCGACGTCCAGCTCAAGCAGCGCCACGATCTCATTCCCAATCTGGTCGAGACGGTAAAGGGCTACGCGACCCACGAGCGTGGTACGCTCGACGACGTGGTGAAGGCGCGCAACGCCGCGCTGTCGGCGCAGGGACCGGCGCAAATCTCCGCTGCCGAGGCCCAACTCAGCGGCGCGCTGGGTCGCCTGATCGCGCTGTCCGAGGCCTATCCCGACCTCAAGGCCAACGCCAACTTCCAGCAGTTGCAGAGCGAACTGTCCGATATCGAGAACAAGATCGCCGCCACCCGCCGCTTCTTCAACAACGCGGTGCAGGAGTACAATACCGGCATCCAGCAGATGCCGGCGGTGCTGTTTGCGGGCATGTTCGGCTTCACCCGTAAGGATTTCTTCGACCTCGGCGAAAACCGCGGCCAGCTCGAGCAGGCGCCCTCCGTCAAATTCTAACGGGCAGCTCGCTCACCCGCTGACATCGCAATCCGGCAAGGCCGCGCACCATGGCTGCATACGGTCTCTACACGCACATCGCATCGAACAAGACGCGTTCGATGCTGCTGCTCGCCGGGTTGTTCTTCCTGATCTACGTGATGGTGTTCGCTGGCGCCTTGATCGCCGAAGTCATGAGCGACAGCCGCCTATCGTTCGACACCTATATCGCGCTCGGCCTGCGCGATCTGATCCAGGCGTTGCCTTACGCCACCATCGGCACACTAGTCTGGATCACCATTGCCTATTTCTTCCATCAGTCGATCATCGACGCTGTCACCGGCGGCCACGACGTGACGCGGCAGGAGGAGCCGCGGCTCTACAATCTCCTGGAGAATTTGTGCATCTCGCGCGGCATTCCGATGCCGAAGCTGAAGATCATGGACAGCGACGCACTCAATGCCTTCGCCACTGGCCTCAACCAGCGACAATACGCCATCACGGTGACGACCGGTCTCCTCGCTGCGCTCGATGACCACGAGATTGAAGCGGTGCTCGGCCATGAATTGACCCACATCCGCAACGGCGACGTGCAGTTGATGGTGGTCGCGGTGATCATCGCCGGCGTGATCGGCTTCTTCGCCGAACTGTTCTTCCGCCTGTTCTTCAACTCCAGTTGGAATTTCAGCGGCGTGTCGCCGACGCGCTCGGGCAATGACGGCGACCGCAAGGGCGGCGGTGGCGGCGGCGCGGCGATGGCCGTGTTCCTGATCGCAGTGCTGCTGATCGCGGTAGCGTGGACGCTCTCGCTGGTGGTGCGGCTGGCACTGTCGCGCTCGCGCGAATTCCTTGCCGACGCGGGCTCGGTCGAGCTGACCAAGAATCCGGATGCCATGATCTCCGCCTTGCGCAAGATTGAGGGACGCGGCGAATTGCCAGGCGCGACCTCGGCAGTGATGGAAATGTGCCTCGACAATCCGCGCGAGGGGTTTGCCGATCTGTTCGCGACCCATCCTTCGGTCGATGCGCGAGTTGATGCACTGGTGCGCTATGCCGGCGGCCACGATCCGGGGCCGCTGCCACTGCCCGCGCCGGATTCTGCACATGATGAGGTGGAACCGTCACAAATGCCGCCCGCTGGCCCGTGGAGCGAGGCACAGGCCTCACAACCACCGGCCGCCGGCACGCCGACCGGCCCATGGGGGCCGCGCCGCTGGCCCTGGCGACGCTGACAACCCACAGTTTCAAGCCCCAAGGGGTGTGTAAAGAATTGAATTATCCGCCGTTTCTGCCATGTTCCGACGCAGCGGGCGTGGCATGATCCCGAGCGGCGGGAACCCATTTTGGGACTGATCTTGCCCGGACAGGATGATAAGCGTGACCTCGGACCGATCCGGCCCGATGTCCAGCGGGCGTTAAGGAAATCTCATGGCGAAACCGGCGGTTATCGTTGTTGGCGCGGATAAGGGTGGTGTCGGCAAGACCACCGTGTCACGCACCGTTCTGGATTACTTCAACGCAAACAACATCCCGGCGCGCGCTTTCGATACAGAATTGCCGCGCGGCACTCTGAAGCGATTCCATCCCGATATCACCGAGATCGTCGATGTCACCTCGACATCCGATCAGATGAAGATTTTCGATACGCTGAATGTCAATCAATCGACCGTCACCGTGATCGACGTCCGCGCCGGCCTGCTGTCGCCGACCCTCGCCTCCTTGCGCGATATCGGCTTTCTCGACGCCGCACGCTCGGGCCAGATCACCTTCGCGGTGTTCCATATTCTCGGCCCGTCGATCGCCTCGCTCGATGAGATCGCCGAAACCGCCAAATTCATGGATGGCGCCCGCTATTTCCTGGTGAAGAACTTCATCAACAACACCAGCTTCTTCGAGTGGGATCAGGCGACCTACGATTTCTATTTCCACCGCATCAAGAATGCGACCGAGATCACGATCCCCAAGCTCAACGAGATGGCCTATGAGCAGGTCGAGGTTTCCTCGGTGCCGTTCCTGAAATTCGTCGCCAACAAGAGCCAGCGCGACGAAACCGCGAACTACTCGTTCGTGTTGCGCGGCTATGTGCGGCACTGGCTCGGCAATGTCTGGGGCGAGTTCGACCGCATCAAGCTGACCGACATTGTCGGCAACAAGGACAAGGTCCGTCTCGCCGGCGAACAGTGATCGCCGGCCCATGCATCTGATGCCCTAGACCCGCCGAAGATGCTTCGCACGCCGGTTTACATTATCTGCTCACCACGTCCCGATGTCGGCAAAACCCTGCTGGCGCGGCTATTGACCGAATTCCTGCTGCTGCAGAACGGTTCGGTCACGGCCTTCGACATCAACCTGCGCGAGCCCTCGCTGATCGATTACCTGCCGCGACTGACCGAGACGGCGTCGATCGCTGATACCCATGGCCAGATCGCGCTGATGGATCGCCTGATCATCGACGACCGGGTTGCCAAGGTGATCGACCTCGGGCTGCATGCGTTCGAGGACTTCTTTAAGATTGTCGGCGAAATCGGGTTGATGAAGGAGGCCGTACGGCGCGGCGTCGAGCCGATCGTGCTGTACATCCCCGACCTGACCCGCCCCGCCGCGATGGGCTGGAAGATGCTGCAAAAGGACTTTGCCGGCTCCAACCTGTTCCTGGTCGACAACGAGCACGTGCTGTTCGGCGAGATGCCAGAGGCGTTTGCCGGCGCGCAGACCTTGAGAATTGCCGCGCTGCCACCGTTTCTGAAAAGCATCATCGGACGGAAACACTTCTCCTTCACGCAGTATTTGCGGACGTCGAAGGATGATTTATCCGAGTTGCACCAATGGGTGCGCGCGAACTATTTCAGTTTTCGCGATCTCGAGATCGGGCTCAGGCTGCACGGCTAACGTAGAGAGCCGTGCCCGGTCGATCTGCCGGAATCCTGGTATCAGTGTCCGTCGAAGGTCATCAGCGTGCGCACCGGCACGTCCATCGCACGCAGCTTCGCGGCACCGCCAAGCTCGGGCAGATCGATGATGAAGCATGCCGCAATCACATCGGCGCCAATCTGGCGCAACAGCTTCACTGCGCCCTCCGCAGTACCGCCGGTCGCGATCAGATCATCGATCAGGAGGACGCGCTCGCCGGGCTGGATCGCATCGGCATGCATCTCCATTTCGTCGAGCCCGTATTCCAGCGAGTACGCGATCCGCACCGTGGTGTGCGGCAGCTTGCCCTTCTTGCGGATCGGCACGAAACCGGCCGAGACCTGATGCGCCACCGCACCGCCGAGAATGAAGCCGCGGGCTTCGATGCCCGCCACCTTGTCGATCTTCGAGCCAGCCCAGGGCTGCACCAGTTCGTCCACCGCGCGACGGAACGCCCGCGCATTGCCAAGCAGCGTGGTAATGTCGCGGAACATGATGCCGGGCTTGGGATAGTCCGGAATGGTGCGGACGGCAGCCTTCAGATCGGTTTCAAGGTTCATCGCGAGGGCCTTCAATTCAGGATCAATCGGCAGGCTGTCCCAGCCGGAATGCATTTTCGACAATCTTCAGGCCGACATCGCCTTCCAGCGACATCAGCGATTTCAGGATGGAATTGCACGCCGCCGACTGGCAGCGTCTTGTGCTCAATGGTCATCGGCACGCCGTCTTCGGTGCTCGCGGTGACCCGCAGCACTTCGGGCATGTCGTTCGGCGCAACGAACAGCGAGTGATAGCGGCCGATGGTGAACTCGTTCGGCAGATTGCGCATCAACGTGCCACCGCGGTTCTGCACCCGTGACGGGCGACCATGGGCCGGCTGCTTCAACTGGCCAAGCGTGCCGCCGAAATATTCGCCGATCGCCTGCACGCCGAGACAGACGCCGAACACCGGCATCTTCTTGTTGAGCGCCGCGTCGATGAAATTCGAGATGCCGAAATCCTGCGGTCGTCCCGGCCCGGGCGACAGCACCAAGAGATCGAAGGCTTCGTTCTTCAACCGCTCCAGCGCGTGGGTATGACGCGTGACGCTGACTTCCGCGCCAACCTGACGGAAATAATCCGCCAGCATGTGGACAAAGGAATTGTCGTGATCGATCAACAGCACCTTCTTGCCCGAGCCGGTGGCATCGGGCGCGAAAGCCGACAGCGGCTTCGGCGGATCGCCGCGTAGCGCCTGGAACAGCGCCGCCGCCTTGGTCTGGCATTCCTTTTCTTCGGCGACCGGATCGGAATCGAACAACAGCGTGGCGCCGACCCGCACCTCGGCGAGGCCGTCTTTCATGCGAATGGTGCGGATGGTGAGGCCGGTGTTGATGCCGCCATCGAAACCGAGGAAGCCGAGCGCGCCGGCATACCAGCGGCGTGAAGACCGCTCGTTGTCTTCGACGAACTGCATCGCCCACAGTTTCGGCGCGCCGGTCACCGTCACCGCCCAGCAATGGGTGAGGAAGCCGTCGATGGCATCGAAGCCGGGACGCAGCATGCCCTCGACATGATCGACGGTGTGAAACAGCTTCGAATAGGTCTCGATCTGCCGCCGCGCCAGCACCTTGATCGAACCTGGCACGCAGACGCGCGCCTTGTCGTTGCGATCGACGTCGGTGCACATGTTGAGCTCGAACTCGTCCTTCTGCGAATTCAGCAGCTCCTGGATCTGCCTGGCGTCGCCGATCGCATCCGCACCGCGTGCGATGGTGCCGGAGATCGGGCAGGTCTCGACGCGCTTGCCGTCGGAGCGCACGAACATCTCAGGCGATGCGGAGACGAGAAACTCGCCATCGCCGAGATTGAGGAGCGCGCCGTAGGGCGAAGGGTTGATGACGCACAGCCGCTTGAACACCTCGGCCGGAGTACGCTCGCACGGTTCGGCGAATAATTGCCCCGGCACCGCCTCGAACAGATCGCCGCGCGCAAACGCTTCGCGCGCGCGTTCCACCGTCTGCTGATAGACGCCCGGCGCGTGATCGGCGAAACCCTCGTGCGGCGTCTTCTTGTAGACGCTGGTCGGTGTCGCGTGATCGAGCCCCTTGGTCGACTGGCCCTGATAGGCAAACTCGTAGTCGACGGTGACGCCGCGTCCGGTGGCGCGGTCATAGGCCAGGATGCGATCGGGAATGTAGAGCACGATGTCGCGCTGGTCGGCTTCCCGCGCCCGCGTCTGCTTGAGATCCTCGATCTGGAAGACGAGATCGTAGGCAAAAGCGCCGAACAGGCCGAGCAGCGGATCGCCCGGATAGCTCATCGCTGCGATGATGTCGCGCACCAGCGACATGATCGAGGCGCGGCGGGTGCGCTGGTCCTCGTCCACCGGGGCATCGCCGCGCACAATATGGCCGGCGAGCCGCGTGGCGGTTTTCTCGGTGATGGTGACGCAGGGCTCGTTCAGCACCGCGCCGAGAAAGGCGATCAGCACCTCGCCGCGCGCATTCAGCGCCTCGATGAAAAAGCGGGGGCCGGTCGCTTCCAGCCGCAGCGGGGGATCGGCGAAACCGAGGTCGAAACTCTCATAGCGCCCCGGCACGGTGGTGCCGGAGGACAGCACCACGCCCCGGCGGGTGTCGAGCAGCTCGATCAGCTGGTCGAGCGCCGCGCCGCCGGCAAAGGGCGTCACCGCGCGCGACACCTCAAGCCCGCGCGCGGTGCGGAAATCGAGATGCGGGGGGAGCGAAAAGACCGTCCTGTTCATGTGATCCTCTTAAGAGACTTGGATGAGGAACGCCACACAGGACAACAAAAAAGGCCGTTCTGCATGACGGCCTCAACGATTAGTCCACGCGCAATCGTACCGGCCACCTTTAGAAGGTGCGCCACCACGACCGGGCAATGCGGGACACGCTGTTCATGGCGGGCAAATCATCACCCGCCGGGGACGATGTCAAGGGTCACCGCACGGTGGCGCCCCGCCCCCGCTACCCCAGATGGGCCTTGAAGAACGCGATTGCCCGCCCCCAGGCCAGCTCCGCGGCGGCGCGATCATGAACCGAGGCGCGCTGCTCATTGGCGAAAGCATGGTCGGCGTCGTAGCGGAAGAACTCGTAGCTCTTGCCGGCGGCTTTCAGCCCGGCCTCGAACGTGTTGACGGTTTCCGGCGTGAAGAAATCGTCCTTGTTGGCGAAGTGGCCCTGCAGCGGCACACGGACATCGGCCGGCCGCGCGGCCTGCTCGGGCGGCACGCCGTAGAACGTCACCGCAGCTGTGAGCTCGGGAATGCGCGTCGCGCCGATGATGGTCACCGCTCCGCCCATGCAAAAGCCAGTCAGGCCGACCTTGGCACCGTTGCGCGCGAGATATTGCGCCGCGCCGCGCACCGTCTGCTCGGTGGCATCCATGAAGTCGAGCGAGGTCATCTCCTTATTGGCCGCCTCGGAGTCGTGATAGGGCACCACCACGCCGCGATAGAGGTCGGGAGCCAGCGCATCGAAACCAGCCGCAGCGAAACGATCTACCATGCCCTTGATCTGGTCGGACAAGCCCCACCATTCCTGGATCACGACAAGCCCCGGCGCATCGCCGCGCGCGGCGTTGGCGAGATAGCCCGTGGCGTCCTTGCCGTCCGGCCGTTTGAAGCTGATGCTGGTGCCCATGATGCCTCTCTTGTTTGATTGCGGGCAGAATGCCGCCGCCTTTCCGGAAGCGCAATCAACAAAAAAGGGCTCCGAAACGGAGCCCTTTTTCAATTCAGATCGCTGTGCGCCTTAGTGTGCGTCAGCCCAGATCTTCTTCTTGGTGAAGTAGAGCAGACCGCTCAGCAGGATCAGGAACACCATCACCTGGAAACCGACACGCTTGCGGGCCTCGAGGTGCGGCTCAGCGGTCCACATCAGGAACGCCGCGACGTCCTTGGCGTACTGATCCACGGTCGCCGGGCTGCCGTCATCATAGGTCACCTGACCGTCGGAGAGCGGCGGCGGCATCTTGATGGAGTGACCGGGGAAGTACTTGTTGTAGTGCGAGCCTTCCGTCAGCGTGAAGCCGGCGGGCGGATTCTGCTCATATCCGACCAGCAGCGCGTGGATGTAGTTCGGGCCACGCTCCTGGAACTGAGAGAAGAAGTCGAAGATGAACTGCGGGAAACCGCGCTCGTAGGAGCGAGCCTTCGCCATCAACGACAGATCCGGCGGAGCCGCACCACCGTTGGAGGCGCGGGCAGCATTTTCATTGGGGAACGGCGACGGGAAGTAGTCCGCCGGACGACCAGCGCGCTCGAACATGTCGCCGGCATCGTTCGGACCGTCCTGCACCTTGTACTCGGACGCGAACGCAGCAGCCTGCGCCGCCGAATAACCCGGGCCACCCGGCTCGGCGAGGTTGCGGAAGGCGACGTAGCTCAGCGAGTGACAGGCCGAGCAGACTTCCTTGTAAACCTTCAGGCCGCGCTGGAGCTGACCGCGGTCGAACTTGCCGAACGGGCCGGCGAACGACCACTTCAGCGATTCCGGGGTCGGGCCGTGGCCATCGGCAGCCTCGGAGCGGCTGACGCCGCCGGCCAGCAGCATGCTGCCGGCGAGAAGCGCAACCGCAACGGAAGCTGCGACGCTCTTCTTGCCGTGCTTGGCGAGCACGTCGTCGGCGATCGAGTTCGGCACCGGACGCGGCGTTTCGATCCAGCTCAGCACGGGCAGCACGATCAGGAAGTACGCGAAGTAACAGAACGTCAGGACGCGGCCCATGATCACATAGATGCCTTCGGCAGGCTTGGAGCCAAGCCAGCCCAAGAGGATGCAGATCGCCACGAAGATCCAGAAGAACTGCTTCGCCAGCGGACGGTACTTCGACGAGCGCGTGCGGGCGCTGTCGAGCCAGGGCAGGAACGCCAGCACCAGGATGGCGCTGAACATCGCGATCACGCCGGCCAGCTTGTTCGGGATCGAACGCAGGATCGCGTAGAACGGCAGGTAGTACCATTCAGGCACGATGTGCGCCGGGGTCACCGCCGGGTTGGCCGGGATGTAGTTGTCGGCTTCGCCGAGATAGTTCGGCACGTAGAAGATGAACCAGGCGAAGAACAGCAGGAAGCAGGACATGCCGAACGCGTCCTTGACGGTCGCATAAGGCGTGAACGGCACGGTGTCCTTCTCGGTCTTCGGCTCGACGCCGGCCGGATTGTTCTGGCCTGCGACATGCAGCGCCCAGACGTGGAGCACGACAACGCCGGCAATCACGAAGGGCAGCAGGTAGTGCAGCGAGAAGAAGCGGTTCAGCGTCGGGTTACCGACCGAATAGCCACCCCACAGCAGCGTCACGATGCTGTCGCCGACATAGGGAATGGCCGAGAACAGGTTGGTGATGACGGTGGCGCCCCAGAAGCTCATCTGGCCCCACGGCAGCACGTAACCCATGAAGCCGGTGGCCATCATCAGGAGATAGATGATGACGCCGAGAATCCAGAGGATCTCGCGCGGCGCCTTGTACGACCCGTAATAAAGGCCCCGGAACATGTGGATGTAGACGGCGATGAAGAACATCGACGCACCGTTGGCGTGCACATAGCGCAGCAGCCAGCCGTAATTGACGTCGCGGACAATCAGCTCGACCGACTTGAACGCCAGATCGACATGCGGCGTGTAGTGCATCGCAAGGATGATGCCGGTGATGATCTGCACCGCGAGCATCATCGAAAGGATGGCGCCGAAGGTCCACCAGTAGTTGAGGTTGCGCGGCGTCGGATAGGCCACGAAAGAGGAATGAACCAACCCGCCGATCGGCAGGCGCCGCTCGATCCACTTCAAAGCTGGATTCTGCGGGTTATAGGTAGAGGGTCCGCTCATGATGCGATCCTGGAAATTGCGAGGCGACTAGACGTCAGCCAATTTTGATCTTGGTGTCGGAGACGAAGGCGTACGGAGGTACGGGCAGATTGCTCGGCGCCGGTCCCTGGCGGATACGACCGGAGGTGTCGTACTGCGATCCGTGGCACGGGCAGAAGAAGCCGTCGTAATTGCCTTCATGAGCGATGGGAATGCAACCGAGGTGGGTGCAGATGCCGACCACCACCAACCACTGGTCGTGGCCTTCCTTGACGCGGGCCTGATCGGTTTCCGGATCGGGCAGGCTCGACACGTTGACCGCGCGCGCCTCCTTGATCTGCTTCTTGGTGCGGTGGCTGATGTAGATCGGCTTGCCGCGCCAGAACACCTTGATGTCCTGTCCCTCAGCGATCGGGGTCAGATCGACCTCGATCGGGGCACCGGCCGCGATGGTCGATGCGTCCGGGTTCATTTGGGAAATCAGCGGCCAGGCGGTAGCGGCGGCACCTACCGCGGCAACCGCGCCGGTTGCGACATAGAGAAAATCACGGCGTGTCGGTTCAGCCGAAGTAGAGGACGTCACGATTGCAAACCCTTTCCGAACTGCAGCCGCCGGCCGTCCCGATGGCGCGCTGGGGAGGCGCCGGGAAGCACGGCCGGTGTCCGCGAACCTCGCGGCGGCAGATGACCACTTGTCCTACGCTAAGGGGCGGAACATGCGATCTAGAATTGATCTATTGGCACCCTTGCCGGAATAGCGCAAGCCCGCTATCGGCTCCACTCGGCGCGAGGCGCAAAAACCTCTCCGACAGCGGTTTTTTCTTCATATTTTCGGACCACCCAGAATGCACCTCGCGCTGTACCAGCCCGATATTCCACAGAACACCGGCACGATTCTGCGGTTGTGCGCCTGTCTCGAGGTGCCGGCCCATATTATCGAGCCGGCCGGATTTCCGGTCTCCGACCGCCATTTCCGCCGGGCCGGCATGGATTATCTCGACCGCGTCACGATCCAGCGCCATGATTCCTGGACCAAATTCGACCAATGGCGCAGAACGGCCGGCAAACGCCTGATCTTGTTCTCGACCAAGACCGCGCGCCCCTATCTTGATTACCGCTATGATCCGGCCGACATCCTGATGTTCGGACGCGAGAGCGCCGGAGTTCCGGACCATGTCGCCGAGGCCGCCGACGAGCGGCTGGTTATTCCGATTGCCGCCGGCATGCGTTCGCTCAATGTCGCTATCAGCGCCGCGATGGCGCTCGGCGAGGCGCTGCGGCAGACAAAGATCGCCGCCAAGACGGACAAGGACCCGACGCCGTGAGCTATGCGGTCAAGGAAATCTTCATGACCCTGCAGGGCGAAGGCGCCCATGCCGGCCGCGCGGCGGTGTTTTGCCGATTTTCCGGCTGCAACCTGTGGACCGGCCGCGAGCAGGACCGCGCCACTGCGACCTGCACATTCTGCGACACCGATTTCGTCGGCACCGACGGGACGTTCGGCGGCCGCTACGCCGACGCCGCCAGCCTCGCGAACCAGATCGCGGCGCTGTGGTCGGGACCGGCGACCGGCCAATTCGTGGTCCTGACCGGCGGCGAGCCGATGCTGCAGATCGATCCCGCGCTGATCGGCGCCTTGCACGAGCGCGGCTTCGAGATCGCGGTGGAAACCAACGGCACCATCGCCGCGCCCCCCGGCCTCGACTGGATCTGCGTCAGCCCGAAGGCCGGCAGCGATCTTGTCATCCGCTCCGGCCACGAGCTTAAACTGGTCTATCCGCAGCCGAACATCGCGCCGGAGGATTTCGCCGGCCTCGCCTTCGAGCGGTTCTCGTTGCAGCCGATGGACGGACCTGACATAGCGCAAAGCACGAAGGCGGCCATCGCCTATTGTCTGCGCCATCCGCAATGGCGGCTCAGTCTGCAGACGCACAAAACGCTGGGGATTAGGTAAAAGACGGCCATGCCCTGTGGATCGTGTCCGACGGGCGCGACAAATTGGCAATTGTTGAATCTGCGCCACCCGTGAGCCGCGACAATGGCCCGCGGTCAGGGCGCCAGAAGGAGTAACGAGAGGACATGTGGGAATTGACCAAATCGTTCCGGTTCGAGGCCGCGCACGCGCTGACCGGCACGACGCTGGGCAACATCAGCGAAGAAATTCATGGCCATTCCTTCCGCGCCGAAATCACCATTCGCGGCATTCCTGATCCCGCGACCGGAATGGTGATGGATTTCGGCCTGCTCGATCGGAAGATCGCCGAGGTGCAGAGGCAGCTCGACCACAAATTCCTCAACAAGATCGAAGCCATCGGCCTGCCGACGCTGGAGAATCTATCGCGCTTCATCTGGGACCGCGTGCAATCCGCAGGAACGGTGACCCGCGTCAGTCTTCATCGCGACAGCTGCGGGGAAAGCTGCACCTATTTCGGACCGCAGGGCTGACCAACATCGGGGATTATTGCATGACCATCGCCGCTATCGAGGACCGCAAGGAGCGGGCGCGCATCTGGTTCGAGGCGCTGCGCGACGACATCTGCAAGCAACTCGAGGTTCTGGAGGACGAGGCGTCCGCAGAGCTTTATATGGGGGAAGCTGGACGTTTCGTCCGCACGCCGTGGACGCGCACCGACCACTCCGGTGCGCCGGGTGGCGGCGGGGTGATGTCGATCATGCGCGGGCGGCTGTTTGAAAAAGTCGGCGTGCATTGCTCGACGGTGCATGGCGAATTCGCGCCGGAATTTCGCGGCCAGATTCCCGGCGCAACGGATGATCCGCGGTTCTGGGCCTCCGGCATCTCGATGATTGCCCACCCGCGCAATCCGAATGTGCCGGCCGTGCACATGAACACCCGCTTCGTGGTGACGACGAAAGCCTGGTTCGGTGGTGGCGCCGACCTCACCCCGGTGCTCGACCGACGGCGGACCGAAGAGGATGCCGACACGGTCGACTTCCACGCCGCGTTCAAGACGACCTGCGACGCCCACCCCGCCGTCGCGCCCTACGACAAATACCGCAAATGGTGCGACGACTATTTCTACCTCGCCCACCGCAAGGAGCCGCGCGGGATCGGCGGGATTTTCTATGACTGGCTCGAATCCGGCGATTGGGATGCCGATTTCGCCTTCACCCAGGACGTTGGCCGCGCGCTGGCCAATGTCTACCCCACCCTGGTCCGCAAGAACTTCGGCAAAGCCTGGACACCGCAGGACCGCGAGGAGCAGTTGGTGCGCCGCGGCCGCTATGTCGAATTCAACCTGCTCTACGACCGCGGCACCATTTTCGGATTGAAGACCGGCGGCAACGTGGACTCAATTCTCTCGTCGATGCCCCCCGAGGTGAAATGGCCCTGAGGGGTCGGTCACTGGCTTAGAAAGCCCCGTTTTCGGCCGGTTCCGACCTGTGACCCATTCACCACACCCCGGAAAAGAACAACGAGGCCGGAGGTTGGTAACGGCCGGAATCGATTGAGCATTAACCTTTGGCAACGTAATCATCGAGCAGACTTGGCGGACTCAGCCGCCCGACATTTATTACTCAGGGGCTCCAATGCGCAAAATTGCCATTCTCCTTTCCGCCGCCGCCGCTTTCGGCATGACCCATGCCGCGACGGCCGCTGATCTTGGAGCCAAAGTTTACCGCAAGGCGCCTCCGGTCCCTGTTTATACGTGGACCGGCTCCTATATCGGTGCATATGTCGGCGGTGCGGGTTCGGCCAGCGATAGCTACACTTCCAATCCGGTGACGGGTGCCGGCGTGTTCGGTGTCACCACCGTGCCGGTCGGCGCCTCCAGCGTGTTCGACACCGGCTCGGGCTTCATCGGCGGCATCACCAGCGGCTACAATTACCAGTTCGCGCCGAACTGGCTGATCGGTTACGAAAGCGAGACCGGCTACCAGAAGATCCGCGGCCAAAGCAACTATCCGGGTTCGGCGACGGCTTTCGCCTTCTCCCGGTCGGATGACTGGTACTCCTCCTGGACGGCGCGCTTCGGGTACATCTCCGGACAGTCGCTGTTCTACGTGAAGGGCGGTGCAACGCTCACCCGCTTCGAGAACTTCGTGTCGGATTCCGCAGGCCCAGGCGGTGCGCTGATCGGTCAGGAAAAGAAATACCGTGTCGGCTATGCGATCGGTGGCGGTTGGGAATACGCACTCGATCCGAAGTGGAGCATCAAGGCCGAGTACCTCTATCTCGGCTTCGGCGGCGACCAGAACTTCAACGCATACGATCTGGCTGGCAACACCTACAATGTCTCGACCAAGATCGAGGGCATCCACACCGGCAAGATCGGCGTGAACTACAAGTGGGATCCGCTCGCCCTGATCTTCGCGCGCTAAGCGAACTTAAGCGGTCCTCGAAAGGCCCCGGATGTCGATCCGGGGCTTTTTATTTGGCTGTAAGCTAGAGCCGGTGATCGTGCCGGAAGCGCGCGATCGCCTGATCGGCGATGGCATCGAGCGCATCGCGATCCAGCGGAAAATTGGCGGCCAGCCACGCATCCTCCGCCAGCGTCAGAGCATGGCCAAGCGCCGGCCCTTCTTTCAGACCACGCGCCAGGAAATCGGCAGCCTTCAGCGGAAACGCCGGCGCGCTCCATCGCTGCGGCAGCGTCGCAAGCTCGTGCCAGCACGGCGAGGCATAGTCACGCCCTGCCCGCGCCCAGGCCAGCATGATCCGGTCCCGGTAGCGTTCCGCGCCAAGGCGATAGATGCGCCGCCGCGCCACCTCCTCGCTCATGCTGCCGAGCCGCCACCAGCGATGCCCCATCGAATCGATCTGCTTGGCCTCGGCGTTCGACAGCCGCAGCCGCTGCGACAGGCGCTTGGCATCTTCCGTGACGGCCACCGCGAGCGCGCCCAAGCGGCGCATCGGATCGGCGGCAAGACCAAGCGCCTGCTCGATCTCAATCATTCTCGCGAACGGGCCATGATAGGCCACTCCGCCGGTGATCCGCATCAACAGCCCGCAATCGTCCATCGCCACCAGCGCATCGGCGGCACCAGGCGCGACCACGAGCTTGAGCATCTCCATACGCAAGCGCTCGGCCGACAGCAAAGCGAGACCGTCACGCGCCGCAATACAGGCAAGCATCGCCGCGCGATCCGGCAGCCCCGTGCCATAAGCGGCATGAATACGGAAGAAGCGCAGGATACGCAGATAGTCCTCGGCAATACGCTGCGCCGGCGCACCGATGAAGCGGACCCGCCGCGCCTCGATATCTGCAAGACCCCCGACATGATCGTGAACGATGCCATCGACGGAAAGCGACAGTCCGTTGATGGTGAAATCGCGGCGCTGCGCGTCGCGGACCCAGTCGCGCCCGAACACCACCTTGGCCTTGCGGCCGAAGGTCTCGACGTCCTCACGCAGAGTCGTCACCTCCAGCGGCCGGCCGTCCACGATCAGCGTCACCGTGCCATGGTCGATGCCGGTCGGTACGCATTTGATATGCGTGGCGCGGGCACGGCGCACCACCTCGTCGGGATGCGCGGTGGTCGCGATATCGACCTCGCCCACCGGCAGACCGAGCAACGCATTGCGCACCGCGCCGCCGACCACGCGCGCCTCTTCACCATTTGTGTTGAGGAGACAGAGCACCCGCGCGACCGGCCCGTCCGTCAGCCACGTCGCCTTGGTCAAGGATTGCTGCGCGGGGTGCATCACACTCATTGGTCGCTGCCCGGAACGAGCTCGCCGTTTTCGATATGAGCCGGGACGTAAGTCGAGCCCGGCGGCGCGCCGGAAAAATGCGCCAACAGCAGCAGACTGACAATCACCAGTAGGAACGAACCGATCGCCAGTCTGAGGACGATGCGCAGCGGCCAGGACGAGGCGTGCAGCACGTTGGCGCGGCTTACCAGGATGAAGATTGCATAGGCCACGAACGGAATAAGAAAGATTCCGATCTCGGTCAGGACCGGGCGGATCATGTCGGATATATCCGATCATACAGCACGCGCAGCATGCCGGCGGTCGCGCCCCAGATGTAACGCTCCTGATACGGAACCTCATAGAACGTGCGTGGAATGCCGCGGAATTCCTTGGCACCGCGCCGGTAGTTCAAGGGATCCATCAGGAACCCGAGCGGCACCTCGAAGGCGTCGTCGACCTCGGTGGCGTTGATCGACAGTTCAAACCCGGGCCGTACCCGCGCCAACGTCGGCAGGATGCGAAAGCCGAAGCTCGTGGCGTAGACATCGAGATAACCGAGCGGCTCGACGAATTCGCGGCTGAGGCCGATCTCTTCCTCCGCTTCGCGCAGCGCCGCATCGAGTGGCGAGGCATCGGTGTGGTCAATCTTGCCGCCGGGAAATGAAATCTGTCCGGGATGCTCGTTGAGATGCCCTGCCCGCGTCGTCAGCAGCACGGACGGCGCTTCGCGCTCGATCACCGGAATCAGCACCGCGGCCTGACGGATCGGCTTTTCCCGGGCGATGATCTGCAGCATCTGATCCGTGCCGAAATCGCCGGTTGGCGCAATGATCGACGGATCGCTCAGCCCCGCCGGCACATCGAAGTTCAACCGCGTCCGCGCGCGGCGGAAAAATTCACCGGAATCAAGATCGGTGGACGCGGCACTCGATGCCGCAGCATCCGCGCCTCCCGCCTCGAGCAATCTGCTTTCAGTCAAGTCCAATTCCCGTTGTTCTCTTCAGTCAGTTCACGCGCGGGTCTGAGCAGCGTCCGCCATCGCAAAAAACGCCCCGCCCGACCAGATACCGAACATGGCCCGGCCTTCGACAGTATGCTCTTCGCCAAGTTCGACCAGATCATAATAGAGCGCACGCGTGACCTTTGCCCACAAATCCGCCCGAACATGCAGATAGGGCGTCAGGCCGCCTCCCGCTGCCGTCTCGAACCGCAACGGCCTGCCGCCATCACACGCCACCCAATCATCGACATTGGTACGAAAAGACAGCGCACGGGCCGCGCCATCGCCCTCCACCTTCATCTCAACCGCCAGAAAAGGGACATCCTCGACGCGAATCCCGACCTTTTCCACAGGCGTGACCAGAAAATAACGATCCTGCTCGCGCTTGAGGATGGTGGAGAACAGCCGCACCAGAGCGGGCCGGCCGATCGGCGTGCCGAGATAATACCAGGTGCCGTCACCGGCGATCCTCATGTCGAGATCGCCGCAAAATGGCGGGTTCCACAGGTGAACCGGTGGCAGACCTTTTGGCGCCGCCGCCGTGGCAGCGCGGGTCAGCGCGTCAAGCCGCGAGGCAGCGTCCGGCTGCTCCCGCCACTCCATGACCCGCCCTTGCTTCGCCATTGTTTTCCCTAACCTTACCATTGCTGTTTGGCACGATTTAAGCCGGATTATCCAGACATGTTGTGACGAGTTGCCCTCGCCACAAGTTGATGGGGTCGAGGTCTCCAAAACGGTAAGGTGGGGACATCCGATTTGGGCAGATACATCAAGCGAGCCAAGGGCTAGCATGGATCGGCCGGTACAGTTCTGCCGACCTCAATGAGGGCGGCGGGACACACCGGCCACGTAGGGCGCCAGTCCGGCGAGCACCGCAAGGAGATGACGATGACGGGCACAGACAGTGTCGAGAAACTTGAAGACGTGATCGTCCGCTCCGCCGAACAGCTCGCCGGCAATATCCGCGCTGCGCGGCAGGCGGTCTCGGCCATCATCTTCGGTCAGGAACGCGTCGTCGACAACGCCCTGGTGACGATCCTGTCCGGCGGCCACGCGCTGTTGATTGGCGTGCCGGGTCTCGCCAAGACCAAGCTGGTCGAAACACTCGGTATTACACTCGGCCTTGACGCCAAGCGCGTGCAGTTCACACCCGACCTGATGCCGTCCGACATTCTCGGCGCCGAAGTGCTGGATGAGAGCACCACCGGCAAACGCTCGTTCCGCTTCATCGCAGGGCCGGTGTTCGCACAGCTTCTGATGGCTGACGAGATCAACCGCGCCTCGCCGCGCACGCAATCGGCGCTGCTGCAGGCGATGCAGGAGCAGCACATCACCGTCGCCGGTGCGCGGCACGACCTGCCAAAGCCCTTCCATGTGCTGGCGACGCAGAATCCGCTCGAGCAGGAAGGCACCTATCCACTGCCCGAAGCGCAGCTCGACCGCTTCCTGATGGAAATCGATGTCGAATATCCGGACCGCGATGCCGAGCGCAAAATCCTGTTCGACACCACTGGCGCCGAACAAAGCGTGGCGAAGCCTGCGATGAATGCGGAAACACTGCTCACCGCGCAGCGCCTGGTGCGGCGTCTGCCGGTCGGCGATTCCGTGGTCGAGGCCATCCTGTCGCTGGTACGTTCCGCGCGTCCCGGCGAGGGCAACGCCGAGATTGGAAAAGCGATCGCCTGGGGTCCCGGCCCGCGCGCGAGCCAGGCCTTGATGCTGGCGGTGCGCGCCCGCGCGCTGCTCGATGGCCGCCTCGCCCCCTCGATCGACGACGTGCTCGAACTTGCCGAGCCCGTCCTGAAACACCGCATGGCGCTGACCTTCGCCGCGCGCGCCGAAGGCCAGACCGTGACCGACGTGATCAGGCAGCTCAAAACCCGGATCGGCTGATGGCGGAGTCGCGCAAGCCGGCAATGCAGGAAATCGAAGCGGTCCGGCGCGCCGATGGCGAAAGCCGGTCGCTCGCCGCTGCGTTGCCGCGTCTTGTGCTGGAAGCCCGGCGCATCGCCGCCAACGTGATCCACGGCCTGCATGGCCGCCGCCGCGCCGGCACTGGCGAGAATTTCTGGCAGTACCGGCGGTTCGTCTCCGGCGAAGCGGCGCAGAATGTCGACTGGCGACGCTCGGCGCGCGACGATCATCTCTATGTGCGCGAGCGTGAATGGGAGGCCGCGCACACCGTGTGGCTGTGGCCGGACCGTTCGCCCTCGATGGCCTTTGCCTCGAAAACCGCGCGCGACAGCAAGCTCGAGCGCTCGCTGGTCGTCACCTTCGCGCTGGCCGAGCTGCTTGTCGCCGGCGGCGAACGCGTCGGCATTCCCGGCCTGATGACGCCAAGCGCGAGCAACGGCATCGTCGACAAGATGGCGCAGGCGATCCTGCACGACCATACGACGCGCGCGAGCCTGCCGCCGCATTTCGTCCCCTCGCCGTTGTCAGAGATCGTCGTGGTGTCCGACTTATGGTCGCCGATCGCACAGATCGGCACCATGCTTGCAGGCATGTCCGCATCCGGCGCGCACGGCATCCTGCTGCAGGTGGTCGATCCGGCGGAAGAGAGTTTTCCCTATGCCGGACGGATCGAATTCGTTGAGCCGGAAGGCGGCGGCGCCATCACCGCCGGCCGCGCCGAAACCTGGGCGAAGGATTATGTCGCACGCGTCGCAGCGCATCGCGATGCGATCCGCGAGGAGGCCGGCAAGCTCGGCTGGCTGTTCTCCACCCACCGCACCGATCGCTCGGCCGCCGAAGTGCTGCTGTTCCTGCACAGCGGCATGGCGGTTGCCAAAGACGGCGTGAGCCGCATCCATGCGGAGCGCAGCGCATGATGGGGCTGCCGCTCTCCTTTCTCGAACCGTGGCTGCTCGCCGGCCTGCTCAGCCTGCCGGTGCTGTGGTGGCTATTGCGCGTGATCCCACCACGGCCGAAGCGGATCGACTTCCCGCCGACGCGCCTTCTGTTCGACATCGCACCGAAAGAGGAAACGCCATCGCAGACACCATGGTGGCTGACCGCGATCCGCCTGCTCGCCGCCGCGCTGGTGATCCTCGCCGCCGCCGGACCAATCTGGAATCCGAACGAAGGCGCGGGCCGTTCGAGCGCGCCGTTGGTGCTGCTGATCGATGATGGCTGGAGCGCCGCCGCAAGCTGGGAAACACGCATCCAGACCGCCGATGAACTGATCTCGAACGCCGACGCGGACCGCCGCCCCGTCGCGCTGGCGCCATTGTCGGAGCCGAGCCGCGACATCAGCCTGATGCCGGCCGGCACCGCGCGTGTGGCGCTGCGCCAGCTTGCGCCAAAGCCCTATGCAGTCGAGCGCGTCGAAACCCTGCCGACGCTGGCGCGCTTTCTTGCCGCGACCGGCAATGCCGATATCATCTGGCTGACCGACGGTGTTGATACCGGACGCGGCAGCGAATTCACCGCCGCGCTGACAAAGACCATTCAGGATCGACCCCTGACCATTGTCGAAGGCGGCACGCCGCCGGCGCATGCGCTGGCCGCGGCGGAAAACGCCGCCGCGAAGATGACGGTGAAGGTGCTGCGCGCCGCAGCGGGCGGCAGCGCCGATATCGGGCTGATCCGCGCGCTCGACCAGAAGGGCGCGCCGATCGGCGAGACCCGTTTTGCTTTTAGTGCACAGGACCATGAAACCGAGGCAGGTTTCGATCTGCCGGTGGAACTGCGCAACGATATCGCGCGCCTCGAGATTGCCGGTGAACGCTCCGCCGGAGCGGTGCAACTGCTCGACAAACGCTGGCGCCGTCGCGCCATCGGCATTGTCAGCGGCGCCACCACCGACACCGCACAGCCACTGCTGGCTTCCACCTTCTATCTGACGCGTGCGCTGGCGCCGTTCACCGACGTGCGGCTCGGCGACAGGGGCGCTCCTGCGGTCGCGATCGCGCAGTTTCTCGATCAGAAGCTGCCGATGATCGTGCTGGCCGATGTCGGCACGCTGTCGCCGGAATTGCGCGACCGCCTCAACACCTGGATCGCGCAAGGCGGCGTGTTGGTGCGGTTCGCAGGACCACGTCTCGCCGCCGGCGAGGATGATCTCGTACCGGTGAAGCTGCGGCGCGGCGGCCGCAGCCTCGGCGGCAGCCTGACCTGGGAGAAACCGCAACATCTCGCGGCGTTCTCATCGGATGGTCCGTTCGCCGGACTGCCGGTGCCGAAGGATGTCACCGTCAATCGTCAGGTGCTCGCCGAACCCAATCCGGCGCTGTCGACGCGAAGCTGGGCTTCGCTCGCGGACGGCACGCCGCTGGTCACCGGCGAGCGGCGCAACAAGGGTGTGCTGGCGCTGTTCCACATCAGCGCCGACATGCGCTGGTCGGATTTGCCGCTATCCGGCAGCTTCGTTGAGATGCTGCGGCGGCTCGTCGATATGTCCGGCACCACTGCGGCGCCCGGCGCAGGCGTCGCGACTGACGCTGGCACCGAGACGGTCGCGCCGCTGCGCACGCTTGACGGCTTCGGTGCATTCGGCCCGCCGCCAGCGAATGCGAGGCCGATCCCCGCGAACTATGGCGACCGCGCCACAGCAGAACACCCGCCCGGCTTCTACGGACCCGCAGATGGACCGGTTGCCGTCAACGCACTGGCGAATGCGGATCGTCTCGCGCCGCTCGACACCTCGATGCTGAACGCACGACGCGCTAGCTACGCCAACGCCGAACCGCGCGACCTGCGTGGCCTGCTGCTGTCCGCGGCGCTGGCGTTGTTCCTGATCGACGCCATCATCGTTGGCATTCTTGGCGGAGGCCTTGCCGCCCTGCTGCGACGGCGCGCGGCACCTGCTGTCATCCTGATCGCCATGGCGCTGACCGCACTCGCGCCTGTCGCCTCGCAGGCGCAAACGCCGGCCAAACAGCCATCTGCGCAAACGCCGCATGGCACGCCGGATCCAGCGCGCGATGAGTTCGCGATCAAGGCAACTTCGCAGACCCGCATCGCTTATGTCGTCACCGGCAACGAGGATGTTGATTCCATCGTCAAGGCCGGGATCTCCGGGCTGACGCTATTCCTCGCCCAACGCACCGCGCTGGAGGCCGCCGATCCGATCGGCATCGATCCGGCACGCGATGAACTTGCGTTCTTCCCACTGATCTACTGGCCGGTGATCGCCGGTGCGCCAAAGCCCTCGCAGGAAGCGATCAACAAGCTCGACGCCTACATGAAGCAGGGCGGCACGGTGTTGTTCGACACCCGCGATGCGATTGATGCGCCGCCCGGCCCGAACGGGGAATCGCAAACTCCCGGCATGCTGACGCTGCGCGACATCCTCAGTTCGCTCGACATCCCCGAACTCGAGCCGGTGCCGCGCGAGCATGTGCTGACCAAGACGTTTTATCTGCTGCGCGACTTTCCGGGCCGCTTCAATTCCGGCCAGACCTGGGTCGAGGCACTGCCGCGCGGCGAGGAAGATGCCGACGAGGCCGACCGCCCCGCGCGCGGCGGCGACGGCGTGTCGCCGATCATCATCACCTCGAACGATCTCGCCGGCGCCTGGGCGATGCGACCGGACGGCCAGCCGGTGCTGCCGCTGACGCCCGGCGAGCCGCGCCAGCGCGAATTCGCCTTCCGCGCCGGAGTCAACATCGTGATGTACACCCTGACCGGCAACTACAAGGCCGATCAGGTTCACGCGCCTGCTCTGATCGAACGGCTGGGGCAGTAGCATGATGAACTACGGCATCGCCTTCGCGCCTCTCGTTCCGAATGCCGTGCTCTGGCTCGGCCTCGGTGCGATCGTTGTCATCGCGACATTGCTGCTGGTGGCGCGGGCGCGCGGCGCGGCAATGCGCGTCGCGGCGTTAGTACTGGTATTGCTCGCGCTCGCCAACCCGTCCTTCACCAGCGAGGAACGCGAGCCGCTGTCCTCCGTCGTGGCGGTGGTGGTCGACAAGAGCGCGAGCCAGAATTTCGGCGACCGCGCGAAGGAAACCGAAGCCGCACGCGAGACGCTGGTGGCGCGACTGAAGGACATCAAGGGCCTCGACGTCCGCGTGGTCGATGCCGGACAGGCCGACGGCGAAACCGACGGCACCAAGCTCTTTACCGCGCTCGCATCGACCCTGTCCGATGTGCCGACCGACCGCGTCGGCGGCGCGTTCCTGATCACCGATGGCCGAGTGCACGATATTCCGGCGAGCGCCGTCGCTCTCGGCATCAACGCGCCGGTGCATGCGCTGATCACCGGCCGCAAGGACGAACGCGATCGTCGCATCGCCATTGTCGCCGCGCCGCGCTTCGGCATTGTCGGCCAGACCCAGACCATCACCTACCGGCTGGACGATCAGGGCGTCACCGGCCAGAACGCGCGTGTGACTTTGCGGCGAGACGGCGAGGTGTTGAGCCAGCGCATGCTCACCAGCGGCCAGAACGCCAGCGTGACCTTCGAGATTCCGCATGCCGGGCAGAACATCGTCGAGATCGAAGCCTCGCCGCTGGAAGGCGAACTCACGCCGGTCAACAATCGCGCCGTGGTGTCGATCGACGGCGTGCGTGACAAGTTGCGCGTGCTGCTGGTTTCGGGCGAGCCGCATTCGGGCGAGCGCACCTGGCGCAACCTGCTCAAGGCCGACGCCAGCGTCGATCTTGTCCACTTCACCATTCTGCGCCCGCCGGAGAAACAGGACGGCACGCCGATCAACGAACTGTCGCTGATCGCTTTTCCGACCCGCGAATTGTTTCAGCAGAAGATCAACGAGTTTCAGCTCATCATCTTCGATCGCTATGCGCGGCAAGGCGTGCTGCCGACCTCCTATTTTGAGAACATCGCGCGTTATGTCCGCAATGGCGGCGCGGTGCTGGTGGCAGCAGGACCGGATTATGCCGGTCCGACCAGCATCTGGCGCACGCCGCTTGATAACGTGCTGCCGGCCGAGCCGGTCGGCGTGACCGAGAAAGCTTTCACCGCGCGCCTGACCGAACTCGGCAAACGCCATCCGGTCACGCGCGGGCTCGAAGGCTCCGCCAGCGAGCCGCCGCACTGGAGCCGGTTCTTCCGTCAGGTTGATACCCGAAACTCCACCGCGCCGGCGGTGATGGAAGGCGCCGACAACAAGCCGCTGCTGCTGCTGTCGCGGCAGGACGAGGGCCGTGTCGCGTTGCTATTGTCTGACCACATCTGGCTGTGGGCGCGCGGCTATGAAGGCGGCGGCCCGCATCTCGATCTGCTGCGACGGCTGTCGCACTGGCTGATGAAGCAACCCGAACTCGACGAGGAGGCCTTGCGCCTGCAGGTGCAGGGCCGCGATCTTGTCGCCGTGCGCCAGACCATGGCCGACACCGTCGCGCCGGTCACCGTGACGTCCCCCTCCGGCGCAACACGGCAACTCACGCTGACCCAGGCAGAGCCGGGCGTGTGGCGCGCCTCCACCGCCGCCGATGAACTCGGACTATGGCAGGCGAGCGATGGCAGCCTCAAGGCGCTGATCAATGTCGGTCCGATGAACCCGAAGGAATTCTCCGAGGTTACTTCGACCACCGAAACCCTGAAGCCGCTGACGCAGGCGAGCGGCGGCGACACCCGGCGCATTGCCGAGAACAGGCAACTCGACCTGCCGCGCATCCTGCCGGTGCGCTCCGCCACAGCGTTTCACGGTGACGGCTGGCTCGGCGTGAAGATGCGCGACGCCAGCGTGGTGCGCGGCATCGGCGCGTGGCCGATGTTCGCAGGTTTGATCGGGCTGCTATTGCTGCTCGGCGCCTTCGCCATGACCTGGCTGCGCGAGGCGCGATAGACCGCTGGCTAATTTCGCTGCGCACCGGCGGATAAACGCCGGGCTCCCGTTGACAGCACGGCAACCCTAAATGTTATATTATAACATCTGGGCGGGCAGACCGCGCCGGATGGGGGTGCTGTCCGCAATGCTTTGGGTAAGGCTACAGGCAAGAAAACTGTCGCTGCTGGCGCTGTTTGCGCTGGCGATGCAGTTCGGTCTGTCGTTCGGCCACGTCCATGCCCATGAACCGGCGTCGCCCGCCGCGCAGGCCGCGCCGGCAACCAGCCCGGCTCCGGACACCGGTCACGACCAGGACGGCGACAAGGACGTCTGCTCAATCTGCGCCACCTTCGCGATGGCGAACGCGCTGGTCGATGCTGCTCCGCCACTGCTGCCGCTTCCGGCCTATACCCACGCCGCGCTGCTGACCGCGAATATCGACGCTGCGGTCGCGCAGCCGCGTCATGTCGCGTTTCGCTCCCGCGCCCCTCCCCGTTCCTGACCCTCGCTGTCGCTCGAATCCGACGATCCGCCGCGAGTGGCTGATCGCCGGACCCTCGTCATCAGTCACGCCGCCCGGCCTGTCCGTCATGCACGCGACAGCCGACCGGACGCGGGACAGGATCGAAATACATGTTCAGAATATCCCTTCGCGCCCTGCTCGCCGCAGGCTCGGCGGCGGCATTGGCGCTTGGTGCGGGCAACACAGCCCACGCCCAGCAGGAGCAAGCCGCCGGCAGCACGGTGCTTCCGGCGCTGACCGTGCAGGCCCCCAGCCCGATTGTCCGGCGCAAGCCGCCTCATCGGGCACCCGCCCGGCACTCCGCGCGTGTAGCGCGCAGCCATACGCCCGCAACTCCACCCGAAACGCCGGTACCGCCGGTGCAGACTGCCGTCCTTCCCGGCACGCTGCCGGTGGTGACCGACCAGTTCGCCACTGTGACCGTGGTGCCAAACGAGGAAATCCGCCGCAGCTCCGCCGCCACGCTGGGCGATCTGCTCAACGACAAGCCCGGCATCACCAGCTCGTCTTTCGCGCCCGGCGGCTCCAGCCGGCCGATCATCCGCGGTCTCGACGTCAACCGCGTCGGCATCACCGAGAACGGGCTCGGCAGCAACGGCGCCTCCGATCTTGGCGAAGATCACTTCGTGCCGATCGATCCACTCACCACCAATCAGGTCGAGGTGATCCGCGGCCCGGCGACGCTGCGCTACGGCTCGGCCGCGATCGGCGGCGTGGTGGCGACCAGCAACAATCGCATTCCGGAATCGCTACCCTGCAGCGCGCTGCCTTCGATACAAACTTACGGCTATGCCGTGAAAGCACCGCAGCTTTCATCGTCGAATCCCTGCATGAATTTCGAGACGCGCGGCGCGTTGTCGAGCGTCGATCTTGGCCGCGAAGGCGCGATGCTGCTTGATGCGGGCGGCGGCAACTTCGCCATCCATATCGACGCGTTTGATCGCAAGACCGAAGACTACAGCGTTCCGAACTCGCCCTACCGGTTCGATCCAACGCGGCCATTCAACGGCAAGCAGCCCAACTCCGCAACGGATTCGAGCGGCGTCTCGATCGGCGGCTCCTACTTCTTCACCGGCGGCTTCATCGGCGCGGCCGTGACGCAGAATAACAGCCTCTATCATATCCCCGGCATCGACGGTGAAGAGCACCGCACCCGTATCGACGCCCAGCAGACCAAATTCACCAGCAAAGGCGAGTACCGGCCGGATGCTGCCGCCATCGACACCATCCGCTTCTGGATCGGCGCGACCGACTACAACCACAGCGAGATCGGGTCTGACCTTGGCTCCGACGGCATCCGCCAACGCTTCACCAATAAGGAGCAGGAAGGTCGCGCCGAAGTGCAGTTCATGCCGCTCGATCTGCGGTTTGCCGCGCTCACCACCGCTCTCGGCGTGCAGGCATCGCATCAGGAACTGACCGCGCCAAGCCCCGACGACATCGGCAGCCCGCTCAACGGCCTGTGGGATCCGAACCGCAACACCAGAGTCGCGAGCTACGCCTTCAACGAGTTCAAGTTCAGCGAACTGACCAAGGCGCAAGTTGCTGGCCGCATCGAGCATGTCGACCTGTCAGGCACCACGCAGGCCTTCATTCCGGACGTGTTCGATCTCACCGTCGATCCAAATGCGATCGGACCGGCAACGGCACGCAATCTGAATTTCACGCCGAAAAGCGGCAGCGTCGGCCTGATCCAGAACCTGCCGTGGGATCTCGTTGCCAGCATCACCGGGCAATATACCGAGCGCGCGCCGAAGCCGGCTGAACTGTTCTCGCGCGGCGGTCACGACGCTACGGTGACCTTCGACATCGGCAATCCGAACCTGAAGATCGAGACCGCGAAATCGGTCGAGATCGGGCTGCGCCGTGCGACAGGCCCGTTCCGGTTTGAACTCACCGGTTACGACACGCATTTTAACGGCTTCATCTACCGCAACCTCACCGGCAACACCTGCGAGGATGGGGTGTGCCAGGCGGGTCCGGGCCTCGAGCTCAATCAGGCGATCTACTCGCAGCGCAACGCGCATTTCCGCGGCGGCGAATTTCAATTCCAGTACGACATGCTGCCGGTCTGGGCCGGACAGTTCGGCATCGAGGGGCAGTACGACATCGTACGCGCTACCCTCGACGACGGCAGCAACGTGCCGCGGATTCCGCCGCAACGTCTCGGCGGCGGACTATTCTATCGCGACGCCAACTGGCTCGCGCGCGTCAACCTGCTCCATGCCTTCGCGCAGAACGACATCGGCGGCATCGAGACGGCGACGCCGGGTTACAATCGTTTGAAGGCCGAATTGAGCTACACCGCAAAACTGGTGAAGAGCGACTGGGGACCGCAGGAGATCCGTTTCGGCATCGTCGGCGACAATCTGCTCAACGAGGATATCCGCAACCACGTCTCCTACACCAAGGACGAGGTGCTGCTGCCGGGCCTTGGCGTGCGGATCTTCGCCAACGTGAAATACTGAGCATCATCAGCCAACAACAAAGGCGACCGCCCTCATGGACGGTCGCCTTCTTTTTCACCTCGCCGCGGCCCCACCGAGCGCGAAGCCGCCTGCAAGATCGTGCGTGCGCTCAATCCCGATGCCGTCCTCGTTGAGGCAAATCATTCGCGTATCCCGCTCGAATGCATCCTCAACACCGGCCGTTTCGATTTCGAGCGCGCGCAAGAACACCCGCTCTGGGCCAAAGAGCTTTACGGCTTTGCGTCTCACGTGCCGGAAACGGAGGAATACGGCGTCACCAGTTTTGTCTATCGCGCGAGGCGCCCGTTCGAGCCGGCAAAATTCCAGCGGTTCCTGCGCGAAAGCTGGTCCGGCGTGATCCGCGCCAAGGGCCACTTCTGGCTTGCGACACGGCCACAATGGCTCGGCGAACTCAGCCAGGCAGGATCCATCGTCAAGACCGAAGGGCTTGGCTTCTGGTGGGCGAGCGTGCCCGAGGAGCGCTGGCCGAACGATCCTTTCTGGCGGCAGTCGCTGAAGAAACACTGGAACACGATTTACGGAGACCGGCGGCAGGAGATCGTCTTCATCGGCACGGGCATGGACGAGGCATCGATCCGCGCGCGGCTTGACGCCTGTCTGGTGCAAGGACGACCCGCAATGGACACGAAAGCATGGTCGGCATTGCCCGATCCCTTCCCGCGCTGGCGGCACGCCGACGAGATCGCGGCGGAATAACCGCTAGGCGACCGCGCTCCAGTCCGGGCGCACAGCGCCTGAGACATCCGCAAACGCACCCTCAACGAGTTCGTGGATCAACAGCCTCGCCGGGTCCACCGGACCTGGCATCGACGTCCGACCGCGTTGAATTTGCTTGAAGCCGACGCGGCTGTAATAGGGCTCATCGCCGACCAGCATCACCAGCTTGTGGCCCTTGGCTTTCGCCTGCGCCAGCGCACGATCCAGCAGCGCCCGCCCGATGCCGCGCGAGCGGAACGGCGGCTCCACGGTCAGCGGACCGAGCAGCAGCGCCGGCGTATCGCCAATACAGATCGGCAATTGCCGCACCGAACCGACCAGCAGCGTACCGATCCGCGCGGTGAAGGACAGGTCGAGAATGTGATCGACGTGCTCGCGCAACCGATAGGCGCTGAGCACATAGCGGCCGGGGCCGAAGGTGCGCTCGTGCAGCCGCTCGATCACCTGGGCGTCGCCCGGCGTCTCGGCCAGAATGGTGAGGGAAAGATCGCTCATGGGTATATCCGCTGCGCGCAATACCATCTGGCGCAGGCGCGGTCCATCACCGAAACGGCTTGGAGCAAAGTTGCCCGGTCAGATTTTGTTGCGGTCATCGCCGACCGGGGGCTGGGCGAGATAGGCCAGCAGCTTCATCTCCCGGCGTCCCCGCGTCACGGTATCGAGCACTAGGCCCGAGGATACCGATAACATCGCGAGGATCATCAGTCCCATGGCCAGCACAGCGGTCGGCAGCCGCGGCACGATACCCTGCTCAATAAAGGTCACGACCACCGGCGCTGCGAGCGCGAGCGATGTGATCGCCAGCGCACCGCCGATGATGCTGAAGAACTGCAGCGGCTTCTCGGAACGGTAGAGCTTCAGAATGGTGCCCAGGATGCGGAATCCGTCACGCCAGGTGTTGAGCTTGCTGAACGAGCCTTCGGGACGCGCGTAATACGGCGTCTCGATTTCCGCGACCGGCATCGCCAGTTCGAGCGCATGGACCGACAATTCGGTCTCGATCTCAAAGCCATCCGACAGCACCGGAAACGACTTGACAAAACGGCGCGAGAACACGCGATAGCCGGAGAGAATATCCTTGAACGCCTGGCCGAACACAGCGGCCAGCACGCCTGTCAGCATCCTGTTGCCGGTTCGGTGGCCGCGCCGATAGGCCGCTGTCTCCTGATCGACCCGCAGGCCGACCACCATGTCGAGATTCTCCCGCGTCAGCCGCTCAATCATCCGCGCGGCGCTTGGCGCGTCATAGGTGGCATCACCATCGACCAGCACATAGACGTCGGCGTCGATGTCAGCGAACATGCGTTTGACGACGTGACCTTTGCCCTGCCGCCGCACGCTGCGCACTTCGGCACCCGCCTCGCGCGCGAGCGCGATGGTGTCGTCGGATGAGTTGTTGTCATAGACATAAATCTGCGCATCCGGCAGAGCCTGTCGGAAATCCGCCACCACCCTGCTGATCGCCGCCGCCTCGTTGTAGCAGGGCACCAGCACCGCGATGCGCGGTTTAGCCGGCTGCGGCTCTCGCGCGAAGGCCGTGATTGCTTCGGTGAGGCTGGCAAGGTCGCCGCGCAACGCCCCGGGCCGCGCCGTCTCGCGCATGGCATCCTGCTGGCGGATCGTCTCTGGCGCGGGGCTCATAGGGGTCCTCGGGCGGCGGTTTGCCGGGGACCATACGAGGGGATCGTGAACGATCTCTAACTCCAGTCCGCCACGATCGGCGCATTCTGTAACACTTCGGCAATCCGCTTCCGGGTGCCGCGAGTGGTGTCCGGCGGCAGGTCGGCTACATCGAAGAAACCGCAGGCGATGATCTCGTGGTTCGGCTCCGGTATCCGCTCCTGATGCCAGTCGCGGATCACATAGACCGCAACATGATCACGGAGCGAGACGTGGCGGTTGAAGAACAGGCCGTGCAGGACCGGCGCCCCTCGCAGTTCGATGCCGCCCTCCTCCCGCAATTCCCGCGCCAGCGACTCCACAAAAGTCTCGCCAATCTCGACCCCGCCGCCCGGCAGGTGCCAGCCTGCGACATAGCTGTGCTTGACCAGAAACACCCGGTTCTCACCATCCAGCACCAGAGCGCGGGTGCCGAGCGTCATGCCCCTGGCAATCCGTGCATAGGCGTGGAAAAGGCGACGGATCAGCGGTTCGAATCTCAGCCGCAGCGATTGAACGGTCATCATGCAATTCCGAGAACGGCGGTCATGTGTTGATCCTTGCGCGCGGCCGATCCTCTTGCCAAAACCATTCAGGACCATCCGGCGAACAAGGTGGCATCGATATGAAAAGGTTTTCGGACCTGACCGAGCGGGAAATCCTGGCGCTCGCCATCTCCAACGAAGATGACGACAGCCGTATCTATCATGGATTCGCCGAGTCGCTCGCCGGGCAGTTCCCAGCTTCGGCGGCGGTTTTTCGGGAAATGGCGGCGGAGGAAACCGGGCACCGCGACAAGCTGTTCCAACTCTATCGCGAGAAATTTGGCAATTTCATCCCCCTAATCCGCCGACAGGATGTCCGCGGCTTTATCAAGCGCAAGCCGCTGTGGCTGATGCCGCCGTTCAGCCTGAGCGAAGTGCGCAACTATGCCGCGGAGATGGAGAAGGAAGCCTCCCAATTCTATCACAAGGCCGCGGAAACAACGCGCGATGCCTCGACGCGTCAATTGCTGCTGCATCTCGCGGACGAGGAGGATCGTCACGAAGCCCGTGCAGAACAACTGACCGAACAGCATCTCACCCGCGAGGCGATCTCGATCGAAGCCGAAACCCAGCGCCGCGCCTTTCTGCTGCAATATATCCAGCCTGGCCTTGTCGGTCTGATGGATGGTTCGGTCTCCACGCTGGCGCCGCTGTTCGCGGCGGCGTTTGCGACCCATTCGCCGTTCGAAACATTTCTGGTCGGGCTCGCGGCCTCGGTCGGCGCCGGCATTTCAATGGGATTCGCGGAGGCTCTTTCCGACGATGGCGCGCTCACCGGGCGCGGTTCGCCATGGATCCGCGGCACGGTCTGCGGGCTGATGACAACGCTCGGCGGCCTCGGCCACACGCTGCCCTATCTCATTCCAGACTTTAACACCGCGACCACGCTCGCCGTCGCGGTGGTCGTGATCGAACTGGCGCTGATTTCATGGGTCCGCCATCGTTTCATGGATACACCATGGTTGCAGGCGACGTTCCAGATCGCCGTCGGCGGCACGCTGGTATTCCTCGCAGGCATCCTGATCGGAAGTGCATGACGTGACCGCTTTCCTGCTCGCGCATCTGTCCGACCCACATCTTGGCCCGATGCCCTCGCCGCGCGGGTTCGAGTTATTCGGCAAGCGGGCGATCGGCTATCTCAACTGGCAGCGCAAGCGTCACGCCATCCATCGCCGCGACGTACTGGCGAAACTGGTCGCCGACCTCCACGTCCAGCATCCCGACCACATCGCCATCACCGGAGACCTCGTCAATATCGCGCTGCCGGCGGAATTCGCGCAGGCCGCTGCGTGGCTGAAAACCGTCGGCTCGCCGCACGACGTTTCGCTGGTGCCGGGTAACCACGATGCCTATGCGCTTTCCGCCCGCGGCCATTTCGCGCGCGCGTGGTCGGACTACCTGCAGGGCGACGAACCGATGGCAGGCATCGCGAGCCTTCCATATGTCCGACGGCGCGGGCCGCTGGCGCTGATCGGTGTGTCCACCGCCGTCCCGACCGCTCCGTTCATGGCAACCGGGCATCTCGGCCACGCCCAGCGCGCTGCACTTGAACGCATCCTGCCGCAACTTGCGCAGGAGAATCTGTGCCGGGTGCTGCTGATCCACCATCCGCTGCACAGCGCACCGGGCCGCTGGGCGGCCCGGCTGCGCGATTCGGCAGAACTAATCGAGGTGATCAAGCGCCATGGCGTCGAGATGGTGTTGCACGGCCATGACCATCGGCACGCCACGGTGTGGTTCGAGGGGCCTCGCGGCCCCATCCCGGCGATCGGCGTGCCGTCCGCCTCGGCGGCACCCGGCGGACACCATCATCCGGCAGCCTACAACCTGTTCGCGATCGAGCGAGACAATAGTGGCTGGCGCATCGCGCAGCGCGTGCGCGGCTTCACCAACGAAACATCTCCGAACACCGTCACCGATATCCGCAGCGAACTCCTGCGCGTGTGAGCTTCAGAGATTGCGCAGCGAGGCGATCAACGCCAGTGCGAACAGCGCGACCAGGCCGGCGAAAAATCCCAGCACAAAGGTCCAGAACGCGCTACGCCTTTTCACCACCGCCGCAGGCGGCGCAACGACGGACGACGGCACCACCAGCGCCTGTTCGCGCTCGATCATGCGGCGCGCGATATAGTCGGTGATCGCGTCCACCATGACGGGAACGTCATGTGACTCGGCGAGCAGCGTGCGCCCGAACCTTGTGTCCTGAACCAAGCGATAGACCCGCTTGTCGCGTCCCATCGCTACATGGGCCACCGAATCGATCCACAGCCGCGGCGTGTCACCCCGGCTGATGCCACGGTCGAACAGATCGACATTAGCGGGAATCTCGCCGAACAGCGGATTGAGCGCGTCGTTAAGGATTTCGAGCCGCGCGACCTCTGCATCGCGCAGGTCGATCACGACCCCGCTGCGGTCGGCAGCCTCGATTCGGGCCTTCTGCAAGGCTTCGCGCAGGCGCATCGGCCTCGCGTCCTTGGAGTTGTCGTCTGCAGCCGGGTCCGGCATCGCTGATGTCCCTGGTTGACGCTATTAACTTAGCAGTAACCAAAAGGGTCCGCCAAGGGGCCGGAACCTCCGTCCCCGCCTGTCGCGGCACCCGGATCAGGCCCCCCTCAAAAAAAGACCCCGTCTGGGCGGACGGGGTCAGAGTTGAGGTTGGGGCGCAAGAGCGCCTTCCCCTGGGGAATGATGCGAACGTCACGCCACGGTGCGGCGCGGCTCTTCCACAATCGAGAAGCGCACATTGCAGCGATGACGGTTCCTCTCGGAAACCTGCCGCCACATATCCTCGGCCTCGCGGCGCGTGGCGAACGGTCCTTCGACCTGCGCCGTGCCCTGCACCAGATTGTGGAAGTTCAAGGAGCGGAATTCACCGCCAACAACCCAATAGTGAGTACCGTGCATGGGAGCCTCCTGTCATTCAGCAGCCTGGGAGTGCGAATTGCTTGTGAACTGCGCCGTCTCGGTCGAGTCGGCGAGCGCCGTGGTCGAGCTTTGGCCGTTCGAGATCGTGGTCGAGACCAGATCAAAATAGCCGGTGCCGACTTCGCGCTGGTGGCGCGTCGCCGAATAGCCATGCGCTTCGGAGGCAAACTCGGCCTGTTGGAGGCGTGAGTAAGCCGCCATGCCCTCGGTGCGATAGCCGCGCGCCAGTTCGAACATGCCGTGATTGAGCGAATGGAAACCCGCCAGCGTGACGAACTGGAACTTGTAGCCCATCGCGCCGATCTCGCGCTGGAACTTGGCGATGGTCGCCTTGTCGATGTTCGCCTCCCAGTTGAAGGAGGGCGAGCAGTTGTAGGCGAGCATCTTGTCCGGATAGACCTTGCGCACCGCCTCGGCGAATTCCTTCGCCTCCTTGAGGTTCGGTGTCGAAGTCTCCCACCACAGCAGATCGGCATATTTCGCGAAGCTGATGCCGCGCTTGATGCAGTGCGCCAGACCCGTGCCCGGCTTGAGGCGATAAAAGCCTTCCGCCGTGCGCTCACCGGTGAGGAATTCGCGGTCGCGCTCATCGACATCCGAGGTGATGAGCTTGGCGCTCTCCGCATCGGTACGCGCCATCACCAGGCTCGGCACGCCGCAGACGTCGGCCGCAAGACGCGCCGCGATCAGGTTGCGCTCATGCGCTGCGGTCGGGATCAGCACCTTGCCGCCCATGTGGCCACACTTCTTCTCGGACGCGAGTTGGTCCTCGAAGTGAACGCCGGCCGCCCCCGCCTCGATATAGGCCTTCATGATCTCGAACGAGTTCAGCGGTCCGCCGAAGCCGGCTTCCGCGTCGGCAACGATCGGCACGAACCAGTCGATCTTGGCGCCACCTTCGGCATGCTCGATCTGGTCGGCACGCTGGAACGTCCGGTTGATGCGGCGCGCCAGCTCCGGGCCGGCATTCGCCGGATAGAGACTCTGGTCGGGATACATCGCGCCCGCGGTGTTGGCGTCAGCCGCGACCTGCCAGCCCGAGAGATAGATCGCCTGCAAACCGGCGCGGGCCTGCTGCATCGCCTGGTTGCCGGTGACGGCGCCGAGCGAATGCACGAACGGCTCGGTCTTGAGCGACTGCCAGAGCCGGTTGGCGCCCTTTTCGGCCAGCGTATAGGCAACCTTCACCGAGCCACGCAGACGCTCCACTTCAGCGGGGGAATAGGGGCGCTCGATACCATCGAAACGGCCCTGGGGGGCGGGGATCAGCTGATCGAATGTCTGTGGCATATCAAATCCCATCACATTTGTTACATGGCGATGCAAAAACGACGCTTGAATACAACCAATTCCCTTGCATATCGTCCAGACAGACTGGAAATGGATCGTGCTACCTTGTAAGAATACGATCTCCGCAAGAAGTCGATTTGTAACTCTTGTAAATATCGGGAATGCCCATGGCATCGGAATCAGGCAGAAAACTCTTCGTCGGACCGCGTTTCCGGCGCATCCGGCAGCAGCTGGGGCTGTCGCAGACCCAGATCGCCGAAGGGCTGGGGCTGTCGCCGAGCTACATCAACCTGATCGAACGCAACCAGCGTCCGGTGACGGCGCAGATTCTGCTGCGCCTCGCCGAGACCTATGATCTCGATCTGCGTGACCTTGCGACCTCGGATGAAGACCGGTTCTTCGCCGAGCTCAACGAGATTTTCTCCGACCCGCTGTTTCGCCAGATCGATCTGCCCAAGCAGGAATTGCGCGATCTCGCCGAACTCTGCCCCGGCGTGACCCACGCCTTGCAGCGCCTCTACGCCGCCTATACTGAGGCGCGGCGCGGCGAGACCATGGTGGCGGCGCAGTTCGCCGACCGCAACGAGACGCCGAATGCGCGGTTCGAGGCCAACCCGATCGAACGGGTGCGCGACCTGATCGAGGCGAACCGCAACTACTTCCCCGAACTGGAAACCGCCGCCGAGACACTGCGCGACGAGATCAATGTCGCGTCGCAGGATTTGTTCGCCGCGCTGATCGAACGGCTGCGCGAACGGCATTCGACCACAGTGCGGATCATGCCGGTGGACGTGATGCGCGAGACGCTGCGGCGCTGGGACCGCCATCGCCGGCAGGTGCTGATCTCGGAAATGGTCGACCCCGCGGGGCGGGTCTTCCAGCTTGCGATTCAGCTCGGCCTCGCTGAATGCGGCACGCTGTTCGATTCGATCTGCAACCGCGCCGGGCCGCTCGACGATACCGCCCGGCGGCTCTATCGCATCACCCTCGCCAATTATTATGCGGCGGCCGTGATGATGCCCTACCAGCCGTTCCTCGCCGCCGCCGAGCAGCTTGGTTACGACCTGCAGGTGCTGGCGCGGCGCTTCAACGCCGGCTTCGAACAGGTTTGCCACCGCCTCACCACGCTGCAGCGGCCGAATGCGCGCGGCGTGCCGTTCTTCCTGTTGCGCGTGGACAATGCCGGCAACGTCTCGAAACGGTTTTCCTCGGGCACCTTCCCATTCTCGAAATTCGGCGGCACCTGCCCGCTGTGGAACGTGCACTCGACGTTCGACACGCCGGACCGGCTGCTGCAGCAGGTGGTCGAACTGCCGGACGGCAGCCGCTACTTCTCGGTGGCACAGACCCTGCGGCGCCCCTCCACGCCCTGGCCGCATCCGCGGCCGCGCTTTGCCATCGGCCTCGGTTGCGAAATCCGCCACGCCTCGAAGCTGGTCTACACCAGCGGCATGGACCTCGACAAAGTCGAGGGCACGCCAATCGGGGTCAATTGCAGGCTCTGCGAGCGCGAGAACTGCAGCCAGCGCGCCGAGCCGCCGCTGACCCGGACCCTGATCCTCGACGAGAACACCCGGCGCGTGTCGTCGTTCTCCTTCTCCAGCGCACGGGAATTGTGATCCTCTGCTCTCAGTCTGCGCATTGATCCTCACGCGTCATGGCCGGGCTTAACCCGGCCATTCCTGTCTTTACGGTTGCGAAGAAAAGCGTGGATGTCCGACACAAGCGTGGGCATGACGGCCCGAAGAGCCACTATGATCAGCCGATAGATGGAAACGGTGGCTTCATGACGAAATTCATTTCAGCATCTGTTTTTGCGATCATCATCGCATTTGCCTCTCCGGTGTTGACCTCGCCCGCGCTCGCCCAGCGCGGCGCATCCTGCCATGGCGGCCAAAGCTTCGAGCAATTCCTCGCGCAACTCAAGCAAAACGCGATTGCCGCCGGTGTCTCGCAGCGCGCGATTGCCGCCGCTTCGCCCGGCCTGGTGTACGACCAGAGTATCGTCAATCGCGACCGCGGCCAGCGCGTGTTCGGCCAGGTGTTCACCGAGTTCGCCGGCCGCATGGCGGCGAATTACCGGATGGAACAGGGCCGCGCGAAAATCAAAGCCTATGCGCAGGCCTTCGCGCGCGCCGAAAAGGAATATGGCGTGCCGCCGGAGGTAATCGCCGCATTCTGGGGCCTCGAGAGCGACTTCGGCGCCAACATGGGAAAACTGCCGACACTGCGCTCGCTGGTGTCGCTGGCTTATGATTGCCGCCGCGCCCAGATATTCCACGACGAGAGTATCGCCGCACTGAAGATCATCGATCGCGGCGATCTCGCGCCGTCCGAAATGATCGGCTCGTGGGCCGGCGAGCTTGGGCAGACGCAATTCCTACCGACGCATTATTACAACTACGCGGTGGACTATGACGGCGACGGCCACCGTAACATGCTGCGCAGCGCGCCCGACGTGATCGGATCAACCGCCAATTACATTGCGACCGCGCTGAAATGGCGGCGCGGCGAGCCTTGGCTGCACGAAATCCGCGTGCCCGCCAACCTGGAGTCTCGTTTTCCTTGGGATCAGGCCGATCTCACCATCAAGCATCCGCGTGCGAAATGGGCATCGTGGGGCGTGACCTATGCCGACGGCCGCCCGCTTCCGAACGACGATCTAGCTGCCTCAGTGCTGTTGCCGATGGGCCGACACGGGCCGGCCTTCCTCGCCTATTCGAACTTCGCCGCCTACACCGAGTGGAATAATTCGCTGATCTATTCGACCACAGCCGCCTATCTCGCCACCCGCATCGGCGGCGCCGCGCCAATGCGCAAGCCGGCAGCGCCGGTGACGCAGTTGCCATTCAATGAGATCAAGGAATTGCAGCAACTGTTGGCGCGGCAAGGATTCAATGTCGGCAAGATCGACGGCATCCTCGGCCAGCAAAGTCGCATCGCCATCAAGACCGTGCAGAAGAAATACGGCCTGCCCGCCGACTCCTGGCCAACCGCCGAACTGCTGACGCGCATGCGTGGCCACTGAGCGGTCAAGCCTGCTTTCTGGCTGACCACATCTTGCGGGAACGGTGAAGCATACTAGCTGCTCCGGGCTATTCCGCTGTACTCAATTGCCCGAAAGGTTTTGCCTATGTCGTTTTACGACGGTTCTGCGCCCGTATTCATCCACACACTCACTGCCCTCTCGGGCGTTCTGACCAAAGGTCAGGCCTATGCCGAAGCCAACAAGATCGAACCATCGGTGCTGCTCAACGCGCGACTGCATCCGACGATGTTCACGCTGACACGGCAGGTGCAGCTCGCCTGCGATTTTTCCGGCAAGGCCTGCGCGCGCCTCGCCGGCACCGAAGTGCCGACCATGCCGGACGACGAGACCACCTTCGAGCAGTTGCAGGCACGGATCGAGAAGGTGATCGCCAACATCAAGGCGATCCCGGCCAGTAAGTATGAAGGGGCCGACACCCGCGACGTCACCTTTCCGGCTGGCAGGGAGAAGACCAAGACGCTGCCCGGCCAGCAATTCCTCAACCACGTTGCGCTGCCGAATTTCTTTTTTCATTGCACCACCGCCTACAACATCCTGCGGCACAACAATGTCGAGCTGGGCAAATTCGATTTCCTTGGCGTCAAGCCGTAAGCCGAGTCAGAAATAGAGACACAAAGCAAAAGGCCGGGATTCATCCCGGCCTTTATCCGATGCGTGGCGCGATATTGAGTCAGATCAAGCGCACCAGCCTGCATGATGATTGAAGCCACGCGACCGCGCCAAACAATCAGCGTCAGGCAATCGCGGGCTCTGACCTCGTGGCGAGAAGCTGCTTAGCAACACGCTCTGCTTCGCGCGCGCTCCGGAACAGCTTTCCTTCAAGCTGCCGAAAACGCTCGCTCGCGGCGAAAAAGCGAAAGCCCGCTTTGTCGCGCACGACGATGCCCGCCGCTTCTGACTTCACTTCGATGATGTAGGTATCTGACATAGCATCTCAATCCGGAAGGATCCGGTTCCTCTTGCCGATAGAACACGAAAGATCGGGAAAAGTTCCGTCAACCGGCGCGTTGTACGCCGGCGGCCATACAGACTTGAGATGTGCGGGAAACGATGTGGCGTGAGATCTGTTCGATCACTTTTGAAGGCATCATGGTTTTGCCTCTCCGCTGCGTCGTACGAAGATTCTTATAGCTGATTTGCTTCGCGATAGCGACCGCCGAATTGCCGCATATAAAAATTAGCAGTGCACATATGTTACCGTTGTACCTCAGAGAACAAAGCGCATGCCGCATTGCATAAAATGAAATAATCGCGTTTCGAGAAAACGCCGCGCAAAGCAAATATCCGAGTCAACAAAAGCTCTTACCGCACGCTCCGCTGCTGCTGCGCCGCGAAGGTTGCGCGCGGTATGAAGCGGCAGGCAAGGGCCTCTTCTATGCACAGCAGCATTGTTCCGCACAAACCAGGAACATGAGATTGACTCTAAAGTTCTCTGGCATATTATAGAAACTAGTTCCGAGGGGGGCTCCGGTGTGGAGCTGAGATACCGCAGTGGGTGCGGTGACCCTTTGAACCTGATCCGGGTCATGCCGGCGAAGGGACAGGGATGTACCAGAAGTCAGCGTCGTCGCACGCAAATCAATCCGTCAGCATTATCGGCGCAGGCATCGCGGGTGCATGGCACGCGTTGTCGTTCGCAAAAGCCGGATTCGCGGTCACGTTATTCGACCGCGATGACGCCAACATGACGCACGCCACCAGCCATTTCGCCGGCGGGATGCTGGCGCCATGGTGCGAGGCAAAGTCGTCCGAGCCCATCATTACACGTCTGGGCACCCGCTCGCTCGATCTGTGGCGCAGCGAACTCCCCGAAACGCCGTTCAACGGATCGCTGGTGGTTGCGCATCCGCGCGACCGCGCCGATTTCGACCGCTTCGCCCGTCTCACCAGCGAGCATGCCCGTCTTGATGCCACCGGCATCGCCGCGCTCGAGCCTTCGCTCGATGGACGGTTTCATGATGCGCTGTTCTTCGCCAAAGAAGGTCATGTCGAGCCACGCCATGTGCTGCCGAAGTTGCACGCCAAGCTCACCGCCGCTGGCGGCACCATCAAATTCCAGACCGAGTGCGATCCCGACACGCTGGCGCGGGATTCCGAGTTGGTGATCGATTGCCGTGGCCTTGCCGCACGCGACCAGTTTCCTGAACTACGCGGCGTCAAGGGCGAGATGATCATCGTCCATACCGATGAGGTCGTATTGTCGCGCCCGGTGCGGCTGATGCATCCGCGCTGGCCGCTCTACGTCATTCCACGCGACAACCACCATTTCATGATCGGCGCGACCTCGATCGAGAGCGAGGATGATCGCGTCAGCGTACGCTCGGCGCTGGAGCTGCTGTCGGCTGCCTATGCGGTGCACCCGGCGTTCGGCGAGGCGCGCATCGTGGAGATCGGCGCGGGCCTGCGCCCCGCTTTGCCCGACAACCTGCCGCGCATCGCCGTCGAGAAGTCGAAGATTTCCGTCAATGGTCTCTATCGCCACGGCTTTCTGCTGGCCCCGGCATTGGCGGAGCTGACGCTGAATTACGTCCAGCGCGGCGTGATCGATAACGAGGTGATGGAATGTTCGTGACCGTCAACGGCGAGCGCCGCGAGGTCAGCGCTACGCGCATCGATGCGTTGCTGACCGAGCTCGAGTATCACGGCACCCATCTTGCGGTAGCGGTGAACTACGACGTGGTGCCGCGCGCCCGCTGGGCGGAGACCCCGCTCAAGGACGACGACGCGGTTGAAATCCTGACGCCCCGGCAGGGGGGATGATGATGACGCAAAGCACTGTGAAATTTTACGACAAGGAATTCTCCTCGCGCCTGCTGATCGGCACCGCGCTCTATCCGTCGCCGAAGATCATGCAGGATTCGATCCGCGCCGCCGGTAGCGAGATCGTCACCGTCTCGGTGCGCCGCGAGACCGCCGGCGGCAAGACCGGCGACGCGTTCTGGTCGCTGATCCGCGAACTGCACGTCACCGTGCTGCCCAACACTGCGGGCTGCAAGAGCGTGCGCGAAGCCGTCACCACTGCCAAGCTGGCGCGCGAATTGTTCGGCACCTCATGGGTCAAGCTTGAGGTGATCGCCGACAACGAAACGCTGCAGCCCGACGTGGTCGGCCTGGTCGAAGCCGCCAGTATCCTGATCAAGGATGGCTTCGAGGTGTTCCCCTATTGCACCGAAGATCTGTCCGTCGCGCAGCGCCTGGTCGATGCCGGCTGCCGCGTGGTGATGCCATGGGCCTCTCCGATCGGGAGCGCGCGCGGCATCGTCAACCGCGATGCCCTGAGGCTGCTGCGGACCCGCCTGCCCGACATCACGCTGGTGGTTGACGCCGGCATCGGCGCGCCGAGCCACGCCGCGCAGGCGCTCGAACTCGGCTTCGACGCCGTGCTGCTCAACACCGCCGTCGCCAAGGCCGCCGATCCGGTGGCGATGGCGAAGGCGTTCCGTCTCGCGGTCGATGCCGGCCGCGCCGGCTTCGAAGCCGGCCTGATGGACGCGCGCGATTTCGCTTCCCCCTCAACCCCTGTCGTTGGGACACCGTTCTGGCATGCCGTATCCTGATCGCTTTTATCCTGTCGTCGACAGCGTCGCGTGGGTCGCCCGGCTTGCCAAGCTCGGCGTCGGCACCGTGCAGCTCCGTGCCAAGAATCTCGGTGACGCCGAAGCCAACGCTCTCGTGCGCGACGCGCTGGCCGCCGTCGCGGGCACGGCGACCAAGCTTGTTGTCAACGACTACTGGCGCGCGGCGATCGATTGCGGCGCACAGCATCTGCATCTTGGCCAGGAAGATCTTGCCATTGCCGACATTCCGGCGATCCGCCGCGCCGGACTCACGCTCGGCCTTTCCACGCATGACGAGGCCGAACTCGACAACGCCCTCCAGCACAAGCCGGATTATGTCGCGCTCGGGCCGATCTATGAGACCACGCTGAAGAAGATGCGGTTCGCCCCGCAAGGGCTTGAGCGCATCACCGCCTGGAAGCTGCTGATCGGCGACATTCCGCTCGTTGCGATCGGCGGCATCAAGCTCGAACACGCGCCGGCGATCTTCGCCGCCGGCGCCAATTCCATCGCCGTCGTCAGCGACGTCACCATGAACGCCGATCCGGACGCGCGGGTGCGCGACTGGCTCGGGCAATATTCACAAGCCGCCTGAGAAATTTGCAGGCAGCCGGACGCAACGCGACCGCGCTGAACAGAGTTTAGAGGAGAGACGCCATGAACAAACAGATCAACACGGCCGAACTGAAGCCCGCCGTCACCACCGGCGCCTTACCATCGTCGCGCAAGATCTACTCGGTCCCGGACGCTGCGCCGGATCTGCGCGTGCCGCTGCGCGAGATCATTCTCTCCGAAGGTGCCGGCGAGCCAAACCTGCCAGTGTACGACACTTCGGGCCCCTACACCGACCCCGGCGTCATCATCGACGTCAACGCGGGTCTGTCTCGCGCCCGCATGCAGTGGGTGAAGGAGCGCGGCGGCATCGAGGAATACGAAGGCCGCGACATCAAGCCGGAGGACAACGGCAATGTCGGCGCCAAGCACGCCGCCGCCGCCTTCAAGGCGCACCACAAGCCGGTGCGCGGCGTCGGCGATGCCCCGATCACCCAGCTCGAATTTGCCCGCGCCGGCATCATCACCAAGGAGATGATCTACGTCGCCGAACGCGAGAACCTCGGCCGCAAACAGCAGCTCGAGCGCGCCGAAGCCGCCCGCGCCGACGGTAAATCGTTCGGCGCCGAAGTGCCGTTGTTCATCACGCCGGAATTCGTCCGCAGCGAGATCGCGCGCGGCCGCGCCATCATCCCCTGCAACATCAACCACGCCGAACTCGAGCCGATGATCATCGGCCGCAACTTCCTGACCAAGATCAACGCCAATATCGGCAACTCCGCCGTCACCTCGTCGGTCGAAGAGGAAGTGGACAAGATGGTGTGGGCGATCCGCTGGGGTGCCGACACCGTGATGGATCTCTCCACCGGCCGCAACATCCACACCACCCGCGAATGGATCCTGCGCAACGCGCCGATTCCGATCGGCACCGTGCCGATCTACCAGGCGCTGGAGAAGTGCGACGGCGACCCGGTCAAACTGACCTGGGAGCTCTACAAGGACACGCTGATCGAACAGTGCGAACAGGGCGTCGACTACTTCACCATCCACGCCGGCGTGCGCCTGCCCTACATCCACCTCACCGCCAACCGCGTTACCGGCATCGTCTCGCGTGGCGGTTCGATCATGGCGAAGTGGTGTCTCGCGCATCATAAGGAAAGCTTCCTCTACACCCACTTCGAGGAAATCTGCGACCTGATGCGCAAGTATGACGTGTCGTTCTCGCTCGGCGACGGCCTGCGGCCCGGCTCGATCGCCGACGCCAACGACCGCGCCCAGTTCGCCGAGCTCGAGACGCTGGGCGAGCTGACGCAAATCGCCTGGAAGAAGGGCTGTCAGGTGATGATCGAAGGCCCCGGCCACGTGCCGCTGCACAAGATCAAGATCAACATGGACAAGCAGCTCAAGGAGTGCGGCGAAGCGCCGTTCTACACCCTCGGGCCACTGACCACCGATATCGCCCCGGGTTACGATCACATCACCTCGGGCATCGGCGCAGCGATGATCGGCTGGTTCGGCTGCGCGATGCTGTGCTACGTCACGCCGAAGGAGCATCTCGGCCTGCCGAACCGCGACGACGTCAAGGTCGGCGTGATCACCTACAAGATCTCGGCGCATGCCTCGGATCTGGCGAAGGGCCACCCGGCGGCGCAGCTTCGCGACGACGCGCTGTCCCGCGCGCGTTTCGATTTCCGATGGGAAGACCAGTTCAACCTCGGCCTCGATCCGGTGACCGCGCGCAACTTCCACGACGAGACGCTGCCGAAGGAGGCCCACAAGGTTGCGCATTTCTGCTCGATGTGCGGCCCGAAGTTCTGCTCGATGAAGATCACGCAGGACGTGCGCGACTATGCCGCCACGTTGAACGATCCGAACGCGATCGGCCTGTCGCTCTCCGGCACCATCGAGGACGGCATGGCTCAGATGAGCGAGAAGTTCATGAAGATGGGCGGCAAAGTCTATGTCGAGGCCGAAGCCGTGAAGAACAGCAACAAGGCGCTGTAAACCCGGCATGACCGACAACATCGATCTTCAACATTGGGAAGATCGCTTCTCAACGCCGGATTATCGGTTCGGAAGAGAGCCCAACGAATTTCTGGTCCGCTGCAAAACACTTTTGCCGCGGACCGGAAAAGCCTTGGCCGTTGCCGATGGCGAGGGACGTAACGGCGTCTGGCTCGCGCAGCAGGGTCTCGACGTGCTATCGCTCGACTTTTCTCCCTCGGCACAGGTCAAAGCCCGCGCACTCGCGGCTGAAAACAAGGTCCACATCACTTTTGCCGAAGCCGACGTCCATGAGTGGGCATACCCTGAAAACGCCTTCGATGTGGTCGCCGAAATCTTCACCCAGTTCAGCACGCCGCAGAAGCGCGCACTGAAATGGTCCGGCATGAAGCGCGCGCTCAAACCCGGTGGACTATTGATCATTCAGGGCTACACACCCAAACAGCTTGACTATGGCACCGGCGGACCGAAGCAGGTCGAGCAGCTCTACACGCGCAACATGCTTGAGCGCGCTTTTGGCGACTTCAATGCACTTCACATCGTCGAGGAAGAGCGCGAGCTACAAGAGGGTCCAGGGCACGCCGGTATATCCGCGATCATCGGATTGACGGCCACAAAGCCTTGAATCAAGTTCCCGCGTTATACCTGCCGGAACAACGATAGCCGGCGATATCGACGCCGACTTGAAGGGGCCGACCGCTTTATTCGGACCACAAACGACAAAGGCCGGGCAATGCCCGGCCTTTCTTCAAGGAGCGCGGATGCTCTTACTTCATCGTAATCGCCAATCCGCTCAAATCGGCGTTGGCCATCAGGCCGGTCTGCCGGCCGGACAATTCCAGCACCGCGCCCTTCTGATTGCTCAGCACGATCGCGCGGGCGCCGCCGCCAATGGCAAGCCCCGCGCCCGCTGCGCCGTAGACTCCGGCGACATCGGAGGGACGGTTGATGTTGCTGACGCGGCCGCGCAGCACGGTCTTCGATCCACCGAACACGAGGCCATAATCCAGCCCGCCGGTGGACAGCGCATAGCTCCTGCCACGGAAATTGAGCGTGCCGCTTCCACCCGAGCCGCCAATAAACCAACCGGCTTTATAGATGGTCAATGTCACGGTGCCGCTGTCGGCATGTGCGGCAGACGATAGCCCGACGCCGGCAAGAGCAAACAAGGCGATCAGCGCGGTGCGGATGACGGATGGCAAGGACATAAAATTCTCCCTCGATCGTGCGGATGAATATGGTTCACGCAAACAGATCAATGCTGATTCGAGCAAAAGTGTAGCACGGGGCAGGTTTTCGCCCTGCGCCCTGATCTGGGGGCATCCACGATCAGGATCCACCACGTCACACGCGTCGCGATAGAACCAATTGCGAAAACGCAACTTCTGGAGCGGCGCACATATTCCTCAAATTTAGAAAAAATCCGGACTCGCCAATCGCAAAGCTTGTGCTAGCTTGCCGCCGCAATCGACCCGGCAAGCGGTCGTCCTCGGGGGAGGAAAATCATGAAAAAAACTCACGCGGCGTATGCCGCGTTTTTCTTTTCTGCCATCTCCTTTGCGTGCCCTGCCGCACTTTGGTCAACCAATGCAGCCGCGGCGGATTACCCTGCCCCCAAAACCGGCGACTGGGTGGCGAAGAATTTCAAATTCCACACCGGCGAGACGCTGCCGGAATTGCGGCTGCATTACACCACGGTCGGTGAACCCACCGGCCAGCCGGTGCTGGTGCTACACGGCTCCGGTGGCTCCGCAGCGAGCCACCTCACGCCCGCCTTTGCCGGCGAATTGTTCGGCGCGGGCCAGCCGCTCGATGCCACCAAATATTTCATCATCATTCCGGATGGCATCGGCCACGGCAAATCAGCCAAGCCTTCCGATGGGATGAAGACCGCGTTTCCGAAATACAATTACGACGACATGGTCGAGGCGCAGTATCGCCTCGTCACCGAAGGCCTCGGCATCAAGCATCTGCGGCTGATCATCGGCAACTCGATGGGTGGCATGCAGACCTGGCTGTGGGGCGAGAAATATCCCGCCTTCATGGATGCGCTGGCGCCGATGGCTTCGCAGCCGTCCGAGATGGCGTCACGCAACTGGCTGCTACGCCGCGCGATGCTGGAAACCATTCGCAACGACCCCGCCTATAACAACGGCAACTACACGACCCAGCCACCGATGATCAAATACGCAGTCGCCGCATTCAGCTTCGCATCCGCCGGCGGCACGCTGGCCTATCAGGCGCTGGCTCCGACCGCAGCGGCTGCCGACAAGATATTCGACGAGCGTATCAAGGCCCCGTTCACCGCCGACGCCAACGACTTCGTCTATCAGTGGGATGCTTCGCACGACTTCAATCCGTCCGCCGCGCTGGAGAAGATCGAAGCACCGGTGCTGGTGATCAACGCCGCCGATGACGAGCGCAACCCGCCCGAAACCGGCATCACGGATACCGCGATGAAGCGCATCAAAAATGGCAGGATCCATCTGATCCCCGCCAGCACCGCGACACGCGGGCACGCCACCACCGGCAATGCGAAGTTCTACAGCGAGCAGATCCGGGAGCTTCTCGCCTCGGCGCCGCCGCGAACGCAATGATCACTGAACGGAATCGTTAAAACCGCAGGCGTCGCCGCTCCGGTTCCTTAACCTTATACCACGGCAGCTGTGGCGAACCGCCACAGTGCGCAGTAGCCTGTTCCCGGCCCGGTGGCGGAAGCGTCGACGCGGGAGCTGTGCAAAGCTTTTTATCCTGGTTCAAATCCAGGCCGGGCCTCCAACTCTTTTTCACCCAGACTAATTTTGGGTGTTGCCTTCAGACGCAATCAGCCCGCATTCAGCCATCGCTCCTTTGCGACGGCTCACCAGAGCGCCCTCTGCGGCCCCCGCATCCTCCGCCGAGCGCGATACAAAAGCTCGAAAATGACCCAAATTGGGGGTTGATTGGAGGGCAAAAGCCTTTCAACGTTTCAAAATCTGGTCTAAAGACACCTCGCGCGCCGGGGAACACCTCGCGCTCGGTTCAAAGGACGCGCGGCTGCGCGTCCTTTTTTTGTGCCGTTTCCGACCGCTTCCTGCCCCCAACAAGTGACTAAATGCCAAAACGTACAGATATCTCGACGATCCTCATCATCGGCGCTGGCCCCATCGTGATCGGACAGGCCTGCGAGTTCGATTACTCCGGCACCCAGGCGGTCAAGGCGCTGAAGGAGGAAGGTTACAGGGTGGTCCTGGTTAACTCCAATCCGGCCACCATCATGACCGACCCGGAACTGGCCGACGCCACCTATATCGAGCCGATCACCCCGGAAATCGTCGCCAAGATCATCGAGAAGGAACGCCGCGTGAAGCCGGGCGGCTTCGCGCTGCTGCCAACCATGGGCGGACAGACCGCACTCAACTGCGCACTCAGCTTGCGCAAGCAGGGTACGCTGGAGAAGTTCGACGTCGAGATGATCGGCGCCACAGCCGATGCAATCGACAAGGCGGAAGACCGCCAGCTGTTTCGCGAGGCGATGACCAAGATCGGGCTGGAAACACCGAAATCACGGCTCGCCAACGCCTCTGCGATGAAGAAGGCCGACCGCGACCGGTATCTCGCCGAACGCGCAAAACTGTCCGGCGAGGCGCTCGCCGAGTTCGAACGGCAATGGCTGCTCGGCGAGAACGACCGGCAGAAACGCTACCAGCAGCAGGCAATGGCCGAAGCCCTGATGGCGCTGTCCGAAATCGGCCTGCCGACCATCATCCGCCCCTCCTTCACAATGGGCGGCACCGGCGGCGGCATCGCCTACACCCGCGAGGAATTTCTCGAGATTATCGAGCGCGGTCTCGACGCTTCGCCGACCAACGAAGTGCTGATCGAAGAGTCGGTGCTCGGCTGGAAAGAATTCGAGATGGAAGTTGTCCGCGACAAGAAGGACAACTGCATTATCGTCTGCTCGATCGAGAACGTCGATCCGATGGGCGTGCACACCGGCGATTCCATCACTGTTGCGCCGGCGCTGACACTGACCGACAAGGAATACCAGATCATGCGCGACGCCTCGCTGGCGGTGCTGCGCGAGATCGGCGTCGAAACCGGCGGCTCCAACGTGCAGTTCGGCGTCAACCCTGCCGACGGCCGCATGGTCGTAATCGAGATGAACCCGCGCGTGTCGCGCTCCTCCGCACTCGCCTCGAAGGCCACCGGCTTTCCGATCGCCAAGGTCGCGGCCAAGCTCGCGGTCGGCTACACGCTCGACGAAATCGCCAACGACATCACCGGCGGCGCAACGCCTGCGTCGTTCGAACCGACCATCGACTACGTCGTCACCAAGATTCCGCGTTTTGCCTTCGAGAAATTCCCCGGCGCGTCCACCACGCTGACGACATCGATGAAGTCGGTCGGTGAAGTGATGGCGATCGGCCGCACCTTCCAGGAAAGCCTGCAAAAGGCATTGCGCGGCCTCGAGACCGGCCTCACCGGCCTTGATGAGATCGAGATCGACGGCCTTGGCCAGGGTGACGACAAGAATGCGATCCGCGCCGCCCTCGGCACGCCGACACCAAGCCGCATTCTACAGGTCGCGCAGGCGATGCGGCTCGGCTGGTCGAACGAGGAAATCTTCAATTCGTGCAAGATCGATCCGTGGTTCCTTGCTGAAATGCGAGGCATCATCGACGCCGAACAGAAGATCAAGGCGCACGGTCTGCCGCAGAACGCCTTCGCGATGCGCCAGCTCAAGGCGATGGGCTTCTCCGACGCCCGCCTCGCTGTGCTCGCCGGCAAGAGCGAGGCCGAAGTGAAGGCGGCGCGCCGCGCGCTCGACGTGCGCCCGGTGTTCAAGCGCATCGACACCTGCGCGGCCGAATTCGCCTCGCCCACCGCTTATATGTATTCGACCTATGAAGCGCCGTTCGCCGGCGGCGTCGCCGATGAAAGCGCGCCGTCCGACAAGAGCAAGGTGGTCATTCTCGGTGGCGGTCCCAACCGCATCGGCCAGGGTATCGAGTTCGACTACTGCTGCTGCCACGCCTGCTTTGCGCTACACGACGCCGGATACGAGACCATCATGGTCAACTGCAATCCGGAAACGGTCTCGACCGACTACGATACAGCTGATCGTCTCTACTTCGAACCGCTCACCGGCGAAGACGTGCTCGAAATCATCGACACCGAGCGATCGAACGGCACGCTGCACGGCGTCATCGTGCAGTTTGGCGGCCAGACGCCGCTCAAACTCGCGCATACGCTACAGGCGGCCGGCGTGCCGATCCTCGGCACCTCGCCCGATGCGATCGACCTTGCCGAAGACCGCGACCGCTTCAAGCGCGTGCTCGACAAACTGCATCTCAAGCAACCCAAGAACGGCATCGCCTATTCGGTCGAACAGGCGCGCCTCGTCGCCGCTGATCTTGGTCTGCCGCTGGTGGTGCGCCCGTCTTACGTGCTTGGCGGCCGCGCCATGCAGATCATCCGCGAGGAAAGCCAGCTTGGCGATTACCTGCTCGGCACGCTGCCTGAGCTCGTGCCGGCCGATGTCAAGGCACGCTATCCGAACGACAAGACCGGCCAGATCAACACCGTGCTCGGCAAAAATCCGCTGCTGTTCGACCGCTATCTGTCGGACGCCACCGAAGTCGATGTCGATTGCCTCTGCGACGGCAAGGACACCTTCGTGGTCGGCATCATGGAGCACATCGAGGAAGCCGGCATCCACTCCGGCGACTCGGCCTGTTCGCTGCCGCCACACTCGCTCGACAACGGCATGATCGCAGAGCTCGAACGCCAGACCCGCGAACTCGCGCTCGGCCTCGATGTGGTCGGCCTGATGAACGTGCAATACGCGATCAAGGATGGCGAGATTTACGTCCTTGAAGTCAATCCGCGCGCCTCGCGCACGGTGCCGTTCGTCGCCAAGGTGGTCGGCCTTCCGGTCGCCAAGATCGCCGCGCGCGTCATGGCCGGCGAAAAGCTCGCCGACTTCAAGCTTACGCCGCGCAAGCTCGGCCATGTCGGGGTGAAGGAATCCGTCTTCCCGTTCGCCCGGTTCCCCGGCGTCGATACCGTGCTTGGCCCGGAGATGAAATCGACCGGCGAGGTGATGGGCATCGACGGCTCGTTCGCGAAAGCCTTCGCCAAGAGCCAACTCGGCGGCGGCACCCGAGTGCCCCACAAGGGAACTGTCTTCGTCTCGGTCCGTGAGGCCGACAAGGAACGCATTCTGGAGGCGGCACGGACCCTGTCGCAGCTCGGTTTCAGGGTAATCGCGACCTCGGGAACCCAGCGTTTTCTGTCGGATAATGGGGTTCCGACCGAAAAAATCAACAAGGTGCTGGAAGGCCGCCCCCATATCGTCGACGCCATCACCAATGGCGAGGTACAACTCGTTTTCAACACCACCGAGGGCCCCCAGGCCCTGGCCGACAGCCGCTCATTGCGACGCGCTGCCCTCTTGCATAAAGTCCCGTACTACACCACTCTTTCAGGTGCCGTAGCGGCAACGCAGGGCATCCGGGCTTATCTAGGCGGCGACCTCGAGGTTCGGACCCTGCAAAGTTATTTTTCCGGTTCTGACGACCGCCGGTCCTGAAGGATCCGCGATCTCAACTCGCTAGGTTGCGGAGGAACCGGCCGCTCGAGAGCATGTTCTCATCGGTCCGATGACCCACAAGGAAATCGGGCGGATGAGTTTTTTTCGTGCCGGTGGGCCGCCGCTCGGGGGCACGAGGGCAAGGACGAGGAAGAATGGTTGAAAAAGTGCCGATGACGTCGGCGGGACACGCCGCTCTGGAAGAGGAATTGAAGCGGCGGCAGTCCGTCGATCGCCCGCGTATCGTCGAGTTGATCGCCGAGGCGCGCTCGCATGGCGACCTGTCGGAAAACGCCGAGTATCATGCGGCGAAGGAGCAGCAGTCCCATAACGAGGGCCGCATCGCGGAGCTTGAGGACAAGCTCGCCCGTGCCGACATCATCGACGTGTCCAAACTGTCAGGCGACACCATCAAGTTCGGCGCAACCGTGACCCTGATCGATGAGGACACCGACAAGAAAGCGATCTGGCAAATCGTCGGCGACACCGAGGCCGACGCCAAGAAAGGTCGGATCTCGATCTCCTCTCCGCTTGCGCGCGCCCTGATCGGCAAGAAGAAAGGCGCCTCCGTTGAAGTGGTCGCGCCAGGCGGTGCCAAGGCCTACGAAATCGCCAAGGTGGACTGGAAGTAAGCTCGTCCCCCAGTGTTTTGACGAATGGCCGGGCATTCCCCGGCCATTTTTGTGACAGCCGATACGCAAGCGGCTGTCGCGAGGCCGCCATGCGGACACACCAGATCATCCTGATCTCGATTGCGGCCGTGATCGCTCTCGGCCTCCCGCCGGGAGCAGCCGAGGACTCATCTTCGCTTTCACAGACACAGCAATCCGATCGCGCCGTTCAGGCCAACCAACCTAATTGCCGCCGCTGGACCAACGAGTGCGTCAATTGCACACGCAGCGCCGATGACAGTGCGCCGGTCTGCTCCAATATCGGCGTTTCCTGCCAGCCCAAACCGATTCGCTGCCTTGAGGATGCGCCCTCGCAAAACGCGCCGCGACCGCAGTAATCTGCAACGTTCAACCCCGTCTGCCGCGCATATTCCGCTCACGCTGTCGCTGAAAATCCGCAGGCCAATCGCAGCTTTTGAATAAAACGTGCTTGTCGCCACTCTCAACGTATCGTGATCCGCTCACCGGTATTTTATTGTTAGCGAGGGAATCGCGATTTTCTCAGCAGGGGACTCACATGGGCATTGAATCGACATTGAACGCCTGGGCGCCACGCATTCTCAGCGTGCTGCGCATCTTTACCGGCCTGGAATTGCTCCAGCACGGCACCGGCAAGATCCTTGGTTTTCCTGTGGTGCCGATGTTCGCCAACACCCAGATCACATCCTTGTCCGGGATTGGCGGCCTGATCGAACTGATCGGCGGCGTGCTTTTCGTCCTCGGCCTGTTCACGCGGCCGACCGCCTTCATCCTGTCCGGCTTCACCGCCGCGGCGTATTTCATCGCGCATGCGTCGAAGAGCTTCTACCCGGTCCTGAATGGCGGCGAACTCGCCGCGCTTTACTGCTTTGTCTTCCTTTTCTTTGTGTTTTCCGGACCGGGCCCGTGGAGCGTCGATGCGGTCCGGGGCCGCGCCTGATCCTCATTCAAAGAATATCAACCTCAAAGCCGCGCCGTTGGCCCCGCCGCGGCGCGTTTCTTTTTGCGGATAGGATCAGCGCCCGGATATCAGCCCTGCGGCATCTTCAGTTCGAGCGGCACCGCCGGGGCATATTTCGAATTATGCAGCACGAGCGAGGTGCGGACGTTCTGCACATGCGGCGCGGCCGTCAAATGCGAGACGAAATCCTGAAACATCGCCATGTCCGGCGCGACGCATTTGAGGATGAAATCGACCTCGCCCGACAGCATCCAGCATTCGCGCACCAAAGGCTGGCCGCGCACGAAATCCTCGAACGCCCGCAAGTCGGCATCCGCCTGGCTCGACAAATGAACCGCGGCAAACACGGTCACATCGAAGCCGAGGGTGCCCGGATCGAGCAGCCCGCGATAACCCTGAATATAGCCCTCATCCTCCAGCGCCCGAACCCGGCGCAGGCACGGCGGCGGCGAGATGCCGACCCGCTTGGCGAGCTCCACATTGGTAATACGGCCGTCTTCCTGGATCTCGTGGAGGATCTTCAGATCGATTTCATCAAGATCTTTCACCAGCCCGCTCACTATCCCGAATCCACTTGGTCTGGTGGTTTTAGCCAGCGTCCGCGCCATGCGCAATTTTATTGCGCGGGTTTCTAACCGCCCGTCTTCGCTGGGGAAAATTGTTCCAAGCAAGTTGCAAATCTTGCATGGCTGCACAGATAACCTAGACTGGCCTCCGGGACAGTTTTCGACGCAACGGTGCCGGATCGCGGGCGACGTTGTTCCTCTGCGCCGAGCGAATTTATCCCAATCAGATCAAAGGGTCAGTTATGGCCACGCCTATCCATGCCAAGGTTGTCATCATCGGCTCCGGGCCGGCCGGCTACACCGCCGGCATTTACGCCGCGCGCGCCATGCTGGAGCCGATACTGATCCAGGGCATCCAACCGGGCGGCCAGCTCACCATCACCACCGATGTGGAGAATTTCCCCGGCTTCGCCGATGTGATCCAGGGTCCCTGGCTAATGGAGCAGATGGAGAAGCAGGCGACCCATGTCGGCACGCGCATAGTGACCGATCACGTCAGCAAGCTGGAGCTGGGGCAACGCCCTTTCCGCATCACCTGCAACTCCGGTGACGTCTATCTCGCCGAGGTTGTCATTCTCGCGACCGGCGCGCAGGCGCGCTGGCTCGGCCTGCCTTCGGAAGAGAAGTTCAAGGGCTTCGGCGTCTCGGCCTGCGCCACCTGCGACGGCTTCTTCTATCGCAACAAGAACGTGGTCGTGGTCGGCGGCGGCAACACCGCGGTCGAGGAAGCGCTCTACCTCACCAACCACGCCTCATCGGTGACGCTGGTGCATCGTCGCGACAGCCTGCGCGCCGAGCGCATCCTGCAGGACCGGATGTTCAATCATCCGAAGATCAAGGTGGTCTGGGACAGCGAGATCGACGAGATCTGCGGCAGTGCCGATCCGACCAAGGTCACGCATGTGCGCCTGAAAAATCTGAAGACCGGTGCGATCACCCAGCAGGCGACCGATGGCGTCTTCATCGCAATCGGACACGCCCCGGCGACCGAACTTGTCGTCGGCCAGCTTGCACTGAAACCATCGGGCTACATCCAAGTCGCACCGCACTCGACTGCGACCTCGGTGCCCGGCGTGTTCGCGGCCGGTGACGTCGCGGACGAAACCTATCGGCAGGCGGTGACGGCAGCCGGTCTCGGCTGCATGGCCGCGCTGGAAGCGGAACGGTTCATCGCCGCGCACGCGAGCGATCGCGCTGCGGCTGAATGATCATGGGACGAACGCGGGACGGAATGACCGACATGGATTGGGACAAGCTGAAGGTTTTCCATGCCGCGGCAGAAGCGGGCAGCTTCACGCATGCTGGCGAGCAGCTTGGGCTGTCGCAATCGGCGGTATCGCGTCAGGTCAGCGCGCTCGAGCAGGAGCTGTCGGTATCGCTGTTTCACCGCCATGCTCGCGGGCTGATTCTCACCGAGCAGGGCGACCTGCTGTTCCGCACCGCGCATGACGTCTTCATGCAGTTGCAGGCCGCACGAGCGAAACTGACCGACAGCCGGGAGCGGCCGAGCGGCGACCTCAAGGTCACGACGACGCCGGGCCTCGGCATCAACTGGCTAATCCCCCGCCTTGGCGAATTCACCACGCTCTATCCGGAAATCCGGATCTCGATGATGGTGACGGATGAAGAACTCGATCTGTCGATGCGCGAGGCGGATGTCGCGATCCGCACCCGCAAGCCGACGCAACCCGATCTGATCCAGCGCAAGCTGTTCTCGCTCGGCTTCCATGCCTATTGTTCGCCCGAATACGTCAAGCAATTCGGCACGCCCCGTACCCTCGACGAACTTGACGATCATCGCCTGATCATCCTGACCGACATCAATGCGCCGCAGCACCTGCAGAACCGCAACTGGCTGATCGAAGCCGGCCGCAATGGCTCCGGCCCGCGCGAGCCGTTCTTCAAGGTCAACAACGTGCTCGGTCTCGTGCGCGCCTGCCAGCAGGGCCTGGGCATCGCCGCGCTGCCCGACTATCTGGTCGAGGACACTAATCGTCTGGTCCAGTTGTTCGGCGAGGCTGACTCGATCCAGCTCGATACCTATTTCGTCTATCCCGAGGAGTTGAAGACGGTCGCCCGGGTCCAGGTATTCCGCGACTTCATCGTGAGCAAGGCCCAGCGCTGGCCCTCATGACGGACGGCCAGCCGGGCCCGCATAACTGACATGCCCAACCGACGGTTGTCTGCATTCCGGCTCAGGGCGGATACTTTTCAAGTGCTGAGGCCTGCGCCACAACTGTCCCCCTCCTCCAGGGCGCGGACGCTTAGCATCCTTCCTGGAAGGTGATTGTGTTGACCTATCACGGTCAGAGACTAAAAAGCCGGGCGCGCAGCCCGGCTTTTTTCTTGGAAGATCGATTTCCGCCTAGCTTAGCCGGACGTTTGACAATCGGAGCGCATTGCCGATCACGCTGATCGAGGACAGCGCCATCGCGGCGGCTCCGATCATCGGCGACAGCAGCAATCCGAACAGCGGATAGAGCGCGCCAGCCGCAATCGGCACGCCAGCTGCATTGTAGACGAACGCAAAGACGAGATTCTGGCGGATATTGCGCATGGTTGCGAGCGAAAGCTCGCGGGCGTGGACGATGCCCATGAGATCGCCGCGCAGCAGGGTGATGCCGGCGCTCTCGATCGCCGCATCGGTGCCGCTACCCATCGCGATGCCGACGTCGGCCGCGGCCAGCGCCGGCGCGTCGTTGATGCCGTCGCCCGCCATCGCCACGCGGCGGCCCTGCTGCTGCAGGTGCTGCACCACTGCGCTCTTGCGATCCGGCAGCACGTCGGCCTCGACGTCCTTGATGCCGAGTTGGGCGGCCACGGCACGCGCCGTGGTCACATTGTCGCCGGTCAGCATCACGATCCGCAGGCCCTCCTGTCGCAACAGATCGAGCGCCTGCTTCGCTCCATCCTTGATCGGATCGGCGATCGCCAGCACCCCGGCAACGCGGCCGTCGACCGCAACATAGATCGCCGTTGCGCCGGACCCGCGCTGGGCGTCGGCAACCTCGTCCATCTCGCGCGTCTCAATCTGCAATTGCCGCATCAAGACGGCATTGCCGAGCGCCACCTTCTTGCCGCCGACTACACCGATCGCACCCTTGCCGGAAGGCGAGTCGAAGTCCCGCACTTCGTCGAGCGCCAGTTTCTGCTCCGTCGCCGCATTCAGGATGGCGAAGGCCAAGGGATGCTCGCTGGCGCGCTCGACACTGGCGGCAAGCCGCAGCACCTCGGTCTCGTCGAAATCCCGCGCAGCAACGACAGCGACGACTCTCGGCTTGCCTTCTGTGAGGGTGCCGGTCTTGTCGATCACCAGCGTATCAACGCGCTCCATCCGCTCCAGCGCCTCGGCGTCGCGCACCAGCACGCCGGCGCGCGCACCGCGACCGACGCCGACCATGATTGACATCGGCGTCGCCAAACCAAGCGCACAGGGACAGGCGATGATGAGGACCGTGACCGCAGCCACGAGACCGAACGAGAAACGCGGCTCCGGCCCGAATATTGCCCAGGCGGCGAACGCCACCACGGCGGACGTGATCACCGCCGGCACGAACCAGCCCGACACGTAGTCGGCCAGACGCTGCACCGGCGCGCGTGAACGCTGCGCCTTCGCCACCAGATCGACGATCCGCGCCAGCATGGTGTCGCGGCCGACCTTCTCGGTGCAAATGACCAAAGCGCCGTTCTGATTGAGCGTGCCGCCAATGACCTTCGTTCCGACAGCTTTCGGCACCGGCATCGATTCTCCCGTGACCATCGATTCATCGACAAAGGAGTGGCCGTCGCTGACGACGCCGTCGATCGGAATCGCCTCCCCTGGCCGCACCCGCAACAGGTCGCCGACCGCGATGGCGTCGATGGCAACATCTTCGTCACCATGTTTACCGATGCGTCGTGCGGTCTTCGGCGCAAGGCCGAGCAACGCGCGGATCGCACCGGAGGTCCGTTCACGCGCGCGCAATTCCAGCACCTGTCCGAGCAGCACCAGAACAGTGATGACCATCGCCGATTCGAAATAGACCGCGACCGCGCCATGGGCATCGCGGAACGCCGTCGGGAAAAGCTGCGGCGCAACGGTTGCAATCACGCTGTAGAGATAGGCAATACCGACACCCATCGCGATCAGCGTGAACATGTTGAGATGACCGCTGACGACCGAATGCCACCCGCGTTCGAAGAACGGTGCCCCAGCCCACAGCACGACCGGCGTCGCCAGGGCAAACGACAACCAGTTAAACCAAGTCATCGGCATGAGGTGGATGCCGAACAGATGCGCACTCATGTCGAGCACGAACACCGGAAGGGTCAGCACAATGCCGATCCAGAACCGGCGCCTCATGTCGATCAATTCAGGATCAGGCTTGTCGTCGAGCGAAATGGTCTCCGGCTCCAGAGCCATGCCGCATTTCGGACAACTGCCCGGCCCGATCTGCCGGACTTCGGGATGCATCGGGCAGGTATAGACCGCGCCGGGAACGACCGGCTCCGGCTCTGGCTTCGGCGCCAGATATTTCTCCGGGTCAGCTTCGAACCGCGTACGGCAGCGGTCGCAACAAAAGTAGTAATCCTGACCACGATAGGAAAACCGCCGCTCCGATTTCCGGGGGTCGACCCGCATGCCGCACACAGGATCGACCACCCGCCCGTCGTCGGACGCCGCAGCGGCAGGCGACGCTTGGTGATGGCCACCATGGTCGTGCCCATGATGTTGCGAAGCATGCTTATGTGCGCAGCAGCTCGGGCTCGCGGTCTCTTTCGCCGGGTGGTCCATGATATCCATCGCTCTTGATCTGCATACCCTATGGGGGTATATTAGCGTTATGCGTGATGAGATCAAGACCTCCTGTCAAAAACGACTGAAACGAATTGAAGGCCAGGTTCGTGGACTCGGCGAGATGATCGCGGCCGACCGCTACTGCATCGACGTGGTGACACAGATCGCCGCGGCGCGCGCCGCCCTGCGCCGCGTCGAGGAGGAAATCCTGCGCGATCACGTCGCTCATTGCGTTGAGCATGCCATCAGATCTGGAAACAAAGCTGATCAGCGCCAGAAGATCGCCGAGCTGATGGACGTCGTCAGCCGCGCCGAGCGTTGACAGATCGTGGCGACCGCACTGCCCCACACAATCATCGTCAGCTGGCGGATCTCCAGTGATGGTTTACTCGCGGTTACCTCATTTTCCCGGCGGAGCCCGTAAACACCGCGCTAAGCAGCAGATTCCTGCTGCCACGCCCATCTCCCCTCGATGCCTCACTGTAAAGGGCAACAGGGACAACCTGTCGATTCACCAGTCGTTACGTAATCGCCCTCTATGTTACCGGGTCATCCTACCAGGCGACCGGTGTCATGCTGAAAATCTACGATTGTATCGCAACCGCCCACGACCTTAGGTTGGTGGTCCTCGCTGCGTTCATCTGCACGCTCTCGTCATTTGCTGCAACACGGCTGCTGCATCATGCCCGCAGCGCTCAAAACCGGATGCGGGTGGTCTGGCTCGGCGTTGCCGCCGTCGCGATCGGGTTTGGAATCTGGGCGACCCACTTCATCGCCATGCTCGCGTTCACGCCGGGCGTTCCGAGCGGCTACAATATCATCCTGACATTCATCTCCTTGCTCGCCGCCATCCTGCTCACGGGTATCGGATTCGGAGTCGCCATCACCAACTGGCGCGGCGGCCCCTGGATCGGCGGCGCATTCGTCGCAGGCGGCATTGCCGCAATGCATTACACCGGCATGGCGGCGTTCGAAATCGCCGGCAACCTCGAGTGGGACAGGAATCTGGTAGCGTTGTCGATCGTGGCTGGTGCCGCACTTGGCGCCGCCGCGCTGGCTATCGCCCTTCACCGCGCATCCGGCTGGTGGCAGGCCACCGGCGCCATCCTGCTAACACTCGCGGTCTGCAGCCATCACTTCACCGCCATGGCGGCGGTCTCGATCATTCCGGATCCGACGCGCTCGGTATCGCCCACAGCCTTACCGACTACACTTCTGGCCGCTCTGGTTTGCGTGGCGAGTTTCGTCATTATTCTGCTGGCGCTTGGGGCAGTGGCACTCGACGTCCGGGAACGGCAGCGCACCGAACGCGAGGCTGACCGTATGCATGGCCTCGCCAATGCCGCTGTCGAAGGCCTCGTCGTATGCGATGGCGACCTCGTCGTTGCAGTCAACGAGAGTTTCGCCACGCTGATCGGCCAGCCAGCGGCGGTGCTTGTCGGAACCAGCGTTTCTTCATGGCTGACCGACGACACAGCACACGCCAGCCTTTTCGCAAAATCAAACCAGCCGCTGGAGACTAACCTTCGCCATCGCGACGGCTCCCTGATTCCGGCCGAATTGATGCGCCGACAGATCGATTATGCCGGACGCCCAGCCCAGGTCATCGCGGTACGCGACCTGCGGGCGCGCCGGAAGAACGAGCAACACATCCGCTATCTCGCTCATCACGATGCCCTGACATCGCTGCCGAACCGCAACTACTTCCACAGCCGGCTCGACGAGGAAATTGCGCATCGCCCGCACGACAAAAAAATCGCGGTGCTTTGCATGGATCTCGACCGCTTCAAGGAGATCAACGACCTGTTCGGCCACGCCACTGGCGACAAGGTATTGCAGACCGTGGCACGCCGCGTCGGCGGGCTGCTCGACGAAAATCATATGATGGCCCGGCTCGGCGGCGACGAATTCGCGATCATGCTCACGAACCTGTCCGAAACCGATACGGCGCGTCACTTCGCCGAGCAGGTTCTCAGCGCCCTGCGCGTCAAAGGCGATACGCCCGACACCGACAGCATTTCCTGCAGCATGGGCATCGCCATCTGCCCCGACGACGCGACCGACCGTGAAATGATTTTCACCCATGCCGACACCGCGCTCTACCGGGTCAAGACCGAAGGCCGCAGCGGTTATCGCTTCTTCGAGACCAAGATGGGCCATGAGGTGCGTGAACGCCGGCGGATCGAACACGATCTGCGCCACGCCATCGAACGCGACCAATTGCAACTCGCCTATCAGCCACAGCAGGAGGTGCAGACTGGTCAAGTTACTGGCTTCGAGGCTCTGCTCCGCTGGCACCACCCCGAGCGTGGCAACATTTCGCCCGTCGTCTTCATTCCGATCGCGGAGGAAGCCGGCCTGATCGCGACGATTGGCGAATGGGTGCTGCGGCAGGCCTGCTACGAAGCCGCGTCATGGACGCAACCCTTGATGGTCGCGGTGAACGTGTCGCCGATGCAGATCTATGACGCCAATTTCGCGCAAACGGTCCACGCCATCCTGCTGGAGACCGGCCTTGAACCGCACCGCCTCGAACTGGAAATCACCGAGACGGCGCTGATCCGCGAACTCAATCGCGCGCTCCTCACCCTGCGCCAGATCAAGGCGCTCGGTGTGCAGATTGCGATGGACGATTTCGGGACCGGCTATTCGTCCCTCTCCAACCTGCGCGCCTTCCCGTTTGACAAGATCAAGATCGACGGCTCGTTCATCAAATCGGTCGACCGTAACGACCAAGCGGCGACGATCGTCCGCACCGTGCTGGCGCTGGGGCGCGGACTGGGCCTGCCCGTGCTGGCCGAAGGCGTCGAAACCGACGCGGAATTGCAATTCCTGCGGGATCAGAACTGCGACGGAATCCAGGGCTTTCTGATCGGCCGACCGGCATCCATCGGCCAGTTCCGCGAACTGACCCATGGCAGCACTCATGGCAGCGCACAGAACCGCGCTGGATCGCCGTCACGCATCGCAAAGGCTGGCTGATATCGGAAAATTCGCTTGGGCGGGGATGGTACAGTTGGGTGGGATCGAACCACCGACCTCCGGATCCACAATCCGGCGCTCTAACCAGCTGAGCTACAACTGCATCCGTAAAGGCACCCAAAGGGCGCGCGAACGCGCGGAAACTAGGTGCAACGCCGCGCTTTTGCAAGACCGTGCTGCCACCAGACAGGAACAGTCGACCGATTTGGGAAATACTGTGAATGCGATGGGTTAGACAAGAAAAAAGTCCGGGTCGGAGACCCGGACTTTTCAAATTTAGTGCAGGCTAAATCAGCCAACCGCCTTGAACGCCTTCGCGGCGCTGGCCTTGAACGGCTCGACGGTTTCCGTCGCCAGTTTCTGGGTGAGTTCGGCAAGATCCTTCGACTGGGCAGTGACGGTCTCGAACTGCTTGCGGGCGTGTTCGTTCAGCAGTTCAAACGCCTCGGGAATCGATTTCACGGCGAGGAGCGCCTGGGCGAAATCGAAAGCCGACGTGGTGTTGGCCTTGGCAATGTCCACCAGCTTGGCGGTGAAGTCGCCGACGCCCTTGGTCGCCGACGCGCAAGCCGCCTCGATGGCCTCATTGTTGGTCTCGGCGACGGCCTTGAACTTCTGATAGCCCTCTCGCGCGTGACTGACGCCGGTTTCCGCAAAGGCACGGACCTGCTCAGGAACCTGGAACGGAACGACAGTGGAGAACGGATCGGAGCTCATGACGTGCATCCTGTGATTTGGGTTCAAGCTGCCCTATCTAAAGGCAATGGCCCGGCCACTGTGGCGACCCATCGCAGCTTCTCGCTGACTAATATAAGAGCATTATTGTGCATTGCAATAAAAATACCGCAGCGCACTTGAGGTACTTTAATACCGTTCCTGCCGTAGCTTATTTCGGCTTGGTCGCATCCAATGCGGCCCGGGTCACAGCCTGCCCGATTTCCGACGCCTGATCGGCCAAGGTGCGCATCTGGGTCTGCACATACTCGGTATGCAGCCGCATGACTTCGGCAAGATCGCCAGCATGGATCAGCTGCTGTGCGTAGGCCAACGAGGCCTGCACGTTCTTTTCCGCGAAGGCGATGGCCTTGGCGCTAATTTCCTTGGCATTGGCCCTGGCAGCCTCGCCAGTGCCGTTAAATGTGCTCGCCGTCTGCTGCGCCGTTCCCATGAAGGCCTCGAATGCCTTGCGGGCCTGATCGAAGCTGGCTTCCGCCATGGAGCGCATTTCTTTCGGGATTTCGAAACGTTCGTTGCCATCAGCCATGTGAATCGCTCCTGTTCGTGTCCATGCGCCGTGCCGGGCAGTGGGCTCTCGGATTCGGTTTGCCCGGATCGCAAATCGCCACCGCAGCATGCGCGGCCGGCATGACAAACCTCGGACACGCATCGTGAACCTTTGAATATTTTTTGCAACGTTTTGGCCCGCGCCCGGGTTCACCCTCTCGCGCGCCGAATTAAGGTTATTGGCGGTTTCACGGGCAAGACCGGCCTGCCGCCGTGGACTCCCCCCCGCCCACTCCTGATAATCATTTGTTAAGGCTACGCGCGTCGCAGCCCCGATATTCTCCATTCCGAAAGGCGCCTGGCGAGCAGCATGAACCCGGTCGATCTGTCATTGCAGGCTATCCGCGACCCAAAACTCGCGGCTCATGCCCTTAGCAGCGCCCCGGCATCCGTCTGGTCGAGCGATGGCGCGCGAATCTTGTGGGCCAACGCTGCCGGGCTGAAATTTTTCGGCGCCGCCAGTGAACGCGCTCTGGCGGACAAGACGATCGGACCGGCCGATCCGCACCGCCGCCAGGTAATGCAGCTCGCCGGGCGTCTCTCGCCATCCGGAGCATTGCGCCTCGAGCGGCTGCGCGGATTTGGCGCCGCGCCGGGCAATCTGATGACCTGCGCATGCGCTCGCCTCGCGCTCGGCAACGGTGCAGTCGGTATTCTTGTCGCGGCGGCGCAGCCGGCCGGCCGCGCCCTTTCGCTGGACGAACGGCTGGCCGCCCTGGTCGATGGATTGGATATTCCCGCAGCGGCTTTTACCGATGACGGCAGGCTGATCGGCGGCAACCGCGCCGCCGGATCGCTCCCAGGCTTCACAGCGAGCGTGCCGGACGTGCGGCTGCCGCAGCAAGGCACCACCAAGGATCCGGTCACGCTTTCCACGCCATTCGGGATGATGACCCTGTACCGCGTCGGCCTCGACGCGGAATCCGGCACCATTGGCCTGATTGTCCCCTATGCCGCAGACACCACGCAGGAAGCTCCGTCTCTGCCGCCTGCTCTGACCCACGACGAGGTGCACGAGAAGGCTACCAAAATAGCCGCCTTGGCCGAGACGGCATCCGCAGCACCATCGATCGCCGCAATACCCGAACCGACGCCGGATGTGCTCACACCAGACGTGCAGCACTCCGGATGGAGCGAAAACAATCCCGATCCTGTCCATTCTGACAGCGTGATCGAGACACAGCCCACGGATACCCAAGTGCCGCAACCACCCGCGAGTTCTCCGCCAGCAAATCGTCCGCCTGCGGAGCAGGCTGCGGCCAGCACGCCGTTCGATGACGAGTCATGGTCGCCGCGGCGGCGTCACCCCTTGCGCTTCATGTGGCAGATGGATGCCGACGGCCGCTTCTCGTTTGGTTCGGATGAATTCACGCGGCTGATCGGCAGCCGCACCGCTGCCGCCTTCGGCCGGCTGTGGAGCGAAATCACCGAAGCTCTTGGTCTTGATCCGGAAGATCGCGTTGCCAGCGCGGTCGCAACGCGCGCGACCTGGAGCGGCATTGTCGTCAACTGGCCCGCCGACGGGTTGGGAACGCGCCTGCCCGTCGAACTGTCGGGCCTGCCGCTCTACGACCGCGACCGGCAATTTGCGGGCTATCGCGGTTTCGGTATCTGCCGCGATCTCGAAGGGTTAACGCGGCTGGCTGCGCAGCGCCGTCACGATGCGCTGTTCGGTGCACAGCCATCCACAGCCACACCACAGGTTCCATCATCGCCACCGCAGACATCCGCGAGCGAGCATGCAACGCTTGCCTCTGAACCACCCGTCGTGAGTGGCGAACAGCCTGCGGCGATCGCCCCCTTGCCTCCGCCCACCGAAACGGACCGTACCGTGGACACACCTGCCGTGGAAACATCTGCCAATGTCGTGCCGTTTCCCACGGCGCATGAATCAAGATCGCCATCGCTCACAACAACTGAAAGCAACGCCTTTCACGAAATCGCCCGGCAGCTTTCCGCACGTCTCGAAGCCGATGCCAACCGCGTGCCCGCCGCTTCGGAGCAAGGTTTGACAGCCGAGGAGACGCCGGAGACGAGCGAGTCTGCCCCTCATGCCAGCGAGCCAGGATCTTCGGCAGAACAGCCGGAGATGCCGCTGCATGCGCATGCAACTCAGGATGGGCAGTTGTTCGATCACATTCCGGTCGGAGTATTGGTCTACCAACTCGACCGGCTGATCCACGCCAACCGCGCGTTTCTCGATCGCATGGGGTTTGCCAGTCTGGATGCGCTCACCGCAGCGGGTGGCCTCGATGCATTGTATGTCGAGCCAGGAAACAGCGACGAGACGGCGCAAAGCGGCACGCCGGTGCTGATCTCGACATCGCAGACCGCCGCCTCGCCCGCGCGACTGCATGCCATTACGTGGGATAACGAAAGTGCGCACGCGCTGATCTTCTCGCCAGCGGATATTGCACAGCCCCAACAGACCATCGCACCGGCCACACCGACGGCACCTGCAGATCAGATCGGGGCGGACGAGCTTTCAACCATTCTGGAGACCACGGCCGAAGGCATCCTGATCTTCGACACGGCCGGTCATGTCAGTTCCTGCAACCGCAGCGCGGAGGCGCTGTTCAATATCCGCAGCAGCGACGTCAAGGGTCGTCCTCTCACCGATCTGTTCGCGCCCGAAAGCCAGCGCACCATTCTCGATTATATCGACGGCATCAAAGCCGCCGGCGTGGCAAGCCTGCTCGATCAGGGACGCGAAGTGCTCGGCCGGACGCCGAGCGGCAGCACCGTTCCGTTGTCGATGACGGTGGGGCGCACTGGCCCCGAAAGCGGCCGCTATTTTGCGATCTTCCGCGACAAGTCCCCGATCCAGCCGAGCGAGACACAGACGGCGCGCCGCACGCACGACCGGCTGGCCAGTGCCAAAGCAGAGATGCTGACGCGCCTGAGCCACGAGATCCGCGCGCCTATCAACGCGATCATTGGATTTTCCGAGGTCATGATCGACGAACGGTTCGGGTCACTCGGCAACGAACGCTATGTCGATTACATGAAGGACATCCGCGCCTCGGGCGAGCGCGTCATCGCGATCATCGAGGATATGCTCAATCTCGCCCAGATCGAATCCGGCAAGCTCAACCTTGCTTTCGTCAATCAGGACATCAATCCGCTGATCGAGCAGTGCGTCGCGGTGATGCAGCCACAAGCCAATCGCGAGCGCATCATCATCCGCACCTCGCTCGCGCAGGCACTTCCCACCGTGCGGGCCGATACCCGCGCACTGCGCCAAATCGCACTCAACCTGATCGGCAACTCGATCCACCTCGCCAATGCCGGCGGCCAGGTGATTGTCTCCACCGCATTGACCGATCGCGGCGAAGTGGTGCTACGGGTGCGCGACACCGGCCACGGGCTGAACGAGAGCGAAATCGCCGCGGCCATGGCGCCGTTCCGCACGCCAGCGGCATCCGACCAACTGCTGTCGGAGAACGGGGTCAGCCTGCCGCTAACCAAGGCCCTAGTCGAGGCCAATGGCGGCCGATTCCACATCAAGAGCGCGCCGCAAGCCGGTACGCTGATCGAGGTGGTTTTCGCGCATGCAACAGCGCAGGCCGTCTGAGCGGCCCGCGCTCTGGTTGAAAAGCACCGATCGCCGTCTAGAATTCCTATAAACAGGGGCTTTCGCGACACTCCGTCGCGCATTACGACGTTATCCGCACGCTAGACAAGAACCAACCTCGCACGTCGCGTATTCAAACCCGCGCTGCGGCGGGATTTGTTTCCACGTTTGGCGGAGTCTCTTATGTCGAATTTTCGTCCTACCGGCGCAGCGATCCTGGCATGCGCGTTCATATGGAACGCAGCGCCCGCCGCGGCCCAATCCGGCGAAGTCAACGTCTACAGCTATCGCGAAACCAAGCTGATGCAGCCGCTGTTCGACGCCTTCACCAAGGACACCGGCATCAAGGTCAACGTGGTTTCGGCAAGCTCCGGCCTCGAACAGCGCATCAAGGCCGAAGGTGCGAACAGCCCCGCGGACGTCCTGCTGACGGTTGATATCGGCCGCATCGACGAAGCGGTGAAGGCCGACATCTCCCAGCCAGTGAAGTCCGAAGTCATCGAAAAGATCGTTCCGGCGCAGTACCGTGACACGAATGGCCACTGGGCCGGCATCTCCATGCGCGCGCGCGTAATCTACGCATCCAAGGACCGCGTGAAGCAGGACACGATCACCTATGAGGAACTTGCGGATCCGAAATGGAAGGGCAAGATCTGCATCCGCTCCGGCCAGCATATCTATAACAACGCGCTGTTCGCAGCCTATGTCGCCCATCATGGCGAGGCCAAAGCCGAAGAATGGTTGCGCGGCCTGAAGGCCAATCTGGCGCAGAAGCCCTCCGGCGGCGACCGCGAGACCGCGCGGGACGTCGCAGCCGGCAAATGCGATCTCGGCATCGGCAACACTTATTACTGGGCACTGATGATGAACAACGACCCGGACAAGAAGCCATGGGCGGAAGCCACCCGCGTCGTTCTGCCAACCTTCGCGGGCCATGGCACGCACGTGAACCTGTCGGGCGTGCTGCTGATGAAGAACGCGCCCAACAAGGCCAATGGCGTGAAGTTGATCGAATGGCTGGCCGGCGAGACCGCCCAGAAGATGTATGCCGACGCGAACTACGAATACCCAATCCGCGCTGGCGTTGCGATCAATCCGACGATCGCTGGTTACGGCACGCTCAATGCCGACAAGCTGCCGGTCTCAAAGATCGCAGAAAACCGCAAAACCGCGTCAACCCTGGTGGACAAGGTCGGATTCGATCGGTAACGCGGGCGGCATGTCCATCTGAAGATAGGGGGATGCCCGGCCAGTGCCGGGCATCCTTGTCCCTTAACGGTCGCGCGGTTTGAAAAAAATGGCTCGGAGGGCGACCACCACGATCATGACGACGCGCCGCCAGCATTCTTTCCGCAATTGCCCCTCCGCATGACCCCCGCGCGCTCCACAGAAGCGATTGTCTTGCTTGCGGCAGGCCTTGCCGCCACACTGGTCGCCACACCGGTGATCAGCATTGCCGTGCTCGCGCTGCAGCCAACAGCCGATCTGTGGTCGCACCTGCTGGCCTATGTGCTGCCCGGCACGATCAACGATACGGTGCTGCTGCTGGCCGGCGTCAGCGTCGTCACGCTTATCGTGGGGGCCGGCACCGCATGGCTGATGTCATCGCATGATTTTCCCGGCCGCCGCTATTTCGTCTGGCTGATGCCGATGCCGCTGGCGATCCCGACCTATATCGGCGCCTATGTCTATGTCGATCTGTTCGAGCCGCTTGGCCTCGTACATCAGACCCTCAGCACAATGCTGACACCCGCAACTGCGGCCGCATGGCTGCCGAACATGCGATCGCTCCCGGGCGCGATTTTGATCATCGGTCTTGTACTCTATCCTTACGTTTATCTCTCGACGCGGGCGATGTTCCAGACCCAGGGCACCGACGCGATCGAGGCCGCCAGAACCCTTGGAGCACGGCCTCTGACCATCTTCTGGCGTGTCTCGCTGCCGATGGCTCGCCCGGCGCTTGCGGTGGGCCTCGCGCTGGTGGCACTCGAAACACTGAACGACATCGGCGCCAGCGAATATCTCGGCGTCCGCACATTGACGGTCTCGATCTTCACGACATGGCTCAACCGCAGCAGCCTTGCAGGCGCCGCGCAGATCTCCGCGCTTGCGCTGATCGTGGTCACGCTGATCGTCATGCTGGAGCGGCAGGGCCGGCGCCACCGCCATTATGCGGGCTCGGAACATCCGCAGCTCGCACGCCGCACCGCTCTGATCGGTACTCGGCGCTGGCTGGCATCGATCGCCTGTGCGTTCCCGGTATTGCTCGGCTTCATCATCCCGCTGCTGTTTCTCGCGCGCGAGAGCCTGCGGCGCGGACTGGCCTCGCACAGCTCCATCGCGTTGTGGCACGATGCGCTCAGTTCGCTCGCCTTCGCCACCATAGCAACATTGGTCGCGCTGCTGCTCGGCCTTGCAAGCGTGCTGGCGCATCGCTGGTCTCCGAACACATGGCGCGAGATACTCACCAGCGTAGCTCGGGCGGGCTATGCGTTGCCGGGACTGGTGCTCGCGCTCGGCCTGCTGACGCCGCTGCTTGCGCTCGACAACGGCCTGAGCGCATTGCTCAAGTCACTCGGCTTTATTTCGCCAGGCCTTGTGATCGTCGGCTCGGGCGCGGCCGTGGTCATCGCCTATGTGATCCGCTTTCTCGCCGTGCCGGCCGGCTTCATCCAGGCCGGATTTGCCCGTATTCCGCGCGACTATGACGACAGCGCGCGGATTGCCGGCGCACCGCAGGCGACCATCCTGTGGAAGATTCATCTTCCGCTGCTCACCCCCGCGCTGCTCGGCGGGGCAATCATCGTGTTCGTGGATTGCCTGAAGGAACTTCCGGCCACATTGCTGCTGCGGCCGCTCAACGTCGAAACGCTCGCCACCTCGATCTATCAGTATGCGAGCCGCGGCAGCTTCGAGGACGGTGCGCTCGCGGCGCTCCTGATCGTGGCCGCGAGCATCGGTCCGGTGGCGTGGCTGACACGATTTGCCGATCTGCCGACCGGACCGGCGTAAGACAATCAGGCGTTCTGCAGCGCGACGCTGAAACTGGCTTCCGTCTTCACCTTCACTTCATCGAGCGTCACGCCATCGGCAAGCTCGACCAGCGACATGCCGTTCTTGCCGTGCTTGTCGATGGTGAACACCGCCAGATCGGTGATCACCATGTCGACCACGCCCTGCCCGGTCAGCGGCAAGGTGCAGCGATGCAGCAGCTTCGGACCATCCTTGGCGCTGTGCTCCATCACCACCACAACGCGCTTGACGCCCGCGACAAGGTCCATCGCCCCGCCCATGCCCTTCACCATCTTGCCCGGAATCATCCAGTTGGCGAGATCTCCATTCTCGGCCACCTGCATCGCGCCAAGGATCGACAGATCGATATGCCCGCCGCGCACCATCGCGAACGAATCCGCGCTGGAAAAATAGCTGGTGTTGGGCAATTCGGTGACCGTCTGCTTGCCGGCATTGATCAGATCTGGATCTTCCTCACCCTCATAAGGGAACGGTCCGGTTCCGAGCATGCCGTTCTCGCTTTGCAACTGCACGTCAATGCCGTCCGGAATGTAGTTCGACACCAGGGTCGGAATGCCGATACCCAAATTCACGTAATATCCATCGCGCAATTCCTTCGCTGCGCGTGCCGCCATCTGTTCGCGGGTCCAGGCCATTACAATCTCCTATGCAATCTTACGCGCGCTTGCGCACGGTGCGCTGCTCGATGTGCTTTAGCGCCGGATCGACCTGAACGATGCGCTTGACGAAAATGCCGGGCGTATGAACTTGATCCGGATCGATCTCGCCCGCCGGCACGAGATGCTCCACCTCGGCAATGGTCATACGCGAGGCGGTCGCCATCATCGGATTGAAGTTCCGCGCGGTCTTGCGATAGACCAGATTGCCTGCGGTATCGCCCTTCCAGGCATGGACGATCGATACATCCGCAAACAGCGATCTTTCCATGACGTATTTCTCGCCGTCGAACTCGCGAACCTCCTTGCCGTCCGCGATCACCGTCCCGACACCGGTCTTGGTGAAGAACGCCGGGATGCCGGCACCACCGGCGCGAATGCGTTCCGCCAGTGTACCCTGCGGATTGAACTCAAGCTCGAGCTCGCCAGCGAGGTACATCTGCGCGAACGTCTTGTTCTCGCCGACATAGGACGAAATCATCTTCCTGATCTGCTTGTTGGCGAGCAGGCGTCCCAGACCGATGCCATCGACAGCGGCGTTGTTCGAGATCACCGTGAGATTCTTCACGTCAAGTTCACCAATGGCATTCGCCAGGGTCTCCGCGATACCGCAGAGACCGAAGCCGCCTGACATGATCGTCATGCCATCCTTGATGACGCCCTCAAGCGCCGATTTTGCGTCGGGAAAAACCTTGTTCATGTGCTGCAAACCCGGGAAAAGAGAAATGGCGAGCGCGGCCGGTGATCCCTATTAGGCTCAATCCCGAAAACTCGTCAATCAGACTCACGGCGGGATATGCCGCTCCCCTGTGCAACACGGCGCCTGCGGCAAAGGGGCGTATTGAGGGGTGGAACGAGCCACGAACGGCCTTGAAAGCGTCAAGAAAACCGATCAAGTTGCACGCAATTGAATGCTGGCTGCCAGCGGCTGGTTTGTCAGCCATAGCCTGATCGGATCGTCCACTTGACCATGGCCCACGGGATGAAGCGCCTCGGGACACTTGCTGCGGCGGCTCTCGGCATTCTGCTAGTCGGGCTGATGGCGATGTCTTGGCTGATCGACCGAGAGGCGGTGCGCCAAGCTGTCGAAGCCCAGATTCGCGCGGCAACCGGTCTCGATCTTGTGATCGGTGGCAAGACCGAAGTTTCGGTATTTCCGGCAAGCTATGTGACGCTGCATCAGGTGTCGCTCAAACGAAGCGGCGATGACACCGACGTGCTCACCGCGGAGGCGTTGACCGCCAATCTCGGTCTCCTGCCGATTCTGGCCAGGCATTTCGAGATTACCGACCTGTCGCTGCTCGATCCACGTATCAACATCGTTCGCAAGGCCGGCGGCGACAGCAACTGGGCGCCCATTCTCGATGCCCTCGCCCGCTCGATGAAGCCGGGCGGAAAGCCACCGATTTCCTTCTCTGAAATTCGCATCATGCAGGGCACGATCCTCTATCGCGATGAGGTGCGGCAGATTTCAGAAAGGTTGAGCGGCATCGATCTGTCGCTGGCGTGGCCGTCGATCGCGCGCTCCTTCGCCGCGACTGGTCATTTCGATTGGCACGGCGAACGTCTTGAAGGCAGCCTGAGCATCGCCGACTTCGTCGCGGCGATTTCGGGTGAGCGTGCTGGCCTGAAAGCACGGCTGGCCGGTGCACCGCTGAAGCTTGCCTTCGACGGAATCATTGCCAACCGCAGCAGCCTCCTGCTCGAGGGCACGTTGACGGCGGACAGTCCCTCGCTCCGCAACCTGTTGCGCTGGACCGGGCATGGCCCGATTGGCGAAGGAGGATTCGGGCGCTTCAATCTGAAAGCTCGCGCCAATGTCGTGGGTGAGTCCATCGCGCTCACCAATGTCAACATCGATCTTGACGGCAACGCCGCCGAAGGCGTGCTGACCTACAACAGCACAACCGGCCGACCGACCCTGCAAGGAACGCTGGCAGCGGATGCGCTCGATCTGACACCCTACATCGGTACGGTGCGCCTGCTCGCCACCGGTGCGCGAGACTGGAGCCGGCAGGCCTTCGACCTGCGCAGCCTGTCGGCGACGGATATCGACATGCGTCTGTCAGCAGCAAAGATCACCATCGGCTCGTCGAAACTCGGCCGCACTGCTGTCGGCGCCAACCTGCGCAATGGAGCACTGGCGCTCAGCATCGGCGAGGCACAGATCTATCGCGGCATCGTCAAGGGCTCGCTCGGCGTGACCAGCGCCGACACCAATGCCGATATCAAAGCGCAATTTCGTTTCACCGATATCGACCTCGAAGCCGCCGTCGGCGAGATGTTTGGCGCGCGGAAGTTGAGCGGGCGCGGCGATCTCGGCCTCTCGCTCGAAGCTTCCGGAGCCAACCCGTTCGCACTCGCGCAATCATTGACCGGGAGCGCGACACTCACCGGGCGTGACGGGGCCATTTCCGGCTTCAACGTCGAGCAATTGCTGCGCCGTCTGGAGCGGCGACCGCTTTCGGGCGCGGGCAATTACCGCAGCGGCACGACCCCGTTCAACACGCTGAAGGTCGCAATCAGTATCGATCACGGCGTGGCGACGGCGGACGAAGTCCAGATCGAAGGTCCAGCCACCCGCGTCGCTATCACCGGCACCGCTTCGATCCCGTCGCGCGAGTACGATCTGAAGGGCGTGGCGAGTTTGGTTCCGGTATCCAACACAGCGCAGGGATTTCAACTGCCCTTCGTGGTGCAGGGGCCCTGGGATGACCCGCTGATCTTCCCGGATTCCGACATTCTGATCCGCCGTTCGCCCGCGACTGCGCCGTTGCTGGATTCGCTCAAAGGCCACTCGGCGCGCGACGCAGTCAAAGCCGTGATCGACCGCTTCACCGGCAACAAGAAAACGCCGCCCGAAAATGCCCCTGGCACCACCAACGGATCAGCGGCAAACGGGCCATCTGCGCATCCGACGGATTCATCCCCGAGCGCAGCAAATCCTGACCCGACACAGTCGCGGGCTCCGGCCGCCAACTAAAGCGGCGCGGCGCTCTCGCCCTGTTTGCTTGACAGTTTCGACGCCAACGATGCCGCAACAATGACGGCGGCGACACCCGCGACCACCAGCGTGCAGATCGCGTTGATCTCCGGCTTCACGCCAAGCCGCACTTCCGAATAAATCCGGATTGGCAGCGTCGAGGATCCCGGTCCGGTGGTGAAACTCGCGATCACGAGATCATCGAGCGATAGCGTGAAAGCCAGCATCCACCCCGCCACGATCGAGGGCAGGATCAGCGGCAGCGTGACCGCCAAGAATGCCTGGAACGGCCCGCACCCCAGATCCATTGCCGCCTCCTCGAGGCTGCGGTCGAGACTGCCGAGCCGCGACTGCACCACCACGGTGACAAAGCACATCGTGAGCGTGGTGTGGGCGATGGTGACGGTCCAGAATCCGCGCTCCGCACTGACGGCGACGAACAGCAGCAGCAACGACAGGCCGGTGATCACCTCCGGCATTACCAGCGGCGCATACAGCATTCCGGAGAACAGCGTCCGGCCGCCGAAGCGCCCGCCACGCGACAGTGCCACCGCAGCCAGCGTACCGAGAAGGGTCGCCAGCGTTGCCGATATCACGCCAACGCGCAGGCTCATCCATGCCGCCGACAGCATCGCGTCGTTGTTCAAAAGCTCTCGGTACCACCGCAACGACCAGCCGCCCCACACCGTCACCAGCCGTGAGGCATTAAAGGAATAGATCACCAGAATAACGATCGGCAGGTACAGAAACGCAAGGCCCAGCACCAGCGACACGACATTGAAGGACGAAGGTTTGGTCAGCGCGCGAAAGGTCATGATCAGCGCGCCCTTTCGAGTTGCCGGCTTTGCAGCTTTTCGTAAATCAGAAGTGGCGCCAGCAGCAGAACCAGAAGAACGATGGCAATGGCCGAAGCGACCGGCCAGTCCTTGTTGGTGAAGAATTCAAGCCATAGCGTCTGGCCGATCATCATCCGGTCCGATCCTGCCAGCAGGTCCGGAATGACGAATTCGCCGGCAATCGGAATAAAGCAAAGCAGCGCGCCGGCCCCAACTCCCGACAGCGACAGCGGGAACGTCACCAGCCAGAACGCTTTGAACCGCGAGCAGCCAAGGTCGGCAGCGGCTTCGAGCAACGAGCCATCCATCTTCGATAGCGTGGCGTAAAGCGGCAGGATCATGAAGGGGAAGTACGAATAGACAATGCCGATATACATCGCCGCGTCGGTGGAGAGCCACGTCAGCGGCTTGTCGACCACATGCAGCGCAAGCAACAGTGAATTGAGCAGGCCGTCATGCTGCAGGATGTTGATCCAGGCATAGATCCGGATCAGGAACGAGGTCCAGAACGGCACGATCACCAACGTCATCGCGATCGGCTGCCAGCGCAGCGGCAGCCGGCTCATGCCGTACGCCACCGGATAGCCAATCGCGAGCAGCATAGCGGTGGACGCGATAGCGACGACGAGGCTGCGGACATAAGAGAAGATATAGAGATTGTCAGAAACCAGCAGCTTGAAGTTCTCGGCTGAAAGCATTGCGAACGCAGACGCCACCGTGTCCCAACCTGCACCAAGGTCAAATATCGGCAGATAAGGCGGCTGCGCGATCGCAGTTTGCGACAAGGCGATCTTCAGCACGAAGCCGAACGGCACCAGGAAGAACAGCAGCATCCACGCATACGGTGCCATCGCCGCGATGCGGGCCGGTCGGGTGAAGATATTTCGCGCGCTCATTGCTCGAGCACCACGCAATCATCGGGCTCGAACGAAGCCGTGACGCGCTGTCCTGAGACAAAGGCTTCGGCGGCACGGCGCGTCGAATTCGGCATCGAGACCCGCAGCATCACGCCGTTGTCCAGAGCCACCCGATAAGTCGAGGCTCCGCCGAGATAACCAATGTCGGCGATCTTGCCTGCATAGGCATTGACCGCGCCTTGCGGAGAGGCTTCAGGCGACAGAGCTATCTTTTCAGGGCGAATGGCAACCCCAACCGCCGTATCGATCTCTACTGATCCGCTAGCGATCACGGCCGCACCGCCCGCGGACGCAACCGTGAGGCGACCATCGCTGCGCGCCGCGACCCGCCCCTCAAGAATGTTGATGTTGCCGACAAACCCCGCGATCCAGCGCGAATTCGGCGCTTCGTACAGCGTCCGCGGCGTCGCCACCTGCACAAGACGTCCCTTATCCATCACACCGATGCGGTCGGCCATCGTCATGGCCTCATCCTGATCGTGCGTCACAATGATGAAGGTCATACCAAGCTGGCGCTGCACCTGCAGCAATTCGGCCTGGGTTTCCTCACGCAGTTTCTTGTCGAGCGCCCCGAGCGGCTCATCGAGCAGCAGCATCCGCGGCCGCTGCGCGAGCGAACGCGCCAGCGCCACGCGTTGACGCTGCCCGCCGGAAAGTTGATCCGGGCGACGCTTTTCCATGCCCTGCAGCCGCGCCAGCGCCACCATTTCGGCGACCCGCGCCGCAATCTCAGGTTTTGGCAATCCAGCGCGCTTCAGTCCGAAGGCGATATTGGCTTCGACGCTGAGATGCGGGAACAGCGCATAATTCTGGAACATCATGTTGACGGGACGCAGATGCGGCGGCACCGGCGCGATATCCTGCCCGTCGAGATAGATCTGCCCGTCGTCAGGAACCTCGAAGCCGGCCAGCATGCGCAGCAGCGTGGTCTTGCCACAGCCGCTCGGCCCCAACAGCGCGAAGAACTCGCCGGCACCGATCTCCAGCGACAGACGGTCCACTGCCGTCACACCGCCAAAGCGTTTGCTGACATCGTTGACGCGCAACAACACAACGCGGCGCTGTTCCGGCAGATCGTTGGTCATCGGCCCCTCCCCGCCCCGCGCCCTATCATGATAATGCGCGTCCATTCAAGCACTGGCGGGCGCAGCGCCAATAGGTCGCGATCGGGCTGCGCGGCAAAACAGCGAATTATCGGTGAAACAAGCGGATTTAGCCGGCTTTGCGAGCCGTCGTCGCCTGCGCGCGGGGCTTGCGGCCGACCCAGGCATCATACTGCGCGATGGACGCCGGCTTGCCGAGGAAGTAGCCCTGCACCTGATCGCAGGATTCCACCGCCAGGAAACTCAATTGTTCCTGAGTTTCGACGCCTTCGGCAACGATCGAAATGTCGAGGCCATGGCCGAGCCCGATCATCGAGCGAATGATCGCGGCGGATTGCGAATTGTGCCCCAAATTCATCACGAACGCCCGGTCGATCTTGATCTTGTCGAACGGGAAAGCTTGCAGATAGGTCAGCGACGAATACCCGCTGCCGAAATCGTCCATTGCAATGCGCACGCCAAGTGCCTTTAGGCGGCGCAGCAACGACAGGCCGCGATCAAAATCATCGATCAGCACACCTTCGGTGATTTCAAGTTCCAGACGGCCGGGGGTGAGGCCGGTTTCGAGCAGAATCGAATGAACAAGGCCGACAAGATCGCCGTGCATGAACTGTGCGGGCGACAGATTGACGGCAATCTGCAAATGCCGCGGCCAGGACGCCGCCTCGCGGCAGGCCTCACGCAAGATCCACTCGCCCATCTCGACAATCAAACCGCTTTCTTCGGCGAGCGGAATGAAATCGCTGGGCGGCACGAAACCACGGGTCGGATGAATCCAGCGGGCCAGCGCCTCGAATCCAACTACGTCGTCGCCCGTGATCTGGTGACGGGCGTGAGCCTGCGGCTGATAGTGCAACAACAATTCACCGTTACGAATCGCCTTGGACAAATCCTGGTGCAAAGCGCGGCGAGTACGAATCTGCTGATCCATCTCGGCTTCGTAAAAGCTGACGGAGCCGCGCGACTTCGCCTTGGCGCGGAACAAGGCAGCGTCGGCGTTGGCCAGCAGCGAGGCGCCATCCGCTCCGTTGCGCGGGAATATCGAAATACCCATCGTCAGACCGATACGAATGATCTTGCCGTCGATCACGAATTCTTCGCGGATCATCTGGGCCAGATGGCTCGTCACCGCCTTGGCAGCATCCGGCTGAGTGCCGTCGATGATCAGGCCATATTCATCGCCACCAAGGCGCGCGACCACGCCGCCTTCTACCGCCCGCTCGATCCGCTGGGACACTTCGATCAGCAACTTGTCACCGATCTCATGGCCAAAGACGTCATTGACCTCCTTGAAGCGATCAAGGTCGACTGACACCACGGCAAACTCTTCGGTGCCGCCGCTGCAAGCATCGATCAATTGCTCCAGTGCTTGCAGGAACGCAGCGCGATTGGGCAATCCGGTCAGGCCGTCGTGATAGGCCATATGGGCCATGCGTGACTCAGTCTCGCGACGGTCTGTAATGTCCTCGCTGGTCTTGATCAGGTATTGCGGCTTGCCGGTCTCGTCGAGCACGGTGACGCGCCGCGTCGCAAACAGCCGCAGCCCCACATCGGTTGGAATCGGATGCTCTTCGGTGACAAGGCCGCCCTTCTTCACAGCCGCGTCGTCACGCATCGAGATGAATTTGGCGGCAGCCTCCGGGTGAACGTCCTCAACCGTATGATCGATGACTTCCGCACGGGTGCGATTGAGGATGGCTTCGGCGCTCCGATTGGCCAGGACGAACTTCCCATCGCTGAGGCGCTTGACGAGCAACGCCGCGGGAATGTTGTCGACCACGAGCTCCAGGAATTTCTTGGTGCTCTGCACTTCGAGGGACATCGCCTTCCGGCCGGTCATGTCCTCGAGCATCGCGATCAGATATTCAGGTTCTCCGCGCTCATTCCGTGCGACGATGCGGTTGCTGACGATATCCCTGACACCACCGCCATGATTGACGGAAAATTCGTGACAGCACACGCCGGTCGGAGATTCGATCGCATCGCGATCATGCTCCGTGAAGCCCGTCGCAATCTCGGCGGAGAAGATCTCGGCGGGCGTACGGCCGATGATCTGCTCCCTCGGCAGGCGCGTGAATTGTTCGAAGGCCCGATTGACCAGCGTGAAACGGCCATCCTCGATCGTCTTGGCGACGACGCAGACCGGGATATTGTCGATCACCGACTCCAGGAAATTCTTGGCCGCGGCAAGCTGCGTCGACAGCGCGCGCTGCTCGGTGCAGTCTTCATGCGTCGAGATCACGCCCCCGCTCGCCAGAACATGGCGCTTGACGGAGATCGACCGTCCGTTCACCAGATTGCAGACGTGCCCTTCATTGTCAGCGGCATCCTTCGAATAATGATCGATGCTCCCGGCAAACGTGGCGCGCCCCGCACGCAGCGCCAGCAGATCGCGCCCGGTCATGCCCTGCCGGATATCGGCCCTGGTCAGGCCGTAAAGCTCGAGATAGCGATCGTTGCAATAGACCACGCGCTGCTGCGCGTTCAGCATCACGATGCCCTGACTGAGATTGTTAAGCGCCGCTGCGACGAAGAACTCGCGACGGGCGTTGGCGCGTCTCGCCTTGCGTAGCGCCGCCATGATCCAGAGCACGACACCGCCCAGGAAAGCAAAGATGACAAAGGCGGTGATTAGCATCTGCCATATCATCGCCGTCGTCTCCTCAGGACGATGTTCGATGCTCAGGTTTTCGGAAACCAGCGGCACCCAGGCGCGCGCGAGCTGCGAAGACATGAGGACAAGCAGGCAGCCGCCGCCAATCGCGCGGAGCGCCTTCATTCCTGCTTGCTCTTGCCAAACTGACATCGCGTCTCGCAGAACCCTTCGAGCGAAGTCTCTGGCTGAAGCAGTTTGAATCGGGTAAACGTGTACCCCTAAAACGAGGGGTTATTCCTCAAATGCAACCAATTGGTCTCGCATGCTTAACGCCCTCCTAATGACAGCAACCTCGGTCGATGCCGGCTCGACCTGAAACGAGCACCTTTCCGCACCGCCTTGGCCAGGGCAGAGGACGGCATGGACCACATTGAATGTGTCGTTGTCGGAGCGGGAGTTGTCGGCCTTGCGATCGCCCGGCGGCTGGCGCAAGCCGGTCGCGAGGTGGTGGTGCTGGAGGTAGCGGGCGACATCGGCACCGGCATCTCCTCGCGCAACAGCGAAGTGATCCACGCTGGCATTTATTATCCCGCCGACAGCCTGATGGCGCGGTTGTGCGTCAGCGGCAAACAGGCCCTGTATGAGTTCTGCGCCGATCATGGCGTGGCGCACCGCCGATGCGGCAAGCTGATTGTCGCGACTTCAGAACAGGAAAGCGAGAAGCTGCTGGCAATCAAGGCCCGCGCCGAAGCCAATGGCGTGACCGACCTCGAGGTGCTCGATGCCAGCAAAGCCGGCGCGCTCGAACCGGCCCTCGCTTGTGTCGGCGCGCTGTTATCCCCCTCGACGGGCATTATCGATAGCCATGCTTACATGCTGGCGTTGCGGGGCGATGCGGAAAATAGCGGGGCGGCCTTCGCTTTCCATGCGCCGCTGCTTCGCGCCAAGGCAGAGGCCGGAGGCTTCATCGTTGAAGCGGGCGGTGAACATCCCGCCACCATGGCGTGCCGTCTGCTGATCAACGCAGCCGGCCTGCAGGCTACCGCCGTGGCCCGCATGATCGATGGGCTACCGCTGGAGCAAATTCCGCCGACATATTTTGCCAAGGGCAACTACTTCAGCTGCGCGCGGCGGGCGCCGTTCTCACACCTGATCTATCCGGTGCCCGAACCCGGGGGGCTGGGCGTTCATCTGACGCTCGACATGGCGGGTCAGGCGCGCTTCGGCCCGGACGTCGAATGGGTGGACACCCTCGACTACGCGGTCGAGCCGGCGCGCGCGGAACGGTTTTATCCGGCGATCCGGCGCTATTGGCCCGACCTGCCGGATGGCGCACTGATCCCGAGCTATTCCGGAATCCGGCCCAAAATCGTGCCTCCGGCGGTCGCGGTGCAGGATTTCCTGATCCAGGATTGCCGGTTCCACGGCCTCAACGGGCTGATCAATCTATTCGGCATCGAATCGCCGGGGCTGACGTCATCCCTGGCGATCGCCGATCATGTGATGCTGCTGCTTAAGGCCTGACCGGCAGGCCCGACCAAACCGAAACTGGACCATTCCACATACCCAGCACATGCCGGATGACGGTTCGTCACCGGTTGGTACCACCTTCGGCGGTGAGTGGAGTTTGGTTTCAGTGCGCTTCAGTGAACCGTCGCACTCTTGGAGAGTTTGATGCGCTCGATTTCGTCCTTCAGGACCAGCTTGCGGCGCTTCAATTCGATGATCCGGGTATCGTCGGTCGACAGATGCCGGAGAGCTTCGTGCAACTCACTTTCGAGATTGCGGTGTTTGCGTTCCAGTTCAACGAGATGCGCCTCAATTGCCATAAGAAGTCTCCTTCTCTCGTGGGCCTCGGTGTAAATCTGGACAGATAAGTCTACATCATCGTTTCATAGTGTCGACTCGGATGCGCGAAACAACCGCTCGGATTTTTCGATGCCTGCAACAAAATATTGAAAAGCTGTTGCGACATTTTAGCCAAATCAGGACTATTTGAGGACAGCTGGCCCTTCGGTGCTTTTTCTGCAATGAAGGCAAGGCACCGTTCCAATGAGTTCAATGCAGTCATCCTTCGCGTTTTACTTGTGCAGAGCGTCGAAGGATCAAATCGATATGTGATTTAAGTCGATACGCCATGGCAGAACAGGACAATCACGAGTTTGGCCTCGAGCTTGCGAGACTGCAGCAGGAACATCGCGACCTCGACGCGGCGATCGAGGCGCTGCAACACTCGCCAGCGCCGGACCTGTTGCGGTTGCAACGCCTGAAGAAACGAAAGCTGCAGTTGCGTGACCGCATCGCTTTTCTGGAAGATCAGATCACTCCCGACATTATTGCCTGATTGCCTTTGCCGGCCGCAGCCTACGACTTCAGCAAAATCGTATTTTCAGTAGATTTTGCTGGCACTTGTCGATATTGACCATGAATATATCGAGACATCTCGCGCCGGTTGTCCGGCAATGGGCCGCCTCTATAATCCTTGCTCTTTTTCCTAAGGTTCCCTGACGAGCCGCCATGAGTTCTCCCGTCGCCATCATTATGGGAAGCCAGTCCGACTGGGCGACCATGCAACATGCCGCCCAGACGCTGACCGCGCTTGAAATCGCGCACGAGCGGCTGATCATTTCTGCCCACCGCACGCCGGACCGTCTTTATGCCTTCGCCAAGGGTGCGAAGACAGCGGGCTTCAAGGTCATTCTGGCCGGAGCAGGCGGCGCGGCACATCTGCCCGGCATGACCGCAGCACTAACCGAGTTGCCGGTGTTTGGCGTTCCGGTCGAGTCCAAGGCGCTGTCGGGCGTCGATTCCCTTTATTCAATTGTGCAAATGCCCGCCGGCATCCCAGTCGGAACCTTGGCCATCGGCAAGGCCGGCGCTATTAATGCGGCGCTCCTGGCCGCAAGCGTCCTGGCACTCACCGACACCAAGCTTGCCGCCCGGCTTACCGCCTGGCGCCAACAACAGACCGAGGCCGTCAAGGAACGGCCGGAGGATTCCGCGTGACATCGAACAAGCAGGTGGCGCTGAAGCCCGGCGACACCATCGGAATTCTCGGTGGCGGACAATTGGGACGGATGCTGGCTCTGGCCGCGGCCCGTCTCGGCCTCAAGGCTCAGGTTTTCTCGCCCGATCCGGATTCACCCGCCTTTGACGTGGTGCAACACGCGACGTGCGCCGAATACGCCGATGTCGAGGCGCTGGAGTTGTTCGCCGCAGACGTCAACGTCATCACCTACGAATTCGAGAACGTGCCGGCGGCGACCGCGATGATCCTTTCGGCGCGGCGGCCGGTGCTGCCCAACACCAAGGTGCTGGAGACGACGCAGGACCGGATCGCGGAGAAGGACTTCGTCACCTCGCTCGGCATTCCAACCGCGCCCTACGCCAGCGTGTCCTCGGCGCAGGACCTTGTCAGCGCGATCGACCGGATCGGCCTGCCCGCCGTGCTGAAGACCCGTCGCTTTGGCTATGACGGCAAAGGTCAGGTCATCGTTCGTGACGGCGACAATCCTCAGGCCGTCTGGGAGGCGCTCGCCACCAAATCGGCGATCCTCGAGGGATTCGTGCCGTTCGAGCGCGAAATTTCGGTGATCGCCGCCCGCAGTGCGAATGGCGAAGTCGTCTGCTTCGACGTCACCGAAAACGAGCACCGCGACCATATCCTGAAGACCTCCCACGCTCCCGCGGCGATCTCCGAGGCGCTGGCCGCGCAGGCCCGCGACATCGCCGGCAAGATCGCCACCGCCCTTGACTATGTCGGCGTGCTGGCGGTGGAACTGTTTGTCGTAACCGGCGGCAAGAAACCGGCCTTGCTGGTCAATGAGATTGCGCCCCGGGTCCACAATTCAGGGCACTGGACACTCGACGGGGCGTCGGTATCGCAATTCGAGCAGCATATCCGTGCGATCGCAGGCTGGCCGCTGGCGCACCCGGTGCGCCACGGTTCCGTGACCATGACCAACCTGATCGGCGACGAGATCCTGGACTACGGGCAGTGGCTGACGAAACCCGGCGCCACCGTCCATCTTTATGGCAAGGGGACCGCCCGGCCCGGCCGCAAGATGGGCCACGTCACGGTCGTCGAGCCACTCGCCACCTCCACGAAATAGGCGGGAAATCACGGTTTTCGGCCCCGGTTTGCGGCCCCGCAGGTGGACAATAGGGGTTCGATCTGCTACATCGGCGCCCTTGAAGGGTAGGACGCGGCCGTTTTCGGCCCCTTCCCGCATTCCAATTTGAACCATAAAGGATGCCGCGTGCAGGTTCTCGTTCGCGATAACAATGTCGACCAGGCTCTCAAGGCGCTGAAAAAGAAGATGCAGCGCGAGGGCATTTTCCGCGAGATGAAGCTTCGCGGCCACTACGAAAAGCCGTCAGAGAAGAAGGCGCGCGAGAAGGCGGAAGCCGTTCGCCGCGCCCGCAAGCTGGCGCGCAAGAAGCTGCAGCGCGAAGGTCTGCTGCCGATGAAGCCGAAGCCGGTGTTCGGCGCTGGTCCCGGTGCCGATCGCGGCGGCCGTGGCGCTGGCGGCCCTGGTGCCGGTCCGCGCGGACCGCGCTAATTCGTCTGACGATTTCAGAAACAAAAACGCGGGCTGCGAAGCCCGCGTTTTTGTTTTGGATATATCTACGTCCGCCCGAAAGCGGGGTAGCGACCGCCCCGCACTAGCCGTTCAGATTGAGCCACACCGCCTTGGGTTCGGTGAAGTTCTCGAGCGCGGCGGTGCCGTGCTCACGGCCAAGGCCAGAATCACCCGCTCCACCCCACGGCAAGCGCACGTCGGTATAGCCATAGGTGTTGAGCCACACCGTGCCCGCCTTGGCATGCTTGGCGAAACGCTGCAGGCGACCGATATCCTTGCTCCACGCACCGGCGGCGAGACTGAACGCGGTGCCGTTGGCGATACGGATCGCGTCTTCCTCGTCCTTGAACTTGATGACGCTGACCACGGGGCCGAAAATCTCCTCCTGCGAAATCCGCATCTCGTGTTTGACGTTCGCGAACACCGCCGGACTGATGAAGTACCCCCGATCGCCGACTTGCTGGCCGCCGGTGGTCAGCGTGGCGCCTTCCTTCTGGCCGATATCGACATAGTCGAGGATGCTCTTCATCTGCTTTTCGGAAATCACCGGGCCAAGCGCGGTGGCGCGATCGGATGGATCGCCCATCCGGATCGCCTTGGCGCGCTGTGTCAACCGCTCCACGACCTCGTCATAGACCTTCTCCTGCGCCAGCACGCGCGACCCCGCCGAGCAGACCTGGCCGGCATTGAAGAAGATGCCTGACGCAGCCGCGCGCGTGGCAAGAGCAACATTGGCATCGTCGAAAATCACGTTGGCTGATTTACCGCCAAGCTCCAACGACACGCGTTTGAAGTTGCCGGCAGCGCCGCGCATGATTCCGCGGCCGACGCCGGGCGAGCCGGTGAACGTTACCTTGTCGACGTCCGGGTGATTGACCAGCGCGTCGCCAACAACACGGCCCGGACCAGGCACGATGTTGAGGACGCCGGACGGCAGACCGGCTTCGAGCGCAAGCTCGCCGATCCGAAGCGCCGACAACGACGTCAGCTCCGCAGGCTTCATCACCACGGTGCAACCACAAGCCAATGCCGGCGCGAGCTTCCACATGCCGATCATCAGCGGGAAATTCCACGGCACAATCGCCGCCACCACGCCGACCGGATCGCGCGTCGTATAGGTCAGCGCGTCATCGCGGGTCGGCACCACCTCACCGAGAATCTTGTCGGCCCAGCCCGCGTAATAGGTCAACGTATCGATCGCGGCGGGGAGATCCTGGCGCAGCACGCCAGCGATCGGCTTGCCCGCATCGAGACTTTCCAGATTGGCGATCTCGTCGGTGTGCTTCTTCATCAGATCCGCAAGCCGCAGCAGAATGTGGCCGCGCTCGGCCGCGCGCATGGCGCGCCACGGTCCTTCAAAAGCGCGACGCGCGGCGGCGACCGCACGATTGACGTCAGCCTCGCCAGCCTCCGCGACTGTTGCGATCACTTCTTCCGTCGCCGGATTGAGCGCCTTGAAGGTACGGCCGGATGCTGATGCGATATGGCGACCATCGATCAGCAGCAGCTTGTTGGGAATGCGCGTGCTGGAGCGAGTTTCCGCATAATCTAAATCATATGCTGTTGACATCATATTTCCTCCGTTGTTGCATCCAGCATGGGAAGGAAATACCCTTTGGTAAATATGATAAATCACGCCAGTGTCTTTGGCTGATATGATCTGTTATTCATATGGATGGTCGCTGTGCTGAATATCAAGATCGAAACCATCTGGCGGTTTCGCAAAGAAGGCAGCCCGCAAACCGCGGTGGTCATGCTCGGAATCCTCAATGAAATCCGGCAGACCGGGAAGCTCACCAGCGCGGCCGCACACGCGCGGCTGTCGTATCGACACGTCTGGAATCTGATCGAACAATGGTCGGATTTCTTCGGCGTGCCGCTGGTGGAGCGTCAGCGCGGCAAGGGCACCACGCTGACACCATTCGGCGAAAGGCTGGTGTGGGCTGGCCAGCGACTCGAGGCGCGCCTCGGCCTGCAGCTCGAGAATCTCGCGCAGGAACTTGCGACCGAGATCAAGCCGTTCCTGCATCAGCAGCCGTCAGTAATCCGCGTTCATGCCAGCCATGGCTTTGCGGTCTCCAAATTGCGCGAGTTGTTCGATCGCGTCCCCGGCATCGGTGTCGACCTGCGTTATGTCAGCAACCAGAACTCCCTGGTGTCGCTGGCGCAGGGCGCCTGCGACCTGTCAGGCGTGCATCTGCCACGCGGTGAACTGCGTCCGCGCAATATCGCAACCCTCACCGAATGGCTCGATCCGCGGGAAGACCGCGTCATCAGTTTCGTGACGCGTGAAATGGGTTTGATGGTCCAACGGGGCAATCCGCTGAAGATCGATACGCTGCACGACCTCGTCGAGCAGAAAGCCCGCTTCGTCAATCGCGATCACGATTCAGGAACGCGCCTGCTGTTCGACCAATTGCTCAATCTGCACAAGATCAAGCCATCCAAGATCAACGACGCGCAGCAGATGGAATTCACCCATGCCGCCGTCGCAGCCTATGTCGCCAGCGACATGGCGGATGCCTGCTTCGGCGTGGAGGCGGCCGCGCGCCAGTTCGGTCTCGATTTCATCCGGCTTCTGACCGAGGATTATTTCTTTGTCGGACGCCGGTCGTTTCTCGAAACCGAGCCGATGCAACGCATCATCGAGATCATGAAGGGCGATGAGTTTCACGACGCTGTCGCCACGCTCCCCGGCTACGTGGCGAGCAATGCCGGCCAGGTCAGCAGCGTGAAGGAATTTCTCGAACAGGTCGCCGCTCCGGAAGATCAGCCTGTTTTCTCGGAAAAAGCTGCCAAGAAGAAAGAAAGCCGCAAGACGACCGCAAAGGCCTAGCGCGGCACCACTGACTGCAACACCGACCGCGCGGCGGACACCACGTCCTCGGCAACCGAGGTATTGTCCTTGGCGCGCAGATCGAGCGGGCGCTCGGGAATATCCGCAGGCGGAGTCAGACGTGAGCGATCCTCTTCCGTCGTCCGGACCGGCGCCTGAGGCGGGGTCGCGACAGGCACAGGAGCCGCCGGGATCGACACCTCCCGCGCCGGGGGCGGCGTGATCGCAGCCGGCGGCAACGGCTGCAGCGGAGCCGCGGCCGGCACAGGCGTCGTTACCGGAGGCGCCATCACCGGAGGCGCATAGACCACGGCATTGACCTTGGCGCGCTCAGGCGCCCTGTCAGGGATTCTAGCTTCAACAGGCTTGGCTGCCTCGGCGGCATGGGGCTGTTCGGCGCGCAGGCGCTCAATCGCAGCCCGGGCGATTTCATTGGCATCGCGCTGATCCTCAGCGGTCGCAGCTTCCGCCGGCGCCGCAGGCTTTGCGGCCGCCTTCTCCTTCACCACCGACTGGTGATGACGCTGGCTGCGGCTGGACGCCTTCTCGTTCCGATTGTCAGAGTCGTCCGCCTTCGCCGTCTCCGGTTTCGCGACTTCAGGCTTGCTGCGAGTCTCTGGACGAACAACGTCGTTCCGGGACGGCTCGGTCTTAACCGTCTCCGTCTTGGCAGGCGCCGGAGGCGCGCTCACCGCCTTGGTCGGCGCCGCGGGCGCACTTGCTGTGGCAGGAGGCTTATCGGCTGCGGGCCTCGCATTGATGTAGTGCGTGACGATGTAGGCGCCGACCACCGTCGCAATGATGGAAGGGATCACTTCCATGAAATATTTCGACAGCAATTTCTTGATCATCGCCAAACCACTTCCCCGAGGGCCTCTGCATGCCGGAACTTTGGGGCCGATTGAGGGATCAACTGCGACCGATCGGTGGCAATCGAGGGCTGGTGTAGATTTTAAAGCTTTGCAGACGGTTAAGGCGCGAACACCAGAAAGATAAACACCGCAAACACCAGGACGTGAACCATGCCGAACAGGATGTTGCTGCGGCCGGTACCGAAGGTAAGCAGGCTCAGAAAGATGGTCATGACCAGTAGGATCATTTCCTGCGGGCCGAGGCCGAGAACCAGTTGCTTGTCCAGAAAATAAGCCGTTGCCGATACGGCCGGGATGGTCAGCCCGATGGTGGCGAGCGAGGAGCCGAGCGCGAGATTGATGCTCTTTTGCAGGTCGTTCTTGCGCGCGGCGGCAAGCGCGGCGATGCTCTCCGGCAGCAGCACCAATGCCGCGACGACAATGCCTGCAAAGGCTGGCGGCGCGCCGATCGCAGCCGCACCGGCATCGACCACCTGCGAAAACACCTTGGCGAGCAGCACGACCGCCGTCAGCGAGACCAGCAGCAGCACAACACTCGCCGTGAGCATGCGCGCCGAAGCCGCGGCGTGCCCCTCATCGCCGCCCCCGCCGAGGATGAAATAATCGCGATGGCGGACGGTCTGAACGTAGAGAAAAACGCCATACAGGATGATGGTGACGATATCGACGAAGCCGAGCTGGCTCGCGGAATAGACCGGGCCCGGCGTGGTCAGCGTGTAGTTCGGCATGATCAGGGTGATGGTCGCGAACACGATCAAGACACTGAGATAGAGGTTTGCGCCCGTGATCTGAAAATCCTGCTCGCGATAGCGCAGGCCGCCGACCAGGATGCAGATGCCGACAAGGCCGTTGCACACGATCATCACCACCGCGAACACCGTGTCGCGCGCCAGCGTCGGTGCGGACTTCTCGCCGAGCATGATGGTGGCGATCAAAGCGACCTCGATGATCGTCACCGCCAACGTCAAGAGCAGCGTGCCATACGGCTCGCCAACGCGCTCGGCGATGACCTCGGCGTGATGGACGGCGGCGAACACCGTGCCGAACAGGATCACCAGCAGGATCGCGGCGAACACCAGCCCACCGGGCGATGAGGAAAAGCCGATGCCGAGAGACGGAATTGCGGTGACGCCGAAAAACACCACCGCCAGTGCAGGGAATAGCCAGGCCGACCGCGGCATCTGCGTATGGGCGCTCATACGGCGAGACTAGATCAGCCAAGGCGGCGCTGTAAAACGCCATTCGGCCAACATTAACTCAATATTACCACCATATTACCTGTAATGTTGGCCTCGCCCCCGGACCATAGGCATGAAAAAGCCCGGCCGCGCAGAGCGAGGCCGGGCTTGTTCGGAGCAAATCGGATCACATCGCCTTGACGATGTTCTCCGTCATCTTCTTGGCGTCGCCCAGCAGCATCATCGTGTTGTCACGATAGAACAGCGGGTTGTCGACGCCGGCATAGCCGGAAGCCAGCGAGCGCTTGATGAACATCACGGTGCCGGCCTTCCAGACCTGCAGCACGGGCATGCCGTAGATCGGCGAGGACGGATCTTCTTCCGCCGCCGGGTTGGTGACGTCGTTGGCGCCGATCACGAAGGCGATGTCGGCCTGCGCGAATTCCGAGTTGATGTCCTCGAGCTCGAACACCTCGTCGTAGGGCACGTTGGCTTCCGCCAGCAGCACGTTCATGTGACCGGGCATGCGGCCCGCCACCGGATGGATGGCGTACTTCACCTCGACGCCTTCCTTCTTCAGCGTGTCGGCCATTTCGCGCAGCGCGTGCTGCGCCTGCGCCACCGCCATACCGTAGCCGGGGACGATGATGACCTTCTGCGCGTTCTTCATGATGAAGGCCGCGTCGTCCGCCGAGCCGAGTTTCACCGGCTTGACTTCGCCGGAGCCGGCCGCTGCCGGACCCGCGCTGTCGCCGCCGAAGCCGCCGAGGATGACCGAGATGAAGGAGCGGTTCATCGCGTGGCACATGATGTAGGACAGGATCGCACCCGAAGAGCCGACCAGCGCGCCGGTGATGATCAGCGCCGAGTTGCCCAGCGTGAAGCCGATGCCCGCCGCCGCCCAGCCCGAATACGAGTTGAGCATCGAGATCACGACCGGCATATCCGCGCCGCCGATCGGGATGATGATCAGGACGCCGAGCACCAGCGCGAGGATGGTGATCAGCCAGAAGTCCACCGTGCTCTGCGAGGTGACGAGGCCATAGATGAAGAACACCAGCGCCAGCGCCAGCGCGATGTTGATGAGGTGGCGTGCCGGCAGAATGATCGGCGCGCCGCTCATGCGGCCCGACAGCTTCAGGAACGCGATCACCGAGCCGGTGAAGGTCAGCGCGCCGATGGCGACGCCGAGCGACATTTCAACGAGGCTGGAGGCGTGGATGTTGCCACGGGTGCCGATATCGAAGGCCGCAGGCGCGTAGAACGCGCCAGCCGCGACCAGCACCGCTGCCATGCCGACCAGCGAGTGGAAGGCCGCGACCAGTTCCGGCATTGCCGTCATCGGCACACGGCGCGCGATCACCGCACCGATCGCACCGCCGATGGCGATGCCGAGGATGACGAGGATCCAGCCGGTCGCGCTGGCCGGCGGATGCGCGGCAAGCGTGGTGGCGACGGCGATGGCCATGCCGACCATGCCGAAGAAATTGCCCTGACGGGAGGATGCGGGGCTGGAGAGCCCGCGCAGCGAGAGGATGAAGAGGACGGCTGCAACCAGATAGAGCAGCGCCGAGAGGTTAGCGTTCATTGGCCCTGCCCCGTCACTTCTGCTTCTTCTTGTACATCGCCAGCATGCGCTGGGTCACAAGGAAGCCGCCAAAAATATTCACGCAGGCAAAGACCAGCGCGATGAAACCAAACGCGCGCGCCCAGAGCGGGCCATCGTCATTGCCGACCAGCGCCACGCCGACGGCAAGCAGCGCGCCGACCACGATGACGGATGAAATCGCGTTGGTGACCGACATCAGCGGCGTGTGCAGCGCGGGCGTCACCGACCACACCACGAAATAGCCGACGAAAACGGCGAGAACGAAAATCGATAACCGGAAAACAAACGGATCGACGGCCTCAAGACCATGCATGGCTGTGCTCCCTATGCTTTCGGCTGGAAGTTCGGATGGATGACCGCGCCGTCCTTGGTCAGCGCGGTGGCTTTGACGAGTTCATCGTCCCACTTCACGGCGAGCGACTTGCTCTCCTTGTCGTAAAGCGTCTCGATGAAGGCCTGCAGGTTGCGCGCGTAGAGGTTCGACGCGGACGCCGCGACCTTGCCGGCCAGATTGGTGAAGCCGATGATCTTGACGCCGCCGACCTCCGCGATCTCGTTGGCCTTCGCGCCTTCGACGTTGCCGCCACGCTCGACCGCAAGATCGACCAGCACCGAACCGGGCTTCATCGAGGCCACCATCTCGGCGGTCACGAGCTTCGGCGCGGGCCGGCCCGGGATCAACGCCGTGGTGATGATGATGTCCTGCTTCTTGATGTGCTCGGCGGTGAGCGCGGCCTGCTTGGCCTGATATTCCTTGGACATTTCCTTGGCGTAGCCGCCCGCCGTCTGCGCGTTCTTGAATTCCTCGTCTTCGACCGCGAGGAACTTGGCGCCGAGGCTTTCGACCTGTTCTTTCGTCGCCGGGCGAACGTCGGTCGCGGTGACCACGGCGCCGAGGCGGCGCGCGGTGGCGATCGCCTGCAGGCCAGCGACGCCGACGCCCATCACGAACACCTTCGCGGCGGGCACGGTGCCGGCCGCGGTCATCATCATCGGGAAGGCGCGGCCGAAGGACTCGGCGGCCTCGATCACGGCGCGATAGCCGGCGAGGTTCGCCTGCGACGACAGCACGTCCATCACCTGCGCGCGGGTGATGCGCGGCATCAGCTCCATCGCGAAAGCGGACACGCCCGCCGACGCCAGGGTCTTGAGCGCGGCTTCGTTGTTGTAGGGGTCCATGATGGCGATGACGAGCGCGCCCTTCTTATAGGTCGCAAGCTCGCCCGCTTCCGGACGCTTCACCTTGATGACGATGTCGGCATCCTTCACCGCATCAGCGCTGACAGTGGCGCCGACCGCCTGATAGTCGGCATCGAGTAGGCCGGACTTGATGCCCGCACCCGGCTCGATCGCCACGTCGATGCCGAGCGACTTGAATTTCTTCACCGTGTCGGGCGTCGCCGCGACGCGCGGTTCGGCCGCGTCAATTTCCTTGGCAATCGCAATCTTCATAAAGCCTCCCGCGACCTCACGCTCGCGTATGACTGGGCCGGTCCCGCACGAAAACACCGCTTTGCGGCGGGGCGGCCCGTTGATGTTCAGAAGAGCTCAGGACAACGGCCGACTCGCCCCAGGGGGGCGGGAGCGGCCATGCATCGCAAAGTTCAGAGAAGGAAGAGGGCCATCAGAGTGAGGACCGCAATCACGGCAATGCTGCCGTATTTCACGAGCGCGAGAAAACCTTCATAGGTCTGTTCATGAGCGGCGTAATCGTTGCCGTCTGCGGTCGTGTAGGCGACCTCTCCGTGGCTAGCCATTTGTCCCTCCAGCGCTGGTATACTTTGGACGCGCAATACCGCAATTGTGGCAGCAGGGCAACGGCAGGAAGGCCTGCAACTAAGCAAAAAGTTGTAGACGGCTTCCATTGCCTCGTTCGTGACGGCAAACGCCGGCTTTTTTGAACAAAACCACCATCGATTTCAGATTTTGAGCAATTTTCTTGCCGCCGGCGGCATGTTCCCATGGGGAACGCGCGCCCTGCCCGAGCCGCAGGGGCCGGCGGCCCCCGCGCGGCGCGCCGTGCACGCCTACCCCATCGCCTCCAGCTCGCTGATCATGCCCTCGATCACGGACAAACCGCCGTCCCAGAAGGTCGGATTCTTGGCGTCGAGCCCGAACGGCGCCAGCAGTTCGGAATAATGCTTGGTGCCGCCGGCGGCGAGCATTTCGAGATAACGCTCGGCAAAACCCTCGGCCGCGTTCTCGTAGACCGCATAGAGCGAGTTCACCAGGCAATCGCCGAACGCATAGGCGTAGACATAGAACGGCGAATGGATGAAGTGCGGGATATACATCCAGAACGTCTCGTAGCCCGGCTTGATCTCGATCGCCGGGCCGAGGCTCTCGCCTTGCACCGACAGCCAGAGTTCGCCGATGCGCTGCGCGGTGAGTTCACCCTCGCGCCGCTCGGTATGGATGGCGCGCTCGAATGAGTAGAACGCGATCTGGCGCACCACCGTGTTGATCATGTCCTCGACCTTGCCCGCGAGCAGCGCCTGACGCTGCTTGGCGTTCTTGGTCTGCGCCAACAGGCGCTTGAAGGTCAGCATCTCGCCGAACACGCTCGCGGTCTCCGCCAGCGTCAGCGGCGTCGGCGCCATCAGCGCGCCCTGCTTCGCCGCCAGCACCTGATGCACGCCGTGGCCGAGTTCGTGGGCGAGCGTCATCACATCGCGCGGCTTGCCCTGATAATTCATCAGCACATAGGGATGCGCCGACGGCGTGGTCGGATGCGAGAACGCGCCGGGCGCCTTGCCCGGCCGCACCGGCGCATCGATCCAGCGATCATCGAAGAATTGCTTGGCGATGGTCGCCATCTGCGGCGAGAAATCGCCATAGGCCTTCAGGATGGTGGCCTTGGCATCGTTCCATTCGATGCTGCCGGTGGCGGCGAAGGGCAGCGGCGCGTTGCGGTCCCAATGCGCGAGCTTCTTCTTTTTGAACCACGACGCCTTCAGCGCATAATAACGGTGCGAGATCCGCGGATAGGCCGCGCGCACCGACGCCACCAGCGCGTCCACCACCTCGCGCTCGACGCGGTTGGCGAGATGGCGGGAGTCCGCGACGTCCTGGAAGCCGCGCCAGCGGTCGGAGATTTCCTTGTCCTTGGCCAGCGTGTTGGTGATCAGCGCGAAGGTGCGCTCATTGTCCTTGAAGGTTTTCGCCAGCGCCTGCGCCGCCGCCTTGCGCTTGTCCGGCGCGCGGTCCTGCAACAGGTTCAGCGTCGGCTCGATGGCGAGCTCCTTACCGCCGACCTTGAAGCGAAGTCCCGCGATGGTCTGGTCGAACTGCCTGTTCCAGGCGCCGTAGCTGGTCGACGATTTCTCGTGGAACAACTGCTCGACCCGGTCCTCGAGCTGGTAGGGCTTGTCCTTGCGGCTGTCCTCGATCCACGGCCGGTAATGGCCGAGTGCGGGCGTCTGCATCGCGCGCTCGATCACCGCGTCGTCGATGCGGTTGAGTTCGAGGGTGAAGAACAGCAGATGGGTCGAGGCATTGGTGATGCGCTCGGAGACATCGCCGTAGAACTTCGAGATCGCCGGATCGACGGTGTCGCCGGCATGAATCAGGCCGGCATAGGAAATCAGCCGGCCGATCAGATCATCAATCGCCTCATAGGTCTTGACCGCTGCGGCGAGCCAGGTGCCGCCATCTGGCTTGGCGGTCTCCTCGGCGAGCTTGCCTTTATATTCGACCTCGAACGCGGCGCAGTCGGCATCGAGCCGGTCGAGATCGCGCGCGATCTCCGGCGCCTCGATCGAACTGTAGAGGTCGGCGAGATTCCATTCGGGCAGCTTGGACGCCTTGGCCTTCGCAACCGGTTTGGATTTCACGGCGGATTTGGATTTCGCGGCGGGCTTGGCTTTGGCCGATTTCGCGGCCTTCGGTTTCGCGGACGGTTTGCGGACGGCGGAGGACGAACGTGCAGCCATGTTTTCCAACCCAGTGTTATGCGCTTTGGACCAGACGGCGGGACAGAAACGTCATCCCGACGCCAACTCTTAAGAGGCCGTTAATCGGCATCGGCGAGAGTGCCCCGATTCGAGACAGATAGTCGTGATTATCGAGGAATACCATGCCTGCCACCATTCTCATCGCTGACGACGACGCAATCCAGCGGCGTCTTGTCGAGAATATGGTGCAGCGCTGCGGCTATAAGACCGTGGTGGTGGAGAGCGGCGACGCCGCGATCGGCGCGCTGACGCAGAACGAGGGACCGGCGATCGACGCCGTGATGCTCGATCTGGTGATGCCGGGCCTCGATGGCCTCGGCGTGCTCGCCCGGATGCGCGAGCTCAGCCTCAATATTCCGGTGATCGTGCAGACCGCGCATGGCGGCATCGACAATGTGGTGTCGGCGATGCGCGCCGGCGCGCAGGATTTCGTGGTCAAGCCGGTCGGCATCGAGCGGCTGCAGGTCTCCTTGCGCAACGCGCTCGATACCAGCGCGCTCAAGGGCGAATTGCAGCGCATCCGCCACAGCCGCGAAGGCAAATTGACTTTCAAGGACATCGTCACCCGCTCCGAGGCGATGGGCAACGTGATCGCGATGGGCAAGAAGGCCGCGACCTCGGCGATCCCGGTGCTGATCGAGGGCGAGTCCGGCGTCGGCAAGGAATTGATCGCGCGCGCCATTCACGGCTCGTCGGAGCGCGCCAGCAAGCCGTTCGTCACCGTCAACTGCGGCGCGATCCCCGACAATCTCGTCGAATCGATCCTGTTCGGCCATGAGAAGGGCGCCTTCACCGGCGCCACCGAGCGCCACGCCGGCAAATTCGTCGAAGCCTCCGGCGGCACGCTGTTCCTCGATGAGATCGGCGAACTGCCGCTCGCCGCGCAGGTCAAGCTGTTGCGCGCCTTGCAGCAGGGCGAGGTCGAGGCGGTCGGCGGCCGCAAGCCGGTCAAGGTCGATGTCCGCATCATCTCGGCGACCAACCGCAATCTGCTCAACCATGTGAAGGCCGGTCATTTCCGCGAGGATCTGTTCTATCGCCTGCACGTGCTGCCGCTGACCATTCCGCCGCTGCGCACGCGCCGCGAGGACATCCCGCATCTGCTGCGCCATTTCCTCGCCCGCTTCTGCGCCGAGGAGAACCGCCCGATCACCCGCATCAGCGGCGAGGCGATGAGCTACCTCGCTCATGCCGACTGGCCGGGCAATGTGCGCCAGCTCGAGAACGCGGTGTATCGCGCCGTGGTGATGAGCGACGGCGACGAGTTGCGGCCGCAGGATTTCGCCCAGATCATCACCACCGTCACCGCCGCGCCGGCACCGGGCGAGCCGCTGACGCTGGTCGCCTCCCCGCCGATGGCCGCGACCGAGGTGATGGACCATTCCGATGCACCGATCGCGCCGGCCATGATTCATGCCGAACCGGGCCGGGGCCAGTTGCAGATGCTCGACGCCGCCGGCGAGATGCGGCCGTTGGAGGAACTGGAGGCCGAGGCAATCCGCTTCGCCATCGCGCATTATCGCGGCCAGATGTCGGAAGTGGCGCGGCGGCTGAAGATCGGCCGCTCGACGCTGTACCGCAAGCTGGAGGACACCAGCCCCTCCACGGATACCGCTCGTGGCAGCTGACGCAGGAACCCTGCGCGCAACGCGAGCATGTCAAAAAAACCACTCGGCATTGAACCGTTGCGGGCTGGTGACAGACCACAAGAAAGCGTGCGGCAGATTCGCGCGAACGATTGCCACACGGCAGGAATTGCGGTCAGTTTCGCGTGACTTGAAACCGCGTTGTCAGTGTCCCGAATCCGAAGTTCGCCTCACTTTGCAGCACGCTCCGCAGCGAATTTCGGATTCGGGACACTAGAAAACTATCATTCTAGTGTGGTTTTGGTTCGCAAGTCCGCAAACGAACTCGCGTTGTAGTGATGCGGCCTTACGAGCCGCCACACTAGGCGCAGGGTTCCGGCGCGTGTATCGTTTTGGCGCTGAATCGGCCGAACGTGGATGCGTGGCGAAGCTGCCGGACGGCGCTTTGCCGGTTCTCCCGCAACAGGTTCCGATGACACTGACCACCTGCCGCCCCGAGGGGGCGGCTCGTTCGACCACCTGCCGCTCCGGGCACGGAACGGCTCGCCCCAAGAGGTTGAGAATGCACTATTCTTCGACTGGCCGTTCCGGTTACGACCGCGTCCTCGCCGCGGTCGCGGCGACCTTCCTGATTGCGGGCGTCGCCACCTCGGCTCATGCCGAAATCGGCGCAGACGCCGGCCGATGCCGCGATCAGCGCCGCCGTGCCCATGCCCGACACCAGCCTCGTGCCGCCGCCCACCGCTGCCGACGTCAAGACCGATGCGGTGAAGGCGGACGCGCCGAAGGCCGCTGAAGCCGCGAAGACGGAAACCAAGCCCGACACTCCGAAAGCCGAGGCCGCCAAGAGCGAGACCGCGGCACCGGAGGCCGCGAAGGCCGCATCCACTCCGGCGGCTGCGCCGGAGAAGCCCGCCACCGCATCCGTGCCCGCCGCCGAGCCTGCTCAGGCCACCGGCACGGTCACCGTCGCCGATCCGTTCGGCGAGAAACTGCGCGACCTCATCGCGACCAAGGCCAGCCGCTATTTCGACCGCAAGAACGAGCGCACCGCGGTGGAAGCCTTCTACAAGGATCGCAACTACGCCCCGCTGTGGACCAGCGGCGCCGCCGCCACCGAGCGGGCCAAGAGCGTGGTGTCGCGCCTGAAGGATGCCGCCGCCGAGGGACTCGATCCGACCGACTATCCGATCCCGAACTTCGCGGCGGCCGCCACGCCCGAGGCACAGGCCGATGCCGAACTGAAGCTGACCGAAAGCGTGCTCGACTACGCCCGCCACGCCCAGAGCGGCCGGATGCACTGGTCGCAGGTCAGCGCCGACATCAAGTATCCGGAGCACCCGACCGATCCGACCGAGGTGCTGATCAACCTCTCGACCGCGAAGGACGCCTCCGCCGCGCTCGACGGCTACAACCCGCCGCATAAGGGCTATCAGACCCTCAAGATCAAGCTCGCTGAATTGCGTGGCGTCACCGATGACGGCCCGAAGAAGATCGCCGAGGGCGAGACGCTGAAATTCGTCAAGCCGACGAAGAAGAATCCGAACCCGACGGTTGCCGAGGACGAACGCGTGCCGGCGCTGCGCGCGCGGCTCCACGTCACCGAGAATCCAACCGACGCGCATTACGACGCCAAGGTCGCGGATGCAGTGCGCAAGTTTCAGGCGAACAACGACCTGAGGGCGACCGGCATTCTCGACAACCGTACGGTGCAGGCCCTGAACGGGCAGAAGAGCGAGCGCAAGATCGACATCGTGCGCGCCAACATGGAGCGCTGGCGCTGGCTGCCGCGCCAGCTTGGCGCGAAGGAATTGGGCGATGCCTATGTGATGCTCAATATCCCGGACTACACGCTGAAGCTGATGCATAACGGCGAGCAGGTCTGGAAAACCCGTGTTGTGGTCGGCAAGCCTGGCAAGCACGCCACGCCCGAACTGACCGAGACGATGAAGTACATCACCGTCAACCCGACCTGGAACGTGCCGCCGTCGATCATCTACAACGAATATCTGCCGGCGCTGCAGCAGGATCCGACCGTGCTGCAACGCATGGGTCTCAAGCTCGAGCGCAACCGCGACGGCTCGGTGCACATCTCGCAGCCACCGGGCGAAGGCAACGCGCTTGGCCGCATCCGCTTCAACTTCCCGAACAAGTTTCTGGTCTATCAGCACGACACCCCGGACAAGCATCTGTTCGCCAAGGAAGAGCGTGCCTTCAGCCACGGCTGCATGCGGGTGCAGAACCCCGATCAGTATGCCGCGAACCTCCTCAGCATCGCGCTGCCGAAGGATCACTACACCCCGGAGAAGATCCGCGGCATGTACGGTCGCAGCGAGGTCAACATCAATTTCCCGACCCCGATCCCGGTCAACATCACCTACCAGACCGCGTTCGTGGATGACGCCGGCGTGCTGGAATTCCGCAAGGACATCTACGGCCGCGATGCGCGTGTCATCGCTCTACTCAAGGGCGTCGAGGGCAAGAACCTCGAGGCGGTGGTGGCGCACTCGCAGCCGAGCTATTCGCGCCCGACCAATGTCAACATTCCGGGCGAGGATCGTTACGCCAGCAGCGGCCCGAACTTCTTCCAGATGCTGTTCGGCGGCGGTCCCTCGACCCCGCCGGAGCCGGTGGGCCGTCGCCGCCGCGCTCAGCACTGAACAAAAACCGGAGATAGCCGGACAGGCCCCAGTGCCAACCCGGCTATTGCACCTTCTCCGGATTCTCTCCGGAAAATCAGGGCTTCGCGCGATGCGGAGCCCTTTTTGTATGGGCCTGCGGAACCCGCCGCATTAACCATCCCACCGCGGATTACCTTCTGCGCGGCGCTTTTTTGCCATACTCGACGGGTTAGTTCGCGATTGTGGGATCGGTGACGGGGTGTAAATTCCCGTTAACCGAGCATGTTTACAACTGGTTATCTTCTCCGCTGCGTGGGGTAGCGGGGGCGCATCCTGAACTAAGTTCTCTGACGGGATTGTAAGTGGCGGGTCGTTTTCCACGCAGCTACCGCTCTGTACGCATGTCGCAAACCAGCATTCGCTGGAGTCTTGCGACATTGCTGCTGCTGGCTGGCGCCGGATCGGTTCATGACGCCTCCGCCGTCGGCGATAGCCGCACCCTCTCCTTCCACCACACCCATTCCGGCGAAGACCTCACCGTCACTTTCAAGCGCAGCGGCCGCTATGACGATGAGGCGCTGAAGAAACTCAATCACTTCCTCCGCGACTGGCGCAGCCAGGACTCCACCACGATGGATCGTCATCTGTTCGACATCCTGTGGGAGGTCTATCGCGACGTCGACGGCAAGCAGCCGATCCAGATCATCTCCGCCTATCGCTCGCCCAGGACCAACGCCATGCTGCGCCGCCGCTCTTCGGGAGTGGCGCGCCACAGCCAGCACATGCAGGGCCACGCGATGGATTTCTTCATCCCCGGCGTGCCGCTCGAACAGATCCGCTTCGCCGGACTGCGCCTGCAGCGCGGCGGCGTCGGCTTCTATCCCACCTCCGGCTCGCCTTTCGTGCATCTCGACACCGGCAACATCCGGCACTGGCCGCGCATGACTCGCGATCAATTGGCGCGCGTGTTCCCGAACGGCCGCACCGTGCATCTGCCGACCGATGGCAATCCATTGCCCGGCTATCAGCTTGCGCTTGCCGACATCCAGCAGCGCAAGGGCGACGACGCCAGTTCGGTCAAAAAACCGAGCCTGCTGGCGAGCCTGTTTCGCGGCAAGCAAGCCGACGATGATGAGGAAACCACCGCCGCGCCCGACACCGCAGCCAAGCCCGGCGTGATCGCCACGGCCGATGCCAGCGTGAAGGACAAGATCGCCGAGGCGGTGCCGCTGCCGCGCGCCAAGCCGGCGCACACCGCGAGCTATCAGGTCGCCTCCGCCGCGCCGGAGGAGATCGCGCAGGTGCAGCCCGCCGTCCTGCGCCAGCGAATGGCACAGGCCGAGGCGCCGCGTCCGCAGACCCCGGCCGACATCATCAATGCGCGCGGCTTCTGGGATGATCACTTCGACGAGCCGCGAACGGCATCGACCGAGCAGGTCGCCGGACTGCGCGCCCGCGCCGCCGCGATCGCCGCCGATCCGCATGTCACCGCGAGCCTGCCGTCCAACGTTTCGCAGGCGATGGCCTACGCGCCGCTGCTCGACCGCAGCAAGGTGGTGGCGGCGAGCGCGCCCATCCCGCCTCAGGCCCACCCGGCTTCCGCCGCCGCCAATCCGATGCCGGTGCCGGTGACGACGATTGCCGCCAAGGCGGTGCCGGGCCAGCGCAGCAGCCTCGCCACCATGGCGAAGGTCTCCGCGCCGACACAGATGAACGATATCTGGCTGCGCGCGATGATCCTGGCGCCGGACGTCAATTCCTCGCTGCGCGCCTCGGTGCTGGGCGATCCCGACATGACCATGATGAGCGCGCATTTCGCCAAGCCGACGCGCGCGGTGACCATCACCTTCTCAAGCGACCCGCAACTTGGCCTCGTCTGCGAACGCTTCACCGGCACCGCGGTGGCGACGCTCTCGACCACCTCGTTCGTCCGTACCGCCGCGCTGCGGTAACGGCTCAGCCGCGTAACGACTGATCCAATCCACTTTGCAAGCCGTCATGGCCGGATTTATTCCGGCATCCACGTCTTGTTACGACGGCATCGCCAGAACGTGGATGGCCGGGACAGAGCCCGGCCATGACGAGTTCGAGTGATATCGCTGCCCGGAGGCTCACAGCATGCCGAGCGCCTGCATATAGGTCTCGAGGATGGTCTCCTGCTCCTCGCGCTCGTTGGCGTCCTGCTTGCGCAGGCGCACGATGGTGCGCAGCGCTTTGACATCGAAGCCGTTGCCCTTGGCCTCGGCATAGACATCCTTGATGTCGTCGGAGATCGCCTTCTTCTCTTCTTCCAGCCGCTCGATGCGCTCGATGATGGCCTTGAGCTGATCCTTCGCGAAACGATGCGCGACGTCGTCTTTTTCCTGGGCAGCGGCAGCGGTGGCCATCTTGGGTACTCCTGAACTTTAAAGGCGGGTGTCGAGGGCCGGGACGCGTCCGTGACCGTCGCGTTTGCAGCGTCACACTCGTGACCGCGGCCTGTTCCGTCAAGGCAGGTGCACGCGTCATCCACACCGTCCACAGACGACAAAGACCGGCGCGCGGCGCGCCGGTCTTTGCTTGCATTGCTGGCCTGCCGGTGATGCAGCCTTCTAGTGGCTCGCGACGTTCTTGCGCATTTCGGCGATCTGCTCCGGGCTCGCCTCAGCCTGATACTTCGCCTTCCAGTCCTCGTAGGGCATGCCGTAGATCGCCTCGCGGCTGTCGTCCTTGCTCATCGCAACCCCGGCTGCGTCGGCGGCATCCTTCATCCAGTTGGACAGGCAGTTGCGGCAGAAACCGGCGAGATTCATCATGTCGATGTTCTGCACGTCGGTGCGCTTCTGCAGATGGGCCACAAGCCGGCGAAACACCGCTGCCTCAAGCTCCGTTTTGGTCCCCTGGTCAATCGCCATGCTGTTTCCTTTCCCTGAACCTGCGGGGCGGCCGCGCCCGCTCGGGCCGCGCCGCCTCAAAATCCTGCGCCTAGACATGGGCGCTTGCCATGGATTTTGCCACATCTTTCGACACAACGGCGGGTACACCGTCCCGTCTGGCGCCGGAGCCGCCACCGGGTCCATGGAAATCCACACGCGATTGATATAGCTTGACTAAATGATCCTGCGCTTTGCCCCGCCCCCCCGTCTGTCCCTTGCCCTGCCGCGGCTTTGGCCCCACCGCCTGACGCCGCTGCTTTTGACCGGCATCCTCGCCCTTGGTGCCCTGTGCGGTGCCAGTGCGCCGGCCGCCGCCGATTTCCGGCTCTGCAACAACACCTCGAGCCGCGTCGGCATCGCGCTCGGCTACAAGGACAATGAAGGCTGGGTCACCGAAGGCTGGTGGAACGTCTCGGCGAAATCCTGCGAGACCCTGCTCAAGGGCACGCTGATCGCCCGTTATTATTACATCTACGCGCTCGACTACGATCGCGGCGGCGAATGGTCGGGCCAGGCCTTCATGTGCTCGCGCGACAAGGAATTCACCATCAAGGGCACCGACAACTGTCTCGCGCGCGGCTTCGACCGCACCGGCTATTTCGAGGTCGATACCGGCGAGCAGCGTTCATGGACGGTGCAGCTCACCGAGACCGCCGAGCAGAACGTGCCGCGCTCGGGCGGCCTGCCCGGCCTGCCCAACGCGCCGGCGAACGGACAGCCCGGCGCGATCCTGCCGCCGCCGAAAGCAGCACCGCCCAAATGAGACGGCATCAAGGTTTCTCGCGACGCTAGGCCCAGCCTCCTCCGACAGCGCAACGATCCGCAAGCTATTCGAGGCCGCGACTGGCTGGCGCTGTCCTTCGTGCAGCGCCCTGACGACGTGCTGGAGGCCAAGCGCATCGTGCGCGGCCGCGCCGCTGTGATGTCAAAAATCGAGAAGCCGCAGACGATCGACGGTCTTGCCGAGATCATCGAGGCGGCCGACGCGCTGATGGTGGCGCGCGGCGACCTTGGCGTCGAAATGCCGGTGGAGCGGGTGCCCGGCCTGCAGAAGCAGATGACGCGGATGGCGCGCCACGCCGGCGGCACGGCAGATCGCCGAGACGCTCGATCTGTCGGCGGTGCGGATCGCGACCGTCGGCGCGACGGCGACGCCAATTTCTGACCGGATCAGGCGGGCTTCCCGGCCCGCTCGTAGCGGAACACCAGTCTCGCGAACAACAGCATGCTGATGAGCACGACGACCGAGCCCGCGGCCGCCAGCGGGTCGCCGCCCGGACGCTGGCTGTGCAGCAGGGCGACGCCAACGATCATCACGATGGTGCCGATCACCCAGCTCCAGACCTGCAGGCGCGCGATCCGCGCCGCATCGAGCGCCGGATGCAGGCGATAGAACATGCCGAACAGAAACAACGATACCCAGCCGAGCAGGTTGAGATGGGCATGGGCGGGCATGGTGGAATGATCCTGCGCAATCGCCATCACAATGCCCCAGACAAGTCCGGCCAGAGCGATCAGAACGGCAAGCAAAAAGCTCAAGGAAGAGGCTCTCATCATGTCGTCTCCGCGAAAGGTGCTGTTGATCGTGAAAAGCAGCGCGAAGTTAGACCATGCGGCGGAGGCGAGAACAACGCCGATTTGATCCGAGTCAAATCCGATTGGGGATTTTCTGGAGCCTGCCGCCTTGCAACAGGGAGCCGCTGCGGCGCACCGCCGGGCTAGATGTCCCGGCCCTCGATCTTCTCCGACAGGCTCTTCACCAGATCGGGAATCTTCTCGAGATGCGGATGGATCGCGAGCGCGCGGCGATAGGCATCGAGCGCATGCTTGTCGTCGCCGGTCTCCTGCAGGATCAGACCGAGCCCTGCCAGCGCGCCGAAATGGCGCGGCTCGCGTTTCAACACCTGCTGGATGTCCTCCATCGAGTGCACGTAGTCATCGCGCAGATAGTACAGCGTGGCGCGCTTGTTCCAGGCTTCGACATAGTCGGGCTGCAGCTTGATGATGGCGTCGAGCAGCTTCATCGCGACATCATATTCCTTGTGCTCCATGGCCAGACGCGCGCGCGCCATCAGCAGCGCGGTGGTGTCGCTCGAGGTCGACATCCACACCGCCCAGATCCGCCCTTCCACTTCCTTGGCGCTTTCCTGATCCGGCGCCGCCTTCAGCGCGCCGAACAGGAAATCCAGATTCTTGGCTTGCGAAGGTTTGACGCGCGGCAGCTTGGCCGGCGGCGCGGGCATTTTCTTGCTGCGCGCCGAGGGCGGCTCATGTTTCGGCGACTGCGCGGCCACGGACCCGCTGGCGGCCAGCGCCAGCGCAAGCAGTCCCGTCAGAATTCCGGTGGTGATGAGGGATCGCCTTGCCATGGGCGAAGTCTAAACGCGGATAACGCCGCCTGCAAAGCAGGGCGGCGTCACAGCCGAGTGATGTCAGGCAATGGGTGCGCGGCAGCCACAGGCCGCCGCAGCGGGATCAACCCTGGCGCGCCTTGAAGCGGCGCTGCACCTTGTTGATCACGTAGACCCGGCCCTTGCGGCGGACCAGACGGTTGTTGCGGTGACGGCCGCGCAGCGACTTCAGCGAATTACGGACCTTCATGGGACAATGCTCTCTCGAAGGCCGCGTTCAGGCCGTTACGAACAGATGGATCAAAGGGTTAGAGCCCGGGCGCAAGGCGCGCCGGACGGGCGGTTTCTAGGCCATCCGGGGCAGGAATGTCAATCCAAAGGGTGGCAAATCGCCCCGCAAGGCCGGTTTTCGACCGGATTCTGGCGCAAAAACAGCTCCATGACCCGCCTCTGCCGCCCCTGTGCCCTGACAGCCCCTTAACCTCTCCCCTGGGGAGAGGTCGAGGCAAACGAAGTGCATCGGGTGAGGGCGTACCCATCTCGCGAGGGCCGCGCCCCCGCCTCAGGGGAGAGGGAGCCCCCCTCAACCCGCCTCCCGGCCGAAGGCCCGCCGCAATTCGCCCTTCGCCGCCTCCAGCTTGCGCTTGCGGGCGGCGGGCAGGTTCCGGCCGGCCCGGTTGATGTAAAACACCAGCATCGACATCGCCGAGCGGTACGGGTCGCTCTTGCGGCGGTGGCTGCGTTCGGCCGAGCGCTTCAGCGAGCGGGCGATCGCCTTCGGGCTGTCCTTCTTGAACACGTCGTGTTCCAGATCGAGCGCATCGCTGGTGGCGGTGACGCGGCCCGACCATTTGCGTGCAGGCTTACGCGCGGTGACGTGCCCTGCCCGGTTGCGGGCAGCGGAGGTCTTGCGCGCCGATGCCTTGTGCGTCGAAGCCTTGCGGGTTTTGCGGCTCGATGCGGCCTTGCGCGCAGCCTTGCGGCCGGTTGCCGATTTGCGAGCCGCACGGGCCATGCTACCTCCCTCCCTCGATGTCTGCCGCGTCCGCGCCACGCGGACCGTCAGAGAGGACAAAGCATGAGCATCGAATCGGTTCGCGCCTTCTTCGCCGAAAACGCCCCTGACATCGCCGTGATGGAATCGGATCAGAGTTCCGCGACGGTGCCGCTCGCCGCCGCCGCATTCGGCGTGACGCCGGCCGAGATCGCCAAGACGCTGTCGCTGCGGGTCGGCGAGCGCGTGCTGCTGGTCGTCACCGGCGGCACCACCCGGCTCGACAACAAGAAGGCGCGCGCCGCGTTCCGCGGCAAGCCGCGCATGCTCGATGCCGAGGAGGCGCTGGCGGCGACCGGCCATCCGGTTGGCGGCATCTGCCCGTTCGGCCTGAAGACGCCGCTGCCGGTCTATTGCGATGTGTCGCTGCAACAATTCGCCGAAGTGCTGCCCGCGGCGGGATCGCCCAACAGCGCGGTGCGGATTGCACCCGAGCGCCTCGCGGCGTTGACGAATGCCGCGTGGGTCGATGTCAGCGAGACGATGGCAGCGCGAGAGAATGCCGCGACATCCGAGAATGCGTAGCCTGACCCTCATCCTGAGGAGCATCACGCAAGTGATGCGTCTCGAAGAATGAGCCGGGTGTGTCCCGGGCGCGATGCAGCGTGCACCGCTGCTTCGCAGAACCGGGATCATTCCACATACGCAGGCCGGAACGGCCCCGGATCAGCAGCGCACCGCTGCGCGCTGCGCGTGCAGCCGGGGCACCATAGCCTCATGGTTCGAGACGCGAGGCTTCGCCTCGCTCCTCGCCATGAGGATCACGTGTTCGCACTCAGACGAATTTGTTCTCGATCCGGCCGATGCCGGAAATCTCCATCGCCACCACGTCGCCGGATTTCAGGAATTTCGGCGGGTTGAAGCCGATGCCGACGCCGGCGGGCGTGCCGGTCGCGATCAGGTCGCCCGGCACCAGCGCCATGCCCTGCGAGATGGTCGAAACCAAGGTCGGAATATCGAAGATCAAATCGCGGGTGTTGGCGTTCTGCCGCAGCTCGCCATTGACCCACGCCTTCACTTGCAGATTTTCCGGATCAAGCTCGTCGCTGGTGGTGATCCACGGTCCCATCGGGCAGAAGGTGTCGAGCGTCTTGCCGAGGAACCACTGCTTGTGCCGCTTCTGGCGGTCGCGCGCGGTGACATCGTTGGCGATGGTGTAGCCGAACACATGCTTATAGGCGTCGGCCTTGGCGATGTTGCGGCCGCCCTTGCCGATCACGATGGTGAGTTCGACCTCGTAGTCGACGCTCGAGGTGATCTCGGAATGCATGTCGACATCGTCGGTCGGCCCGATCACCGCGTTCGGCCCCTTGCTGAACACCGCCGGATATTCGTCGATCTCCGCACCCTTCACCGCACCGGCCTCGAAGCCGCTACCTGCGAATTCGCGCGCATGCTCGCCGTAGTTCTTGCCGACGCAGATCACATTGCGCTTCGGCACCGGGATCGGCGCCAGCAGCTTGACATCGCCGAGCGCAATGTCGGCGCCGGAGCCGAGCGAGGATTTCAGCGCATCATAGCGCGCGATCAGATCGACCATGTCGGCGACCCCGCTGACCGGACGCACGCGCCCGGCGCTCGCATCGACCACGCCGACATGGTTGGACCCTTGGTAGGAAAACGTCGCAAACTTCATTTTTCAGACTTTCACTTCGATCAAACACACTTCACGAGCATGATCCGGAAAAGTGGAAACCGGCTTTCCGGATCATGCTCAAACCAAAGCAAGGTTCACTGAACCTTGCCGATCTTCTTCACCGCGGCGATCAGGCGCGCGCTGTCGGTCTCGACGAACTTGGTGAATTCCGGCGCATCCTGATAGGCCACCGGGCTGCCGGCGGCCTCGAAGGTTTTCTTCACCTCGGGCGAGAGCACCGCCTGCTTCATCGCTGCGCGCAGCTTGGTCATGATCGGCTCGGGCAGCGCCTTCTGCGCGAACAATCCGGCCCAGATGTAGAACTCGACGTCCTTGTAGCCAAGCTCCTGGAAGGTCGGCGCGTCGGGGAAGCTCGGCACGCGCTGCGCGCCCCAGCAGGCCAGCACGCGCATCTTGCCGTCATCGACCTGGCCGCGCACCGTGCCGGGCGCGGTGGCAATCGCCTGCACCGTGTTGTTGAGCAGGCCGGTCAGCGCCGGACCGGCGCCGCGGAACGGCACATGCAGCAGCTTGATGCCGGCGCTGGCCGCGAACATCTCCATCGCCACATGCAGCGTGCCGTAAGGACCGGAGGAGCCGTAGGTGATCTGGCCGGGCCGCTTCTTGGCGTCGGCGATGAATTCCTCCGCCGTCTTCCACGGCGCCGAGGCCGGCACCGTCAGCATGGTCGGATCGGCCAGCACCCGCGCCACCGGCGCGAATTGCGAGACCTCATAGGACACCGGACGATCGAACAGCCGGTCAGCCTCCGGCAGCACCGCGAGCGAGGACAGCGTCATCAGTAGCGTGTGGCCATCCGGCTCGGCGCGGGCTGCGGCGGCATTGCCCACCGCACCGCCGCCACCGCCAGCGCGGTTGTCGACGATCACCGGCTTGCCGATGATGCGCTCCAGCGCCAACGCGGTCGGACGCGCGGCGAGATCCGCCTGCCCGCCTGCCGGAAACGGCACGATCATGGTGACGTTGTGGGCCGGCCAGGCGACGTCAGCGCGTGCGATGTCCGACGATGCAGGCAGCAGCAATTGCGACAGCGGCAACGCGGCAGCCGTCTTGAGAAGTTCACGACGATTCATGGAATTCCCCCCGAGGGATTTTTTATTTTAATCGGCGCAGCATAACCGATGAATCAGGCGGGGGAAGTCTCACCAGTTGGTTTGTCACTAGCTCTTGAAATAAGGCTCCACCGATCCGGAGAATTTCATGGTGATTGGATTGCCGTGCCGATCCTTGGCCGAGCCGACGCTCATCCGCACCCAGCCTTCGCTGACGCAATATTCCTCGACATTGGTCTTCTCGGCGCCCTTGAAGCGGACGCCGATATCGCGCTCCAGGATTTTCGCATTGTAATACGGGCTGCGCGGGTCGGTGGACAGGCGGTCAGGCAGTTCGTCGCTCATGCTGGCCTCTCGATCGATTCGGTCGATATTGGCGTTGAATATAAAGGCTGCGCACAGCGCGCCAGCGGCGGGATATCCGCCCGTGATCGTCGTTCCTGCCATATCAATCGCGATTTGTCATGGCCGGGCCACCCGGCAGATCCCGCGATACCGCCGCAAGACCGTTGCTGCCGGAACATTCACCCCGCGCGCCGGTTCTCTCAGGACCAGCCCGGCCCGCGCGGGGCCGTATCCATGCGCCCGTGGAAGGGCTGGCCCGCGACGCCGGCATCACGATGAAAGACCTGACATGAGCGACATGAGATGGCCCGGACACAGGACACGCCCCGCCGCGACATCGCGTGACCGTCCGATTCCGGGACTTCCAGCGCGATTGCAGGTATGCATACTTCGCTGACGATCCCTCTGCCCCAATTCGGCTTCACCGCCGATCAAAACTCGCGCGCGACACCGCGCCAGACCGAACAGAACAAGGCATCATGAATCCCGTCAAAGATCTCGAAAAGCACGGCCAGTCCGTCTGGCTCGACTTCCTCGCGCGCGGCTTTATCGCCAAGGGCGACCTCAAGGCCCTGGTCGAGCGCGACGGCGTGCGCGGCGTCACCTCCAATCCGGCGATTTTCGAGAAGGCGATCGGCTCCGGCGACGAATATGACAGCGCGGTGTCGGCGCTCTTGAAAAAGCACGACCGCCCGGTGGCCGATCTCTACGAGGCGCTGGCGGTGGAGGACATCCAGAACGCCGCCGACGTGCTGCGTCCGGTCTACGACGCGCTGCGTGGCAGCGACGGCTATGTCAGCCTCGAGGTCTCGCCCTATCTCGCTTGCGACACCCGCGGCACCCTGACCGAGGCGCGGCACCTGTGGCGCGCGGTGAAGCGCGACAATCTGATGATCAAGGTGCCGGGCACAAGCGAGGGTCTGCCGGCCATCGAAAAGCTCACCTCCGAGGGCATCAGCGTCAACATCACGCTGCTGTTCTCGCAGGCGATGTATGCGCAGGTGCTGGAAGCCTATATCGCAGGGCTGGAGAAATTCGTCGCCAAGGACGGCGATCCGCGCAAGATCGCCAGCGTCGCCAGCTTCTTCGTCAGCCGCATCGACAGCGCTGTCGACAAGCAACTCGACGACAAGATCGCCGCCGCCAATGACGAGGACCAGAAGGCGCGCCTCGCCGCGCTCAAGGGCAAGGTGGCGATCGCCAACGCCAAGCTCGCCTATCAGCACTACAAGAGCGTGATCGCCTCCGAACGCTGGCAGGCGCTGGCGGCGAAAGGCGCGCGGGTGCAGCGGCTGCTCTGGGCCTCCACCGGCACCAAGAACAAGGCCTATAGCGACGTGCTCTATGTCGAGGAACTGATCGGCCCGGACACGGTCAACACCGTGCCGCCCGCCACCCTCGATGCCTTCCGCGACCACGGCAAGCTGCGCGATACGCTGGAAGAGAATGTCGCCGAGGCCGAGCATGTCCTCGCCGAATTGGCAAAGACCGGCATCTCGCTCGACGCCATCACCGACAAATTGGTGATTGACGGCGTGCAATTGTTCGCGGAGGCCGCCGACAAGCTGCTTGGCGCGGTGGCGCACAAGCGCGCAACCATTCTCGGCGCGCAGATCGACGGGCAGAAGCTCGCGCTCGGCTCTGTCCTCGACAAGGACGTGGCCGGGCTGACGCAGCAATGGAGCACGCAGGGCAAGGGCCGCGCGCTCTGGCGCCGTGACGCTTCGGTATGGACCGGCCACGACGAAAGCAAATGGCTCGGCTGGCTCGACGCGGTGACGCGCGAAGAGAAATCGCTGAAGCAGTATCGGCGCTTCGCCGAATGCGTGAAGCGCGCGAATTTCACCGACGCCGTGGTGCTCGGCATGGGCGGCTCCAGCCTGGGGCCGGAAGTGCTGGCGATGACCTTCGGCCGCGCCAAGGGCTTTCCAAAGCTGCACATCCTCGATTCCACCGATCCGGGACAGGTGGCGCGGCTGGAGAAGGCGATCACGCTGCACCGGACGCTGTTCATCGTCTCCAGCAAATCCGGCGGCACCACCGAGCCGAACGCGCTGATGGACTACTTCTTCGCCCGCGTCGAGAAAGTGACCGGCCAAGAGCCGGGCGTGCATTTCATCGCCGTCACCGACCCCGGCTCGTCGCTGGAGAAGACCGCGAAGGCGCGCAATTTCATCCATGTCTTCCATGGCGAGCCGACCATTGGCGGGCGCTATTCGGTGCTCTCGCCGTTCGGCCTGGTGCCGGCGGCGGCGGCGGGCATCGATCTTGGCAAATTCCTTGCCTCCACCGCGGCGATGGTGCGCGCCTGCGGCGCCGACGTGCCGCCGGCGGAAAACCCCGGCATCCGGCTCGGCCTCGCGCTCGGCGCGGCGGCGCAGGCCGGACGCGACAAGGTGACGTTGACCGCGTCCGAGCAGATCGCCGATTTCGGCGCATGGGCCGAACAACTGATCGCCGAATCCACCGGCAAGAACGGCAAGGCGCTGATCCCGCTGGCCGGCGAGACGCTCGGCGCGCCCAAGGTTTATGGCGACGACCGCATCTTCATCGACCTGCGGCTCTCCGGCGATACCGCGCGCGACGCGGCGCTCGCCGCGCTGGAAGCCGCCGGGCATCCGGTGGTGCGGATCGAGGTGACCGATCCAAAACACATCGGCCAGGAGTTCTTCCGCTTCGAGATCGCAACCGCGGTTGCCGGCGCGGTGATGGGCATCAATCCGTTCGACCAGCCCGATGTGGAATCCGCCAAGATCAAGACCCGCGAACTCACCGCCGCCTTCGAGAAGAGCGGCGCGCTGCCCGCCGAGACCCCGGCGGCGCGGGACGGCGCGATCGCGCTCTACACCGACGACGACAATGCTGCGGCATTGCGCAAGGCCGGCGCCAATGGCGACCTCGCCTCGTGGCTGAAGGCGCATTTTTCCCGCACGCGCGACGGCGACTATGCGGCGCTGCTCGCCTATCTCGACCGCGACGACAAGAATACGACCGCGATGCAGTCGGCGCGCATGGCAATCCGCGACGCCAAGCGCGTCGCCACCTGCGTCGGCTTCGGGCCGCGCTTCCTGCATTCCACCGGACAGGCCTATAAAGGCGGGCCGAACACCGGCGTGTTCCTGCAGATCACCGCCGACGACCGCAAGGATCTCAAAATCCCCGATCACAAGGCGAGCTTCGGCATCATCAAGGCGGCGCAGGCGCGCGGCGATTTCGACGTGCTGACCGAGCGCGGCCGCCGCGCGTTACGTCTGCACATCAAGGGCGATGTCGCCAAGGGGTTATCCACCATCAACGCCGCGATCACCAGGGCGCTCTCATAGGGACACGGAATGCAAATCGGTCTTGTCGGTCTCGGCCGCATGGGCGGCAACATCGTTCGCCGCCTGATCGACAAAGGTGGCCACGATGTCGTGGTCTATGACACCAACACCGACAGGATCGCCAATCTGGCCAAGCACGGCGCGGTCGCCAGCACCTCGCTCGGCGACCTCATCGTCAAGCTGAAGCCGCCGCGCACGGTCTGGGTGATGCTGCCGGCCGGCAGGATCACCGAGGAGACCATCGCCACGCTCAGCCACTCGCTGCAGCATGGCGACACCATCATCGATGGCGGCAACACCTTCTGGCAGGACGATATACGCCGCGCCAAGGCGCTCGCCGAACGCAGCCTGCATTATGTCGATGTCGGCACCAGCGGCGGCATCTGGGGTTTCGAGCGCGGCTATTGCATGATGATCGGCGGCGAGACCGAAATCGTCGCGCGGCTCGATCCGATCTTCGCCACCCTCGCCCCCGGACGCGGCGACATTCCGCGCACACCAGGCCGCAAGCGCCACGATCCGCGCGCCGAGCAGGGCTATATCCACGCCGGGCCGGTCGGCACCGGGCATTTCGTCAAGATGATCCATAACGGCATCGAATACGGCCTGATGCAGGCCTATGCCGAGGGCTTCGATATTCTCAAGAACGCCAGCCTCGAGACGTTGCCGCAAGATCATCGCTTCGATCTCAACGTCGCCGACATCGCCGAGGTGTGGCGGCGCGGCAGCGTGATCTCGTCATGGCTGCTCGACCTCACCGCCAGCGCGCTTGCCGCCAATGACACGCTGGAAAATTATTCAGGCTTTGTCGAGGATTCCGGCGAAGGCCGCTGGACCATCAACGCGGCGATCGACGAGGCGGTGCCGGCCGAGGTGATCACCGCCGCGCTCTATGCGCGCTTCCGTTCGCGCAAGGAACATACTTTCGCGGAAAAAATTCTCTCGGCGATGCGCGCCGGTTTCGGCGGCCACAAGGAGCCGCAGCAGCACCCCGACGCGCCGCGCGCCAAGGCCCCGGAGAAGCTCAAGCCGAAGGACGACTGAATGACGCCAGCCCCCGGGGAAACCAAACCGCGCATTCCGGACTCCTGCTGTTTCGTCATTTTCGGCGTGACCGGCGATCTTGCGCACCGCCTGGTGATCCCCGCGCTCTACAATCTCGCCGAAGCCAAGCTGCTGCCGGAAAAATTCTGCGTGGTCGGCGTCACCCGCACCGAAACGCAGAGCAAGACGCTGAACGACGATTTGATGGCGGGGCTGAAGAAATTCGCCACCCGCCCAATCGACCCTGACGTAACGCAGCAACTGTTCGGCTGCATGACCAGCATTCACGCCGACCCGGACGAGCCGGACTCCTTCGCCGCGCTGGCGACGCATCTGCGCAAGATCACGCGGCAGCGCGGCATCACCAATTACCTGTTCTATCTCGCGGTGCCGCCCGCTGCGTTCCAACCGATCAGCGAGGCGCTCGGCCGTCACGGCATGCTACAGGAACATGGCGGCGCGTGGCGGCGGCTGGTGGTGGAGAAGCCGTTCGGCACCGATCTGAAATCGGCGAAACAGCTCAACCGCGATCTGCTCGCGCTGGTGAACGAGCACCAGATCTACCGGATCGATCACTATCTCGGCAAGGAGACGGTGCAGAACATCCTGGTGTTCCGCTTCGCCAACGGCATGTTCGAGCCGATCTGGAATCGCAATCACATCGACCATATCCAGATCACGGTGTCGGAGACCATCGATGTCGGCCGCCGCGGCAGCTTCTACGAGGCGACCGGCGCACTGCGCGACATGGTGCCGAACCATCTGTTCCAGTTGCTGGCGCTGGTGGCGATGGAGCCGCCTTCTCGCTTCGATGCGCATTCGGTGCGTACGGCGAAAGGCGAGGCGCTGGCCGCGATCCAGACCCAGACCGAGGACGAGGCGCTGACAAATTCGGTGCGCGGCCAGTACCGCGCCGGCCGGATCGGTGAGCGCGAGGTCAGCAACTATCGCAGCACCGACAAGGTGGCGCCGGACAGCGTGGTCGAGACCTATGCCGCGCTGAAGCTGACCATCGACAACTGGCGCTGGGCCGGCGTGCCGTTTTATCTGCGCACCGGCAAGGCGCTGGCCGCCAAGCGCACCGAGGTCGCGATCCGCTTCAAGCAGGCGCCGTTCTCGATGTTTCGCGCCACCAAAGTGGAGCGTATTTCGCAGAACTATCTCGTCATCGGCATCGAGCCGACCGAAGGCATCACGCTGCAGTTCAACACCAAGGTGCCCGGCCCCGCCGTGACCATCGACGGCGTCGAGATGAAATTCAAATACAAGGACTACTTCAAGGTCGCGCCGAGCACCGGCTACGAGACGCTGATCTACGACTGCATGATCGGCGACAACATCCTGTTCCAGCGCGCCGACAGCGTCGAGTCCGGCTGGCAGGCGGTGCAGCCGTTTCTCGATGCCTGGAAGAAGGCCGGCGGCGACGGCCTTGCGATGTACGAGGCGGGCAGCGACGGCCCCGACGCGGCGCAGGAATTGCTGGCGCGCGACGGCCGGCGGTGGCGCGACATCGGCGAATGAGCACGCCCGTGCAGCGGCGTATCACGATCGTGCCGAACGCACAGGCGCTGGCCGAGGCCGCCGCCGCGCGGCTGGTCGCTCGGATCCAGCAGGCTCCGCATCCGACCATGATCTGTCTCACCGGCGGCACCACGCCGAAGCCGCTCTATGAGCTATTGGCGACGCCGCCGTGGCGCGAGCGCATCCCCTGGCCGCGCGTGCACTGGTTTTTTGGCGACGACCGTTTCGTGCCGCAGGACGATGACTTAAACAATGCGGGCATGGCGCGACGCGCCTCTCTCGACGCCTGCGCGCCGCCGCAAAACGTCCACGCCATTCGCACCGACGTGGCGACGCCGGACGACGCAGCGCGGCTCTATGAGCTCGAACTGCGTGCCTTTCATCCGATCCCACTCGCCAGCGCACCGCTGTTCGATCTGGTGCTGCTCGGCGTCGGCAGCGACGGCCATATCGCCTCGTTGTTTCCGCAGACCGAAGCGGCCGCCGAGACCCGGCGCTGGGTGGTCGGGGTGCCGGAGGCCAAGCTCGCACCGTTCGTGCCGCGCGTCAGCCTGACGTTGCCGACGCTCGGCTCCACCCGCGAGATGCTGTTTCTGGCGTCCGGCGAGAGCAAACGGACCATCGTTGCCCGCGTGTTCGGAGAGAACGATCTGCCCGCCGCCCGCGCCTATGCCGCGCATGGCGAGACGGTGTGGCTGCTCGATGAAGCCGCTGCGCCGCCAGCATTGAGGAGCGAGAATGAAGCCCGCTAGCATCCGCGCGATCATCGTGATGGGCGTCTCGGGCTCGGGCAAGAGCACGGTCAGCGAGGCCCTGGCGCACCGCATCGGCTTTGCGCATGAGGACGGCGACGGCTATCATCCGGAAGCGAATGTCCGCAAAATGCGCGACGGCATTGCCCTCACCGATCAGGACCGCGCGCCGTGGCTGCGCAGCCTCGCCGACATGATCGGCCGCTATGCCGCCGCCGGTACGCCGGTCGTCATTGCCTGCTCGGCGCTGAAGCGCGCCTATCGCGATGTGCTGGTGCAGGGCCGTGACGATGTCCGCATCGTCTATCTGAAAGGCTCGCGCGCGTTGATGGAGAGCCGCCTCGGCCACCGCAGCGGCCACTTCATGCCGGAATCCCTGCTCGATTCCCAGTTCGCCACGCTCGAAGAACCATCGGCCGACGAGCATGCCGTCACGGTTGCCGCCGACGCATCCGTCGAGGCCATCGTCAACGAAATCACCGACCGGCTTGGCCTTGCCAGCGCGGCGCTGGCGCATGTAATGGCGCCGATCCGGCTCGTTGTCTCCGATGTCGACGGCACGTTATTGACGCGCGACAAACGCCTGATGCCGTCCACCATCGCTGCGGTCCGCGACCTGCACCGCAACGGCATCCGCTTCACCGTCACCAGCAGCCGGCCGGGCTTCGGCCTGCGCATGCTGGTCGAGCCGCTGGCGCTCGACCTGCCGATCGGGCCGTTCAACGGCTCCTCGATCCTCACTCCCGATCTGTCGGTCGAGGAGCAGCATCTGATTCCGCGCGATGCGGTGATGCGCAGCTTCGAGGTGTTCTCCGATTTCGGCGTCGATATCTGGCTGTTCACCAACCGGCAATGGCTGATCCTTCGCGACGACGGCCAATACGTGCCACGCGAGTGCAAGGCGATCATGGCGGCTCCGGAATTGATCACCGACGCGACGCCCTATCTGGACGAGATATGCAAGATGGTCGGTGTCAGCGCGGATTTCGAACTGCTGGAGCGTTGCGAGCGCGAACTGCATCCGGCGCTCGGCAAGGCCGCGCATGCGGCACGCTCGCAGAACTATTATCTCGATGTGACACCGCCCAATTGCGACAAGGGCACCTTCGTCTCAGCGATGGGAAGGCGGCTCGGTATTGCGCCGGGCGAGATCGCCACCATCGGCGACATGCCGAACGACGTGCCGATGTTCCGCCAGAGCGGTGTGTCCTACGCAATGGGAAATGCTTCCGATGAAGTAAAGCAGCATGCCGCGCGCGTCACCACCTCCAACGAGGAAGACGGTTTCGCCAGAGCCATTGCGCAAATTCTTGCGCTGCGCGACCGATGATTATTTGGCGGCGCGCTGCATCGCCGGCTTGGCCGGATGCAAAGCCGCGTAGATATTCTGCGCGGTGTTGATCAGCGCGATATGGGTCAGCGCCTGCGGGAAATTGCCGGTCTGGCGCCCGGCGACGCTGTCATATTCCTCCGCGATCAGCCCGACATCGTTGGCGATGCCGACGACGCGCAGGAACAATTCACGCGCCTCGTCGATCCGCCCCGACAGCACATAGGCGTCGGCGAGCCACAGCGTGCAGGCCAGGAACGCGCCCTCGATCGGATCGACCTCGTCGGGACGCACCTCGCGCGGATCGTGCCGCAGCACAAATCCGTCCCGCATCAGATGACGCTCGATCGCGGCAATCGTGCCGGTGATCTTCGGGTCGGACGCCGGCAGGAAGCCGACCGCCGGCAATAGCAAGAGGCTGGCATCGAGAATCGGCACGCCATAGGATTCAACGAACGTGTTCTGCGCGGCATCGAAGCCGTTGGCACAGATATCGGCATGAATCGTCTCGCGCAGGGCGCGCCATTCGGCGAGCGGCGCCTTGTAGCCGAACTGCTCGGCGCTCTTGATGCCGCGATCGAACGCCACCCAGCACATCGCCTTGGAGAACACATAGTGCCGTCCCGGCCCGCGTCGCTCCCACAGGCCGCTGTCGGGCAGGTCCCAGATCTTTGCCAGATGTCTGAGGAATTCCAGCTCCACCGCCCAGGTGTTGCCGTCGAGTTCGATCTTCATCGTGCGCGACTGGTGGAAGACGTCCATCAGTTCGCCATAGACATCGAGTTGCAACTGCGCATGCGCGGCGTTGCCGAAGCGCACCGGCCGCGCCCCCTCATAGCCCGGCAGCCAGTCGGCTTCCCATTCCAACAGGCGCCGCTGCCCCGTGATGCCGTACATGATCTGCATGTCGGACGGCGCACCTGCCACCGCGCGCAGCAGCCAGTGATGCCAGGCGACGGCTTCATCGTGATAACCACTGTCCATCAGCGCCAGCAGCGTGAAGGTGGCATCGCGCAGCCAGCAATAGCGATAATCCCAGTTGCGTGCGCCGCCGAGTTTTTCCGGCAGCGAGGTGGTCGGCGCGGCAACGATGCCGCCGGTCGGCGCATAGGTCAGCGCCTTCAGCGTAATCAGCGAACGCTGGATCAGATCACGATGCTTGCCCTTGTAGGTGCTGCGGCTCGACCAGTCGGTCCAGAACAGCTCGGTGTCGGCGAGCGCATCGTCGGGATCGATCGGACGCGGCACCTGCATATGCGAGGCGTCATAGGTCAGCACGAACGGCACGGTCTCGCCGGCCTTGACCTCGAATTCCGCTACCGTGGTCATCTTCTCGCCGTGGGTCTTCACCGGCGTGCGCAGCGCCACCATGTCGGGACCGGCAACCGCGAGCATGGTGCCGTCCTCCAGTTTGCGCACCCAGGGAATGTTGGTGCCGGAGCCGAAGCGCAGCACCAATTCCATACGCATCGCCACCGAACCGGCCTCGCCGCGCACCAGGCGCACGATGTCGGACGCCTGACCGCGCGGCGGCATGAAATCGACCAGCGTCACCGCGCCGCTGTCGCACTCAAAACGCGTTTCCAGGATCAGCGTGTCGCCGCGATAGCTGCGGCTGATCGCGCGCGGCGGCGCCTTGGGGCCGATCTGCCAGCGGCCATGATCGGACGTGCCGAGCAGCGCCGCGAAGCATGCATCCGAATCGAAGCACGGCCAGCAGAGCCAATCGATCGATCCGGTGCGGCTGACAAGGGCTGCAGTGAGGCAATCGCCGATCAGGGCATAATCTTCAATGAGGGAAGACAAAAAATTCCTCGCAATCCATCAAGACAACAGTCATCCAGCGGCGAGGCGCGCCGCCACCCGGTTAAGTCACGAGAACGGAAAAGGCTCCCTCACGCAGGGAGAAGAAACATATTCGTGATGCGCATCGCGCCTCAGCCGGAGATCAGGACCAGATCGACCACAGCGGAGTAATGACAGACGGCGGCCAGCAGCACGAAGGAGTGCCAGATCGCGTTCTGGAAGCGCAGCCGCCGCCAGGCATGAAAGATCACGCCGGCCGAATAGAGCAGCCCGCCCGCGGCGATCAACCACAGCGTGGTGCTCGGCAGCGACGACATTACGCTCTCATAGGCCACGACGCCGCTCCAGCCGAGCGCGAGATACAGCGCGATCGAGAGCCGGTCGAAGCGTCCTGGCAGCAGCACTTTGAGCGCAATGCCGACCGCGGCCACCGACCACACGCCGACCAACAGCGCTACGGCGACCACCCGATCATGCATCTGTGCCAGAAACGGCGTGTAGGTCGCAGCGATCAGCACATAGATCGCGGAATGATCGAACCGCCGCAGCACCCATTTCACCGGCGACACCGGCCACAGATTGTAGGTCGCCGAAATGCCGAGCATCGCCATCAGCCCGGCGGCATAGATCGACACCGAAACGATCTGTGCCGTCGAGGCGTAAATCGCGGCAAGCACGATCAGCACGGTCACCGCCACCACGCCGAAGGCGATGCCGAGCACATGGATCACGCCGTCCGCGATCAGTTCGGCGCGGTCATATTCCCAGCGGATCACATCGCCGCGCAGGGCGACGGAAGCAGCCTGGGTCTGCTTGAGACGAAATACGGCCATGGCGCACTCACCGGCGGATTGGAGACGAATTGCTCGCCATCCTAGCGCGGAATGTGTGCCTGTCATGACGCTGGCCGCTCCATCTTTCGGGGTACACCGAAACTTGATTTCTCGCCGCACCATCGCCAGCTTTGCCAGATGGCTTCGATTTCGACGTCTCCGATCCATTTGATGGAATAATGGCAGCAGGATTATCCGACCTCATCGAGGAATTTCGCCTCTCCGCCCGCTCCCTGATCGAATATGGCGAAAACATCTTCAATCCCACGCTGCGGCTCGGCGTCACCGGCCTGTCGCGCGCGGGCAAGACGGTGTTCATCACCGCGCTGGTCAACGGACTGCTGCGCGGCGGACGCTTTCCGATATTTGAATCGTTGGCGACCGGGCGGATCGCCGGGGCGCGGCTGGAACCGCAGCCCGATGACGGTGTGCCGCGCTTTGCCTATGAGCAGCATGTCCGCACGCTGGTGGAGGAGCGGCACTGGCCGGCCTCGACCATCGACATCAGCGAATTGCGCCTTGCCATCGACTATCAACGCCAGAACGGCGCCTCGCGCACCCTGACCCTCGACATTGTCGATTATCCCGGCGAATGGCTGCTCGATCTGCCACTTCTGAATAAGAGTTACGCTCAATGGTCGGCAGAGAGCCTTGCACTGTCACGCCAAGAGCCGCGCGCCGCCCTCGCCGCGCCCTGGCATGCACATCTGGCGACGCTGCGCCCGCTGGAGCGCGAGGACGAACAGGCGACGCTCACAGCGGCGCGGCTGTTCACCGACTATCTGCGCGCCTGCCGGGATGAACGCTTCGCCATGAGCCTATTGCCGCCGGGCCGCTTCCTGATGCCGGGCAATCTCGCCGGCTCGCCCGCGCTGACCTTCGCGCCGCTCGACGTGCCGGGCGACGGCAGCGCGCCGGACGGCTCGCTATGGGCGATGATGCAGCGGCGCTATGAGGCCTATAAAGCCATCGTGGTGCGGCCGTTCTTCCGCGATCACTTCACCCGGCTCGACCGGCAGATCGTGCTGGTCGATGCGCTCGCCGCCTTCAATGCCGGGCCGGAAGCCTTGCGGGACCTCGAAGGCGCGCTGGCCGGGATTCTCGACTGCTTCAACATCGGCCGCAGCACGCTGTGGAGCACGATCTTCCGTCCGCGCATCGACCGCATCCTGTTCGCCGCCACCAAGGCCGATCATTTGCACCGCTCCAACCACGACCGGCTGGAAGCCATCCTCAAGCGCATGGTGGAGCGCGCTGCCGCGCGCGCCGAATTCGCGGGTGCGCAGACTGACGGGGTCGCGCTCGCCGCCGTGCGCGCCACCCGCGAGGCCATGGTGCGGCGCGGCCGCGACACCCTGCCCTCGATCCTCGGCGTGCCGGTCGAAGGCGAAACCTCGAGCGACGAGACCTTCGACGGCAAGACCGAAGTGGCGACCTTTCCCGGCGACCTGCCCAGTGAGATCGACGCGCTGTTTCGCGACCCCGCGCCATTTCGCGGCCTCAGCGCCGCCGCGCCCGGCCAGGCGGATTTCCGCTTCCTGAAATTCCGGCCGCCGCAGCTCGATTCCGGCCCCTCGGCGCCGCCGCTGCCTCACATCCGGCTCGACCGTGCACTACAATTTTTGATCGGAGACCGCCTGCAATGAGCGACCGGCCGCATTACCGCAAGCCCGCCGCGTTCAAGCTCGACGACCCGCGCGTCGTGCTGGTGGACGAGGACGGCGGCTCACATCCCGCGCGCGGCAAGATCGAGATCGCGCCGGAGCCGGACGCCACCTTGCTGCCCGCGACCATCGAGCCGCCGATCGCGCCGCCGCGCCGCGGCCTGTCATGGGGCACGTTGTTCTGGACCGGCCTTGGCGGCCTGGTGCTGCTCGGCCTCGGCCTCGGCGTCTATAATCTGGTGGCCGACCTGTTCACGCGCAGCGAGAGCCTCGGCTTCATCGGGCTCGGCTTTGCGGTGCTTGCCGTGCTCGCGCTCACCGTCATCATCGCGCGCGAGGCACTGGCGCTGGCGCGGCTCGAGACCATCGAAAAGCTGCATGAGCGCGCCAACGCGGTGCTGATCAGCGACGATCGCAAGGCCAGCGATGCCGTGGTGCGCGACCTTTTGAACATCGCCCATGACAATCCGCGCCTCGCCCGCGCCCGCGCGGTGATCGCAAGCCATGCCGGCGACATCATCGACGGCGCCGACATGCTACGGCTGGCCGAGCGCGAACTGATGGCCCCGCTCGATCAGGAAGCGCGGCGGCTGATTTCGAGCGCCGCGCAGCGCGTCTCGATCGTCACCGCCGTCAGCCCCGGCGCAGTGATCGACGTCTTGTTCGTATTCGCCGCCGCGCTGCGGCTGGTGCGGCAACTGGCGCGGCTCTATGGCGGACGACCCGGCACGCTCGGCATGGTGCGGTTGATGCGCCATGTCATCGCGCATCTTGCGGTCACCGGCGGCATGGCGGCGAGCGACAGCCTGATCCAGCAGGTGCTCGGCCATGGCCTTGCGGCGAAACTGTCGGCGCGGCTCGGCGAGGGCCTTCTCAACGGCCTCTTGACAGCGCGGCTCGGCCTTGCGGCGGTCGATGTGACGCGGCCGCTGCCGTTCGCGGCGCTGCCCCGCCCGGTGCTGTCCGATCTCGCCCGCGATCTATTGCGCCGGGCGGAAAGCACTGAGCGCGACGAGCCGCCCAGCGTGGGCTGATTCCGGAGTCAATGGTCTTCATCCTGAGGAGCGTCGCGCAGCGATGCGTCTCGAAGGATGAGGCATCATAAGCGCGTTCACGCGCGTCTTCGACGCGCTATGGTTCGCTTCGCTCCTCCTCACCATGAGGAGCCTCAGAAAAATCCGGAGAGAAGCCATGAACCTTCCGGCGGCATGGCGCGACCCATTTGCATGGGCCGGCACGGCCTTCACGCTTACCCGGAGGACCACCATGTTTCGCAAACTCGCTCTTGGATTTATCGCCGCAGCTTCCCTCACCGCCGCCGCTCTCGCGCCGACCGGCGCATCCGCCGGCTGGAAAGGCCATCATCATCACCACTGGGGTCATCACCACGGTTTCGGCTACGGCTTCGGTCCCGTGATCGTCGCGGGCGGCGGTTATGCCGACGGCTGCTACGTGCAGCGCCGGGTACGCACGCCGTATGGCCTGCGCTGGCGAACCATCAACGTCTGCTACTGATTGGATTTGCTTTAAATACCACACGCATCCCCGGCGCGAATGCGGCCGGGGATGTCGCGCATCGCGCAACGCTTTTGCTGTGCGATCAGGCGTCCCGGTCGTTTATTTCGCAATTGCGTAACGACCAAATAGCCCTTTTGGCTGACTGCGGCGAAGTGTGCCGCCCCCGCAGAAATCGATGGTTTCACCCTATGCAAGACGCCGCGTTACCGCGTAACGTGCGCGCCGTTGGAAATACCCGTTTACGGGACCCGACCGTTCGTAATCGTTTTGAAATTTCTGCGGAGACCACAAGTATGGCTAAAGGCACTGTGAAGTGGTTCAACCCCACCAAGGGATATGGCTTCATCCAGCCGACTTCCGGCGGCAAGGATATCTTCGTCCATATCTCGGCGGTTCAAAAAGCGGGGCTTGCAACACTCAACGAAGGGCAGACGGTCGAGTTCGAAGAAGTCGCCAATCGCGGCAAAACCTCGGCGGAAAACCTCAAGGTTTGATCGCCTGAAGGGCTCGGCGCGGATCACCCCGCGCCGATTTTTTTGCCTTCCCGAAAGACACGGAGACGCCGATGCCGACTTACACCTGCATCGTTCCTGCCGGCCGTCTGTCGGACGACCAGAAAGCGCGGATCGCCGCCGAGATCACCCGCGTCCATAACGAAGTGACCGGTGCAGCGACATTCTTCGCGCAGGTGATCTTTCAGGAGATCACGGCGGGGAATTATTTCGTCGGCGGCAAGCCGCTTTCCAGCGACCAGATTTTCATCAACGGTCAGATCCGCGCCGGACGCAGCGCCATCGACCGTACCCGCCTGCTCCGCGGCCTGCATGCCTGCGTCGCCACTGCGGCGGATGCGGAAGCAACCAGCGTCTGGGTTTACATCACCGATCTGCCGGCACGCGACATGATCGAATACGGCCACGTGCTGCCCGAACCCGGACAGGAAACGACCTGGCTGGATGCTCTGCCGCCGGACGATCGCGCACGCATGCGCAGCACCGGCGCGTAACGGGCGAATACGTTTGCGCTGCGCATCGGCAGATTTAGCAGACGTCGCGAGTCCGCGGCATCAAAGGCTGCGCCCGATAGCTCGAGCAGTCCGACGCCTTATCACCCGGCAACAGCATACCGCCGCAATGCGGGCAGCAATTGTCGTTGGCGTGCGCGGCCGAATCATCGCCGGATTCGCCGATCGGGGCGGCGAAAAACCTGACCATGATGTTCTTCGGGATGTTTCGTTTGCCGGTCATGCCTGTTCCTCTGTTTTCTGAGGCGCATCATGACACCAAGATCATGCTGTATTATTCAGCCGAACTGTCAAATTTTACGATTGAAAACAGGCTTTCGGTCGCGCGTTGGTGCAACGAACGATTAAGGACGTGTCTCGTTTGAAGACATCGTGGGCTTTCAAGACATCGTGCGCTTAGCGTGCGACGATCAGGCCCCGGCTGGTGACGACAACCCAGCGGCCGTCCTGACGGCGGATCGCGTCGATCCGGCCAACGCCGGGCAAGGGATCGCCAACAAACACCTCGTAGACGCCGGCGCGGCCTTCGACGGTGGCGCCGCCGCCGGACACCTCGCGCAAAACCCAGCCATCGACGGTCGGCAGGCGATTGACCTGCGCAGCCGCCGCTGCGGGCGCCGGCGGCGTGATCGAACCGGTGGTTTCCGGCGCGGGCGACGTCTTCAGCTTGTCGAGCGCCTCGCCAAGCTTGGTCAGCTTGGCGCTGCTCGCTTTATTGGAGTTCTCCACGCCGTTCTTGAGCGAAGCAAGCTCGGCGTTGACCTTGGCGAGCGCGCTGTCGATCGACTTGTCGCGCTCCGCCGCCGCCACAACGGCGTGATCGTCTTTCATGAAATGGGTGATGCTCAGCGTCGCGGCGCCGCCGCTGACCGCGCCGACAAGGGCGGCGATCGCAACCATCGCGGCCAGCGATAGCGGACGCGGCCGTGCTTCCGCCGCCATCGGCGCCGGATCATTCAGCGGCCGGGCGCCGCCAAACGCGCCGCCGTCCCATGAACTGTGCGTCGACAGCCGCCGCAGCGTGATGTCCTTCGAGCCGCCAAAATCGTCGGGGCGAAAATCGTCGCCGAACTCATTGCGGATCGCTCCGGAGGCGACAAGATCTGAGGAATTGCTACGCGCCGGCTCGCTCGCGGGGCGCTCGGATGATCCTTCGGCGTCGCGATCGGAGGTCTGGTCGGTCATGGCAAGTGTCCCAAATAACTTACGTATTTGGTAACCGTGATTTGCTTGCCAAATCGTTACCGAAACGGAAATGCGCGCGCGCGCAGCAACCGCTGCAACGTCGCCGCGGTGGAGGCATCGATAATGCCGTCGATCCGCTCGGGGCGGAAATGGCGCTGGAAGGCTGCGACCACCTCGCGGATGACGATATCGGAGTCGGTCGGCGCGACCGCATAGCCGTAGGAAGCGAGCCCGCGCAGCACCCCGGCGCGGACCGCCGCTTCGGCCTCGCACCCCGGTTCGGCGGCGGGCTCGGGCGCAACCCACAGCCCGATGCCGGCATCATGCAGGCGTTGCCACGGAAAACGTTCGCCCGGATCGTGCTTGCGCAGCGGCGCGATATCGGAATGGCCGAGCACCTGAGCGGGCGGGATCGGCCAACGGCCGACCAGATCGCGGCACAGCGCAAGGATCGCCGCGACTTGCACCTCCGGATAGGCCGGGCAGCCGCCGTCATGGCCGGGATTGCCGATCTCGATGCCGATGGAGCGGGAATTGATGTCGGTGCGGCCGTGCCAACTCGACACCCCGGCGTGCCAGGCACGATCGCTTTCGCAGACGAGCTGGATGATCGTCCCATCCTCCAGCACCAGATAATGCGAGGACACTTTCGCCGCCGGATCGCACAACCGCACCAGCGCCTCCTGGGTATCCGGCATGCCGGTGTAGTGCAGCACCAGCATGTCTACGGTCCCGCCGATCCGCGCATCGAAATTCGGAGAGCGGACAAAATGGCGGGCCAGCGGCGACGTGACGGCCAAACCTCTCTCCCGGCAACAGGGCGATGACAGCGGCGATTCTGCTGCGATTACACGCGCAGGTTTTGCCGCCGTCAAATGCCGGCGTGGCAAACAGAACCGGGGCTTGTGCGGCTTGGCGCGAACGCACACAGTTGCGCGCGTCATTCTCTCTTGCAGCCTGCGGATTACCATGAACACCTCGCCCTCCCCGGCCCTTTATCGCGGCATGGACCGCGCCACGCTGGACGCCGCCTACAACAACACCGCGGCGGTGGCTGACAGCGCGGCCTGGATGGAGACCTGGCGCCGCCGCAGCGCGCAGGCGCAGCAGGCACCGGGCGTCCGTCTCGATATTCCCTATGCGGACGGTGAGCGCACCAAGTTCGACTACTTTCCAGCAGGCAAGGCCCAAGCGCCGCTGTTCGCCTTCATCCATGGCGGCTACTGGGTGCGCAATTCCCGCGACCTGTTCTCGTTTCTGGCAACGGGGCCGAACGCGCGCGGCGTTGATTTCGTCTCGGTCGGCTACACGCTGGCGCCGCAGGCGCGGCTGTCGCAAATCGTGGACGAAATCCGCCAATGCCTGACAAGCCTTGCCGCGCAGGCGGACGAGCTTGGCTTCGACCGCACGCGGATCTTCGTCGGCGGCTGGTCGGCGGGCGGGCATCTCACCGCCATGACCTGCGATCATCCCGCCGTGCGCGGCGCGCTGCCCATCAGCGGGATCTTCGATCTGGAGCCGGTGTCGCTGAACTATCTCAACGAGCCGCTGCAACTGACGCCGCAAGATATCGAGATACTCAGCCCGCAACGCCGCCTGCGCGCCGGGCTGCCGCCGCAGCGGCTGGTGGCCGGCGGCAACGAGCTACCGGAGTTGCAGCGGCAGTCACGCGACTATGCGGCGACGGCGCAAACCCGGCATCTGGATGTGACGGCACGCATCCTGCCGGGCCATCATCATTATTCGATCCTCGACGAACTGGCGAAGCCGGACGGCGAGATCACCAATGAGCTTATGAAGCTGATCGCAGAGACGACCCGCACCGCGCGCTGAACGGAGCGCCGGTCAGTCCGCCGCCAGCGCCTCGATGCGCTCGATCTTGAGCAGATCGAGCCCATGCGGCACCACCGCAATCATCTTTTCGCGGCAGAGTTTGGTGATGGTGCGGCTGATGGTTTCGATGGTGAGACCGAGATAGTCGGCGATGTCCTGCCGGCTCATCGGCAGCGGCAGGACCTTCGATGTATCGCCGGTCCGGCGCAGGCGCCGGCGCAGCAGCACGATAAAGGCCGCGACCCGCTGTTCCGCCGACTTGCGGCCAAGCAGCACCATCTGGTCCTGCGCCATGCGCAATTCGCCACTCGCCATCTCGTGCAGCCGCCGCAGAAAGCGCGGGTTGGTGTCGACAAAGGCGATGAAGTCCGCGCGCGGGAATTTGCAGGTCGTACCACTAGTCACCGCCTCGGCGGTGAACTCGCACATGTTGAGCAGCGACAGGCCGAGGAAATCGCCCGGCATCGCAAAGCCGAAAATCTGCCGCCGCCCGTCGGTCAGCGTGCGGTACAGCCGCACCATGCCCTCGGTGATGGTGAACAGATGATCCGTCGGCTCGTTCTCCGAGACCAGGATGTCGCCGGGACGGAACAGCCGCGACCGGCTCATCTCCTCAAATTCCAGCAGTTCGGCCGGGGTCAGCACCGAACACACGCTGATCAGGCGGGCGCTGCAATCATTGCAGCGGTTCGCCTGCCGATGGGCACATGAAGTGACCGGCTCTAAAATCGACATGAGAAGCCTCCAGCGCTCGGCTTTAAAGTCTCATATCAAATGTTTCTTTGATCAAGATCAAAAAAGCGCCGCCGGAGACCCCAAAACGCGGCCTCCGGCGGCGCTTTTTCACGACTGCATTCCCCATTTACCGATGGTGTTGTTTTCGATGGCGCGGAACATGAGGTTCTCGACCACGAGGCCGATGATGATGACGGTGAGCAGGCCGGCGAACACATGCGGGATGTCGAGGCTGTTCTTGTTCTCGAAGATGAACCAGCCCAGGCCGCCGGAGCCGGAGGAGACGCCGAACACCAGCTCGGCCGCGATCAGGGTGCGCCAGGCGAACGCCCAGCCGATCTTGAGGCCGGTCAGGATGCTGGGGAACGCCGCCGGGATCAGGATCTTGCGGATGTAGTCGAAGCCCGACAGCCCGTAATTGCGCCCCACCATCTTCAGCGTGCTCGACACCGACAGGAACCCGGAATGGGTGTTGAGCGCGATCGCCCAGGTCACCGAATGCACCAGCACGAACACCAGGCTGCCATTGCCGAGCCCGAACCAGATCAGGGCCAGCGGCAACAGCGCGATCGCCGGCAGCGGGTTGAACATCGAGGTCAGGGTCTCGAGGAAGTCGGTGCCGATCCGCGACATGATCGCCAGCGCGGTGAGCACCGAGGCCAGCGCGATGCCGCAGGCATAGCCCATCAGCAGCACCTTGATCGACGACCACGCCCGCGCCGGCAGCACGCCATTGGCGATGTCGGCGATGAAGGCATCCACCGTGGCGCTGAAGGTCGGGAACAGGAGGTCGTTGTTGAGGTAGCGGCCATAGGCCTCCCAGACCAGCGCCAGGATCACCAGGATCATCACCTTGCGCAGCCAGCTCTTGTTGTAGAGCCGGAACAAGAACGGCAGCGGCTTCTCCACCACCACCGGCAGGCGGGAGGTGGCCTCGGCGTCGCGCACGAACTCCGGCCGCAGCGGCGCCTCCGCGATCCGCGCCATCGTCAGCGTTGAGGGTTTAGACATTCTCCGCCTCCTCGATGGTGTCGGCGAACAGCATGGTCTGGATCCGCCGCTCCAGCTCGAGCGCCGCCTCGCCCTGCAGCCCGCCATTGAGCTCGGCCTTGACCTGGCCCGGATGCGGCGACAGCAGCAAAATGCGGGTGCCGATCTTGATCGCCTCGGGGATCGAATGGGTGACGAACAGCACGGTGAAGCGGGTCTCCTCCCACAGCATCATCAGCTCGTCCTGCATCTTGCGCCGGGTCAGCGCGTCGAGCGCGGCGAACGGCTCGTCCATCAGCAGGATGTCCGGCTCCATCGCCATGCCGCGGGCGATCGCCACGCGCTGCTTCATGCCGCCCGACAGCATATGCGGGTAGCTGTCGGCGAATTTGTCGAGATTGACCTTGTTGATGTAGTGCATCGCGCGCTCGTCGGCCTCGCGCGCCGACAGCCGGTGGGTGCATTGCAGCGGGAACATGACGTTCTGCCGCACCGTCTTCCACGGCAACAGCTGGTCGAACTCCTGGAACACCATCATGCGGTCCGGGCCGGGCTGGCGGATCAGCTGGCCCTTCAGCCGCATCTCGCCTTCGGTCGGCGTCATGTAGCCGCCCACCGCCTTCAGCAGCGTCGACTTCCCGCACCCCGACGGCCCCAGCAAGATAAACCGGTCGCCCTGGTAGACTTCAAAATCGATCCGGTACGTCGCCGTCACCAGATGGCGCGGCGTCTTATATTGAAGCGTGACGCCTCTCACTTCGAGCAGCGGGCCGGGAGCCGGCGTGATGTCATTTGTCATCATCATGTTTCCACCCTCAAGTCACACGGCGCGCCTCAGCGGCCGGTGAACACCGGTTTACGTTTCTCGATGAAGGCGTTCATGCCTTCCTTCTGATCGCGCGAGGCAAACAGCATCTCGAACGCCTTGCGCTCCAGCATCAGGCCGGTGTCGAGCGGCGCATCCATGCCGGCCAGCACCACCTCCTTGATTTGCTCGACGGCGAGCGGCGGCATCGCGGCGATGGTCTCGGCGATCCGCAGCGCGGCATTCACCGTCTCGGCATCGGCGACAACCTCGGTGACAAAGCCGAGCCGCATCGCCTCCGTCGCGGTGACATGCTCGCCGGTCAGCAGCATTTTCATGGCGCGGTACTTGCCGATCGCGCGGGTCAGCCGCTGCGTCGCGCCGCCGCCCGGCATGATGCCGACGCAGACTTCCGACTGGCCGAATTTCGCGCCTTCGCCTGCGACAATGATGTCGGCCTGCAACGCCAGCTCGCAGCCGCCGCCGAGCGCAAAGCCATTGACTGCGGCGATGATCGGCTTGCGGCAGCTTGCGATCACCTTCCAGAACGCCAGCACCCGCCGCCCCATCATCTCGATCGGGGTCGAGTCCACAGCCTCCTTCAGGTCCGCGCCAGCAGCGAACACCCGCTCATTGCCGGTGATGACGATGCAGCGCACCTGCGGATCGTTCGACAGCGCCTGCACCTGCCCGGCGAGTTCGGCGCGCAGCGGATCGTTCAGGGCGTTGCGCGCCTCGGGACGATTGAGCTTGAGCAATGCGACATGGTCGCGTGGCCGCTCCAGCAGGATCAAAGCCATGGTCTCCTCCTCAGGAATTTTTCTTTTCTTATCGTTGGTCTTGCGCAGGGCGCTTCCGTCAGCCCGACGCCGCCTGCGGAGGACGCTGCGCAACCTGCCCAGCGTCATCCAGCATCAGGAGCCAGTCAACCGCGGTCGCGCCCTTCTCGCCGAGCATGATCGGGTTGAGATCAAGTGTGGTCAGTTGCGGCCCCAGCGCCGCGCCAAGCCGCGACACGGCGCAGATCATCTGGGTCAGCGCGGCGCGGTCACGCGGCGGCTGGCCACGCACGCCGGCAAGTACCGCCTTGCCATGCAGATCGTCCAGCATGTCCGCTGCCTCGCTCGGGCACAGCGGCACCTTGCGGAAGGCAACATCGCGCAGCACCTCGATCAGCACGCCGCCGAGGCCCGCCATCAGCACCACGCCGAACACCGGATCGTTCTGCAGGCCGATGACGAACTCGGTGTCGCCGCCCGCCATCGCCTGCACGATGACGCCCTCGATCCGCGCATTGGCGTTATAGCTGCGCGCCCGCTCCATGATGGTGGTGAAGGCGCGCTTCACCGCCTCGTCGTCGGCAAGCTTGAGGATCACGCCGCCGGCTTCGGTCTTATGCAGAATGTCGGGGGATTCGATCTTCAGCACCACGGGATAGCCGAGCGTCTGCGCCGCGCGCGCCGCTTCCTCCGCCGACTTCGCCAGCAGCGAACGCGCATGCGGCACACCAAGCTGCGTCAGCAATCGCGAGCCGTCCATGGTCGAGACGATCTGCCCACGCGGCACATCGATCGCGGGCACGCTGATCGCCTTGCGTTCGTCCCGGCGCGCCAGCCAGGCACGGCGCGCCTGCGCGTAATGCACCAGCGCGGCAACCGCGTCGACCGCGGGCTCGGCGCCGCGCAGCACCGCGATGCCGTTTTCCCGCAGCGCCTTGACGCCGGCCTCGGGCGCCGCGACCCAGCACACCACGAACGGCTTGGTGACCTGGGCGCGTACCTCGAGCAGCACCTTCACCAGCTTGTCGACATGCGCCTCCATCAACTGGAACCAGACAATGCCGACATCGACATTGGGATCGGCCAGCATCAGCTTGACGCTTTCGAGCAGCAAATTGGGATCGGCCACGAACTGACCGGTGACATCGACCGGATTGCCGACCGCCCCGAAGCCCGGAATGACTTTCTGCAACGCCGCCTGCGTCTGCGGCTGCAGCACCGGCACCGACAGACCCAGCTCCTGCGCGCGGTCCGCCATCAGCACACCGGCGCCGCCGGACTGCGTCAGCAGGCCGATGCCGGCCCCCTGCGGCAGATCGCAATGCGACAGCACCTCGACGATATCCAGCATGTGCTCTTCGTTGCGCGCACGGATCACACCATGTTGTCGCGCCACGCCATCGAACACCACGTCGTCACCGGCGAGCGAGCCGGTGTGCGAGGCGGCGGCGCGGGCGCCCGCGCCGAGACGGCCGACCTTGGTGACGACCAGCGGCTTGCCAGCTTCCATCGCGGCTTCCGCCAACGCGACGAAATCCTCGCCGTTCTTCAGGCCTTCGATGTAACCCGCGCCGATCTTGATGCGCGGGTCGCGGATCACCTCGCGCATGATCTCGGCGAAGTTCAGATCGGCCTCGTTGCCGGTGTTGACGAAATAGCCAAGGCCCAGATCGCGCCGCCGCGCCAGCGCCGCGATCGCGGTACCGAACGCGCCGGACTGCGTGACAAAACCAACCGGTCCGCTCGGCGTATCGGCATCGGCATATTGGCTGAAGGTCGCCAGCACCTTGTCGAAGGCGTTGATCAGGCCGAGGCAATTCGGCCCGCACAGCCGCACGCCGGAAGCGCGCGCCACCGCGACAATATCGCGCTCGAGCTGCTTGCCGGCCTCGCCGATCTCCGAAAAGCCGGAGGAGAAAATGATCGCCGCCGGCACGCCCTTGGCGCCGAGTTCGCGAACGGCGCCCAATACCTCGCTCGCCGGCAGCACGATGATCGCAAGATCGACTTCGCCTTCGATCGCTCCAACCTGCGGATAGCAGCGCAGCTCGCCGATGTTCCCGTAACGCGGATTGACCGGATAGATCGTGCCGGCATAGCCCTTGTCGAGCAGATGCTTCAGCGGCCGGCCGCTGACTTTGCGGAAATCGGCCGACGAGCCGAGAATCGCGATCGAGCGCGGCGCCAGCAGGGCATGCAACGCATCCTTCATGACCACCGGCCTCCGACCATCTCCGCGAATATCCCGAACAATCCTGTCACGTCTGTCTCCCTCTCAGGCGGGTCTGTGCCTGCCTTGTCTGTTAATTGAAAGCCGAAATGCCGGTCTGCGCCCGCCCGAGCACCAGCGCGTGAATATCGTGCGTGCCTTCGAGCGTGTTGACCGTCTCAAGATTCATCAGATGGCGGATGATGTGATACTCGTCCGAAATGCCGTTGCCGCCATGCATGTCGCGTGCGGCGCGCGCCACCTCCAGCGCCTTGCCGGCGCAGTTGCGCTTGAGCAGCGACACCATCTCCGGCGTCGCCTTGCCGAGATCGCGCATCCGGCTGACATGCAGGCAGGCGAGCAGGCCGAGTGAAATCTCGGTCTGCATGTCGGCGAGCTTTTTCTGGATCAACTGATTGGCGGCGAGCGGCCGGCCGAACTGTTTGCGCTCGAGGCAGTATTGCCGCGCCGCGTGCCAGCAAAATTCGGCTGATCCCATCGCGCCCCAGGTGATGCCGAAACGCGCATTGTTGAGGCAGCCGAACGGCCCCTTCAATCCCTGCACGCCGGGCAGCACGTTGTCATCGGGCACGAACACATCGTCCATGAAAATCTGCCCGGTCGGCGAGGCGCGCACCGAGAACTTGTGCTGGATTTTTGCGGTGGTGAGGCCCGCCATACCGCGCTCCAGGATGAAGCCGCGAATGACGCCACCATCGTCCTTGGCCCAGACGATCATGATGTCGGCAATCGGCGCGTGGGTGATCCAGGTCTTGCCGCCGGTGATGCGATAGCCGCCGGCGACGCGTTTGGCGCGCGTGGTCATGCTGCCGGGATCGGAGCCATGATCCGGCTCGGTCAGCCCGAAGCAGCCGAGCAGTTCGCCCTTCGCCATTTTCGGCAGATATTTCTGCCGCTGCGCCTCGGAGCCATAGGCATAGATCGGCACCATCGACAGCGTGCTCTGCACGCCGAGCGCGGAGCGATAGGCGGTATCGACCCGCTCGAACTCGCGCATGATCAGGCCATAGGAGACATAGCTGATGCCGGCGCAGCCATAGCCATCGATGGTGGCACCGAGAAAACCGAGATCGGCCATCTCCTTCATAATCGAAACGTCGAAGGATTCATCGCGGTTGGCTTCGAGAATTCGCGGCATCAGATGGGTCTGGGCGTAGGCGCGCGCGGTATCGCGCACCATCTTCTCGTCCTCGCTGAGCAGATCCTCCAGCAGCAGCGGGTCATCCCAGTGGAATTCGCCGCCGGTGAGGGTGACGGTGCTTGCGTCGATTGGCTTATCCGAGACTGAAACTGTCATCTTGAATTGCACCTTCTCAATATCGATGATCGCACCGTCACGCCGTTGTCCGGTCAGCTTCCCGGCAGGGAATGCACCTCGGGGAAGAACAGATCTTTCCAGTCCTTCGGCACGCTCTTCACGAGGCCGATCTGGTTCATGAAGGTCGCATACTTCATGATGTTCTTCGGCGTCGTGGTGTACTCGGTGTGCGGATGGTTGATGATGGCGAGCGTGTCCTCGAGCAATTCCTTGTTGTTCGTGCTCTTGACGTAGATCTCCGCCGCCTGCTTCTTGTCCTTGTTGATCAGGTCGATCGCCTCCTCGAAGGCGGCGATGAACGCCTTGTAGATCTTCGGATTGTTCTGCCGGAACTTGGCGGTGGTCCACACCACTTCGCAGGTCGCCGGGCCGAGCACGTCATAGGAATCCAGCACCTTGTGGATGCCCGGTTTGGTCAGCTCCTGGAAATTGTAGGGCGGCGAAGCGAAGTGGCTGTCGATGTTTCCCATGTTGGAGAGCATCGACGACATGGCCTCAGGATGCGCCAGCGTCACGCCGTTCTTGTCGAGCCGCTGCGCATGCTCGATGCCCCACTCCTTGGCCGCCGCCATCTGCAGCATGATGGCCTGGATCGAGATCTTGGCCGCAGGCATCGCGATGCGGTTGTTGTCGCCGAAATCCTTGATCGACTTAACCTTCGGATCGCGGGTGTTGAGATAGATCGGCAGCGAATCCATTGCCGCGACGGCGCGGACGTCGAGATTGCCCTGGGTCTTGCCCCACAGAATGATGAAGGGCGGCACGCCGCCGGAGGCGAAATCGAGATTGCCCGAGATCAACGCCTCGTTCATCACGTTGCCGCCGGTCATACGCTGCCAGTTGACCTTGAGATTCGGCAGACCGGCCTTCTCGGCCTGCTTCTCCATCAACTGGTTCTGCTCCATGATGATGAGCGGCAGGAACAACAGTCCGTATTGCTTGGCGATGGTGACTTCGCTGGCGTCCGCGCGAACCGGCGCGGTGCCGAGCGCGGCGATCAGCGCCGCCGAGGCGACGGCCAGAATTCCTGTTCGCAAGGTCTGCAAGATGCGGTGACACGTCTTCATGATGTTTCCCCCTTTGAGCCTTTTGATTTGACGAACGCGCGGCGGATCAGCTTCCGGACAACGAATGGATTTCCGGGAAGAACAGATCCTTCCAACTGGCCGGCTTGCGCGGGATCGAACCCATGCGATGCATGAAGTCGGAGTATTTGGTGACGTTGTGCGGCACGACGGTGAATTCCATCGACGATTTGTCGGTGAGCATCGCCACCAGCTCGTCGATCGAATAGGTCTTGTTGCGCTCGATATCCTGATAGATCTGCGCCGCCCTGGCCGGATCGCGGTTGATCAGGTCGATCGCCTCCTTGTAGGCGGCGAGGAACGCGGCATAGCTCTTTGGATTCTCGTCGTGGAATTTCTTGGTGGTCCAGATCAGGTTGTTGGTGCTCGGTCCGCCGAGCACGTCATAGGACTTCAGCACGGTGTGGATGCCGGGCGTCTTGATTTCGCGATAGTAGAACGGCGGGGCGGAGGCTGCGCTGTTGATCTCGCCGGCGCCCGACAAGAGCGCCGCGCTGCCCTGCGCATAGGACAGCGACACCGTGAGCGGTTCAAGCTTGTAGGCATTGCCCGGGCCGAATGCCTTCTCGGCGGCCATCTGCAGCACGATGGCGTTGACCGATACCTTCACCGCAGGCAGCGCGATGCGATCCTTCTCGGAGAAATCCTTGATCGTTTTGACGTTGGGATTGCGGGTATTGATGTAGATCTGCGATGTGGTCTGCGCGGCGATGCCGCGCACCTCGCCATTGCTCTTGGCCCACAGCGTGATCAGCGGCGCGACGCCGCCGGAGGCGATGTCGAGACTGCCGGAGAGCAGCGCGTCGTTCATGACATTGCCGGCGGCGAAGGTCATCCACTTCACTTTGACGCCCGGAAGCCCGGCCGCCGCGCTGTGCTTCTCGAACAGCTTGTCGTGCTCCATGACCATCAGCGGCAGGTAGGACAGGCCCGGCTGCTTGGCCATTCTGAGTTCGGATACTTCGGCCGTCGCCGGGGCAATGACGAATAGGCCCAGCACCAACGGCAGCAGACTTCCCAAGGCAATTCTTCGCACGCTCATGTCTCCCTCCCTGTTTTATTTTATGGCCTGGTCTTGTTGCGCTCTCTGCTCCTGCTTTCCGTCCTTCATCCCACCGCTCCCGGACTGCGCCGGGATGCAGCCCAATCTCACACCCGCTCCAGCACCATCGCGATGCCCTGCCCGACACCCACGCACAGGCTGACCACGGCGTATTTGCCGCCACGGCGCTGCAATTCGCGCGCCGCCGTCAGCGCGAGGCGCGGCCCCGACGCACCGAGCGGGTGGCCAACGGTGATCGCGCCGCCGTTCGGATTGACCCGGCTGTCATCGTCCGCGACGCCGAGCTGGCGCAGACATGCCAGCACCTGCGCGGCGAAGGCCTCGTTGATCTCGATCACATCCATGTCGCCAAGTGTCAGCTTCGCTCGCTGCAACGCCTTGTTGATCGCCGGCACTGGGCCGATGCCCATGATGCGCGGTTCGACTCCGACGCTCGCCGCCGAGAGGATGCGCACCAGCGGCGCACATCCGGCACGCTCGCCGGCCTCGCGCGAGCCGACCGTGAGCACCACCGCACCGTCATTGATGCCGGACGCATTGCCCGCCGTGGTCACGCCGCCTTCATGGATGGCGCGCAGCGCACTGAGCGTCTCCAGCGAGGTCTCGGCGCGGGGAAACTCGTCGGCGGCAACGCTGGTCTGGGTGCCCTTCTTGGGTCCGGCGACCTCGATCGCGGTGATCTCGCCGTCGAAATAGCCCGCCGCCTTGGCCGCCGCATAACGCTGCTGCGAGCGCAGCGCGAAGCCATCGACCGCCTCGCGCGTCAATTGGTTCTCACGCGCCAGAGTATCGGCGGTCTGCGGCATGGTGTCGTTGCCGAAGCGCTTTTCGATCTCGCGATTGGGAAAACGCGAGCCGACCGCGGAATCGAAAATCTTGACGTCGCGCTGGAACGCGGCTTCGGCCTTGCCCATCACGAAGGGCGCGCGGCTCATGCTCTCGACGCCGCCAGTGAGGAACAGATCGCCCTCGCCCGCGGTCACGGCATGCGCGGCGCTGACCAGCGCGCCAAGGCCGCTGCCGCAATTGCGCTGGATCACGGTGCCGCCGACGCTGATCGGTATGCCCGCGAGCAGCGAGGCATGGCGCGCGACGCAGCGGCTGTCCTCGCCGGCCTGATTGGCGCAGCCGACAATCACGTCTTCGAACGCCTCCGGCGCGAATTTGCTGCGTGCCATCACTGCCCGCATCACCTGCGACAACAGATCGTCGGGCCGGATCCGCGCAAGACCGCCGCCCTGGCGGCCGAAGGGAGAGCGTAATCCGTCATAGACGTAGGCTTGCAGCATGGTGGTCTCCGTGATGCCCGGTTCGGGCGGCTGTCTTTAGTCTTGCAACGTCAGCGGCGCACCGAGTTCGGCGCGACGCACCAGCCACAGACCGGGCCGGTAACGCTGGTCACCGTAGCGGCGCTGCATGCTGGTAAGAATCTTCTGGATGGTGTGCGGTCCCAGCGTGTCGCCGAAACCGAGCGGACCGTGGGGATAGCCAAGGCCGAGCTTCACCGCCTTGTCGATGTCGACCGGCGAAGCAGTGCGCTGCTGCGCGATCGACACGCCGATATTGACGATCATGGCGACGATGCGCTGGGCGATGAAGCCCGGGCTGTCGCGCAAGGACGTGACCGGAACGCCGTCCTTGCCGAGCAGCGCCCGCGCGGCGTCGCGATAGGCCGGCTCAGTGAGCGGCGTCGACATGATGCAGCGGCGCTTCTGGGTGTTGAACAGCATCTCAACCGCGACGGTGCGGCGGGCATCAAGGCCCTGCGCCACGGCACATTGCGTTGCGTCCTCGCCGACCGGCGTGACCAGACACAGCGCGTTCGCCGATGCCCGCTCGCCACTCTCCACCGCAACACCAAGCCCGCTTAACAATGTCGTCAGGCGCGCAGCCGTCTCCGGCTCGGCGCGGCTGACCCAGACCGGATACGGGCAATCCTTCGGCGCGGAGGCTTCAGCGGCGGGCGCCGCCTCAGCGCCGTCATAGGCATAGAAGCCGCGCTTGCTCTTGCGGCCGAGCAGCCCCGCATCGAGATGACCCTGCATCAGCACCGAGGGGCGATAGCGCGGCTCCTCGTAGAACTGGCGATAGATCGCCTCGGTGGCCGGGTGATTGACATCGAGACCGACCAGATCGAGCAGCTCAAACGGCCCCATGCGGAAGCCGGCCATGTCGCGCATCACCGCATCGACATCGGCAAAGGTCGCGATGCCTTCGGAGACCAGATGCGCCGCCTCGAGAGTGTAGGCACGCCCGACCTGATTGACCAGAAAGCCCGGCGCATCCTTCACCCGCACCGGTTCGCGCCCCATGCGGCGGCCGACTTCCATCAGCGCGTCGCCCACCGCCGGCATGGTCTGCAGGCCGTCGATCACCTCGACCAGTTTCATCAACGGAACCGGATTGAAGAAGTGGAAGCCGACGATCCGCTGCGGCCGCCGCGAGCGCGCGGCGATGGTGGTGATGGAGAGTGATGAGGTGTTGCTGGCGAGGATGCAGTCGTCCGACACGATGCCTTCCAGCTCGGCGAACAGGTCCTGCTTGACCCTCAGGTTCTCGATCACCGCCTCGATCACGAGATGGCAGGCGGCGAATTCGGCAAGGCTCGCGATCGGGCGAATGCGGGCGACGGCCGCCTGCGCGTCAATGGCGGAGAGCGTGTTCTTCTCCACCGCGCGCGCCAGCATCTTCTCGATATACTGCCGCGCCTCGCTCGCCGCCTCGGGCCGGCTGTCGAACAGCAGCACCGTCATGCCGCTGGTCGCGGCCACCTGGGCGATGCCGCGGCCCATCGCGCCCGCGCCAACCACGCCCAGCATCAAATCGGTTTTCGGCAGGCTGACTGACATTCCCGGCGCGCCCCTGTCTGGTTGTTCCTCCCCGTGCATCGATCTTCGTCAACGCTACGGAACGGGCTCAGCCTAGGAAGGCACCTCACAACACACAAATGGATTATCCGAATGAGAATTATTGAATAGAATGATGTTGCAATGAAGCATGTGATTTCAGTTTGATGAATGGAAGCGATCATTCTGATCACAAGATCGATATGAAATCGCGGAATCGGGCCGGAGCGGCGGAAACAAGGATGGTTCGGGAATGAATCTGCGGGCGATCGACCTCAATCTGCTGACCGTGTTCGACACCATCCTCAGCGAGCGCAGCCTGACCCGCGCTTCCGCCAAGCTGCATATGAGCCAGCCGGCGATGAGCAACGCGCTGGCCCGGCTGCGCGCCACACTCGACGATCAATTGTTCATCCGCACCGCGCAGGGCATGATGCCGACGCCGCGCGCCAAGCAACTGGCCGGGCCGGTGCGTCAGGCGCTCGACCTGATCCAGAACGGCCTGCGCGAGCAGGGCACTTTCGAATACGGCACCACCACGCGCAAATTCACCATCGCGATCAGCGACTATGGCGAGGCGGTGATCATGCCGCGCTTTGTCGACTGGCTGGCGCAGGTCGCTCCCAACATCAAGGTGCAGATCCGTCCCGAACTCGGCCGCTTCATTCAGGCGGAATTGCGCGAAGGCGCGATTGACCTTGCGATGGACTATTTCCGGATTCGCGGCGACGATTTCCGCCACGTCCACGCGATGGACGAGCATCTGGTCTCGATGGTGCGGCAGGATCATCCGACCATCGGCGACCATCTCAGTCTCGACGATTTCATCGCCCTGCCCCACGTCATGCTGACGCAGGACAAGCCGGTGGTCGACACCGTGCTGAAAGCACACGGCCTCACCCGCAACATCGCGCTGCAAGTGCCGCACTTCCTGTCGATGCCGCTGATCGTGCAGAAGACCAATTTCATCTGCACGCTGCCCAAGCGCATGGCGCTGGTCTATGCCGACTTCTTCCGCACCAAGGTGCTGAAGACCCCGCTCGAATTCCCCCACATCCCGATCTATTTCATGTGGCACCAATCGGTCGACGGTGATCCCGGCCACAAATGGCTGCGCAACGCCCTGTATGAATTGTGCCAGCGGCTCTGATCCGGCCCCCTCCTGTCAGCACGCCGCCATAATCGCCGGGGCGCCGGCCGAACGGCTCCCGGCGCGCCTCAAAAAGCTTTACGGCAGGTTGAAACCACCTGAAAAATTCATCGATTCCGGGCACTACCGTGATAGATCAGTTTTCAGGATCGGACCGCCGCCGCGGTGTCATAGGAGGCCCGGCCCGCCATAAATTTCTGACAATACCGCGCCGGCCGCAGGCCTGCGACCGGCGATGAAGGTGTAGAGCGTTGAGCAACGAAGCGAAGACTGCCCCTCCGTCCGATGAGCCGGCGACACTGCCCCCGCTGGTGGCGCACCGGCTGCGCGCGTCGATTCTCAATGAGCTGCACGCCCGCCCCTTCACCGCGCTCACCGTGCCGCGGCGTATCCTGCATTTCGGCTTCCAGACCAACGAAGCTTCCGCGCAAGCCGACCGAAAAAGTCTCATCGCATTCTGCACGGCGCGCGGGCTGCCGGGGCCGCTGCCCTCGGAGCGGCATTACCGCGTCTCGCTCGGCTCGACGGCGCTGCGCTGGGAGCAGCACTCCGAATTCACCACCTACACTTGGGAAATGCCGTCCGCGGTCACCGACCCGCCATTCACCCCGAGCGTCGCGGTGCTCGAGCCGCAAACCCGCGCCATTCCGCAGGCCGGCCCGCTGCTGGTCGCGATCGATCTGCATATCCTGAAAAAGAACTCGGACCACATTCCGATCGAGCAACTTTTCAATCGCGCCAGCCTTGCGAGCGCCGAGAACACCGACGGCACCGCGTCCTACGCTACCGACTTCCGGCTCGATCCATCGGGCTTTGTCCGCATCCTGGTCACCGACAACGGTCTCGAAAGCGAACGCGCCGGCGCGCTGGTGCAGCGCGTACTCGAGATCGAGACTTACCGGACGCTGGCGCTGCTCGGCCTGCCGGAAGCGCAACGGCTATCGCCCTCGATCGGCCGGATCGAGCACAAGCTTGCCGAAGTGACGCAGAAAATGCGCGAGGCCAATGACCTCCGCAGCAACCGCCAACTGCTCGACGAACTGACCGCCCTTGCCGCCGATCTCGAGGCCGGTGCCGCCGCCAGCGTGTTTCGCTTCGGCGCGACGCGCGCCTATGACGAGATCATTCATCAGCGCCTCCTGACCATTGGCGAGCGCAAGATGGGCGGCCTGCCGACCTGGACCTCATTCCTCGCCCGCCGGATGGCGCCCGCAATCCGCACCTGCATCACCACGGAGACGCGGCAAACCGAGCTTTCGCTCAAGCTGTCACGCGCCGCCGACCTGCTGCGCACCCGCGTCAATGTCGAACTGGAAAAGCAGAACCAGGAACTGCTGAAATCAATGAATGCGCGCACGCGCATGCAGCTCCGATTGCAGACCACCGTCGAAGGCCTGTCGGTGGCGGCGATCACCTATTACGTGGTCAGCCTGTTCGGCTATGTCGTCAAAGCCTTCCACGAGACCGGTTATGTGCATATCGAGCCAGCCTTCCTGATCGCCGCATTCATTCCGCTCGCGGCCTTCTCGATCTGGGCCACCGTCCGGCGCATCCGCAAGCATCACATATCGCACGACTGAAGCACGCTCACGCGCGTGAAGCCGCACGGCGGCCCCGAACGGAGCGATTGCTCCCCGGGCGGCGACATTGTAAGGAATGACGACCCTCTAAAGCGCGATAACCTCAAGCCAGATCGCCATCGGGCTTTAGTTACCGCTTGAGCATGATCTTTTCGGAAAATCGCTTCGCACTTTTCCGGATCATGCTCGAGGGCTCCGATCGCCTAAGTGGGCCTGTAGCTCAATGGTTAGAGCCGACCGCTCATAACGGTCTGGTTGCAGGTTCGAGTCCTGCCGGGCCCACCACACACTAAGCCATTGATAATATTGAGAATAGCGCCGTTTCCGGCTCCTGACGTACACACGTTTGTACACACGGGCCTTCCATGTATCTGTGGCGTCGTCCTTCCGGATGGGTGTTTCAAATCCGGATTCCTTCATCACTTGTAAGTCGCTTTGGCGCTACGCCTTTGCGTATTCGACTGGGCGTAATCAATGGCTCCGATGCACGCCGCCGTGCGCGCATCCTTGCGGGGCATGCAACGACTTTGATGATGACGATGACGGACAGAAAGACGGTCTCGAATTCCCTTGCCGCACTTGCCGAGGAGATGACTCAGCTTCGGCGCGATGAGTTCAGTGCAGGTGTGAAAATCCTGGCGGCCCAGAGTGTCTGGCATAATGCCGAGGATGAGGGAGCCCCGCTTGATCCGGCCGACCTTGCCGAGGCGAAGCGTCGTGAAGCCGAACATCGTACTGTCCGGGATTCCATTCGTTCCATCCGCAGCCGTCTTGCGGCCGTTGGTGCAGCTATCGAAAAGGATGGCGCAAAATGGGATGGAGAGCGTGCAGCATATGCCCACGCGCTCACGATCATGGGCACGATAGAGAGGACAGTCGCACCAAAAGCCCCGGAAATAACCACGCAGATCGATTCCGAAGAAACCGGTATCACCCGTGACACACTTCTGAGTGTTGCGGTTACACCGATACTCCAAGGACGCCGCGACGCTCTTGAGGCAGATGGGACCAAGAACCGTTACGCGGATCGCCTCGACAATACGGTCGCTGCTTTCATCGACGTGATTGGTGACAAGCCGCTGAAATCCTACCTTCCGGTCGATCTACAGAGATATGCAAACATTCTGGGTCGAATTCCAAAGAATCGTGCCAAGCACAAGCGGTTCGATGGTCTGAGTTTGCGCGAGATGGCCGACGTGAACGATGGGTTAGCGAAACCCTTTCCACGGCTCTCCAAAACCAGCGTCAAGGGATATCTCTCGGATTTCACCACGGTCTGGCAGGCTGCAACGGCGGCGGTTCGAGATATCCGGGATATCAGCGCAGCGCGCATTACAATGCCGCGATCTGCGGAGCCTGCCATTCAGCGCCAAGGTTTGCGTCCGGAAAAACTCAACCCGTGGCTGGCGGATGCCGTGAGCTATCCACAATCGGAGCCCCATTTCTATTGGTTGCCAGCACTGGCTTTCCTGACCGGATTGCGCCTGGGCGAAATAGTTTTTTTGAAGCCGACTGATTTTGTCATGGTATCCGACAATCAGGTTATCGACCTTCGTCGTTACGTTGACATCAAGCCGAGACGGCCTTTGAAAAACCCTAACGCTCAAAGGTTGGTTGCGCTCCACCCGATCCTTCGTGACATAGGATTTCTCGATTGGGTGAAGTCGCAAAGTTCTAATAATTGGCTCTTCCCGGAGATCCATTCGGCAGAAGATCCTGCCGACGCACTTCAGAAGCGAATGGGGTTCTGGATGAGGAGGATCGGCATTCATGAAGAGCAACGCGATGTATTCCATAGTCTGCGGCATAGCGCGAAGGCGTGGATGCGGTTGCACGTTGGGGATCGTATCGCCGATTTCCAGTGCGGCCACGCGCCGTCGGGCGTCGGTGCAAAATATGGTTTCAGAGTTCTTGAGCCAGAAGAGGTTCAGAAAATCATGGAGTGTCCGCCGCCACGTGATGTCGACTTCTCTCCATATCTCTCCAAAATCCGGCCATAGTGATCTTCAGTGGCAAGCAGGAAAATTATCCAGTGAAACGATTTCACTAGGATTTCCCGCTAGTGAAGAGGCCTCACTGGGGGGATTAAAGTGCAAGTCGTCGATCTTTTCTGCGGCGCCGGCGGTATGTCGCTTGGGATGAAACGTGCCGGGCTGGGGACCATTTGGGCCTACGATCTTTGGCCAGAGGCGATTGCCGTCCACGAGGCCAATCTGAAGCCGTTCCTTTTCAAACTGAACGGAGTGAAGCGCGCGCACAGGCGGAATTTGGGCGGATTTGACATAGAGGCCCTGAAGAAAATCAAGAAGCCCGGCGATCTTGCAAAGCTTATTCAGGAAGTCGAAGCTCTCGGCGATATTCTCAGGCTCATTCCAGAGATCGTGGACCTTGCCCCCGACATGATCGTCGGCGGGCCACCGTGCCAGCCGTGGTCGCGTGCGGGCAGCAAACTCAGCGATAAAGATCCGCGCGCAAAGCTGACTGACGCGTTCGGAATCATCGTATGCAGCGCGCGGCCCCGATATTTTGTGATGGAAAATGTTCCGGAGATTCAGCGCTCGCGTATCTTTGCCAGGGTCAAATCGATGTTTAAGCGGGCTGGATATGGTCTGACCGAACAGGTTTTAGAGGCTTCTTATTATGGGGTCCCTCAGGCTCGATCCCGTCTTTTCCTCATTGGATGTCTCGGCGAGACCAATGATTGGTTGGTGGATCATCTGGAGGCCGCAAAGTCACCATCGCAGACGACAGTCGCCGATGTGTTGGGGATTGATTTTGGCAAACTGCATCACCTCCGTAAAGTGTCCGGCGGTCGTAAAGTTTGGCAAGGCGCTGGTAAGAAAGAAGTCTCTTCGCTCACCGGGAGAGAATCCGAAGACACATCACATACTTCGACGGCAGTCAAAAATGAGACCGCCGCTCGCTTCTTCTGGCTGGCTCCTGTTTGGCCGAAGCACGATGTCGGAAGCCGGCGAACGGATCAGCCGATAAAGACTATTTCTCACGGTATTTTGGCAGGACCAACCGACGCGTATCCAGTCAAACCAGGAAAAGACGTCGAAGATATATGGACGTTGCCAATACCGACGTTTCAGCAGATGGCGATGCTCGGCGGATTTCCGGAGAAATGGGACTGGTCGGCGGTGCGAAGTAAACAGGATCGCATGCAGATACTGGCAAATGCAGTCCCTCCACCAATGGCCGAAGCAATCGGGCGCTGCATCGTCGCGCATCACAAAGGTGAGCGCGCGCCGACAGAGGTGAAGGTGCCACCAAAATTCAAGACTTGGCTCAAAAAGGAAAAACGATTTAAGGAGTCACGCCGTTCTCAGGTGCTGTCCGAATTCAAGGCCGTGCAGCAACTCATCGGATCCCGACATCTGGATGACCTTCAGACTGGTCTCGGCATCATGGATCGCATCCCGAAATTCCAGGCGCTCAGTGCAGCGAGGAAATCTAATCTACGAAAAGCACTTCGCCTGTATGCGGAATGCCATGATTACTACGAAGAACGTTCGCGTCCGCCGTTCCAGGTTCCGACGTTCAGGTCTTTACGCAAGAGACAGTACAATCCTCAGGTCGTTGAAGGGTGAAGCTTATCAATGGCTTCATTCTTCCTTTCTCAAAGGTCCATTGGATGCCTGCCGGAGATCAGCAGAGTTTCGTCTAGCTCTACTGCAATGGCTCGCAATCGATTGTCACGCTCGCTCGCGATGAGCAGGAGGATCAATCGGCGTGCGGTTGACCTGTTCATGGATCGCTCTCACCCTTGAATGCAAAACCACCCGGTCATCGCGCTGCCAGGCGCTCACGGGTGGTCAAGCGAGAGGTGTTTCGATGGTGATGGTGGCCGCGCTGCGTGTCAACGACAGCGATATATTCAGCGACAACAAGCAATCTGCATCCTCTTCACTTGCACGATTCCGTTTTGTTGATAGTGCCGAGAGCAAGGCATTTGGCCCTATCGAGCACGTTCGCGCAATCCATCCGAAGAATGGCCGTGGAAGCGGCCTCCGGAATGGCTATGCCGTGTTTGCCCAGCAAAAGCTGGTGAACGGAAAACATTGGCAACAATGGTCGATCGATATCGACGAAGCGCCACAGGTCAGGGCATGGTCGATCTCGACAGACTTCGAGTTGCGGATGACCTCTACATTTCGATGAACGCATTTCGCCGTGGAGGTGGCAACCGTCAGAGCGAGAACCTTGCCGCTATCAGCTGCAGCTATGTCGATGTCGATTATGAAAAGAAAACGAAGTGGAAAGGACAGGACCCATGCGCGGTCCTTGGTGCGATCCTGCATGCGTTGCCTGACGCGTCGGTTCCACCGCCCAGCTTTGCGATGAAATCCGGACGAGGCTTGTATCTGATCTGGCTCCATGAGCTGTTGCCGCCAGCGGCGTTAAGTCGATGGAATTTGGTACAGGATCATCTCGTCGCGGCTCTGAAGGTTTTCAGCGCTGACGATAAAGCAAAAGACGTGGCCCGCGTGCTGAGGATTGCCGGATCATGGAACAGGAAGGTCGGTCGTGAGAATCCGGAGCGCGGCCGTGTCAAATTGATCTGGATTCAGGGCGACGAACCGGCGAAGCCGTTTCGATATGAATTCGACGATCTGGCAAATGAGATACTGCCTTTTACGCGATCCGAAATTGTCGCTCTGCGCGCGGAGCGGGCAAAGCGGCGAGCGACAACGAAGGGGCGTAACGGCGTCCGGCCATCGCGACGAATGGATTCGGCCTCCTATGGCGAGACCGTTCTTGAAGATCTTCATCGGCTGCGCCGGCATCGTTATAACGATGAGGATGGACGCCTTCCAGCAGGTGAGCGCGATGGATGGCTGTTCTGTGCGTCGATGGCGCTGTCATGGGTGACCCATCCCGGCGCATTGGAGAGTGGGATCATCGATCTGGCCCGCGAGGTTGCCGACTGGAAAGATCGGGAAGCCAAGAGCAATATGGGCGCGATCCTGCGCCGCGCCCGCGATGCAGCAGATGGAAAAACGATTACCTTCAACGGCCAGGAAGCTGATCCAAGGTATCGCATGAAGGCGGGCACCATCGTAAAGTGGCTTAAGATCACGCCAGACGAGATGCGCGCCGCGAGACTACGCGTTCTTCTAAGCCCAGAAATCCGAAAAGAGCGAAAAGCGGGGTGCGAGCAGAATCGGCGGATCAAGAGCGGCTCTGTTCCTCACCTTTCGAAGCGAGACGCACGCCTTCGTATCGGCCGTGATGCTCTGTGGCTTGTCCGGAAGGGTTTCACCTACGCACAGGCAGCTTCCGAGTTGAACGTCTCGAAAGCCACCATCGGCAAGGCCGTCGCTGAAGTGCGGCGCACTTTCTCTCAATCGTGAAAATCCCAGTGTTTCTCGGCAAGGCCGCGATTCGTGCGGTCTATAGTGGATATCCCGCAGGGATAGACCGTTCATAGGGGTACGGGGTGCTTGCACCGCGTCCGGCAAAATCGGAAAGACCCGGAACGGACGGGTGTGGAATGCAAAGATCTGCCATCCGGGGAGTACTGGCTGCACCACCGCCGAACGCGTGTCTGACCATTCATGGTCGGAGAGCACGTGCAGACAGAACAACGGATATGGTCGGGGTAAAACCCGGCACATCCATCGACCCAACCCGCCCGATACAACGGGAGGCCCGCTTACGACATTTCTTTGATGGCAACGAAGATGGCGGAGTGGATACGTCTGCGATAGTTGCGAAGGCAACCGGGTGATTGGCAAAGTGGGCTATGATTTCTTTCAACTGTGTAAAGTCCAGTGTTTCTCGGCGAGGCCGCAATTCGTGCGGTCTATAGTGGATATCCCGCAGGATAGATCGTACCGGTGGGTACGGGGTGCTGGCACCCCATCGGGCAAGATCAAAAGAATAAGTTTGAACGGGTGTGGAGACAGAGATCTGCTCCACGGGCAAGCCACTGCTGTGTCAGCAGTGGTGTAGGGCTGGGGTACGCGCATGGCGTACCAATAAATCGAAGAACGGGATGGAAGCGAAAGCTGGCGTGGTCTGCACCAAGTCAATCCGAAGTGTCTTATGGCTGGTGTTATCGCTTTACGATGAAGATTACTTCGAATTCGGAGACAGACAGCTTCGACACGATGTGTGACCGGAGAACCAACTACCTTCTAGAATCGGCGTAAAGGCACCTTCTGGCGCTTCTATCGTCTCCGATGGTCATACACATCGAATCTCTGATCTCGTCCGTCTAACCCCCACGCAAATCGATTCTGGAAGCTATTGCATTCCGAGATGCGCGATAGCGCGACGTCACGCAAGTCATACCGCTCGACGCGTCAATCTGACGCAAGGCTTGTGCGAGTCCTTGCTCGAAAGGATTCGATCCTTGCCGTCCCAGCCTCCAATCCTTCATGCGGAGCGTGAATCCTTTTCGTATCTGTATCGCCGAAATTCTGCGTGGATCTCCGTTGCTGGACAGATGGGGGTTTGTGCGGTTGCATTTTCTTCTGTCGCTGAATGAGGCGACGATCAGAAATGGAGGTCAGATGATGAAGTGGACGCGACGAAGAGACGGGCACTGGTGTGTCGATATGGAATCCGCACGACTGCTGCATGTCAGCCAGGTCGCCCGTGGATTTGCATGGGGAGCTATGGATGCGTCCCTGAAAGTTTTTGCAGATGGCATTGCGAACAGCATTGGCGAAGCGAAGCATGCGGCGGAATCCGCTCATGTCGTTTTACATTGATCGAGTAGATGGAGAGCAAGATGCAGCATTTCACGCTGACGACTGGACATTCGCGCGTTAGCCCGCGCAGTGAGATCAGGAACGAAGCGATCGCGTTCATCAAGCCTGTCGTGGCCGCAGGCGGGGGTACATTGGGCGCGACCTGGTGGCGAATTAAGATGTTCCGGGGAATGCAGCGCGGGGGCGCCACGTTTGAATGCCACCACGGCTCGACCTGGTTCGTGTCCTGCTACATGGGATGGATGGATGCCGGCGCGGACGAGATGTGGAACGCGGCGAAGTCATTTCCCCTTCTTGCGCCTGATGTCCGTCGGTCACGAAGCCTTCCATGGCTTGCCGCCGGAATCATGCCGGAAGCCATCGTGTCTGGAAAATTCGATTTGATGACGGAAGTTGGTGATCTCGAACGCTGCGTCGCCTGAACCGTGCTCGATCTGCATCGCGACGAGCTTGGGAAAGCGGCGTGATGCCCACGGAGCATAAGGAGAGCAGCATGAAGAAACTCCGTGAGATGCCGATGGAACGTCATCCGTTTAACCTCGAACGTTTCGAGCTAATCTTGGCGGAGCTTGATGAGGCCGCGAACGGCTTTTACGATCTGCATTATTTGGGTCGCAACCGTGCCGCGCGCGACCTTGCTCGCCAAGCATCCGCAGCGAAAAGCGCCATCTACCGGCTCTGGGAGGCCATGCGCGCTGTCGAGGAAGCAGAAAGGTCGGCCGCATAACCCGATCAGCATTCCACCAAAGAAAAGGCCCCGATTTTCGGGGCCTCTGAGATCATCGTCAGAAAGCTTCCGACTCAAACTCACCCTTTCTTTGCAAGAGAGCCCTTCGAGCCTGATTGGCGGCGCCTCCACTGGGCATGCATCTTTTTCAACAGGGAGGGACCACGAGCAACCGAATCCTTATCTGCCGTCTTAGACAATTCCGCGTACATCTTCTGGATACGCTGATAGCATTGGCTAATCAGTGCATCCTGTATTTTGGTAACGGGTGGAAGTTTTGCAAAAACTGGCTGATCCATACCCGTAAGCTCACGCGCCAGAAGCGCTGCGACATAGAACTTTACGTTCTTCTCGTCGCTGTTCTCAATTTTGCGTTCTGCGAGGAAGCTTTCGACTTTTCGCATCATCTGCACGCAGGCCAGATAAGCAGGGCTAGGAATTTTTGGATTGTCAAAAACAAACTCGTATTTGGCGTCGTCTTTGAAATAGTCGCCGGGTCTTGCGCGCGCATCGTCTGGCCGTTGTAACAGGATAGATACTACGGCTTGCGTCACCGCGTTGACGCTCACGATTTTCTTTATCGGCTTTCCTTGATCGCGGTAGAAGCCTTTCCTGCGGTCGTAAAATAAATCTACTTTTCTTAGAAGCTCCTCTATATCTCTATGAATCTGGTCAGTCATGCGGAGAGACGCTGGAAGCATTTTATTTTGGCTGTTAGTGGCGCGAATAATCCGATCCTGAGTTGCCTGATCAGAAATTTGGATTACGCGAACCAGCACAGTCCGACTGTCTGTCGCTTCGGTATTTTTAGCGAAGTATGAGAAAATTTCCCGAGAAGTCTGAAGACCATTCACTATCTGTGGGTCTTCGATACTTAGGTGGAGGTGACCAGCTGGCGCCGCTTTAGAAGCGATGATGGTTACGCCGTTGTTCAGCAACCAGAAGTTTGGCCCCTCCTCGGCGTTACCTAATGTTTTCGCGATACCTTCGTTCACGGTAAAGTCTTGTTGATAGCCTCTGACGTTCGACTCGAAAATTCTCTCCGCTAACTCGCCTGGCTGATCTTCCAAAAACGTGCAAAAATCTTTCAACTTCGCCAGTCCAACGAACCCTTCGTTGGTGCTCATCGGCTGTTCAGCCCACCTTATGGTCTTGCTTTTTGGGGGCCGCCGCTGAACTTGTTCCCAAAGCTCTTGGGCGCCAATGCAATGAACATCACATTTTGCTTTGGTATTTTGAACCGTCTTTGCATTTACGCGAGAGCACAAGAATCTAATGCATAGCTATCGGCAACCGCATCATCACCAGTGATGTAGTAGTAGTCGATACTGAGTTCTGGGAAATGGATACTCATTCGGAGGTATTGCTCTCTCCAAATTCGCATCATCATCTTTATCTTCTCATTGTATCGCTTTCCAAAACTCTCTGGGTCTTTTGAAAAATCAAAAAAATCATCTGCAAGCGTGAGCCACTTTTCGATTTCAGTAGGCTTAATTCCGCCGCTTGTTTTTACCTGAAAGAATATTAAGCGAGCTTTGGAAACAGACTTTGCGTCAATTACCGTTTCATCAGTTACGAGCTGCCTCTGATTTACGATGAAATATATGCCGTCGGCGCCGCCATCATTTCCGCCTTCGGTAATTCCAAACTGCGTCTCCTCATCGTCGAGCGCATACGGCTTCAAAAATTGCTCAAGACAGTAATACAACCAAGGGTCCGTTGAACCTAAGTCCTCTGCCCGCAACTTCCAGTCTGCAAAATTAGCCTGCAGTACTATTGCATCGTTTTTTGCCATTCTCCCCCGTCCAATTTTCCATTCTGAGCAATCATTTTGGGGGATAGTATCCTGTTCGAATGTGTAGTCAAAGTTGCATCTCTCAGTTTTTGGATATCATCGGCGCTTCGAGATGTGTTGCTTAGTAAATAGCTTGGTATTGATTCGTCTGCGTGTCATACATCATGACCTGCCGGCTACTATCAAAAGGTAGGAATCAATAGAAAGCCAGCCATATCCTTTAATGCTTCGCATATCCGGATAACTGGTGATGGGGAGAAAATCTCCCGCCTCAACCCCCTCCGAAACGGCTTCGCGCAGCCGTTTGGCCATTGCCTGTTAACGCCATGGCTTGTCCGTCATGGTTTTCGGACCTTTAACAACATGGCTTGTTCGTAACGCCGCGCCATTTCACACCATGGCTTGTCGACTTGTTTCATTTCCGCCGACAAACTCATCATCTCAGTGAATACCCTTCACTGAGTGGCATCATGCGTAACTTTCGATTTTTCGCATTCCGGGACACGTCACAGGCGGGCGCAGCCATTGAAGCCGCCGCGAAAGCGGCTGACACCTCGTTGTCCGGCTGGCTTCGCGAAGCGGCGCGGCGTCACCTTCCGGATGGAGGTGCGGCACTCCCACCCTTGCCACCTTCCCGGCCGCGACGGCCTGTAGTTATTCCGGAGGCGGACATCTCCGCCGTCGCACGCCTTGTTGGTGAAGTAGGCAAGATGACGGGCGCCACGGTCCAGTTCGCGAAGACTTTGCGGGAAACTGGTTACGTTTCGGAGCACCAGTCCGCGGAATCCGTTCTCCGGAGCATCCGCACCACGCAAGCCGACCTGGTGCGCATCGTTGACCGCCTTCGTTCAGCGATGGCAACTAAATGATCGCGGGGGCCACACGCGGCACTGGCGGAAACGCCTTGTCCCGCCACCTGCTGAAACGGCAGGACGGCCAGACGGTTCATGTACTGCCTGCGCGCGGTCTTTCGGCGGAAGACCTTCCCGGACAAATCCGGGAACTGGTTGCGTCGGCTGCGCATGGCCGGACATCGCGCCCGGTTCACCACGTTCATATTGATCCACCGCCAGACGTCTCCGATCCGGATTCCATTATCAAAACGTTCGTTGCCGCCTACGAACGCGAATTCGGCCTGGAGAATTCACCGACTTGTGCGGTCCGACATATCGAGGATGGTCGAGAACACGAACACCGCGTCTGGTCGCTCGTTCGGGGCGATGGCTCGATTGTGTCGCTCGCTCACGACCACGCACGTCGGGAGAAGGTTTCCCGGATAACAGAATTCGAGTGCGGTTTGCCCATGACCCAAGGCAAGCACAACCGGTCAGTGGCCGCAGCGCTCCGAAAGGAGGGGCGCGCCGACATCGCTGACGCGATGGAAGCGGTAGGCTTGCTCGACGGACGCCGCCCCGTCGCCCATTCGACGCCCCGCCAACGTGCCCAAGCCGAACGCACCGCCGTGCCTTTAGATGAGATCAGGATTCAAGCTCTTGCCGCGTGGCGAGCAAGCAATAATTCGAAAGAATTCGCGGTAGCGCTGCATTCTTTCGATTTTTCGGTTGCGCAAGGCGACCGCGGCTATCTGCTGATCGATCGATCCGGATCGGTTCATTCTCTCAACCGCGTTCTCGCAGCCGCCGCCCGTCAAGCGGGCGAAGACAAGATCACCGCCGTTGCCGTCAAACAGCGCCTCGGAGGAATCCGGTGTCCAACAGTGAAGGAGAGTCGAAATGGCCGAAATGCCGACAACGCCCGCCGCAAATCCCGGCGAAGCGATCTATCAGGAGGCCCGTTGCGGCCGGGAAACCGCACAGGAATTGTTGCCGCTTCTCCAACTCCTACAAACCGACCCGAACGAGGGGCCGTCGCCTCTCGACGAGTTGAAGGGGTTGTTGACGGCAATCGTTCAGATTTTGGGGAGGCATGGCGAAATCCTCGCTCGCCTCGACACCGTGTCGTCGAACGCGCCGCCATCGCCGGAATCGGTTCCAACGATTTCCGCGCGTTGAGATGCGCGGCCAACACCGTTCTATCCGGAGACAATGCCCGGACGTCGCGACGTCGTGTCGTCGAACGTGGCGCGGTCGCGTCATTCGAGGCAATGGACATAACCAGTTTGAGATCGCTGGCGGCAAAACTGGCCGCCGGCGGCACGTTAGACGACAGTGAATGGAGTTCACTACAGGAGGACCGCATGAAAGCCCTGAGACCCGCGAAAGCGCTTGATTACAAAACGCGCCTTTTGGCCGAGATCGTACCAGAGGGGTTCGACGTGATGCCGTTCTCCTCGGACATTCATATGATCCAGAAGGCGTCGCCTGAAAATCCTGTCGCTCGCATTATGACCCGGGACGGAGGATGGATCGAAATCGACACCGTATCCGGAAAGGTTATCCGGACGTGGGGTTCTAAAGGTCGCGCTCAGGTCCTTGCCGCAGCACTTGCGGACGAACTCGGTGTCGAGGTCGAACACCTGGCACGAACCGCTGGTTTCGGTGCGGATACCGAAGCCTTGAAAGTCGCTCGCCTTTCTGAGGATCGGATCAAAGAGCTTGCCGCATGGTGGACGTCGCGTGGTTATATAGCAATCGCCGCGTCGGATGGATGTTGGGTCAGCATTGGCCGAACCAGAATCCGCGACCTTGGGCAACGCATGGAGGTTTACGGACCCATTTCGGATGACGTCGCCGAGGCGATTGTTCTGAAAGCAAAAGAATCCTGGAATGGTGGCCTGTATCTCGACGGCGGAGGCTGGACTCAAGCCGATCAGGATAAAATCTGGCTCGAATGCCAGCGAAAAGGCGTTGAAGTCGAGAATTGCCATCCATCGCAAGCGGCTCGAACGGCGGGGCACCGTGAACAGGAAGCCAGCGCATCGAAAGCCAAAACCATTTCTACGGCCCGTTCCGCTATTTCCGCCGCTACGAACCTTCGCGATGCCGCAGGCGGTGACCTGGAAGCCCTTCAACGCCTAACGCGGTCTTTGCAAGCATTCATCGTCAGTCATTTGGACGACGACCAGCGCAAACACCTGGCGGCGCAGGCGGTTTCTGACGTCGTTCCAGAGTTGCAGAGATTCCGCACGCTCGGTGCCGACGAATTGGCTGAATTCGAGCGCCGGGGAGAATGGTTCTCACCGCCCCGTCCGCGCCGTCGCGATCACGACCGCGACCACGAAAATCGGTTGGATATGTAATGACCGTTGCCCCACATCACCTTCGCCGCTACGTGATCGAGCGCGCCTCCGGAAGAACGCCGCGTCCAGAATGGTGTTTCTACGAGGCGAGTATTGGGGCGTGGGTCCGGACGGACGAGGCGACCGCGAAGCGACACGAACATCATCGGCGCATCCGGAAATCTGGACAGCCCTGGTGCGACGTCATGGGCCATCAGACATCTGTTGCTGATGACGTCGCATTGCAGACTTACTTCCTCACTATTGATCCAGATGGATGGTCACGACTTGCAGCTGTGGTACGCGCATATCCCAAGCGTTGCCTTCGCGAGTGGGCGACTTCTGGAATGAGGATCATCGCCGCCGTTGTCCCCGAGGCCGCTGCCATCATTCTGGACACGCCGGGCCCCCTCGATGGGTGGCCCGCAGTACGTGGAGACGGCCCGCGAAGCCTTTTGCGCGTTAAATGAAGGGGGCTTTTCTGGTGTGGGCAATCATCTACTCCACACCCGGCCTCCCATCAGAATCGCGGTTAAGCCTCTTTATTTTTGGGACGCCTTCAGCGGAAACTCGGAAAACGGTATCTAGGAACCAGAATCTTGCCGAGCGCCTTGTGTACGGACTCGATCTTGATCGTGCCCCGCTACGTCGCTGAATTTAACCAACCTGTTCTGCTAGCCGCCAAATTCGCTGATTAGCCGCGCTCCCGCACATCAGCGGCCCCTTGCCATCTGGACCCGGCAGATCGCCCACATGTCTTCTCTAGGCAAGCCTTTCAGGCTGGCGGGCTTGTTTTTGATAACATCCGAGATCGTGTTTTGAATCCGCAGACATTCGGCGAAAACAAACTTGATATCGGCCACCCATTCGGCTTTTCGATCTTCTGGCATAGGACAATTAGATAGAAAGACGCGCTTAAGGCAATTTCATAAAGAGTATTGGGAATTTCCAGCGCAACAACGATGTCAGCTATCGAGCGGGCAATGTGGTCTGGACAGCCATCTTCCCGGTTTGAACGGCCATCATAATACCTGGGCGTCTGGAGATCCCGACCAAGCCGGGACAAAAAGCGCAATCTCGCAATCGCAGCGATCAGCTTGGTATTGTAATCCTGATATTTTTATGTGTTTTTGACATGGATTGCAAACAGGGGCGTGGGCATCAAACTTGACAACAGAGGCGTCAGCACAAGATCGCGTAATCTCATTTGGCAATGGCTTGGCAGTGATCCCTGAGCGTTTGCTACTGGCCCACGCGCGCGGAGAGGTTCTCCTCGTTTGCGGCGCAGGTGTTTCGAGTCCTGCCGGGCTGCCGGATTTTCGTGAACTGGTGATCGATGTTTATAGCGTTCTAGATGCAAGCGTTCACGCTGTTCTTGCCGCGTTGCCGCGTGGCGTATGCAGTAAATGGGAAGCTGACCTCGCAACTCTTAATGATCCACAGAAGGCGGAAGTTAAAAGATTCATTATCGGTGACTACGATGTTGTCCTCGGTATGCTCGAAAGGCGCCTTGACGATCAAACGCGCGGTGATAGTCGAGTTCGACATGCTGTGGCGGAGCGCTTGCGGGCTGGCACAGGCAACCCAGCTCGTATTCATCGCGCGCTAATGAAGCTCGCGGATCGAGGAGGCGCTAGGACTATCGTAACAACGAACTTCGATCTGCATCTGGAGCGCGCGCGAAGTCGACGAGGTTCTATCGTTCAGACTTATTCTCTGGGATCGATGCCCAGACCGAGCCGGCAATCGGACTTTGCTGGCGTCCTTCATATTCACGGCGCGCTCGACCCGAGCCCCAACAGGATTTCGGAGTTGGTACTTTCGGATCAGGATTTCGGTGAATTTTACTTGCGCCGCCGAATTGTACCCGATTTCATCTATGATGCCGCACGTCTGTTTAACCTAGTTTTGGTGGGCTATAGCGCCAGCGATCCGCCGATGCGCTATCTGCTTAATGCGGTTGCGGCCGACGGAACTCGCTTCGACGACCTGAAAGAGCGATTTACTTTCTTCGGGACAAACGCACCTGATCCAGTTGCGCTTGAGGATTGGAAGGCACGCGGCATCACGCCAATTCACTACGACGCCAAAAGAGAGCATTCCGCACTTTGCGAGACCCTTGAGCGTTGGGCAGAGCTTTCGGCGATTAACGGAAAAAAGAACAAGGTCGACGTCGAAATTCGGCGGATCGTGAAGACCCCCAGAGCAGCTATTTCTGTGGAGGACCGCGACTTATTTGATCACTTGGTCAGGCGGAGCAACGCAAGTGAGCGCATCAGATTGGCTGAGTTGGCTTCAAAGGCAAAGGCTGACCTCGGCTGGCTCGACGCTATCATCGCTATTGGCGCCGAGAAAGAACGGGAACGTCCTTCATGATTCCGTCTTGGGCTCACCTAAATGAGCGAGATCGTGCGACGTTTCGAGCAACGGTCGCTTTTCTGGACAAGCGCCTAGCAAACCCGGCAACGGTCGATTGGGCGTTACGTTTGAAACCATCCCAGCGTATTGAGCGCTTTGCCCTTGAAGAGTTGCTAAACAACACCGACGGACGTGATCTATCCGAACCTTGGGCAACGACATGGCATTTTATCGAGGAAAGTTGGTCTAGTCCTTCGATCGAGGAAGGGCCCTCAACCGCGATTTACGGTATTCAGAAGCGCCTTCGTGCGGGCGATCGGTCTGGCGCGATCATTTCAAACATCGTCGGTCTCGTCGCCCCACGTCTGAAGGTCGAACCGATCGACTCCTGGCGATGGCAATTTATCAAGAAGCCGCGTCGCCCGACGAAATTTCAGCATCTGCTTTCCGCAAAACTGACAAGCGGTGACGTCGTTGACTTAACCTTGTTAGGTTTGGCGGACTTGACCGACATGGCTTTCCTAAAGGCGTTGGGAAGTGCGCTGGAATCCGCTGTCAATCAAGGTCTCGAAATAGCTAGGCGGCTGGGTTGGGACGGGCAGCGAGGGTTATGGCAACTCGGAGGCCTAGGGTGTGTCTACTACGTGTCAGCCGCCCCGCGGGCAGGCGCAAAGAAAGACCCGGATGCCTTCCACCATGGCATCGCACCTTCTGTTAAACTATTGTACGCCGTCATTGAGCGTATTGCGGACGTAAATTGCGCAGATGCGTTGCCCGTCGTTCGCCAATGGAAATTGACACAATCACCTATCCACATTCGGCTATGGGCGGCGGCGGCGCGGAATGCCCAATTGGTTCCATCCGAACAGGTGTACACATTTCTGGCCAATCTTGATGATCGTGGCTTTTGGGATTTACACGAATTTCCAGAAATAGCCGAGCTCAGGGCAAGGCGTTTTGGTGATCTCAATGTTCGAGCCCAAGCGGCCATAGTGAAGCGAGTTCGTAAAGGGCCGCCGCGCGATCATTGGCCGAGAAACGCTGATGCGACGAAGATTAAGAATGCCCAGCTCTATTGGACCGTCCGGGAACTCAAACGAATTGAGATCGCTGGAGGTGTCCTACCCTTAGAAGAACGCGCCTTAATGTATACCAGCCTCTATCTGTTTGCTGATCTGGAGGCGATGAATATTGACGACGGGTTTCCGGAAGCGTTGGAGGCCCATCGCGTCCCTCCGAGACCAGATGCAAGGTATGAGACCATTAGTGGCGTAGCGCGCTTGCGTTCCTTAGAAGCTGCTCTTTCAACAAGTCGCGGTGGTTGGGATGATGATCCAGCTGCACGAGCGAATGACTGGCTTCAACAGCCCGGGAAATCCCAGCTGGTGCTCGACGATTTGGAAACAACTGGAAATGGCGGTGATGAATTTCCACGACTGTGGAGTTGCTTCGGTTGGGCGCATTCACCAAGGCCGGATACCCCGCAGGCCCCAGAGCGCGACCTGCAGGCGGAAGCTGATCGTGTGCTTGAGCTTCTAAGCCAGCTTTCGGACTCCACCCTGTCAACCGCAATAGAAAGTATCAGCGCCTGGTTGGATGCGTGGCAGAAACAAGTCGTCAACTCCGTGCTGGGCTTACCTGTTTGGGTGCGGATTTGGCCAATCGCCGTCGAGGCGACAAATTCGAAATCAGAAAACACTGATGATGAGGATCTAACAGTTGCTGCTCGCGACGACGACAACCCTATAAAACTTGATACATTGAATCCCCCCGCTGGTAAGCTTGTGGGCGTCTTCTTGACAGCCTGTCCGTCGTTGAAGGAGGTGCCAAAACCATTCGAAGCGGGCAGTAGTGCGTGCCAAATGCGAGATGCAGTTATCAGTGCCACAGGCCGTAGCGGCTTAATTGCGCAGCACCGACTAATCGAAGCATTGCCATATTTTCTGCGAGCCGATCGTAATTGGGCCGAGCAGCATCTTGTTACTCCACTGTTGGGCGAGGATGCGACCTCGCTCGCCCTCTGGCGCGCGATTGCGCGGCGTACACATTTCACTGATGTTTTGAGGATTATTGGCGGTGTGATGGTCGAAAGGGCTGCCGATCGTCGTCTTGGCCGTGAAACGCGACGGAGGCTTGTGTTCAGTCTTGTCATAGAAGGTCTGCATGCCTTTCGAGACGGCCGTGACCCGGCTGTACCGAACCAACGCATTCAACAAATGCTGAGGGTTCTCGATGATGAGGTCCGTGCCTCTGCCGCGAATGCCATCCAGCAATTCGTTCGGGATCTTTCCGCAAAGGATGCCGCCGATGCAGGAACGTCAGCCAGTGCTGCTGACCTATTCCGGTCCGCCGCGGCCCCTTTTCTGCAACGGGTGTGGCCACCAGAGCGTTCGCTTGCTACGCCCGGCGTCAGTGGGGCACTTGCTGATCTTCCAGCAACGTCGAGAGAAGCGTTTGCTGAGGCGGTCGACGTCATTGAACGTTTCCTCGTTCCGTTCGAATGCTGGTCGATGCTTGACTACGGCTTCTATGGCGAAGACGATGACACAAAGAAACTCGGGATTATTGACAACGAGGCTAAAGCAAAAGCATTGCTTCGGCTGCTTGATCTAACCATCGGAAGCTCGGAAGGTGCAATTGTCCCTTACGATCTTACAGAAGCTTTGGATCAAATTCGTTCAGTTATGCCAGAGCTTGCAAAGCATCCGATCTACCGGCGTCTTTCGACTGCGGCGAGGCGCTAGAGCAGGTCCTGTGGAGATCGGATAGGACGCCTCGGCGAGACCCTAGACTGAGACAAATAATGCGAAACATCGAGAAAATCAAAACGTGCCGCCGGGCGCGTTCCACGCCGGGAATTCGCGCGATACGACAGGGACCTCGGCGCATGGATCCGATGCGACGAGGCGACCGCGCGAGATTCCAGTCATTGGCGTCGCCTCCGGAAGCCCGCACAGCCGTGGTGTGAAGTGCTCGGTCATCAAACAGCGATTGCCCACAACGATGTCTTGCTGGCTTATTTCGAAACCGTCGCCCCAGATGGTTGGCCGTCCTTAGCAAGGGCAATCCGGGCAAACCCGTCCCGATGTTTTCGAGTGTGGAGCGAATCCGGGAAACGGATCCTGGCCGCGGCGTCCGGAGCGCCGGCAATCACCGGGATTCAGGTAGTAGGACAGCTGTCCGGATGGCCGTCGTCGCGCGGAATCGGCCCCCACAGCTTACTGCCACGTTCATAGATGTCGATTCTCCTAAAGGGAATCCAGACATCTACGGACCTCCGAGGATGCTCTACCAATTCAAAACGTCGTCTTCGGCCACGGAAAATCGAACCTACCGACGTAGAAGCGGTCATAGAGATACTTCAAGTCGGCTTCCCATTCCGTCACAGCTCTCGCCATCTGTGGTCCGCGTCTCTTGGCATTCCGGGTGAGTGCGGCGATCGTGTAGGCCAGCTTCTTCAGACGTCGAGCGCTACCGTGATTGCCCCACTCTCCGCCAGGAGGAACATGGGTGATATCGTCTTGAAAAAGCCGCGCCAGCGTCCTCCGTCTGGCAACCTCGGGCTCACCTCTCGTAACCCCTACCCTGTATCCGGCCTGCGCAAGTACTCCAAATGCATCGGCCTCGAAATGTAGCTGACTATCTCCTCCTTCCGCCGTCGTGCTGGGCCAGCGGAAAAATCCGCCATTCGGAAGCGGACTGACCGCGCCGGGTCCCCGACGGTTCCTTTCCTGCTCGATTGCACGAAGAAGCATCGGAGCGGCTAGACGTAAGACCTGCTTGGAATGCGACAGATCTTTGCCGACATTTGTCCAAAGAACGTACATCTTATCCAGCGGCATATCGGGAAGAGTTGCCGCTATTCTTGTCGCCATCGCTTCGGCCCGAGCCTCAAGCGGGTGCTTGCGGGGAAGGCTCTGTTTGGCCGTTGCAATGCGCTCGGACAGCGAACGTATGGCTTCCGCATCCAGCTTCCAGCGGGGCTCCGGCTCCTTCTTTCCAAGCTCCTTGAATTCTGGGCTCGATTCGACTGAAAAGTTCCAAAATAGCTTCGGCATTAAGCTTCCTGACAAAATCGCAACCCTCATCCGTGAGATAAAGAGGTCCCTTTTTGAGCTCTGGTCTAATCAAGCCCGAGCTCAGCAGGTATTGGATCGCCGCTTGGGCTTTGGATCAAAACCTATCTCTTGCTGGGTCGGCAACGCCTTTCATTTCGGGCGGAGCGCAGTACTTCTCGATCAGAGCAGCGACAAGACTCTTCCGATTGACGGGGCCGAGATTCGGCTGAGTGAAAATATCTGGTATCAGTTCCGCAGCCCAAAGCTGCCGATCATAGAAAGCTGTGACCACAAGCCGAGGCTCGTCCAACTCACGATTTACGATGCCACCCCCTTTCCGGTTGCCAGGTCAAAGTGCTGATCGGGTCACAAAGTGTGAGTATCATTTGTATAGGTTAGCGTTCCGCGTCGCTCGGAGGGAATTAGCCCGCCGTGCTAGAACGTGTCCTCATAAAGGCGTAGATGTCCGCTCACCGGCGCCCGAGCCCTCATCTGGCCAGCGCCCAAAAGAGATAGCCAAAATGACATCTCTAAACTAACATTCCCGTCGGACCACTCGATGGGGCCGGACAGCAGGAACGCCACGTTTCGAGGTCGCCGTTCAAGACATGATTGATAGCCTGACCATGGACGTACATAAGATGCACTCCTACGGGGATTCCGGTCTCGAATTGATGCTTAAGTGATATCAGCAAGATGAGAGCCTCTCCAATCCCTTCTGGCTTTGGTGATCTGCTGTCGCAAGCGTTTTTCTTACGCCCAGTTGATATCGTCGCAGCTAACCTTATCGGCTGTTTGCTTGTTACCTCCGTGAATGGCGACCGTGTCGGCGGAATGATCGTAGATACTGAGGCGTACGATCAAAACGATCCAGCATCTCACTGCTACAGTTCCGTCAACCGCAAGGGAGGCGAAAGTATGCGATTGCCGGGTGGGCACGCATATGTTTGCAAAGCGCGAGGAATGTCTTGGCTTAATTTCACCTGTGATGACCGATGCAACTTCGGGAGTGCCGTACTTATTGGTGCGTTACAGCCACTCTTTGGATTCGAGATTATGCGAAGACGTCGATTGGAGGGTTACCCACAGCACCTCGGAATAAATAACGATACAAAATATCCTAACTTTCTTTGCAGGGGACCGGGAGTTTTATCTGAAGCGCTTGGTGTGACTATGGAGATGGATAAGATGCCTTTATCCAAGCCGCCCTTTGCACTGTTTGGCTTCACTAAAGCGCCCTCGGTTCTGCGAGGCGAGCGAGTTAGAGTTACAAGTACAATTTGTGATCCGCGTCGATTTGCGCTCGCAGATTGCGGATTCATTCGTTTGGAAAATAGATCGAAGTTAAAACCTTTATGATCTGCCACTGTTCTCCTGCTTCTCAACAAGCTGATGCACGGCCGCATCGAGACAAGCTGGCGCATCGCCACGCAGATCGCCTATCAGTGGAGCGCGCCTGCTAAAGGCTTGCGTTCATGCCGATGACGCTCGATGTGCGCTTTGTTACGGGTAGGGATCGGATCGTGAAGGCTGCGTGGTTCGTCCGTCGCGACACCTCGTACCGCCTAACCAACCCAAGACGTCGATGCGCGATCGCAATTACCTGGCACTTAGGAAATTCACGCGAATGATAGCGACTTTCTTGACGCGCTCCGGTGGTTCGTACACATTCGCGATCACCTAAATACTGAAACGCGAGCCTGAAACGGCAAATTTATCAGTATTATCAATGGTGGAGGTTCGATTCCTGCCGGGCCCACCAATCTTTTCAATACCTTGCGAGGCGTCAACAGCGGACGCCTCCCGTTTCGCCAACGATACCGCCAATGTTTCATTGGGACGGCGGTAGCCAATGGCTCGCGCTGCTTGCTTCAGGTGATTGGGATCGTGATGTCCATACACCCGATCAAGCATCGCAACCGACATACCAAGAAAACCGGCAGCCCCCACTTGTCGATACCAGCCTGCATGCAGCTCGCTGCCGTGTGCCGCAAAGTGTGAGCGGTCACGCGACCTTCAAGACCGGCTTGCGCGGCCGCGCTGTTGAACGCCGTTTTCACTGAATACCGTATCGGCTCGCCGTTCCATTCCACAAACCGCGCCTCCAGACGCGGCGCGGCGGTGTCACGTTCGACTTCGTCGACGCCGCCTACCACCCATTGGCGCGAGAGCCAGCGGTAACGGCCGGTCTCGACGCGCAGGAGTTCTGGCGCATCGGAGGACCGGACGCCAACGGCGATGCAGGCCACTGCCTCCTCGCGACCGAAGCGATCCACTTCCGGCGTGCCGCTGTAGGCGGTGCGATCGCCGACGGTGCCTGTGCCCGCATTGGCCCGTCCGTTAACCTGGAGGCTGCGTGAAGCCCTTGCTGAATTGATCGATAAATCCGTAAGATGCAGCGATTTTGCGCGCCGTGCGATAACCGATCAATTTGATGGCTGATCTCCAGAATATACCTGACATCGAGCCAGACGATTCGACCGCGATCGCGGTGGATTTCGCGCTTGTCGTTGCGCGGATGCTGGAGTTGGTCAAGAGCGATCCGGAACAACTGAGGAGCGCGATCTACGAACTCGCGCGCTCCAAACTGCGCGATCAGTTGCGTTTAGCGCCCTCCGACGAACGCAAGAAAATGCGCAATGCGCTTGAGACCGCCATCCGCGGCGTTGAGGACTTCGCGCAGCGTAAAGATTTCCAGGTCTCTTCCCCGGAGCGACCATTGCTTCCGCCCGTCCCGCCCACCCAGCAAATCCTCGTCGAAGACGGATCGAATGAAGCGCCGCAGCCACTGGCGCCTTCATGGCGGCCGGGTGCCTCTGAGGAGCAGGCGGCAGGCGGTCGCAACTCCGGTCGCAGTCGGGCACGATCGAATGGCATCGCTTTCAGATTCTTCATGCTGATCGTTGCTGTTTGCGCCATCACAAGCCTGCTCGTCTACCGCAAGGACATCCCGCTCGGTCTTGCTCACCTCACCTCTCTCAAACTCTCATCCCAACAGCCCGGCTCAAAACCCTCGCCCGCTCCGGCGCAGTCGCAGCCTACAACGTCTGTCCAAACCAGCATTGCGCCCCAATCAGACGGCGCGGCCGCCCCTCAAGAGCAGCAACCCAATATGCTGCCGTCGTCATACGGCATCTATGCAGTGTCAGACGGAAAATTGTTCGGCCTAGATACGTTGCGGGGCCGCCCGCCGGATCCACGGATTGCGATCTCCAGCGCCATCACCACACCGCCATCGACGACCCTTCCCGACGGCCACGTCAAATTTGTTGTGTACCGCAGGGAAGCGCTCGGAAGCGCGCCGGATCATGCCGATATCCGTGTTGTTGCGCGTATCGTGCGGGCCATGTCGTTCAATGGCGGCAAGCCTCAGATCGCCAAAACAGACGACACATGGGTCATACGAAATATCTTCTTCACCTATCGGATCGCTCCGATCAAAGACAATCCGGAAATGTATGAAATCCGCAATGAAGATCCGCACTTTGCGCTGCCGCCCGGTCGCTATGCGCTCGTTCTCAACAATGCGGCCTATGACTTCCGGATTGATGGAACGGTTACTGACACGCGGCAATGCCTCGAAGAAACGCAGGCGGCAAACGGAATGTTCTACTCCGAATGCAAAGTGAACTAAGGGACGAATAAGTCAGATCTACGGGCTGCACGAAGCGGACTATCGCTCCGCGCGAAAAGGTACCTACCGGCCTTTCGATCCGCCCTGGTGACGACCGACATTACCCATGCCAATCGATGCCGGCGCGGATACGGCCGGTGCCTATATTGCCGGCGCGAAGGCCACCCTCGGACCGGGCTGTGCGGAGACGCGAAGGTATTGGCTTTGAGTTTTGGAAATGAAATTTTGCTCTTTTATTTCTCTTTGTTTGATGGCTTAGTCTGTTCGCTCATAACGGTCTGGTTGCAGGTTCGAATCCTGCCGGGCTCACCAATCTTTTCAACACCTTGCGAAACGTCGACAGCGGACGCCTCCCGTTGCGCCAATGATACCGCCCACTAAACGTCCTGGCGGCGGCAACCGATCGACCGCGCCGCCTGCTTGAGGTGGCTCGGATGATGGTGACCGTACACCCGATCGAGCATCTCAACCGACATACCAACAAAACCGGCAGCCTCCCACTTGTCGATACCAGCCTGCATGAGCCAGGTCGCTGCAGTGTGCCGCAGAGTAGCCCTCAGTGTGCCGCAGAGTAGCTCTCGAAGAACGATCGCGCGGTCCAAATGCGCCAGGCCCGCGCCCCGCACAATGTCCGCGGGACCATGCGGTCCCCATCGACCACGTTCCGTCAGGCTTAGTTCCGCTGCCTCATACTTTTCATCGTGCGGCCTTGCTATGGTCAAAGCGCGATGCGTCCATCTTTTCGTATATGCGGATTGGCCGAAATCTTCGCCGCGCATCGCACGATCACGGAGCCAATGCGATTGCAACACATAGACCCGCACGACGCCATCGCCGCGCAGCTCCGCGACTTGACACCGCGCCCCGCGCACGATCCGGCTAAGCTCAACGTCACGTCTGCGACGTCGTCGAAACCGGCGAGCGAGTCGTCGCTCCGGACCACGCCGTTGAACGACACCACCAGCGACATCCGCATCCTGACACCGCGCGCGCGGTCCGGTCGTGGCGTCGTTTTACTGGCCGTCTGCGCAAGCGTTGCCGCAACGATGGCCTGGCATTCCTATGGTGACGAAGCGAAGCAGCGGCTTTCGCACCTTGTGCCGCAATTTCTCGCAGACGCGCCGACTCCAACGCAAAGCGCCAACACCGCCGAGCCACGGGACGTGCCCTCCGAAATCACTGCATCTCAACCGGCTACCGCCCAAGCGGCTACGCAAGAGAGCAGCGCTTCATCCGCGGCGCCAACACCACCTGCGTCGGCTCCTGCCACGCCGGCAGCGGAGACTCCTCCAACGCAGGCGGCGCTTGCGCCCGAACTTACGCAGTCGATTGAAACAATGGCGCGCGAAATTTCTTCGTTGAAGCACACAGTAGAGCAGTTGCAGGTTAGCCAACAACAATTGAGCCACGATATCGCGAAAGTCAGCGAGCACGGGACGCGCAACAAGCTCGTCGTTCAAACATCGAAGCCAACTCCACCACCGCGACCGAAGCGTGCGCCACTGGCTGCAGATTCGCGCACCCTTGCGCCCTATTCGCCGCCACAGGCCCATTCGCAAGGACAGACCCACCCGCAAGGCGCCGCGCAGCGCGAAGCCTACATCCCGCCACCTGCGCCCACGCAACTTCCGCCACAGCCCAGCGACAGCAGCGTCCCCCGACCGCCAATGCCGCTGCGGTAACTGGTCAATTCCATCAACTTCGCGCCGCCACCGGCGTTATGATCGATTGCTTACTTGCGGCACTCCTCACACCACCGATCTCATCCAGCGGAGAGCGCCTCGATGTCCGGAAGTTGTGGGTGACGATGCCGCAGAACGTCCTCATCGAACAGCTAAAGAAGGGCGAAGCCATCGCCGAGGCCGACACCTCGCTTCTCACTGTCCCTAACCAGTTGGACATGGTTTGCAACGCGCATGTGATCGAAGCTATTCTGACCCACGTCGCTCCCGCCTCGGATGGTGCCAACGAAGCGGCCAAGCACAGCTAAAGGAGTTTGCCTTGAGCGTTGCCTTCACCAAGGAAGACAGTGCCGAAACTGCGTCGGAGGTTCTCCTCCCCGACCGCCCAATCTCACCTCATCCGAACCTTGTTACCGAAGCGGGCCGGAAGGCTCTGGAATCTCAACTCTACCAGGCTCGCGAGGTGTATGAGACGGCGCAGAAAATCGAAGACGTCAACGAGCGCCGGCGGCAAGCGGCAATTCCCTTGCGCGATATACGCTACTTTGCAGCGAGAGTTCAAACAGCCCAGGTCATCGCTAACCCTACTTCAACCGATACTGTTGCCTTTGGCAGCACGGTGACCTTCAGGCGTGACGATGGGCGCGTGCAGACATATCGTATCGTCGGAGAGGACGAAGCGGATCCCAAGGCCGGTTCCATTTCCTTCGTATCTCCGGTCGCAAGGCTACTATTGGGCAAGGCTGTTGGGGATGAAGTCAGCGCATCCGGTCAAAACCTTGAGATCATTTCGATCACGTAGCGCGTCCCGCGCCGTATGACGCCGATGTTTCGAATGGTCGCTTTGCGCCAGAAGCGGACCTTCGCGATCCACTGATAAAATTCTACCACTTTCCTTATCAGTTCTCCGACTGCCCTGCTTTGTACGGTGAAACTTCGATTCATTCGTAGATTCGCGTTCGATCTGCAATGGACGTCACGGAAAATCAAGGATGTCACACCGAGCGCGCTCCGCTAGAGGGATACCTGAAGAATGGACCGCCAGGCCGACGCACTTCTGTCAGGTCGATCGATCTGCGCCGTTGACATCCTCAACCGAAGCGTCCGTCCTGATCCGCTGGTCGATCCAGGAATCCGCCGCATCGCCATGAAACTTTCCCAGCGGCGCATCTCGTCTGTTTATACCGCGGCGCATGGTCGCTCTGACGAAAGATCCACCAGACTTACACCAGACGCACCCACCTCAAACGAAAAATGCAACTGTAATGCTAGTCTTCGGTCGCCTTGAAGCGGCTCATGTTTTTCAGGATGAAGGGGGCAACCAGCGCGATGAATGCAATGCCAAGCAGCATCGCTGAGATCGGGCTTTGCACCAGCGTCATCGGATCACCCAGACTAATCGACAGTGCTCGTCGTAACTGACTCTCCGCGAGCGGACCTAGGATCAGCCCCACCACCACAGGCGCTATCGGGAAGTCGTACCGCCGCATCAGGAAGCCGAGTACGCCAAAGCCGGTGAGCATAGACAGTTCAACCACGGAGGGCTTCGCGGCAATCGTGGCCATGGTCGCGAACACGAGAATGCCGGCGTAAAGCCACGGCTGCGGAATCGCCAACAGCCGGACCCACAGGCCGACCAGTGGCAAGTTCAGCACCAGCAGCATCATGTTGGCGATGAACAGGCTCGCGATCAGGCCCCACACCAGATCAGGCCTTTCCGCAAACAGCAGCGGTCCCGGATTCAATCCATACTGCTGAAAGCCTGCCAGCATCATCGCCGCCGTTGCCGATGTCGGCAGGCCGAGCGTCAACAGCGGCACCAGCGTGCCGGCAGCGGACGCATTGTTCGCGGCTTCCGGTCCGGCGACGCCTTCGATCGCACCCTTGCCAAATTCCTCGGGATGCTTGGTCAGACGGCGTTCGGCCGAATAAGACAGGAAGGTCGGAATCTCGGCGCCGCCGGCTGGCAACGCGCCGATGGGGAAACCAAAACAGAAGCCCCGCAGCCATGGCTTCCACGAGCGCTTCCAGTCTTCCTTGGTCAACCAGAGCGAGCCACGCGCGGCCTCGATCTTCTCGTCCACCTGATGTCGCCGCGAGACGACATAAAGTGCCTCGCCGACCGCAAACAGACCGACCGCCAATGTCGTCACTTCCACGCCGTCGAGCAGCTCCGGCACACCGAACGACAGCCGCGGCTGTCCGGTCAGCTTGTCTATGCCGACAAGACCGAACGTCAGGCCGATGAACAAGCTGGTCAACCCGCGCACCGGCGAGTCGCCGAATGTCGCGGAGACAGTGACAAACGCAACCACCATCAAAGCGAAGTAATCTTCCGGCCGACCTTCTCAAGATGAAGGGAATCTCCTGCCTCGCGCTCCCCGTGCGGCTCGCGTTTTGACGTCAAGCAGGTCGCATTTGCGCACCAAGTGCATCCCAGCGATTCCATATAGATAATGGGTGATGCCGCTACCGACCCGGCCGGAAAAATGCGTGCGCACGACGTCGATGAGATAGTTGAAGTTCGGCGACAGCGCAGTCAGGATCTGGGTCAAATGTCCGCTTTGCGCCAGGAGGAGACGTTCCCCTGATACAACATGGGCGGCCCAGACGTAGGCCGCCCACCACGACGATCATGAAATACTATTTTATTTTGCCATCGCCGTCCTGGCGGCCTCGATTTTCGCCTTCACGGCTTCGAGATTGAAGCTCGCACCCTTTTGCATCGGCGGAAACTCGATCGCTGTCTGCGCCAGCTTTTCCACCTGCTGCTGAACAAACACAAATCGCCAGAACTCGTATTTGAACCAATCGAAGTATTGTTGCGCGCCGTATTTCGTCCCGCTATCGGGCCAGCCCGTTCGCTCGAACGGGTCTAGGCGAAGGTTGGTCAGATAGGGCACGTCAATCTTGCTTTTTTCACCCAGCCATCCTCCCGGTTGGTCGATGAAACGATACTTGTAGTCGTCGATGCGCACGGCCCCCAATTCGCTTTCGCCAAAGTACCAAATTTCGTGCCGGTTCGACGGTCCCTTGCCGGTGATCATGTCCATCTGGTTGTAGCCGTCCAGATGGCACTTGTAGGTGCGGTCACCGATGTGCTTGCCCGTCTTCAGCTCCTCGACAATGTTCGGGTTGCCGGCGGCAGCAACCAGGGTCGGAAACCAATCGAGACCGGAGATGATGCCGTTCTCGACCTTGCCGGCCGGTACCTTGCCAGGCCAGCGGATCATGGCCGGAGCGCGGAAGCCACCTTCCATGACCGTGCCCTTGCTCTGCGCGAACGGCGTCTGTCCGCCGTCTGGCCAGGTAAATACCTCAGTGCCGTTGTCGGTCGTGAAGACCACGATGGTGTTGCCGTCGACGCCCATGTCCTTGAGCTTCTGCATCACGATGCCAACATCGTCGTCGAGCTGCGCCATGCCGGCTTCATGAATTGACCAGCCGTTCTTGGAGTTGCGCATCGCCTGGTACTTCGGTGACAGGTGCGTGACGATGTGCATCCGGGTCGGATTGAGCCAGAGGAAGAACGGCTTGTTGTCGGCCTTGGCCTTCTCGATGAACTTCAGGGCAAGATCGCGGATTTCGTCATCCACGGTTTCCATTCGCTTCGGATACAGCGTTCCGGCATCCTCGATCCTCTGCTTGCCGACCTTGCCCCAGCGCGGATCCACGGTGGCGTCGTCAACATTGGTCGCCCACGAGTGGACCATGTTGCGCGGACCGACGGTGTTCAGCAACTCCTGAGGATAGGCAGGGTGCGCCGGGTCCTCCATTGCGTCGAGGTGATACAAGTAGCCGAAGAATTCGTCGAAGCCATGAACGGTCGGCAGAAACTCGTTCTTGTCGCCAAGGTGGTTCTTGCCGAACTGGCCGGTGGCATAGCCCATGCCTTTCAGCGCGGTGGCGATGGTAACCGCCTCCGCCGGCAGGCCGAGGGCTGCGCCCGCCTGGCCGACCGTGGTCATGCCGGTGCGGATCGGCAACTCCCCGGTGATAAAGTTGGCGCGACCCGCCGTGCAACTCGCCTCGGCGTAGTAATCCGTGAACAGCATGCCTTCGGCGGCGAGCTTGTCGAGGTTCGGCGTCCGGCCGGCCATCATGCCGCGGTGATAAGCACCGATATTCCAGATGCCGATATCGTCACCCATGATGACGACGATATTGGGCCGCTGCCCGGCCGGCGCGGACCCTGGGGCCGGTGTTGGTTGCTGTGCTTGTACGGAGCCTGGCAGTCCAACGGCCAAGAGTGTTGAAGCCGCGACGAGAGAACTACCACCCAATAAGAGATCGCGGCGTTTCAAGCCTCCGCCGGCTGGTTCCGTGCTTATCTCAGGTTTTTCCGGAAGCCTATCGTTACTCATGACGTGATCCTCTTCCTGGTGATGCACCTTGGCTTGTTGCGGTGTCGATCGGCCCGGCATCACGCGCGGCCGAACGATAGTGAGGCGTAGAGAAACGGAGCCGCACACCATCGGATTGATCCAAGTCAAAGGATGCCCGCTTCGGGCCGGAAGCGGGGTTCGTGAAAGTCAAAATTCCATCACACTGCTCTCCACACGATATCTTTGCCTACCGGAGTGCGGATTGCTTCTCGCGCGCTAAGTCAGAACGACCGATATGGCTGGCGATATCAAACGGCTGCGCGCAATGCGTCGCCTCATATCCTGCGTTATTCGAACGATCGCGCGCTGCCCGCTGGGGAATCGGCGCCGATATTTGTCGCGATGCTTTGGTGATTAGAACGTGGGCGACAGTGCGCACTATGACGCAGGGGTACTGCAACACCGCATCTACAGACCCGCCAATTCTCTGCGCCATTCCGCAGTTCCCCAGGAGGGTTCAGCCGATGGCAAGAACGCTACCGATGTCTCGAAGCCACCACAGCCCCCATCCGGGGAATGGAGGTCATAAAAATGGGGGATGGTTCATATGGAAATGCAAGCAATGTCCGCTATGGGGGCAATAGCGTACCTTCAGGAAACCTGGAGTCCCACTGATAAGACAATCGGGGAAGCTAGTTTGCCGTGCAACTCTTTAACTCAGTGCCGGCCGACTATCGGCTCGACCAACGTGGCGACTTTCGGCGCGCTATCCCCTCGTATTCTCTCAATGAACCAAAATACCCAAATCGTGAAAAACGAGAGAACGAACAGCATCGCGCAAAAAAGGAAAACGTTCATCGTAACCTCCATTTGACTGCTGTAACCAGGCTTCACGAGAGTTCCTGTAGCTGACTGGCTTCGTCCAATGCGACAACGAATAGGACAAGAAAGCCGAGAATAGCGATCGGCGGGACGATCCAGTCCCGCAAGCGAAACCGTTCTGATTTAATCATTGTTCAAATTCAGATCGGCGCCCGAAGACCGGGGGAAGATAGCCACTTGTCGATTTCAATCGCATGCATGGCCATTTGAGCGTTGACCAAGGGATCACGATCTGCCCCTGGGTGAAGTTCATTTTCCCGAACTGTTGCGTTCTCTGCATATTGAACCAAGCGATCTCCAAATCTGATGAGCTTGGATTTTTCGATGATGCACATTCGATTCACTCCCTGATCTTGGCGGGAGCATATGGAGCTCTCATTCACCGGAAGATGCCTAAGAGAAGTACGGCGATATGGTCACTGTGCGCCTATTACCAGCCGATAGCGACAGAATTCCGCGAGTTCCGGGTGCGGGTTGATGCTCTTTCTTGAGATGAAAAATCCCGCCGTAGCGGGATTTCGTTCGTCATGCGGCTTGGGATCAATGCCGAATTGTTCCACGCCGAGTTTTATTGAGCGTTTGCCGCGCTTGTGAAATGAAAAAGATCACCCATTGGCAGCGCCTCTTCATTGATTTGAATTGAGCACTTCATCGGGGGCAGGAAGTTCGCCTCTGGCGATCTCTTCACGGATTAGCTCGAGAATTGTGCGTCTCCTGCCTTCGTCAGACGTCTCGGCGAGAACTTTGCGGTAGAGCTTAAGGTTTTCGTCATGAATAAACTTATCCATCTCGCGCTCTCCCAGATTGGTAGCGTTAAATAGGCTCGCGGAGCCTAAGCAGCCAGCTTTGTATGGCCGTTGACTTCATTGGGTCTTCGACTGCGGCGAGTAGACGTTGCGGGAGGGTAGTGTTGGGGCAACCACAGCACTTTGGAAACGTGAATGCGCACCAGCTGTCGGGCGCGTCCGATCCTTCAAGCGCGATGTGGCACTTCCACGCGAACTGAACCATGATCCATTCCCATGTAAGACGAGAGCAAGGTCACGCTGACAATTATAGTCTACGTCCCTGCGGGGCCGGACAGCGATAATTTGTCGGGAGGCACATCACTCTTTCGAGTTAAACGGGACATAGCCGGTGTCACTAACTGTCAGGGAGATCGGACTGGTGCGTAGACAGACGCGATCCCCCTGGACGATTTGTTTGACCCACTTCAACAGAAGGCAACTCTTCTACGCCACTGATGACCTACTCTCCGCCTCCGCCGGGGGAAGAGTGCGAATCGTCTCACGGAACCTCCACTGATTTGGGCGGTTGAGGGGTTGGGGCCGGCCCAGAAAGACCTTGATGAAAATCGCCCAGATTGCGCCTCTGATGGAGAGCGTACCCCCGCGTCTTTACGGCGGAACCGAGCGGATCGTTTCCTATCTCACTGATGAGCTGGTGGCGCTCGGCCATGACGTCACCCTGTTCGCAAGCGGGAATTCGATGACAGCAGCCAAGCTCGTGCCCTGCGTCCCGCAGGCTCTACGGCTCGACGTCAGCATCCGCGACACGATTCCTTATTATATGCTGATGCTCGATCGCGTAAGGCGAATGGCTGACGACTTCGATATCTTGCACTTCCATATCGACCAGTTTCACTTCCCTTTGTTCCGGCCGATCGCAAGCCGCACGGTCACCACGCTGCACGGTCGACAGGATCTTCCCGATCTGCTCCCGCTGTATCTGGGTTTCGACGATATGCCGCTGGTCTCAATTTCGAATCACCAGCGCCGGCCGATACCGAATGCGACTTTCTCGGCAACGATCTATCACGGCATTCCCGCCGACCTTCATCGTCCCATTGTCGGGCCCGGTGGCGGCTACGTTGCGTTCCTCGGCCGTATCTCACCGGAGAAACGCCCCGACCGCGCGATCCTGATCGCGCGCACGCTCGGCATACCGCTCAAAATCGCGGCCAAGGTAGACCGATGCGATGAGGCCTACTTCCGGAACCAGATCGAGCCGCTGCTCGATGGACCGGGCGTGGAGTTCATCGGTGAGATCAATGAACATCAGAAGACACAATTCCTGGGCGAGGCACGGGCGCTGATATTTCCCATCGACTGGCCGGAGCCGTTCGGACTTTCCATGATCGAGGCGATGGCCTGTGGCACGCCGATCTTGGCGTTTCGCCGCGGGTCCGTACCGGAAATCATTGACGAGGGCCTGACCGGAATGATGGTGGATACCGAGGAAGAGGCGATCGCGACGCTCCCGCGCGTCATGGCGCTCGACCGGAAGAAAGTGCGCCAGCGCTTCGAGCAGCGCTTCTCTGCCACCCGTATGGCCGAGGATTATATCACAGTCTATCATTCGCTGATTGCAGCGTCGCATAGCCATCACAACGTGAGGAGAGATATCGCGCCTCATCTGACAGATGAACTAGCTCCGAGCATCCTGAGGCGTCACCTTGTTTAAGCAGCAGACCACCGCCACCCTGCTGGAAGAGCTTCCGGAGACCCCGTTCTACATCCCGGGGACAGAATCTTCGACTCGTCCCCGCCGCACACTCAAGCACGACGACTCCTTCGCGGTACTCGACAGTCATGCCGACATCGGAGCCACGGCGGGCGGACCTGATGGCATTTTCTTTTTAGACACGCGCTATCTCTCGCGCCTGGAGATGCTGCTCAACGGGACGCAACCGTTGTTACTGGGCTCGAATGTCCGCGACGACAATTCCATGCTGACCGTCGACCTGACCAACCCTGATACTTACGTCAACGGCAAGCTCATGCTGCCAAAGGATATGCTGCATATCGTTCGCACGCTGTTTCTGTGGCGAGGCGCTGCTTATCAGCGACTCCGGTTGCAGAACCACGCCGACCGCCAGATCCAGGTCCAACTGACGTTTGATTTCTCCAGCGACTTCGCAGACCTGTTCGAGGTGCGCGGCCTACAGCGCGCACGGCGAGGCTTGACGACCTCGGAAGTCTCCGGGAGCGCCAAAGTGACACTGAATTACCGCGGGATCGACGGCAACCGACGGCGCACAATGCTGATGTTCGAGCCGGCACCGACACGAATCTCGTCGACCACCGCCTCCTACGAACTTGATCTGCCGCCGCAGGGGAGCCACTCGATCTATGTAACAGTGAGTTGCGACAGCAATACTGAGGACCATCATCCCCTTCCGTTCCGGAAGGGTCTGCGCGCAGCATTCCAGGAGCACAAGACAGCAAGCCGCGGCATCGCCACGGTCACCAGTTCCAACACGATCTTCAACGAGGTCTTGTGCCGCTCGATGGCGGACCTCACGATGCTCACGACAAAGACGGCCCAAGGCCCCTACCCTTACGCTGGCATCCCCTGGTATTCGACTACATTCGGTCGCGATGGGATCATCACGGCCTTGCAAATGCTGTGGTGCGATTTTCGTATCGCCAGGGGTGTACTTCGGCGGCTTGCCGCTTATCAGGCGAAGGAGTTCGATTCCTTGGCCGACGCCGAACCCGGGAAAATTCTGCACGAAATGCGTTGCGGTGAGATGGCGGCGCTACACGAGGTTCCGTTCGGACTCTATTATGGGAGCGTGGATGCGACACCACTCTTCGTCATGCTGGCCGGGCTCTACACTGAACACACCGGCGATATCGAAACACTGCAAGAATTATGGCCCAACATCGAAGCAGCACTGGGCTGGATCGATGGGTTGGGTGACCCTGACCATGACGGCTTCGTCGAGTATCAGCGCGCCGACGAGATGGGTCTGGTCAATCAAGGCTGGAAGGATTCCCAGGACGCGATTTTCCATGCCGACGGCTCGCTCGCGCAAGGGCCGATTGCGCTCTGCGAGGTCCAAGGCTACGTCTATGCGGCAAAACGCCTGGCCGCGCGCGGGGCGCGACGGTTAGGCAAGCATGCGCGGGGTGACGCGCTGGATACTGAGGCCACAAAGCTCGCCCAGCAGTTTGAAGCAGCGTTCTGGTGTGAAGACATCGGCACCTATGCGCTCGCACTCGACGGACAGAAGCAGCCTTGCCGCGTTCGAACCTCGAATGCGGGTCATGTGCTGTTCAGCGGCATCGCGGCACCCGAGCGCGCGGAAGCCGTGACGCGCGACCTGATGCGACCATCATTCTTTTCCGGATGGGGCATTCGCACGGTGGCGCGCGAGGAGCATCGCTACAATCCAATGTCCTATCACAATGGGTCGGTCTGGCCGCACGACAACTCGCTGATCGCGGCCGGATTTGCCCGCTACGGGCATAAGGACGCAATCGATCGCGTATTCAAGGGCCTGTTCGATGCCGCAAGCTACATGGACCTGCGGCGCCTGCCTGAGCTCTATTGCGGCTTCCAGCGGGGGCGCGAGCGCGGACCCACGCTCTATCCGGTCGCCTGCTCGCCACAGGCCTGGGCCGCAGGAACTCCGTTGCTACTACTCCAGGCTTCGCTCGGCCTGGAGTTCGATCCGGACCGGCACGAGATCCTGCTTCGTAACCCGCGGCTGCCACCGTTCCTCGAAGAGGTGACGCTACGTAATCTGCGGTTGGACCACTCTACCGTCGACCTGATGCTGCGCCGCCACGGCACCGATGTGTCGTTGCAGGTGCTCCGCAATGAGGGACAGATCAGAGTTGCGGCCGTCTACTCGTGATGCCGCCCGGCACTTGCAGAACTCTGATCTCCACCGGGGTCACCACGATCACGTTTCCAAAGGAAAAATCATATGACAAAGACACTCATCAAATTAACCGAGAAAGAGCGCCCTACGAATGCGCGCGCAGACGTCTTGCCCACCGAAGGGTATGCGGTGGAGATAGATGGGAAATTGAAAGCCCAATTTCCTGCTCCGGAGAGCGCCTTCGAGGCAGGCATCCAGATCAAAAGCAGGTTTCCCTTCGTACAGGTCAGAATTTACGACGCCAAGAAGCGGACGCGAACGCCCGTCGAACTGCCAAAAGGGTGATGAGGCCGGCCATGGATGATTTTGACGACTGAGAGGTCATACATCGCTTACACATCTCAAGCTGCAAGCGATCGAGTGGAAACGCCGTAACCGCGTTGAAAACGCCGCCGTTGAATACAGAGTCATCGCCGGATATCGATCAGGGACTGCGACCTCCAACATGATGAGAGCATCGCGGAACGCGTCCGGCCTTTTCCTAGGGAGACTCGCAATGTCATCCGCCAAACACTTCCATTTACGTGAATGGATCGTCCCGCCGATTATCGTGCCGGTCCTTCTTGGGCTACTGGCCTTGGCTTCCGTCCTGCTACGCGGATAGGGCCGCCTCGGTAGCGCGCTCGGCGCACGTCGGATGTTCGATATGCCCACCGTTAACGGGAGCGATGCGCATGAAAAGTGAATACTTTTAACGAGGGACCGCCGGCCGCACATAATCGCACCGGAAAAACTCCCAAGATCAAGAGTCCATCATGACAATCACGGAAATACGTGTTCCCAAAACTATCCAGCCGGATATCCGTGCTTCGATCGGCCGTTGGTTCAAACGTGTCGGCGACGCAGTCGGTTTCGACGAACCATTGGTCGAAATCGAAACCGGCACGGTCACAGTTGAAGTTCGCGCGCCTGCTACCGGCGTCCTGTCAGAAATTCTGGCCAAGGATGGTCAGACAGCCGGACCTGGTCGCGTACTCGGAACGATTACAACCTATTGATGGACCAACCCACGCGCTGAATCAGCGCGGTCGAAACCGACAAAAGCTTGGGTGGGCCTCACCTGCGCAGGAATTAACGTCTTGCGACCGACGTGACGCGATAAAAAATTCGCTTTGTAATTTCTACGATCGCAAGATACGCCAATGTCGCAGCGATCAGGAAGACGTAGAATAGCGGCGGGGGTGCCACGAATCCCAACCACTGGCCGACGATGGGGAGCAGCGGGAGAGCAATTGCAACAGCAATTACCCCGAAGGCCATAGCGGCGAGAAACACATGCGGTCTGCTCAGAAAAAGCGGCCGCCGCGTCCGGATGGCGAACACTACGAGAATCTGGGTCGTGATCGATTCGATGAACCAACCCGTCTGAAACAACGCCTCGCCGGCACCAAACAGGTGCAACAGAACATAGAATGTAATAAAATCAAACACCGAGCTGACCGGCCCGAATATCAGCATGAACCGTTCGATGAATTTGATGTCCCACTTCACGGGACTGGCGATGGCCTCCTCGTCGACCTGATCGAAAGGGATCGCAATCTCCGAGATATCGTAGAGAAGGTTGTTAAGCAAAATCTGGATCGGGAGCATCGGCAGGAAGGGTAAGATCAGCGCAGCCCCTGCCATGCTGAACATGTTTCCAAAATTCGAACTAGATCCCATCAAGACATACTTGGACACGTTCTGAACCGTACCGCGCCCGCAGACTACCGCGTCATGCACGACGGAAAGATCGTGCTCGAGCAAGATCAGATCGGCGGCCGCCCGCGCGACATCGGCGGCGCCATCGACCGATATACCGACATCGGCCGCGTGGAGCGCCGGAGCGTCGTTGATGCCATCGCCCATGAAACCGACGACATTTCCGAGCCGCTTCAGCGCCAGCAGGATCCGAAGCTTCTGCTGAGGATTGACGCGGCAGAACAGGTTGACCCGCGGCAACTGCCCCATCAGCGCCTCGTCCGAGAGGTTTGTGAGGACATCGCCCGTGAGCACCCCGATGACCGGCACCCCAATCTCGCCGAAGACGTGGCGCGTCACCTGTTCGTTGTCGCCGGTCAGCACCTTAACGGAGATGCCGGCGGCGGCCATCGCCTGGATGGTAGCCCCGGCGCTTGCTTTCGGAGGATCCAGAAAAACCGCGAAGCCGGAAAAGACGAGATCGCTCTCATCGCCAATAGCGGCAGTATGGTGAGTTGCGTCGACGACACGGCTGGCCACGCCCAGGGCGCGGAATCCCTGGGTACCGAGTCCATCGAGCGTAGTTTCGAAGGAGCGGCGCGTCTCAGGATCGAGGGGAAGCACTCTGCCATCCGCGTCCTCGTATCGCCGCGACAGCCGCAAGATATCCTCCGGAGCCCCCTTGACGATCAAGCAGCGCTTGGCGCCGTGCTCGACCAAGACCGAGACGCGCCTTCGCTCGAAATCGAACGGCACCTCGTCGATTTTTTTCCAACCTGTCATATCAAACGGACGGGCGGAAAGGATCGCCTGGTCGAGCGGACTCTTCATCCCGGTCTCAAACTGGCTATTGATATAGGCGTTGGCATATACAGCCTCGCTCTCGGCTCCGAGCCCATCGACCGCGCTCATCAGCTTGATGGCGGCTTCCGTCAGCGTTCCCGTCTTGTCCGTACATAACACGTCTATGGCACCGAGATCGTGGATCGCCGTCAGACGCTTCACGATTACCTTTCGCTTCGACATCTCCAATGCCGACCGCGCAAGCGTAACGGTCACGATCATCGGCAATAATTCAGGTGTCAGTCCCACAGCCAGCGCCAGCGCGAACATCAGCGACTCCAACACTGGACGGTGAAATGAGATGTTCACAACCAGCACGAAGAGCACCATCAGCACCGTCAGTTGCATTATCAGCAGACCAAAGCGACGAATGCCAACGGCAAAATCGGTGGCTGGCGGCTTTTCGGCCAGGTCCGCCGCAAGGTGACCGAGAGCCGACCTCGCGCCTGTTCGGCAAACAACAATAGTTGCTGTACCGCTGATGACGGAGGTCCCGGCGAAGACAGCATTCGACGCTCCCACGGGGTTTTCTGCGCCTGACGGATCATCGCCAGCCAGCTTCTCGGCAGGATACGGTTCTCCCGTCAGCAGCGCCTGATTGATGAAGAGGTCGCGGCTTTCGAGCAATCGTGAATCGGCCGGAACGAGATCGCCGGCAATCAATTCGACGATATCGCCGGGTACGAGTTGATCGACTGATATCGAGATGCTGACGCCGTTGCGTCGCACCGTTGCCTGAACCGCGACCGACCGGCGCAGCGCCTCAACTGCATTTTGAGCGCGGACCTCCTGGACGAAATCGATCACCATGCTAGCCATGACAATGGTTACAACGATCAGAAAGCTCGCGACGTCTCCAGCTGCCGCCGATAATGCGCTCGCCACGAGCAGGATGATCACCAGGGGATTACGGAAGCGGGCAAGAAACTGCAGCCAGAGCGGCGCTCGTTTGACAACGGCGGCATCGTTGGGTCCAAAGATTTTCAACCGCGACTGGGCTTCCGCCGCATCAAGGCCCGCTGCAGTCGCCGCGAGTCGTGAAAGAAGTCGATCGACTGGTTCCTTCCAGATTTCTTCTGCGCCGATTTCGTCGACTGGGGAGTTCATTGCGCCGTCCCTTAAGGGTTCGCTTCCAGCCAATTCAATACGGCCCGCGATCGCATGGCCTCAATTGTGACGGTCGGATGAACTTACCACGCGCACCTTCTGGTTCCAGTGCGACGCCAGCGTCATCCGCATCAACCGCCAGCAATAGGCTCGCCATATCGTGATCACCGTATCCAGCGCAGCGCGTTGATGGCGCGGCATCGAACGATCCTACCGTCCGGCAATGCCGATCTGGGCGCTTCCGACGATTGGTCGTGGTCTACCTTTCGACTAGTGGTTTGTTTTGATTTTTGAGGTTGCTGCCGCCGCTTGCGGAATTCGGGAACGGCCCTCGCCGGGCGTCTTTGAGACGCCGATGGGTCAGACTTGCCAGATCACAGGGTATTCTCGGCCGACCTGCGCTGGCACGCTACAAGCAAAATTGGAACAAAACTACACTTCCAAAAAACGCTGAGCGGAACGAAATCGAAGTGATGCCATTTCCCCCCCATGGATATTAAACACGACCATCCTGGACTAATCGAGCCACGCGACTGGGGACTGGCCATTGGTGCGGCGCTCATGATTGCCGCGGTCGTCCTCTTCGCCCTGGAGTACGCAGGCTGACCGGGAACACCTCTCCCATCCCCCGGAACCCGACCCGGCGGCGGCGCCTCACCGTTCTATGTTTCAACAGGGCGCCGATATCCGATGGCTTAAGCAGCCTTTTTAAGGTGCGCTGGGCGGTGGTGTCCGTAAACGCGGTCGCGCATCTCCACCGACCCCCAGAATGCCGGCCGCCTCCCATTTATGGACGTCAGCCTGCATCAGCCCCGTCGCCGCCCGTGTGGCGCAGGGTATGAACGGTCACGCGCCCGCTGAGGCCATCCTCGCAGTCCCGCGGCACAGATGATCGAATAGGCTTCGAGCCCAAGCGACCGTCATAATGTTCGCAAGCACATCAATGGCAAAATGCGATCGATCCCGCCATGACGACTTCTTCCGGCGCAAAATTGAGTCCTGAAATCACGCCGGACAGCTGGCCTTTCCGCGCATCGATCACAGCAATGGACTTGGTATCCTTGGATGGAATGAATACACGCAGCCCATCCGGCGTTACCGCCGATTTTCCGAGATGACCTGGAAGATGGATGACCGAAGATACCTTACGATTTACCAGATCAAGAACAACAACATTGCTCTCCGCCTGATCGACTGCAAAGGCCGCCGTTTCAAACCACGCGGTGCTGACATTCGCTATTTTCGACCCGATATGGAAATTCGCGATCTCCGATTGCGAGGCCATCGAGACCAGTGAAACGCTCTGGTTTCTGTCGCTCGACAGAAGAATGAACGCGCCATCCGCCGTACTGTAAGCCCGGTCGAACGCCCCCTTCCCGATCCAGATATCCTTCACGACGCCCTTTGCGCCGAGATCAACCACGGACACGCTCGGAGAATCCTCGGCGATTGCGAGGGCAAACCGGCCGTTGGGAGTCTTGTCCAGCGACCGGAGGCCAGGGCTTCGATCACTCTGCCGTGCACGTTCACGCGCGATTGGAAACGTATTGATGACCTGTGCATTTCTCGCGTTGACGACATTGACGTTCGACGATGATGTCCGCGTGATCAGAAGCTCATCGCCCGTCCGGTCAAAGCCGATCGAGCTGATGTCCTCAATTCCATCGAGCTTGCCGAGCACCGAACGATTTCGAAGATCGACAAGACTGATCCTGCCGGCCTCGATATCCGCAACAGCGACAATCCCGCTCTTTGCACTGTACTGCAAAAGATCAAGGCCGGACCCGATGTAAATCGGCCTTGCCATCCGCTCCGCCGCAAGATCGTAGACTTCTATCTTCTGCCCTCCCTCCGGCACCGACAGAAGCAACTTGTCGTCTTCAATGACATAGATCGCGCGAGGCTTGTCCTCGAACCGGATGTCCCGAGTACTCCTGTCGGTTTTGGTATCGATCAGGGTCACGTAGGGCGAATTTGTCCTGACATACGCATAGCGCCGCAAATCCTCCAAGGCGCTGGCCGAGTCCGGCCAGGCACTCCCAAGCAGAAACAATGCGCAACCAGCAATCCGCGCGACCCGCAGCATCATTGCCTCAAGAGCGCACATTGTTTCTCCTTACACCCGATCGCGGGTGTCTCCGATGAACATGTCGTCAATCCGCAGGATCGTCACAGCCACTTCGGTCGCGGATGTCAGAGCCTGCGCCTTGATTTTAGACGGCTCAAGAATCTCCCGCTCCCAGCAATCAGCAACGTCGCCGTGAACCGCATCAAAGCCGACCCACTCCCGCCCTTTCTCGTGTTCCTCTTCGATTCTGGAGACCACTTCGATGGGATCCTGCCCCGTGCTCTCAATCAGGGTTCTCGGAATAACGAGAAGGGCCTGCGCGAACGTTTCGACAATCAATCGTTCCTTGCCCTTCAAATCGCGCTTGGCCATGAGATCGAGACCACGCTGCAACCCGATTTCAACGGCACCGGCTCCCGCGACAATCTTGCCGTCGCGCAAAATGCTGGCGATATCGCCGATCGCATCCTCCATGGCTCGGCGGGCTTCTTCCGCAGCGTGCTCGGTCGCCCCCCGAATCACCAGCGTGACCGCCTTGGGGTCCTTGCACTCCTCGACGACGATCATCGAATGGCCGCTTTGGCTGTCTTCGCGAATTCTCCCGGCAAAGCCGAGATCTTCGGGCTCCACAGACATCGCATTGGTGACGATGCGTGCTCCGGTCGCCTGCGCGATACGGATCAGATCGCTTTGCGGCACCCGCCGCACGCCGAGCACGCCGGCCTTGCTCAGGAAGTAGTCGGCCGGCTCCTCGATGTTCTGCTGACAGAATACGGCGGTGCAGCCCGTGGCCACCAGTTTGGCGGTGATCTCGGCCAGAGTCCTTTGCTCCTGCTCGATGAAGGCCTGCATTTGCGCCGGGTCGCTGATCTGAATCTGCGCGGTGATTTCGGGATTCCTGATCTCAAGCGCCTGCTCGATAATGGCGATCTTGGCCTGGCGGACTTCCCTCGGCATGTGCGGGTGCGCCCGCTCCCGCGAAATCAGCACGCCGTTCAGCAACTCGCTCTGATCAAGAGACCCGCCAATCATGCGTTCGAGCTTGAGCGATCGCAGGTCGATGTCTTGATGGGCCTCTGTATCTATCGTCTGCCGGATAGCCTGCAGGGCCAAGCGCGACAGATGGTCCTTGGCGCCCTCGGCGCTTTTTCCGGTCATGGCGGTCTGCGCGGCCGACAGCAACAGTTGCGGCGTCTCGATGGACGCCGGTTCGCCAATTTGTTTGAGGACGTCCTGCGCCATTCCCTCGGCTAGACGATAGCCCTGAGCGATGAGAGAGGGATGGATGTTCATCTCAAGAAGGTGCTGGGCTCTGCGCAGCAGTTCGCCGGCCAGAACGACAACGGACGTAGTACCGTCCCCCACCTTCTCCTGCTGGGTAATCGCTGCCTCGATCGCAAGCTTGGCCGACGGATGCTTGATCCGCATATTCGTCAAAAGCGTGTAACCGTCGTTGGTGACAATGATGTCCCCAAGGCCATCGACAATCATCTTGTCCATGCCCTTGGGACCCATCGTCGAACGAATGTCGTCAGCGAGGCTGCAAACCACGGCGATGTTGGTGCGATGAGCGTCTTTACCTTTGGTACGACCCGTAGAAGATTCAAACTCGCTCATTTTGCCTCCAACACGACGAACTCGCAAAACATATGCGGACTAAAAAGGCTTAGTATTCCGCGTCACGCATAACACGATATACCTCTGCCTCCATGTCAACCAACTTGCGGTCGGTTGAATCACGCTCGACATTCGGCTTACCGAGATCTTCGTCCAGATCGTAGACCTTGGCGATCTCGCCGGGACGGGTCTTGAACAACGAGATCCTGTTGCCCAGAAGCAGCGCCTCGCGGATCGAGTGCGTGACAAAGATGATAGTCTTATTTGTCTCGCTCCAGATTCGCAGCAATTCCCGCTGCATCACCGATCGGGTCTGCGCATCGAGTGCGCCGAACGGCTCATCCATCAGCAACGCTTCAGGATCATTGGCCAGCGCCGTGGCAAGGGCCATTTTCTGCTTCATGCCGCCGGAAATCTGCGACGGATAATGTGACGCAAATTCCGTCAGCCCCACGAGGTCGATGAATTTCTGGGCAACTTCGGTACGCTGGTTCTTTGGCATACCCTTCATTTCGAGACCGAACTCGACGTTGCGACGAACCGTCCGCCAGGGAAAGTTCACACCCTCCTGGAAGATGAGACCGCGATCCGGGCCGGGGCCCGTGATCGGCGTTCCGCAATGGAGTATCCGTCCGCTGGACGGAGACTCAAATCCGGAGATCATCCGCATCAGGGTCGTTTTGCCGCATCCACTGGGGCCGAGGAAAATATGGAGTTCCCCCTGCCGAATATCGAGATCGACGTCACGGAGCGCCTGAAAGCTGCCGAAAACCTTATTGACGCCACGAACGCTGATAGCTGGTTCCATCATCATCCCTTTACGATCCCTTTTTTCCAGGAGAACAGAATGGTCTCAAGGTAGATCATGGCTTTCGTCATCAGAACGCTGAGCAGGCCGATAATGGCCATTCCGGCCATGACCGTCGCGGTATCGAAGGAGAAACGGGCTTTCCAGATCAGCCAGCCGAGGCCGTACTTGACCGAAATCATCTCCGCCGCGACGACCACCATCCAGGAGAACCCAACCGCGATCCTCATGCCCACGAAGGTCTGAGGCATCGCGGCAGGGATCACGACCTTCAGCAGAATCTGTCCCGTGCTGGCACCGAGTGTCCTGGCGAACTCGATCATCCGCCTGTCCACATTTCGAACACCGGCGATGGTCGCCACCAGGATCGGAAAGAACGATCCCAGCGTGGTGATGAACAGCACCGACTTGAATCCGACGCCGAGCCAGATGATGCTGAGCGGAATCCACGCCAGTGGTGGAATAGGACGCATTATTTCAACAATCGGGTTAAACAGGTCCTCGCAAACGCGAGACCAGCCGATGGCCACACCCAGCGGAACGGCCAGCAGCATGCCAAGGCCAAAGCCCATGAAGACGCGGTAGCAGCTCCACCCGATCGCGAGGAAAAGGTCGCCCTCAACCGCATTGGCCCAGATTGACTTCAGCACATCGGTGAACGCGGGCAGAATAATGGGCTCAAACAGGCCCGATTTACCCAGGATCTCCCAAATCACGATCATGCCTGTGAGAACACCATAGACTCGCATGTTCCCCCAGATCTTCGCCGCGCGCGCCATCTGTTCAGGGTCGGCCTTTTTCTCCTCCGAAGAGGCCAGACCGGCGACATGTTTCGCCGCGGACGCAGTTTGCGATTGTGAGCTCATAACCTTCCTTTCCTTCATCCAACTCGCGCCTTAGCCGCGTTATCCGAACTTCGACATAGCCTCAGCCCAGACCCGGTTCCGGAAGTCCTGAGACGTCACATCCACCGGTCCCTTGTGAGTCACGCCGGCCGTCGATTCGAAGCCGGCCTTGAGCTCCATCGAATTCTTCGTATCGATCAGCTCATCGAGCTTGAGGTTCTTTTTCGCCAAGCCGATCTTCCGCATCGTGCTGTTCCAGACACTGTCGCACGACTCCCAGTTGATGCCGTAGTGCCAGCGCGCGCGATTGAACATCGCCACATATTCGAGCGGCCCCTTGGTCCCGGAGATCGACGCTGCGATCTTGATCGTCTCTTCCGGATTGTCCTTCATGAACTGGGCTGCCCGCTTGTGACCTTCGATGCAGGCCTGCACCATTTCGTCCGGCAAACCGGGGCGCGCGGCGAGTGCGGTACACTGGGTGTAAGTCTGTTCCGGAAGACCATCGCAAGGCATCATGTTCTTGCCGCTGTCGAGACAGTGCGCGATGACCTTGCCCTTCTTGAAGTACTCCGGATACGAACCGAACTGCTCGCAGATCAACTGACTTTCAACGACGCCGGACATCATGGACGACGACACTTCCGGTGGCGGAAGGAATTTGAGGTCGAGGTCCCTATCAGCATCGAGACCATTCTCCTTCGCGGCAATCATCGCGCAGGCATGCGTCAACGTGCCCGGAACCTGGGTCGACATGCCGATCGGGTTCCCTTCGGCCGCCCGCTTCTTCGCCTTCTCAAAAAAGCTCGGAATATCTTTGACGCCCTCGTTGTAGAGCTTGTCGCTGACGGCCAGACCGCCCATGCCAAACATCCCGCCGACAATGAGTCGCGAATTGATACCCTTCTGCGCGGCCAGTCCGGGCGTGTTGGAACCGACATAAGCAAAATCGATCTCGTTGCCGATGAACGCTTCCATGACCTGGGGGCCGCCTGCGGCGCCGAGGAACTTCGCGTCCCAGCCCATGCTCTGGAAGATGCCCTTCTTCTCCAGGATGTAGTCGAACAGGCAGCAATCCAGCGTGTTGATGTAGCCGATCCTGATGGTGCCTTTCTTGGCTCCCTTTTCGGCCGCATAGGTCTTGGACACACCCAGCCCGAGATTGCCGATGGTCGATGCGAGACCGAAGCTGCTGGCGATCGACGCAGAGATTTGCGCAAATTCGCGCCGGGAGATTCTGCGCTTCGAAATACGTTCAACTTCGTCGCGGTGCGCGACATAGTTGCGGTGGAGCTTTCTGAAGTCTGTCTCTGACACCTGATCGTCCATGATCAGGTCCCAAAGCCCTTTCGCCTTTTGCTGGTGAGGCGTCGTGCTTCTTGTGTCCATAGCTTCCTCCTCCGATTTTTATTTCTGAAATGAGTCTCTTTCCGAGCGAGCGGACTCAATCGAACAATCTTGCTCCTTCTCCGACAATCGCAACCTGCGACACGCGGTCCACGTGAGGCGCCGGCGAGCTAACTGTTGCATGCATCGATATTTGATGCAACATTAATCATATTGCGTTTGTTTTTCCACTTTTTGGAACCAAACCAGCAAAATTCAGCCGCTTCGCAAAGCAGCGGCTGCGACATGGAACGCATCAAGGAGCGCGCGATGAAACTGACCGATGAAGATAAGAGGAAGCTGGACGGAAAATATGGACCTGCCGTGCAGCACGCGATGGAACATCTCGTCAAATTCGGCGAGGCCTTCGAAGCAGAGGAAATGGTCGACTGCCACAGCGCGCATATTTTCTCCGACTATCGCACGATCGGAGACGGTGGACTGGCTTTCTATCAGCGGCTTGCCGACATGGGCGCGAAGATGGGCGTCATGACAACGTGCGAACCCATATCGATGGACCTGAAGCACAAGGACGAATTCAACTGGCCGGAAGGATATGAGGAGAAGCAGAACGCGATCATCGACTGTCTTCGCCGCATGAACGTCGTTCTGACCTACACCTGCACGCCCTACCTCACCCAGAATCTCGTTCGCTTCGGAGAGAACATCGCCTGGATCGAAGGCAACGCGACAGGTTTCGCCAATTCCCTGATCGGCGCACGCGGCAACCGCGAAGACAGCGTGAACTGCCCGATGGCGAGCATTACCAAGCGCATTCCGAAACACGGCATGCTGGATCCGAGAAATCGTGTCGGCTCATGCCTGGTCAAGCTCGATCCCGAGTTGATGGCCTCCATCGGCGGCGACGGCGCCAGAACGGGTGACTTCGAGGCACTCGGCGCGATCATTGGTGACTTCGCCTATGACCGCATTCCGGTCGTCACCGGCATGCCCCTCGGTCTAGGCAAGGAAGAATACAAGGCGTTGAGCGCGGCATGCTCGCCGGCGATGACAACCACCCTTCTCCTCTATGTCGGCGTCAGCCCTGAAGCACCCACTATCGAAGCCGCCTTCGGCGGCAAGGTGCCGAAGGACATCGACACCCTCTACGTCGACCGCAAGGCGCTTCGCCGGATGTATGAGGACCTGTCGACGACCAAGAAATCGAAAGTCGACGTAGTCGTCTCAGGCTGTCCGTTCAAAACCATCGAAGAAATCCGGGAAGTGGCCGATCTCCTCGGCAGCCGCAAGGTGAAAAGCGGGGTGAAGTTTTACATTCACACCGATCACCCGACCTATTCGCTCGCCGAAGAAATGGGACTCGTCAGCAGGATTCAGTCCGCCGGTGCGCTGCTGACCCGCGACACCTGCGAATTCTGCATGCCGATCGAAACGATGTTCGGGCCCGAGATCAATATCGCAACCGACAGCATGAAGATGCGGCGGCTTGTCGCGGGAGAGGGAAAGCCAAGCTGGCGCTACGGCACGCTCGCGAACTGCGTCGATGCCGCCGTCACGGGCGAATTCGAACTGCCCGCATGGAACTGAGCCGGACAATCAGGAGAAAACAAAATGACGAAAACCACCACATTGCATGGACGCATGGTCTCCGCAGGGGTCGCCGAGGGTGAAGCGCTGGTGACCAACAAGCCGCTCAGCCTTCATGCGGGAGCGATCGCCAACGAAACAGGCTTTGTCAGAATCCAGGACCATCCGCTCTCGGGTCACTGCATCAAAGACAAGATCCTGATCTACGACACCGACTACTACACGACCGGCGCGACGCTCAGCCTTTACACGAAGAAGACCGTCTTCGATTCGGCGCCAGCCGGCATCATCTGGCGCAAGGCTCACGGCATCGGCGCGAGCGGCGCCATCTACAGCGGAATTCCCGCCGTCCACAAAATCGAAGAAGGGAAGCCCTGGGAATTCATCGAGACTGGCGACTGGGTCAAAATCGATGCCGACCGCGGCGTGATCGAAGTGACAAAGCGAACCTAATCTTCCATTGTTCCTAGGGTTCGCTAAACTGGCGTGTGCAGCAATGCACACGCCCTTTTTATCTGTGCGAGCAGCAAGTCCCAGCCACTCCCGCAAACCCGGTTGGCACGCAGATTCTGTTCTGCCCGAACTGGCTAAAGCTTCTTGCGGATGGCCCGCTCCAGAATCGTGACCAGCTCCGACGTCAACGCCGATGCCAGCGTTGCGACGCCATCAATGCGTATCGATCTCCTGTAGAACTGGCCAAGGTCGTGACCGACACCAATGCCCACGAGCTCGATCGTCCCCTCGCCTTCAATGCGGGAGATGACATCGCGCAGATTGTTGGAAAGATAATCGCGACCATTGAGCGAAAGCGTCGAGTGATCGGCGGGAGCGCCATCCGACACCACGATCAGGATGCGATGATCCTCTCCCCGCTTCAGGAGCCGCTCGTGAGCCCACGCCAGCGCTTCGCCGTCGATGTTCTCCTTGAGGATTTCATCTTTCATCATCAGGGCGAAGGCCAGCTTGGAGCGGCGCCAGCGCTCGTCGGCTGACTTGTAAACAATATGCCGCAGGTCGTTGAGGCGTCCCGGCGGGGTCTCGCGAACTCGAGGAAGACCATTGGCGCCGTGACCGACCGCCATTCCACTCGGCTGTGGTGAAGCCCAGCACTTCCAGCTTGACGCCGCATCGCTCCAGCGCCTGGGAAAGAATGTCGGCGCAGCAGGCCGCGACCGTGATCGGCTCACCCTTCATCGAGGCTGAGTTATCCAGCAAAACACTGACAACGACCGATCCAAGCTCCGATTCCTTCTCGATTTTGTAAGATGCCGACAGAACAGGATCGGTGATGACGCGCGTCAGTTTCGAAACATCCAGAACTCCTTCTTCAACGTCATAATTCCATTCGCTTCGCTGCAGAATTTGCAGCCGACGCTGAAGACGATTGGCCAATGCGCCGATCGTTGAGCGTGCGGAGAGCAGGTGCACATCGAGCTTTCCGCGCAGCTCTGCCAGTTCCTTCGCGTTTGACAAATCAACCGCCCGCACAATCTCGTCGTAGTCGCAGGTGTACGGCTTATAGACGAACTTCAACCGATCAGATCGGGACTCCGCCGCCGCCGCTATGTCCGGACGCACCTTGCGGGGTTGCAGCACCTCCCTGTCCCGTTCGATCTTCCCGTCCTTGTCGAAGTGGTATTGCTCGACCTTCCGGCGCTTCTGCATCAGCTCTGATGGATCATACTCCTCGCGTCTGTCGCCCGCTCTGCGGCGCAGCTCTTCCTCCGTGTAGCGATGGCGCTCAAGGCCAATGTCGGCAAGAATGGCATGCGTCAGGCAGGCAAATGCAAACTGATCCCGAACGGCTTCGCGAAGCTGGGCTTCTTTCTCCGACAGAATCGATTCGACCCCGTCAATTTCCGCATCGACCGTCGCACGAATCGATGACGATACCTCGAAATTGAGGAGCTTCTCGGTCAGGGCGATGGAATACGCCAAGCTTAACTTCGAGCTGGGCCGATCGGAAAAATACTCATCCGCGATGGCTTTCTCGCATTCGGCAGCAAACAGCGCCTGGAAATTGGAATGCATCCCTGGCCAGCGGCCCACACCGAGATTTTCGATGCGCGCGCGTTCGGCTGCATGAAATGCCGCTCTGGCCGTGTTCTCATCGGGCAGCAGCCGGCTGTGCAGCTCTTCATCGTGATATAATTTATAGACTGCGCTTCGGTCGGACTTACCACGCAAAACAAGAGTAGCGTGTGTGCGGGCCTGGTTTTCCGCCGGCGCGTCGTCCGCCGGACTCGTCCGCAGCGCTTTTCTCTCGACGCTGTCCGACACCGCAGGCGGCGCCAATGACCGCTCTGTGGCCAGCAAGACCTCATCCCACAGCGTCGAAGCCTTTCGATCACCAATATCCAATCTCTTCCAAGCTCCTCCAACGCGAGCAGGATTTCAATTATATTAGGATTGGACAAAATTGGACACTTTTTGCTCGTTTCTGTAGAAATTCTGCTTATATTGGCGGAACTCAATGGAAGATGCCGCGATGCTCAAAAAGCTGGATCAACAAGACCGGGACAAAGGTCAGTCCTTTCTGAGAGCTTTCCGATTGATGGAAGCCATCTCCCGCTCATCCACGCCGCTGAGCGCGACGGAATTGAGCGAACTGACAGGCACCTCGCGTCCTAGCGTTGTTCGACTTTGCCAGACGTTGCAGGAAGAGGGTCTGGTCGCTCGCGCCCTCGACGGCAAAAGCTATACCTACGGCGCAAGGCTTTGCCAGCTTGGCATGGATATCATGGCTGGCGGGGCCATGATGGCCGAGCGCTCCTTGCTGCTGCGAAAGGCAGCCGAGAAGGTCGGCGAGACCTGCAATATCGTCGTCCACGATCACGGCACCATGGTGATTGCGGACCGCGTGGAATCCAACTGGGCCGTTCGCGCGGCGTTCGAAGTCGGCACCCGCGTTCCATTGGAAACGTCGGCATCAGGCAAGCTCTTTTTATCGAGCCTGCCCAAGGCCTCGAAAAGCCGGATTCTTGCCGCCATCGCAAAGTCGTCAGGTACGGAAAGGCGAAAGAAGCTGGAGAAGGAACTGGAAGCTGTTCGCGCGCAAGGCTACAGCGTTGACGATCAAATCCTGCAGGAAGGCATGGCCGCGGTCGCAGTCCCCATTAAGGATTCCCGCGGCAGGTTCTGCGCCGCCTTGTCGGCGCAGGGCGCAACGTTCCGCTTTTCCGTCAAGGACAAGGACGCGGAAAGGCATGCTGCGGAATTGCGTCCGTTTGCCGATCAGCTTCAGAAACTGATCGGGGCGGCTTAGAAATTATGTCCCTGTAGAGAGATGCTTCGCTGTAGCTCAAAGACGATGAGATCCGCATTGCCCGCAGCCACGGCGTTCCTTCTGTATCCTCCATCAAAGCAGCGTCGGACAGCGGTTGTAGCCGTGCGGCTGTGAGCGCTCATAAGCCGCGCCGAGACGAACAACGTCATATTCACCGAGTGCGCGCCCGACAATATGCAGCCCGACCGGCATGCCATCTGCCGCAATGCCCGCGCACACCGAGCCTGCCGGCTGACCGGTGAGATTAAAGGGATAGGTGTAATAGACCCACGACACCAGATTGCGGTCTGACAGATGCGCCGGAATATTGACCCCGACATCGAGCGAGGTTACCGGCACCACCGGAGAGACCACCACATCGTAGGTTTCGAACAACGTACGGACTTCGTCGCGGAAGGCGTAGCGCTCGAATACCTTGGTGTAATAGCTGCGCATGTCCTGCGACAGCGCGCCCTCCAGAACATCGGCGACCGCGGGGTCGAGCATGTCGCGCTTGTTCTCGACAAAATCGCGCAGCCGGATGCCGACGCCGGCATAGAATTCAGCGGTCCACAGATCGATCGGATCCTTCCCGAAAGGACGGTCGATCTGCTCGACCTCGCAACCGAGCGTCTCCAGCGTCCGCACCGCCCTCTCTACCACTTCGAGCACGGCCGGATCAGGTTTGGCGTAGCCAAAGGTCGGGCTGTAGGCGACGCGCATTCCCTTCACGCTCGCCTGCGCCGCGCCGAGCACATCCGGCACCGGACCGGCAACGCTGAACGGATCGCGCGCGTCGTAACCGGCGATGGCCGCAAACAGTAACGCCGCATCCTGCATCGAGCGCGCCATCGGCCCGACATGCGCCAGCGTCGGCGTCGCCGAAGCCGGCCACACTGGCACGCGGCCGAAATGTCCCTTGATGCCTGCAAGGCCCGACAGGCTGCACGGGATCCGAATTGAGCCGCCGCCATCGGTGCCGAGCCCGAACGGCGTGATCCCCGCCGCGACCGACGCCGCCGCGCCGGCGCTGGAGCCGCCCGGCGTCTTGTCCTGATTCCACGGATTACGGGTAATGCCGCTAAGCAGATTGTCGCCAACCGGCTTGCAGCCGAATTCGCTGGTCGTCGTCTTGCCGATAATGATTGCGCCGGCCCGCCGCAACCGCTCGACGGCGGGCGCATCGGACGCGGCGATGTTGTTCGCCATCGCCTTCGAACCGGAAGCGTAGGTAACGCCGCCGACAGCAATGAGATCCTTGACGCTGACCGGAATGCCGTGAAGGAAGCCGAGCGGCTGGCCGCGCATGACCGCCTCCTCCGCAGCCACCGCCGCGGCGAGTGCCGTTTCCGGCATCAGCGTACTGAAAGCATTGAGTGTCGATTGCGTTGCTTCGGCAGCCTCGAGCGCGCGGCGCGTGACTTCAACCGGCGAGATATCCCTGCGAGCGATGAGGCGCTTCAGCTCAACAGCGGAAAGGGCATCGAATTCGGCCGACATCAATCACCTCCGGCAACGATCATGAAAAAAGTGCGCGGCGATCTCCGCCGCCCCAGGCCATGACATCGCAATTGGGGCGGCGATGCATTCCGGCACCACCGCTCCGCTCGTTCGTATCAACCAACGATCGCAAACGCGCGCACCGGCGAGCCGGAGCCGCCCTTGAACTTCAGCGGCACGCCGAAGAACTGCACTTCACCCTTGCCGAGCAATTCCTCGAGATTGACCAGCCACTCCCAGTGACTCATGCCGAGGTCACGGCACAGGCGATGCTGGGAGAAAATGTTATCCGAAGGACGGTCAGTCGACGGGCCTTCGACGCCGTGCATTTTTGAGCCGCGCTCGTGCAGCCACTTGGTGGCCTCGACGGTGAGCTGCGGATTCTTGAACACCGACTTAAGCTGCGGGTAATTTCGCTTGTGGAAGCCGGTGCACAGCAGCACGATGTGGCCATCCACCTTCACTCCGGACTTCTTCTCCGCTTCGGCCATGTGCTCGGCGGTGATGTCCTCAAGGTCGCCAACATGACGCAGGTCGAACGCCACCGCTTTGCCCATGAACATCTCGAGCGGCATCTCGTCCACCGCCTTGCCTTCCGGATTGACGTGGCGGAACGCATCGACGTGAGTGCCAACGTGATCGAGCATGGCGATGAAGTTGGTCTGGAACGTCATCGCATCGCCCGGCACGCCGAGATTGAAGGCCTTTGCCGACTCGTGAGACATGTGAGTCGTAATCACAGGCCGCTGGAACAGCTTGTGCGCCGGCATGTTGTCTTCGATCAGCAAGCTAAGGTCGACGATACGTTTACTCATGAGTTTCTCCTTGGGATGCTCGTCCCGGTTAGTGCTTCTTTCCGAGAAATGCTTCCATCACCGCCGGTGAGCCCGCCAGTTCGTCCGCACGCCCTTCAAGTTCGATTTTGCCGTGGCCAACGACGTAGGCACGATGCGAGATCGCGAGCGCCTGTGCCGCCAGTTGTTCCACAAGCAGGATGGTCTGCCCCGCAGCATTGAGATCGCGCAGCGCACCCATCATCTGCTCGACGATCTTCGGCGCGAGGCCGAGCGACATTTCGTCGATCATCAGCAGATCCGGTTTGGAAACGAGGCCCCGCGCCACCGCGAGCATCTGCTGCTCGCCGCCCGACAGACTTCCGGCGCGCTGGTGCAACCGCTCCTTGAGGCGAGGGAACAGCGCAAACATGTTGTCGAAATCGCGCAGCACGGCTTCGCGTTCGCTCGTCCACCGGCCATAGGCGCCGAGGATCAGATTATCCTCGACCGTCTGGTCCGCAAAGATCAGACGCCCCTCCGGCACGAGCGCGAGACCACGATTGACCTTGCGATGTGCGGGGAAGTTTGCAGTCTCCTCGCCCTTGAACAGGACGCTGCCGGCACGCGGCCGCACCAGACCGCTGATGCCGCGCAGGATCGAGGTCTTGCCGGCGCCGTTGTTGCCGATCACGGAGACGAATTCTCCCCGCCGGATCACAAGATCGACGCCGCGCACAGCAATCGCTGCGCCATACTGGATCTCAAGGTCGCGGACCTCGAGCAGCACATCGGTTGCGCTTGTGCTCATGGTCAGGCTCCCTCCGCCGCATGGGTCGCCGGTGCGACGCCGAAATACGCCTCGATGACGCGCGGATCGTCCTGAATGACCCCAGGCTTATCGCTGGCGATAACCACGCCGTAGTCGAGCACGGTCACGCGGTCGGCCACCGACATGATGAGATCGACATGATGCTCGATCAGCAGCACCGAGATGCCGAGCGAAGCGGTGCGCCGGATCATCCGGTCGAGCTCGTCGATTTCCTGCGTGGTCAGGCCGGCAGCCGGCTCGTCAAGCAGCAGGAGACGCGGCGCGGTCGCGAGCGCGCGGGCAATCTCCAGCCGACGCTGCATGCCGAACGGCAGGAAGCGTGCCTTCTCATTGGCGAAATCAGTCAGTCCGACGAAGGCGAGCAACGCTTCCGCCGCATGGCGGCACTCCGCTTCCTCATTGTGGAAACGACCGACGCGGAACGCTGCCTCGAACAGACCATAGGACAGCCGCTTCTGATAGCCGACCATCACGTTCTCGATCACCGACAGATCACCAAACAATTCGGTGTTCTGGAAGGTGCGCGCCACGCCGCTGCGGGCCACGAGATGCGGCGGAGAACCGGCAAGATCGACACCGTCGAGGGTGACGCGGCCTTCGTTCGGCCGATAGAATCCGGTGACGATATTGACCATGGTCGACTTGCCGGCGCCGTTCGGGCCGATCAAGGCGTGGATCTCGCCTGCCGCGACCTGCATCGAGGCCTTGTTCAGCGCCGTGAGGCCGCCAAAGCGAATGGTGAGCCCCTCGGCGGAGAACGACGCCGGAGCCCATCCCACGCTTGCATCCTTCAACACGTCCTCGATCGTGCCCTCCGTCATCGAAGACGGTGCGGATGGGCGCTTGAAGAACCGAGCCGCAAGGCCGGACAGCGTACCGAAAATGCCGAGCGGCAACACGAACATCACCAGCGCGAGCAACAGGCCATAGGCGAACTGCTGCCAGTATTGAAGCTGCTGCAGGTATTCCGGCAGGTAGGTCAGGATCAGCGCGCCGAGCAACGCACCCACGGTGGTGCCTGCCCCACCCAGCACGACCATCAGCAAAAAGCGGATGGAATCGTTGAAGGTGAAGCTGTCCGGCGAGATGTAGAGATTGAGGAACGCATAGAGCACCCCGGCAAGGCCCGCCGTCGAGGCGGCGATCACAAAGGCGAGCGTGCGCACGCCGGTGGCATTCAATCCGACGCCGCGCGCGGCGGTCTCGCTCTGCGACACCGCGAGCATGGCACGGCCGTAACGCGACTGCTTGATGTTGTGGGTGACGACAACGACCAGGAACAGCAGCGCGGCCAAGACGCCGTAATAGCGGAAGCCGTCGAGCGGCAGGCCGAACAGCGTCGGCTTGGGAATGCTGCTGATGCCCGTGGTGCCGCCGGTGAGATGATCCCACTCGATGATGACGTTCTCGACGATCAGGCCGAAGGCGATGGTGATGACGGCGAGATAGACACCGCGCACCCGCACGGTGGGGTAAGCCAGCAGCGCGCCGAACGCGCCGGCGACGACCGTGCCGGCAATCGCCGCGAGAGCGAAGTCCCAACCAAGGCGGCTGGCGAGGATCGCGCCGGTATAGGCACCGAGCGCGAACAGACCGGCCTGGCCGAGCGAGATCAGTCCCGCAAGACCCACGAGCACGTTGAGGCCGAGCGCCACGATCGCGTAGATCGTGAACAGCATGAACAGCCGCAGCGAATACTCGTTCTCAGCCGTGAACGGCAGCACGGCAAGGAACACCGCAAGAGCGGCGAATGCGAGCGGTGTGATAAGGCGACGGGTCATACCTTGAACACCTCACGCTTGGCGAACAACCCTTGCGGGAAGACGAGGAGGACAAGAATGGTGAGGCCGAAGCCGACGATCTCGCGTGCTGCGGTCGAAATGTAACCCTCGACGAATTTCTCGACGATACCGAAGCCGAGACCGGCGATGACCACGCCGGGGGCGCTGGTGATACCGCCGATGATGGCAACGGCAAAACCCTTAAGGCCGAGCGTCAGTCCCATCGATGCCGATGCCTGCGTGATCGGCGCGATCAGGATTCCGGCAGCGCCGCCGAGCGCAGCGGCAAGACCGAACGAGAATCCGAACATCCAGTTGACGTTGATGCCCATCAGCGCAGCGGCGTTGCGATCAAACGCCACGGCCTGCATCGCCCGTCCGATCAGGGTATGGCGCTGCATCCACCCGAGGCCGAGCATCGCCAGCAGCGCGACCACCGGAATTACCAATTCCTGCGGATAGACGCCGGCGCCCAGCACCGAGATCGCGCGTTCAACGCCCGGCGACGGCAGCGCACGGGAGAAGCCGCCGAATTCCATGGTCACCAGCGCTTGCAGCATGATGCCGATCGCAATCGTGGTCAGCATCCAGCCGATCGAGCTCGCCGTCTTGGCGAACGGCCGGACCGCGAAGCGTTCCAGCAGAATGCCGAACACGCATGACGCGGCGATGGCGCCTGCGATCGCCAGCGGCAGCGGAACACCCTGATCGATCGCCATGATCGTCAGCACCGCGCCGAGCATGAGCGTGTCGCCATGGGCGAAGTTCACCGCTTTCGCCGCCGACCACATGATGTGAAAGCCGAGCGCGACGAGGGCGTAACAACCTCCGATCGCAAGTCCCGACAGAACGTACTGGATAATCGATTGCATCTGATCCACCGCGCGCACGGCCATTCCGCAGGGAACCATGCTGGCTCTCACGGAACGTCCGGAGTGGGAGGCTACCCGCCGCGATATGGCGGGTAGCCGGGTTCTGGATTAGTTGTTGGCCTTGCCGTAGACGGTCTGCTCGATCGGCAGCAGCTTGCCGTCCGACCACACCGTCAACTTGTAGTATTGCGGCAGGATGGCGTCCTGGCGCTCCGGATTCGAAGCATCGAACGCCGGGTCGTACTTCGCCACCAGGCCATCGTGCTTCACGGTGTAGAGCGCGTCGTGCACCTTCTTCCAGTCGTACGAGCCAGCCTTCTCGATCGCCTTGGCGAGGATGTAGACTGCGTCATAGGAGTTCGCCGTCGCAGAACCCATCTTCAGTTCCGACGGATCCTTGAGGCCGAACTTTTTCTGGATCTTTTCCCACACCGCCTTGGTGCGCGGATTCATTTCACCCATCCAGGTGAAGGTCTGCATCACGCGCACGCCATTGGCGAGCGGGCCGGCAAGATCGCCGAGATTGCCGGCGATACCCCAGGCACCGACGATCGTCGGCTTGTAGCCGATCTTGTCGAAGCTGCGCACGATCTGGTTGCCTTCGCGGTCAAGCGCGAAGGTGACGACGGCATCGGCGCCGGAATCACGGATGCGGATCGCCTGGGCCGACATATCCTGATCGTTCCAGTTGAAGGTTTCGACCGCCGCAACGGTCTTGCCCTTGGCTTCCATTGCCGCCTTGAAGTCAGGCAGCGCGCCGTTCCCCCACCCCGTATTTTCATACATGATGGCGACCTTGCCGGTCTTGGAGACCTTAAGCGCTTCGGCGGCGAGGAACTGGGCGACCCATTTGTCCTTGGCCGACACGCGGAACATATAGTTCGGCGAGCCGCCGTTCTCGGTGATCTTGGTGCCAGCGCCGGTGGTGCCGATCCACGGAATGCCTATCTCATTGACCGGGCCAACCTGAGCGAGACCGACGGTCGAATGATAGCCGCCGAAAATGGCGATGCACTTGTCCGACAGTGCGATGCGGCGAACGTTGTCCACGCCGCGGGGCGGAGCGCCGGCATCGTCGTATTGGATGAGCTTGAGCTTCTGGCCGAGCACACCGCCGGCCTCGTTGATCTCGTCGATCGCAACTTCCGCGCCATATTTCACCGCGGTGCCACCAAATGCAGCCGGGCCCGTCAGCGGCGCGCTGTTGCCGATACAAGGCTTCTGCTCCGCTGCGATCGCCGGCGCGGCCATGAGAGCCACAGCACCCGCAGCGAGGAGAGATTTCGACCATTTCGAACGAGTCATTGCTGTCTCCCTATCATCGGCCCACTCGCGAAACATTCACCGAGCCGTCGCGACAAATTGAAGACCATGCCGTCAGCCTGCACAAAGATGAAATCACTATCTTAGCTATAGGCATTCCCTATAGTATTGTGCACCTGCACAATGCTTAGACAAAAAGTCTGCAAAATCAGCAGATCAGCTGGTATACGCAAAAACTAGAGGGGTAGCACTTCAGCACTCATGGCGTAGCCAGACTGCGTGATATAGCCGCGATGGCGATGCCACGAGGCGTGCGGTGCGAGTAGAAATTGTCGCACTTTCCGCAGGTGCAACGATCAGGAGTTTTGATCTTGGATCTGAGACAATTGCGATCGCTGGTCTACATCGCCGATTCCGGCAGCCTGTCGCGCGCCGCCGAAATCCTGCGCACCTCACAACCGTCACTCAGCCAGCAGATCAAGGACCTCGAAGCCGAACTCGGCATCGAACTGTTTCATCGTCACGCACGCGGCGTCCTCCTCACCGAAGTGGGGCATACACTTTACGCACATGCCCGTTCGATCTTGAAGGATGTCGCCTTCGCCAAGGAAACGGTTGTCACCCAGTCACGCAATCCGAGCGGCAAGGTTTCGGTTGGCTTTCCCACATCCGCCTGCCGCGGACTTTCCGCGGCATTGATCGAGAAAGTGAAGAAGACCTACCCCAACATCTCGATCCACCTGATCGAGGCGATGACTGGTACACTCGACGAGTGGATGCAAACCGCACGGCTCGATATCGCGGTGCTGTACGACCCGCGCGTGTTCGCCAATATCTCACTGCATCCTGTCGGCGTCGAAGACCTGATGCTGGTGGCTGACAGCAAAAACCAGATCCTGCATCGCAATTCGATCGGCTTTGTCGAACTGGAGAACATTCCGGTGGTGCTGCCGGGCAAGCAGCATGTCTTGCGTAACTACATCGAGCATCTTGCGACCCGCAACGGCATCACGCCGCGCGTCGTGATCGAGAGCGATTCATTCAACGCGATCGTCGAGATGGTAAAGGCCGGCTACATGACGATCATGCCGCATTTCGCCATGCTGCAGGAAATCAATGCCGGCCTGTTTGGCGCGGTCCCGATCATGGATCCGACGCCGAATTGGCGATTCTCGGTTGTGGTGTCGCAGAGGACCATCAACATGATGTCTACCGACGCCGTGGCGAAGCTTCTGATCGAGCTCATGCGTGACATGATTCACGATGGAACATGGAAAGCGCGTACTCTCGCTGACTAATACGTCCAGATACGGATTATCTTTCAACCGTCTCGCCCCCTCGATCACCTCCATTGGATAGATCGAGGCCATCGACACTTAATGCGGAACTTACCTGCCTATATCCGGTTATTACCCGTTCATCTTCGATATGCGGAGAGTGCGTATGGCACGGTCGAACACTGCTACGGCAGCAATCCCACCTTTCAGCCTGAAATCCATTGAACTGACCATCAACGGCACCAAGACCAAACTCGATGTCGCGCCCTGGACCACCCTGCTCGATGCCTTGCGCGACCGTCTCGATCTCACCGGCACCAAAAAGGGTTGCGATCACGGCCAATGCGGCGCCTGCACTGTGCTGGTCGATGGCCGGAGGATCAACTCCTGCCTGACTCTCGCGATCATGAGGGATGGCGCCGCGGTCACGACCATCGAGGGCCTTGCCACCGATGGCATTCTACATCCGGTTCAGCAGGCTTTCATCGATCACGATGCCTTTCAGTGCGGTTACTGCACGCCGGGTCAGATTTGCTCGGCGGTCGGCTTGATCGCCGAAGGCAAGGCCAAGACGGCCGATGAAATCCGCGAGATGATGAGCGGCAACATCTGCCGCTGTGCCGCCTACCCGAACATCGTCGCCGCGATCCAGCAGGCCATGGGGGCGTCATGATCAATTTCCAGTATTCGCGCGCAACCGATGTGGCTGATGCCGTGAAGCAGATCGCGGCCGATTCATCCGCCAAATTCATTGCCGGCGGCACCAACCTTGTCGACCTGATGAAATACGATGTCGAGCGCCCCACTCACCTGATCGACATTTCGCGCCTGCCCCTGACCAAGGTCGAGGAAACCTCCGAGGGCGGCTTGCGGATCGGCGCGCTGGTGCCGAATTCCGATCTCGCCTGGCACCCGCTGGTGACGGAGCGTTATCCGATGCTGTCGAGCGCGATCCTGGCCGGGGCGTCGGCGCAATTGCGCAACATGGCGTCCACCGGCGGCAACCTGCTGCAGCGGACGCGATGCTTCTATTTCTATGACGTGACCACCCCGTGCAACAAACGGCAGCCGGGCAGCGGCTGCTCGGCGATGGAGGGGATCAACCGCATCAACGCCATTCTCGGCACCAGCGAATCCTGCATCGCGACCCATCCCTCCGACATGTGCGTGGCGCTGGCGGCGCTGAACGCCAAGGTCCATGTCGCCGGGCCAAAGGGTGAGCGCACGATTCCCATTGGCGATTTTCATCGGCTGCCCGGCGACACCCCGCAGCGTGACACCAATCTCGATCCGAAGGAAATCATCACGGCGATCGAACTGCCCGCGCAGGGCTTCCGCTCCAACTATACTTATCTCAAGATCCGCGACCGCCTATCCTATGCCTTCGCGCTGGTCTCGGTTGCAGCCGCGCTCGAGCTGGACGGGGAGACGATCCGCGAAGCACGTCTGGCGCTGGGCGGTGTCGCCCATAAGCCATGGCGGAACGCGGAGGCTGAAGCGGCACTGAAGGCCAAGCCCGCCAATCGCGACACTTTCGTTCGCGCAGCCGACATCATGCTGCATGACGCCAAGGGCTTCGGCCACAACACCTTCAAGATCGACCTCGCCCGCCGCACCATCATTCGCGCGCTGACGCAGGCGGCGAACGGCACGCCACAATCGCAATCCGACAAGAAAATCGCATGAGCGGGCCATGGCACGCATCACCTCGCACGGCCCTCGGAATCCCAGCGGCATCAGCCGGCGGGGCATGCTGCAAAGCGCCGTCGCGATGGGTGTTTTCGGACCCGGCGCATTCGACGGGGCCGCAGCGCCCACGACAATCATTCAAGCGAGCACAGCCATGACAACTTACATCGGCACAGCGACATCCCGGGTCGACGGACGCGACAAGGTTACCGGCGCGGCACGATATGCCGGCGAATATGCCGCGCCCGGTCTCGCCCATGGCAGCGTGGTCACATCGACCATCGCGAAAGGCCGGATTGCCAGCCTGGACATCGGCGAAGCGATGAAGGTCGAAGGCGTCATCGCCATCCTGTCGCACAAAAGCCGCCCACCGATGGCAGACAGCGACAAGGCCTACAAGGACGATGTCGCACCACAAGGATCGCCGTATCGGCCGCTCCATGACGACGAAATCAAGTTCAACGGCCAGCCCGTCGCGCTGGTGCTGGCGGAAGATTTCGAAACCGCGACCTATGCCGCTTCCCTCGTCCGCGTTGAATACGAGGAGCAGCCGCACCTCACCGACCTAGGCCGGCAGCTTGGCAAGGCCGTCGCGCTCGATGCGCCCGCCGAGGCGCGATGCGATGCCGCCAAGGCCTTCGCGGCCTCCGATATCCGGCACGAGGCCGACTATTATGTACCGATCGAACACCACAACCCGATGGAGCTGTTTGCTTCCACGGCGGTGTGGCAGGACGGCAAGATCACGGTCTATGACAAAACCCAGGGCGTCCAGAACGTCCAGCGCTATCTGTGTAGCGTGTTCCAGGCCAAGCCCGACGAAATCCGCGTGATGTCGCCGTATATGGGCGGCGGCTTTGGCTCCGGCCTGCGGCCGCAGTTTCAGGTGGTGCTCGCCGTACTCGGCGCACGGGCGATCAGGCGACCGGTCCGCCTCGTGCTGACACGACAGCAGATGTACACCATCGGCTATCGTCCGGCGATGATCCAACGCATCCAGCTTGGCGCCAATCAGGACGGCACGCTGAACGCGATCACGCACGACGCCACCACCGTCACCTCACAGTATGAGGTCTTCCACCGTCACGAGACGACATGGTCCGCCCTGCTCTACAAGAGCGAGACGGCCAGTTACGCGCACAAGCTCGCGCGGCTCGATCTTCCGACCGCCTGCGACATGCGCGCGCCGAGCGCGGCGACCGGCGTCTATGCGCTGGAGGCGGCAATGGACGAACTTGCGGTCGCGCTGAAGATGGACCCGCTGGAGCTGCGTCTGAAATGCTACTCGGACCGCGACCAGATGACCGGCCTGCCCTACAGCAGCAAGAACCTGCGCGAGTGTTATCAGCAAGGCGCGGAGGCCTTTGGCTGGGGCAAGCGCAATCCGGTGCCGCGCTCGATGCGCGACGGCAGCGATCTGGTCGGCTGGGGCATGGCCACCGGCATCTGGGAAGCGCTGCAGGTTCCGATCACGGTGCGGATCGTGCTGACGGCAAACGGGCACGCCGAGGTGGCGTGCGCCACGTCCGACATCGGGACCGGCACCTATACGATCATGGCGCAGGTCGCCGCCGACATGCTCGGCCTGCCGATCGACAACATCACGATCAAACTCGGCGATTCGAGCTTGCCGCAAGCGCCGGTGGAAGGCGGATCATGGATCGCGGCCTCGGTCTCGAACGGCATCGTCACCACAAGCAACGCCATTCGCGACGACCTGCTGCGGCTGGCGCAGACGATGCCGGATTCGCCGCTCAAGGGCATTAAGGCCGGCGATGTGATGCTGTCCAATGGCGCCATTGCCTCGAAGAAGAATCCGCGCAGCGCGATTCCGATCGCGGACGCGATGCGGCAGGCAGGCGTCGAGCGAATCGCGCAAGAAAAGGCTACCAAGTTTCACAACGATGGCGCCCACGCGCACAATACCCATTCGGCCATCTTTGCGGAGGTGAAAGTCGACGAGCAGCTTGGCGTGATCCGCGTCACCCGGCTCGTGAGCGCGGTCGCAGCCGGGCGCATCCTTAATCTCAAGACCGCGCGCAGCCAGATGATGGGTGGCATGATCTGGGGCATGGGCATGGCCCTGCACGAGGAAACGCTGATCGACCACCGCTTCGGTCGCGTCATGAATGCCAACATCGCCGAATACCATGTGCCGGTGAATGCCGATGTGCACAACATCGAGGTGATCTTCGTCGACGAGCAGGATGACATCGTCAACCCGATGGGGATCAAGGGATTGGGCGAAATCGGCATCGTCGGTGTGCCAGCGGCAATTGCCAACGCGATCTATCATGCCACAGGAAAGAGAATTCGGGACCTGCCGATCACCCTCGATAAACTGACACGCGAGGTTTAGACGCGATCAATCGCAATACAGGTCTCACCAACGATCTTTTCGGTCAGCATGAAGCCGCGATCACAGGCGACCTGCCACCAATATCGGCGGGCGGTACATGGTCCAGCGGAACCTGCAGCCTCCTTCGCCGACAAAGATCAATCTCGCCGCAGGTCGTGGTTGAAGGCAACCAAACCGTCCTGATCGAAGTGCGCGCACCGTTCCGCCAGCCTGATGATCGCGGCGCGCGCCTTGCGGTCCCTGACCTTCAAGAAGCTCGCGAGCAGTGTCAGACACTCGTCGGAAGAGATGCCCGATCGCGCGCCACGCGCGAGGCGGTCAGGCCGATCGTCAGTCACTTTCGATCTCGAAGATCGCCTCAACCTCGACAGCGGCGCCAAGCGGCAAGGCACTGCAACCAACCGCTGCGCGGGCATGGCGCCCCTTCTCGCCAAAGGCATGAACAATCAGTTCGGACGCGCCGTTGACGACGGCGGCGTGATCCTTGAACCCGGCCGCGCTCTGCACGAAGCCGCCGAGGCGAATGCAGCGCACACGGTCAAGCGAGGACACGGCAGACTTGAGCTGGCCAAGAATATTGAGCGCACACAGAACCGCAGCCTTCTTGGCGGTCTCAACGTCGAGATCCTGCCCAACGATCCCCTCAAAAGCCAGTTTGCCATCCTGCACCGGCAACTGCCCGGAGACGAAAACAAGATTGCCCGCGCGGTTCACCGGCACATAGTCGGCAAGAACTCTTTGCCGCGGCCGGCACGTTCAGGCCACGCTGTTGCAGTTTGCGTTCGACTTCAGTCATCGTGTAATTCCTCTTTGAAGCAGATCGGACGCCGCGTCCAGCGCGGCACGCTCTTTAAAAACGCACGGTCAAGCCGCGCGCGTAGCGCGTATGCGACAACCCTTCGATCGGAATATCCGGCTTGATACCGACGATCTGGTCGGCGACGACCTTCCCCGCGCCACATGCCATGGTCCACCCAAGTGTGCCGTGACCAGTGTTGAGAATGAGATTGTCGAACCGCGCCGGACCGATCACCGGCGGACCATCCGGCGTCATCGGCCGCAACCCGCTCCAGAACAGTGCGCGCGTCGCATCGCCGCCCTCGGGGAACAGATCGCCGAGCGAGCGATCGAGCGGCGCGCGGCGCTCCGGCCGGAGCATGACGCGATAGCTGCCGACCTCGGCAGTGCCGCCGACACGGATGCGATCCCCAAGCCGCGTGATCGCGACCTTATAGCTCTCATCCATCACGGTCGATTCCGGCGCGGCGTTCGCATCAACAATAGGAACGGTGAGCGAATATCCCTTCACCGGATAAACCGGGATATCGATACCGAGCGGACGCAACAATAAAGGCGAGAAGCTGCCAAGCGCGACGACATATCTGTCGGCGCTGAAAATGCCCTTGTCGGTCGTGACCTGGGCGACACGTCCCTCAGCGACATCGATCGATTTGATCGTGGTGTCGTAGAACGTTTTCACGCCAAGGTCGGCCGCGACTTTCGCGAGACGATCGGTGAACAGATAGCAATCGCCGGTCTCGTCGTCCGGCAGACGCAAGCCGCCGACAAAAGGCTCGCGCGCACGTGCCAGTCCCGATTCAACGCGCACGCAGCCCGTGCGATCAAGAATCTCGTAAGGCACACCGTATTGCCTCAGCACTTCGACATCCCCGCCGATCGCGTCGAGCTGCGATTGCTTACGGAACAGTTGCAATGTGCCCTGGCTGCGCTCGTCATAGGCAAGTCCCTCGTCCCGGCGCAGGATACGGAGGCAGTCGCGGCTGTATTCGGCGATGCCGACCATGCGAGACTTGTTAACGGCGTAGCGCGCGGCTGTGCAATTGCGCAGCATCTGCAGCATCCACCGCCACATCGCCGGATCCCATTGCGGGCGGACGACGAGCGGGCCGTATTTGTCCATCATCCACCGCACCGCCTTGAGTGGAACGCCCGGCCCTGCCCACGGCGATGCATAGCCAGGAGAGATTTCGCCGGCATTGGAAAAGCTGGTTTCCAGTCCCGGTCCGGACTGCCGATCCAGCACCGTCACCTCGCAACCAGCCTTGGCGAGATAATAGGATGTCGTCACGCCGATGACGCCGGCGCCCAATACCAGAACCCTCATTGCATGCAGTCCTCAAGTATAGGGGACGGCACGTTCTCCTCCGCCCCCAGATAAATACGCTGATAGCGAGGACCGAGCCCCGTCAGGACCTCATAGCCGATGGTCCCCGCAACATAGGCCAGGTCATCCACGGACTGGCAGTGACCGATCACCTCGACTTCCGAATCCGGGCGGAGGCGTCCGCGCGCAACGCCGCTCGCGTCAACCACGATGCTATCCATTGAAACGCGCCCCACCACCGGCAGGCGCAGGCCTTCAAAAAACACCGCGCCACCCTTGCCCCATGCGCGATGAAAGCCGTCGGCATACCCGATTGAAAGCGTCGCGAGGCGGGTCGCGCTCTGTGCGCGGTAATCCCAGCCATAGCCAACACAATCACCCGGCAGCGTTTCGCGGAGCTGAATGACTTTTGCCGTGAGCCGCACCACGGGCTGCATCGGATTGACGACGGCGGGGTCCGGATTGACACCGTACAATGCGGCGCCGGGTCGCACGAGGTTGAAATGATATTCTCGACCGAGGAAAATGCCCGACGAATTGGCTAGCGATCGCGGCACGTCCGGAAAAAATCCGGCGAGCCGCCTGAATGCTGCGAGCTGCATTACGTTGGCTTCGTGCGTCGGGATATCCGCGCAGGCGAGATGGCTCATGATTAATTGCAGATCGAGGACGCCGGACCGGATGTACCTTTTGACTAGGATCACAACATCGTCCACCGGCAGACCGAGCCGGTTCATGCCGGAATCGACCTGGACCACAGCAGGCAGCGACCGTACCAGCTCCTGCGCGCAATCGGACCACGCCTCAGCCTGCTCCAACGAGTTGAGCACCGGGATCAGCCCTGCCATCGCACACTCCCTCTCCGCTCCGCGAGGCAGCCCGTTCAGAATGAAAATGGCGGCAGAGCGCGGCAAATAGGGCCGAAGCGCTAGTCCCTCGTCGAGATGCGCCACGAAGAAATGCCGGCATCCTTCCGCAAACAGCACACGCGAGACGTAGGAAGCTCCGAGTCCATAGGCATCAGCCTTCACGACACCCGCGCAGAGCGCGGGGGCTCCGAGCCTGGAGCACAGGAGGCGGTAATTCGCACGGACCGCGCGCAAGTCCACCGTCAGTGTCGCCCCCCCGAACTGCCCGTTATTCGCCACTTCGCGCCCCGCCCCCCGCAACTCGACATGTTGGGACAAGGTATCAGCGACTTCGGAGCAGAATCCGGCGAATTCCAATCAAAAATGGTTAGTTTACGCAGTATAAGTGCTTATACTTACCATTCATCGATATAATCGAGCAAGATTGGAGCCAGGAGAAAGCATGACCATCGAGCCCAACGAAATCGACCGGAAAATCATGCGCGAGCTGGTCAAGGATGCCCGGATCAGCCATGTCCTACTCTCCGAACGGGTCGGCCTCTCTCCGACCGCATGCGCGCGCCGCTTGCAGCAACTCGAGCAGTCGGGCGTGATCCGCGGCTACTCTGCAGAAATCGATGCCGCTGGTCTCGGCTTCATGATGACAGTCCTGGTTCACATCACCCTCGACCGCCAGAGCGAGGACGCTCTCGCTCGGTTCGAGAAGGAGATCAAGAAATGCCCCGATGTCGTATCGTGCCACCTGATGTCGGGCAGCGACGACTATCTCGTTCAGGTACAGGCTCGCGACATGGCCGACTACGAGCGGATCCACAAACAGCATCTGTCACGAATGCCCGGCGTCTCGCGCCTGCATTCCAGCTTCGCGATGCGTTCCGTGGTCCGGCGCAGCGTGTCGCCTGCGGTGTTGAGCGGCTGATGCCACGCCTTCTGCACGCGGCTCAACGCATCAGGGATTGACCGCTGCGATACAGCACATAAGTCGCAACCACCAACACGATGGCGGAAAATACATATCGCAGAATATTTTTCCCGCGCGAGAGATGATTCGCCAGAAGCATACCGAGCAGGCCACCCACGATACCGCCCGCGATGAAATAGCCTGCCACCGGCCAATCTACAAATCCCGACCACGCATAATTCATCGCGGTGGCAAGACCAAAACAACCCACGACGAACAGCGACGATCCGACCGCTTGAATCATCGAGATGCCCGTCGCCAGCACGAGACCCGGCACGATCAGAAAACCGCCACCGATGCCGAAAAAGCCGGATGCCGTGCCGACAACGAAAGCCACCGCTATCACGCCGAGGCAGGTCCTCAGATCGGCCTCACGCACGGACGCTTTGCTCTGCCAAACTGGGCGAAGCATGCTCGCCCCAACCGCGACCATCGCAAGACCAAAGAAGAACAGCAGGCGTTGTCCATCGATCAGTTTGCCGATGCTTGATCCAGCGAAGGCACCGAGCGTGCCCGCTGCGGCGAACATGCCGGCATAAAGCCACCGTACGTTGCCAGCCCGTGCATGGCCGGCGAGCGCGACAAAAGCATTGACTGCCACGGCGAGCGCGCCGGTGCCGATGGCGACGTGTGGTTGCGACACGCCCACGACATAAAGCAGAAGCGGCGTGGCGAGGATCGAGCCACCTCCCCCGATCAATCCCAACGAGAAGCCAACCGCGGCACCAGAGGCAAGCGCCGGCGCGAATGCAAGGGCCATCATGCTTCGCCCACCCCGCTCAAGCCGCCGGCGCTATACCCAATCAGCCCCATGAAGCATGTCCGAACGTATCGAGCGGAATCTTGAGGTATCGCCTGCTATTGTCTTCCGGTTCGGGCAAACGGCCGCCGCGAATGTTGATCTGCAAGGCGTGCAAAATCAGCTTCGGCATCGGCAACGTCCTGTCGCGCGCTTCACGTAAAGCGACGTAGTCCACCTCGTCGACTCCGGCGATGTGCGGATTGAGCGCCTTCTGCTGGCCCACCGTGCTTTCCCATTGCGGCTCACGGCCACCCGGCTGGTAATCGTGGCCGGTGAAAATCCGGGTCTCGTCGGGAAGCGACAGAATTTCCTGGATCGAAGTCCACAACATAGCTGCGCTACCGCCGGGAAAATCCGCACGCGCGGTACCACTGTCAGGCATGAACAGCGTATCATGCACGAACGCGGCATCGCCGATCACATAGGTGACCGAAGCAAGCGTGTGCCCCGGCGAGAACAATACGTACCCTTCGAGGCAGCCGACGTTGAAGCGCTCGCCATGCGAAAACAGGCGATCCCATTGCGAGCCGTCGGTCGCAAAGTCATGGAAATTGTAGATGTCCTTCCACAACCGCTGCACGTCGACGACGTGTTCGCCAATCGCCGTGGGCGCGCCCGTCATCCGTTTCAGATACTGAGCGGCGGAAAAATGGTCCGCATGGGGATGGGTATCGAGAATGCACGTCAGCTTCAGTCCGTGACCCGCCATATAGGCCAGCATCGCATCGGCATTGTGGGTCGCGACAGAACCCGACTTCTCGTCGAAGTCGAGTACCGGGTCGATAATGACGCACTCCTTGCTGCGTGGATCGGACACCACGTACTGGACGCTCCACGTTCGCGGATCGAAGAACCCCTTAACGTCGGGTTTACCGGAATTGGAAATCGTCATCTCCCCCTCAAATTCTGCGCGGCCGGCCTCGCTCCAACCGACGCACCGGCCCATCCAGACAGCCTGGAAATGTCAACGCAATGCCGGAAAAAGTCCGTTTCCGGTCAGCTCGCCGCGGACAGAAACTGCACGTCCGGCACCTCACGCGGAAAGAAGATCGCCCGACTGACATCGACCGAATAGCGATCCGTGAATGCGGTCGCGTCGCTTGCGAGCTGAGCGACCAACTCCAGAATGAAGTCGACCATATCGTCGGCCAGCAAAACGCTGAAATTGAGCCGAGTGAAACCCGGCTTGCGAATCTCGTCGCCTTCGGCGATCAGCCGACGCAACGTGCTTGATTCTTCGTCATCAATGCACAGCAAGCGATGAACGTAAGGCCCTGCGCAAGCACAACCACCGCGCGCCTGAATACCGAAGCGGTCACTCAGCATTCGCGTGATGAGTTGCTGATGGACATATCCCCCATTCCCATCCTTTACCCGGAAGGAGAAGATCGGAAGGCTTTCAGCCTGCATGTTACCGAGAAGTTCGAGACGCTCCCGCCCGCTCCACGCCGCCATGGCACGCGCGCGCACCTCGGAATTACGCTTTGCCATCGTATCGGCGCCAATTGCATCCTTGACCAGAAAGGCGAGCGCGGCACGGATATCGCCGACAACATTGGGCGTTCCGCTTTCCTCGCGCACCTCAAGGCTGTCGCTATAGTCGTGCTCGGTCGGCGTCACAAACTTCACCGTGCCGCCACCCGGCCATGTCGGCTTTCTCACATCCACCGCATCACGACGCACGATCAAAATGCCCGATGCCGCCGGTCCCCCGATAAACTTATGCGGCGACACCACGATCGCATCGATCAGCGCGCCAGCGGCAGGCTCCATCGCGATCGGCAAATACGGACCCGCGCCTGCGTAGTCCCACACCAGCTTGGCCCCAGCGACTTTCACCCGCTTCGTCAACCCGACAACGTCGGACACGATGCCGGTGACATTGGAAGCCGCGGAAAGCGCGCAGATGACAAGGCGCCCGTTCGCCCCGGCGATCGCGGCATCGAGATCATCGAGATCCGGTCCTCCTGATGCAGCTTCCCTGAGCTCCACAATCTCCGCACCACTTTCGCGCCAAGGGAGGATGTTCGAGTGATGCTCATAAGGACCAATCACGATACGCGGACGCACGCCAGCAGCCATACTCGCAGTGACGCCGAGCAGGTTGACAAGACGATTCAGTCCGGCAGTTGCGCCAGATCCCGTGAAAATAACGGCATGATCGTCCGTCGCGCCGCAGCACGCCGCGACAGTCTCACGCGCCGCGCGACGGAAGCCAGTCATGGCGCCACCGCAATAGGACGCCTCGGTGTGGCTATTGGCGTAGTATGGCAGCACATTCGACAGGATGAATTGCTCAACGCTCATTAACGCACGCCCGGAGGCTACATAGTCCGCATAAACGAGCTGCTTGGAGCCGAACGGGCCGACAATACGAACGTTCTTGCCAATAAGATCGGAAGCCATACGCTCGAGACGATCCGGCGTGGCAAGCCCCGTCCTGAAATCATCCAGCAGCTTGCGCGCATGCAGATAGTGTTGACTGACCATGGTCATTCCGAGAACTCCGAGAAGCAAAGCGTTTGACTTGCGCGCGTCTAGTGCGGCGCCAGCGATGATGGGAAACAGGAGTGGATTCTACGCCGGGCCGGCGATAACGACTGCCTCAGCCCTTGAACCTCCTCCGGCATTCCGCGTCCCTCACCTGTCCTGCGCTGGTTCTCATGGCGTCGGCAGCCAATATTCCGACGTCCTGATCCAACGTCTTTTTTAGCTTCAATTTTCTCAGAGTTTTCATCCGCCACTCCACCTTACGAGCGGGCCAGAACATCAAGCATCCGACGCCCCAGCCCGCACGAGTTCGCGTCATCCGTTCCCTGAGGTGGAGCGTCCGGCCGGAGCCGCGGCAGAAGTTTCGGGCGCACTCTTGAAGAGGTTGCTGAAGCCCATCACCACCAGCGGCACCACCAACGCGACATAGGCATTATCGATGCCGTACGGATTCCCCATCATGAACCAGGCGATTGTCGCAATGAGCGATGCGATGATGCTCACGAATGCACCAGTCTTGTTGCCGAACATCGGTGCATAGAAGACGAACAGCACCAGCACCGAGAGCGAGGCACGCAGCGCCTTTCCGAGGAATGTCATCGACAGGACGTTCGGCGTGTAGATCGCAAGAATGATCGGCAACAGGCCCATGACGATGGTCGCACCGCGAATGAACAGCAGCGAACTCTTCTCGCTCGGATTCTTGACGATGAGTCCGGCATAGAAATCCTTGTAGAGAAGGGTAGCGGTCGCCACCGAGAATGCGGCGAGCGACCCGAACAGCGAAGCTGCGAGACCCGCGGCAACAATACCGGCCATCACTCCGTCCATCTGCGCGATCAAAGCAGCGAAAGCGTTGATAGACTTGATGCCCGGAAACAGCGCGAGCGAGCACATGCCCACCAGCGCGGTGATGACTCCGAACGGCGCAAGGAACAACGCCGTCGAGAAGCTCGCAATCTTCGCGCTGCGAGGATCGTCGGTCGTGTTGATCGCCTGAATGACATACTGGGTGGAGAACGTCGCACCGACGCCGGCGATGAACCAGGCGAAGATCTGACTCCAACCGACGTTGGTCCAGGAGAACATCTCAGGCGGCAGCTTGGCCTGAAGCTGCGAGAAGCCTCCGATCTGGGTGAGACCGAAGTAGAGCGCGACGCCGATTCCGAGATACTTGGCGAAGGAGTGCACGATGTTGGTGTAGACCACCGACTTCATGCCACCCATGAAAACATAAAGCACGGACACCACGCCGCAGATGACGATGGCCATGGTCCGGTCGATCGCCAGCAATGCGCTCAGGATTGTGCCGCCGCCGGCGTAGATCGCAACCGCGACGATCTCCAGAGCGAAGATCATGACCAGCGAAGTCGCCAGCTTGGTGTTGCGTCCATAGACTTCGGCGAGAACCGCCGAAATCGTGTTGTGGCCTGAGCTCTTGTATTTTCCGGCGAGGAAAAAGCCGTAGAAGATGAAGCCGGCTGCCAGGGCGATTATGTTCCAGGAGGCGGAGATGCCGTGCTTGTAAGCTTCCTGCGCGGTGCCCACGCTTGCCGAAGTACCGATAAATTCGGACATCAGCATCATGCCGACCAGAATGGCAGGAACGCCGGTCTTACCGGTCGTGCCGGTGGTGAAGGTATTGGCCGTCTTCACCGAGCGCTGGATGATCGATGTCACGATCCCCAGGCCGATGATGTAGATCGCGACAATCGCGAGCGCGATGTAGTTGGCATGCATCTCGATTCCCCCCTTGCAGGTGTCGATTGGATGGCCTCAGTGTCACTTTGTGTGACATCTTAAACATGTTTATGGAGTCTTATCGTATAAAATAACGTCCACATCAATATCTTTAAGAGACCAAACTTACATTTCCATGATTCCGCCGAGAGAAGCCGCCGCGAGGATTTGCAGGCACGCACAATCGCTTTCCGAAACCGCGCCAGGCCGGAGCCGAAATCGGCAATTTCCATCCCGCTACGCCTTCTCGGCGCCGAATGAAGTCCGTGTCGGACGAAACGCTTTACCGTCCAGCAGCATAGGCCTGCATGCCGCGAGGGTTAGCAGCGGCCCTTAGCCAGCCATCACTGCGCGACGCTGCGGTCAGACGTCCCTCCGACCAATTGTCGCCAACCTCGACGACATGCCCGCGACCGCGCAGATCCTTGATCACTTCGGGCGCGACGCGACTTTCGAGCACAAGCACGCCAGGTCGCGCGAGACGCGGCCAGAACGAAGCCGGGAAATGTTCGGTGTGCCAGGCCGGTGCATCGATTGCCTGCTGCAGATTGTATCCGGCATGGATGTGGCGAAGCAGAAGCTGGGTTGCCCACTGGTCCTGCTGATCGCCACCGGGCGTACCCCAGGCAAGATACGGCTTGCCATCACGCATCGCGAAGGTTGGCGAAAGAGTGGAGCGCGGACGCTTGCCCGGCTGCAGCGAGGCAGGATGTTCCTCGTCCAGCCAGAACATTTGCGCACGGGTACCGAGACACAGGCCAAGCTCCGGAATGATCGGCGACGATTGCAGCCATCCTCCCGACGGGGTCACCGAGATCATATTGCCATCCCGGTCGATGATATCGAAATGCACGGTATCGCCACGCTCGGCGCTGATCCGCCCAACCGTCGGCTCACCGGTGCCGATAGCGGATACCGCCTCGCGAGAACCACCCTCCCGCATCCCGATCGTCTTGCCGAATCCGGGAATGGTGCCGGGCAGAAGCTCCATCGACGCCTTGTCGGAAATCAGCCTGCGCCGCTCGGCGTTGTAGGAATCCGACAAAAGCTGCGCGACCGGAATCTCGCTGAAGTCAGGATCGCCGTAGAAAACATCACGATCGGCAAACGCGAGCTTCGCGCACTCCACCTGCAGATGGATGAACTCCGCGCCACATGGATCGAGCCGATCGAGATCGTAGCCCTTCAGCAATGCCAGCTGTTGAAGCAGCACCAGTCCCTGTGTCCAGGGGCCCGCCTTGTAAACGGTGTAGTTGCGGTAGTCGTAGCTGATGGGCGCTTCAACGGAAGCGCTCCATCCCGCCATATCGTGTCCGGTGAGCAAACCGTGATGCGGCGTGCCCGAGGAATCCATCACAGCATTCTTCCGGCAGAACCGATCGATCGCCTCGGCAATAAAACCCCGGGACCAGACCTTGCGGGCACGCTCGATCTGCGCCTCGCGATTGCCGCCGGCGGATTTCGTCTCGCTGAGGATACGCGCATAGGTATCAGCGAGCGTCACGTTGCGGAAAATCTCTCCCGCTTTGGGAATCTCGCCATTCGGTAGATAGAGCGCGGCCGAAGTGTGCCAATGCTCGCGGAAGAGATTTTCCACCGTCGCGATGGTTTCGCAGATACGCGACACCAGTGGATAGCCGTTCCGGGCATATCCGATCGCCGGCGCGAGAACATCCTCGACCGACATGGTTCCGTAGTCACGCAACAGCAGCATGTAGGCGTCGAAGGAGCCGGGAATGCACGCCGCGAGCAGGCCAGAGCCCGGAACAAGGTCGAGCCCCATATCGCGGAAGCGGGCGATGGTGGCGGCGGCAGGCGCCGGGCCCTGACCGCAGATCACCTGCGGCTGTTTCTTCCGGACATCGTAAACCAGGATCGGCACATCGCCGCCCGGCCCGTTGAGATGGGGCTCGACCACTTGCAGCACGAATGCGACAGCGACGCCCGCATCGAACGCGTTGCCTCCGCGTTCGAGGATACCCATGCCGACCGCAGTCGCGATCCAGTGCGTCGTCGCAACGACGCCAAACGAGCCTGTGATTTCGGGCCGCGTCGTGAAGCTGGTATCAAACGAGGTCGACATGACGTTCTAAGCTCCCATCTCTTCTTCTTGTTGTGACGATGTACTGCCTCTATTTGGCAGTCTCACCGGATCTAGGCCTTTTCGGCGCTCGATAGTTCACGTGCGCGACTCGCGAGCAAGGCACGATCGATCTTGTTGGTGGAAGCGAGCGGAAATTCGTCGATGAACCAGATCGACCGCGGATGCTGATAGGCAGCACCGTTCTCCAGCGCGAAAGCCTTGAGACCACCAACATCGATCTTGGCTCCGGGGGCAAGCCGGACAAACGCAACAGGCTTCTTGCCCTTGAGTTGATCGTCAATCGGCACGACACAAGCCTGCATCACATCCGGATGGGCCTCGAGCATTCTTTCCACTTCACCGGGAAAGATATTCTCGCCGCCGCTCACGAACATGTCGTCGGCCCGGCCGATGAAATAATAGAATCCATCGGCATCGCGGCGGAACACATCGCCAGTGTTGTAGTAGCCATCCTTGGTGAACGGCACCGGAATGTCCGGTCGGTTGTGATAGCCGTTCATCATCGCAGGTGAGCGGATCTGGAGAACACCCTCGTCCGTTTCGACGCCGTTGGCATCGACGATTCGAAGATCGACACCGCGATGTTTGTATCCGAGCGACAGCGTCGGCGTCGGTTTGCCGTCCGGATGGGGACCAAATACCACCGGGCTGCCTTCCGTCGTACCGTAAGCGTTCAGAACACGCGCATGCGGCATCACGCGATGAATTTCATCGAGCAGCGCTTCACTCGCGGGAGCCGACCCCATTCTGAGGCTCTGAACGGATGACAGGTCAGCCGTCGCCATCGCTTTCTTATCGTCAAGCATCATTGCGATCATCGGCGGCACCGATGTCAGCCAGGTGCAGTGAAAGCGACTGATCGCATCGACGTAAGGTTGCACCTTGAATTGCGGCATCAGCACCATGCTGGAGTGTCCAGCCAGCACAAGATGCGACAGGGCTAGTGCATTCATGTGATAGAGCGGCGCAGCAACCAAGGCGCGATCGTTCTCAATATCGCGGTCCGCGAGCCGCGTTTCGACCACCCAGCGCTGCGAGTCGTGAGACAGGATCACGCCCTTCGGACGTCCGGTAGAGCCGGACGTATAAAGGAAGGTCGAAGGCTCGCCCTTTTCGGGAATGACGGCCTCAAACGGCCCGCGATCAACGAAAGCCGCGAAGTCCGGCTTGTCGAAATTGATCACCTCGACGCCATCAGGGATGACGGAGCGGCGCTCATCGTCACAGAAGACAATAGGAGCCGCGGAATCCTTGATGATGTAGTCGACAAGATTGCGAGGTAAGCGATGGTTGATCGGCACCGACACGAATCCGGCCCGCATGATTCCGAAGTGTGCGGCAAGGCAATCCGAGCTATTGGCCGACAAGATTGCGATCCGCTCTCCCCGCCGATATCCGCGCTGCGTCAGAGCGCGAGCGATCCCGTTCGCAAGCGCGTCAAGCTCTCCATAGGTGACCTCACGGGCCTTGGAGCCGTCAAAATCGATGATCGCCACCTTCTCCAACGAACGCGTGCGATCGATCAATGCTCCCAGATTAGACGACAGTGTCATACCAAACTCATATTCGTTGCATGAAATTCGATCGCAACCCCGAAGCATTCAGATGCGGGGAGCAGCGAACAGGACTTGTCGATGTCGACCAGCTTTTGCAGGAGACGCGGCTGCATGGCGGCCTTAAGCGCGGCGATAGACGCCACACGGATGCCAATCACAGCAACCCTCGCTCTGCCTGACCCGGGATCGGCATGACCACGATAGAGGTCGTTCAGGCGCTTTCGTGAAACGAAATCGATCCGCGTCCCCCGACTCCAGACCCGTGCATCAGGATCGGGCCGCAAGCCCAACACCCGCGTGAAGGAATGAGCCTGCGCCTCAAAATCGTCGGCGACGACCGTGAGACACTTCAGACTGCGCGCGGAATTGGGATGCGACATGAACGCTCGATGCCAGACCAGATGAGGGGTCTGGTGCTCGCAGAAATAGAGTCGCGAGGCTGGAAAATAGCTGGGATCGAGATGGACTGTGCGAAAGCGCGCTTCCCCAGCCACGTTTTCGATCACCACCTGCCGGCTGAACGCCTTGGGCTCGAGCACGGGGAGCCGGTCTGATCGCAGCCGCGCCGCAGTCACGTCGATATCATCACTTCCATAGACGAGACCGTTGAGACCGACAGGCCAGTCCAGCAGCTCCTTGCGCGGATTCGGATTCGAAGGATCCAGACCGATAAGCTCAAGATAGTTGCCGCTAAACACGATCAGGTTATTCATCGAGCCGAGCGTGTGGTAACTCCTCGGCGTGACGTTGAACCCGAGCGATCTGAACAGCTTCTCGCCAGCGTCGAGATCATAATGAAGATTGAGGACAGCGTGATCAAACACTCCCTCGCGCTGTGATGCGGCTGCAACCGCCGCATCACGAGCTTGGCTTTCATCGACGGGGACCGCCACGATGGCCTCCCGATCAACCCTTGGAAGGAGCTGGAGGAGTAGTCAGGTAGACGCCACGGCCGCTGGCCAGCAGCTTTCCGTCCTTGTCGTAGACGCTCGCCTCGGCGACAGAGAACTGACCGCCCATCTTGACGATACGGCCCTTGGCCGTGAGATCGCCCGGCATCGCCGCGCGATGATAGTCCACCCGCATGTCGATCGTCGGCACGCCGCGGCCAGTGTGGGAGACAAGGGCCCAGTCCGCCGTGAGATCGACGAGCGCAGCAAGGATGCCGCCGTGCGTGTAGCGACGCTCGGGGTTCACCACCCACTCTTCGCGCCATGTCGCGGTCAGCTCGATGCCCTCTTCATCAACCTTCTGAACTTTTATGCCCAGCCACTGATGGAAGGGGCCCTTGGTGAGCATCGCCTCCACGGCGGCCGGCGTCAGTTTTTCTGTCATTTTCTTATCCTTCGCGTTTCCCTAAGGGTGATCGGAATCAAGGCGTGATGACGACCTTTCCCATCACTTCGCGATTTTCGATAAGCCGCAGGCCCTCGATCGCCTTGTCGAGCGGAAGAACCTTGTCCACGACCGGACGCAGCTTCTTTTCCGCGATCAACCGCATCAGATCGGCGAGGTTATCGTCGTAGAAGCTGTTCGAGCCGATGATCTGCAGCTCGAAGCTCCAGACATAGCGCAGGTCTTCCTTCGGATCGTGACCGGCGGTCGCGCCGCAGACGAGCAGCTTGCCGCCGCGCTTCAGACAACGCAGGGACGGAACCCAGGTGTCGCCGCCCGTGAAGTTGATCACGACATCGACCCCGCCTTCATAGGTACGGCGCTGCGGCTTGCCATACTTCTCGATGGCCCACTTGGAGAAATCGACTTCCTTGTAGTTGATTACCTCGTCAGCGCCGAGATCGCGCAGGCGCTGCATTTTGTCCGCACCGCCGGCGCAGGCGATGACTTCGGCGCCCAAGTGCTTGGCAAGCAGGACGCAGCCGGTGCCGACACCACCCGAAGCGCCCAACACCAGAACCCGGTCACCCTTCTTGATGGTGTTATGGGTGACGATCATGCGGTGCGCTGTGCCGTAGGCCACCGGCAGCGACGCCGCGTCCTCGTAGGAAACACCATCGGGCATGCGGATCAGCTGCTCAGCGTCGACCAGGCAGTATTCCGCCATGCCGCCGTCCATCATCTCGCCAAGAAGACCCTTCTTCTTATTGAGCGGATTGACGAGGACGCGGTCACCCTTCTTCCAGCCGGTTACGTCGCTGCCGACTTCGGTGATCTCGCCCGCCATATCGAGGCCGATCACGACCGGGAGCGGGACCTTGATGCCCGGCATGCCGCGGACGGTGAATACGTCATGGTAGTTGAATGAAGAAGCCTTGACGCGAATGACGACATGCCCCGGCACGACGGCCGGCACCGGCTTGTTCTCGACAATTTTGAGGTTATCCAGACTGCCGTGGGCATCGAGAACCAAGGCACGCATCGTACTTGCTGACATCAAAGTCTCCCGTTGAGATGTTCTAAGACATGTTTATAGATGTTCAAGAGATGCATGTCTAGTACCCGGCAGTTTTGTCAGTCCAAACAAAAGGGCCGTAAACCGACCAGAACTGCTCTAGTTACGGCAACAACTGATGTTGGCTTTGACATTTTCAAAATCTTGCGAAGCCTCACATTTCCTGTTAGGTTTTGACTATGGGACATGTTGTATCGCTCACAGAGCCCCCTCGGAAAAAGACCCAGACCAACTTGCGGCAAAGTGACATAGCCTTCGATGCTATTCACAAGGCGATCGTCCGCTGCGAGCTGATGCCGGGATCGATCGTGACCGAGGTGGATCTTGCAAATCAATTCAATGTTGGTCGGGCGGCAGCCAGAGCTGCTGTAGATCGCCTGTCGCTCATCGGGCTGCTTCAACCGGTCCGCCGGCAGGGCTATCGCGTCAAGCCGATCACTCTGCGCGACCTTAACGACCTGTTCCAGCTTCGAGAAATTGTCGAGGTGTCCTGCGTCAAGCTCGCGGCCGGCCGCGTCGACTCCGCCGACCTTCACCGCCTGGACCGGCTATGTCGGACCGACTATCAGCCCGGCGATAAGGAGAGCGAAGCGATCTTCCTTCAACGCAATAGCGATTTTCATCTTAGCATCGCAGCTGCCACCGGTAACGAGCGGCTCGTTGCCGTGCTCAAACAGACGCTTATGGAACTCGAGCGGATGTTTCATTTCGGCCTGTCTCTGCGCGACCGCGGCAGTGAGATGCATTCCGAACATCAGTCAATTATCGTTGCCTTGGCTGAAGGCGACGCCGAAACGGCTGAACGGGTTACCATTGACCAGGTGCGCTCCTCGCGCGCGATGGTGCTTGACGCCCTGCTGTCGAGCGCCTCACTCCTCGACGTTAAAATCGGCGTGAGCGAAGAAAGTCAGTTTGTGTAGAGCACACAAAAACCTCATAGCGACAAAATCTGCGATGGCTGAGACAGCATCAGCTCACCCATCAAGCTACATTGCGGAATCTTTGTCGCTGAAACCGAAAGATCTGGCACGCAGCCGCGCATTCACGCGTTTATGACTGCCCGGCGAACATGGCTGTTGCGATGAGGATCGACAGCAGCGCCGCGACCACGGCGCCCGATTTTGTCATAGCGCCTTTTCGATACATGAAAACGATGAATATGAGGATTGCAGGCGTGAGCAGGACGAGTCCGAGTTGAGGCTCGTTCATAACATCGGCCCAGACGACGGTTGCAATGCCAGCGCCAATCCCGCGGTATAAATTGCAAAAATAGCGCCGCAGAGCACGACGAGATAGAGCACGAACAAGGCGCGCCAGCCGCCGGACGCCGAACGTAACCCGAGAAAATAGTGCAGAATCGTCGAGGCCTTCACGCCCGCTACCGCAAGCACGAGCCCGACCTGCGCCACCACCGGCACGCTCGCGCCCTGTCCCGCGCCGGCCCACATCGCAGCCAGTGTCAGGGCAGCAAGAACAATCCACGCTTTCACCAGCATCGTCATGGTCAGTGCACCAGATAGATGATCGGATAGACCATCACCCAAATCATATCGAGGATGTGCCAGAAGGCGGCGCCGGTCTCCAGATTGTCGATGCTGTCAGCGAACAACACGATGCCGAGAATCGCCAGCCCCAGCACGATATGGACGGCATGAAAGCCGGTGATCAGGAAATAGAGCTGGAAGAACGTGTTCGTGTCGATATCGAAGCCTGCCGCAAACAACTCGCCATATTCAACGCCCTTGATTGCGAGGAAGGCGGCACCGAGCAACATGCCTGCAATCAGCAGGGGTCGCGGATCGCGTCCTTCCTGCCTGTGCCAAAGCGCGGCGGCCACCAGAAAGCCGCTGGTGACGAGCACGAGCGTATTCAGTCCGCCAAGCACGCGATGCAGATGAAGCTGTGATGCTGCAAAGGTCGCCGGGTCCAGAACCCGCGCCACGGAAAAGCCGAGCAGCAGCGCCCCGAACACAGCCATCTCGCCCAGGATCAGAATCCAGATCATCGGATTTCCGGGCAGGCTCGAGAGCGGCCCCCAATCCGCCGTCTGCGCAGTTGCCTCCGCGGAGTCCCGATGTGTGTGCGCCAATGTCATCTGATTCCCATTCCGGCTCTCTCGGAAATAATATGAATATAAAATATTTCTTTTTTGTCCGCGCGCAAAGAGCAGACAGGCTTGGCTCGTAGAACAGGTCGAGCATGACCGGCCACGCAAGTGGCTGGATGCAGACGATCTGGCGAGGTGGGAGCTGGCAGGCGATGAGTGAGAGGTTTACCAAGGCAGCCGCCCGTAACATTTTCTACGGGGGCTCGATTTTCTTCTTCGTGATTTTTGTTGGCCTGACGGCGCAGACCGATCACTACATCCGCACGACAAGCGCCAGCGACAGCGGCCTGACCGATAGCGTCCAGCGCGGCAAGCACGTGTGGGAGAAGAACTCCTGCATCAACTGCCACACTCTGCTCGGCGAAGGCGCCTATTTCGCCCCCGAGCTCGGCAATGTCTGGGTACGCTACGGCGGCCGCGAAGATGCGCAAAGCGCCCGCGAGGGCCTCACCGCCTGGATGCGTTCGCAGCCGAGCGGCGCCGAGGGCCGCCGGCAGATGCCCGACTTTCACTTAAGCGATCAGGAAGTGAACGACCTGATCGACTTCCTGGAATTCACCGCCGGCGTCAAGACGCAAGGCTGGCCGCCGAAGATCTCCGGCTGAGGAGTTAAAGACAATGAAATATCCAACCCAACGGGTCGCTTTGGCCTACTTCACCTGCGCCATGCTGCTGTTCGGCGTGCAGATCATCTTCGGCACGCTGGCCGGCACCGTCTATGTGTTTCCGAACTTCCTGTCTGAGATCATCCCCTTCAACATCCTGCGCATGATCCACACCAACGCGCTGATCGTGTGGCTGTTGATGGGCTTTTTCGGCTGCGGCTACTACCTCGTCCCCGAGGAGGCCGAGCGCGACATCGAAAGCCCGTTTCTCGCCTATGTGCAACTCGGTCTTCTGATGTTCGGCGCGCTCGCGGCGGTCGTCGGCTACATCTTCGGCATCCATGAAGGCCGCGAATTTCTCGAGCAGCCGCTCTGGATCAAGGGCGCGATCGTCGTGGTGGCGCTGATCTATCTCTACAACATCTCGATGACGATCCTGAAAGGCCGCAAGACCGCGATCGGCAACGTGCTGCTGCTCGGCATGTGGGGCATCGCGGTGTTCTGGCTGTTCGCTTTCTACAATCCGGGCAACATCGCGCTCGACAAGGTGTACTGGTGGTACATCGTCCACCTCTGGGTCGAGGGCGTGTGGGAACTGGTGATGGCGTCCGTGCTCGCCTTCCTGATGATCAAGATGACCGGCGTGGACCGCGAGGTGATCGAGAAGTGGCTTTACGCCATCGTCGGCCTCGCGCTGTTCTCCGGCGTGCTCGGTACCGGACACCATTATTACTGGATCGGCGCACCGGGATACTGGCAGTGGATCGGCTAGCATCTTCTCGACCTTCGAGGTGGCGCCGTTCTTCGCCATGGTGATCTTCGCCTTCACCATGGTGTGGAAGGGCCGCCGCGACCATCCCAACAAGGCCGCGATGCTGTGGTCGCTCGGCTGCACCGTGGGTGCGTTCTTCGGAGCAGGCGTGTGGGGCTTCATGCACACGCTGTCCTTCGTCAACTACTACAGCCACGGCACTCAGGTCACCGCGGCGCACGGCCACCTCGCCTTCTTCGGCGCCTATGTGATGCTGAATCTGGCGATGATCAGCTACGCCATGCCCTATCTGCGCAAGCGGACGCCCTACAACCAGGTGCTCAATATGTGGAGCTTCTGGATCATGACCTCCGCCATGGCGTTCATGACCTTCGTACTGACCTTCGCCGGCGTCGTGCAGGTGCATCTGCAGCGCGTCTTGGGCATGAGCTACATGGAGGTGCAGGAGCAGCTGGCGCTGTTCTACTGGATGCGCCTCGGCTCCGGCGCGTTCGTTCTGATCTCGTGTCTGCTCTTCCTCTACTCGATCTTCGGACCGATGAGGGAGGAGCAGCCGGCCCATATCACCATGTCGCTGCAGACGGCGAAGTAACGGACCAGATCACATGCCACGGAGGACGATTGCTTGTTGAAGAGTGTCAACGCCGGGGCGAAAGAGCTCGATTTGCCGTTCTACGCACCGACAGGCTCGGAATGCGAGATTTTCGAGCACGCTTATCACAGCCGCCTGCCGGTCCTGCTCAAGGGGCCGACAGGCTGCGGCAAGACCCGCTTTGTCGTACATATGGCGGCGCGGCTTGGCCGCCCTCTTTATACGGTGTCGTGCCATGACGATCTCACCGCAGCGGATCTCACCGGCCGTTACCTGCTAAAAGGCGGCGACACCGTCTGGGTGGACGGCCCGCTGACACGCGCCGTGCGTGACGGTGCGATCTGCTACCTCGACGAGGTGGTGGAAGCGCGCAAGGACGTGACCGTGGTGCTGCACCCGGTCACCGATGATCGGCGCACACTGCCGCTGGAGCGCACTGGCGAACTGCTGCAGGCACCGCCGGAGTTCATGCTGGTGGCGTCCTACAATCCAGGCTACCAGAACGTGCTCAAGACGCTGAAGCCGAGTACGCGGCAACGCTTTCTTGCCATGGAATTTGGTTTCCCGACCCTGCACACCGAGGCCAGCATTGTCGCCCATGAAAGCGGGTTGTCGCATGAGCGATGCCTGCCGCTCGTCCGCGTCGCGCAGGCACTGCGTGGCCTGAAGGGACAGGATATCGAGGAAGGCGCTTCGACACGCCTCATCGTTTATTGTGCGACGCTGATCCGCGACAGCGTCGACTACGACACTGCGCTGCGCGTCGCCCTGATCGAGCCGCTCTCCGATGATCCGGAGATCGTGGAAGGATTGATCCGCGTCGCCCAGATCGCGCTTGGATAAACACCATGCCGCTGTTCGAGCCGGAAGAAGCCTTCGGACAGTACTGGCATCGCCTTGTCGGCTCGTCACGCTCCTATCCGGGCCATCCCGACGCCGCTGTCGCGCTCGATCCTCTTCGCACTCGGCTCGGGCTGCTGTTTCGGGCCAGCAGCGGCGACGGCGCCATCCGCATCGTCGGCAGCGCGGCGACGGCATCAACCCATCGGCTCAATCTGAAGCAGGCGCTCGGTCTCGGCACTGAGACGCTGGAGCGGCCGTCACTCGACACCAGCGCATTGCGCCTGCCGGGCAGCATCGATCTGTTTGCCGACGCAAGAGATAATGAAGCGCTTTACGAGTGGCTGGCGGTCTGGTTCGCCCACGCGGTGCCGCCGATACATGACGGCGATCCGCTGCGCAGCGACCTCTATCGCCTGCGCGCGGCGGTGCAAACCACCCGCGCTACGCTGGCGACCTGGCCGGGCCTGATCCTGATCTACAATCGTCTGCGCCGCGCAACACTGGATGAGCGACCACGCCGCAATCTGCCGGACCTGGAGGGGAAGATCGAAAATGTCATCCTCCATCTCCTGAACGACATTCCGCCGATCTCCGATCCGATCTTCGATGTGATCACGGGCAACGGCGAACTCGACGAACGGTTCACGGCGCCGCGTGGCTATCGCACTTTCCTGCCGGTGCCGATCTGGGGCGACATCAAGGCCGATGCGGCAGGCGCAGCCGCCGCGGATGTGGACGAGCCCGGCGGCAACTCGATCGTGGCCGATGCAAAGCGCCGAACCGGCGTGCGCAAATCCACCGACCGCAGCGATCGCGGCGATCCTTTGATGCTGCATCGCTTCGAGACGATCTTCAGCATCGCTGAGATGATCAACGTCAACCGCGACGTCGACGACGATGATGACCAAGGCGCGCGCCAGGCGCTCGAGGACACGCCGGAACTGACCATTGGCTCGAACAAGAAGCGGCCTTCGGTGCGACTTAAACTCGATCTCGATCTCACCCCGCGCGAAGCGGACACAGCATCGCTGGTCGCTAACCACACCTATCCGGAGTGGGACTGGAAGCGGCAGGCCTACCGGCCGGATTACTGCCGGGTCATCACCGGCCGCGCTTCGGAGAACGGCGAGGACTGGCCGGTGGACTCGGTGACCGAGCGAAACATCCGCCACGTCCGCCGCCAGTTCGAGGCCTTGCGGCCGCGCCGCCAGACGCTCTACGCCCAGCCCGATGGCGACGAACTCGATCTATCGATGCTGATCCGCTCGGTCGCGGATCGCCGCGCTGGCGAATCCGGCACCGACCGAGTCTTTGCCGATGTGCGGCCGGCGGCGCGCGACCTGTCGGTCGCGGTCCTGATGGATGTTTCGCTGTCCACCGACGCCTGGCTGCAGGAACGGCGGGTTCTGGATGTCGAGAAAGGCGCCCTGCTCGCCTTCACCCACGGCCTCACCGCCTGCGGCGACGAACACGCCATCTACACCTTTACATCGCGCCGGCGCACCAACGTCAATGTGACCACCATCAAAGGCTTCGACGAAGTGCTGGATCAGCGCATCGCGCGCAGGATCGCGACGCTCAAACCGGGGCAATATACCCGAATCGGCGCGGCTATCCGCCACGTCACCGGAGAACTGGCGGAGCGGCCGCAGCGGCATCGCCTGCTGTTGCTCTTGACCGACGGAAAGCCAAACGATGTCGATCACTACGAAGGACGCTACGGCATTGAGGATACACGGATGGCGATCCGCGAGGCGCGCAAGGCCGGGCTGCGCGTGTTTGGAGTGACCATCGACGAAAACGCAAGGGATTACTTCCCGCACATTTTTGGGCGCGGTGCCTATGCCATTGTACGCGATATCACCCGCCTACCCGCCGCTTTGCCCGCGATCTACCGCCAGCTCACGACATGACACGAAACGAGGGCGCCTGCCGCGCCCTCGCCATGTCTCATTATATATCATGAAATCCGCTCGAACGGCTTGCGCAGCCGCGAGGTCACATAGGCCAGCCAGGAGCCTTCCTCGCGCACCAGACGGAAACCGAGATAGTCCGGCGGCACACCCATGCCGCAGCCACCGCCACGCGCATCTCGGATAAAGGATGTGATATAGCCCCGGTGTGCGCCTTCGATGACGCGAACGCCGCAATTCACCGTGCCCTCCCCGATGACGCGATCCCCGGCATCCAGATTCTGCCGGGTGAAGCAGCTATCGGTCCACTCCCAGACATTGCCAGAGAGATCGAGCAGGCCATGTTCGTTCGCGCCGAAGCCTCCGACCTGGCGCGGCCCGCGATCGGCAAGCCGTTCACGCGCCGATTCTTCCTCATATTTCGCCAGCCAGCGCTGGCTGATGTCGGCCGCCTCAACATTGATAGCATCATCTTTCGCCCGCGATCCGGCGGCAAACACCCATTCCTCATCAGTCGGCAAACGCCAGACCTGCCCGGTCCTGGCCGAGAGCCAGCGCGCATAGGCGCGCGCATCCTCCCAGCTCACGCCGACCACCGGAACATTGGTCCTCACCACGCCGCGCTGCCCGATCGGACGGCAGCCACCGTCCCGGACGCAGCGGTCGAACTCGGCTTCCGTGACCTGGGCCTTCATGATGGAAAGCGGCTTCTCGCGCCGCCGCTCCAACATCGGTGCGTTGACCGGTCGGCCGTCGCGGCTGAACTCCCCCGCGACGCGATACCGGTAACTTTCCGGCAACAGCCGTACGGTTTCAGAGACGACTGCGGCCGGTGCTGCTGCGGGCTGAAAGTTGAGCGGCAGGCCGGCAAGTGCCAGCGGCAGGCACGCGCCGAAGCCGACGGCTAAAAGAGCTTTCGCATGGAGAAGTGTCAGCATGATGCAGATTCCCGACCGGTGATCGCGACACCCGCGACCACCGGCCTTCCGCCTGTTAATTCAGATTGACCTTGATCCCGGACGGCGCGACCGCGCCCAGTTTGTCACCGGTGCCGATCGGACTCGGCGGCTGAACCTGCTTCATCAAGTCGTTGTCCCAGTTACCTTCGACCTTGAAGTGCGCCGTCGCCCCAAGCTCCACCGCCTCGATCAGGTTGTGGTTGACATAGGCATAGACGCCCGGCTGCCGGAAGGTATAGAGCGCAGCCCCGGCGGAACCACCACGAATGAACCAGGTCTCGAGATCCTTCTCCGGCCGGTTGTTGAACTTGCCGGTCTCCCAGACATAGTCGCCATGACCGCCAATCAGATGCGGGCGGGTATCGCGATTCGCCTGCGAGTGAATGATCAACACGCGCTCGCCGACCTTCGCCGTCAGCGCGTCCTTGCCAGTCAGGGCATCGACCCGCCCGTTGAAGACCTCGTGGGTCGGAATCAAATTTCGCATCACCTCAACCGAGTCGGGATAGGCTTCGCCGGGCGAGGCATAAGTCTTGTACTTGCCGTTAGCATCGCGCGGCACATAGAAGTCCTGCTCGCCGATATAGAAAGCCTTGTCATAGCGCAGCGGCTTGCCATTTTCATCCTTGAGACCGTCACGCGGCAACACCATGATCGCGCCGTTCATGCCCGACACCACGTGCCACGGGATCATCGGGCCGCCCGGTGCGCAGTGATAAACGAAGACGCCGGGGCGGGTCGCCTTCCAGCGCAACACCACCTGCTCGCCGGGATTGATCAGCGTCAACCCACCGCCGCCCAGCGCGCCGGTCGAGGAATGGAAATCGATATTATGCGCCATGGTATTGGTGTCAGGATTGACCAGAGTCAGCTCGACATAGTCATTTTCGTGCACCACCATCATCGGACCCGGCACCGACCCGTTGAACGTCATCGCGTGAACCTTGGTGCCTTCATTGTCGATCACCCACTCCTTTTCCTGAATGGTCATTCTGAACTGAACCACGCGGGGAGCAGCCTTGGTGGCCTGCTCGTGAGGATGAATGAAGGGCGGAGCGACGAGATCGACCTTGACGCGCTGAAGTCCCGGCAAATCATCTGCTGCCAGTGCGGGAGCAGCCATGAAGAGCGCCGACGCAGCGGCACACATCAGCACATTGCGACGAGAGAGCATGATAATCTCCACCTGGAAGTTGATTTCAAACTTCACGCTCTACGATCCTCCAACAGGCTCCGTGCTTCTTTGATCGACCACAAGGTTATTCGTCTTTTCCGCATCACAAGCAGACCATGCTCCATGCAGACGTTTGATCTCGGACAACATTCTAACAATGATGATAGCTGGATAGCGATCATCCTTCTCCGGCTATTGAGGCCTCTGCTCGTCATCGCTCTGCCCAACCACTCTTCCGGCTTTGCGTTGTTACATGCTAATCTTATCCAATGCGTTATCTGTATCTCCTTCTTGGATTCACTTTTGTTGCTCTCGGCTTTGTCGGCGCATTTCTGCCAGTTCTTCCGACAACACCGTTCCTCATCCTTGCGGCCGCCTGCTTTGCCAAATCTTCTCCGCAGCTTGAAAACTGGCTGCTCACTCATGATCATTTTGGACCGACGCTGCGTGCATGGCGCGAGCATCGCGCAATCCCTCGCAAGGCCAAGCTGATCGCGCTCACGGGGATGAGCGTCAGTTTTCTGTGGTTCTGGATCGGGACCGCCCCCGGACCGCTGCTGACGGCAAGCGTCGGGGCGCTGATGTTTGCCGGATTGGCGTACGTATTCAGCAAGCCGTCAGCATGACACGGGGCCATCCAGCCAACCACGTCAGCGAGTTCGCTTCATTCGGCTTGCTTGTTGAGCCGATACCGACGCGATAACGAGCGTTTGTATCCTACCGAACGGAGCGGCTTGATCGCTCAGGGCCAGCACGGACCATTCTTCGTGTTGGGACAGGTCGTGGTATCGTCTGATTTTGCGCCGGTGAAATCCGTCTCACCGATATCGGCAAAGCTGAGGTCGGCCAGCGCGAGATCGGCATGGCGAACATTCGCGAAGAGCATTTGCGCCGAGAATAGATCGGCCCCGCGCAGATTTGCGCCTTCGAGATCCGCTCCCTCAATATCTGCCCGGCTGAGGCGTGTCTCGATCAGGCTCGCAGCCTTGAGATTGGCGCCGGCGAGCGAAGCCATGCTGAGAAAGGCACCAGCGAGGCTGGCCTTCTCAAGATTGGCGCCACGCATATTGGCATGCATCATCAGGGCCTGAGCCAAATCGGCATCATGCAGATCCGCACTCTGCAAGTTTACGCCGTTGAGCGTCGCGCCGCGCAGATTGGCTTTTGTCAGACGGGCCCCGGTCAGATCGAGCCCGGACAAATCCTCGCCCGCGAGATCGCACCCTTCGCATGCCTTGGTTTTCACAAGCTGCTCCCGCGCGGAAGGATCGGCAGCTGCCGGCACGACGAACCAGGTGGCCACAAGGGTCGCGGCCATGATCCGAATCCCCGCCCGCGATGTCGTCGTCATCACGTTGCATCCCCCACCGGCCTGCTCCGCTCAGTGCAACTTCAGCGCAAAACGCGCCTGCAACGGATCCTCACCGGGCAAGATCACGTTGACCAGAACCCGCATCGCGCCATGCTTGATCTCCGGATTGTTGCCGCTCATTTCATTCTTGGCTGCCGGTTTCAGCGGCACGTTGATCCGCTTCTCGCCGATCGTGACGGTCGCCGCGCCGGTGGCCTTTTCCGTCGCCCGCGCGACATTGCCGTGATCGGTCAACCAGACCCGCAACTGGCCGTCCTTCACTACCAACTCGACATGATAGTTGCCTGCCGCCCGGACAGAGCCGCCATGGTCGCCGACCATTTTGGCCATGTCCTCTTCCGAATGCGCGAACGCAGCATTGGGCGAGACCGCACACCACGCCGCAACCGCAATCGCGGCCGCCGTAAAGAACGCCTGCAGCCGTACCCATCCCGACAAACCAGTTCCCCGCATCGTCTTTCTCCGCCGATATCCCAGATGAATGCGGCACAGCCCGTGGGCTGTGCCGCGTCCGATTACACCGAGGTGCTACGCGAGGATTTGAGACCTTCCCACGACTCCGGCACCACGACGTGATCGTGATGGCCGGCGGCGCTGGGAAGCCGCGCGACGACTTCGTTGGAATCGGCGTGGATCACCACGAGGCCAGACTGGCCACCCTGGTTACCGCTGTAGACCGTGGTGATGTACTGGCCGTCCACGGTGCAGTCGCAGGTGTGCGGATCGGGGCCGGTGTCCCACTTCGCCACCACTTTCCACGTCTTCGGATCCACCTTGCAGATGAAACCGTTGTTCGGCTTACGCGCCCAGATGGTGAAGAACGCCCAACGCGAATCCGGAACGTTGCCCATATGCAGCGGCAGATACTTGTTGCCGAAGCCCTCGACGAACGCTTCCTTCTTCCACTTCTTCGGATCTGGATCTTCCGAACGGAAGACCGCGATGTTGTTCTGCAGCACGTTGTTGCAGGCCAAGAAGTACTGGCCGCTGGTGATGAAGCCTGCTTCATGAAGCGGCGTCAGCACCGACGGAACAGAGAACGTCCAGGTGTAACCGGACTGCTTGACCAGCGGGAAGAAGTCGGGCGAACCCTTCGCCGTGGAAAGCAGCGCGAGCGGCTCCCAGGTCTCGGTGTTGACGATCACGCAGCAGCCGTGGCGCCGGATCAGGATCGCACCGAGCGGCATGGTCGGATGCCAGGTGAAGGCATCGACGAACACCGCTGTCGGATCGGCCGGCATCAACTCCTCGCCGAGCATCGCCTCGTGAGAGGTCTTCATGCCCTTGCGTCCCTGGAAGTCGAACTTCTTTGTCGAGCTGTCAGGGAAGACGTGCGAGATGTTGACCTGCCGCGCGATCGGATCATAGTCCGCGCGGAAGGCTTTCACGATCTTCGGATCGTCGTCGATCGTGGTGATCAGCACCATATCCTTCTGACCATCAGCGAAAGCGACGTATTTCTGCGCATTCGGGCCGACGCCGATGGAAACGTGGACGCCCAGCGCCATGCCGGTCGTTGCCGAGATGTCGTTGACGACATGAATTGAGTTCTGCGATCCTGATCCGTCGTAGCGCATCTTGAACATCTTGAAATCGCCGCGGTTACGCCACTGCGGAGAGTTTTCATTGATGTAGGGCGCGCCAGGCGGCTGCATCGTCTGGTAGAAGTCGAACCCCTTATAAGGGTCGGCCGACGGCATCGCCGCGATGTGATGCGGAATCGGCATATCGATGCCTGCGAGACCGTAATTGTACCAGGCCAGTGTCTCCGGACCGGAAAGATCCATCGCCGATACGGTGCCGTTATACTTGCCGGGCAACAAGACGACGTTCCCCTTAAACTTGCTGAACAGGGAGTGCTGCGCTTCCTTGCTCATGTCGCTCACGGCGCCAAAAGCTGACGACATCAGCCCCGGGCCGCCCATCATGCCGGCGGCGGCGCCTGCACCGACACCTTGCAACAACGTCCTTCTTGAAATACTCATCTGGATGATCCCCTCGAAACTCTTTCAGATATCGCCTGGCTGCCAGGAGTGCTGGCCCACAAAAACCTTCTCAACCTTGCCATCTGCGCTCACCAGATAGCTGGTGGGCAGACCACGGAAGCCAAGCCGGTTCGACAGTCCCTTCGGATCGAGAGCATCGTTCGGAGCAACAAACATCGGATTGGTGAGTTTGCTTTCGCGCTTGATCACACCCAGCGTGCGTGCCGTTTCCATGACTGCCGCGCTTGGTCCGCCCTGAAGCGCAACGCCGACGGTGTCCGCATTGAGAAACATCACCTGCGTTCCTTTCGTCTTTTCGGCGATCGCATTGATTTTTCCGAGTTCGGCAACCGACGCCGGCGCAGCGGAGATGAAGAACGTGACCAATGTCTTCTTGCCCTTGATCACCGAGCCGAAATCAACCTTCTTCGCCTCTTCGTCATAGACGCCGATATCAACGGGAAACGCATCGCCCGGCTTCAGGCCGGCAGGAAACACCTCGCCGCCGACCTGATCGGCCGTCGGGAATATGCCATCTTTACTGTCGGCCTTGACCGGCGTGGAAACGGCGAACACGGCCATCACCGCGGCAACGACTCCCGTCAAAGCAAAATGCGCCACCGCGCACCCCCCTTCGCGCCTTGCGGCGCCCATCAGTGATCTCATTTTGTTAAACCCCTCTCGCCACTGAATTCGTTGAACTCACACGCGGCGCAGAGCGTTCGCGAATGCGAACGGTCCACCGCAAGCATGACTTAGCAAAAGGCATACCAGCCGACCGGGGCGTGACATTTCGCCCATCGTGAAGATAGCGCGGGAGCATTTTCCCCGGATTCACAATGGTTTTCGCAACGTCTGCTTTTGACCGGCGAGAAACCACAACGCGGTTCACGGAACGCGAAACGGCATCGTTTCACAACGGAACGTGAAAGACGTTCTCTCGCCATTTTTACGTTCAAACGCCATTTGCGTTCATGGATACGCGACTGATTGCAGTGCAGTGAAAGGAGCTGGGGTGCGACGGTGCGGCGATATGTCTTGGCGTAGCACGCTCTACAAGCGACCTGCAGCAACCGCGATCTCTCCCGTGCAGCAGCACGACCGCAATCCATGCGTCAATGGTGTCCCTCAATCACTTACGATGAACACGCGCAGGCGGACGTTTCACACTGTCGGCTTGACCGGAATGCCGGCAGCCGTACTGCGCGACGAGCCGAGGCGCTGAATATTGTGCTGACGGATTTTGCGCCACAGCGTGGTACGACCAATTCCGAGCTTTTTTGCTACGTCGCTCAACCGTCCCTCGCCCGCAAGAGCAGCCTCGATCATCGCCCGTTCGGTGCTGCCGAGATTGAGCTGCTGTCCCACTGCCGCCGCAGCCTGACCTGACGTATAAAGTTCCTCTGGCAGTGCATCGATATCGATCACACCGTTCGGTGGCACGAACACGACCATCTGCTCCACAAAACTCTCGAGCTGACGGATGTTGCCAGGATAGTGATACGACAGGACGAGATCGAGCGCCGCCGGCGTAATCGTCAGCACACCTTTCTGATGGCGCTTGACATATGTCGCGAGCAGGCGATCGACCAGAACGCGCAGGTCATCGCCGCGTTCACGTAGCGGCGGCAAATTGATGCGTATACCGTTCAACCGGTAGAACAGGTCGGCGCGAAAATCTCCCTTGGCGATCAGGGCTTCAAGATCGCGATTGGCGGCGGAGATCACCCGAACATCAATTTTACGGGGCCGATTGGAGCCGACAGGCCGGATTTCCCGGTCCTGCAGAACGCTCAGCAGCTTCGCCTGCATGCCGTGCGAAAGCGTATCCACCTCGTCAAAGAAAATAGAACCACCGTCGGCTTCCGCGAACAAACCGACACGATTCTGTGTTGCGCCCGTGAAACTGCCCTTGGCGTGGCCGAACAATTCGCTTTCGAGCAGCTGCTCCGGCAGGCTGGCGCAGTTGATGCTGACGAAACGCCGGGCAGCACGATTGCTGAGGTTGTGAATCTGGCGAGCATAGCGGCTCTTGCCGGTTCCCGTCTCACCGCTGATGAGAACGCTGAGATCTGTGCGCGCCACGCGATCAAGCCGGTTCTCCACCGCATGCATCGCGGCCCCTGCCACGATCTCGCTCGCGCTTTCATTTTTTGTCGTCGCGCGCGTAATCTCGACTGCTGCGGAAGGCGAGCCGTTGCGATACTCGTAAGCATTCCGGATTTTCTCAACGATATCCTTTTCCTTGAACGGCTTGGTGACGTAGTCGAATGCGCCGCAGCGCATCACCTCGACTGCGGAATCAATGGATCCGTAGGCCGTTATCAGGATGAAGGGGAGATCGAGATCGCGCGCCTTAATCGCCTTCAGAAGCTCAACGCCGGTCATGTTGACCATCCGCAGATCGGAGATCACGACATCGAACGATTCTTCCTGAAGCGCCCGAAGCGCCTCGGCACCATCGGCAGCCTGCGCCGTTTCTATCCCGGCGTTCTCAAGCAATAACGCAAGGCTGCGGCGCGCGCCAATCTGATCATCGACTACCAGCACTCGTATCATATCAATCCAGCATCCAGGTCGTTAACTGGCCAGCGTGAGAGCAGGACTGCGAGTTTGCCTCGACACGGCTACATCTTCGTTTCTCAGAGGTATCCGGACAGAAAAACAAGCACCGGACGGGCGCGCCGACCAGATCCTGATCGCACCGTTCCAGCTCATGATCAACCGCCGCACGATGGCAAGGCCGACGCCCGCCCCTTCCGAACGGCCGGTGACGAACGGCTCGAACACCTGCTCGCGTAACGCGGGGGGAATGCCGATACCCGTATCAACCACGGCGAGGAAAACAGACGACGCCCGCTGGCGTACCGTCACCTTCACTTCGCCTTCGATCTCGATGGCTTGGATTGCATTCAGAATCAGATTCATCATGACTTCATGCAAGCCATCTGCGTCGAACATCACTGCGCCGCCGCTGCCGCGATAGACCGCGGATATCGTCACAGCGAGCTCCCGGTGCACCACGTGCCGGCGCATGACCTCGCAGACCTTCTCGACGGCAAGTGCCAAACGGATCGGCTCTATGCGGACGGGCTTGGGCGATTTCCCGACATTGAGAAAATTCGTCGCCAACCGTTCGAGCCGCTGCGACTCCTCCTCGATAATCCCGAGCGCGGTTCTTGCTTTCGGCTGCTCCAGCACCGCCCCGCGCAGCACGGCGACGCAATTGACAATGGCACCGAGCGGATTGCGGATTTCATGCGCCACTGTTGCGGCCATTTCGCCGAGCGCGAACAGCCGTTCGGCCATCAGCTTGCGCTTTTCGGCTTTGAGCAGGAGGAGATTGGCGACCCTCAGGTCATCACAGATTCTGGCATTCTCCAGCGCAAGCTCAAACTGACGTATCAGAAGATGCCCGTTTTGCTGGGTTTCTGAACTGAACGCGATCGGCTCGTCCCGGAAAAACACCACAATGCCGGTCAGCTCGTTTTCCTCCACGAGGGGAAGCATCAACCGCATCGCGCTGCGCACCGATGCGTCTTCGAACTCCGAACATCCATCTTCGATGGCATCTCCAAGGTCGCTCCAGGTCCGCCACATCACAGCTTGCCGTTCGCGGGAAAACTGTTCCAGCATTCGAAGCCCGGCGGTCGTCTGCAGCCAGGACAGAAGATGCTCCGATTCTGTCCGGTAGCCGATACCACACTCCTCGAGCAGGAATGCGCCGCTGCTCTTCGCCCGATACAGCACCGCGACGCCGTCGCTATCGAGCAAACGGCCACTTTCTCGACAAATCATCGCGCGCACGACCTTACGATCCAGTGTCGAGCGCAGGATCAGCGAGACATGCAGAAGCCCAAGCCGGAACAGGCACGCCTCACTCCATTTTTCATACATCAGTGTATTGCTGAAAATCTGGCCCATCTCAGCCGCGATGTCCGAAAGCGGCTGCCATTTCTCAGAGAGCATGGCTGGATCGGAAATCGGCACCGCGACATATCCCAGTGGGTCATCATGTGCCCTGAGCGCAAAATGAAGCCATGCCTGATCCCCTTCCCGATGAACGGACAGCCAGCGTGGCGCCACGCCACCATCCCGCGCAGCCTTGGGACGCGGCACCACCGACACGCACCAATCGTCGCGCTTGCGGCCGAATCGGCTCTGGCTTTCTCCGACCTCATCGAGCGATGCATACAACACAAGATCGAGGCACTTGAAGTCGGCGTATTTGCGCAACGTCTCGACCACCACCGCAAGCGTCGCATCAAGCCCGAACGAGCTTGATGCCTTGTTGATCATCCAGTTGCGGATCTGCAGATCGTCGACGAGACGGCTGAGGCGGACATGGGCCTCGGCCAATTCCTCGTTTTTCAGAAGAAGCTGCAGGCTTGACGATTCGGCGAGTTTCACCGCACCGACATAACGGACGATGATGATGACGAGCGTAACAAGATAGAAGGTCGCCTTGACGAAATGCCAGCCCCACCAGATCGGATCCCACAATGACGATACCCGGAACATGGTCACGCCGATGGCGAACAAAAGCAGCTCGACGGCAATTACGAGGGAAAATGCCGTCATCCGTTCGCCGTAAAGATGGAACACCGACAGCGCAATAACGGCGAATACGCCACCAGCCAGCGCATGCGTCAAATGAGATAAACTGTCAAAGGTTTGCCGGTCATGCGGCGCATCGAGAGCAAAATAGATCATCATGCCGATGATGATCAGCGTCAGCGAAACCAGAATATCGCGTCCAGCGCGAACGCTGCGCTCCTTATAGCTCGCGTAGAGCTGCGTGATGGCGCCCGCGAGCATGAAGGCCGCGCCAGTAGCGACCGACAGCGTATGAAACAGAACGAAAATGCCGACCTGGGTGAACGGATTTGTCACCGCGTGGAGCAAATCGAACACACCCATCGCCAGGAATGCGCCGCCAAACAAAGCGCTTGATAGTTTCCGGGTGTGAATGGCTGCGACAATCAGCAGGCTTGCGATCAAAAGCGCAACGACGCCGCAGAACAGCTCGACCATGGTATGGACGGCGACGTTCGGACCCAGATTGAAAAATTCAATGCCGGTTATGGAATCTTGCAGTCCCATCGCCATCCGCTTTCGTACAGACTTCACAATTACCACGGATGATCATCATCGATCCGTGCACTCCTGCCCGGTTCTCACCAGGCAGAATAATCAGGATAGCCCGATACCGACCGACGGAGACACCTCGGCGGATCGATTCCGCAACCGCGGCCATCTGTTCATCATCCAGACGTAACTCGCGGGCAGGACGAACAAGCTCAGCAAGGTCGAAGATCCCATTCCTCCGAGAAGCACGATGGCCATCGGCCGCTGCAATTCCTTGCCGACGGGATCGCCCAATAACAATGGTACTACGGCAAGACCGGTCGTCAACGCCGTCATCATAATCGGCAACATGCGGTCCATCGCTCCATGCATCGCAACAATCTTCTGGTCGGACACGCCGGGCCCGGAAAGTTGATCGTAACGTGACATCAGGAGGAGGCTGTTCCGCGTTGCAATTCCGATCAACACGATCATGCCGACGAGAGATGGAATATTCAGCAATTCCCCGCTCACGAACAGCGCCGCCACGCCGCCGATCAGCGCAAACGGCAGGTTGAGTAAAACCAGAATCGCAAGCAGCGGATGCTTGAATGCGACGAGCATCAATACGCAGATGAGAAGAACAACCGCCGCTCCTGCCTGTAGCAGGCTCCGCGTCGCGCGCTGCTGGGCGACATAGTCGCCGCCGAATTCGAGCGTATAGCCGGGATCGAGGCGTACCGTCTCCTCGATCCGGCGCTTGGCATCGACTACCACGCTGTTCAGATCGCGGCCCTGCACGTTCCACTGCACCACTGATCGCCGCGCTCCGTCATCCCGGTTGATGATATAGGGCTCGCGCACGACCTCAATCTTTGCGACCTGACGCAGTGGAACCACCACGCCCTGTGGACCTGGCAGCAGAAGATCAGAGATCGTGTCGATGTTCTTGCGCCCCTGTTCGGACACCCTGACAACGAGATCGAAGGCACGATCGAATTCTAACACGCGGGAGACCGCGACGCCATTAAGAGCCTGGCCGACCTGCTGCACGATCTCGCCGGGCGTCAGGCCGAACATCGCAGCCGCCTCGCGATCGACACGAATATCGACGCCCGGCCCCAGCACCATCGGCTCCGCCTGCAGATCGACAATACCGGGCATACCCCTCACCGCCGCCAACACCTCCTGCTGTTTTCGCTGCAGTATCGCCAGATCGGCGCCTTGAATTTTCACCACCACCTGCGCGCGGACGCCGGACAGAACCTCCTGCATCCGGTGCACGATGAACTGCGATACGTTCGCGATGATGCCCGGAATGGCCGCGAGGTGATCGCGGATATTTCGGATCACATGGGCCGCGTCATCGACGTTCGGTTTCAGCGTAATATCGAATTCGGAGAAATTGACAGGCTGGGCGTCCTCATCGAGCCGTGACCGGCCAGCGCGTTGGGCGATGCTCTTGATTTCCGGAACCGCAGCAAGCGTGCGGGTGATCTCCCCACCGAGCCGCATGTTTTCGTCGAGTGAGGTTCCCGGATTCATTGTGGTGGCGACCACGATGTTGCCTTCGGCGAATTCGGGGAGGAAGGACCGCCCCAAGGAAGGCAGCATCGCCAGCGCGACGGCGCTGAGACCGAGACTGATGCCGATCAGCAGCCCCGGCCGAACGAGTGCCCATCCCAGCGCGCGACGGTAACGCACCAGCATATGCCGCGATAGCCGGCTCGGGCGATAGCGGTCGAAGCTGCTCTCGCGGGCAAGCAGATAGAAGCAAAGCACCGGCACAAGCGTGAGCGCCACCAGCAGGGAGCTCGCCACCGCTGCGATATAGGCTATCGCCATCGGCGAGAAGATCCGCCCCTCGATATCCGACAGGGCAAAAATCGGCAAAAACGCAACAATCACCAGTAGTGTGGCAAACACCACCGAATTCCGGATTTCGCTTGAACCATGGAATATCAGCGACACTAGCGGCTCGCGGCTTCTGGTGCGCGCCCGCTCGCGCAAGCGGCGCAGGATATTTTCAACGTCGATAATTGAATCATCGACCACCTCGCCGATGGCGAATACCAGTCCGCCGAGCGTCAGCGCGTTGATGCCCGCACCGAGAAACCACAGCACGAGGATGCCGGTCATAAGTGAAAGTGGGATTGCCATCAGGCTGATCAACGTCGCCTGCCAGCGGGCGAGGAACAGAAACAGCACAAGCATGACAATAATCGACGAGTGCAGCAGCACATCCTGAAGATTGTCGATCGACCTCTCGATGAAGCTGGCCTGGCGAAACACGTCCTGAACAAGTTCCACATCCTCGGGCAGGGATTTCTTCAATTCCGCGAGGGTTTGCTCAACACGATGCGTGACCGCCAGTGTGTCCGCGCCCCATTGCTTGGAGATCGTCCCAATCACCGCATCCGCGCCGAACACCTGCGCCGCGCCGCGCCTGATCTCGTCGCCGATCTGGAGGGTGGCGACGTCGTTCAGGGTTACAGGAGCCCCTTCCTTCACCGCGACGAGGGTGCGGCCGATATCGCGCAGGCCACCAGCCATCCCGTTGGCGCGCACGAAGTACTCTTCCTCGCGTGTCGGATGCATGAACGCACCGGGCGCGACGGTGTTGGTTTGCTGCGCGGCCTTCGTCGCCGAGGCGAAGGGAAGACCAAAGCCAGCCAGCTTCCCGGGGTCTACTTCCACCTGATACTGCTTGACGCCGCCGCCGATCGACACCACGGACGCTACGCCCTGATTGGCGAGCAGACGATTACGGAAATCCCAGTCGACCAGACTGCGCAGCTTGCGCATATCCGCCGATGGTGACCAGTCGATGAGCGCAAATTTTTGCAGCCAGCTAACCGCCGAGGTGACCGGCATCAGCTCAGGCACGGAGATGCCCGGCGGCAACTGCGCCAGGGCCAATTGCAGGCGCTCCTGTGTCAGAGCGCGCGTGCGGTAGACATCGGTCCCGCCGCGGAACACCACCACAATGCGCGACAGCCCGATCGACGAATGAGAGCGAATCTGGGCGACGTCGGGCATGCCCTGCAACGACACCTCAATCGGATGCGTCACCAGCAGTTCGATGTCGCGCGCCGAATAGCCCGGCGCCTCGGTTTGGATCTGGACCTGCGGCGGCGCGAACTCGGGAAATACATCGACCGGCATCGCCCGCATCGCCACCAACGACGCGCCAGCGATAAGAACATAGATGAGCAGCACCACGATCCGGTTGCGCAATGACCAGGCGATGATCCAGTCAAACACCCCGCAAGCCCTCCTTCATGCCCCGCAACTTGCGGATGGCTCCGGCTCCCGCTCCTGCAGACGATAGGCGCCTTCCAGAATCATCTTGCCGGAGGTGACGACCCGCTCGCCCGGCTTCACGCCCGCAACGCGGATGTGGTCGCCCGCCGCTTCCACCATCTCGATATGACGACGTTGAAAAATTCCCGGCTTTATTTCGATAAAGACAATCGGCTCGATGCCTTGTCCCGCGACGGCCTCACGCGAAATCCACACGCCGTGCGGGCGAGGTACATCGATCCGGACCTGAACCATCTGACCAGGCACGAAAGCGACGGCAGTATCACCGGCAGGTCTCGCAATGGCACGGGCCATCAGGCTCGCCGGCTCGACGTCCGGCCTCACCTCCGCAACGTCGAGCGCCATTTGCGGTCCGGACGGCATCTCCACCATCATCCGGGCGCCAGTGTGAATTGTGGGGGCGCGATCGGCCGGAATATAAGCCTCGATCCATGGCGGCGCCGACAGCGGGATCATGCGGATCAGAGCTTTGCCGAGCACGACAAAGTTCTGCATAGTCTTGTCACCGGCATTGACGAGCTGGCCAGGTTGCACAAGCACATCCGTGATGATGCCGTCGCTCGGAGCGCGAACCGAAATACTCTCGACCACCTGGCCGGTCTTGGTCAGCGCGTCGATCTCCTCGGCGCTCATCCCCCACCACAACAGATTGTCGCGCGCATCTGAAAGGTACGCCGGCAGGCGGCCTTCCTCCTTGAGAATAGCCTGCTGCTCGTCATTGTTCAGAAGCGCGAGATAGGCCTTCTGCGTCAGGAGAAAATCCGGACTCGACAACGTCGCAATCACGTCGCCCGCGCGCACCGCCGTCTGCGGCCGCACCAACACCTGCTTTACTTGCCCGCTCAGATAGGCATTGACGTTGAGAATCTTCGTCGGATCCGGGACGACGCGACCGAAGGTCCGGACCGAGGCGTTGGCGCGATTCTCCGATGCAGTCTCGATCGCAAGGAGACCGATATTCCGACACAGCATCACCAGCGCATCGCGCCGCTCGGATTCGTCGGAGGCACTATGGTGGGAGTGGCCAGCATCAGTGGAGACACCGTGGGAGAACCCCCGCCCCGCAGGCCATACCACAACCATCAGGGCGAAAAGTACCGCAGCGATCCTATTCATGGTGTCCGCCAAAGGAGACCTTGACGATTCCCCCGACCCGCAGCCGCACGGCCGCCTCCGCCTCGTCCGGTTTAATCCGCACCAGCCTTGTCTGGCTGACCGAAGCGACGAGCGGCGCAATCTGTGCGATCGTCCCCTGAATCGCTGTGCCATCGCCGAGTGCGACGGCGGCAGCGCTGCCGCTGCGCAACCTCGCCGCGATCCGGTCCGGCACTTCGGCCTCGACCACCAGCGCGCCATCTTCCGCCACGCGCGCCACCGTTACGCCGGACGCGCTGAACAAGCCGGATTGGGCGCCGGCATTGATGATCTCGCCATTCACCACCGCAACATCCAGCACAAACCCGGCGACCGGCGAACGAACTGCTACTGTCTTCACAGTGGCATGGCTTTCCTCGATCGACTGGACATCCGACGGTGACAATCCTCGCCACTCGAGGTTGATACGTCCTTCCAGAATCTTTTCGTTGCCGGTAACGCTGAAGGCCTGCATCGCTTCGAAATTGCGGGCGGTCTCAAGAAATGTCTTCTGCACCGTCTCGAGTTCGGGGCTGTCGAAGCGCATCAGCACATCGCCCTTGCCGACGCGGCGGCCGGGATAAGTGCTGCCCGTATCGATGATCCGGGCATTCACCTTCAGAACCACGTCCTGAACCCGCCGCGGATCGACACGAACCGTCGCACGAAACGACGGCGGCTCGTCGTCATGTCCCGCACCGGATAGGCTGGCGGACCCACCACCGAACGCCCCCGGATCTGAATGGGCCGTCACCGCACGGGGCGTTAGGATCGCCGCAAAACTTAGCACCAGCACGAAGCGGCAGGTCCATCCATGCAGGTAAAAATGATTACGGACGCACATAGCTCCATCCCTTCTCCTGCAAATCCATGATGTAGGCGACACCGGTTTTCACGACATCGGTGTGCGGCACCAACGTAATCGGGCGCCCTTCCTTGCGCTCCATGGTCGAGATGGTGTTTCCGCAGGCAATAAAACGGACGCTTCGCAAGCTCTCGCCGACCGATTTGATCCGCGCCTTCACCGGCGAGGTATCGTCCCGCAGCATGTGCAGACCGGCACCGTAGGCAATGATTTCGATATCGACGTCTTCGCCGATCTCGCTGTAGTGCCGGTCCACGTTGACCGCGTTGTCGAGGGCAAGACGCATCATCGTCGGGTCGTCCGCCGTCACCTGGATGATCAGGTGGTGTGCCTTCGGCGAGTCATCGCCTGCCCGCACCGACGCGGCGCCGGCGAAAAGAATAGCCAGACATCCACATGCGAACACCACCCTGCGCATGATGCGCATCATTCTCGCAGTCCTCGCGGTTCCACGGGAGAACGATCATTGCCCGCCGGCTCGATCCTCTCCTGGATCAAATCGTCACACACACCCCGTAGCCGTCATTGCGTTGTCGGCAACAGGGAGGCGGGACCGCATCAGTTGCGGACCGCCGGAGTTTCGACCGCAAGGCCGGTGCCGCGATAGGCGATGTAGAGCTCCAGCGCCAAGAACTCATCGGACAGCGGCGCATAGGGTTCGGCGCGGATATCGAACATGCAACCGTAAAATCGCTGGTGCACCGGCACCATGTTCTGCGCCGCGAGGCGATAGGTCGGAAAACCGTTGATCTGGCCCTGGCTGACATAGTCCGAACGCAGATACTGCCCGAAATGCTTTTCATGACAGCTCGCGCAGGACATATCGAGCTGTCCGGTGCGCTGATAGAACAGCGCCTTGCCCTTCTCGAACCATGACGCCATCGGCCCGTCGATCTTGACACTGACTGGCTGGGATTTGCCCTGGGTTTTGACGAAAGTGGTCATCGCGGTAAGTGGCTCGGTGTTAAACTTCCACGGCTCCGCCTTCATCTCGTTGGTCCGACAGATATTGATCCGCTGCTCAACATTGACCGGCTTTCCGAGTTTTGGATCCCATTTGGGATAGCTCGCGGCCACCGACTTCATCGTGCTGGCTGCATCGTTGTGGCAACTGGCGCAGGATTTTCCGGCGACGCCATCGACCGTGCTCCAGAGCTGGGAGCCGCGCTCGACCCACAGCATTCCGGGATTCTGAATCTCATCCTGCTGTAGCGTCTGGGTTTCCTTGGTGCGATATTCAAAGCCGGAGATGATCTTGGACAAGGGGTGGCCCGGCGGCGGTTTGATACCCTTCTTGCCGTCATCGGCGACAGCCCCCGACGCCTGGCCCAACACCAGAACTGCGACTACGCCCATCAGCGCAACATCTGTCATATTCTTGAACATTCAACTCCCCCAGCCACAGGCCATATGTCAGTTTTGATTCATTGCTCGTGTCGCTTCCAGCTATGTCACCGAAATCGCCAGCTCGTCGCTGTAGACGCTGCCATCGTCATCAACCCAGGTGAATTTGAACGTGCCAGATTCATCGACCCGTGCCGAAAATTCCAGATACGGATTCGACGAGACCGCAGGTGCGATGTCTGCCGAGAACACTGGTGCGCCGTTGAATGTCACCGAGAACTTATTGATGATGTGGCGCGGAATTGTTTTTCCCGCCGAATCCTTACGCTGTCCCGACTCCATAATGTGCGAGATCAGAGTCTTGATCTGAATCACCTCGCCCTTTTTGGCTTCCTTGGGTATCTTGATGCGCGGCTTGACGTTCTGTGCCATGACTTCACCGTTCCTCTTTCCGCAGCACTGTCAGCCGCCACAACCACCGATGGTCACCTTCACCATCTTGCGGTCCATGAAAAATGAACCATCGCTCATCGCCGCGACGGCAATGACATTCTGGGTCTGGGCAAGACGGATGCGCGCCGCAGCCTGTGCCCTTCCCGACATCGGCGAGAAATTGAAAGTAATAAGACTGGGCATCGGATTGCCGTCCGCGGCAAGAAGGATAGACTTCACATACGCGTCCTTGGTCATCGGGCTATCCACCACGACCGACAGCGGGACCATATTGCCGTTCTCGGCAAGCTCCGGGATGGTAAGATTTCACGCGCCCAGCTTTTGCCTCCTTCCCGCCGGTGAAGTCCGCGATGTATTTCCCGGTTTCATCGGGCGCCGCCATTGCCGCCTGCACGGACACCAGCGATAACATCGCCGCTCCCTGCACTCCCACACCGATCACGCGGCGCCTTGTCAGATTTTCCATGTCATGTTCCAATCACACGATTGATCGTTTCGGAATCATTCCTTGAGAGTCTTCAGAAACGCGACGACATCCTCAACCTGTTGCGCAGTGAGCATCGGCTTGCCCTGAAATTCCTTGCGGACACGGTGCATGTTCTCGGTACGGTAGAAACTGGGCATCGCCGTATCGTCGAACACCCTCTTCGGATCGACAACAATCAGCCTTAGCTGACCCTCGTTCCAGCGGCTTGCAACGCCATCGAGTGCAGGGCCAACATCGCCGTGAAACGATTCCGCCTTCAGCTTGCTGACCTGATGACAGGCAAGACAGTTGCCGAGTTTGCGGTCCGCCATCGTCGCTGCGCCGTTCGCCGGATTGCCGACTTGTGCCGTCAACGGCTGATCAATTGATCCATTGCTGACCTTGATTGGCAGCGACTGCTGGGCCGCAGCGGTCCCCACCATCGCCGCAATGACGACCGGTATCATTGAAAGATATTTCTGCATCCTCGGTACGTGCCCCCTCACACGGCTGCGTCTTGTTGTTCGGAGCGACGTCCATGGACACGCGACTGATAAGCGTCCGCGGCGGTGCTCGGTTGGAATCATGAGAGCAACTCCCATGCCAAGAGGAGGCACCTGACGCGCCAATGGCAAAACCGGATCATTATTGAGGGTGAACAACGTAGAGCGCACGCGAATGGCTCGAAAACCATACGAATCACAGCGAATCGCAATCTCTTTCGTGAGATGAATGGTTCAGCCGCCGGTAACAGCGATCACGATCTGGCAGGGCATCAAGCTACTGCAGCGCGAAAAGAATGTCCTTTTCGTTTCAGTGACGAAACCAGAACGTTCCACCATGAAACGAACGCGGGCGAGAACCGTCGCAGACGAGGAGAGTGGCGCAGAGAATCCATCAGCTGACGTTTTGTTGCGGATTCGACACTAGAAAGAAAATGCCGCAGCGCGATACGGCACAAGGAAGCTCGAATGTGCAGCACCAGATATTCGGAAGCGAAGTCGTTCCTCCCCCCTGTCCGCCAGTGCGCCACATCGCGAAGTACCGCGCAGGGACCTTCGGAAATCTAGTCGCCCTGAGCCTTCAGATAGCTGCGGAAATCACCGCGCTCATAGCCCTTTTCGCGAACGAAGCGGAATAGCGAGAGAAAATGCGCGGGTTTCAGATAACCCGGCAAGCGTGCCACCTCGCGCCGGTCCGGTGACTTCTCGGCGAAGTCAGAAAGATTTTCGGGAAAGAACTGGAATGTGGGGGTGAAGCGAACATTATACTTCTGGGCAAACTGCTTTTCAGTAAGCTTCGTGCCATCGAAGTCCGTCACCTCGCGGGTGCCAATCACATTGAGCTGCAGAATGGCGAAGTTACTCTTCACATAATCCTGGATTGTGGAATCAGCGAAGTTGACGAGATGTGTTTCTTTGCAATACGGACAGCCCTTCAGCTCCCACATAATGACAAACCGCTTGTTATGCGCGGTCGCATCCGCCAGATCCTCTTTAAGGTCGAGAAAGCTGTTGACGAACCAGGGCTCGGTATACAGTCCGTCATCGGTCAGCACCGGCGCAGCCTGTGCATGACTTACATAGCCCGCCAACATCGCGGCGCTTCCGGAGACAAGAACACGGCGGCGTGAGATCATACTTTCCTCGTTCTTCGCGTTACCGGCCGGGAACGCTTGAATCCGACAGCGAGCGCCCGTCCTCCCCACCACCAAACTTATTCCGCGTCATCACGAAATCCATACACATCCTCTTGAGAGAACGAAAGAGCAGTTGGAGAGCTGGTTCGAAGCATTCATCTGACGTAGGTTTCGATCAGAAGCGGGAGCTATCATGTCGATCTGCAAGAAATCGTCCGTCGTGTTTGTTGCTTGCGCCATCTTTAGTGCTGCGCCTGCGACCGCCGGAGATCTTTCGAACTTCAACGAAGCCGTCGATAAAGTGGCGGTCCACTACCGGACCGCAACAAGCTATCTGCGTACTGGCAACGCTGATCTTGCTGCGATCGAAGTCGAGGACATGCGCCGCGCATGGACCAAACTCGTCAAACAGTTCGGCAGCAAGACCCCGGATGCATTCGCGGGTAATTCCCTCTATAACGACCTGCTACAAAACAGCGCACGGACAATCGACAAGGCGCTTGGCCTGATCGATAGTGGCGACCTGTCCGGCGCAGCACAGGAAACGATCCAACTCCGTAAAAACCTGTCCGCGATGCGCCGTGCCTCCGGTCTTTACATCTTCGCCGACTGCATTCTCGATGCCAACAAAGCGATGGACGAGTTCTTTGTCTACAAAACAGATCTTCCTAAATGGGGCGATAAAGGCGTAAAGGCCGACGTTCAATCCAAGGCTGCCATCTACGGATTCATGCTGCACCAATGCGACGCAATGGCTACTCCCGCGATAAAGGCCGATCCCGAATTTCGTCGCCTTGTCGACGGCGCTCTTAACGGATTGAGCTTTGTGCCGGAAGCTGTGCACAACGAGGATAGCGGTCAGCTCTACCGTGTCCTGATCGAATTACGCTCGTTCGACAATCTTCTGTTCTTCCGCTTTGGCTAGACGACCCACAAATAGAAAAAGACGGATGCTACTCGATCACCGTACCGGGTCCGTCGGCGGTGGAGCAGATATAGGCCAGCGGATCAAACATCGCCTTCTCCGGTGCGAAGACGTGCTGAAGAACGAACATCAGGACGAGCGCACCGGTAGCGCTACCTAAAAGTAGCTTCAACATCTGTCGATGAGCAGACCGGGCATTCATCTTGGCACACACCCCTGAAAGCGACACCGATGCTATCAAGCCGAGCGCGGTCCGGCAAAATTTTGACGCTCTCCGCACGAAACATGTTTCATTCATCTGAAACAAAATACGCGCCGCCCAGAACATGCTGTCATTCGGCGGCATCCGGTCGATGGTTCCATGACGGTTGAAGTCGCTGCCAAACCTCAACGAGCGCATTAACCAGCGATTTCAACATCGCTCTGTCGTGGTGCGATGATGGCATAATGCGCAGACGCGCTGCCCCGCGGGGCACCGCCGGATAGCTGGTCGGACGAAGATAGATTCCATAATCGGAGAGGAGCGCGTCGCACACGGCTCTCGTCCAATCGACATCGCCGACCAGCAGGGGAATGACGTGACTTTCACCCTGCATCACAGGCAGTCCAGCCTTGTGCAACTCGGCGCGCAAACTGGCGGCGCTCTGCTCCAGCTTCTCGCGCTCCCAAGATGATTGCTTCAGGTGACGGATCGCAGCCAGCGAAGCTGCGCATACTGGGGGCGGGAGCGAGTTCGTGAACGCAAATCCAAGGGCGTAGGAACGCAGGGCGTCGACAAGCACCGAGCGTCCGGCAATGTAGCCGCCCGAACATCCAAATGCATGGGCCAGCGTCCCTTCAACAATGTCGATCCGGGAAGTTACCTCCTCACGCTCGGCAATACCGCCGCCGCGCGCACCATATATGCCGACGGCATTGGCTTCGCTCAGATAGGTTATCGCACCGAAACGTCTGGCGAGATCGCATATCTGGTCAACCGGCGCAATGTCCCCACTCATTGCATAGACGCTTTCGAAGACGATCAGCTTCGGTCGCCCGCGCTCCTCCTGGAGAAGCTGCTCCAGATGCTCAAAGTCGTTATGGCGCCATATCCGTTTTTTACATCCCGACTTCGATATCCCCTCGATCATCGAATAGTGGTTATGTTCGTCGGATATCACGAGGCAACGCGGTATCAACCTGGCGATAGCGGCAATGCCCGCTGCATTGGCGATATAATCAGAAGTGAACAGCAACGCTGCCTGCTTACAGTGCAGATCTGCTATCTCAGTCTCGAGATCGACCATCGCGTGGTGAGTACCGCAGGTGTCGTGGGAACCTCCCGATCCGGCACCAGCGTCCAACACCGCCTGCACCGTTGCAGCGACAACCTTCGGATGTTGACCCATCCCGAGTTGGTCGTTCGAACACCAGACCACAACGTCGCGCGGACCTTGCACCGAGTGCCATCGCGCATAGGGGAAGCGGCCCGCAATCCGCTCGATCCGCATGGGATCGCGATAGCTCAGATCACCTCGACGCTTGTCGACCGCGCAAGCAAAGAACCTCTCATGCCGCATGCGGCCTGCGAACGCAGCCCCGGTCATCGTTGCGCCTCGCTCCTACACATTGTCGGAGACTGGCGACAGCACTACACAATTTAATTACGTCGTCAAAAAATTGACGGCGCGACTTGCGGATTCGCAGCTTCACAATGAAACATCAGTTTCGTTTGAAACACGAGCAGGCTCGGCGCTGGGGCTGAAGGCAGATATTCGGATCACCCATAGAGTTACTAACGGAAAGCCCCGCTGGGGCGGAGCCTGAATTGAGCTTCCCAACTATTCGAAGACTAGCTTCTTGCGATTGACTCGGTCTTTCAGGCAGCCGCCCTGTTTCGATTGGCCTGAAGTCTCGTATCGACAAGGCTGACGATAGCGTCGAGCACCGGATGGCTCATGCCGTGCTGACGTGCGACCAATTGCACCAGTTTGTCGGCCCGCTCGATATTCGGCGCGCCGTTGTTGAGCGCCCGGGCCGCGGAGGCCGGCCGCGTCAGGCTTTCGGCCGCGGCGGCGTATTTCTCGAACGGCACCAGCTCACTGCGCGCGGCGCCGAGCCGGACGCAGACATCGACCACGAAATCATAGATCGAGCGCGATTCGGCGAGGTTGGAATGAACCGCCTCCTGCGCGGTGCGCATGCCGTCCCTGGTGATGCAGCGATAATTGCCGGCCATCAGCATCGCCCATTTCGCCAGCGGCACGAACAGCGAGTCGTGGAAACGCAGCTTCACCGGCAGTTCGATCAAGCCCTCCGGCGCCGGGAAACGCACCGCATCGATGTCCTTCTCGAGCTGGAGCAGGATGGCGTTGCTGGCCTCGCTGTCGAAGCGCGCGACCTTGAAATTGGTCGGCAGCGTCACCTGCAGCACGTTGACCTTCTCCTCGGGCGGACGCACCGCCTGCGGGTCCGGGCTGCACAGCGTCAGCGTACCCGGATCGAAGTTGTTCCACACCTCGGGCGCGGTATAGGCCGGCTTCAGCGCCTCGGCGTCGAGGCCGGGAATCCGCATCATGTAAGGCAGCGGCGGCATGTTCATGATCGACATGCAGGGCACGCGCGAGCGCGCCACCGCGTCGAGCAGTTCGCGCACGCCGGGCGAGCCGTATTGCGGCTCCTGCATCGCGAGGCCAATCAGGTCGAACTGGCGCGGATCGACCTCGGCGGGACCGGCGGCCGACACCCTGCCCGGCAGCGTGCGGGAATCGATCTCGATCGGATCCTTGCGGCCGCGGACCGGCATCCGCACGCGAAAGCCTTCGGCATTGATCAGCTCGGCTTCCGCCGGCAGGCACACCAGCGTCACGTTGTGGCCGCCGAACATCAGCTTCGAGGCCAGCAGCGAGCCATACGACGCGCCAAGGATGAGTATGTTGTAGTTGGACATAGAGGATTCCCCGTGGTTTTTGTTTTTTGCTGCCGGCGTTTGCGGCAGGCGCGCGCAATGCACCACCGAGCGTGATCTTTTGTGTGATGTTTGCGGGCAGAGCGTCCGGAACGAGATCGTTCGTCAGGATCGCGCGGCCTGCCCGAAAAGGCAGGCCGCATATTTTGATCTTACGCATCGATGCGAAACGGTAACTCGAACAATGTGGAGGCAGGAAACCCTGTCGTCACAAATCGTCGAATGCCGTTTCTCTCGACACGAGCGTTGCGAACAACGTGATAGCCCCAAGACCGATCAAGTACCATGAGATCGCTTGGGTGCCGCCGGTCCAGGCCAGCAGGCTCGTCGCAATCAGCGGCGCGAAGCCTCCGCTGATCGCCGCCGAAATCTGCACGCCCAGGGATGCTCCGCTGTAGCGCACCTTGGTGCCAAACAATTCCGGCACGAACGATGCCTGCGGGCTGAACATCAGACCGTGAGTGATGCTCATGATGATGGCGATCGCGATCGCAATCGTCGTGGGGTCCTTCGTCTCGACGAAAGTGAAGAGCGGGAACGCCGCGATCATCGAAAGCAGCGTGCCACCGATATAGAGCGGCTTTCTGCCAACGTAGTCCGACAGAAGTCCAAACAGCGGAAGCGTAATCAATTCAAGAAGCGCCGCGTAAAGCACCGCATCGAGAATGACGGTTTTCGACAGATGCAGATGAGATGTCGCATAGTACACAAGGAAGCCGATCAGGACGTAGACCCAGGCTACCTCGGACAACTTGAGGCCGACCGCGATAACGAAATTCTTGAAGTCCTTGGTCAGGACTTCGAGAACCGGCATCTTCACGACCTCGCCCTGCTCCTGCACCGCCTGGAATTTTGGCGTCTCGACCAGCTTCATGCGGACGAACATGCCGACAAACACCAGAATCGCACTGAGCCAGAACGGAATGCGCCAGCCCCAGCTCATGAATTGCGCCTCTGGAAGAACTCGATACAGCCAGAAAGACCAGAGTGGCCGCGACCATGCCGAGCGGGAAACCGACCTGAACCAGACTGCCAAGGAAACCACGCCGGCGCGGGTCAGCGCTTTCGATGACCATCAGCGTCGCTCCGCCCCATTCACCGCCGATGCCGACGCCCTGCAGAAGGCGCAGGATGATGAGGCAGATCGGGGCCAGAATGCCGATTTGATCGTAAGTCGGCAAACATCCGATCAGGAATGTACCGGCACCCATGATGATCATGGTGAGCATCAGCATCGCCTTGCGGCCAAGCTTGTCGCCGTAATGCCCGAATATCGCGCCACCCAGCGGACGCGCGACGAAACCGACCGCGTAGGAGCCGAAAGCCGCGAGAGTGCCAACGAGCGGGTCGAAGCTCGGAAAGAACAGCTTGTTGAAGACCAGCGCTGCGGCCGTGCCGTAGATGAGGAAGTCATACCATTCGACGGTGGTACCGAGAACGCTCGCAAAAACGATGTGTTTCACGCTGGAGCTTTTTGTAGCTACAGCTGGATGCAGTGCCTCTGCTGTGGACATATGTTTCTCCCTGGTTGACTTTACGGGTTAAAGTTTCCCGTTTTCTCGCCACCAGCTTGGTTGGAGATTATAGCATTGTCAACTAAGTTTCCTTTTGTGATACTTGCCTACCACAAAGTTTCTTATCGGAGGATATTTGGCATGCCAGCAACGACCTTCATCATCCACGTTTACGACCAGGTTGAACCGATCGATATCGGCGCAACCTTTGGTGTGCTTTCAATGGCCAAGCGCGTTGATCCGGGGATCGAAATGGCGCTGGTTGCAAAGAACGCGGGACCTGTCCGCCTCGCAAATGATCTTGAAATCGTTGCGCCATATGGTCTGTCCAATTGTCCGGCCGGCGACGTGCTCATGATTCTGGGCGGCGCAGCATGGCCCGAGCAGTCCGAGAACGAAGACACGCTTCAGTTTATCCGGTCATTCGGAAAGACCGGAATTATCGCGTCAGTATGCACGGGGGCGCTAATTGTCGCAGGGAGCGGTCTGCTCGACGGAAAGGCGGCGACGACGCGCCGGCATGCGCCGAGTGGAATCGAAACCCCACTCGCACTGATGAAGAAACGCTATCCACAGGTGACAGGCATCGAGGCACGCTTCGTGGACTCTGGCGCGATCGTCACGGGCGGCGGTGTTGTCCTCGCGGTCGACACGACATTGCATCTGATCGGCAGGTTGCGCGGCCATGCCGTGGCCAAGGAGACAGCCCGCCTCATCGAATACGACTGGAACGCCGACTCCGGCGAGTTTTCCTCCCAAGGAGCGGCCGCATAAGCCGTTGCCACGGCGTGTTGACATGTTGGCAAATTTGTATCCTAATAGGATACATCATAACCAGGGAGGATACCGATAATGGATCCACGTTTTGTCACCAAAGAACCCACTCCCGGCGGCTCGGTCTACATGAAGCCAGGCAGCATGGATTGGAAACCTTCCCAGTTTGAAGGCATCCAGATCAAAGTGCTGTACGAGCGCCCCGAGACCGGCGAATTGACCTGCCTGCTGAAGTGGGAGCCCGGTACCACGTTGCCCTTCCATCAGCACCCCGAACTCGAGCAGAGCTTCGTTCTGGAAGGCTCGTTCTACGATCATGACGGCATTTGCCGGGCCGGTGAATTCGTCTGGCGCCAGCCGGGCTCCTATCACGAGACCAAGAGCGACGAGGGCTGCATTCTTCTTGCGGTCTATCGCAAGCCAAACAAGTTCGGCGACACCGCAGGTTTCGGTGTCGAGAGCAACACCACAAAGAAGGAGCCCGCACTCGCCAAGTAATGACGCCCCCCTCTCCTCTACTCCGGAGGCGCTGTTCGCAGCGCCTCCATTTTGTGAGGAGCGGCGACGGACTTGCGGGATGAGAGCAGAACGCAGTTATGATCGTTGTCGCGCGACCCGATTTTCCAATCGATTAGCTGCGGCTGCTCGGTTCGTAGAGGATCACCAGGGCTTTTGCTTCACCATATTTGCCATGGCCGCGATGCCTCTGGCGAGGATCGAAGTAGATGCAGTCCCCCGGCATCAGTTCGAAGCTTTCACCGCCCACCTCGAACTCCACCACACCGCTGAGAACGAAAATCATTTCCTCGCCGGCATGTTCGAAAAACACCTCTTTCAGGATTTGGGGAGGAAACGTAAACAGAAACGGCGACATGTGCTTGCCGGACGCACTCTGCACCAGCGATTGATAGTCGTAGCCGAACGACGTGGCGCCGCGAACGACATTCCTGCGCTCATGCGCCCTTACAACAGAAATGCCGTGATAGGTCGCCTCTCCGCGATCGCTGGATTCCACAAGGCCCGCCAGATCGGTGCCAAGCGCCTTGGCTAGTTTGGAGAGCGTCGCCAGCGGCGGAATCTGTCGCCCGGTTTCGACTTTCGAAAGATAGCCTTTTGTCAGTCCGATTTCGTGCGCCAGAGAATCCAGCGTCCGATCCTGCATTTTTCTCAGCTTCCGAATCCGCCGGCCGAGAGCATCGGGCTCCTGTGCGTCTTTGACTTCTTGTACCGATGTTTCCATAACCATCACGATAGAGCCGTTGCCAGTTTCCTATTGTAGCGAATCAATAGGCCTAAGTTTCCTCGATGTCGTTGAGGAAAATCAATTATACCCTTTTGCCGCGGTGCTCCAGCTCACGGAACATTGATTTACCTAAAGTTTCCTGATAAGAAACATTTGGCCAAAAACGAGGAAGCCAGATGGGTTATCGGGATTACGAGGTGCTCCGCAAGGTGAACGAAACGCCGAACACCATTTCGGTCTTCCTCAAGGCCGGTGATGGCGCGGCACTCGACACTTTTCACGCCGGCCAATACCTCACATTCGAAATCCCCGGGATCGGCGAGCGGCAATACGCCTTGTCGGCATTTTCCCCCGAACCGAAAATTTATCGCATCACCGTCGTCCATGGCGGCGAAGAGCGGAATGGCACCGGGCACGGGTTTGATTATTGGCTGCGTGCGGCCTCCCGCGGAGACTTGTTGAAGGCATCGGGACCATCAGGCTCGTTTCATCTGCCGGCGACGCTGGACAAACCGATCGTCATCCTCAGCAAGGATATCGGAGAAGCGGTGGTCGCGGCGATTGCCGAGGAACTGGCGATCAGGGCTCCTCGCCATCCGGCTGTTTTCCTGCACAGCACATTCAACAGCGCAACTTTTGCCCTCAAAGGCAAATTGGGATCGCTCAAAGCCGATCTTCCAAATGCGGTCTGGAAAGTGTGGTTCAGCAATCCGCGGCCCTTCGACCGGCAAGGCAAAGAATATGATGAGGCCGGCGCGCCCGACATCCGCGGCGATGCCAACCTTCTGCCCCGGGACGAATTCGATGCCTACATCTGCGGTCCTGCGGATTTTGTGGCATCAATGGCGACCGCCCTGCAAGATATCGAGGTCCCTTGCCGGAAGCTGTTCACGGCAAGTATGGGATCCAGGATCGAGCCGCCCGCCGAAATCGCGCAGGAGGAAGAGTTCCCTCCGCTAGAACCCAGGGCCGTGACATTCTTGCGCACGGGGCAACAGGCCACCTGGACACCAGAAAGCGGCACGCTCCTCGAATTCGTGGAACATCTCGGCATCCCAGCGCCGTTCTCATGCCGGACGGGCATGTGCGGAAAGTGCGCGCAGAAAGTGGTGTCAGGCAAAGTGGCCAAGATCCGCGAAATCAGCGCAAAAACGCGCGAGCATTGTCAGCTTCTTTGCTCAAACATCCCCATCACTGATCTTGAGATTGATCTCTAGTTGATCGGCGCGCGTGTGATGGCTGTCGACGAATAGCGAAAGCTAAAAAGCATCTCCGACTCCGGTTATCGCCGGCGAGCCAAGCCCCACCAAATACAACCGCAACGTGCTGAAGCGTAGGTTAGAACTCCAACACGAGGTTGAACTCCCAGATATGCCAGCGAATTCGAGCTGATCTCGGAACGCTCAACACATCCTGCAGACCGCTCGCTACCAAACCTTAAGTATTGCGCAAGCATATCGGGCCAATGTCCAGACTTGGTGAAATACGATGAAACGGCGGACTGGGTTCCTTATTACAGCGTTATTGCTTCTCGGCCTGCCACTCGGTTTCATGGCCGCCGAAGGAGCGGACGGCGCTGACACCATCCGGGCCAGCTATCGCCGGCCGACGGCAATCCCGTTCCCGGATAGCAACCCTTATACCCAAGCCAAAGCCGACCTCGGAAAGATGCTGTTCTTCGATCCGATACTCTCGGGATCACGCAAGCACTCTTGTTCGTCATGCCATGCACCCTCGAAGTCATGGGCGGATGGATTGCCGCACGCTGTTGGCGAAGACCCCACAGGCATTGAACTTCGCTCGCCAACGCTGATCGATATCGCGTTCATTGATCTTCTCGGGTGGGATGGGAAATTCGCGGATCTTGAATCGGTGACCTTCGGGCCGCTGACGAACCCGCAGAACATGAATATTACTGAGCCTGAGTTGATACGGCGCCTGCATGCTGTTCCGCGATACGTTGCGGCATTCACTGCGGCCTTTGGCGACGGTCAAATCACGCGGCCGAGAATCGAGCAGGCGCTGGCGACTTATGAGCGCACCATCGTCGCTGGCGAAGCACCGTTTGACCGCTGGATTATGGGAGACGAGGGCGCCATCAACGCCGAAGCCAAACGCGGATTCGCGCTTTTCAACGGGAAAGCGCATTGCTCAAGCTGCCATAGCGGACCATCGCTTACCGATGGATCGTTTCAGGATATCGGCTCTGCAACTGGCAATGATATTGGGCGGGGACGACTATTTCCAAAATCAGAAAAGCTGCGCTACGCCTTCAAGACCCCGACATTACGCGATGTTGCGAAACGCGCGCCGTACATGCATGACGGCTCGGTTGCGACGTTGGAGGATGTGATCGAGCTATATAATAAAGGCGGCATCGATCGTCCCAGCCGCGCTCCATCCATCAAACCGCTTGCGCTCACGGCAACCGAGAAGGCGGAGTTGATTGCTTTTCTGCAAACATTGACGGCGGACTCGCCTGGGGCAAAACCGACAAAGCCAGCCCGGTGATCGACTACGGAGCAGCGCCGGCTTGATCGAAACGATCAAACAAGCCGCGGCAAGAGCGATCCCAGCAAACCGAAGCCCGCAAACAGGGAAATGCCCGCGCAGGTTTCCAGCAATTCCTTATGGGCGGCGTGCTTGTCCGCGGCTGACGCCAGCGCAGAACCTGCCAAAACACCTACGACACTCAACCAGGCAAACATCTCGCTCTCCGAATATCCAATCCCCTCAGAATGGATCAGAGGAATTGAAATCCGATGGCTCCAATTCCTAAAATTTGAAACAGAGATCGATATTCGCGCCAAGTCACTGAACACGCTCGTTCAATTATTGCCTTAATAAATATTAACCACAAAACCATGAGAGGTATTCCCAAGTCTCGTCAGATTTCAAAAACTCCGTATAGTGAACAAATCCTTTACACGGTCGTCTAAAAAGCTTGGATTACGCAATGGTTGGCAATTGTCAGCGGTATATTGACGGTTTCCGCCACCCGTTCCCGGTCCTCGCTCGCTGTATTTTTATCGTTTTATTCGGCGTGATGGGCACCGGGAGCGCCAGCGCCCACGTCAAATGGTTTTGTGCCTACGACGTCGCCGGGCAACCGGTTGGCCTCGCGAATGTGCTGTGCCAGGACTTTGAAATCCTGGTTTTCGTCGCCCTGATCTGGCTCCTTGCCGGCTGCTTCATCGAGAAAACCACCCTTGGCGAGGCGATGCTGCGATCGATGGACCGGGTCACCGGCGGCTTGCGGCTGCACACCGAAGAAATGGTGCGCGCAATTTGCTTTTTCTTCTTTGTTTCGCTTTGGGCTGTCGGCGGCATTCTGCTGACGCCGGAACTAACTACAAAATCAACGCTAGTCGGCCCGATGCAGTTGGTGATCGCGGCATGTTTGCTATCAAGGCGAACCTTGCCGATCTCCGCGCTCGGTATCGTCATCTTGTTCGTAATTGCTATCCGCAACTACGGCATTTTCCATTTGGCCGACTACCCGATCTTTTTGGGCATAGCCGCATATCTCGCTCTTGTTGGACTTCAGAAGAAATTCTTCGGAATTGAACCGCTCGATATCATGCGTTATGCGACGGCGATTACGCTGATGTGGGCCTCTGTCGAGAAATGGGCATACCCCCAATGGAGCTTCCCAATCTTCATCACACACCCCAACATCACCTGGGGATTTGATGGCGAGTTTTATATGCGTGCGGCGGGTGTCGTTGAGTTCACGCTCGCATTTGCATTGCTATGGACACCGCTGGTCAGACGCTGTGCAGCAGCGATCCTCGCAGGCATGTTCATCGCTGCCTGTTTTGAATTCGGAAAGATCGATACGATTGGGCACTCGGGTATCATTGCAGTGCTATTTACAATTATTGCTGACAACCGGCGCGCTGAAAACGATCGGCGTGTGCCTCTGCTCGCCCCTGCAGGTTTTTGCGCCGCGCTTGTTGCGACGCTTTTTGTCTACTACGTCGGCCACGCCGTTTTGTTTGATACGACGATTTTGTAACATCGCGTCACCGTGCACGCTCGCGGGTGAATTCAATTCACCTTCACAACCAGCTTCATCTTCGGGTGGATCGCACAACGCACCGTAAAATTTCCGGCCATCGGAAAAACCACTTCGAACGAACTGCCCGGCTTTTGATCTCCCGAATCAAATTGAAAGACGGGCGACGTGAGATAGGCGTGGTGCAGAAGCTCACCATCATCATTAATGAAACGTAAAGCCTCGCCACGCTTGATCGCAATTTGATCAGGCTGGAACTCGCGATTTTTCTGCGAGATTGGATACGGGCCGGCAGCCAATGCAACCCCTGTGAGCAATCCGCCGGTCACTGCGATGAATACTTGCACACTACGATGCCTTGTGGCGGCAAAAAACCATCCGGATCTGTGCATTTCATTCCTCCGTTAAAGTCTCATCCGCAGGTCGCCGCCTCCGAACGGTAAGATGCACCAACTAGTTACCATGATCCACGGCGTTTTTTACTCAATACGAGCTGTAAAGATTATACCGCTATCCCCTTAAGTGATGTCACCTCAGAACAGGCCACATCACAAGTGACGGCTTGAGACCAGAACGTGTTCTTCAGCCACTGAAGAAAACGAAAGTGTCAATATGAGTGTCTCATCGGGCTCTAGGGCAAATCATGTGCCCGCCCGCACGATTAACGATCGTTCATCCTCTTCCATGTCGGCAAGGGGCACTATTCGAACACAGATTTGGATCTGCTATCTGCTGATGAGCGCCATCACGGCAGCTCTCGGCGCCTATGCCACTTTTGGGATCAAGCACGCCGGCGATCTGGTCGCCAAGACGTTCGACGAATCGCTCATGTCGATCAACTATGCGCGGGCTGCGGCTGCCGATTTCTCCAAGATGCGGGCGGCAGCCTCACGGCGCCTGGGAACCAACGACCCGCTGGCACGCATCGCTCTCGACAAGGAAATCGACGGCCTGGAAAAAACCTTCTACGAAGATTTGAGCGTAGCCGCCGAACGATCTCAATCTTCCCTTGCTACGGACGCAGCCACAAAAATCCATGAAGCCGTGAGCGCATGGACGGCCCTGCATCGCAGCGGCGGCAAGGGATTTGTGCCGGATATTGACAATAGCGCAATCGCCGCTGCCCGCCTCGATAGCTACGCCAGGATAGTCGATCAGCAAATCGATCTTCTGGTCAACTATACTGCTGGAGATGGTTTTCTCTTCCGGCAACGGGCGCTTTCAGCGATCAATCGCGATCTGCGATTCAATGTGATCGCGCTCGCCATTGCTCTGCTTTTGTCGGGATTCGTCTCATGGCTGCTGAGCCGCAGGATCATTGGACCTGTCGCAGTGGCTTCTAAAGCAGCGCGCTGCATCGCCGAAGGGAAGCTCGACGTTGATATTCCCAAGGGAGGAACTGACGAGCTCGGCACGTTGATCACCGCGATGGGGGTGATGCGTAACAACATCAAGGACATGGTGGACCGTGAAATCGCCCAGCGGCGATCTGCGCAGGCGCGGTTGACCGATGCGCTTGAGACATCCCGGGAGGGCGTCGTACTTCTTCACCCTGACGGTCAGGTCGCGCTGGCCAATTCCCGTGCGGGTGAGTTCCTAGCAAGTGCCCCCGAACTCCTGCAGTTCGATTTATTCGGAGCCAAGGGATCTACGAATCCTCCGGCCAACTCCGACTCACCGGCTGAGGACGATCTAGCAAGCGAAGCTCGCCTGCCGGACGGACGCTGGCTGAGAGTCAGCCATAGCATGACCCAGGAGCGTGGCGCGATTGTTGTGTTCAGCGACATTACCGCGTTGAAGAAGCAGGAAGAGCAACTGCACGAGACAAACCGTAGGCTTGATGCTGCTCTTGAGAATATGTCGCAAGGCTTGTGCCTATATGACAAGGAGGGTCGCCTTCAGGTCGTCAATCGTCGCTTCTGTGAGATATTCAACATTCCGGTCGGCTGTGTCAGCGCCGGCATGAGCTTCGAATCCATTCTGGCGCTGAGTGTCATGGCCGGGAACCATGCCGGCCAGACCGTGGACGATCTGCTTGCGGAGCGGGAGCGATGTCTGTCACGCCTTGAGACCGGCAACTATTTCCAGCACCTGACCGATGGTCGCATCATTTGCATCGGACATCGTTCGACATCCGACGGCGGATGGCTGGCGACCTGCGAGGACGTCACCGAACAACATCGGGCGGAATCCCAGATCACGTTCATGGCTCGCCATGATGCCCTGACCCAGTTGCCAAACCGCCTTTTGCTGGCAGAACGTATTGAGCAAGCCATTGCCCAGGCCGGACGCGGACCCGGATTTAGCGTGCTGTGTCTTGACCTCGACAATTTCAAGCAGGTCAATGACACGCTGGGACACCCGGTTGGCGACGAGCTGCTGTGTGCCGTTGCGGATAGATTGCTTGCCTGTGTCCGCGAGGTTGACACCGTGGCCCGCCTCGGCGGCGACGAGTTTGCGATTATCCAGGCGGATACGCAAAGGCCCGCAGATGCCGAGCGTCTGGCCCGGCGCATTGTCGAATGCATCGCCCAGCCTTATGAATTCGACGGCCAGCGCATTGTCATCGGCTGCAGTGTGGGCATCTCGTTGTCGCCCAGCGACGGCACGACCGGTGAAAAGCTTTTGAAGAACGCCGACGTGGCGTTGTACCGCGCCAAAGCTGAAGGCCGCGGCATCTGGCGATTTTTCGAAACCGAAATGGATGAGAGCCTGCAGAAGCGGCGGGCTTTGGAGCTCGATCTTCGGGAGGCGATGGGCAAGGGAGAATTCGAGCTTTTCTATCAGCCGCTTTACGATCTCAATCTCGAGAGAATTTGCGGTTTCGAGGCTCTGCTGCGATGGCATCACCCGCGACATGGCCTGGTGTCGCCCGAGCAATTCATTCCGGTCGCCGAGGAAATCGGTATCATCATTCCCCTTGGCGAGTGGGTCATTCAACAAGCCTGCGAGCAGGCAGCCCTGTGGCCAGACGACATCAAGGTCGCGGTCAACGTCTCCTCCGTCCAGTTTCGCAGTCCGCGACTTGTGGAAGCCTTCTCGCGCGCGCTGGCGAAATCGAAGCTGCTACCGGGGCGTTTGGAGCTGGAAATTACCGAATCCGTTCTGCTCGCCAACAGCACGGAAACCATCGCAACGCTGCACAAGTTGCGTACCCTTGGGCTGCGCATCGCACTCGATGATTTCGGAACCGGATATTCCTCATTGAGCTATCTGCGCAGCTTCCCGTTCGACAAACTCAAGATCGATCAATCTTTCGTGCGCGATCTGACCGCCACGGAAGGATCGAAGATGATTATCCGAGCGATCGTCAGCCTTGGAAACAGCCTCAATATGCGCACCACGGCAGAAGGCGTGCAGACAATCGCGCAGCTTAATCAGGTTGCAGCAGAGGGTTGCAATGAAGTCCAAGGCTACTTCCTCAGCAAACCGATCCCAGCGACCGAAATCCGACCTGTCATCCACAAGTTCAGAAATGGCATTAAAAAGAACGCCAGCGGGGTTTACGCACTGGCCGGTTAGCCGTTGCTCCTCTGCACCAAGAAGCGGTTAGTGCCATCACAGCGGATTGACGTAATTTGTAATCGCTATCTGCCGGAGCAGAACCTTGCGGATAACATGCGCGGCCTTGACGTCCTCGGTGAAAATCGCCGATCAGTTACGGACTCACAGGGAAAATCGTCTTCCAGTCCCTCTTCATATCGACCACGGTCCAGTTTTTCGTAGCCGCTTCATCGAGCGCCTTATCGAGTTTTCCGATTTTCGATTCGCGGTCGTAGGCATATTCGCGCTCGGCGTCGGTATGGTGCACGAGACCGGCAAAGCGCAGCCCCTCATCCGCCGTCGTCCATTGCAGCATCTGTAAATCGCCGTCGGAGTTTCCGAATGCAAAGATCGGCCTGCGCCCGATGAAGCGGTTGATGCCGACCGGCTTCCCGGGTCCATCATCGATGAACTCGATCTTCGGCGTCTTCAGAAGTTGCGGCACGCCGTTCTTGTCGATCGAGAACTTGACCTGACCGGATGAGCCGACGACCTGTTCGGGCGGAATGCCGTAGACCTTCTCCATCCACGGCCGCATGAATTCCACGCCGCCCCCCGACACCACGAAGGTCTTGAAGCCATTAGCGCGCAGATAGGACAGCAGTTCCAGCATCGGCTGATAGACCAGCGCGGTATAGCGACGCTGGAAACGCGGATGCCTCGCAGTTTCGGTCCATACGACGACGGACTTCGCGAATTCATCGGTCGTCATGCCGGCATGAGTGACCGCCAACACCTGTTCGAGTCCTTTCTGCCCCGTTGCCAATGCAGACTTCAAATCGTTCTCGACCAACCCCTTGAACGGCTGTCGGTTCTTCCACTCGGGGTGCTGCGGCGCCATCGCTCTGATTTGGTCGAAGGCAAACGCCAGCTGGAAATAGACCGGTTGCTCAGTCCAGAGCGTGCCATCATTGTCGAAAACGGCAATGCGGGATTCGGGCACAACGAAATCCGGCGAGCCCTGCGTCGTGGTGCGACGGACAAACTCCGTGATGCTTGTCTTGACCGGACCGTCATTCCACGAGGGCAGCGGCTCCGTCTGCGCCATGGCGATTTCGCCACACCCCATCACGCTGGCGGCCACCACAACGCCGAAAAGGAAAGCCCGACGATGCATCATTATGCCAACCTCCCCGGTCTCACCACACACCTGAATCCGACATGGCTGGTCGATGTATCGACCGGCTCGGCGTGACGCGCGGCGGGCCGATAGCGCCGGCAATAATTCGGCGCGCACAGATGTGAGCCGCCTTTCAGCACCCTGCGCGGAATTTTGATATTGGGCTGCGCCGGATCGAAACTGTCTTCCTCACGCGGTCCGCGCGGATTTTGCGGAACGCAGCACGCCTTCGGCGCATCGGCATCATGGCGCGGCACGAACCAGTCGCTGGTCCATTCCCAGACATTTCCAATCATGTCGTGCAGGCCGTATCCGTTCGGCGGAAACGCCGTCACAGGCGAGGTGCGCGAGAAGCCATCAAGATTGAGATTCTCGACCGGGAAATTGCCCTGCCAGGTGTTGGCCATCTGGCGGCCTCCCGGCGTGAACTCGTCGCCCCAGGTATATTCGGCGCCATCGAGGCCGCCACGCGCCGCATACTCCCATTCCGCTTCCGTCGGCAGGTCTTTGCCAGCCCATTGCGCATAAGCGAGAGCGTCGGCATAGGCGATGTGGACGACCGGATAACTATCCAGCGTATTGATGTTGCTCTTGGGACCATAGGGGCGGCGCCAGTTCGCCCCCTTCATGAAGGCCCACCACTGCCCCCAGTTACGCAGGTCGGTGACATGCGCGGGCGGCGTAAACACCAGTGATCCGGCATACAGCATATGCGGCAACGCCCCGGGATAATCCTTCGCGTCGGGGACCTTCTCCGCCAGCGTGACATGCCCGGTCTCTTTGACGAACATCTTGAACTGCCGATTGGTGACGGGCGTTCTGTCGATGAAGAAGGTATCGACCTTGACCCGGTGAACTGGCGCTTCCTCCGGGTAATGCTTGTCCGATCCCATACGGAACAGCCCCCCGGGAATTTCAACCATGTTGCCGACACCGCCAGGATGGCCTGCCAATAGGTTCATGCGGCCCATGCTCCATCATGTTGTCCCGCCGGATTGAGTTGTCGCCGGCAACGCTTGTGTTGTGTCCGTATGGGGCCTGTGTCGGCGCAGACGCTGTTGCACTGAGGTTAGTTGAGATCTGAGTGTTCGCAATTCCCCTGCATTTGGCTTCCGATCAAAAAGACTCTCCTCCAGCGCCACATCGATTGCCGGATCGTTGGCGGCTGCATGACGCGCTCCTGATCGTTGGGAGATCGATTTCGCGACAAGGTTCTTGGGACAGACAGCAAGCAACAGTCGCCGCGCTCGTGACAGCGAGACTGGCGACGAACACGAAACCTAAGAGGAGATATCCGGATATGCAGGGGACCTATCGCACGGCAATAGCTCAGCCGGCGTCCCGGGGAAGCGACTGTGACGCCACCATTGGCGCACATGCTACGAACTCCATGCAGCGAGCCATCCCCAATGACATCGCCACCACGCGTAACCCCGCTCAATCAACTATATAAATCTCGTCACCTGACGCGACTTCTTGGATGGCAAGAATCAAATCATTCGGAACAACAAACAATACGCGCGTAATCACGCGCGTGTTTTTATGAATTTCCTGGAGGAACTCGCCGTATCATCACCTTCCTTCACGGCCGACAGCCGCATACTCGTCTGGTGAAATCGAGAAATATAGGCAGAGTAACGGGCGCAGCTTAGGTCGACGGGTGGCGGGTGGCAAGTCCATTTGGCACCTGTACTGCTGCGAGCGCTGCTACGGCAGGCTTATCAGGTCCCATCAAACTTTATCGATCTGACCACTGCCGTTCCCTCTTGTGATTCTTCAGTGAAATCTTCAGTATTCGCGCATTAATCAGGAATCGTTTGCGTTTGTTATTTTGAGGCGGAGGGGATCCGCTGGCGTTCATTGGAAACGTGGGGAACAGCGATGAAACGATCATGGGCAAACGCACGCCATGCCGTTGGCCTGGCGACAGGTCTCATTGTATTTGCAGGCTTGCCGACAAACCCCGCTCTCGCTGATGAAGGCGGCATCAGTTTCTGGTTGCCCGGCCTTTTTGGAAGTCTTGCCTCGGCGCCCGCCCAACCAGGATGGTCTTGGGTTTCGCTGTATTATCACACATCAGTCAGCGCAGGCGGCGACAGGACGTTCACACGCGGCGGCGCCGTGGTCACCGGCCTCAAGGGTCAAGGCGACCTCGGCGTATTTGGCCCAACCTATACGTTTGAAACACCGTTCCTCGGCGCACAGGCCGCGGTTAGCCTTCTTGGCATTACTGGCAGCAATCAGGCAGCCATCGATGCGACACTGACCGGTCCACTGGGAAACGTGGTTTCGGGACACCGGAGTGACGCCCTCATCAATGTCGGCGATGTCATCCCGCAATTCACCCTGAAGTGGAATCAGGGCGTCAATAATTTCATGTGGTACGGCACTGGCGATATCCCGGTCGGCGCCTATCAGGCCCGACGCCTTGCAAATATGGGCATCGGACACGGCGCGATCGACAGCGGCTTCGGTTACACCTATCTCAATCCGCAGACCGGAAATGAATTCTCTGCCACTCTCGGCGCCACCTACAACTTCAAGAACACGAGTACGCAGTATCAGAACGGCGTCGACATGCATCTCGATCTTGGAGCTTCGCACTTCGTCACCAAGCAGATGATGATCGGTCTCGTCGGCTATTACTTCCAGCAGGTCACCGGAGATAGCGGCAGTGGCGCCAGACTTGGCGAGTTTAAGTCACGCGTGGCCGGCCTTGGACCGCAGATCGGGTTTCTTTTCCCGGTCAACGATATGCAGGGGTACATCAACGTGAAGGGCTATAAGGAATTCGCCGCCGAGCATCGGCCGGAAGGCTGGAACGTGTGGCTGACGTTCCAGATTTCCCCTGCGGCTCCTGAAAAGGGATCATCGTCTAAGCCGGTCACCACCAAATACTGACGCGCCATATAGATCCGTTGACGCGCATCAATCGTGACAAAAAGGGCGGCCCTGATCTCCACGATCAGGACCGCCCTTTTCTTTTGGATGCCGTTGGCCTCGACTAACAGTTGCTCATGCAGGTTTTGCTATGCACATCGGGGCGCGGATCCTGCACAAATCCGTTTCGATTTGGCATCTTGACCTCTGCCAGCGATTTGGCATCGAGCGTCGCACTCTCCGGGACCAGGCCATTCATGTTCAGAACATACGCTGACACGGCATAGACCTCGTCATTCGTCAACGACTGCGGGGCGTTGAGCGGCATGGCCCGACGAATGTAGTCAAACAGCGTCGGGGCATAAGGCCAGAAGCTACCCACGGTCTTGATCGGCTTCGGCGTGGCGAGCGATCCCTGTCCGCCAACAAGACGGTCGCCGAGGCCGCCCTCGCCTTTTTCGCCATGGCACGAGGCGCATTGTGCGTTGAACACCTCGCGGCCCTGCTGAACGCTGCCCTTGCCGGCGGGCAGGCCCTTGCCGTCGCGGTCCACGTCGATATTCCAGGCCGCGATCTCGGCAGTCGTCGCAGGGCGGCCAAATCCGAGCTGGGTCTTGGTCTGCGCGTAGGCGATGGAGCTCACGCCGAGCACGAGGGCGGCGGCGCCCATGAGCTTAAGCCTTGACGTTTGCATTGCTCACCTCCCCGCTCTCCGCGATCTGCCAGGGCTGCATCGCATTGTTGTGGTAGAACGACTTCAGCCCTCGCACGGCCTTCAGATCGGCAAAACTCGGCTGCACATAGCCCGTTTCATCCGTTGCCCGACTGAGAATAACGGTCGGCTTGCCGTCCCACATCCAGGGAAATCGGAAGCGGGTCAGCGCCTTGGTCAGAACCGGGTTTTGCAGTTTGGCCGGCTGCCAGGTCTTGCCATTGTCGGTTGAAATATCGACTCGCGCGATCTTGCCGTGCCCGCTCCAGGCGATGCCGGTGATCTCGTTGAAGCCCTTCTCGATCCTTTGCGTCCCCGAGGGGCGGGTGATGATCGATTTCGCCTCCATATAGAATGTGAATTGCCGCGCGGTGCCATCCGGCATCGAGTCGGTATATTTCGATGTCTCTTCGCGGGAGTAAGCCGGTACGTCAGAGACATGCAGCCGGCGCACCCATTTCACGCTCATATTACCTTCGAAGCCCGGCAGGAATACGCGCAGCGGATAGCCCTGCGCCGGACGCAGCCGCTCGCCATTCTGGCTGTAGACCAGCATCGCGTCGTCGAGACATTTCTCGATCGGAATGCTTCGCGTCAGCGCGGCAGCATCGGCGCCTTCGGCGATAATCCACTTCGCGTTCGACTTCAGGCCGACATCCTGCAGCACCGTCTTGAGCGGAACGCCGGTCCACTCGGCACAACTGACCAAGCCAACAAGATCAGAGGCCGTCTTGCTGTAGATCGCCTCGAAACCGGGATTTCCGGAGCATTCCAGAAAGTGGATGCGCGATTCAGAGGGATAGCGCCGGATATCCTCCATTGTGAAGACGGTCGGCTTCTCGACGAGGCCATGGATCATCAAGCGATGCTGCGCCGGATCGATCTCGGGAATGCCGCCGTGGTGGCGTTCGTAGAACACACCGTTCGGTGTGATGATGCCGTCCAGCTCCTGCAGCGGCGTGCGGCTGGAGGCGGAAGTGTATTGCTTCAGGTTTTTGGGAACATTGCGGATGACTTTCTTTTCGAATGGCGAGGGTGTGCCATAGATCTGGCTGCCGACATCCGCGCCGGGCTGCTTCATCCATTCGGGAATATTCGGCGGTCCATTGGGATCGCCCGTCGCCGGGCCAGCTTCCGCGCCACTCATCGAGGTGATGGCGGTTGCGGCTATGGCACCCACTGTCGCGGTGCCCGCCTGCAGAAATTCTCTGCGCGATGTCGGCGCAGACTTTTTCGTCTTCTGCTCTGGTTTTGTCATGCTTCCTTCCCTGCAAACATATTTCGCTCGGTTTGGATGATGTCGTAGGCCTCAAGACGCCCCACGCAGACGGATCAATCTCCTTTCCTGACTCGGGCAATAAATCGCCCTTCGCAAAAAGCGGATCAGTGCGGCTTGTCTCTGGCGCATGCAGCAGAGATGAGCCGGACACACCCGCTTAACCGACGCCCTCCCGTCACGATGGAGGTTCGTTGACTCAGGTCAACCGCAATCCTATGATTTCAATTTATACATATACAATTGAAATTGATTTCAATATGCGAAACGCACGCCCGGGCAGCCTCCCCACCCTGAAGCAACTCGAGCTTCTGCTTGAGCTGGACAAAGCGGACGGCATCGCCAGCGCCGGTCACGCGCTCGGCATGACGCCATCGGCAACCAGCCACGCCTTGAAAGCACTGGAGACAAATCTCGGAGCGCCCATCATCGACCGCAATGCGTCCGGCGTCGAACTGACTTACGCAGGCCGCCAGATCCTGCCCCATGTCCGCGATGTGTTCGCGTCGCTGAAACTGATTCAGACCATCGCCCATGCCGGAGCCCGGCTGGAAACCGGCGTGCTGCGGCTCGGCTCGTTCGGACTGACGGCATCCTTGAAGCTGCTGCCGCCGATCCTTGACACATTCCACAAACGCTATCCGGGCATCGAAGTCCTGGTGATCGAACGGACGGATCTCGATATCGAACAGGAGTTACTCGATCGCAAAATCGAGATCGGCATTATCATTCTGCCGAACGAGCGTTTCGACACTCAATTGCTGGCCACCGACGAGCTGGTTGCCGTCCTGCCGACAAAGCACGAACTCGCTGCCGCACAAACGGTCAATTTGCGCGACCTTGCGCGATATCCCTTTATTCTGACGCATGCCGGCTCAGGCGGCTTTGTCTCGAAAACATTCGCCCGGGCGGGTATCGAACCGCGGGTGACACACGAGCTTTCACAATTGACTTCGATTTTCGAGTTCGTCGCGCGCGGACAGGGCGTCTCCGTCATCGCCTCATCAGCGATGCCTGACAAATTCGATGGAATTGTCTTTCGCAGTCTTAAGCCGCGCACGATTCGCCGCGTCGGACTGGCGTGCCTAAATGAAAAGCGCCTATCGCCTGCGGCGGCGGCGCTGTGGAAGCAGGTCCGACGAAATTCATAGGCGGAGACGATACAGCCCCACCGCCATCACTCTCTTCAGCATGGAACTTCCTTCGGGACAGAAGCGTTGCAAAACGTCCCCATGGAGGATTTCATGTTTCGCTGGGCCATTCTGTTTTTGATCATCTCCCTGATTGCTGGCGGTCTTGGGCTCACCAACATCTCGGCGCTCGCCAAGCAAATCTCGATGATCCTGTTTGTGCTGTTTTTCCTTGGCTTCCTCGCCCTGCTCGGCTTCGCCTATCTGGTCAGCTCGGCCATCCAGCATTCCGAATGGCTACCTGTCGCCGCCACGGCATTAGCTTAAATGCAACATCAGGCCCGCGCCGGAGTGAGGCGCGGCCGCCCGCGCAGCAGCAGCGAGATCGCGATCATCAGATTGAGCGCGTTCCATGCAAGGCCGTTGAGGAAAGCTGCGGCGTAGGAGCCGGTGCTGTCGAAAATCAGACCCGACAGCCAGCCGCCCAGCGACATACCAAGCACCGATGCACCGATCACAATGCCGACACGCGCACCAGCTTCGTGCGCCGGCATGGATTCGCGCACGATGATGGCATAGCTCGGTACGATGCCGCCCTGGAACAGGCCGAACATCGCCGAGATCAGATAGAGCGAAGTGAGGCTGTCGAAGAACACATAGAACAGCAGCGCCACGCCCTGCGCGACCGAGCCGACAAGCAGCGTGCGCAGCCCGCCGATCCTGTCGGCGAGGAAGCCCGAGCCGATCCGGCTGATGATGCCGCAGGCCAGCATCAAAGACAGCATTTCGGCACCGCGGGTGACGCCATAGCCAAGCTCGCCGCAATAGGCGACGATATGCACCTGCGGCATCGCCATCGCGACACAGCAGGCGATCGAGGCGATACTGAGCAGCGCGGTCAGCGCGTTGTTGCTCATGCGCAGATCGACGGTGAGCGGCGGCGCGTCCTCATGCGACTGCACCCGGTCCTCTCCGATCTGGCGCTGCAGCACCCACAACACGGCAGACATCAGCACCGCGCAGCTGATGCCTATTGCGATGTGAGTTGCGCGCCAGCCGGCATAGGCGGTGCCGCGCTCGATCAGCGTCGGCCAGAACGTGCCGGCGAGATAGTTGCCGCTGGCGGCTACCGTCACCGCCAGACCGCGATAACGTTCGAACCAGTGCGAGGCCGCGGCCATTAGCGGCCCGAAGGTCGCGGCTGCACCCAGCCCGATCGCCACATGCATCAGATCGAGTTGCCAGAGCGTGGTCGCATAGCCGGCACCGACGTAACCGGCCACCAGGGCGATCACCCCGAGCCCGACTGCCCGGACGATGCCGAACCGGTCCGAGATCCGGCCCATCATCACCCCGCCGATGCCGAAGCCGACCATCGCGCAGGTGTAGACGAAGGAAACCGCCGCACGGGTGACGCCGAAATCAGCCTGCACCGTCGGCAACACGACCACGAAGGACCACATGCCGACGCTACCGAGCGAGCCGATCAGCAAAGCAAGACCGAGCCGGACGAACGCCGCGCCGGAATCCGGACGGAAGCTGGGGGAATGCGAATCTGGCGGGGAGAGCGACACGGCGGCAACTTCCCCGGCCATGCCCGGCGGGTCAAGCCGCCGGACGGCGCCATACGCCTTTGTGACCATCCCGCCTAACAGGCCAGGATATCGCGGACCTGAATACCGCCAGCCGCCGCTGTTAACTCTTTACTAACCATACACCGGGCAAAAATTGCCGGGTGGAGTTGAGTGTCATCGTCAATCGCGCCGGAGCGGGAGCGTCCCGTGGAAGCAAGTGCGGTGAGTCACTTCTCGACCGGCGGCCCCTCGGCCGCCGCGAAAACGTTTGGGGCCCAACGGCGGCACACGCGCGGGGAAGCGGCGGCAATGGTTGATGTAACTGCGGAACGAAGCCCGGCTCTTTCCGGCATTCCAAGCTTCACCGACATCGGCGTCATGCTCAAGCGCGGCGATCTCGCGCTGGCCTTCGGCATTCTCACCATTCTGGTGGTGCTGATCCTGCCGCTGCCGCCGATCGTGCTCGACCTGTTCCTAGCGATTTCGATCACGCTGTCGGTACTGATCCTCATGACGGCATTGTTCATTCAGGCACCGCTGGAATTCTCGGCGTTTCCGACTGTGCTGCTGATCTCGACCATGCTGCGGCTGTCGCTCAACCTCGCCTCGACCCGCCTGATCCTATCGCACGGCCACGAAGGCACCGCCGCCGCCGGCCACGTCATCGAAGCGTTCGGCAACTTCGTGATGAGCGGCAATTTCGTCATCGGCATCATCGTGTTCACCATCCTCGTGATCGTGAACTTCGTGGTCATCACCAAAGGTTCGGGCCGCATCGCTGAAGTCGCGGCGCGCTTCCACCTCGACTCAATGCCGGGCAAGCAGATGGCGATTGACGCCGACCTGTCGGCGGGCCTGATTGACGAGAAAGTCGCCAAGGAGCGGCGCAAGCAGCTTGAGGATGAAAGCGGCTTCTTCGGCGCCATGGACGGCGCCTCGAAATTCGTGCGCGGCGACGCCGTCGCCGGCCTGCTCGTCGTGTTCATCAACATCATCGGCGGCATCATCATCGGCGTCGGCCAGCAGGGCATGAGTTTCGCCGATGCCGCCAAGACCTACACCCTGCTCACCGTCGGCGACGGCCTCGTCACCCAGGTTCCGGCGCTAATCGTCTCGACCGCGGCAGGCCTGCTCGTCTCCAAGGCCGGCGTCACCGGCGCCGCCGACAAGGCGATGATGCAGCAGTTCTCCGGCTATCCGCAGGCGCTCGGCATGTCGTCCGGCGTCATGCTGGTGCTCTCGCTGCTGCCCGGCATTCCAATGCTGCCGTTCCTGCTGCTCGGCGGCGGGGCAGGCGCTCTGGCCTGGAATGCTCGCACCCGTCATCGTGCCGCCAAGGCTGAGGCAGCCCGCGCCATCGCCGAACCGGCGGCCGCAGCAGCAGCGGCAGCCGCGGAAGACGAACCAATCTCTTCCGCGCTCAAGATCGACGATCTGAAGATCGAGCTCGGCTATGCACTGCTGCCACTGGTCAATGGCCCTGACGGCCACGACCGCCTCACTGACCAGATCAAGGCGCTGCGCCGTTCGCTTGCAATCGAAATGGGCTTCGTGATGCCGGCGGTGCGTATTCTCGACAACGTCCAGCTCGAGGCCAACAGCTACATCATCAAGATCAAGGAAGTCGACGCCGGCACCGGCCGGATCTGGGCCAACCAGTTCATGGTCATGGATCCATCCGGCCATCAGGTCGACGTGCCCGGCACCCATACCACCGAACCGACCTTCGGCCTGCCCGCGACATGGGTCGACGCCTCGCTCAAGGAGGAGGCCTCGCTCAAGGGCTACACCGTGGTCGATGCCGCCACCGTGCTGTCCACCCATCTCACCGAGCTGCTCAAGAACAACATGGCGGACCTGTTGTCCTACGGCGAGGTGCAGAAGCTGCTCAAGGAGCTGCCGAAGGAACAGGGCGAACTCGTCAAGGATATCGTGCCGAGCCAGATCACGGTGTCCGGCATCCAGCGCGTGCTGCAACTGCTGCTCGCCGAGCGCATCTCGATCCGCGACCTGTCGACCATCCTCGAGGGCATCGCCGATGCGCTCGCCTTCTCGCGCAATCCTGCCACCCTGGTCGAACACGTGCGGGCGCGGCTGGCGCGGCAGATCTGTGCGCAGAACACCTCGATCAACGGCTACCTGCCGCTGATCGCATTGTCGGCGAAGTGGGAGCAAGCCTTCGCGGAATCGCTGATTGGCAATGGCGACGACCGCAGCCTGGCGATGCAGCCCTCGAAACTGTCTGAGTTCATGAGCATCGTTCGCGACCGCTTCGAGCAGGCGGCCCGCGAAGGCGAGGCTCCGGTGCTGGTCACCTCGGCGGCCATCCGTCCGTTCGTGCGCTCACTGGTGGAACGCTTCCGGTCCCAGACCACCGTGCTGTCGCAGGCGGAAATCCACCCCCGCGCGAAGCTGAAGACGGTTGGCAGCATCTGAGGCGGCGGCTTGAAGTTCCTGAGGCCTGTGCTTTTTTGTCACACACAAACGTTTTCTACTCACTCAAACGCATTATGTCCGCAATACGTCGAAATGGCGAATTGATAAGCCGTTGAAATATTTTAGTTTTAATTTCAAAGCTCTCAGGCTTTCACACCTTTTCACTCGTTTGTGAAACCATCTGGGAAACAAAAGCCTCCTCCCCACGTTCTTGTACGTGAGTTCGAACCGCGCCGTGCGCAGACGAGACAAATGGTCGACGACGTTGTGGGAGGCCGGAATGAATCATTCGTTCTACAGCGCCGATCGTACGACCCACTTGAAGATCGTAATCGTCGCGCTTGTCGCAGCCATTGGCGTGGCCGTTCTCGGCATTTCCGCCCATCTGACGAGCGATGACGGCCTAACGCAGACTGCGCGGGCGAGCGGACCGGTTCTGAAAGCCAGCAAGACCATGATGATCTCCAGTTCGGATACGCAGGTGGTGCGCTGACGCGATGTCATTGACGAATTCATGAGGTTCTTCCCCGCCCCCCGAAGTCGCCTCGTGAATACCCCGACGGTCCACCCCCCCAATGGACCGGACAGAAAACGCCCGCTCCCCACGGGCGTTTTTTGTTGTCGGCATTCAAGTGCTTTCATCGACCGCAAATTTGCGCTCGGTTCACCTCTCCCGGAGGGGAGATATCGGATGCCTGTGCATCCTTAGAGTTCAGCTTAAAACGAAATTGCGCTAGCGCGCTTTGCCGGGAACGCTCTCGACCAGCTTGCCGGCATAGATCGGATTGGCGGTCGGCACGCCGTTCGATCCGCCCTGCCGTTCCACCGTGATGGCATAGACCGCGCGGTTGATCATGTCCGTGTCGTAGTCGGCAAGCACGCCGCGGGTGGTGAAGCCGTTATCCGCGATCACGCCAAGCGAGCGCGGCCGCTGCAGTTTGTCGGACACAATCCATAACTCGTAGTTTCTGCCGGACAGAGCCGGAGCACCGACCCGCCGCGCGGTGAAACTCTTACTCGCCGGATCGACGGTCAGGAGAAACGCCGGCTCGGCGGCATTCTGCTGCAGCACTGCGACCAACTGCGCCGCTTTCGAAGGGGCTGGTGCCGGCACCTCAACGATCTGCACTTTCGGTTTGACCCGGATTGGCTCCGGCAGCAGTTCGGGACGATAAAGCTGTAGCGCAAGCACTGCCGCCAGGGCAGCCGCCACCGCCGTCATGGCAAAGCCAAAGCCGTACCCGCCTCGCCCCACAGCGGCGCTACGATGACGCGCGGGAGCTTCAACATGATCGGTTGACGACGCGACCACCGTCGCCGCCATTTCCTCGGCATAGGCTACGTCGGGAGACGCTGCGCCACTCCCACTCTTATCCTCGCCCGGCAATGCCGGCTGATCCTTGGGCATGGCCGGTGCGGCAACGGGATGAGGAGAAATACCCGATACCAGCGCAGACGCGGGAGCAGACACCGACACAGATGCGAGCGCAGGTACCGGCTTTTCTTCAGGCAATGCGGCTGACGTCTGCACGCGCGTGAAATCCGGCGATGCAGCGATCTGGTCCCAGACACTGATCGGCGGTTCAACCGGCGCAACCATCTGATGCAGCGGCGCGAGCTTGAGGCTCCATGCCTCGACCATGGCCTTGAAACCATGATCGACGATCATCATGGTCTCCACGAGCGCGCGCTCGTCGGCATCGAGAGTGCCGAGCGCATATTCCGCGGCAAGCGCGATGTGATCGTCGCTGTATGCCATCATGTCAGCCCCAGGCAGCCGCGAATATCGAGCACGCTGCGCCGCAGCCATGTTCTGACAAGGGTCAGCGGCTTGCCGAATTTCTCCGCCAGCTCTTCGCGGCTCCAGCCATTGTAATACGCAAGCAGCACCAGTTTCTGCCGGTCCGCATCGAGCCGGCCGACGCATTCGAGCAACTGCTTCAAATCATCCGTCATGTCGCGGCGCGCGAGCGGCGCCGGCGTATCCGAGGCGAGGTCGGAGGCAGAAGCATGAGCGGACGGCACCGCGCCGCGCTTGCGGACGACATCGAGCGCGCTGTTTCTCGCCATCGATACGATCCAGACGATCGGCGATCCCGCGCTTGGGTTGAACTGTCCGGCCTCGTTCCAAACTCGGATATAAGTGTCGCGCAGAACTTCCTCGGCAAGCGCCTGATCGCGAAGCACACGAAGAACGACGCCGAAAACCCGCGCCCGCGTCGCTTCATACAGACGCTCGAAAGCGGCTTTGTCATGCTTCGCAACTGAAGCCATAAGCCAGACAAGTTCGGCCGGCGTCGTCATGTCGGATTCCCCCAAGCCCCTGTTGCCACCCCCCCGCGCAGCCGGGATTCCCCAACCCCGGCCCGTACCCATATTTATGCCAGTCCGGCTTGCCGTTTGGCAAAGCCCCGGAGGGCTCCTCAAACGAAAAACCCGGACCTTGCGGCCCGGGTTCGAACAAATGGTATTTCGCTGCGGTCTGCGACAGAGGGACCGTCTCCTTCAGGCCATCGCGATCCGCGAGCGCATCAACCCGATGCTGTCGAGGTCGGCCTGTTCACGGGCGTTCTCCTCGGCTCGCTCACGGGCCTGGTCGCGCTCGTCGAGCAATTCAACCTTCTTGAGCTCCTCAAACGCCTCGCCCAGCAGCGCCTTGGCTTCTTCCAGCTGCCCGCGCAGTTCGTCGGCCGACCGGGTCAGATTCTCGCGGCGCTGGATCGCAGCCTTGGCATAGGTCGGATAAGCGAAATGAGCCGGATCCTGGATGCCCGCGCGATCCTGCTCGATCTGGATCTCACGCTCAAGATCGACCGACATACGCTGGAAGTCCGCGATCATGCTCTCGATCTGGGCGACCCTGCGGCGCTTTTCATCGACCTGAAATTTCTTCAGACGGATCAGGGTTTCTCGTGACTTCATCGACTCGTACTCCCCAGAAGTCCCAACCCGAAAGCGGGACACTGCCGGCCTCCCCTCAAGGACCCCGCCGGCTTAAAATACAGACGTTGCGGATCATGGCCTGACAAAGTTAGCGTTCCGTTTCCACAGAACCGAGGATTGTCTGCAACTGCAGGTAGCCAGCCTCAAGGCCGGTGGCTTCGTCCTTGGCCTGGCGCAGGAAATCCTCCAGCGGCTCGTGCAGACGGATCGCCTCATCGACCTCGGCGCTGGAGCCCGCCCGGTAGGCACCGAGCCGGATCAGCTCTTCCATGTCGGCATAGGTCGCCATGGTCTGGCGCGCCCGGGTGATGACCGGCAGGAAGGCGGGGTCGGCGGACCGCGGCATGGTGCGGGAGACCGATTTCAAGACATTGATCGCCGGATAGCGCCCGCGCTCGGCGATCGCACGCTCCATGACAATGTGGCCATCGAGAATGCCGCGCACCGCGTCGGCGACCGGTTCGTTGTGGTCGTCGCCATCGACCAGCACCGTGAAGATGCCGGTGATGGAGCCCTCTCCAAGCCCCGGCCCGGCGCGCTCCAACAGCTTGGGCAGTTCGGTGAACACTGTCGGAGTGTAGCCTTTCGCGGTCGGCGGCTCGCCCGCGGACAGGCCGATTTCACGCTGGGCCATGGCAAAGCGCGTCACCGAGTCCATCATACACATGACGTCCTTTCCCTCGTCGCGAAAGTATTCCGCGATGGCAAGCGTCAGGTAAGCCGCCTGCCGCCGCATCAGCGCCGGCTCGTCCGAGGTCGCTACCACCACCACCGAGCGCGCAAGGCCTTCCTCGCCGAGATCGTCCTGCAGAAACTCCTGGACCTCGCGGCCGCGCTCTCCGACCAGACCGATCACCGAGACGTCGGCATCGACATTGCGCGCCAGCATCGACAGCAGCACCGATTTGCCGACGCCGGAACCGGCGAAGATACCCATGCGCTGGCCGCGGCAGCAGGTGAGGAACGTGTTGAGCGCGCGCACCCCAAGATCAAGCGGCGCGCCAACCCTTCGCCGCGAATGCGCCGGCGGCGGCGAGTTGCGGAACGGCATCGGCGCCGCACCCTGCACCAGCGGCCCCTTGCCGTCGATCGGCTCGCCCATCGCGTTGACGACGCGACCGAGCCAGGAAGGCGACGGCCTGACCTGCCCGGCGGCGTTGGCGATCACGGCGCGGCAGCCGCGCCGCACGCCCTCGAGACCGGCGAACGGCATCACCACTGCATTGCTGCCGGAAAAGCCGATGACCTCGCAGGGAATGAAACGGCCATGCCCGGTTTCGATCACGATGCGCGCGCCGACCGACATCACATGGATCGGTCCGGCGACCTCGACCATCAGGCCGCGCACACCGACGACGCGGCCATAAATATTGACGGCGTCAATGTCGGAGATCTGCTCGGCGAGCGCTTTCATTGCGAAAACCTTAAGTTTCGGCACCTTGAGACGATGCCCTTAACCCGGTGTTTACCCGCATCGTTAATCATTGCGTCACTGTCTTTGGTAACTGAAAGCTGCTCGACCTTCAGAAGGAAGGTGCGAATCGCAGGAGTCGGTTAGATCCGGCTCTTAAGGTGAAGACTGAACGGTGACGGATACAAAAAGCTGCTTTACGGCAACATCTTACGGCGATTCGACCAAAATTGCACGAAAGAGCTTGCGCGGCTGAATCAGCATTTGTTAACCATATGTCGTCAGGATTCGAATCAGTTGTTCAAAGGCGTTTCAGTGCCGCAAGTGCGGCCGACCTGACGCCCTGTGCGGCGACTATTAGGGGACTGGCATGCGCGTATTGCTGATAGAAGATGACAGCGCCACCGCGCAGTCGATTGAGCTGATGCTCAAATCCGAGAGCTTCAACGTCTACACGACGGATCTCGGCGAAGAGGGCATCGATCTCGGCAAGCTTTATGACTACGACATCATTCTGCTCGACCTGAACCTGCCGGACATGTCCGGATATGAAGTTCTCAAGCAGCTTCGTGTCTCCAAGATCAAAACACCCATTCTGATCCTCTCCGGCCTCGCCGGCATCGAGGACAAGGTCAAGGGTCTCGGCGTCGGTGCCGACGACTACATGACCAAGCCGTTCCACAAGGACGAACTGGTGGCGCGCATCCACGCGATCGTGCGCCGTTCCAAGGGCCATGCCCAGTCGGTGATCCAGACCGGCGACCTGATCGTCAATCTCGACACCAAGACCGTCGAGGTCGGTGGCCAGCGCGTGCATCTGACCGGCAAGGAATACCAGATGCTGGAGCTGCTGTCGCTCCGCAAGGGCACCACCCTGACCAAAGAAATGTTCCTCAACCACCTCTACGGCGGCATGGACGAGCCCGAACTGAAGATCATCGACGTCTTCATCTGCAAGCTGCGCAAGAAGCTCGCCAACGCCTCCGAAGGCCGCAATTTCATCGAGACCGTGTGGGGCCGCGGCTATGTGCTGCGTGAACCGCACGAGGACGAGGCCCGCATTCCTGCCTGACGTCTCCTCCTGCTCTCCATGGCCATCTGAACCCCGCCGCAAATGGCGGGGTTTTTGTTTGCGCAGCAGACTGCGCGTGTCGTCAGCGCATGCAGGCGAGAGAAATGCAACTCCACCAAATCGAGCTGCGCCGGCCGCCGAGCTTGCGCCCGGCAGCTAGCCACAATCGGAGTTCAAAGCAGGATCTCGCAGATCAGCGTGCAGCGGCGGTGGCGGTGGCGCGAGCGCCGGCCGCCATACCCGGCACCAGTCCCGGCGAGGCGATCGACGCCGTGCGCGGCACATACAGCCCGCGGCGCTCCGGACAGGGCCGGTACGCATCCGTCAGACCGACCACCGTCTCGGCTGCGCCGAGAAAGAGATATCCGTCCGGCTCATTGGATTTGAGCAGGCGGTTGAAGATTCCTGCCTTGGTCTGCTGGTCGAAATAGATCAGCACGTTGCGGCAGAAGATGACGTCGAAAACGCCGAGACTGCTGAAATCATGCAGCAGGTTCAACTGGCGGAAGTTCACCATAGCCCGAATCTCGGGATTGATCTGCCAGGTTTCACCGATCTGCTTGAAATGCGTCACCAGCTTCTGGATCGGCAGGCCGCGCTGGACCTCGAACTGGCTGTAGATTCCGGATTTGCACTTCTCCAGCACTTCCTGCGAGAGATCAGTCGCAATGATCTCGATGCGCCAGCCGGTAATCGCCGCGCCCATATCCTTGAGAATCATGGCGAGGGAATACGGCTCCTGCCCGGTGGAAGCCGCCGCACACCAGACACGCAGGCTCTTGCGCGCCGCGCGCGCCCTGAGCAGTTCCGGGATCACTGAATCCTTGAAATGGTCGAACGGAATTTTGTCACGAAAGAAGAACGTCTCATTGGTCGTCATCGCCTCGACGACATCCGAAATCGTGCCTTCGGCGCCATTCCGTATCTTCAGCACGAGCTCGCTGATACTCGTGAGACCAGCCTTGCGCGCCAGCGGCAAAAGCCTGCTCTCGACGAGATACTGCTTGTCGTCCGAAAGAATGAGACCGGATCTGTCTTTCAGCAGCTTCCGTAAATAATCGTACTCGACCTGATTCACGAAAGATCTCCCTGAAAAACCTTCTGCACTTTCTGTGCAATCTGATTCAGCGGCAGGACGGCAGCGCAAATCCCGGCCTGAGCCGCTGAGCCCGGCATGCCCCACACAACGCTGGTTGCTTCGTCCTGAGCGATGACGTTGCCGCCGGCGGCCACGATGTCCTTGCCGCCACGCATGCCATCCGAACCCATACCCGTGAGGATGACCGCCAGAATATCGTTCTGCCAAACATCGATCGCCGACATGAACATCGGATCAACCGCGGGCTTGCAGAAATTCACCTGCGGCCCGTTATCGAGCGCGATGACCACATTTGCGCCATGGCGCGCCACGCGCATGTGAAGACCGCCGGGCGCGATATAGACCCGCCCCGCCTTGACGATTTCGCCATCGACCGCTTCCTGCACCCGACGATCACTGACGCGCGTCAGGTGCTCGGCAAGAATCGTGGTGAAGGTTGGCGGCATATGCTGGGTGATCAGCACCGGAACGCGATCGATCACCGGCTGCAGTTCCGTGATGACCGTCATCAACGCCTGCGGGCCGCCGGTGGAGGAGCCGATCAGCAGCGCCCGAGGCGTCGTCTTGGCAAACGGACGCAATGCGATCTTCACTGGCACATGCTGAACAGGCGCAGCGACAGGAACCGCGAACGGCGAGCGCGCTATTGGTGCAAGCGGAGGGCTAGCAACCATCGCACGGCGGCGAAGCCGCGCGCGAAACGAACGGATTTTCAGGACGAGATCGTGCTTGAAGATATCGACGCTGCCGGTCTCGCGGGTACTTTCCGGCTTGGGAATGTAATCGCTCGCGCCAAGCGACAGCGCCTTGAGGCTGACCTCCGCGTTACGGCGGGTCAGCGTCGACGCCATGATGACGACAAGATCGCGCTTCTTTGCCAGTAGCAAGGGCAACGCGGAAATGCCGTCCATGTCCGGCATCTCGATGTCCAGCACCATCACGTCGGGCATGACACGCTCGACCTGATTGACGGCATCAAGACCGGTACGCACCGACGCCGCGACAACCATGTCCGGCTCCGCCTCGATCCAACGGGAGATCATCCCGCGGATCACTGCGGAATCGTCGACGACCATCACCCGGAGCGGTTCAACCTGCGTCAGACCTGGAGTCGGGGCCGCGACGACATCAACACTCATAAAACCTACCAGCTTAACGCATACTGACTCAGCAAACGGGACGGCGGATGCCGCCCGCGCAGGGGCGGCCTCAGATCAGGCCAACCTCCTGGAACTTCGCCGTGACGATTTCCTTGTCGAACGGCTTCATGATGTATTCGTTCGCACCGGCGTGAAGCGCACGCGCGATATGCGCAACGTCGTTCTCCGTGGTGCAGAACACGACCTTCGGCTGGTCGCCGCCGGGCATCATGCGCATGTTGCGCAGGAAATCGAGGCCATCCATCACCGGCATGTTCCAGTCGAGCAGGACTGCCTCGGGCATGCCGCGCTTGCAGGCCTCGAGCGCCTTTTCTCCGTCCTCGGCTTCGACAATGTTGAAATCAAGCCCTTCGAGAATCCGCCTTGCCACCTTACGGATTACGCTGGAGTCGTCGACAACGAGACATGTTTTCATGTTGGCCTCTGCTTTTCTCGAACCCGTTCGGGGCGTTTCCTTATCCGACCGTTATGCTGCCATCGCGTCGGGCGCGATCTCCAGCACGCGATCGACATCGAGCACCACCATCAACTGCCCTTCGAGCCGATAGATGCCGCCCGCAACCTTTTCCATGCGGGGATCGAGATTGGCCGGATTCATCTCCCGCACATCATCCGATAGTTTCATGACCTCACCGATCGAATCGATCAGAAGGCCGTAGGATTCGCCGCGATGATCGACGCCGACCGCCATCGGCGGCCGTCCATCGTTGTTCTTCGGCAGACCGAGCCGCGCGCGCATGTCGATAGCGGTGACGATGCGGCCGCGCAGATTGAGCAGCCCCGCGACATCATCTCCCGCCAGCGGCACCCGCGTCAACCGCTCCGGCATGAACACGTCCTGCACGCGTGCAATCGGCAGACCGAACAGCTGCCCGCCGATCATGGCGGTGACGTATTCGGTGATTCCAGCCTCGGCGTTTTCCATCTGAGTGCTCATCGTGTCGTCCTTACGCCGCCCGGTTGATGTGAGATGTCTGTTCCTTGAGTGCCGCAATCAGCCCCGGCCGATCAAATTTGGCGACGTAGTCGTGGAATCCGACCTGCCGTCCGCGCTCGATGGCGGCCGGCGAAACCAGCGACGACAGCGCGATGATCGGCGTGGTCGCGGTACGCTGATCAGAGCGAATGGCCTCGGCGAACTCGAAGCCGTTCATATCGGGCATCTCGATATCGGTCAGGATCACGTTGAACTGCCGGCCGGAGCGCAGCACGTTGAGACCTTCGGTGCCGCTGTTGGCGGTGGAGACGCGATAGCCCGCGGCCTTCAGCACCGGCGCCAGCATATTGCGGAAGAAGGCCGAGTCATCGACCAGCAGGACATCCTGCGCGGTCGCCGAGACGTGCATATCCTTGCGGATGAACCAGTCGGCGAACGCCATCGGCAGGAAGTGGCCGACATCGATCACTTCGGTCGCCTGCCCCTTGATCACCGCAGAGCCAAGGATGCCTTCCTGTACGCTCGCGACCTCGATGTTGAGATTTTCTTCGACGATGTCGATGATCTCATCGACTACGAGCCCCATCGAACGGCCATCATCGACGAACACCAGGATCGGCTGCACGCCCTCGCTGCGGATCGTCACGCCATCCATCTGCACCAGCGGCATCAACTGGTCGCGGTACTGCACCATGTAGCGGCCGTTGGAACGTTCGATCTTCTCGACCGCGAGTTCCTCGAGGCGCGTGACCAGCGCGAGCGGCACCGCCTTGGGATAGCTCGTTCCGGCATTGAAGACGAGGAGCGAGGTCAGTTGCTCCGAGCCGGCGGCACGGGCGGCCGCGCTCTCGTCCGACATCTCGTTATGGGCAGCGATCGAGGTGCCGACCGACTGAGAAATGCCGTTCGGATCGATGATCATGATCACCGCGCCATCGCCGAGGATGGTGTTGCCCGAGAACATGCCGATATGGCGCAGCTTGGTCGACATCGGCTTGACCACGATTTCCTCGGTGTGGAACACGCCATCGACCACAATGCCGAAGGTCTGGCTGCCGACCTGCATGACGACGATGAAGCCGTTCTCCGGATCGCTGGTCTGGCCGTCGTCGATGTTCAGCAGCTTCTTCAGATGCAGCAGCGGCAACAGCTTGTTGCGCAGACGCAGCACCGGGGTTTCCTTGATCCGCTCGATGCGATGCTCGGAGTTGGCGCGGGCGCGCACGAGTTCGACCACCGAAATCTGCGGGATCGCGAAACGCTCGCCGGCGGCTTCGACGATCAGCGCGGAGACGATCGCAAGTGTCAGCGGAATCTTGATGGTGAAGCTCGATCCCTCGCCCGGCACCGACTTGACGTCGATATGACCGCCGATCTGGTCGATATTGTTGCGCACCACGTCCATGCCGACGCCGCGACCCGACACGCTGGTCACCGCCGCCGCGGTCGAGAAGCCGGCCGCGAAGATAAATTTGTGGATCTGCGCCTCGCTCATCTTCTCGAGTTCGCTCTCGCTGACAATGCCGTTCTGCAGCGCCTTTTCCTTGATCCGCTCGGTGTTGAGGCCGCGGCCGTTGTCCGCGATGCAAATGATGATGTGTCCGCCTTCATGATAGGCCGACACCCGAATGGTGCCCTGCTCGGGCTTGCCTGCGGCGAGACGCTCCGCCGGGCCTTCCAGTCCGTGATCCGCCGAGTTGCGCACCATGTGCGTCAGCGGATCCTTGATCAGGTCGAGCACCTGGCGGTCGAGCTCAGTGTCGGCGCCGTGCATTTCCAGCTCAATCTGCTTACCGAGTTCGGCCGACAGGTCCCGCACGATGCGCGGCAGCTTCTGCCAGGCGTTGCCGATCGGCTGCATGCGCGTCTTCATCACGCCTTCCTGCAGCTCGGCTGTGACGTTCGACAGCCGCTGCAGCGGCACCTTGAATTCGTTGTCCTCGTGACGGCGGCTGATTTCCAGCAACTGGTTGCGGGTCAGCACCAGCTCCGAGACCATCGTCATCAGATGTTCGAGCGCATCGACATTGACGCGAATGGACTGCGCGGACACCTTGTCGGCTTCGGTTGCTTCACCTTCGCCACCTGGCTTCTTGCCTGCTTTCGCAGCACCCTTCGGCGCAGCCTTGGCGGGAGCCGGCGCAGGTTTCGCAGGTGCAGGCTGTGCAGCCTCCGCTGCCGGCGCGATCGACGGCGAAGGCACTTCGGTTTCGGTCTCCCGGAAAGCGCGCTCGAGCTCGTCCAGGGAAACTTCGCCGGGACGCAGTTCGCGCTCAAGGGTTTGAACGACCAGCGCACCCTCGGTCGCAGATTTCGCTTGCGAGGCCGGAGCCGGAGGCGGCGACGCGTCGCTGGACATCGCCTGCATGCCGATTTCCACCATATGATTGAGGGCGTCGATCAAATCCGGATCGCTGCCCTCGGGCTCGACCTCATTGGCCTCAAGCTGACCGAGGATGTCCTTGATGCGATCGATGGTCGCCAGGATCAGCGTGACAGCCTCGCCGGTGACCGGCATGCCATCGCGGAATTTACCCATCAGGGTTTCGGCTGCATGTGCGAGCAATTCAAGTCGCGGCAACCCGAGAAAGCCGCAGGTGCCTTTGATGGTATGAACAAGCCGGAAGATATTATCGAGAATCTTCGCGTTATTGGGATCTTGCTCGAATTTGACCAGCTGATTGTCAACGGTATCGAGACTCTCATTGGTCTCCGTGAGGAATTCTCTCAGCAAATCATCCATGAAAAAGCAGCCTTCACGCAGGGGCGCAAACACGCCACGCCATATCCGGGCCAGTTTCCATGCAAAGCGTTTAATAATAGTTGAGTAAAGGCAAAAGGACGCACTGAACAAACAGTAAGCGGCGACACTCGCACCCGAGTGCCGCCGCAAACGATTTGTTAACAATCAGGGCGCGTCAGGACGCGGTGACGACCACCGCATCGGTCTCCACCGCCAGCGCGATGCCAAGCCCGCAAGCCTGCGCCAGCAGCGCGGTGTAATAAGGCTGCACGGCATGCGCGGTGACCGTGCCCGCATTAGCGAGGTTGAGCTGCTCGCGCATGTTGTGCGGCTCGCGGGCATTCGGACCGGCGGCGCGCACGCGAAAGCCCATGGTCTCACCTTCACCGATCGGATCGGCGATCAGTTCGCCGCCGCGTGGAATCGCCTGCTGGGCGATCACCAGCATGTTCAGCAGCAGCTTCACCCGGTTCTTGGCCATGTACATATGCGGCAAATTCCAAGTCAGCTTGGTCTTGGCATCTTCCAAATGTCCCCGCGCCACTTTCTGGGCGTCGCCGAGATCGATCTGGGTGCCGGCCGAGCCGGCGGCACCATAAGCGATGCGACAGAACTGCAGCCGGGCAGAGGTGCTGGTCGCGCTCTTGCGAATGAGATCAAGGGCGAACTCGCGATCTTCAGCCTTGTTACTGCTATCCATCACCTCGAGGCCGTTGACGATCGCGCCAACCGGATTGATCAGGTCGTGACAGACCCGCGAGCACAGCAGGGCGGCAAGATCGAGAGCGTCGGGGGCAAGGCCGGGCGTGTCAGACATACAGTTTTCCTGCTATTTATTGCGATAAAGACGGGAGCGCGGGACTGACGCGACGAATCATAAGGCGTATGGATACACTGCGAATCCAGCCGCGGCCACCGAAGCGGCGGATTGACAGCAGCCGATTGAACCCCCGATTGGACACGATGGCGTGGCCGTCTCCCCGAATTCATGATGATGGCCGGTCCGATGAGTAGCTCGATTCCAGCCGGCGGACGCCGGGTTGACGCCGCCGCGGCGCAGACTCTGATGGAGCCGCTGACCGCCCTCGTCGCGCACGCGTGCGTCGCGGTCGCCGCCATCAACCACCGCGCCATGGCCGTCACCGACAAGGCCGACGGATCGCCAGTCAGCGAAGCTGATCTGGTCTCCGACCGAATCATCGCCGAGGGGCTAGCGCAAATCGCCCCCGACATCCCGGCGCTGTCCGAGGAACGCTGTCAGTCCGTCACTATCCCTGCTGGCAGCAGCTTCTTCCTGATCGATCCGCTGGACGGCACCCGGGAATTCATCGCCGGCCGCGGCGAGTTCACCATCAACCTTGCTTTGGTCACCGATGGCGAACCGCTGCTCGGGATCATCGGCGCCCCTGCCCTTGGCACCATCTGGCGCGCCATCGTCGGTCAGGGTGCCGAACGGCTGGCGATCACCGCCGACGGCTTGCCACAACCCGGCCAGCCGATCCACACCCGACCCCACCCCGCGCGCGGCCAGCCCTGGGTCGCCGGCGTCAGCCGCTCCCATGGCGATCCCCGCACCGAAGCCTTTATTGCCGCGCGACCCGGCGCCGTCCGCGAAAGGCTTGGCTCCGCCATCAAACTGTGCCGGGTCGCGGAGGGCGCCATCGACGTCTACCCGCGCCTGTCTCCGACCTCCGAATGGGATATCGCCGCCGGGCACACCATCGTCACCGCCGCCGGGGGCCATGTGACGGACGGCAGCGGTGCGCCGCTCCGGTTCGGAACCACGCCCGGCCATTACCTGGTGCCGAATTTCATTGCCTGGGGCGATCCGGCGGCCACCCGGAAGCGGCCCTAGCTGCACCGCGCTAGTAATCCGCCAAGGTGGCGCTCAGCGCCGGCCATCGGTTGCCGGCCTCACCGGCGAAATGCCCCGGCTTGGCCGCGAACGCATCGCGGTTATCCTCGCGGCTGAACAGATAAAGCCGGCTACCGACCACCAGCCAGAGTTGCGGCTGGCCGGCGACGATCGCGCCGCGCGCCAGATCGACCGGATCATAACCGCCAAATTGCGGGGCGTAGATCTCGGGGCGGGCGAGAAAGAACTTGCGGTTGTCGGCGTTGCGGAAACGCCAGACCGCACCGCCTTGTGCGGCCTCAAGCCCGGGGCTGCCCGGCAGAGCCTTGGCATCGGTGAAATAAGCCACCGGATCGTAGCCGCCGATGGCGAGCCCCGTGTGCCGGTCCGACACCACACGCTCGGTGAACGCGGCAGCGGCGCGGTCAATGTTCATGGCGATGAACAAAATCGCCAGCATCAGCAACCCGACAATTCCAAGGCGGCAAACAGCCGATTCGGCAGATCGCCCGGCGATTGCACACGCCCTGTGACCCGGCCAAAAGCGCCGCCCTTTATTTTCCTGCCGCCGTGCCGTCATAGTTGGTGCCGATAAGATTTTGAGTCGGAATGGCACAGCTTAGGAGACGCCGGTCAGCAAGGCGTTAAACGGCCGAGGCCAGAGCCGATATTGGTCCAAGAGGTTCTTTCATGACCTTCGCATCACGTCTGGTTGCCCTCGTTTTTCTCGCCACGATCTCGTTCTCCCTCCCCGCTTCCGCCCAGCGCGTCGCCAGATCCGATACTTACGGCACCGATGAACTGCTCGGCGCCGGCCATCGCTTCTTCGGCAATGTTTCGCGCGGCCTCGCCTCGGTGATGGAACGGGCGGTGAGCCGCTGGGGCCTGCCCAACGGCTATGTGCTCGGCGAGGAGGGCAGCGGCGCCATCGTCGCCGGCCTGCGCTATGGCGAAGGCACGCTGTACACCAAGAATGCGGGCGACCTGCGGGTCTACTGGCAGGGGCCATCAGTTGGCTTCGATTGGGGCGGCGACGGCGCGCGCACCATGATGCTGGTCTACAACCTGCCGGCCACCGACGCGATCTATCAGCGGTTCGCCGGCATTGATGGCTCGGCCTATTTCATCGGCGGCTTCGGCATGACCGCGCTGACTGCAAACGGCGTCGTGCTGGTGCCGATCCGCTCCGGTGTCGGCCTGCGGCTCGGGGCCAATGTCGGCTATCTGAAGTTCACGCCGCACGCGACCTGGAATCCCTTCTAGGGCACGGCTTCCGGCGGTCGGCAAGGCATCGGAAGCTGCGCTTTTCAGGCAGCAGACCTGCCGCGCCGCCGTTGTGACAAAGCCGCCGATCCATGATAACCGGCTGGTCCGCCAGCCTGTTGCCCCTATCCGCGGGCCGCGCGAAAGCGGATCAATGGCAAGGAGATGGAGTGATGGTCGAGCCGATCATGTATCTGGCGATCGGTTTCCTGGTCTCGATGCTGTGCGGACTGATGATCGTCCCGCTGGTGCATAACCGCGCGGTACGCCTGACGATACGGCGCCTCGAGGCGGCCACTCCATTGTCGATGGCCGAGATTCAGGCCGACAAGGACCAGTTGCGCGCCGAATTTGCGATGTCGGCGCGACGGCTCGAAATGAATGTCGAGCAGCTCAAGAACAAGACCACAAGTCAGCTTGCCGAGCTTGGCAAGAAATCCGATGCCATCAACCGGCTGAAAATGGAACTGGGCGAGAAAAACGCCGCCATTTTCGCGGTCGAGGCACGCGAAAAGGCGTTGCAGGAGCAACTTCGCGCAGTTGAGGCGGACTTCGCCGCCAGGACACAGGCGTTGCAAGACGCCGAGCAGGTGCTTCGCGACCGGCAGGCCGAAATGGCCAAATTGAACGCAGCACTTTCTGAACAGAGCGCGGCTGTCACCGCTGCGCATGCCCAGACCGAACAGGTCAAGAGCCAATTCGCCAATCTCGAGCGGGCTCTCGCCACCAAGACCGGTGAAGCCGCCGACCTTGGCAAACGCATCAGGGATCTCGAGGAACGGATCGCGGCGCAGGACAAGACCCTGACTGAGCGCGACGCCGAGATCGCGTTGCGGCACCGGGAGACCGAGGCCGCGCAGGCCCTGCATCGGCAGGCACCGAACGCTGGCAGCCTGCCCCCGGATAGCACGCTGCTGCGCGAGCGGATCAGCGAGATCGCAGCGGAAGTCGCCAAATTGACGGCCACTCTCGAAGGGCCGGATTCCCCGATCGAGGCCATTCTGGCGGCGGAACAAGCCAAGCCGACGATCAGCAACATTGTCGGCGCCGCGGCAACGAACGGCGCCGCCAACGAGCCGAAGGGCAGCCTGGCCCAGCGCATTCGCGCCCTGCAATCTCACGCCGCGCAAAACCGGGCTTCGATCCGGTAACGCGCTTCGCCGTACCCAGCTTGCTGGAAAAACCCACGAAAAATGCCGCCATCACACCGGATCGCGGTCAGCGCGCTTGACACTCCCCCCCACACCTTCATAAATCGCCCCGTCAAACGGATCCGGCGGTCCGTTTCGGGCGCATAGCTCAGCGGGAGAGCGTTCCCTTCACACGGGAGAGGTCCAAGGTTCGATCCCTTGTGCGCCCACCATCAATATCCCGCAGCCATATACATGTCTCCGCCTGCATGCCTCCGCTTTCAGCGGAATGTCATTCAGCAGCACCGAACAGCAGCATGAGATGAAGGTGCCCCGGCGTCAGGATGCGACTGAGCGGCCGAGCGTCCGCGGATGCACGTCATGCAGGAATTGCGCGAGCTTGGTGCGCGAGGCCTCCTGGTCATGAACCGAGGCGTTGAAAATCTGCTCCTGAATACCCGCCGGCAAACTTCCCCACAACCGCAGCACGGCTTCTCCCAGCATCGTGGCCACGAATCCGCGATCAATGTCGGTCATCGATCTTCCCCATATGGAGTTGAACGTAACTCAACGCGGACATTGTAGCGCAGTTCCGAGCGGACGTCCCTCCGGTCAGACGCGCGTCAGATTGCCTCGCTCCATCATCCGATCAGGTTACGTCTTGGAGCGCAACGCCAGCAGCGCGAGCAACTTCATGCGTTGAGGATCCCGCTCGCCCTGCGCGGCCAAATCAAGGATGTTTCTGGCAAGCGCCTGCACATGACCCGACGACACCGGATAAGGCAGGGTATCGACCGCCTCTTCCAGGACGCGCCGCATCAGCGCAAGCGTCTGCGGATTGAACGAGGTGCTATGAAACATCGTCGCATTCCGAAGACGTCAGGTCCTCGCAGTAACAACATCTCACGGGGCCGTGGGTTGCGCGGCGGGCGGAATTATGGCCTTTCTGAGCATTGCGATGCCTTTCACAGGAGGCATGGTTTCAGGGAGCGATGAGGGTTGAGATGAAACGTTTTTTCACTGTCCTGCTCACGGCTGGAATCCTTGCCGCCGGAACCGGCTTGGCTGCCGCAGAGAATGGGATCGAGGTGCTTTTTCCGAATCTGTTTTCATCTGGCTCCCGCGGCGGCACGGGCCCAATTCCGCGGACCACCGTCACGTTTGAAGGCAATTATGCTCCGGGCAGCATCATCATCGATACCAAACAGCGACGCCTTTATCTCGTGACCGGCAATGGACGGGCGCTGCGCTACGGCATCGGTGTCGGACGCGATGGCTTCCGCTGGGGCGGTGTCCATCGCATCACCGCCAAGAAGGAATGGCCGAGCTGGACGCCGCCGAGGCAGATGCTGGCGCGCCGCCCCGACCTGCCGCGCCATATGGTGGGCGGTCCGGAAAACCCGCTCGGAGCGCGCGCACTCTATCTCGGATCGACGCTCTACCGCATCCACGGTTCGAACGAGCCGGAAACCATCGGTCAGGCCGTTTCCTCCGGCTGCTTCCGTATGGTCAACGAAGATGTGATCGATCTCTACAACCGCGTCTCGGTCGGTGCGACAGTCTACGTCAAAAACTGAGAAACAGCGATTCCTCCGTATCAAAGGCCCGGCCCGCGCCGGGCCTTTTGTCTTTCGTTCCGCTTGATCTCACGCGAGCGCCATCATCCGGCCTTGCGCCCCGATACAAGTTCCGGCTAGCTGACCGCATGCATCCGATCCGGGCTTACACATGGGCGGCCGCGCTTGCAGCGGCAAATCTCGCACCAATGATCCCGACGGCCATGGCGGAGAGTCCCGCCATGGCCTCGCATCGGCGTACCCAGAAAACCGACTTCACCGACGCCCAGATCATCAGCGGCTTCATGAAGATCGCCTTCGGGGCGGAATACCATCTTGCCGGCCGGATCGACCGCATCCGAAAATACAACGTCCCGGTGCGCATCTTTGTCGACGGCGCAACGCGCACCGACCGGCAGAAGCAGATTGCCAAGGTCGCCGCCGATATTGGCCGGCGCATTCCCAGGCTCGACATTGCGATCACGCCCACCCGTGAAGGCGCCAACATGGTGGTCAATCTCGTGCGCGACCGGGATCTCGACAAGGCGGTGCGTAAATTCTACGGCAACGAGAAAGCAAGAGAGATTCGCAAGTCGCTCGACCCGCAATGCCTGTCGGGCTTCCGCAAAAACGACAGATACGAAATCGAGCACGCGGAGGTCATTCTGGCCGTCGATGCCGGCGACTTTGTTTTCCTGGATTGCGCCTATGAGGAAATGCTGCAGTCACTTGGCCCGATCAACGATACCGACGCGGTGCCATGGACGATGTTCAACGACAACGTCTCGATGGGTTTCTTTGACGTCTACGATCAGCTTCTGCTCAATATCCTCTACGATCCGCGCATCAAGCCGGGCATGACGGCGGACGAGGTCCGCGCGATCCTTCCCCAAGTGCTGCCGGACGTGCGTGCCGCGGTCAGCAAGATCAACGACCTCAAGCCGCATCAACAACCGCACGGCGCTGGCGGCCAGGACTAGCCCAGCGCGCGCGACGACTCCTTCACCTTGCGCGTCGCAGCATCGACCGATTGCGTCGCGCCCGCGATCTCCTTCATACTGTTGTCGATCTCGCTGACGCCGTGCGCCGCCACCTGCATATTGGATGAGATGCTCTGCGTCACCGAGGCCTGCTCCTCGACAGAAGCGGCAATCGCGGCGGAAATTTCATTGATTTTCGAAATCGTGCCGGTGATCGCCTCGATCACCGTCACGGCGTTGGCAGTCGTGTTCTGCACCTCCGCAATCTGACCGCTGATTTCGTCGGTCGCCTTAGCGGTCTGCGCTGCCAGGCTCTTCACCTCCGACGCCACCACGGCAAAACCACGTCCGGCTTCGCCGGCGCGCGCCGCCTCAATGGTCGCATTCAGCGCCAACAGATTGGTCTGATCTGCAATGTTATTGATCAGCTTGACGACATCGCCAATCTTCTGTGCCGCGATGGCGAGGCCCGAGACGATGGAGTTGGTCTCATTGGCCTGCTGGACCGCGCGCGTCGAGATATCGAGGGCGTTGGACGCCTGACGACTGATCTCGCCGACCGATGCAGCGAGTTCCTCCGCTCCGAACGCAACCGCCTGCATATTTGACGAAGTTTGCGTCGAGGCGCTGACCGCTGTCGAAATCCGCTCCGAGGTGGCGGTCACCGCATCAGTGATGTGTCCAAGATCGACATCGATCGACTTCTGGATGTTGCCGCGACGAATCCGGTCCTCGACTTGCGCAGTGATATCGGTAGCGAACTTGACGACCTTGGTCAGACGGCCGTCGGCGCCGTGAATCGGATTGTAGGAGGCCTGTATCCAGACCTCATTGCCTGCCTTGCCGATGCGTTTGAACTCACCGCTCTGATATTCGCCGCTACGCAGAACATGCCAGAATTCGCGATAAGCAGCGCTGTCGCGATGGCCAGGTTCGACAAACATGCCGTGATGCTTGCCCTGGATTTCTTCCAGACGATAGCCTAACGCGTTGAGAAAATTCTCGTTGGCGGTCAGGATCATGCCGTTGAGATCGAATTCGATCACCGCCTGCGACTTGTAAATCGCCTTGATCTGCCCCTCGCTGTCGGCGCTGCGCATCTTCTGCGCCGTAATGTCGAAAGCGAATTTCACGATTTTAAACGGCTTGCCACTCCGATCCAGCAACGGATTGTAGGACGCCTGGATCCAGATCGTGTGACCGTCCCTGGCGATCCGCCGGAATTCACTGGCTTGAAATTCTCCGCGGCGCAGCCTGTCCCAGAATTCGCGATACCCGGCACTGCGCTTCTCGTCCTCAGAGACGAAGATGCCATGATGCTTGCCCTGGATTTCCTCCAGCCGATAGCCGAGGGCATTCAGAAAATTCGCATTCGCGGTCAGGATGGTACCGTCAAGGCCGAACTCGATGACCGCCTGCGACCGTTCGATCGCCTCAATCTTTGAAACCTGTTCGCTCGACGAGTGAAACAATCGCATTGGAAATCCCCCAATCAGATGCGGGGGATGATCAAATGCATTCGTTAAGTATTTTCTGCAGCCGAACCGATCTGCGTATTCCTCCTTAGATGTTTTGTATATCGGCACCGCGTGTGGCGGAAATTCGCGCCTGCGCCATAATCATGATATCCCGCACCCGCATCGATCATGCGGGACAGATCAATTCCGCCGAATCAAATCCGCTGTCGTGGCCCGATCTTTCATGCAGGCCAGTGCTGCAAGAAACATGCAGGTGATCGCAACCGGCTTCACAAAAACAATAGTTTCAGTGACATTCGTAACCAGGAAATAGGTCAGAAGTGCAATCGTCGCGGCAAAAAATGGCGGCAGAAGCTTATCCGACGAAACAGCACGGCGTCGCTTGAAGCCTGACCACAACAGAGCCGCAACGAGTGCAGCACTCAGAATTCCACCGACAATGCCGAAGGAGACCAGCACCTGCAAATAACCATTGTGGAACTGGGTCAGGTATCTGATGTCAGGATAGGGAGAGAACAGCGTAATCAGCTGCGACGCATCCGGTCCCCAGCCCAACCAGGGGCGCTGGCGAACGAGATCGAGAGCAACCGCGATGAGTTGCAGGCGCTCTGCACCAGTGGTTGACATCGAGGCAGCATCGACGGTGTGGCCCTGCGCAAGCCCATACATCTCTTTCAAATAGATCACGGTTGATCCGCCCGCGCTGATACGATCGCTGATCAGCGGAAAGTAATAGGCAATACCCGCAGCGGCGACGATCGCGATCGCGGCCGGGACGGCGAGCCCGGAACGCCAGCTCGCTCCGCGCAGACTTGCGCGCATCATCAGCCCGCACCAAACCGCCAGCCCAATCCCGGTAGCGGCATAACCAGTCCGGCTTTGCAGCATGGCAAGTAGGATGCCCTCACCCAGGAAGATCAACGCCAGGACGGCGATTGCGAAGGCGCGCCAGACCGGGCGAATCTGTTCAGCAAACGACAGAAATGCAATCAGCGCCGTGATCGCGATCAGGGAAACGCCGCAGGCCAGCGCCGCATAGTTGCGGTTGACCTTGCCCAGCAAGTCTTCGGAAAACTGCGGCCAGCCATGGGCGAACAGGCCAAGCGCGCCGCTGCGCACCAGCATCGCGAGCGCGCCGCCGACCAACCCAGCCAGGAAAAGCGCCACGAGCCCATTGATGCCAAAGCGTAGCCGGTGACAGGCCGCGCTGAGGGCGACGGCGACCAGCGGTCCAAGCGCAATGGGGAGATGCTTTTCCAGACCTTTGAACGGGCGGCCGGGAGCACCCCACGCGCTCGCATAGAGCGACGCAACCAGCAGGAAGGCGATCCACAGGCCGGCAAGAACAAGCGGCTGCTGTGCCGCAAGTCCGTGTGCGCGCAGCAGAACGGCAATGCCGATGACAACCAGAATCACCGAAGTGATATCCGCACCGCCCGGCCACAAAAAGGCGCTGAAGATCCCCAGCGGCACGCACGCCAGCGCAACCCGGGCGGCTCCCTGTGAGATAATCTCGTCCTTCCTGAAAGCGTACGTCGACATCCCCTGCCCGTCTTTGGCCATCCACCCCGGATCAGCGCCCGCTGCTCGACAACACCCGGCCGCCCTGTATACCGTTACACTTGATCCCGCCCGACTTTGCAATGCCGCGCGCAACGCATCGCCCGTTGATATTTCCGGTCTCCGAAAGGTCGCTATGAAGGTCGTTTTGGCCGTTTTCCAGCTCGACAAGCGCGGCGGCAAGGAGCGCGACTGCCTGGCGGTGGCGAGAGCCTTGCGCGAGCGCGGCCATGACGTTGCCATCGTCACCACATCGAAGGCGATGCCCGATCTTACCTCCTTGCGGGTGACAACCCTGCCACGGCGGGGGCTGTCCAACCACGCGCGGCTGCGCAACTTCGCCAATGCCGTGAAGGCGTATGCGAAGGCCGAACGCGCCGATGCCGTGCTGGCGTTCGACAGAATCCCGGGGATGGATTTTCACTATGCCGCCGACGCCGCGGTCGCCGCGCGCAAGTCCGACTGGCGCGCGTGGCTGCCGCGCCGCCGGACCTATCTCGCGCTCGAGCGCGGCGTCTTTGCGCCGCCGTCACGCACACGGGTGTTCTTTTTGACCGAACGGCAGCGCAACGAATACGCCGCCGCCTACGGGTTCGACGTATCACGCGCCATCGTGCTGCCGCTGATCCTGCATGAGGAGCGCTACGACGCCGCAAAACACCCGGCAGATCGCGAGCGGATTCGCGCCGAACTGAAACTGCCGCATGATGCGGTCGTCGCGGTTTCTGTTGCCGTCAAGCCCAAACAGAAGGGCGTCGACCGGACGCTCTCCGCACTGGTCGATCACCCCACGCTCCATCTTCTGGTCGCAGGTTCGTCGGAAGACTGGATGATGCAGCAGGCGCGCGCGCTCGGTCTCGCGGAGCGCGTCCATATCGTGCCTTATGTAGCAAATGTGATGGACCTGATGTTTGCCGCCGACTTTCTCGCCCATCCGGCGCGGGCCGAAGCCGCCGGCCAGGTGATCGGCGAGGCCCTGCTCGCCGGCACGCCCGCGATTGTGTCAGAGATTTGCGGCTATGCCGGTGAAGTGCAGCGTTCCGGCGCCGGCATCGTGGTGCCCGAGCCGTTCGACCCGCGCGCCTTCAGCGAACAGATGAAAACGATGCTCGATCGCCTGCCGCAGATGCGGGACAACGCCAGAGTGGAGGCCATCCGGCTGCAAGAGCAGCGCGGCCGCTGGCTGGGGGTGATTGCCAACACTCTTGAAGGCCGGATCGGCTAAACTAAGCGCTACCCAAGCGAGGCGATGATTTCCCGGTAGGCCGCTTCAGGGAAGGCCTTCATTGTTCGCGTCCGGACATTTCCCAACATACCCAATTGTAAATTGAAGCGTGCAGCAACGGCGTCGTCAGGCGCTTCGTACACCGCAACCATGTCGTAATCACCCATGGTCAGAAAGAAATGTTTGAAATCGCCATCCATCTCCTTGAGAGCCTTCCTGGCCATATCCAGACGACGAGGTGAATCCTTGACCTTCTGGATGCCCTGGTCAGTCCACTTAGCAAGCATAATATAGGTGGTCATTGCGAACCTCCATTGCTCACTGCTCCAACGAACTAGCCCCCCATTTTGAAAAACATGATCCGGGTCAACAGTGTGTAGTCCGATTCAAACACCATGATCGCGACAAACACCAACAGCAAAGCCGGCGGCAGCAAGATCGCATAGGCCAGAGCCAGACGTTCCCACGCCATGTGCATGAAAACCGCGACAATGAGACCTGCCTTCAGCACCATGAACAGCAGGATCAGAAACCATCTCAGGTAACCGTGCAGCCCAAAATAATCGACGAAATAGGAGCAGGCACTGAGAACGAACAGCCCGCCCCACACCACGAGATAGAGCTTGATCGGGTGCTGTTGTCCCTCCGCATGGGAGGCGGACGGTCCAGTCACTGGCGTGATGGCATGTGGCACGACGTTCAAAGCGACCTGAGTCATCTTCCACCTCACCAAAGATAGAAAAACGCGAAGATAAAAACCCACACCAAATCGACGAAGTGCCAATAGAGTCCGGTAATTTCAACGATCTCGTAGTGGCCTTTTCTGCTCGTAAAGAAACCACGCGACTGACGGTCAAAGTCTCCGCGCAAGACTTTGCGGGCGATAATGCAAAGAAAGATCACTCCGATGGTCACATGGGTGCCGTGGAATCCGGTGATCATGAAAAAGCAGGCACCAAACTGGGGTGCGCCCCATGGATTCCCCCAAGGACGAACGCCTTCCAGAATGAGCTTGGTCCACTCGAATGCCTGCATTCCAACAAAGGTTGCGCCCAGCGCAGCGGTCACCAGCATCAGGATCGCGGTCTTCGCGCGATCACGGCGATAACCGTAGTTGACAGCCATGGCCATGGTCCCGCTGCTGCTGATCAGCACAAAGGTCATGATGGCGATCAGGAGAAGCGGAAGCGATGTTCCGCCGATCGACAGAGCGAAGACTTCACTGGGATTCGGCCACGGCACCGTCGTCGACATTCGCGCCGTCATGTAGGACAGCAGAAAGCAACCGAAGATGAACGTATCGCTCAGGAGGAAGATCCACATCATGGCCTTACCCCAAGAGACGTTCTTGAACGTGCGTTGATCGGAAGACCAATCAGCGGCGACACCTCGCCAGCCCGCAGGTCGGGTGTGGACCTTGCCAGTATCTGTCAGTGCAGTTTCTGCCATCTGAGTCCCTCTAGCTCAGCACCTGACGACACATCCTGAGAAAGTCGCCCGCCGATCCGCTCAGCAATCCGAGCAGAACCAGCCAGACCACGAGCAAAAAGTGCCAATACGTCGTGCACAGCTCCACGCTCAGGCGTAGCTGCGGTAGCGCGAGGTCGCTGAAAGCCTTGGCAATCGTTCGCCCCAGAGCCACGAGACCGCCCAGCAGATGCAGCCCGTGCAAACCCGTGACCAGGTAGAAAAAAGAATTGGCTGGATTCGCCGTCAGGAAATAACCCGCGGTGCGAAGCTGCTGCCACGCCAGAAACTGGCCAGCGAGAAAAACGACCGCGGCGATTCCCCCCGCCAGCAGGCCGGCAATCACACCGTTCCTATCCTGGTGACGCGCCGCGACTTGCGCCAGCTGTAGCGTGACGCTGCTCAAGACCAGCACACCCGTGTTGACCCACAGCAGCGTGGGCACAGGCACCGTCCGCCAATCCGGCAGATCCATGCGCATCAAATAGGCGCTCATGATCAGCGCGAACAAGGAGCCGACGACGACAAGAAACACGCCCAGCCCAATCCTCGCGGGCAATCGCGGCAACCCCTCGTCGAGCAGATCGCCTGGCAGCCCTTCTTCCAACCACGGCTTCGCAGTCAGACGCTGGTGCGAGAGCCACCATCCGGCGATCGCCGCCACCCCGGCCATGAACAAGACGATGGCGCTCATGGATACCCCCCTTGAGCCGAAGCAGCCGGCGGCTGGTTCTGCGGCACGAAATCCCGTTCCGCACCGGGCACGCTGTAGGCATAAGCCCAGCGATAGACGACCGGAAGCTCCTTGCCCCAGTTGCCGTGGGCCGGTGGAGTCTCCGGTGTCTGCCACTCAAGCGAGTTGGCGTTCCAAGGATTACCACCGGCTTCTTTACCCTTGAACAGGCTCCAGATCAGGTTGAACACGAACACCAGTTGGGCAAAGCCGACGATCAGCGCGGCAACACTCATAAATGCGTTCAAGTCGTGCGCCGAGGCCGGGACGAAAGCCGCCTCGCCGATATCGTGATAGCGGCGCGGCATCCCCAGAAGGCCGAGATAGTGCATGGGGAAGAAAACCGCATAGGCGCCCAAGAACGTCACCCAGAAATGGAAACGTCCCAGCGCCTCGTTCAGCATTCGGCCGGTGACTTTCGGATACCAATGGTAAATCCCGCCAAACACCACCATGATCGGCGCGACGCCCATCACCATGTGGAAGTGAGCGACCACGAACATGGTATCGGACAACGGAACATCCACCACCACATTGCCGAGGAACAGGCCGGTGAGACCGCCATTGACGAAAGTGACGATGAATGCCAGCGCGAACAGCATCGGGATTGTGAGGTGAATGTCACCGCGCCAGAGCGTCAGGATCCAATTGTAGACCTTGATGGCTGTCGGAATGGCAATAATGAGCGTGGTCGTCGCAAAGAAGAACCCGAAGTGCGGGTTCATGCCGCTCACATACATATGGTGCGCCCAGACGACAAAGCTGAGCGCGCCGATCGCGACGATCGCCCATACCATCATGCGATAGCCGAAAATGTTTTTTCTGGCGTGGATACTGATTAGATCGGAAACGATACCGAAGGCCGGCAATGCAACGATGTAGACTTCGGGGTGACCGAAGAACCAGAACAGATGCTGGAACAACAGCGGACTGCCCCCGCCATATTTCGAGAGCTGACCCATCTCAACAAGCGTGGGCATGAAGAAGCTGGTGCCAAGCACCCGGTCGAACAGCAACATCACCGAAGCGACGAACAACGCTGGAAAGGCCAGCAGTGCCATGACGGTCGCCGTGAAGATGCCCCACACCGTCAGCGGCATCCGCATCAAGGTCATCCCGCGCGTGCGCCCCTGCAGCACGGTGACTACGTAATTCAATCCCCCCATCGTAAAACCGATGATGAACAGGATTAGCGATACCAGCATCAGAATGATGCCTGCCTCCTGTCCGGGACTGCCGGAGAGAATCGTTTGCGGCGGATACAGCGTCCAGCCGCCGCCAGTGGGGCCGCCCGGGACGAAGAAGGTGGAGAGCAATACCAATACCGCGAGGAGATAGATCCAGTAGCTCAGCATGTTGACATAGGGAAACACCATGTCCCTCGCGCCGACCATCAGCGGGATGAGGTAATTGCCGAAACCTCCCAAGAATAACGCCGTGAGAAGATAGATCACCATGATCATGCCATGCATGGTGATGAACTGGAGATACTGACTCGGATCAATGAACGAGAACGTACCAGGAAATCCAAGTTGCAGTCGCATTAGCCACGATAGCACCAGCGCGACCATACCGATCGACAGTGCCGTGATGGAATATTGAACCGCAATGACTTTTGCGTCCTGCGAAAAGACATACTGGGTCCACCAGCTTTTCGGATGGTAGAGATCAACCTCACCTACCTCAGCCTGCGGGATGCCGACAGATGCATCAGACGGGACATCAACCATCGGAATGTCCTCCTCAGCTCAAAATCAGGCGCGGCGAGCTTGTCCGGGCAACTTGTCTTCGTTGCCCTCGCTCTCGTCAAGGATCGCCTCTGTAAGCTGCTTTCATAATAGCTTGGCGGCTCTTTAGCTCCGCGAAGGTTTGCTGCTTCTCAAGCCACGCGCTGTATTTGCTCTCGTCTTCCACGATGACCGTGCTGCGCATCTGCGCGTGCGCAACGCCGCACAGTTCAGCGCAGAGCACCTCAAAGGTTCCTGTTCGTGTCGGAATGAACCAAAAATACGTGACCGAGCCCGGCACCATGTCCATCTTGGCTCGGAATTCAGGCACATAGAAATCGTGTAAAACGTCGATCGACCGCAGCAGCACTTTGACCGGCTTACCGATCGGCAGGTGCAAATCCCCGCTCTCGATCACGACATCATCCTGTCCATTCGGATCGTTGGGGTTCAAACCCAAAGGATTGTCTGCGCTGATGTTGCGGGCGTTGGTTGTGCCGAGCCGGCCGTCCTTCCCCGGAAGGCGATAGCTCCAGCGCCACTGCTGCCCCATGACCTCGATCTCGGTGGCATCTGCCGGAACCGAGACAAACTGATTCCAGACAAAAAGGCCCGGCGCCAGCATCGCCCCGACGCCAATGGCAGTTCCGATGGTGAGCCACCATTCAAGTTTTTTGTTTTCCGGCTGGTAAGCAGCGCGCCGCCCGTCGGTATGGCGAAAGCGAACGATACAGTAGGCCATGAACGCGACGATCGCGACGAAGGCCACCCCTGTGATCCAAAATGTGATGATGATCGTATTGTCGATGTATTGCCAATTCGAAGCGATCGGCGTCCACCACCACGGGCTCAGGAGGTGAAACACCACCGAAGCGATCGCGACCAGCAGCAGTATAAGTGCGACACCCATCCTTCATCATCCCTGCCTGAGCGGGCGACGGATATGAACTTGGTGGGCGGAGCTCACGCCTCTTGCGACGGCAGCTTCAGATTTGCCATCGTGGTGCTTATTGCCTCGCCCCTTCAACCGGCCGCGATATCGTTGCGGCGACCAGTTTCGTTCGAACGGAGGTCTCTCAACCTAAAAAAGTGGTGGCCGGGCGCAGAGCGTCAATAGTGGCATCAGTCATATTCGCAGACTGGCACCGATGATTTTCACGCTGTGCAGTTCATCGATGCTCGGTCGGCAACAACAGACATCTTCCTGGCGCTGCGCATCAACCAATCACGTCCTTGAACTGAATTCACCTAACTGTGAACCTCAGTCTACTTCAATCACGCTAAACTTGCCAGACAGGTTGCGACAGGTTTCGTCCAGCCCGGCTTCTTTGCTTAACTTGATGCCATGCCCGGCTGGGCCGTGATCTTCGCATGTCGAAGATGCGCGATTTTGCTGCCGCCACCACAAGGTAGGGAGGCTGCGGTCATGGCTATCTCATATCCCAACAACCCAACGAAGCTGACGCCGAGCGCTGGCAACGTTACCGCGCCAGTCATTCGCACTATTCACCTCGCCGACTTGCGCGACGCGCTGACGTTGGGCTGGGAAGATTTCAAAGCGGTCCCGAGCCACGCCATCGTTCTGTGCGTGATCTACCCCGTTATCGGACTGGCGCTCGCCAGAGCGGTCTTGGGTTATTCCGTGCTGCCTTTGCTCTTCCCGCTGGCCGCCGGATTTGCACTGATTGGCCCATTCGCGGCGCTCGGTCTTTACGAGCTCAGCCGCCGCCGCGAGCGCGGTGAAGAGGCCTCGGCGTGGCATGTATTCAGCGTGCTGCGCGCGCCATCCTTCGGCGCCATGCTGGCGCTGGGCACCATCCTGCTCATATTGTTCGTGGTTTGGGTCGCCACCGCGAACGCGATCTACGTCTCGATATTCGGCAACGCGCCAGCTGCAAGCATTCCTGATTTCGCGGCACGCATTTTCACCACCAGCGACGGACACAAGCTGATATTCGTCGGCTGCGGCGTCGGCTTCTTGTTCGCAGTCGTCGCGTTGTGCATCAGTGTTGTCGCCTTTCCACTGATGCTTGACCGGCATGCAAGCGCGACCGACGCCATCCTGACATCACTGCGGGTCGTTCTGAAAAATCCATTTACCGTGGCGGCATGGGGATTGATTGTCGCTGCGCTGCTCGTGATCGGCTCGCTACCGATGTTCGTCGGCCTCGCCGTTGTTCTGCCAGTGCTCGGTCATGCCACCTGGCATTTGTATCGCAAGGTGCTGGAGCCCGATCCTCATCCCTGGCAGGAACCACCCCATCCGCCGAAAGGGCGGCGCTACGCGGCCGACTTCCCGATCTCTCTCCTCCCGTGGGGTCATGATAAGCCGTAGTGGGGGACGAGAAGGCCAAACAAACAACGGCATCGTCATCGATCTGAACCGATGCCCAGACCCAGACGGCCACCGACATGCAGGATCGGTCCAGACACCATTCGCCGGGTGGAACGGTAACGGCGCCCCAAAGGACAAGCCGTTGCCACCGGGTTATGACCTCGGTTCGGAGTTGTGTGGAAAATGGCGCTCCCTAGGGGAATCGAACCCCTGTTTCAGCCTTGAGAGGGCCGCGTCCTAACCGCTAGACGAAGGGAGCGTTGGCGACAGGGAATAGCCTCGAAAGCGCCGTTCCGCAAGGTGTGAACGCGGATCAAAGCCCGTTATTGAATTTCAACCGGCCCGCGGGCTTCAGCGAGCGCGCGTCGAATGTGCGGATTTCCGCGCCGCCTGCGGGAAGTTCGATCGTCACCGCCAGACGGTCTCCCGCGGCCACAGTGGACAAAATCCGCGCCCCTGCTGGCAAATCCGCCACCGCCTCAGTGCTGGCGCCCTCCCCGCTATGAAACAGGCGGTAACCGACGGCGACAAGCACGGCGCCAATGCCGAGCGCCGTGGTCAGGCCCGCGATCAGCATCAGCCGCCGCACCCGCGCCATCAGCGCGACTTGCTCGGGTGTCGGATCAGGTGCAACAGTTTCGCTCATGCAACGCTCTTCCCAACATAACTCGTCTCAACACACGGCCGCCGACCTTCACGGCGCAGCCCCTTCCGATGGAGAACGCCACGAACTGACGCTCGGCGACGGCGAACCCACGGCGCGGCTCGATCGCGTGCTGGCGGCGCATTGCACCGATTTATCGCGCACGCGCCTGAAAGCCCTGATCCTGGAGGGGCGGGTCACCGTCAAGGCCTCGCCGGTTCGCGACCCCGCTTATCACGTCGGTGCCGGCGATACGATCACAATTGACGTACCGCCCGCCGCGCCGGCCGAGCCTGCGGGCGAGAACATCCCGCTCGACATCGTCTACGAGGACGCCGACATCATCGTGCTGAACAAGCCGAAGGGGCTGGTCGTGCACCCTGCCGCCGGCCACGAAAGCGGCACGCTGGTCAACGCGCTGATCGCCCATTGCGGCGCCAGCCTGTCGGGTATCGGCGGCGTCAAGCGGCCGGGCATCGTGCACCGGCTCGACAAGGACACCACCGGGCTGATGGTGGTGGCGAAGAACGACCGCGCCCACCAGTCGCTGTCGGCGCAGTTCGCCGATCACGGCCGCACCGGCGAGATGCGTCGCGGCTACATGGCCGTTGTCTGGGGTGCGCCGGACCGGCCGCGCGGTACCATCGACCAGCCAATCGACCGCCACCCGTTCGCGCGCGAGAAAATGGCGGTGCGCGCCAATGGCCGGTTCGCCGTCACCCATTGGGAAACGCTCGAAAGCTTCGCCGGCAAGGACGGCAAGCTGGTCGCCAGCCTGCTTGCCTGCCAGCTCGAGACGGGGCGAACGCACCAGATCCGTGTCCACCTCGCCCATATCGGGCATCCGCTGCTGGGCGACGATGTCTATGGCTCAGGCTTCAAGACCAAAGCGCGGCATCTGCCGGACGAAGCAAGAACCGCACTTGCGGCACTGGGCAGACAGGCCTTGCATGCCTATCTCCTAACTCTGGAGCATCCGGTCACTGGAGAAATCATGGAGTGGCAGACCGGGCTTCCGGAGGATTTGCTTCTCCTCCAGACCACGCTCCGTAGCACAAGTTAACGGAGGTGTGCTGAAAAGCCGCATGGTTACAGACATTTAATGCCCGTCACGGCAACGTGACCCCCATTCGTTCTTCCGTCTCTCATCCCCTCTGGTGTATGCTGCACCTGCGCTGGAGATGTCCCAGCGTGGAACAATGCAGCTCGGCCGGCTTTTGACAAAGCGGCACTCTGCCTGGCCCGCCGCTATCGGGGGCCTGAACCATTGGAGGGCGCAACCATGGCCCGTGCAGCCACTTTGCCGGTTCTCAGCGGAGAGTCCGGCCTGTCCCACTACCTTGCGGAAATCCGCAAGTTCCCAATGTTGGAACCGCAGGAGGAGTACATGCTCGCCAAGCGTTGGCGTGAGCATGACGACCGGGACGCGGCGCATAAACTCGTGACCAGCCATCTGCGGCTCGTGGCCAAGATCGCCATGGGCTATCGCGGCTACGGCCTGCCGATTTCCGAAGTGGTGTCGGAGGGCAATGTCGGCCTGATGCAGGCGGTCAAGCGTTTCGAGCCCGAAAAGGGCTTCCGTCTTGCCACCTACGCGATGTGGTGGATCAAGGCCTCGATCCAAGAATACATCCTGCGCTCGTGGTCGCTCGTGAAAATGGGCACCACCGCGAACCAGAAGAAGTTGTTCTTCAACCTGCGCAAGGCCAAGAGCAAGATCTCGGCGCTGGAAGACGGCGACATGCGCGACGATCAGGTCAAGCTGATCGCCAAGCGCCTCGGCGTGACCGAGCGCGACGTGATCGACATGAACCGCCGTCTCGGCGGCGACGCGTCGCTCAACGCGCCGATCCGCGACGACGGCGAACCCGGCGAATGGCAGGACTGGCTGGTGGACACCTCCCCCAACCAGGAAACCATCATGGCCGAGAACGAGGAGTTTGATCACCGCCGCAGCGCGCTGAACGGCGCGATGGGCGTGCTCAATCCGCGTGAGCGCCGCATCTTCGAGGCGCGCCGTCTCGCCGACGAGCCGATGACGCTGGAAGATCTCGCCGCCGAATTCGGCGTGTCGCGTGAGCGCGTGCGGCAGATCGAGGTCCGCGCCTTCGAGAAGGTACAATCAGCGGTGAAAAGCGCGGTGGCACGGCAGGAAGCGACCGCTGCAGCGTAAGCTCCTGCAATACATTCAACACTCAATCTGAAAGCCGGCGCTCGCGCCGGCTTTTTGCTGGGCGGGCCAGCGCCGCCGGAGCTGTTCTAAAGAGCGCACCCCGCTTTTCGCCACGCAAAAAACTGTCACAGACTTACGCTATCGAAAGAGTGATCACGATGACAAAACGGGTGATGCCTGCGCATCGATCGATGCGTTGACACAACATGTTGCGCGAAACCTCGCGCGCTTTACCAGTTCTCCGGTGAGCCAACCTTGAAGGAAAGGTGTCTGGAGCGCTTCCAGAATCAAATCACTGTTGGTGCACGATCTTTGTCGCATCATGACTCACAACTGCCCCAATGCTTGGCGATGGTCCGCCGCACAACAACCTGAGGAGACGTGCATGATCAACCGCTCGCCAGAATCTTTCAGCGCCGAAACCGTCGCCGTCCTGCGCGAGGTGCTCGATATCGCGGTCGAACAGATCGCTCAGGAAAATCGCACGCCCGCCACCAAGGCGAAGATGGCGGAGACCATCGTTCGCGAGGCCGCAGGCGGCATCACCGATGCGAGCGCGCTGGTGTCGCGTGCCGTGGATGAGGGCCGCACGCCGGCGGCCTGAGCCAGGATGGACGGAACGGCGATACGCGGGCATCGACCCGCGTATTCCATTTCAGGGCAACAGCGCGAGCGTCATCGCCACTGCCCGTATCGTTCCCATGTTGAAAAAACAGCGTGGCCGCGTTGCCGGCCAACCGCCGGTGAAATTGACCTCAGCCGGCGGCGCGCGCCGCAGTAACCTCGGGCTTGAGTTTCGGGGCCTGGGTCGCAAACTGCTCGTCCTGCGGCTTCGAAGGCAGCGAGCCAAACGCCTTGGCGTGATCGATCACCCGCGCCAGCAGTTTGAGGCCAAGCGGTGCCAGCGCCCGCTCCCACAATTCGCGCGCGCTCTCGCCCTTCTTGACGAAGCACCATTCCTGCGCGGCGATAGCACCTGCGTCCATGCGGTCGGCCAAATGATAGATCGTACCGCCGGCGACAGGATCGCCCTCCCGGATCGTCCACTCCACCGCGGCGATGCCACGATGGCGCGGCAGCAGCGAGGGATGATAGCCGACACCGCCGAGCCTGGCGGCATCAAGCGCAGCCTGACTGACGCGGGCATGGCTGTGCGCCGTCACGATCAGGTCGGTGCCCGGCGCAATCTCGGAGGCTTCAATCACCTTGGGATTGGCCTGCACCGTTAGTTCGATGCCGGCTTCCCGCGCGGCGGCGGCAAGCCGGTCAGCGGGATCGGCCACCACCACGCGCGCGATCTCCACCCCGTGCTCGCGCAGCATTTTCAGTGTCATCACGCCGAAATGACGAGAACCGGCAAGAGTGATCCGCAAGGCTATTGTCTCCAGGCCGCGAAAGCATCGCGGAATGCACGCTCGCCGGGCGAGCCTTTTTCAAGCGACAGGATGGCCCGCTTGCCGCTGCCATAGACCATCGGAATATCCAGCGAAGTCCGCTCCTTCAGGACCTGGATATTGCGATCGCGATCGACATCGACATTGGACAGGCCGATCAGGAAATAACCGTCCTGCACCTTGACCGAAGTTGCAGCGAGCGGCGTACCTCGCGGCTGATCGGGCGACTTGGCGTAGATCCCCGGCACATTGGCGACCGTGGTGCCGAAATCCGGCGCGACGGTGAACACCACCTCGATGGTATGGCTGGTCGCCGGCATCGACGGATCCGTGTTGCGCATCAGCGTGAAAGTCACCTTCATCTTGCGATCCGGCAGATCCACCTCGGCGCGGATCGCGGTATCGGGCTTTGCCTTCGGCGAGGGCGGCAGCTGCTCAAGCCGCCACACCACCGTGCCGACGGTCTGCTTGCCCTGGGGATCAGACGGATCCTCTTCATAGAGGATGGCGCGCTGCGCCACCGGCGCGATCGGCTGCGACGACGAGTCGGGTTGGCCGACCCGGTCGGTGATCTTGGGCCGCGACGCCGGATCGGTGGCGACCTGCGTGTTGGTAGCGGGCGCTGGCTTCAACACGGCACGGATCGACGGGCCCGCCTTCTGCCAGACCAGAATCGCCGCGCCGATCATGATCAGCGTAATGCCGGCCGCGAGTGCGCTTTTCAGCGGGAAACCGCCCCGCTTCTCGCCGACAACCCGTTCCGCCTTGCGGCCACGTTTTTTCTTGTCCGGCTCCGGAGCCTCCGCTCCGGCGTCGAAGGCTTCATCATAGCCATGGGGCGAAGGGCCGCCGCGCTGCTCCATGTCAGGCTCGACCCGGTCAAACTCGGGCGAGGGCGAGGGAACGTTGGCGTAGGTCTTGCGCGCGGCACGGTTGGCCTGCGCCGCGGCATGACCAAGGTCATTGGTGTCGGCAACGACGTCACGGAAACCGCGCGTGCCTGCCGCCGGGGCGCGGCCCGCTTCCGATGCCGGGCGCGGCGCACCGCCGGGTCCCGGAGCCGCACGCGCATCGCGCGCATGAGCAACATCATCCCAGGATTCACCCCGCCCCTGCCGCGGATCGCGGGAGGGACGTGGCGCATTCTCCGGGCGCAAGTGAGAACGCTCGCCCTGCGATGGGGGCGGCGAGGGTGGTCCATTCTGCGCCATCCGCGCGGCGGCGCTGCGCGCGCCTTCCCGCAAGCTGTCGCCACGACGCGGAGCCTGGGGATCCCGCGGCGCACCTTCGCGCGATGGCGGCTCGGCGAGTCGGCCACGCGCCGGATCGGGACGCGAAGCCTCCCCACGCGGACGCTGTGCCGCCTCGGCCTCGACGCGGCGAACCGCCTCCTCAAGCGCAAGACGCTCGCGGGTGATCTCGGCCTCGCTCAACGCCGGCTCCACCCCCCGCAACTGCGCGATCAGCGCCGTGCGGGCCCGCTCATAAAGAGCGCGGCGCGTCTCGCCGGTGGCGTTGGCGTCCAGTCCGGCAACGGCACGGGCGATGAGGGGGTAGTAGTCTGCCATCCTTGTCCAGTCGGCCTTGTCAGTCGGCGGGCGCCCATACGCCCTGGTATTGCGCAGCCTTGATCGTCGCGATGGCTACAGAATCACGCCTCGAACGGATTTTGTACCAAAATCGTATCCTCGCGCTCGGGACTTGTGGAGAGCAAGGCAATTGGACATCCCACGAGTTCTTCCACCCGGCGGACGTATTTGATCGCCTGTGCCGGCAAGTCGGCCCAGGAGCGCGCATTCGCCGTCGGCTCCTTCCAGCCCTCGATGGTCTCGTAGATCGGCTTGACCCGCGCCTGCGCAGCCTCGCCGGCCGGAAGATGATCCATCAGCTTGCCGTCGAGTTCATAGCCAACGCAGACCTCAATGGTGTCGAAGCCATCGAGAATGTCGAGCTTGGTCAGTGCCAGACCGTGAATGCCACAGGTCCGCACCGTCTGGCGCACCAGCACCGCATCGAACCAGCCGCAGCGGCGCTTGCGTCCGGTGTTGACGCCGAACTCGCGGCCACGGGTGCCGATCAGATCGCCGATCTCATTGGTCAGCTCGGTCGGGAACGGACCCTGGCCGACACGCGTGGTGTAGGCCTTGCAGATGCCAAGCACATAACCCAATGCGCTCGGCCCCATGCCGGTGCCGGTGGCAGCCTGCGCCGCGACAGTGTTTGACGAGGTGACGTAAGGATAGGTGCCGTGATCGACATCGAGCAGTGCGCCCTGCGCGCCCTCGAACAGGATTCGCTTGCCCTCGCGGCGGCGCTGGTCGAGCAGATTCCACACCGAGTTCCGCGAACGGCAACACCTGCGGCGCGATCGCCACCAGCTCCCGCAGCACCTCGCCCGCATCGATTTCCGGCAGCGACAGACCGCGGCGCAGCGCGTTGTGATGCGTCAGCAGACGCTCGATCTTGTGCGGCAGGGTCTGCGGGTCGGCGAGGTCCATCAGGCGGATGGCGCGGCGGCCAACCTTGTCCTCATAGGCGGGGCCAATGCCGCGCTGGGTGGTGCCGATCGCAGTCGCCTTGTTGGCATTCTCGCGCACGGCATCGAGCTCGCGATGCAGCGGCAGGATCAGGGTGACATTCTCAGCGACGCGCAGATTGTCCGGAGAGACCGCGACACCCTGGCCGCGCAGCTTGTCGACCTCGGCGACGAACGCCTGCGGGTCGAACACCACGCCATTGCCGATCACCGACAGCTTGGACGACCGCACCACGCCGGAAGGCAGCAGCGCGAGCTTGTAGGTGTTGCCATTGATGACAAGCGTGTGGCCGGCATTATGGCCGCCCTGAAAGCGAACAACGATGTCAGCCTGCTCTGACAGCCAGTCGACAATCTTGCCCTTCCCCTCGTCGCCCCATTGGGCGCCGACGACGACGACATTGGTCATTTCGCGTAAGCCATTTCAGATGAGACCTTTCGGAAGATCCGTGCAAATTCGCAATCCAGCCTGCCAAGACTGTGCCTTGCCGCAGACTTGCTCGTATGCGAGGCAACCACCGGATAAAGGATGACGGCATGGGACGCAAGCAAAAGCGGCTATCGGCAGGGGCCGGACAAGTCCGGCAAACCATTGATATCCCCAAATAAATCCGTCCGATCGACCTCCGATAGGCCTCGTTCCGCACCATGAGCGCCTCCCCGCCCCGTTCCGGTCCGTTTTGGCCTGTCACTTGGCTGACGCAGCAGCCTTATCTGCTGCTGTCGCTGACCTCGCTATTTTGGGCCGGCAACGTGGTGATCGGGCGCTTCGCCGCCGGGCACGTGCCACCGATCGCACTGTCGTTCCTGCGCTGGACCGGTGCCTTCATCATCCTGATCCCATTCGCCTGGCGGCAGACCGCGAACGACTGGCCGCTGATCCGCAAGCATCTCGGCATCATGGTGCTGCTGTCGATTGCCGGCGTCGCGACCTTCAACACGCTAGGCTACTGGGCGCTGCAATACACCGAGGCGCTCAACGCGCTGCTGCTCAATTCGACCGGTCCCTTGTTCGTGGCGCTGTTCTCGCTGCTGCTGTTCGGCATCCGTCTCACGCCCGCGCAGGGTTTCGGTATCATCATCTCGATGGTCGGCGTCATCGTGATCCTGACGCGCGGCGATTTCAGCGCGCTGGCCGCGATCCGCTTCAATAAAGGCGACATCGCCTATCTGATCGCGCTGCTGGTGTTCGGCGTCTATTCAGCGGTGGCGGCCAGACGCCCGATGATCCATCCGCTGTCGTTCATGCTGTTCACTTGCGGCTGCGGCACGCTGTTCATCCTGCCGTTCTATCTCTGGGAGCTGGAGACCGGCGCGCGGGTCACGGTCAATGCCACCACGCTCGCGGTGCTGGCTTATGTCGTGATCTTTCCCTCGACCCTGGCCTATCTCTGCTTCAATCGCGGCGTCGAACTGATCGGCGCCAATCGCGGCGCGCCGTTCTTCCATTTGATGCCGGTGTTCGGCTCGGTGCTGGCGATCGGCTTTCTTGGCGAGAGCTTCCAGCTCTTCCACCTGATCGGCTACGCACTCGTGCTGGCCGGTGTATTCACCGCCGCCCGCAAGCCGCAGCGGACCTGAGGACAACCCTCACTCCCCCACGAGAGAGGAAAGGCGGCAGCATCGCGTTCGCCCCTCCAAACCCGCCCAAACAAAACGCCGCGGACGAAGCCGCGGCGTTTGTCGTTGGCAGTTGCGAGGACAGACGTTACGCCGCACGCACCTTGGACAGGAACTCGTTCACCGCCCGATCCAGCTTGCCGGCCTGGGTATCGAGATCGCGGGCGCTGGCCAGCACGCCCGACGCTGCCGAGCCGGTGGCTGCCGCCGCCGTGCTGACGCCGCCGATATGCTGGTTGATCTCGCCTGATCCGGCCGCGACCGACTGGATATTGCGGGCGATCTCGCGCGTCGCCGCGCCCTGCTCCTCGACGGCGCTTGAGATGTTCATGGTGATCTCGCTCATCTGGGCGATCGTCCGAGTGATACCCTGGATCGCGACCACGGCATCACTGGTGGTCGTCTGCATGGTCGCGACCTGCACCGAAATTTCCTCAGTGGCCTTGGCGGTCTGGTTCGCCAGCGCCTTCACCTCGGAGGCGACGACCGCGAAACCGCGACCGGCATCCCCGGCACGTGCCGCCTCGATGGTGGCGTTAAGCGCCAGCAGATTTGTCTGCGTGGCGATGGTGTGAATAAGCTGCACGACCTCGCCGATCTTCTCGGCACCGCTGGACAGCACCTGCACGGTCGTGTTGGTGCGCTCGGCGTCCGCCACCGCCTTGCTGGCGATGTCATTCGACTGAGCAACCTGGCGGGAGATTTCGGCCACCGACGACGTCAGTTCTTCGGCTGCGGCAGCTACGGTCTCGACGTTCTCCGAGGCTTTTTCCGACGCGGCACCGACAGTCGCGGCGCGGTTGCTGGCCTCGGTCGCGGTCGCGGTCATGGTCTCGGCGGTGGTCTGCATGTCGGCCGCCGAGTTCGTTACCGAACGAACGATACCGTTGACGCTGCTCTCGAAGTCGTCGGCGAGATCGGCCATCATCGCAGCGCGCTCCGCGCTCGCACGCTCCTTGGCCTGATCCTCAGCATGTTCGAGATCCCGCATGCGGATCGCATTATCCTTGAAGACCTGGACAGTAGTTGCCATCGCGCCGATCTCGTCGCTGCGGCCGATGCCCGGAATCGCCTCCTCGAGCTGGCCGTTCGCCAAAGCCTGCATCCGCTGACCCAATTGGCCGAGCGGCTTGGTGATGCTGCGGCCGATGAACCACGCCACGACCCCGGCAACCGCACCGATGCCGAGGATGGCCGCGCCCAGCGCCATCACGATCTGCATCAGCTTGGCCTCAAGGTCATCGATATAGGCGCCGGTGCCGACGAACATATCCCAGCCGGGAATGCCCGCTGCGTAGGATACCTTCGGGCTCAGTTCTGACTGGCCAGGCTTTTGGTAAGCGTAATAAATTGTGACGTTGCCCTTGGCGGCAACGCCATCACGCATTTCGCGCGTGGACTTCCGGCCGTTCACTTCGACATCGAGATGGCTGGTGCCGATCTGCTTCGGGTTGAGCACCGCAACTGCGATGCCGTCCATCGTGTAGACGAACAGATAACCGGCGCCGTTATCATAGGTCATGCTCCGGACGCGCTGGACCCACTGCTCGATCGCGGCTTCCTTCGTCAGCTTGCCGGCTTCGACCTGTTTCTGGTATCCGATTGCCATATTCCGCGCGGTATCCACGATCGCATGAACCTGCTCTGTACGCGCGCTGTACATTTCATTCTGCATCATGCGAGCAGCAAACAGTCCCGCAGCGCACAGGCCGATCAGGGTCACCCCTACAAGAACGCCCAGCTTCAGGGCGATAGGCCAGCTATTCAGAAACTTCACGACGGCTTCTCCGAAGGAATCGGCGCGGACGCGCCATAAGTAAGAAATTATTCCATTACCGAAAGACTATTAAATCTTTCTTACTGCCGACCCTTGCCGCCGCATTTGGGTGGCTCCCACGGAGATTTCTCCAGCCGCAAAAAAACGCGGCCGCCTTTCAGCGACCGCGCCTTCGATGCCGTGATTTCCTCTCCCCTCTGGGAGAGGTGAAAGCGAAGTGATTTCAGAACGTCAGCGCCTTGGCGTGCTTGACCTGCGGCAGCGCCTCGATCTTGGCAATAACCTCCGGCGGGACCACGCCGTCGATCTCGACCAGGGCGATAGCGTCGCCGCCCGGCTGATTGCGACCCAGGTGGAAGGTCGCGATGTTGACCTTCGCATCACCGAGCAGCGAGGCGAACTTGCCGATAAAGCCCGGCTTGTCCTCGTTGGTGATGTAGATCATCGATTTGCCGAACTCGGCGTCGACGCGGATGCCCTTGATGTTGATCAGCCGCGGCGCGCCATCGGCATAGACCGTGCCGGACACCGAACGCTCCATGTTCTCGGTGGTCACGGTCACGGTGATCACGCTCTCATAATCGCTTTCCGCGGCGCGCAGCACCTCGTCCACCACCATGCCACGCTCCTTGGCAACCACCGGCGCAGACACAACATTGACGTCGCCCAGCATCGGCCGCAGCAGGCCCGACAGCGCCGCCGCCGTCAGCGCCTTCACCTTCATCTCGGCCACTTCACCCTCATAGGTGATCTGCACCTTGACGATGTTGCTCTCGGTGAGCTGGCCGGCAAAGGAGCCAAGCTTCTCGGCAAGATCGATGAACGGCTTGAGCTTGGGCGCTTCTTCCGCCGTGATCGAGGGGAAGTTGATCGCGTTGGTGATCGCACCGGTCAGCAGGTAATCCGACATCTGCTCGGCAACCTGCAGCGCGACGTTCTCCTGCGCCTCGTTGGTGGAGGCGCCCAGATGCGGCGTGCAGATTACGTTGGGATGGCCGAACAGCACGTTGGCCTTGGCCGGCTCCTCGACAAACACGTCGAACGCCGCACCCGCGACATGACCGCTGTCGAGCGCGGCGCGGAGCGCCGCCTCGTCGACCAGGCCGCCGCGCGCGCAATTGATGATGCGCACGCCCTTCTTGGTCTTGTTGATCGCGGTGGCGTCGAGAATGTTGCGGGTCTTGTCGGTGAGCGGGGTATGCAGCGTGATGAAATCGGCGCGCTTGAGCAGATCGTCGAGTTCGACCTTCTCGACGCCAATGTCCTTGGCGCGTTCCGGCGACAGGAACGGATCGAACGCCACCACCTTCATCTTCAGACCAAGCGCACGGTCGGCGACGATGGCACCGATATTGCCGCAGCCGATCACACCGAGCGTTTTGCCGGTGATCTCAACGCCCATGAAGCGGTTCTTTTCCCACTTGCCGGCCTGGGTCGAGGCATCGGCCTGCGGAATTTCGCGGGCAAGCGCCAGCATCAGGGTGATGGCGTGCTCGGCGGTGGTGATGGAATTGCCGAACGGCGTATTCATCACGATGATGCCGCGCGCGGTGGCGGCCGGGATCTCGACATTGTCGACGCCGATGCCGGCGCGGCCGATCACCTTGAGGTTCTTGGCATTGGCGAGAATCTTCGCCGTCGCTTTGGTGGCGGAGCGGATGGCAAGGCCATCATAGTTGCCGATGATCTCGGCGAGCTTGTCCTTGTCCTTGCCGAGCGCGGGCTGGAAATCGACCTCGATGCCGCGATCCTTGAAGATCTGCACGGCGGCGGGAGACAGCGCGTCTGAAATAAGAACTTTCGGTTTGGTCATGGGATATGATCCTTAAAAAGGGCCGGTCGTCCCGGCGAAAGCCGGGACCCATACGTGACTGTGGTGGTTATGGGTCCCGGGTCGCGCAGCCAAACGGCTGCTTGCCCGGGACGACAAACGAATGTGGTTATGCCGCCTGGGCGAGCGAGGCCTTGGTCTCGGCAAAGGCCCAGTCGAGCCACTGCGTCAGCGCCGCGACGTCGGACGTCTCGACGGTAGCACCGCACCAGATGCGCAGGCCCGGCGGCGCGTCGCGATAGGCGCCGAGGTCGTAACCCGCGCCTTCCTTTTCAACGAGAGCGACGAGCTTCTTGGCGAAGTCCGCCTGCGCTTCGGCGGGCAGCGCGATGATCGCAGGATCGACCACCTTCATGCACACCGAGGTGTTGGAGCGGATCGCAGGATCCTTCGCCAGAAAATCGACCCACGGGGTCTTGGCCTGCCAGTCGGCCAGCAGCTTGGTGTTGGCATCGGCGCGCGCCATCAGGCCCTTGAGACCGCCGACCGATTTCGCCCAGGTCAGCGCATCGAGATAATCCTCGACGCACAGCATCGACGGGGTGTTGATGGTTTCGCCAACGAAGATGCCCTCGATCAGCTTGCCGCCCTTGGTCATGCGGAAGATCTTCGGCATCGGCCACGGCGGCGTGTAGCTCTCAAGGCGAGCGACGGCGCGCGGCGACAGAATGAGAATGCCATGCGCGGCTTCGCTGCCAAGCGCCTTCTGCCAGGAGAAAGTGACGACATCGAGCTTGGGCCAGTCGAGCTTCTGGGCGAACGCCGCCGAGGTGGCGTCGCAGATGGTCAAGCCTTCACGGTCGGCGGCGATCCAGTCGGCGTTCGGCACGCGCACGCCGGAGGTGGTGCCGTTCCAGGTGAAGACAATATCGGAATTCTTGTCAGCCTTGGTGAGATCGGCAATCTCGCCATAGCCGGCGGTGAGCTTGGTGACATCCTTCAGCTTGAGCTGCTTGACCACGTCGGTGATCCAGCCTTCGCCGAACGACTCCCAGGCGATCATGGTGACCGGGCGCGGGCCGAGCAGCGACCACAGCGCCATCTCCACGGCGCCCGTATCAGAGGCTGGGACGATGCCGATGCGATAATCGGCGGGAACCTCGAGCACCTCGCGCGTCAGATCGATCGCGAGTTTGAGCTTGGCCTTGCCGACTTTCGCGCGATGCGAACGACCGAGGACAGCATCTTTGAGATTTTGGGGGGTCCAGCCGGGGCGCTTGGCACAGGGGCCGGAAGAAAAATGCGGCACGTGGGGCCGCGAAGCGGGCTTCGCTACAGTCATGATCTATCCTTCCAGATAGTAGCCTCCCGTTGGGGGGAGGTGTCCCGCCGTCGGAATTACGCGAAGCCGCCCTGCAGGTCAAGGGATGGGAGTGATGCCGTCCGTGATATTCCTGCCGAGCGCGAAGTAAGCTATTTATGAATAACGCTCTTTTCCACGATTCCAGAGGTGTTCCAGGCAATGCCGACCCACGTGCTGCTGATCGTTCTGTTCGCTGCGATGCTGCACGCGAGTTGGAACGCCATCGTCAAGTCCGGCCAGAACAAGCTGCTGGAAGCCGCGATGGTCGCCGCAGGCGCCGGGCTGGTATCCGCCTTCATCCTGCCCTTCCTGCCGGCGCCCGCGGTCGCGAGCTGGCCGTGGCTCGCAGCATCGATCGTCATTCACCAGCTTTATTTCGTGATGGTCGCCGCGGCCTATCGCGCCGGCGACATGGGCCACACCTATCCGCTGATGCGCGGCAGTGCGCCGCTGATCGTGGCGCTCGCCAGCGCGCCCCTGCTCGGCGAAACCTTGACGGTGACGAGCTGGGCCGGGATCGGACTGATCTGCAGCGGCATTCTTCTGCTCGCCCTGCACGGCAAGGCCGATCATCGCGCAACACTGATCGCGCTCGGCAACGCTCTGGTAATCGCCCTCTACACACTGGTCGATGGCACCGGCGTGCGACTGTCCGGCCATGCGCCGTCTTATGTGCTGTGGCTGCACCTGCTCGCCGGCATTCCGCTGCTGGTCTGGCTGTGGCGGCGGGATGCCGGAAGTCTTGTGGCGCAGGCGCGGACGCGCGGACTTCTCATGCTCGCAGGCGGCGCATGCACCGTCGGATCCTACGGTCTCGCCCTATGGGCGATGACGCAGGCACCGCTCGCAACCGTGGCGGCGCTGCGCGAAACTTCGGTGCTGTTCGCCGTGGCGATCTCAGCCCTGATCCTGCGCGAAGGCAGCGGTCTGCGACGCCTCGCCACCGGCGCCCTCGTGGTTGCCGGTGCGGCGGCGTTAAAGATGGCCTGACAGGTGACGAGCGATCAGAACTTATAGCCGAGACCGCCACGCACGGTGTTGATGTTGACGTCCGCGCCCGCGTTCACAAAACGGACATACTCCCATTCCGCGCGCGCAAACAGGTTGCCGAACAACATGGCTTCCGTGCCGAGACCGGCCGCATAGCCATAGAGCAATTTACCGCCGATTGAATCGCTCGCCGAATATACTTGAAGTGGGCCACTTGCAGAACCAGCGAGCGTCGTGTCTGACCTGTCCGTGATTATGACAGCGCTTGTAATATCAGCGCGTCCCAAGGCAACGCCGCCAAACACATAAGGAAGGAAGCTGCCTATGGTATAACCTGCACGGGCACGAATGGTCCCCATGTCAGTGATCGAAATGGAGCGCGATGAATTCAGTCCGATGGTGTGATACCGGCCATCAGAGAATGGATTCACATAAGTAAGTGGGACCGGCGCAACACTTGATGTCCCGTTGAACTTGCCATGCATATAGTTGGCTTCGAGACCGACAACGACATCTTCCCATTGGCTATTATAACCGACAAAGCCGCCAAACGTCGTTTGATGGCTGTTGACCTTGCCGTTCGCTTCCGACACCGACGAGACAGCATCAAAGAGAATGTTGTTGGGGCCAAGCGCGCGCCCAATCAGCGCGGCGTTCGATCCCGAGAAATTCATATCGGAAGAGCCGTATCCGGCCTGACCGCCAACGTAGAAGCCCTGCCAGTAAGGTGCAGGCGCATAACCGACACCGCCACGCAGCACCGGCAGATCGTTCCAATCCGGCAGGTCAGCGGCCTGCGCGCCCTGCACACTTGCCGCCACCATCGCAGCCACGATCAACCGACGCATCGAAACGCTCCCTACACCGACGCTTAACTGTGTTTGATCATCGCCGGTTAACCTTAATCAATCGTTTGCGCGCGCTGCTTCGCGCAGAAGAAAGCGCAAACAAAAACGGCGCGGATCGCTCCGCGCCGTCTACAATCAGCTTAATTCTGAAACGATCAGCCCTTTGTCACCAAAGGCGGTGGCGGCAGATAGGCCGGACCCGGATCGATCGCCCAGCGCACGCCGAGCTTCAAATCGTGCGAGGTGATATCCTTGAGCTTGATCGAGGATGGTCCGGAGCCGGAGCCATCGAACTGCCGGTATGCTCCTGGCGCGCCCTCACCGAGATTGACATAGCTGTAAGCGAGTTCGAGCGTCAGACTCGGGTTGACCTTGTATGACAGACCGGCATGGGCAGCCCAGGCGAAATTCCATTTTCCAGCGTCGCCGAAGTACGTAACGTTATTGGTCAGAACGCCGCCGTTGTAGCGAATGCCATCATCACGGAATCCAGAGATGTAGTTGTAGGAGGTGCCAACGCCGAAGCCGATGAACGGTGTGATGCACCACCACGTGCCGAGATCAGCATAGGTATTAAGAAGAAAGAGCGCTTCCGACTTGCTGCCAGAATAATTGTTGGCTTCGACATCACCGGGCCCAAGCGTGACGCTGTTGGAACCATGGAAATTCGCACGCCCACGATACTGCCCGGTGAAATCGGCCCGGAACCAATTGTTGAACTGATAGCCGACACCAACACCGAACAGCGTTGCACTATCGAACCCAAGACCATTGTCGGTGGTCGGATAAAGCGACGCCGCATTGCTTTCGAGACGCTTCACCTGCTGATTGGTCATGCCGATATCGCCGCGCAGATACCAGCCGCCGAAATCCACCGGCGGCGGAATGTAGGGCGGCGGCGCGATCGGCAGATCGGCGGCAAACGCCGCGCTCGACAGTAACGACACCGCGGCAGCGGCAAGCACAGGTTTCACAAAACGCATCGGGCAGTCCTTTCGTCTGGTGAGGCAGACGACGCAAAGGCCTCACGGAAAAATCCTCAGAGGGGACGATGGCACCAAATGCTTAAACGGCACTTAACCCTAATTCTTAACTGTGATTTTTAATGCGGGTTAAGCGAACGGGTTAACGGCGCGCTAATGCGCGTGCCGCAAGTCCTAACAATGCGTTGATGAAAGCGTCAGGAATCCTGACGCAACGATGTCGCGACAGGTACATCGCCCGTTCGGCCATCCTCTACGGCAGATGTTCGCGCGATCCGAAGATCAGGGCTTGGCGCGTTTAAGCTGCGGCAGAAATACAGCGAGCAGACCGATCGCCGGCAGATAGGCGCAAATCTGATAGACAAAGTCGATACCGGCGCGATCGGCGACATAGCCGAGGATCGCGGCGCCGATGCCGCTGATGCCAAACACAAGTCCGAAGAATAGACCCGAGATCATGCCGAAGCGATGCGGCATCAATTCCTGCGCATAAACGATGATCGCCGGCATCGCCGAGGCGATAATGAAGCCGATCAAGACACTGAGTACGAGACTCAAAGACAGATCGGCATAAGGCAGCGCCAGCGTGAATGGCAACGCGCCAAGGATCGAAAACCAGATCACATATTTGCGGCCGAAACGATCGCCGAGTGGACCGCCGAAGAAGGTGCCGCAAGCGCTGGAGGCCAAAAATACGAACAGATAAATCTGCGCGGTCTGTGTGCTGACGCCGAACTTCTGGATCAGATAGAAGGTGTAGTAGCTGTTGATGCCAGCCAGATAGAAGCCCTTGGAGAACAGCAGCACCATCAGCACAACCAGCGCGAATGCCACGCGTGACGACGACAGCGCGCTCGACGCGCCATCCGCCCTCTTGCTGGCACGCGGCATGATCCGCGGCTTGTACCAGATGCCGATGCGCCACAGGATGATCATGGCCAGCCCCGCCACCAGCGAGAACAGCGCGATGCTGCCTTGCCCGAGCGGCACTACGATCACCGCGGCCAGCACCGGTCCGATGGCGCTGCCAAAATTGCCGCCCACCTGAAAGATCGATTGCGCAAGGCCATAGCGACCGCCGGACGCGACGCGGGCGATGCGCGAGGATTCCGGATGGAAGATCGCCGAGCCGATACCCACCAGCCCGGCAGCAACCAGGATCACTGCATAGGCATGCGCCACGCTGAGCAGCAGGAGGCCAACCAGCGTGAAGCCCATGCCGATCGCCAGCGAGAACGGTTTCGGTTTGCGGTCGGTATAAAGCCCGACCAGGGGCTGCAACAGCGACGAGGTGCACATGAGAGCGAGCGTGATCATGCCGACCTGGGTGAAATCCAGCGCGTAGTTCGCCTTCAGGATCGGATAGATCGCAAAGATCAGCGACTGCATCAGGTCGTTGAGCAGATGTGACAGGCTGATCGCACCGAGCACTACGAGCACCGGTCCGGTCGGCGGCTGCGGCGCGCTGTCGACAACGATCGGCGCGCCCGTTGTGTCTTCAGGCAGGATGACCGGTTTGTTCACGCCATGCTTTCCGTCAAAAGGAACCGGACGTCCTGATCGTCAGGCAGCCCGCGATCGCACCAACGCCAACCGTAACGGGACAAAACGGCTCTCGCCAGCCGGGCCGGATCATGCCTGATTTGCGGCGCCGCCACACGTCCCGCAGCGAGGCTGGCATCACGAGCCCGTCGGCGACGGTAAAACTGCGCTCCCGGATCAGGCGGCAGCGACCCCGCCGAGCGCGGAGACGATCATATCGACCGCCTCCTCGACCACGATACGGTCATCGCCCTCGCCCATCACCCGGATCACCGGTTCGGTGCCGGAGGAGCGCACCAGCAGACGGCCGCTGCCGTTGAGCCGCTGTTCGGCAGCGGAAATCGCCGACTGCACGTTGGGATTGTCCAGCGGCTTGCCGGCGCGGTAACGCACGTTCTTGAGAATCTGCGGCAGCGGCTCGAAGCGATGGCAGACCTCCGAAACCGGGCGACCGAGTTTCTGCACCACGGCCAATACCTGCAGCGCCGCGACGAAGCCGTCGCCGGTGGTCGTGAAGTCCGACATGATGATGTGGCCGGACGGCTCGCCGCCAAGATTGTAGCCTTGCTGGAGCATCTGCTCGAGCACATAGCGGTCGCCGACTGGCGTGCGCACCAGTTCGAGGCCTTCGCCGGCAAGAAAACGCTCGAGGCCAAGATTCGACATCACGGTGGCGACGATCCCCAGCTTGGCGAGCCGGCCGTCCTCCTTCCAGCTTTGCGCGATCACCGCCAGCAACTGGTCGCCATCGACCAGATGGCCGCGCTCGTCGATCACCAGCACACGGTCGGCGTCGCCATCGAGCGCGATGCCGACATCCGCGCGCATCTCACGCACCTTGCGGCTCAGGGCTTCGGGTGAGGTTGATCCGCAGTCTTTGTTGATGTTGAAGCCGTCCGGCTCGACGCCAATCGAGATCACGTCGGCGCCAAGCTCCCAGAGCGCCTCCGGCACCACCTTGTAGGCAGCGCCATGGGCGCAATCGACCACGATGCGCAGGCCCTCGAGGCTGAGCTCGCGCGGCAGCGTGCGCTTGGCGAATTCGATATAGCGATCATGAACGCCATCGATCCGGCGGGCGCGGCCGAGACTGGCGCTCTGCGCAAGACGCTTGTCGATGTTCTCGTCGATCAACTCCTCGATCTGGCTTTCGACCTCATCCGACAGTTTGAAGCCGGCCGGGCCGAACAGCTTGATGCCATTGTCGTCGAACAGGTTGTGCGAGGCGGAGATCATCACGCCGAGGTCAGCGCGCATCGACTTGGTCAGCATCGCCACCGCCGGCGTCGGGATCGGCCCGAGCAGCAAGACGTCCATGCCGACCGAGGTAAAGCCGGCGACCATGGCGTTCTCAATCATATAGCCGGACAGCCGGGTGTCCTTGCCGATCACGACACGGTGACGGTGCTCGCCGCGTTGAAACACCAGCCCCGCCGCCTGCCCGACCTTCAACGCCAGCTCCGGCGTGATCAATCCATTGGCACGGCCGCGAATGCCGTCCGTTCCGAAATACTTGCGAGCCATTCTGCCCCCTGCGTCTCGATATTCTGTGCGCTGCGACCGACCATACGGCCCCGCGCGCATCATAGATGATGGCGCTTTATAGGGCCTTGTTGGTTGATGCCGGTTCAAAAAATATGATGAATCATTACCGGCGGAACCCGCATCGCAGACATCATCAAGCAATAGAGTTGTTATTTATCAAAACCTTATCCAATCCCACCGCCGAACCATCCCTTGCAAACAAACCGGTATTCCCAAGGGGGTCATGTCTCCAGCTTGCCATCCTGACTATGGCGGGCCGGATGTGGTTGGGTCACGCTGACCGGATCGGAAGCCGGGAAGCTTTCCTCAAGTCCCTCCACCAGTTGCTCTTCTTTGAGCGCGCGCTTGTCATCGTTAGCCTTTTTACCGGCTTTCGCGTCGCGGCTCTTTTCGCTCATGGTCGCCTCCATTGAAAATGGGGCCGCAGGCAAGCTGGCGCAGGGATCATTTGCACAGACGCGCGGCATAAGCGATGTTGCGACCGCTAAACAAGCCACGTCAGGATACGCGATGAAGAATATCACCTGTATCGAGGATTTGCGCGCGATTCATAAACGCCGCGTGCCGAAAGCCTTTTTCGATTACTGCGATCGTGGATCCTACACGGAATTGACGCTGCGCGCCAACCGCGAGGACCTTGATCAAATCAAGTTCCGCCAGCGCATCCTGGTCGACGTTTCGTCGCGCACGCTGAATACCACGATCCTGGGCGAGCCCGCGGCGATGCCGCTGATTCTGGCTCCCGTCGGTCTCACCGGCATGCAGTATCGCGACGGTGAAATCTATGCCTGCCGCGCCGCGCATGCCCTCGGCATCCCCTACACGCTGTCGACGATGTCGATCTGCTCGATCGAGGATGTCGCGCAGAACGTCGACAAGCCGTTCTGGTTCCAGCTCTACGTGATGCGCGACCGCGGCTTTGTGAAGGCGCTGATCGAACGCGCCATCGCCGCCAAATGCAGCGCGCTGGTACTCACGGTCGATTTGCAGGTGATCGGCCAGCGTCACGCCGACATCAAGAACGGCATGACCGTACCACCGGAATGGAGCCTGTCGAAGCTGTTCGACTTCGCCACCAAGCCGGCCTGGGTTTCCGGCGTGCTGCGCGGCAAGCGCCGCACCTTCGGCAACCTCGCCGGCCAGATCAAAGGCACCGACGACATCACCTCGCTCGGCATGTGGATTTCCTCACAGTTCGATCCGGCACTGAACTGGAAGGATGTCGAGTGGATTCGCAGCATCTGGCCCGGCAAGCTGGTCATCAAGGGCATCCTCGACGTCACTGACGCGCGCGAGGCAGTGAAAACCGGCGCCAACGCGCTGGTGGTGTCGAACCATGGCGGCCGCCAGCTCGACGGCGCGCCCTCGTCGATCACTGTGTTGCCCGAAGTGGTGCAGGATGTCGGCTCGCAGATCGAAGTGATGTTCGACGGCGGCATCCGCTCCGGTCAGGACGTAATGCGTGCGCTCGCGCTCGGTGCGAAGTCCTGCATGCTTGGCCGCTCCTACATCCACGGCCTCGGTGCCGGCGGACAGGCGGGCGTCGCCAAGGCGGTGGACGTCATCGCCAGGGAGCTCAGTACCACCATGGGGCTGTGCGGCGTCAACCATGTCGAGGATATCGACCGCCGGGTACTGCGGGATCAGCTCCACACCAATGCCATCGGCAACCCGCGCGGATAATTCCCGCGGGTCTCACCCATCACATCGGTGGCATCAGCCCATCGCGGCCGACGCTGATGCGTATCGCCTCCAATGCGCCATCCGCGGCCCGGCTAGTCGCGGCGATGATCTTGGCGCCGGCCTTGATGTCTCCGCGCTCGGCGGACACGAACGTCACCACCACGGTCTGCGGCGTCAGCACCACCTGCTTCTCACCACCCTTGTATTGCACGGTGAGAACATGACCGTCATTGCTAGTGACGGTCTTCGCCAGCCCGCCATTTGTCATGGTGCTGTTCGGCACCGAATCCCACCGATGCGAGCCTTCGCCGGTGCCGCGCATCGCCTCGGGAAACACATGCACCTCCGTTGCCTGATCGGTGCCGTCCTCGGCCCGCACCGAGGTCACGCCAATATAAGCACCCACCTTCACCTCGTCACGCGAGATCGGCGCCACGCCGGTGATGCGGACATTGCTTGCCATCCGCATTACAACATTGGTGCCGTCACGTGCCTTCACGATCAGGATTGCTCCATTGACCGATTGAATGGTCCCGCGCACCCGCGCCCAGGACGGCTGCGCGTTTGCAGCTTCAGGGCTGCCTGACAACAAAGCAGCCGTCAGGCACAGCAGCGCGATCGACAGGTTGGGGAATTTCATTGACGACTCCGGCAGGCGATTCACACAACACGCGCTTTACGACGATATTCCGCCTTCGCGCGCTCACACCACCGTGAGATCGGTTTCGACCAGCGCCCGCAATTCCGGCGTGACCTGCGGCCGTTTGCCGAACCAGAGTTCGAAACCGCGCACCGCCTGATGCAGCAGCATGCCAAGACCGTCCGCTGTCTTGAGGCCACGCGCCTTCGCAGCCTTCAGGAGTTCGGTCGTGAGCGGCACATAGACGAGATCGGCGACCGTCGCATCGGGCGGCAGCGCGGCAACATTCACCGCAAGCGGCGGCTGGCCTTTCATACCCAGCGACGTGGTGTTCACGAGCAGATCGACACGCGGCAGCAATGCATCGACGTCCTGCCAAGGCGCGACTTGTACCCGTTCACCGAACTGGTCACGCAGCGCCTGCGCTCGCGCCGCAGTGCGATTGGCAAGATGGACACAGGAGATACCGCGCTCCAGCAGTCCGAACACCACCGCGCGGGCCGAGCCGCCGGCACCAAGCACCAGCGCCTCGCCGCCGCGATCCCAACCCGGCGCTGCTGCATCGAGATTGTTGATGAAGCCCTCGATGTCGGTGTTGGTCGAGTGCAGCTTGCCGTCCTCGAAAAACAGCGTATTGGCGGCCCCGACCGCGCGGGCGCGCGCGTCCGGCACTGATGCCGCCAGAGCGCGCTCCTTGTGCGGAATGGTGACATTGGCGCCGCTGTAACCGCGCGCGGCAAGCTGCGCAACGAAGTCCGCGAACGCCGCCGGCTCCACCGCCTCGATCCGATAATCGCCTTCCAGACCGAGCGACTTCAGCCAGTATTTATGGATCAGCGGCGAACGCGAATGCGCCGCCGGCCAGCCGATCAGGCAAGCCGCCCGCGGGGTGCTCATAGGATCGCCTCATGTCGCAAACCAAGTTTACGCCAGAGTATTAGCCTGTCCGGCACTATGAACCAACTTTCGTTGCGACCGGTGGCCCCTTGATCTCGTTCAACGCCTGCACAATGTCGGCACGGAATTCGACTGCCGGCGGACGCGCGCCATAGGTTTTGAGCGCGCGCCGGACGCTTGTCGTGGTGCCGGTGAGAAAAACGCGCACATGTTTTCGGTGCGCTTTGGCAGCCATCCGGCCGATCACATTGGCGGCCGTCGAATCCAGAAACGGCACCGCCGCGAAATCGATGATCATCGCCTTGCGCCGCGCCGAAATATTGTCGAGCGCCGATCCCACGGTGGAGGCTGCGCCGAAGAAGAACGCGCCGGTGATCCGGTAGACCATTACGTCGGGATCGCTCGCGAGCCTCGAATCGTAAGGCTGGCGTACGGCCGGCGCGCCGTCGGGCCGGTCATCGACGGCGAGCGGAGCACGGGTCTCAATGCCGGTGGTCTGCGCCATGCGATGAATAAACAGCACCGAGCCGAGGGCAAAGCCGACGACGATGCCCTCGGTCAGATCACGGAAAACGGTGAGCAGGAAGGTGACGAGCAGAACGGCCGCGTCGCCCCAGGAGGCCCGGATCAGCGTGGCAAATTCATGCCTCTCGACCATGTTCCAGGCGACCACGGCCAGCACCGCCGCCAACGTCGCCAGCGGAATGAAGCTTGCGAGCGGCGCCGCTACCAGCATGAACAACAGCAGGAAGAACGAATGCATGATGCCGGCGATCGGCCCATGCGCGCCGGAGCGGACGTTGGTCGCGGTGCGGGCGATGGTGCCGGTGACGCAAATGCCGCCGAACAGTGCCGAACCGATATTGGCGACGCCCTGCGCCACCAGTTCACAATTGGAGCGATGCCGCCGTCCGGTCATGCCGTCCGCCACCACCGCGGACAGCAGCGACTCGATGGCTCCAAGCAGCGCGAAGGCAACGGCATCGGGCAACACGGCCTGCACCTCGGCCAGCGACAGAGCCGGCAGCGATGGCGCGGGCAGCATCTGCGGAATGCCGCCGAACCGCGTACCGATCGTCTCCACAGGAAGGCCGAGCAGCCAGACGCCGAAACCAGTGGCGACGACCGCGGCCAGCATACCGGGCAGGCTTGGCCGCCACATCCGCATACCGGCAATGATCATGATGGTGACAGCCGATACGCCAATGGCAGCAGGACTGGCAGTGCCGATGACACCCGACAGCGCCTCGATCTTGGCCACGAACGGGCCCGGCTCGTGCGCCAGCGTGAGCCCAAGCAGATCTTTGATCTGGCTGGCGAAGATGATGACGCCGATGCCGGCGGTAAATCCCACCGTCACCGGATAGGGAATGAACTTGATGTAGGTGCCAAGTCGCAAAAAGCCGGCTGCGATCAAAAACAACCCGGCCAGCAATGTCGCAAGAATCAACCCGTCGATGCCGTGACGGCTGACGGTTGCCGCAACCAGCACGATAAAGGCGCCGGCCGGCCCGCCGATCTGAAACCGGCTGCCGCCCAGTACAGAGATCAGAAAGCCGCCGACGATTGCGGTGTAGAGACCGCGATCCGGCGTCGCGCCGGAGGCAATCGCGATCGCCATCGACAGCGGGAGCGCGACGATGGCGACGGTCAGACCGGCAATGACATCAGCGCGAAAATCCCCGAAGCCGTAGCCTTCTCGAAGAACGGTGACGAGCTTCGGGGTAAAGAGTTCGGCGAAAGTCGGTTCAGCCGTGCTCCGGCTTTCGCTAATGGTCACAAGCCTGTTCAACGTCCCGGACGCAATTCCAGACTCTGCACGCCGGCGGCGACATTGAGTCCGGTTTGCCCCTGAACACTGAGCGGCTGCAGCGCGAAGGAATTCGCCGAGCCGCCGATCATGGCGTTGGCTCCGAGACCAACGCCAACCGCCGCGCTGGCGTTCACGCCGGCATAATTGCCCGACAGATCGCCGGGGCCAAGCTGCACGGTCGGCGCCAGCACGACCCAGGACAGCGCCGAGGCTTCAGTGATGCCAAGGTCGAGACCGAGCTTCTTGATGGTGGCGACATAAAGATCGTCGGGTCGGCCCTGCGAACGGAAGACGCAGCCGAGATTGGTGACCGAACCAACCACCATGCCGACGCTGCTGCCTCCACGACATTCGAGGGTACCGGCCTGCACTCGATCCTGGGCTTGAGTGAGCGTAGCGGAAGCAACCAACAAGACGGTGGACATCGACAGGGCGACGGACAAACGACGCATGGCTGATCTCCAGAAAAGGGCCGGGGACAGACCCTCGCGGCCCACAAAACGCGCTTCCATCTAGTCACAAAGCCAATCAATGTTCAATGTCGTCACGGCGGCATCCGCCGATCAGCAACAAAAAAGGGCCCGTTTGCACGGGCCCCTTTGATTCAAATGCCACTGTCTCAGTGATGATGGTGGTGATGATGATGATGGCGATGTTTGCGCGGCGCAAGACCACCGGGGCGCAATTCCAGCCCGACGACGCCGCCAGCAACGTTGAGGCCGGTCTGGCCCTGCAGGCTGAGCGGCTGCAGCGCGTAGGAATTGGCCGAACCGCCGATCAGCAGATTGCCGCCGCCGCCAAGGCCGATCGAGGCATTGCCGCCGACGCCGCCGTAGTTGCCCGAGAGATCACCGCGGCCGATGCGAACGGTCGGAGCGTGCACGGCCCAGGCGAGCCCGGTCTGCTCGGTGATGCCGAGATCGATGCCGAAGCGGCTGACGGTCGCGATGTAAGGCTCAGGACGACGGCCTTCGCTGCGGAAAACGCAGTTCAGTTGCGTCACTGAGGTCACGACCATTCCGACATTCGGGCCGCCATGGCATTCGAGCACACCGACCTGAACACTCGGCTGCGCATTCGCGGACACAGCAGAGGAGACGAGCACCGCCAAAGCGACGCCGACGAGCGATGAAACACGCATCTATTTTAGCTCCAGTGGGATTTAAAAAACGACGAAGGGACAAAATGGAAGCGCCATGTCAAAAACATGGCGCGTCCCGACTTTGCCACCGGATCGTAACGTGGCGACCTTAAAAGAAGATCACGTTAACGCAAGTTTGCACAGAAGCGTTGGATCCGGGTGCATGCTTCCTCGAGATCGCTGGTCTTGGTCGCATACGAAATGCGGAAGGCCGGACCGAGGCCGAAGGCCGAACCTTGCACCACCGCGACGCCCTCACTCTCCAGAAGCTCGGTAACAAAATCCTCGTCGTTCGTCAGCTTCTTGCCCGACGGCGTGGTCTTGCCCATCGTACCGGCGCAGGACGGATAGACATAAAACGCACCTTCCGGGCGCGGGCAGTTGATGCCGGACGCCTGGTTGAGCATCGAGACCACGAGATCGCGGCGCTCCTTGAACGCCTTGTTGTTGGCGGCAATGAAATCCTGCGGCCCGTTCAGCGCCTCGACCGCGGCCCACTGCGAGATCGAGGACGGATTGGAGGTCGATTGCGACTGGATGGTCGCCATCGCTTTGATCAACTTCTCGGGTCCGCCGGCATAGCCGATGCGCCAACCGGTCATGCAGTAGGCTTTCGAGACGCCGTTGACGGTCAGGGTGCGGTCGAACAGCTTCGGCTCGACCTGCGCCGGCGTGACAAAGGTAAAATCGTCATAGACGAGATGCTCGTACATGTCGTCGGTCATCACCCAGACATGCGGATGCTTCACCAGCACGTCGGTCAGCGCCTTCATCTCGGCATGGGTATAGGCCGCGCCGGTCGGATTGGATGGCGAGTTGAGGATGATCCACTTGGTCTTCGGCGTGATCGCCTTTTCGAGATCGGCGGCCTGCAATTTGAAGCCATGCTCGGCGGTGCAGACCACCGGCACCGGCGTGCCGCCGGCAAGTTCGACCATGTCCGGGTAGCTCACCCAATATGGTGCCGGAATGATCACCTCGTCGCCAGGATTCACCGTCGCCATCAGCGCGTTGTAGAGCACCTGCTTGCCGCCGGTGCCGACCGTGATCTGGCTCGGCTTGTAGACCAGCTTGTTCTCGCGGCCGAACTTGGCGACGATCGCATCCTTCAGTTCGGGGATACCGTCCACCGCGGTGTACTTGGTCTTGCCGGCCTCGATGGCGTGGATCGCGGCCAGCTTGATGTTGGCGGGGGTGTCGAAATCCGGCTCGCCGGCACCGAGGCCGATGACGTTGCGGCCGGCCGCTTTCAGCTGTCGTGCTTTATCCGTGACCGCAATCGTGGCGGACGGCTTCACACGGTCAAGCGCAGCGGACAGGAACGGCATCATGGTCTCCTTTAAGGGGCAGCGAACGCCCGAATTCGCGGATCTTTGCGGGGCGGGCGCACACTAAAGCCCACCCTGCCGCACCGCAAGGCGCCTCCCCTAACGAAGTGTTAAAGTTGCTTGCCTATGGTCCGCCGACCACGGTGCGCGCGAAAGATCCGCCCCTACAGCGCGCGAAAAGCCGGCGACGCGGAAACCCCGATGACACCGTTCTGGCAAGGGCTACGGACCGGCAACTGGCTGACGCAGGGCCGCATCCGCGCCTATAGCATCATCGTGCTGGCGGTCGCGACCATCGTCACGATCGGCTGGATTGCACTGGCCGACGGGCTGATCGACCGCAACGGCAAGCCGTTGGGCACCGACTTCTCCGATCCCTACGCCGCGGGAACCCTGGTGCTGGCCGGCCGCGCCGCCGACGCCTATGTGCCCGAGTTACAGCACGAGGCGGAAAAGGCCGTCTTCGGCGGGCGCGAGGTGCCGTTCTACGGCTGGCACTACCCGCCCTTCTTCTTTGCGATCGCCGTGATCGTGGCGCTGCTGCCCTATGCGTGGGGCCTGCTGCTGTGGCTTGCCGCCAGCCTCGCAGCCTATCTTGCGGCCATGCGCGCGATCCTGCCACGTCGCGAGACCTGGCTCGTCGCCCTGGCCTTTCCTGCCGTCTTCATCAATATCGGCCATGGGCAGAACGGCTTTCTGACCGCGGCGCTGCTCGGCGGCGCCCTGCACATCATGGAGCGGCGGCCGTGGCTCGCCGGCATCCTGATCGGCCTCCTCGCCTACAAGCCGCAATTCGGCCTGTTGATTCCGCTGGCACTGCTTGCCGGCGGCCGCTGGCGCTGCATCGCCGCCGCGTCCGCCACCGTGGCCGCTTTGATTGCGACCACCACAGTCACGCTCGGCATCGGCATCTGGAGCGCGTTTCACGAGTCCATGGCCTTCACCCGCAGCGTGGTCCTCGAACAGGGCAATACCGGCTGGGAAAAGATCCAGTCGATTTTTTCCGCGGTGAGCGCCTGGGGTTTCGGCACTGACGCGGCCTATTTCGCTCAAGGCGCACTCACCGTCGTCGTTGCAGGTAGCCTGGTCTGGCTATGGCGCAGCCGCGCACCGTTCGAGCTCAAGGCTGCGGGGCTGGCGGCCGCATGTCTGCTCGGCACGCCCTATGTGCTCGACTACGACCTGATGGTGCTGGCGATCGCAGTAGCGTTTTTCGTGCGCAACGGTCTGCGGCATGGCTTTCGTGACTACGAGATCAGCCTGCTCGCATTTGTCTGGATCGTCCCGCTGCTGACGCGCAGCGTCGCGGGAGCGACCGGTGTGCCGCTCGGTCTGATCGCGATGCTGGTGCTGTACGCGGCGACGATCCGGCGCGCTGTCCACCACATGCAGCCGACACGAGAGAGCGGCGAGGACGCAGTCCAACCTTCCGGCGCCATCACCGTAGTTTGATCGTGCAGATCACCGCTGTTCGCGCAAGCGTGAACGGGCGACCTTCGAAACGCGCAATTCATTCGCCATTGCCGCAATGCGGCAAACAATTCCAACTATTCCAGCTCGCGGCCCTTGCAGCGCGGCGGCGGCGGCCTCATTCTCCGTAGCTGACGTGTAGCGACATCGTCGTCGCTCCCGACAATCCCTGCGACAACATAAGCGATCTTCGGCTCCGAATGTACAAGCTCTATTCCATGCAGCGATCCGGCAACAGCTACAAGGTCCGCCTTGCGCTGGCGCTGCTGAATGCGCCCTATCAAGCGGTCGAGATCGACATTCTGCGCGGCGAGAGCCGCACGCCGGAATTCCTCGCCATGAATCCAAGCGGACAGGTGCCGCTGCTGGAGATCGACGGGCGTCATCTCGCCGAATCAAACGCCATCCTCTGGTATGTCGCGGACGGCACGTCCCTCGCACCACAGGATCGCATCGATCGCGCGCAGGCACTGCAATGGATGTTCTTCGAACAGCACGCATTGGAGCCGAGCGTCGGTGCGGCCTATTTCTGGCTGGCGCTGGTGCGCGGCGGGCGTGAACTGCAGACCCATGCGCTCGAGGACTGGATGGAGCGCGGCTATGCAGCGCTGCAGGTGATGGAAAACCATCTGAAGACGCACGACTACTTTGCGGCGGGGCACCTCACCATCGCGGACATCGCGCTCTATGGCTACACCCACGTCGCTGGGCAATGCGATTTCGACCTTGGCGACTTTCCGTCGGTACGGGCCTGGCTGCGGCGGATCGAGGCCACGCCAGGATTCGTCCCCATGGACGGCATCGGCGCGAGCACAGTGGCGGCACCGCTGCTGGCATAACTTACGGACCAAGGACCCGACAGCACCGGCGCCTTGGTTTGGTCATGTTTCCGGCACCTTGCGCCAAAATCTCGACAGCGATTTCTGCCACATTTGCCTGACGCAGTGATTCGCACTGCGACGAGGGCCCGCATGACACGCTTGAAGGTTGAGCATCACGGCTTCGAACTCCTGCCGCCACGCGCGCTACGCTCCGGCGATACCCTTGCTGCGGCCGTCGCTGCGCTATTTTTATCCGCCAGCCTCGTCGTCGCCCTGACCGCGCTTTCGATCCGGCTCGCCACCACAATGCAGATCGTCTGACGCCCGCCTTCCGCCTGACGCGGAGATCCCCATGAAGACGCCGAACATTGTTGTCGTCGCGTCACTAGCTGTCCTGCTTACCATGTCGCTGCTGGTCACCACGGCGACACGAAGCGCCAGCGCACCGTTTGAATCCTCGGCCGGACCGCTCGACGTCGAGACCGTGGCGCGCGGACTGGAACATCCCTGGGCGCTGGCCTTCCTGCCGGATGGCAAAATGCTGGTGACCGAGCGTCCCGGCCGGATGCGCATTGTCAGCCGCGACGGGCAGGTGTCGGCACCGCTCGCGGGCGTGCCAAAGCCCAGGACCGGCGGTCAGGCCGGACTGCTCGACGTCGCGCTCGACAAGGATTTTGGCGACAATCGCACTTTGTATTTCTGTTTCTCGTCGGACGCCGGCGGCAATGCCGCAGTGGCGCGCGCCCGACTCGACGAGACCGCCCTGCGGCTTGACGCGGTGAGGGTGATCTTCACCCAGCAGGGGCCTGGCGGGGCCGCCAATCACGGCTGCCGCATCGCGCAAGCGCCCGACGGCAATCTGTTCGTCATCCTTGGCGATCATTTCGGTCCGCGCGACGAGGCACAGAATCTTGCCACCGACAACGGCAAGCTGATCCGCATCGCACCTGACGGCGGCATTCCGCCGGACAATCCCTTTGTCGGACACGCCAAGGCACGTCCGGCGATCTGGAGCTATGGCCACCGCAACGCGCAGGGCCTCGCCTTCAATCCGGCCTCCGGTGAATTATGGGAGATCGAACATGGCCCGCGCGGCGGCGACGAAGTCAACATCATCGGCAAGGGCAAGAACTACGGCTGGCCGGTGATCGGCTATGGCATCGACTACAGCGGCGCCAAGATCCACGAGAGTACCGCCAAGCCGGGCATGGAGCAGCCGATCAAATACTGGGTGCCATCGATCGCGCCCTCGGGCATGGCGTTCTACAGCGGCACGCTGTTTCCAAAATGGCGCGGCAGCCTGTTCACCGGCGCGCTGGTCGGCCAGATGCTGGTGCGGCTGTCACTCGACGGCGACAAGGTCACCGGTGAGGAACGCCTGCTGCAGAATCTCAACGAGCGGATTCGCGACGTGCGGCAGGGGCCGGACGGCGCGCTGTGGCTGCTGACCGACGCCAGCGCCGGCCGCGTCCTGCGCGTTGCACCGGCGGGCGGGTAATCTGCCTCACCATTTATGGAAGACGAAGAATGCACCGGCGGCGATGAAGGCAAAGCCGACCGCATGATTCCAGCCGAGCGGCTCCTTCAGATACAGCACCGAGAAACCGGCGAATACCACGAGAGTAATCACCTCCTGCATGGTCTTGAGCTCAGCCGCGCTGTAGACCGCGCTGCCCCAGCGATTGGCCGGCACCGCAAGCCAATATTCGAAAAAGGCGATGCCCCAGCTTGCCACGATCACCAGAGGCAATGCGCTGCTCTTGAATTTGAGATGGCCGTACCAGGCGAATGTCATGAAGATATTCGAGCCGAACAACATCAGGATTGGCAGCCATGCGGGCGGAATGAAATTGGTCATGAACATCCTTCGTCTCGTCGTGACCCGGAACACCGCCACTGTAGCCAAAAGGCTGCAAGCGATGCCGGATGGAATCAACCAGCACTCTTGCGTGTCACCGCGGTGTCATCAACCCGGTCTAGCCTGCACCGGCGTTGACGGCGGCCCGTCGCCTGCCACGCGTTGCGCGGCCCCGGTCGGGCTCCCCCCTCACTGGCTGACCGGGGTCGCATTTTTGTCTGCCGGCCGGATTACCGCTATAAGCGCCCGTCACCATCCTGTGACAGCCGCCGCCTCGCTCCGACAGATGCCATGATCCGCGTCGCCTTCGTTCTTATCGTGCTGATGCTGGTGTTTATCATCCTGCTGCCGTTCCAGCTCGCCGGCATCGTCCTCAACAACAATTTGCAGCGGGCGGTGCCGCATTTGTTCCATCGCATCCTGTGCGCGGTGATCGGCGTGCGAATTCGCGAGATCGGCGCGCGGACGCACGAATCGCCGGCGCTGCTGCTCGCCAACCATGCCTCCTGGCTCGACATCACCGTGCTCGGCGCGGTCGCACCGGTGGTGTTCGTCGCAAAATCGGAAGTGGCGAGCTGGCCGGGCATCGGCCTGCTGGCGAAACTACAGCGCACGATCTTTGTCGAACGCGAGCGCCGTCACAAGACCGGAGAGACCGCGCGCAACATGGCCGCACATCTCATCAATGGCGACGCGGTACTGCTGTTTCCGGAGGGCACTTCCAGCGACGGCATCCGCATCTTGCCCTTTCGCTCGGCGCTGATCGGCGCGGTTCACCATGCCATCGGAGATTCGACGCATCATGATCGCGTCATCGTGCAGCCGGTATCGCTGGCCTATATGCGTTTCGGCGGCGTGCCGATCGGGCGCGCGTTGCGCGGCAAGGTCGCCTGGTATGGCGACACTGACCTCGTGCCGCATCTGATCGGCGTACTGGCCGCCGGCGCAGTCGACGTCACCGTGAGCTGGGGCGAGGCGATGGCCTATGACATTAGCGCCGACCGCAAGCAGATCGCGCGTGACGCAGAGACAGCGGTGCGGCGCATGACCGCCCGCGCCTTGCGCGGCGGCACGTCGGCGAACGCAACGCCGCCGCTGGCGAGCACCTCGCGCGCGATGACCTGCGCACGCTGCGGCGCGGCCTTCACCTGCGGACTGTCAGCCGAGTGCTGGTGTGCGCAAGAACCGGCACGGCTACCGCTACCGGACCAGAATCACACTGACTGTCTGTGTCGCGATTGCTTGCGCGCCGAGGCAGCTGCCCGCAGCGCCACGGCCTCAAGTTGAGACGTTGCGCCGCGATCTAGCGGCCGACCACCGGAGCGTTCCGCGCCATGCCACCGAATGCATCCAGCATTTTCTCACGCCAGACATAAATCGGATCGTTCGCTGCAAGCAGTTCGAACGGACTGGTGACGCGCGCCCACTGGAACGGGCCGAACACGATGTAGTCCGCGTAATTCGGCGAATCGCCGCCAACGAACAACTGCGCGCGCAGCGTCATGCGCAACGGATGCAACCATCGGCGCAAATCCTCGATCCGCCCCTCGCGCCCTGCCATCGCCTGCTCCAGCGTGGTGCCCATGGCTTTCTCTCGGGTATACCGGAAGTAATCCTGATCCTGCGGCGCAAGCTGAGCATGAATATCGGCGATGATGAAGGGCGAGATCTGTCCCACCATCACGTCACTCCAGCTGTTGAGCATCCGCGCCATCGCCCGCCCGCCGGCGCCCCCGAACAGCGACGGCCGGTCGGGGTAGCTGTCCTCGAGGTAGTTGGCGATCGTCCAGGAATCGTGGACCGAGGTCTCGCCATCCACCAGCACCGGCACCTTTTCGGAGCGGTGCGGCCGGATCGCATCCTTCTGCGTCAGATACCAGGTCACGGACTCGAACGGCAGATCCTTGTGCGCCAGCGCCATGCGGATACGCCAGCAATACGGGCTGAACAGCCGCGCCGGATCCGCCCCGGCCAGTTCGAACAATTGTCGGGCCATTGATGACACCCCTTCAGGACGCGCGCATCAGCTCCCGCTCGCTGTCTGGCCGAACAGAATCTTCTTCGATTCCTCGTTCACGGTTGGCGTCTTGTCCGGATTGACCTGTTTGGCGAGCTTGTAAGCGCGTGCGGTGGCGGGCCGCGCATAGATGGTCTCGAACCATCGCTTGAGATGCGGGAAATCTTCCAGCTTCTGCTGCTGCCGCTCGTGCGGCACGATCCACGGATAGCAGGTCATGTCGGCGATCGAATATTCGCCGGCGATGAACTCGCGATCGGCCAGACGCTTGTTCAGCACGCCATAGAGCCGGTTGGTCTCCTTGACGTAGCGGTCGATCGCATACGGAATCTTCTCCGCAGCATACTGCACAAAATGATGGTTCTGTCCGGCCATCGGACCAAGACCGCCCATCTGCCACATTAGCCACTGCAGCACGTCCATCCGCTTGCGCAGATCGGTCGGCAGAAACTTACCAGCCTTGTCGGCCAGATAGATCAGGATCGCACCGGACTCGAACACGGTGATCGGCTTGCCGCCATCCGTTGGCGCCTGATCGATGATCGCGGGCATGCGGTTGTTGGGCGAGAAAGCGAGGAATTCGGGCTTGAACTGATCGCCCTTGCTGATGTTCACCGGCACGATCTTGTAGGGCAGTCCGCTTTCTTCGAGGAAGAGCGTGATCTTGTGGCCGTTCGGCGTGGTCCAGTAGTAGAGGTCGATCATGACGGATGGTCCTGGCTTGAAAATCAGAGCGGTCGAGCTCGCGGCCGCCAGTTAAATGCGAATGCATGGACTTCGCCAGAATGACGCCCGCAAGTCAACGGTCGATCTTTGCACGTCGGGTTGCGGCACCTTCCATGTTCGATGACATCAAATGGCTGTCCATTGAACCTTTTACAGATCGATGTGACAAAGCTTCAGGACCATGAGCACGGCGCGAACGGAGTGCAGCCATGCAATATTCGACTGACGATCTGCGCGCTGCCACGGAAGCGGGAATCATCACGCCACCGCAGCTCGACAGCCTGCTTGTCTTTCTTGGCGCCCGCGCCGGCGTCCTCCCCGTAACCACCGGACCGAAGTTCGATGTGGTCCATGTGCTGTGGTACACTGGCGCGCTGATCGTGATGGGCGCGATGGGTCTGTTCAGCACTCTCGCCTTCTCGGCGATGGGCGGCTGGGCGCTGACCATGACCGCGCTGATCTATGCCGCTTTGTTCATGTGGGCCGGGCATTATCTCTGGACCGCCAAGGATCTCCGCACGCCCGGCGGACTGCTGGTTGCCGTGGCAGTGTCGATGGTGCCGCTCGCGGTCTACGGCGCGCAGGACGCGCTCGGGCTGTGGACCAAATTCGGCAAGCCGGGCGGGGTGCGCGAATTCTATGTCTGGGTCAAAGGCAGTTGGGTGCCGATGGAAGTGGCCGCGGCGATTGCGGCCGCGGTGGCGCTGCGATTCTATCGCTTCCCGTTCCTTGTCTTCATCGCGGCGTTCGCGCTGTGGTTCCTGTCGATGGATATCGTGCCGTGGATCACCGGAAGTAAATTCGGCAACTGGGAGATGTCCCGCAAGGTGTCGATCGCATTCAGCCTCGCCATTCTTGCCGTCGCGGTCGCGGTCAATGCGCGGCAGAAATCGGGCGATTTCGCCTTCTGGCTTTACCTGTTCGGCGTCATGACCTTCTGGGGCGGAATTTCCGCGACATCCAACGGCACGGCACTTGCCAAGGCGCTGTATTGCGCCATGAATGTCGGCTTCCTGTTTCTCGCGGTGTTTCTGGGACGCCGGGTGTTCGCGGTGTTCGGAACCATCGGCATTGCGATCTATCTCGGCGATCTCGCCCAGAAGGTGTTCAAGGATTCACTGCTGTTCCCATTTGCGTTGTCGCTGATCGGCATCGGCATCATCGCGCTCGGGCTCTATTACCATCGCCATCAGGACGCGATCCGCGCCTGGTTCGATCTGCGCCTGCCCGCACCGCTGAAACGATTGCGCCCGGCGAACGTATAGAGACAGGAGTCCGCTGTTACCGCACAGCAGGCTCTTTCATCGCGCGCCGACTCCCCCCATATTCCGGCCATGGCGAAACGATCCGGCCCCCCGAAAACATCCGGCAAAACCCCGAAGTCCAAGGCGCATCGTCCCGACGTGCAGCCGATCGGACCGGCACTGGCCGAATTGCTGAATCCCGCGATCAATCGCGGTGAAAGCGGGCTCGGCTCCACCACGGGCCTGCAACCGCCACCGGACAATTCCTGGGACCGCCGCTCCGGCGGCGAGGCAGCGATCCACCGCGCCCGCGCCTCTACTCCCAAGACATTCAGCCACGATAACGAAGCGCGCCCGCAAGGCTTCACCGAAGCACCGCAAGCCAACTACGGCACCAGCGCGACCATCCCGACCCTCGATCCCGAACTGGCCAAACAACTCGGCTATGATGTCGAAGACGACGACCAGTTCCGGCCCGCGCGCAACAAGATGGAGAGCCTTGGCGTCAAGGCCACCGCCGACGCGCTCGAACAACTGATGCGCGAGGGCCGCCCGGAATTTCGCGGCGAGAAAATATGGACGCCGCACCGCCCACCACGCCCGGAGAAATCCGAAGGCGGCGTGCCCTTCAAGATCAAGTCGGAGTATCAGCCCAAGGGCGACCAGCCGCAGGCGATCGCCGAACTGGTCGAGGGCATCCAGCGCAACGACCGCACCCAGGTGCTGCTCGGCGTCACCGGCTCGGGCAAGACCTACACTATGGCGCAGGTGATCGAGGCCACTCAGAGACCCGCCATCATTCTTGCGCCGAACAAGACGCTGGCGGCGCAGCTTTACGGCGAGTTCAAGAGCTTCTTTCCCGATAACGCGGTGGAGTATTTCGTCTCCTATTACGACTACTACCAGCCGGAAGCCTATGTGCCGCGCACCGACACCTATATCGAGAAGGATTCCTCGATCAACGAGCAGATCGACCGCATGCGCCACGCCGCGACGCGCGCGCTGCTCGAACGCGACGATGTGATCATCGTCGCCTCGGTATCGTGCATCTACGGTATCGGTTCGGTCGAGACCTACACCGCGATGACTTTCGCGCTGAAAAAGGGCGAGCGCATCGACCAGCGCCAGTTGATCGCCGACCTCGTCGCCTTGCAGTACAAACGCACTTCAGCGGATTTCAGCCGCGGCACCTTCCGCGTCCGCGGCGATGTCATCGACATCTTCCCGGCGCACTATGAGGACCGCGCCTGGCGCGTGAACATGTTCGGCGACGAGGTGGAGAGCATCGAGGAATTCGATCCGCTCACCGGCCACAAGCAGGACGAGCTTGAGTTCATCAAGGTCTACGCCAATTCGCACTACGTCACGCCGCGCCCGACGCTGATCCAGGCCATCAAAGGTATCAAGACCGAGTTGAAATGGCAACTCGACCAGTTGCACGGTCAAGGGCGGCTGCTGGAAGCGCAGCGCCTGGAACAGCGCACCACCTTCGATCTCGAAATGATGGAAGCGACCGGAAGCTGCGCCGGCATCGAGAACTATTCTCGCTATCTCACCGGCCGCAAACCGGGCGAGCCACCGCCGACGCTGTTTGAATACGTCCCCGATAACGCGCTGGTGTTCGCCGACGAGAGCCATGTCACCATTCCGCAGATTGGCGCGATGTTCAAAGGCGACTTCCGCCGCAAGGCGACGCTCGCCGAATATGGCTTCCGCCTGCCGTCCTGCATGGACAACCGGCCGCTGCGTTTCGAGGAATGGGACATGATGCGCCCGCAATCGGTCGCGGTGTCGGCGACGCCGGCGGCGTGGGAGCTCGAGCAAAGCGGCGGCGTGTTTGTCGAGCAGGTCATTCGCCCCACCGGCCTAATCGATCCGCCGGTGCATATACGCCCGGCGCGCACACAGGTGGACGATCTCGTCGGCGAGGTCCGCGCCACCGCGCAGACAGGTTATCGTTCGCTGATCACCGTGCTGACCAAGCGCATGGCAGAGGATCTCACCGAATATCTGCACGAGCAGGGCATCCGCGTGCGCTACATGCATTCGGACATCGACACTATCGAGCGCATCGAGATCATTCGCGACTTGCGGCTCGGCGCGTTCGATGCCCTCGTCGGCATCAATTTGCTGCGCGAGGGTCTCGACATTCCCGAATGCGCGCTAGTGGCGATCCTCGACGCCGACAAGGAGGGCTTCCTGCGCTCGGAGACCTCGCTGATCCAGACCATCGGCCGCGCCGCGCGCAATGTCGACGGCAAGGTGATCCTTTATGCTGACCAGATCACCGGCTCAATGGAGCGCGCCATTGCCGAGACCGACCGCCGCCGCGAGAAGCAGGTTGCCTACAACGAGGCCCACGGCATCACGCCGGAAAGCGTGAAAAAGTCGATCGGCGACATCCTCAACAGCGTCTATGAGCGCGACCATGTGCTGGTCGAGACCGGCGGCGGCATGGCCGACGATGTCGTCTCGATCGGACACAATTTCGAGGCGGTGCTGGCCGATCTCGAAACCCGAATGCGCGAGGCCGCCGCCGACCTCAATTTCGAGGAGGCTGCGCGGCTGCGCGACGAGGTCAAGCGCCTGCGCGCGACCGAAATGGCGGTGGTGGACGATCCCACCGCCAAGCAGAAAGCGGTCACCGGCAAGGCCGGGGCCTATGCCGGCACGAAAAAATATGGCGAGTCCGCCAACCTGCCGCCGGAAGCATCTTCGCGGGGCGCTTCTGCACCGCCCCCTTCACGGGGAGGGTTACCCGCCAAAGGCGGCCGGGGTGGAGGCTCACGGATCCACAAGCCTTCGCTCGATGAAATGGGCATTGCCACCTGGCACGAGGTCAAGCCGGACCGCGCAGATGCGAAGAAACCGACCCGCGCCCGCAAGCCGACGCTCGACGAAATGGGTCCCGGCCCCGAAAGTCGCATCTTCAAGCCACAGTCGATGCGCGACGGCGGCCAGGAATTCGGCGGTGTGATCAAGAGTGAGATCACGCCGCGCTCGACCGGTGGCGCACCGGGGCGACGGGGTGGGTGGAAGAAGAAGTAAGGGGCACCCGTCTCTGTGATCGGCTTCCGGTTCACCATAGCCAGCAATCTGCTGCGAGCACCGTATATCCTGTCGATTGCAAAGCCCCCGTCCCACCTGCTAGGTCGTCAGGCGATTTTTTTCATATCACCTGAGGGGCTGAAACCATGGCGGGCGCTGATCTGGATGCGGTGATCCGGAAGCTGGCGAAACAGCAGAACAAGGCTTTAACGGCTGCGGTCAAAGGCGCGCGCGATCGCTACAACGCACTCGCCGCCAAGGCGAAGAATGCCGGGACGCGGCAGCACTACAAGCAGATCGCCAAGCAGGCGACCGAGGAAGGCAACGCCGCGATCCGGCGGCTGCAGATGTCGGCTGACAACATTGCCGACAGCTATGCGCGGGCGATCCGGCGCCTGACCGAAGCGGAAGCCGCGGTTTCGCAAAACAAACCCGGGCCCAAGAAAACGGCACCTGCGAAGAAGTCGACAAACAAGAAGCCAACGAAGAAGGCCAAGACCTGATCATTCCTTGCTGGCGCGGCACGTCCGCCGCCGCGCAAGACAGCAACAGCGCCACCCTGTCTCGCCTCGCGTTAGGGTTTATTGAATCTTAACGCCGGATACGCCTTCACCCCGAGCGGCGATGGCTGGTGTTCTGCTTGAGATTGGCGTGATCGCCCTGCTCGTCGATATTGTGCTTCTCGTCGTCGCGATGCCCTTTGGTGGTGTCGATCGCAACCTGTGGTTTGCCACCCGGACCAGCGTGGCTGCGATTGTCCTCTGGGACAGGCTGAATATGCTTCGTCATGAGGGCTCTCCGCGTCTCTTGAAGAATACGCACGGCGCACCGGTCTGGTTCCCGCATCGCCGTGCCGACGTCTGCACGCACCGATGACCAAAAATCTCTTTTTGATGCCGGTAAATCGTGCAGCGATCGCCGCAGATTGGCCGCGTTATGGTCATGATCGGCTGGACTGATGCGCCGGTAACTTCGTCGTGCGGGGGACAATCCGCCAACAGGAGACAGCCGATGAATGCAGTTCAACCGGAAAGACATGACGTGACGGAAACAAATGCCGATCTCAATGCGGTGTCGGACGTCGAGGCGGGCATCCGCGATTTCGTCCGCAACGATATTGCCTACCTTCGCCGCGCGCCCGCAGCCCAGGCCGCCGATGGCGTACTGGATTCGGCCGCCGAAGCCACCGTCAACAATGCCAATACGCTGATCCAGCGCGTCGCGGGCGCCACAGCAACGGAGATCGACAACCTGATCACCGAACTGGAAGTGCTGCGCAGCTTCATGCAGGACGAAGGTCAACGCGTGCAGCGTGAACTGGCGAACTTCACCAGGCTGAGCCAGACCGCGATGAAATCCACCCGCATGGTCGCCGACAATCTGGCGCAGTGGAAACGCCCCCACGAACAGCAGGACTGAACACGCCTGCCTGATGGCAGCTTGAACCACGCCCTCTTCCACTCGGGAGAGGGCGTTCTGCTGCACGAGGCCAATTTAAATACGCGGCCGGTTGAACCCGTCCCGCACGACCCGCGACCAAGATCCAACGCCGGTTATCATGGCGGATTTTGCGTGGGGCACTGCCGTGAAAATCATCAAGCCGGACAACACTGAACCGATTCCGCTGCATGCGCCAAGGCAGAGCCTTGCGGTGATCCTGATCCGCTTTGTCGTCTTTCTCGGTTTCGCCATCGCCGTGCTGTTGCTGGCGTGGATGAAGTAACGATCAAATCGACCGACGCGGCATGAACACGGTCGCCTCGAACGAAAACACCCGCTCGCCGTGCTGATTGACGCCCGTGTTGAAGAAATTCACCAAGCCCCATTGCGGTCGGGACTCCGAAGCGCGGGTTGAGAGCACTTCCCAGGCATACGATACGGTGTCGCCGGCCAGCACCGGCTTCAGCCATTTCAAATCGCGAAAGCCGGGAGACGGACCGGGCACGACCGGCGCCTCGCCGCGCGCCGCACGCTCCGCCGCCTCGCGCGCGAAATCGGCGACCATCACCTTCATCCACGCCGCGCAGACATGCCAGCCGGACGCCGACAGGTCGCCAAAGATCGAAGCGTGCCCCGCTCCCTCGTCGAGATGGAACGGCTGCGGATTGAACTGCCGCGCGAAGGTGACGATGTTGTCGGTGGTGAAAACGTAGGAACCGATTTCGCGATGGTCACCGGGCTCGATGTCCTCGAAATAACTCATGAGGACGACCCCACGATATCGCGCCGCTGCACGATCAGCGGCATCCGCAAGCTCAATAGCGGCTGGCCGGCAGCGTTGCGGATCGTGTCAACGACATGAACAAAGCCGCGATCCGGCCAACTCGCCGACGACCGACTGGAGACAATCTCAACGTCCAGTATCAGGTCATCACCGGGGCGCAGCGGCGACAGCCATTTCACCTCATCGACGCCGGGAGAGCCGAGCACGGCGGTGCGATGCAGGAAACCGTCATAGGACATCCGCGAAGCGATCGCGCACAGATGCCAGCCCGAACCGGCCAGCCCTTTCAGCAGCGAGTGTTTGGCTGCCTCATCATCGAGATGCATCGGCTGCGCATCGAACTCCGATGCGAACGCGATGATGTCCGCCCGCGACACATGATAAGGGCCGAACTGACCAAAAAGCCCAAGCGCGAAGTCTTCAAAGAACAACGTCATCAGCGGCACCGCAAGCGAAAGCAGCATTGTGGCCGCGCAATCCACCGAGCTCAAGCGCGCCGCCGCGGATCAGCCATGCCCGCGCGTTACGTGCCCAAGGAAATTGCGGACAGAGCATGGCATTCCAAGAAGATTTCCACGCGCTTCTTTCGCGCAGGACGCTTCCCTGAGGCCCTGCATCATGCGACAAGGGCGCGCCGCAGGGCAAAGGAGACCAGCGATGTTCCAGATCAGCGATCTTTTCCAGTGGGATCGGTTCATCACCCCCACCATCATCAAGTCGTTCTACTGGTTGGTGATTGCGCTCATTATCCTGTTCGGCATTTCAGGCATTTTCACAGGGTTGATGCACATGGCGATCAGCCCGTTCGGCGGCCTGATCATGGTGCTCTCCACCCTCGTCAGCGTCGTGGCCGGCGTGATCTTCGCGCGCATCGCGGCGGAGTTCGTCCTGATCATCTTCCGCATCAACGAACATCTCGGCGCGATCCGCGATCAGGGCGAGCACAGCCCTCAATATTGAGCAGGACGGCGACGCCTGCGCACGCCCGCCGACCTGCCGGAGGATCAACCGCCAGAGCCGGCCTTAGGTATTGAAGCGGAAATGCATCACATCGCCATCGGCGACGACATATTCCTTGCCTTCCAGCCGCAGCTTGCCGGCGTCGCGCGCGCCCGCTTCGCCGCCAAGCTTGACGTAGTCGTCATAGGCGATGGTCTCGGCGCGGATGAAGCCCTTCTCGAAGTCGGTGTGGATCACGCCGGCCGCAGCGGGGGCTTTGGTGCTCCGGGTGATGGTCCAGGCGCGCGCCTCTTTCGGCCCGACCGTGAAGTAGGTGATCAGATGCAGCAGCTCGTAGCCGGCGCGGATCAGGCGATCGAGACCGGCCTCTTCCAGCCCGAGCGTATCGAGAAATTCGGCGCGCTCTTCGCGCGATAGCGTTGCGATCTCCAATTCAATCTTGGCGGAGATGACAACCGCAACCGCGCCTTCTTTCTTGGCATGATCGAACACCTGCTGCGAGAAGGCGTTGCCGGCGGCAGCCGAGCCCTCCTCGACGTTGCAGACATAAAGCACGGGTTTTGAGGTCAGCAGCCCGAGCATGCGGAAAGCACGCTCCTCCTCCGGCTTGCGTTCAAGGAAGCGCGCCGGCTTGCCGTCGCGCAGCAGCTTCAACGCGCGCTCGACCAGATCGAGCTGCTCCTTGAAATCCTTGTCGCCACCCTTAGCTTTCTTGCTGAGGTTGTCGACGCGCTTCTCGAGGCTTTCGAGATCGGCCAGCATCAGCTCGGTCTCGATGGTCTCAATATCGGCGAGCGGCGCGATCTTGCCCTCGACATGGGTGATGTCGAAATCCTCAAAGCAGCGCACCACATGCGCGATCGCATCGACCTCGCGGATGGTAGCGAGAAACTGGTTGCCGAGGCCCTCGCCCTTCGACGCGCCCTTCACGAGACCGGCAATGTCGACGAAAGTCAGTTGGGTCGGAATGATCTGCGCCGATTTGGCGACTTCAGCGAGCTTGTCGAGCCGCGGATCGGGCACCGCCACCGCGCCGACATTCGGCTCGATGGTGCAGAACGGGTAGTTCGCTGCCTGCGCTGCCGCCGTCTCCGTCAGCGCGTTGAACAACGTGGACTTGCCAACATTCGGCAATCCGACGATACCGCATTTGAATCCCATAATCGCTACCCTCGCGAGGCGCCGCGCCTCGGCCTCGATGTGTCATAACGCACCCGACCCGCATATCCATTTTCGTTGCAGGATGGATCGCCGGATCAGGCGATGACGCTTCGTTTTATTTGGCGCCGTTTCCGGCCCCCTTCTCATCCTTCTCCGCTCCAAATCCCTTGGCACCCATCACCAGATGCACTTTGTTTTGGAACGCGCCGTCCTTGCCGGTCGCGATCAGCGCCGCGTTGTCGGCGACGACATCACAAAGCGCCTCGACCCACGGCCGTTCGGCCTTGGCGAAATCGCTCAGCACATAAGCGTGGACGAGCTCCTTGGTGCCGGGATGGCCGATGCCGAGCCGCACGCGGTGATAGTCGTTGCCAACATGCGCCGAAATCGAACGCAGCCCATTGTGTCCGGCATGGCCGCCGCCGGTCTTGATCCGCAGTTTCGCCGGCGGCAAATCGAGCTCATCGTGGAACACCACGATATCGCCCTGCCCCAGTTTGAAGAAATTCGCGGCCTCGGCCACGGCCCGCCCCAACTCGTTCATGTAGGTCGAAGGCTTCAGCAGAATGACGCGCTCGCGATCGAGCGTGCCCTCTGCGGTCTCGCCCTGAAAGCGACGGCGCCACGGTGCGAAACCGTGACGCCGTGCAATGTCGTCGACCGCCATGAACCCGATGTTGTGCCGGTTGCCCTGATACTTCGATCCAGGATTGCCCAGTCCGACGAACAGGCGCATGGCGCGGGGTGTCGCTTACTTCTTCTTGTCGCCACCGCCAGCGGGGGCCTTGGCAGCACCGGCCGCAGGAGCAGCACCAGCCGCAGGAGTCGCGCCGGCCGCAGGAGCGCCAGCCGCGGCCGCAGCAGCACCAGCCTTCTGCTCTTCGGCATAACCCGACGGCGGCACGATGGTGACCAGCGTCGCATCTGCACGGGTCAGCGTCTTCACGCCCGTCGGCAGCTTGATGTCGCCCAAATGCAGCGAGCCGGCAATGTCGAGCTTGCCGATATCAGCCTCGAGGTACTGCGGGATGTTGTCCGCCGGCGCTTCGAGCTCGATGGTGTGGGTCACGATGTTGACCGCACCGCCACGCTTGACGCCCGGCGAGGTCTCGCCATTCAGAAGGCGCAGCGGAACACTGACGCGGATCTTGGCGCCCTGACCGAGGCGCAGGAAATCGACGTGAAGCGGAAAATCGCGCACCGGATCGAGCGCGAAGTCGCGCGGAATCACGCGGTGCTTCTTGCCATCGAGATCGATGTCGAACACCGTCGTCAGGAAGCGGCCGGCCTGGAGACGCAGGCGCAGCTCGGCGTCATCGAGCGAGACGGTGAGCGGGGGTTTGTTGTCGCCATAGATCACGGCCGGGACACGGCCCGCGCGACGTTCAGCCCGAGCGGCCCCCTTGCCGGCCTTCGGACGAGCGGTCGCCTTCAATTCCTTGACGGTCGCCATTTTGATAAGTCCTTGTTTTTACAAAAGTTAAGGGCCGCATCGCGGCCCACTCTAGCGTCGCGGCAAGCCTCCAGGGGTGCGGGGGCCGCGAACGCAGCGGTTCTTAGCCCCTCAAGCCCGAAATGACAAGGAACACCGGTCAAAAAGCCGCATCTGGACGGGACCGGCGAACCCGGCCAAATCATCGGGATTCTAAGGTTTCTGAAACTGTTTTATCGGAACTTGGCGGAACTCGATCTCACGCTCACGCCCCAGAAAGAGGCAGACATGGGTTTGGCACAACGGATGCCCGTCAGAAGGCGTGTGCTTCTCGCATCGGATCGTCCCGATCTCAGTGGTGACCTGGCAAGCATTCTGCAAAATGTCGGCGACGTCGACCAGATGTCGACGCAGGACATCCCCGACAGCCCCGCGGACAATTATGTCGGCGTGGTGGTCGATATCGACCTGACCTCCGTCAACAGCGTGCAGGCCGTTCGCCGCAAGCTGACCCACAAGACCTATCAGGCGCTGCCTCGCCTGTTCGTGCTGGCCGACGGCATGCACCGCGAATCCACCCAGGCCTGGTCGCTCGGCGCCACCGACACCATCCGCTGGCCGTTCGATTCCGACACCATCCTGCAGCGCGTCCGCGCCTCCTTCCCGGAAACCGCCGAGGATGCCACCTCGAGCGCCGAGGCGCTCAGGGCCGGAATCAGCGCCGCGACCGCGGTGATGGTGAAGATTTTCGAGAAGCTGCCGGCGGGCGAGCCGCTGACACTCGACGATGTGATGCGGGCCGAGACCAGGATTCTCAAGGCGCTGAAGCGCACCTCGATCCGCGACTGGCTGATGGCCGTCAACAAGCATCACGCCCGCAGCTACCGGCATTGCCTGCTGGTCACCGGCTATGCGGTCGCGTTCGCTCAGCACCTCAACATGCGCGAGGACGACCAGCGCCGCCTTGCCCGTGCGGCCCTGATTCACGATGTCGGCAAGGCCTACATTCCGCTTTCGATCCTCAACAAGACCGACGCGCTGACCCCGCGCGAGGAAATCGAACTCTCAAAGCACGCGCAGATCGGCTACGATGTGCTGAAATCGCACAGCGACTTTCCGCGCGAGATGCTCGATGTGGTGCTGCATCACCACGAGTTGCTGGACGGCTCCGGCTATCCCGATGGGCTGAAGGGCGAGGAGATCTCCGATCTCGTCCGGATGATCACCATCGCCGACATTTTCGCCATGCTGGTGGAGGACCGGCTCGACAGCCCGCCGATGTCACCCGCCAGCGCCTTCGCGGTGATGGAAGGCCTCCAGGGCAAGATCGACATGCATCTGCTGTATGCGTTCCGACCGGTGGCGTTCGGCGCTTAAAACACTATTCCGTCACACCGGCCGCCTTGACCTCGAGGGCGGCGATCCGCGCTTTCAGCGCCTCGTTCTCCTCGCGGGCGAGGCGCGCCATGTCCTTCACCGCCTCGAACTCCTCGCGCTTGACCAGATCGAGATCGCGCAGGATGCGTTCGGCCTGATTGCGGATCACGGTATCGACCTCGCGCTTGACGCCCTGGGCGGCGCCGGCCGCATCGTTCATCAGGCGCCCGAGCTCGTCGAAAATGCGATTGGTGGTCTGGGTCATGCCTCAGGTCTCCGGAATGCTGCAACGTTGCAACGCTTGCCAGAACAATGGGGATCGCGCCAGCCGCATGCAAGATGCAACAGGGCCAGCGGCTCTGGCTTGACTTCACCCCGCCCCAGCCGCCATGACGAAAGTGCGGTGATTTGGCCGCGTTCGCAGGATCGTTCCGTTCATGCCCGTCCTTGCCGCAGCGCTCCCCGCCTTGCCTCTCGTAATGACCTATCCGGTGTTCGATCCAATCGCCATTGCGCTCGGCCCGATCGCGATCCGTTGGTACGCGCTGGCCTATATCGGCGGCATCGTGCTCGGCTGGCTCTACGCCCGCAGCATCATCCGCAACGAGCGGCTGTGGGGCGGCGAGGCGCCGATGACACCGATCGATTTCGACGATTTCATCCTCTGGGTGACGCTCGGCATCATCCTCGGCGGCCGTACCGGTTACGTGCTGTTCTACAATTTCAGCTACTTCGCCCAGCATCCGACGGAGATTTTCCAGTTGTGGAAGGGCGGCATGTCGTTTCATGGCGGCTTCCTCGGCTGCGTGATCGCGGTGCTGGCCTTCGGCAAAAGCCGCGGCATTCCCGTGCTGTCGCTCGGCGACGTCACCTGCGCGGTCGGACCGATCGGGCTGCTGCTTGGGCGTATCGCCAATTTCATCAACAGCGAGCTGTGGGGCCGGCCGGCCGATGCCAGCGTGCCGTGGGCGATGGTATTCCCCAATGGCGGGCCGCTGCCGCGCCACCCCAGCCAGCTCTATGAGGCCGGTCTCGAGGGCGTCGTCCTCTTCATCGTGCTCGCGGTGATGATCCGTGCCGGCGCGCTGAAACGGCCGGGCCTGATCATCGGCATTTTCGCCACCGGCTACGGGCTCGCCCGCATTGCCGGGGAATTCTTCCGTGAACCCGACCCACAACTCGGATTTCTGTGGGGCGGACTGACCATGGGAATGATATTGTCGGTGCCGATGATCGTGGCGGGGCTGGGGTTCATTGTCGTGGCCTGTCGGCGCGGAGAGCGTAAACGAGACATGGCGTGACGAGCTACAGCCCGTTTGAAACCTATTTGCGCAACCTGATCGCAACCGCCGGACCGATGCCGGTCTCGCGCTACATGGAGCTGTGCCTGTCGCACCCCGAATACGGGTACTACGTCACGCGCGACCCGCTCGGCCGCGAAGGCGACTTCATCACCGCGCCGGAGATCAGCCAGATGTTCGGCGAACTGATCGGGCTGTGGTCGGCCTCGGTCTGGAACATGATGGGCATGCCGGAGAGGGTGCAGCTCATCGAACTGGGACCGGGACGCGGAACGATGATGGCGGATGCGCTGCGCGCGCTGCGGATTCTGCCCGCGTTCTACAACGCCATTGAGGTCCATCTTATCGAGCATAGCCCGGCGCTGCGCGCGATCCAGCGCGATACGCTGGCGGACACGCGCCCGGTGCAATGGCACCAGCGTCTCGATGACATTCCACCGGGACCGGCGATCATCCTCGCCAACGAATATTTCGACGCGCTTCCAGTGCATCAGATGGTCAAGACCAGCTATGGCTGGCACGAGCGCATGGTCGATGTCGATGACGACATCTTCAACTTCACCCTCGCCAGGGAGCCGACCAAGGGCTTCGAGGTATCGGTGCCGTCGCACGTCCGCGTCGCGCCGGTCGGCACCATCTTCGAATGGCGTCCGGCGAACGAAGTGATGGCGCTGGCGCGGCGGCTGCGCGACCACGGCGGCGCTGCTTTGATCATCGATTACGGCCATCTGCGCAGCGACGCCGGCGATACCTTCCAGGCAATCGCAAAACATTCCTTCACCAATCCGCTGAAGGCGCCCGGCACCTCGGACATCACCGCGCATGTCGATTTCCAGGCCCTGGCACAGGCCGCGCAGGATATCGGCGCGCGCACCCACGGTCCGGTCGAGCAGGGCACGTTCCTGAAAACCCTCGGCATCGATACCCGCGCCCAGACGCTGATCAAGCATTCCGACCCGCAAGGCGCCGAGAACATCGCCAGCGCCCTGACGCGGCTCACCGGTGCGGGACCAAAGGCGATGGGATCGCTGTTCAAAGTGCTCGGCATCTCGCATCCTTCGATCGAGGCATTGGCGGGCCTGTCCGATCAGCCGCCGATGGGCATGGCCGCGCAGTGATTGTCACCTCGTCTTTGTTGTCCACACTGCCTGGTGTGCGCCACGCCTTCTTCACGCGCGAGGGCGGTGTCTCGCAGGGCATCTATGCCAGCCTCAACGGCGGCCTCGGCTCCAGCGACGATCCCGCGCATGTGCGCGAAAACCGCCGCCGCATGGCACAGGCGCTTGATGTCGAGCCGACGCATTTCCTCACTGCGTTCCAGATCCATTCACCCGATGTAGCGATCGCAACCGGTTCATGGACGACGCAGACGCGTCCGCGCGCCGACGCGATGGTGACCAGAACACCCGGTCTTGCACTCGGCATCACCACTGCCGATTGTGGTCCGGTGCTGTTCGTCGATCCGAAGGCGCGGGTGATCGGCGCGGCTCATGCCGGCTGGAAGGGTGCGTTTAGCGGCGCGCTGGAAGCCACCATCGCGGCGATGGAAGACCTCGGCGCGACGCGCGGCGATCTCATCGTGGCGATCGGCCCGCTGATCCGCCAGCCAAGCTACGAGGTCGGCGCGGAATTCGTCACGCGCTTTACGCAGGCCGACGCGGCCAACGCCCGGTTCTTCGCACCCTCGACGCGCGCCGACCACGCGATGTTCGACCTCGCCGGTTATATCCGCGCCCGCCTGATACATGCCGGCATTACGACTCTCGACGATATCGGCCTGTGCACCTATGCCGATCCGCGTTTCTTCAGCTACCGGCGCACCACGCACCGCGCCGAACCGGATTACGGCCGCAACATCCACGCCATCGTGCTGGAACCATAACTCGCCTGCCCTAGACGTTAACGCATTTTAACGATATCGCTCGACCGCCGGGCCGATATTGCTCAAAAGCTCGGGACACGCCATTCCACGAATGCGCAGACGAGCTGCTCGGGCATGAAAATCCAAGGTATTGCAACCAGTTGGAAAAGATCGCGGACATTGCGCCTCGCCGCACTGCTGGCTCTGCCCTGCCTCGCCGCCGGCTGTACCGCCAATGGCCCAAGCCCGATGGCCTCGCAGGGCTTCGGCCCGACAGTCGCCTTTGAATCCGTGGACGGCCCGCCGCCCCAGGTGTTCGACCGTCTGGTGCGCGCACTGGAGACCGAAAGCGCCAGCCGCAACATGTCGATCGTCTCGCGCGAAGCATCGGCGTCCTACCGGGTGCGCAGTTATTACGCCGCGCAGGTCGGCCGCAACGGCAGCACCGCGATTGCCTGGGTCTGGGACGTCTACGACCGGGAGCAGCAGCGCGCTTTGCGCCTCAGCGGCACCGAACCCGCCGGCAAAGGCGGGCAGGACGCCTGGGCCACGGCCGACGATCAGGTACTGCGGCGGATTTCACAGGCCGGAATGCGCGGCCTGACCGACCTCGTCAATGGAACAGCACCCCCGCAGGAGCCGGCATCGGCCGGCCCGGCGATCGCCGCGGCCGAGGAGCCGGAGCAAGCCCCCGCGCACGGCACCAGTGCGCTCGCGTTTAACGCACAGTAGCCCAGCACAACCGGTTTGCCCGCGATTTTGCAGGAAAAACACGGGCTTTCTTATTGCCAGCGGCGGCAATGCCTTGTTATCACGCTCGCGCGTAAAGATGACTTGAACGGCTTGATATCCTAGGCGGCGCAGATGTTGACGAGCGTATCCACCATGTCGCGGGGGAAAATCCCGGTGTCAGCCAAGAACGGCACAATCAAGCTGGTCGCGGGAAATTCCAATCCGGCTCTCGCCGAAGCGATTTCATCCTGCCTCAACGTGCCGATGACCAAGGCCGTCGTCCGGCGCTTCGCCGACATGGAGGTCTTTGTCGAGATTCAGGAAAACGTCCGTGGCTCCGACGTGTTCGTGATCCAGTCGACGTCTTATCCCGCCAACGACCATTTGATGGAATTGCTGATCATCATCGATGCGCTGCGCCGCGCTTCCGCGCGCCGCATCACTGCGGTGATCCCCTATTTCGGCTATGCCCGCCAGGACCGCAAAGCCGGCCCGCGCACGCCGATCTCGGCCAAGCTGGTTGCCAACCTGATCACCCATGCCGGGGCCGACCGTGTCATGACGCTCGACCTGCATGCCGGACAGATCCAGGGCTTCTTCGATATCCCGACCGACAACCTTTATGCGTCGCCGGTGATGGTGCGCGACATCAAGGAGAAGTTCGACCTCTCCAAGATCATGGTGGTGTCGCCCGACGTCGGCGGCGTGGTACGTGCCCGCGGCCTCGCCAAACGCATCAACGCCCCGCTTGCCATCATCGACAAGCGCCGCGAACGTGCCGGCGAATCCGAAGTGATGAACGTGATCGGCGACGTCGACGGCTACACTTGTATTCTGGTCGATGACATCGTCGACTCCGGCGGCACGCTGGTGAACGCTGCCGACGCGTTGCTCGCCAACGGCGCCAAGGACGTCTACGCCTACATCACCCATGGTGTGCTGTCCGGCGGCGCGGTGGCGCGCGTCACCTCATCTAAGCTCAAGGAGCTTGTGATCACCGACTCGATCCAGCCGACCGAGGCGATCCGCAAAGCCAGCAACATCCGGCATCTGTCGATCGCGCCGCTGATCGGCGAAGCGATCGGCCGGACCGCCTCCGAGGAGTCGGTATCGAGCTTGTTCGACTGACCCTCGTTTCAGTCGTTTGAAGTTCTCTTGGCCGGGCTTGCCCGGCCATATTCGTTTCTGCCTGCGCGCCAGTACCACGAAGGAATGGCCTGCACTCCCGCCGGTGGAGCACGGCCCGAACAAACTCGCGGCGCGCGAACAACACCCGCCCGACTCGCAATCCGCGCATTTGATTCCGGTTTGTTCTTCTCGGTGCACCGCGAGGCAATGCGCGCAACGAAACGCATTTAAGTCCATGCCCCAACTCATGAATTCGTCCGCCCGATGTGATGCGCGGATATCCAATATCGGCACCCGGCGCTTTAGCTGTTGATGAAGGTGTGTTTTGCTCCGCAATGCCTGTGGACGGAGTCGGCGCCTCATTGCGCGTCCGAAGCAAATCACAGATCAATCCTGACATAGCGAGTTCGACGCGCGTTGTAGTTCCTGCGTACATCATTCTCCTCCCATGACACAGGGTCACACCGCATGTCCCTTCTGGACATCACCATCGATTCCCGCGCCAACCCGCTCACAGTGGTGGAGGACATCGCCGCGTCGAACGACCTGACGTTCGAACGCTCCGGCGAAGACGAGATCACTATTCTCTCCAAGGGCCGCTACACCGATTACCAGTTGTCGTTCACCTGGATGGCGGAGATCGATGCGCTGCATCTTGCCTGCGCGTTCGAGATGAGGATTCCCGAAAACCGCCGCGCCGAAGTGCAGCGTCTGATCGCCTCGGTCAACGAGCAGCTCTGGCTTGGCCATTTCGATCTGTGGACGCAGTCCGGCCTGTTGATGTACCGCCAGGCCCTGCTGTTGCCCGGCGGCATGCTGGCTTCGAACGCGCAATGCGAGGCGATGCTGGAAGCGGCGCTTGTGGCCTGCGAACGCTATTATCCGGCCTTCCAGTTCGTGATCTGGGCCGGCAAATCCGCCTCTGAGGCCATGAGCGCGGCGATGTTCGACACCGTCGGCCACGCATAAGCCGCGCGTTGTCAGCTCCGGGCTTGACCCCGAGCCTCCGCCACAACAAAACTCGCAGCCAGATAAATTGCCGCCCGTGACGTGCGGCCATGACAAAGGCTGCCGCCATGACACATTCCGCAAAGCCGCTCGCCAACCTCGATGGCGCCATCGTACTCGCCGGCGCGGGGAAGATGGGTGGCGCGATGCTGGCGGGCTGGATCGCGCAGGGCGTTGCGGCCTCCTCGATCGCGGTGATTGAACCTTCGCCCTCTGACGACATTCGCCGTCATGAAACGCAGGGCCTGCGCATCAATCCCGCGCGCAAGGATCTTGGCGACATCGCGGTGCTCGTCCTCGCAGTGAAGCCACAGATGTTCGGCGACGCCGCGCCCCAACTCAAATCCTTTGTCGCGCCTTCCACGCTGGTGATGTCGATCATGGCCGGCATGCCCATCGCCACCATCGCGCACGCCTGCGGCGGCCGGGTGATCCGCGCCATGCCGAACACGCCGGCCGCGATCGGCCGCGGCGTCACCGTCGCGGTCGCTGCGCAGGATGTCACCGCGCAGCAGCGGGCTCTTGCCGATGTGCTGCTGCAGACCACCGGCATTGTCGAATGGATCGACGACGAGGGTCTGATGGATGCGGTAACGGCGGTGTCGGGCTCGGGCCCGGCCTATGTGTTCCTGCTGGCGGAAGAACTGGCGCGCGCCGGGGTCGCCGCCGGTCTGCCGCCAGCGCTCGCGACGCGGCTGGCACGCGAAACCATCGCCGGCTCCGGCGAACTGCTGCACCGCTCCGACCTCGACAGCGCGGTACTGCGCCAGAACGTCACCTCGCCCGGCGGCACCACCGCCGCCGCGCTCGAGGTGCTGATGGGCAACGGCGGGTTTCAGCCGTTGCTGACGCGCGCGGTAGCGGCGGCAACCAAACGGTCGAAAGAACTGGCGAAATAGGTCTCCAGGACCGATCGTCGCCATGCCCGACTTATGCCGGATATCAAACCGGCACGCGCACAGCCGCGCGCAGGCCGCCGAGCGGACTGTCGGCCAGCGTGATGTCGCCACCGTGCGAACGCGCAATGTCGCGCGCGATGGCAAGGCCGAGACCTGAGCCGGAGCCGCCTTCGTCCTGATTGCGCGCATCGTCGAGCCGCAGGAATGGCTTGAACACCTCCTCGCGCATCGCCAGCGGAATGCCCGGACCATCGTCGTCGACCGTGATCGTGAGCCAGCGATGGTCGCGATGGCCGGTGATCGAGATGGTGTTGGCGTAGCGGGCCGCATTCGACACCAGATTGGCGAGACAGCGCTTGAACGCCGCCGGCTTCACCGTCACCACCGGCAGGCCATGGAACGTCACGGTCGCGGCGTGACCATGGCGCTCGGCATCGCTGCGCAGTTCTTCCAGCGCCTGCTCCATGTCGGTGGGCTGAGCCTGTTCGCCGCTATCGCCGCGCGCAAAGGCGAGATACGCCTCCAGCATGCCGCTCATTTCGTCAACATCCTTGCGCATGCCATCGGCCTCCGGGCTGTCGCCGATCAGCGCCAGCTCAAGCTTGAAGCGGGTCAGGATGGTGCGCAGATCATGGCTGACGCCCGCGAGCATGGCGGTGCGCTGATCGATGCTGCGCTCGATGCGCTTCTTCATTTCCATGAACGCCTGCGCCGCGCGTCTTACTTCGCGCGCACCACGCGGCCGGAAGTCCGGTGCCTCGCGGCCCTTGCCGAAATTCTCCGCCGCGTCGGCCAACCGCAAAATCGGCTTGATCTGGTTGCGCAGGAACAGCACCGCAACGATCAGCAGGATCGACGAGGTGCCGAGCATCCAGAAAATAAAGATCTGCGAATTCGAGGCGTAGGCCGCGCTGCGCTGGGCGTAGACCCGCATCACCGAGTCATCGAGCTTGATGCGAATTTCCACCAGCGAGGACCTCCCGACCGTATCGATCCAGAACGGGCGGCCGATCTGCCGGCTGAGTTGCACCGACAAAGTCTGATCGAGCAGCGAGAAGAACGGCTTCGGCCCCGGCGGCGGCATGTCGTTCGGCGGCAGGAAATCCACCACCAGTCCCAGGCGGTTCTGCGCGATCTTGCGCAGTTGCACCCGATCCTTGTCCTGCGGATAGGTCTTGTAGACATCGATCAGGCTGGCGATATCCTGCACTACAGCGGCGGACAGGCGTCGCGTCACCGTGTTCCAGTGCCGCTCCATGAACACGAAGGCAACGACCGACTGCAGCACCACCATCGGCACGATGATGATGAGCAGCGCGCGGGCATAGAGCCCCTTCGGCATCAATTCCTTGAAGGAGCGCCCCAACCAGGCATGGAAGCTCGACACATGCCGCGAGGCGCTGCGGATAAAAGTGAGACTGGTGTCGAGCGTGCTCATGGCGAGGCGACAAGGCGATAGCCGATGCCGCGCACCGCCTGCAGGAATAGCGGGTTGGCGGGATCACGCTCGATCTTGCGGCGCAGGCGATTGATCTGCACATCGACCGCGCGCTCATTGACGGTCCCGCCTGCGCCGGTGAGGTCAGCGCGCGGCACCGTCTCGCCCGGCGTGGCGGCAAGGATGCGCAGCATCTCACGCTCGCGGTCGGTGAGATGCACGATCTCCTCGCCGTTACGCAGCTCGCCGCGCTCCAGGTGATAGACATAAGGTCCGAACGCCACCGACTCCAGCGCCGGAGCCACCACCGGCGCAGCGCGCTTGAGGATATTGGCGATGCGCAGCACCAACTCGCGCGGCTCGAACGGCTTGGCGACATAATCGTCGGCGCCGATCTGCAATCCTTCGATTCGGCTTTCCGCCTCGTGCCGCGCCGTCAGCATCACGATCGGCACCGCCGACGAGATGCGGATGAACCGCGCCAGTTCGAAGCCGGTCTCGCCCGGCATCATCACATCGAGAATGAGCAGGTCGAAATGCAGCCCGGTGAGTTTGGCGCGGGCGTCGGCCGCGCTCTTCGCCGTGGTGACGCGATAGCCCTCATTGCCGAGAAAACGCGACAGCAGATCGCGGATGCGGCGGTCGTCATCGACCAGCAGCAGATGCGGCGCATCGTCGGCGGGACTTGGCCTCCCCCGCATGGGGGTCGCGGTTTCGCTCACCTGGTATCCTTTGCGGCCTTGCGGCCGGCCTTGAGAATGACCTCCAGCACCTTGTCGGGATCATCCTGCTCGATCATGCCGAGCAAAAATTGACGCACGGCTTCGTCGCCCTGGACGGGCAGTCCCTCCAGTGCCCGCTCGACCCGCGCCGTCTGCAGCGCGGCGAGTTTCTCCACCAAGGCCTCACCCTTCGGCGTGGCGAAAAGAAGACGCTGGCGGCGATCGCTGTCGCCGGCCTTCTGCACGATGTAGCCCTCGTCGAGCAGCTGCTTGAGCACGCGGCCGAGCGACTGCTTGGTGATGCGCAGCACGTCCAAGAGATCGGCCACCTTCAGGCCCGGATAACGCTGGACGAAATGCACCACGCGATGATGCGCACGGCCAAACCCGAACTGCTCAAGCACGTGGTCGGCGTCGCCGACAAAATCACGATAGGCAAAGAACAACAGCTCGATAATGTCCCAGCGCGGACCACGTCCCGCCCCGGCGTCGGCTGGCGCTCCCGGTTCCCGTCGCTTTAAATTTAGGTCAGCCATATTGACGTATTTTCGGTCTAATGTTACAAAAGATCAGGTTCAGGCGAAATTTTCGGAAACTGCCGTCGCCCGTCGAAGCGTCCTTGGTCCCTGCATCCCTGAGCCGCATGCCTTCACCTTGCGATGTCGATCGACATTCCGCAAAACATACTGGACTTCCTGACGCCCGCAAAAGCAGAAAGAGGTCTATCAAACAACGAGACGGCCAGCCGCAAACGGCACGACCGCCAAGAGTTGGGAGAGATAATCATGGGAGTGTCGTTCGACAAAATCGACGGCGCGATCTTGCTGAATTTCAAAACTCAGCCCACGGCGCATCCGACGCCCGAGAAGGAGCGCGCGGCGAAGCTGGTGGACCCGGGCTTCGGCCGGATTTTCACCGATCACATGGCTCTGGTCCGCTACAATCCAGCGAAGGGCTGGCATGACGCACGCGTCGAATCCCGCGCGAATTTCCCGCTCGATCCGGCCACGGCAGTCCTGCACTACGCGCAAGAGATTTTCGAAGGCCTCAAGGCCTACAAGCGCGACGACGGCGGCGTGAACCTGTTCCGTCCCGACGCAAATGCCCGACGCTTCCGGAATTCGGCCGATCGGATGGCCATGGCCCCGCTGCCCGAACCTGTGTTCATCGAGGCGGTCGAGCAGCTCGTGCGCATCGACCGCGACTGGATGCCAAGCGGCGAGGGCAGTCTCTATCTGCGGCCATTCATGATCGCGAGCGAGGTCTTCCTCGGCGTGAAGCCGTCCGCGGAATACATCTTCGCCGTCATCGCATCGCCGGTCGGCTCCTATTTCAAGCGCGGACCTGCGCCCGTGTCGATCTGGGTGTCGGAGAACTACACGCGCGCCGCGGTCGGCGGCACCGGCGCCGTTAAATGCGGTGGAAACTACGCCGCGAGCCTGCGTGCGCAGGCCGAAGCCATCGATCACGGCTGCGATCAGGTCGTTTTCCTCGATGCGCTTGAGCGCCGCTACATCGAGGAACTCGGCGGCATGAATATCTTCTTCGTGTTCGACGACGGCTCGATGCTGACGCCGCCACTCGGCACCATCCTGCCGGGCATCACCCGCGATTCGATCATCGCGCTCGCGAAGGATTCCGGCACGCGCGTGCGCGAGGAGGCCTACACGATCGACCAATGGCGCGCCGACGCTGCCAGCGGAAGGCTGAAAGAGGCCTTCGCCTGCGGCACGGCGGCCGTCATCTCACCGATCGGCAAGGTGTGTTCTGCGAGCGGGGATTTTCTGATCAGCGGCGGCGCGGCTGGGCCCGTCGCAATGGGACTGCGTAAGAAGCTCGTCGACATCCAGTACGGCCGCGCGGCCGACCCACACAACTGGGTCAGGAAGGTCCTGTAAGTCGTCGCGGAAAATTTCCGCTCGGCAATCGCTTTTGGACAACGACAAACGCCGCAGCCTTCGCTGCGGCGTTTTTGTTGGTCTCATCGTACAGGGACGAGACCGAGTCGCACACGCCGCGTCCAGCGCAGCAGCATCACACAGGCGACCGCGACAAGGCCGGACGCCAGTCCGATCCAGATGCCGATGCTGCCAAAGCCGAGCCGGAACGCGAACAGCAGGCTGAGCGACATGCCGAACCCCCAATAGCCAAGCCCCGCATAGATCATCGGCACCTTCGTATCCTGCAGGCCGCGCAACATGCCCGCACCGACCACTTGCGCACCGTCAGCGATCTGGAACACCGCTGCACAGACGAGGAACGAGATCGCAAGCTCGATCACCGGCGCATTCACCGGATCGCCAACATCGACGAAAGCGCCAATCAGCAGCCGCGGTGCACTGATCATCAGCACACTCATCGTTGCCATGAAGACAATAGCCAGAGCAAAAGCAGTCCATCCCGCGCGCGTGATGCCGTCAGTGTCGCGCGCGCCGAACGCCCGCCCCACCCGCACCGTCGCCGCCTGCGCGAGTCCCATCGGCACCATGAAGGAGGTCGACGCGATCTGAATCGCGATCGCGTGGGCGGCGATCGCCACCGTCCCGAACTGTCCCATCAAGAACACAGCCGCGTTGAACACCGTGACCTCGAACGCCAGTGCGGCGCCGATCGGAAGCCCGATCCGCCACAAGATGCCAAGGCGCGACCAATGCGGCCGCCACCAATTGTCGAACAGATGATAGCGCCGGAACTTGCGGCCAAAGTTCACGACCAGCGCAAGACAGACGAACAGAAAGATGTTCGACAGCGTCGTTGCGAGGCCGGAGCCACGCAGGCCCAGCGCCGGCAGGCCGAGATGACCGAACACCAGCATCCAGTTGGCAAGGATGTTGAACAGGATCGCAACGCCCGTCACCAGCAATGCCCAGAGTGGCCGCTCCAGCGCGGCAACAAAAGAGCGCAGCGCGATGAAGCCAAGCGCCGGCAACAAGCCCCATTGCAACTGATGGACGAACACCGCCGCCTCCGCGGCGAGCTGCGGCTCCTGATCGAACAGAATCAGGATCGCTTCGGCATGCCACAGCGCGATCCAGCTCGGCACCGAGATGATGAGCGCGGTCCACAGACCCTGGCGGAAGGTGCGGCGCACATCACGCACCATGTGCAGCTTGCGGCCGAATGCGTTCGCCATCATCGGCGAGGTCGCGGTGACGAGACCGATGCCGAACAGCAGGATGGCGAAATACAGATTGACGCCGAGCGTGCCGGCGGCGAGCGCCGACGGCCCCAGCCGGCCGAGCACGATGACATCGGTCGTGGTCAGCGCGATCTGCGCCAGATTGGTCAGCACCAGCGGCCAGCCGAGCGTCAGCGTCGCCCGGAATTCGCCGAGCCAGGCCGCGCGCCAAGATACGCTCTGGTGAGGGTTGAACAGCATCGAAACGGTCTTTTGCAGAAATCCTGAGCGTCATGCGATGGGGCGGCATCGCGGCCCACGCATGCATCACTCTTGAACGGCTTTTTGATGGTCAGGTAGCGGTAAGCAAAGACCAGCTAGTGAAGATCGTCCGCCGCGATCCAGAACACTTCGCCGTCGGACTCTTCGGTATCGAGCCACAACAGCGCCAGATCGGGATAGGCGGCTTCGACTACCTCGCGGCCACGGCCGATCTCGCAGAGCAGTCCGCCGCCCGGCGCAAGATGGCGCTTGGCGCCGTCGATGATCCGCCGCACCACGTCGATCCCATCCTCACCACCGTCGAAGGCGAGCTTCGGCTCGTGGCGACATTCCGGCGGCAGGTCGGCCATGCCCTGCGCATCGACATAAGGCGGATTGGAAATGATGATATCGTAGCGCGCGTCCCCGAGCGGCGCGAACAGATCGCCCCGGTGCAGCGTGATGCGATCCTCAAGGCCGTAATCGGCAACATTGATCGCCGCCACCGCCAGCGCGTCCTTTGACACATCCACCGCATCAACCTGCGCATTGCCGAAGGTCTGACTGGCAAGGATGGCCAGACAACCGGAGCCGGTGCACAAATCGAGCACGCGCGACACCGCGCCCGGATCGTCGATCAGCGCTCCGCCGTCCTCTTCATCCGCACCGCTGAAATGCGACTCCAGAATTTCGCCGATGAACGAGCGCGGCACGATCACCCGCTTGTCGACATAGAACGGCAGGCCGCGCATGTAGATCTTGCCGGTCAGGTAGGCCGCCGGCTGCCGCGTCGTCACCCGCTTGGCGATCAAATCGAGAATTTTCTGCGCTTCCGCGTGGCTGACGCGGGCATTGGCGAACATCTCGAACTGATCGGGATGCAGATGCAGCGCCTCACAAACCAGAAACGCTGCCTCGGCCAGCGGATCGGTGGTGCCGTGCGCGAATACCAGCTTTGCTTCGCTAAAACGGCTGAGTGCATAGCGCGCAAAATCAAGCAGTGTGCATAATTCGCCGGGACGGACCTTGGGAGTTTTGACTGCTGCACGCTTGCGGGGTGTCGGGGCTTTCGCCGCCTTTTTCGTTGGTTTTGCCATCACGTCTTCCAGCGCGCCGCTGCCGCATCGTCCTGATGACGTGCATCAACCCAGACACGATCGCCCTCGCCGGTCATGCGTTTCTCGGATTTCCAGAACGGGGCGTTGGTCTTCAGATAGTCCATCAGGAACTCGGCCGCTGCGAAGGCGGCCTCGCGATGCGCCGAGGCGGTCAGCACCAGCACGATGTTGTCGCCCGGCACGACGCGGCCATGCCGATGAATCACGGTCACGCCATCCAGCGGCCAGCGCGCCTTGGCCTCATCGACATGGCGACCAATCTCGGCCTCCGCCATTCCCGGATAATGCTCGAGCGTCATCTCGGAAATCTCCGCCTCGTCCTCGCCGCGGCGGCAAATGCCGATGAAGGACACCACCGCGCCGATGTCGGGACGCCCCGCGACAAGGGCCGCGGTCTCGCGCGCGACATCGAAGTCGCTGCTCTGGATTCGGATGGTGACAGGGGTGGACACGGTCAACCGCCGGTCATTGGCGGGAAAAACGCAATCTCCCGCGCGCCCGCGATCTGCGCGTCATGCTTGACGTGGGCATGGTCGACCGCGGCGCGGATGACGTGCGGCGTCGCAAACGCATGCGCGTATTCCTCGCCGCGCCCGATCAGCCACTGCATCAGGTCAGCCACGGTGGCGATGCCCGGCGGCGGCTCGATGACCTCTTCGGTCTTGCCGACGCGTTCACGCACCCAGGCGAAATAGAGCACTTTCATCAGTCCTCCTCCGCCAGATGATGGATCCCGGCGCGGAAGTAGTCCCATCCGGTGTATAATGTGAGCAGCGCGGAAATCCACAACAGGACAATCCCGATCAGGATGGTCTGCGGCAAAATGACTTCGCCAGCCTCGCCCGCGATCAGGAAGCCGATCGCCACCAGTTGCACGGTGGTCTTCCATTTGGCGAGTTGCGACACCGGCACGCGGACATGCAAAGCGGCGAGATATTCACGCAGCCCCGAAACCAAGATTTCGCGGCACAGAATCACGATCGCGGCCCACAGCGACCAGCCGCGGATGGTTTCGTCCGCCGCCAGCATCAGCAGGCATGAGGCGACCAGCAGCTTGTCGGCAATCGGGTCCAGCATGCGGCCAAACGCCGATTGTTGGTCCCAGATCCGGGCATAATAGCCATCGAGGAAATCGGTTACCGCCGCAGCGATGAACAGCGCCAGCGCTACCCAGCGCAGCCACAGCGGTCCGCCGCCGATCGATTGGGCATACATGCAGCCGGCCACGACCGGCACGGCAACGATCCGCGAATAGGTCAGGATATTAGGCAGCGCCAATGAGTGCTTGGCCGATTTTCGGGTCGTGACGGTAGACATGGCCTGATACCAATACTGCCGCGACGCCAAGGTCAACAGCCCGGCGCGGCATTTTAGACAGCAAACAGGATCGGCGCGTAGCGACCGCTTTTCAACCGCGATTCGGATGAAAAAAGTCGAATATCCGGCGGGCACTTTCCGCACTCACGCCCGGAACCTTGCTGAGATCGGCCAGCGAGGCCCGCTCGATCTCCTTCAGCGTGCCGAAATGATGCAGCAGCGAGCGTTTGCGCGTCGGCCCGATGCCGGGGATCTCCTGCAACCCAGCCTCGCGAATGTCCTTTTTGCGCAGCTTGCGGTGCGAGCCGATAACGAATCTGTGAGCTTCGTCGCGCAGGCGCTGGATGAAATACAGCACCGGATCGCGCGGCTCGAGCTTCAGGGAGGGGCGGTCCGGCAGGAACAACGTCTCACGGCCGGCATCGCGATCCGGCCCCTTGGCGACCGAGACCAGCGACACCCCGCTGACGCCAAGCTCCGCGAGGATTTCGCGCACCGCGTTGAGCTGTCCCTGCCCGCCGTCGATGATGAGGAGGTCCGGCCATTGCGGAACCTCGTTATCCTTGCCTTTCGGCGGGGCTGCGCCCTCCGCCGTTTCCGCGAGAAGGCGCTTGAACCGGCGCTGCAGCACCTCGCGCATCATGCCGTAATCATCGCCCGGCGTCAGATTTTCCGAACGGATGTTGAACTTGCGGTACTGGTTTTTCACGAAACCTTCGGGGCCGGCCACCACCATCGCACCGACCGCATTGGTGCCCTGAATATGGCTATTGTCGTAGATCTCGATACGGCGCGGCACATCCGGCAGGCCAAGCACGGTCCTCAGCCCTTCGAGCAGGCGCTTCTGTGTGGCCGTGTCGGCGAGCTTGCGGCCGAGCGCCTCGCGAGCATTGGTCAGCGCGTGCGCCACCAGCTCCCTCTTCTCGCCGCGCTGCGGCGCGGTCACCTCGACCTTGTGCCCGGCCTTCACGCCAAGCGCGTCCGCAAGCAGCTCCTGCTCCTCGATCTTGTGGGAAAGCAGCACCAATCTGGGTGGGGGCTTGTCGTCGTAGAATTGCGACAGAAACGAGCCGAGCACTTCCGGCGCGGCGAGCGATTTGTCGGCGCGTGGAAAATAGGCGCGATTGCCCCAGTTCTGCCCGGTGCGGAAGAAGAACACCTCGACGCAGCAATAGCCGCCTTCCTGATGGATGGCGAACACGTCGGCCTCCTCCACCGTGCGCGGGTTGATGCCCTGCTGCGACTGGATCGCCGACAACGCGGCGAGACGGTCTCGATAGAGCGCCGCCCGCTCAAAAGCGAGTTCAGTGGAAGCCTTCTCCATTTCCTCGGCAAGCCGTTGCTTCACCAGGCGGCTGCGGCCGGAGAGAAACTCATTCGCCTCGCGCACAAGCTCGGTATAGCCGGGAAAATCGATCTCGCCGGTGCATGGACCGGAGCAGCGTTTGATTTGATACAAGAGGCACGGACGGGTGCGACCCTCGAAGAACGAGTCCGTGCAGGAGCGCACCAGAAACGCGCGTTGCAAGGCGGTGATGGTGCGGTTGACCGCGCCGACCGAAGCAAACGGCCCGTAATAGCGGCCCGGCCGCGTCTGCGCCCCGCGATGCTTGAGAATCTGCGGCGCCCAGTGATCACCGCTGATCAGGATATAGGGAAACGACTTGTCGTCGCGTAGCAGCACGTTGAAGCGCGGCCGCAATTGCTTGATGAGGTTGGCTTCGAGCAGAAGCGCCTCGGTCTCGGTCGCGGTCGAGATGATCTCGACGCTTACGGTCGCGGCGATCATGCGCGCGATACGCGCCGGATGTCCGGTCGGGCGCGCATAGGAGGCAAGGCGCTTCTTCACGCTCTTGGCCTTGCCGACATAGAGCACGTCGCTTGCCGCATTGAGCATGCGATAAACGCCGGGCGAAATCGGCGCGAGCTTCACTGCGCGCTCGATCGCGGCACGGCCGACCGCGAATAAGCCCTCGCCAACCGCTCCCGCGTCGTCCTCGGTCGTCTCGGGCAGACGGTCCTCGTCCTCTTCCGGATTGGCATTGGCGAGATCGATATCTTGCGGCGGCACGTCTTGCACGCTGGCGCGGCGCGGCCCGGATGCCGTCTTGGCCGAGGCATCCACCGCCGCCGACGCGAGCGGCCGCGGCGTCTCAAAATCGTCCTGGTTCATAATCTGTCAGCTAGGCATTGCGGGCCGCGCCGGCCAGCGGTCCGGTAACACTCTCTTAACAATGATCCGTCGCGGGTCAGGCTCTCTTAACGACTGTTTAACGTAAAATTCTCGATAAATCTTTCATGAAAAAGCGGGAATTCCGTAACCATGCGGGGCCGCTACGCGCTGCGAAAACAGCGTGAAGGACCGTCGAACCGAGTTTTATGCGTGGTGGGAGAGTTCGAATGATCAGAAAAGCTGCCGGGGTGATGGTGCTCGCCGCAGCGTGCGGCGCGACCTCAGCGCAAGCCGCGGACATGCAGTATGGCCGTCAGCCGGCCCCCTACACCGTCAATCAGCCGCTGAACATGTATAGCTGGGCCGGCCCCTATCTCGGCGGCAATCTCGGCTATGGCTGGGGTTCCATTTCCAACAATCCGACCAAGCCGAGCGGCGTGAGCGGCGGCCTGCAGGCCGGCTACAACTGGCAGCAGGGCAGCCCGTGGGTGTTCGGTCTCGAAGGCGATATCCAGGCCAACGGCGCCGACGATACCTTCGCACTGTGGAAGTTCTCCAACCCATGGTACGGCACCGTGCGCGGCCGTGTCGGCTACGCGTTCAACAACGTGCTGTTCTACGGCACCGGCGGTCTCGCTTTTGGTGAGATCAAGGGTCAGAATTTCGGCCTTAGTGAAAATCGGACCAGTGTCGGCTGGACGGTCGGCCTCGGGGCGGAGTTCGCGCTCACCCAGAACTGGTCGGCGAAGGCGGAATACCTTTATGTCGACCTGTCACAGCGCGACTTCACCCTCGACGGCCTGCCGCATGGCTACCATTTCGGTGTGGTGCGCCTCGGCGTGAACTATCACTTCTGATCGCCAGCAGGCATCCGGCGCAAGAACGCCGCAACACGATCCCGGACCTCACGGCCCGGGATTTTGCTTGAGGCATGCCTCGCGATGAATCAGGACGTGACGACGAGATCGACAGCCTTCGGGCCTTTGCCCTTTTTATCGGGTTCGACCTCGAACGTGATGTGCTGGCCCTCGACCAGATTTTTCAATCCTGCACGCTCGACCGCCGTGATGTGAACGAACACATCGCGCCCGCCGTCGTCGGGCTTGATGAAACCGTAGCCTCGTTCGGCATTAAAGAACTTCACCGTCCCGCTCATCGGCATCGGGAAACCCTCTCCGTCTTGCTCCACCGACGAAAGGCACGCCTGCCCTCCGGCGGTTGTCCCCGGTGGGAGCATAATCCTGTTGGCGGCGCGTTGACTAGGCGTATGACAGCCCCGGCGGGCTAGCCGGCTAGCGCCGGACGGTCTCGAGGCGATAGCGGCCGGCTCCGCCCTGCCCGAGCGGCTTTTCCAGCTCCGGCAGGATGGTCTTCAGGTCCGACGCCAGCGTCCAGGGCGGATTAACCACCAGCAGCCCGGACGACATCAGCCCCGACTGGCCAGTCTGTGGCGCAACGCTGAACTCGATCCGCAGGCTGCGGTCCTCGCCCGGCTGCGCCGCCTGCACCACGCCCGCGACATGCTTGGCCAGATCGTCGCAAGCGCGGCGGGATTTTGCCGGGTACCAGAGCAGATAGGTGCCTTGCGGCCATTTCGTGAAAGCCGCCGTGAACCCGCGCGCAAGAATCGCGAATTCGTCGGCATTCTCGAAGGGCGGGTCGATCAGCACGACACCGCGCCGCTCGTTCGGCGGCACAAAGGCCGGCAGCGCCACCCAGCCATCGAGATCGACCACCCGCGCCTGCGGATCGCGGTGCAGGTTCGCGATCAATTGCTTGCGCGCACCCGGCTCGAGCTCACAGGCGGTGAGCCGGTCCTGCGGCCGCAGCAGCGCCCGCACGATCAGCGGCGATCCCGGATAAGCCGCCAGCTCACGCTGCGGATTGAAGGCCCGGACGATATCGAGATAGGGCCGCACCAGCGGCTCCGCCGCTGCGCTAAAGCGCGCCTGCATCACCCGGGCGATGCCGGTGCGCCATTCGCCGCCACGCTGCGCTTCCTCGCCAGTGAGATCATAGAGACCCGCGCCGGCATGGGTATCGATCACACGAAAGGCCGATTCCTTGCCCTGCAAATAGAGGAGGATTCGCGTCAGCACGAGATGCTTGACGACATCGGCGAAATTACCGGCATGGAAAGCGTGGCGATAGTTCATCGCGCAGGGTTACGACATCGCGCGAAGAAAGTAACGCGCCGATACGACAAGCCTCAGCCGCCGCGCACCGGTGGCATCACCACGTCCTTGCGGCGGCAGGCACGGCGGTCAATTTCCTCGCAGGCCCGAAATTGCAGATCTCTGCTCATGCAGATCCGCACCTCGCCAAGCCGCCTGCTGTCGCAGGTCACGGCGATGGCGGCGGGCGATAGGCCCGGATTGGCCTTGATGAAGGCCTCCTCAACTGCTGCAGGCGTGACCGTCAGCGTGGCCACGAGGTCGAGATATTCGGCCGGGATTTTCACCGCCGCACGGGCCTTGCGGATGGTCTCGAAATAGGCGCGACCGCCAAGCCCCGAGCAGGTGCCGTGCTTGTCCCACTCGTTGTAGATCAGGCCCGGTGCCGGCATCAGATCGAGCATCGAGGTCATGACGTTACGATCAAGCCGCGGCGCCGGCCGCCGGCAGTAGTTCGGAAAGCCGCGCTCATACTGCGGCCACAGCCCGTGCACCACGAACGAATAGGGCCGCCCGCCACATTGGGCGCGGACGCCGCGCCCGCTATTGCCGCGTTCGCTCGCCGCCGCACAGAACGAGGGCGACCATGACAGCGACAGCACGTAGAAATCGAATTCGCCCGGCGCATTTTGGCGATGGTCCTGAGCCAGAGCCCCACCCGCCCCGACCGTCAGCGCAAATCCGCCAGCCAGCAGGATCGCAACACACCACCGCGCAAGAACCAAAGGAACCCCGGTCATCGGCACGCCCCCAGCCACCCTCGACCGACCCTAGCGAGGCCCATAGAACATTAAAAGAACAAATTTGGAGATATCACCGGGCAGCGGCGACCGGCATCAGGGCCTGGCGGCCCGGCAGGCCGGATTGTAGGCCCAGTTGCGATCGAGCCCGACCATGCACCATTCGACCCCGGAACCGTACCCGGCAAAGCCGCCATCCTCGATGATCGAGTAATGCACCTTGTGAACATGGCCGTCGTTCAGCATGGCGCTGGCACTGCAGAAACGGCGCGGAATGCTGTTATAGGCGCTGGCCGGGACCGACCACGGGCGGAAGGCAACTTCGCGTACATCGGCAAAGCCGGTGATTTCCAGCCGCGAGTTCCAGTAGGTGCTTTCCTTGTCGGCAAATTGCGAGGAGATGGTGGAGAGCGCCTGCTCGCATTCGGCCATCTGGCCGTCATAACGCGGGCCGGACAGCCAGAAATTCAATTCCAGCAGATTGGCCGCGCGGGCGGCATTGCCCATCGCCAGCAGTCCCAGTACGGCACCGAGCACCACGCCGAGCGCGGATTTCCGAAAGAAGGCTGAAATATTGCGCATGAGAATCCGCCGCTGATCGATCCGGCGAAGCGTGCCGCGAAGCCCCTGCGGGGTCAAGTGCAGCGCGGCAACACCCGAAAAACAACCTCAGTGGCGCCCCCGACCGTTCTTTCAAAGCCGCTTTGGGCTGGATAGACTGCCGCAAACGGAACGGAGAGCATGATGCGATTCACGCCACGGGTGGTGTTTGCAATGACCGGCCTCGCCTTGATCGGCCTTGCCTGCGGCTCCGCTACTCCCGCGCAGGCGGATTGGGTGCCGCCGTTCAAGGGCAACGACACCGGCGGCATCATTGCCTATTCGCTGCACCAGCAGGGCGCGAACATCAGGGCGATGGCCGTCGATCATTGCGCCAGCTACGGCAAGGTCGTGAAGCTCACCGGCGCCGACGCGCAATATGGCGGCTACATTTCCTTCGCCTGCGTCTGGGTGCCGCCCGGCAGCCTGTCGCGGCCGCTGCGCGCCGCCTACTAAGCTCGAGAATTAGTTCCAGCGCACGTCATGGCGCGCGAGCACCTCGCGCACCTTCTCGACCAGTTCGCTGTCCTTGCAGGAGAACTGCGCCGTGCGGGCCGCGCGCCATTCCTCGTGCGAGGCAATGCCTTCGGCAGCCTTGGCGCCCTCGATCAAATCCTTGATCTGAACTTCGCCGCGCGCCTTCTCGTCGCCGCCCTGAATGACGACGCAAGGCGAGTTGCGGCGGTCGGCATATTTGAACTGGACGCCGAGATTGTTCTTCGGATTGCCGAGATAAAGCTCGGCGCGAATGCCGGCGTTGCGCAAGGTCGCGACGAACTTCTGATATTGCGCGATCTCGTTGCGATCCATCACCAGAACAACCACGGGGCCGAATTCCGGTTTGGTGTCGATCTTGCCGAGCAGGGTCAGCGCCGCCTGCAACCGTGAGACGCCGATCGAGAAACCGGTCGCCGGCACCGGCTCGCCGCGAAAGCGCGAGACGAGGCCGTCATAACGCCCGCCGCCGCCGACCGAGCCGAACCGCACCGGGCGGCCCTTCTCGTCTTTCGTCTCGAGCAGAAGCTCAACTTCGTAGACCGGGCCGGTGTAATATTCGAGGCCGCGAATAACAGACGGATCGATCTTGATCCTGCCGGAATACCGGTCGGAATAAAGCCTCGACATCTGCTCCAACTCGTCGACGCCTTCGTTTCCAATTCGGGAATCTCCAACGAGACCCCGCACGTTTGCGAGCGTGGCCGCATCCGATACGCCGATTGCACCGCCTCCCGTTTCGCCAGGACTCCCTATGAAGTTGATAATCGCATTGATCTGAGAATCTTTCAGACCGGCCCCCTTGGTGAAGTCGCCGCGACCTTCTTCGCCGCCGTCCCAACGACCCGGTCCAAGTAGCTTGATGATCTCACTGGCGGGAAACTTATCTGCCTTGTCGATCGCGCGCATGACGGTGAGCCATTGAGCATCGTTCGCGATGCCTTCGTTCTCGCGAATACCGTCGAGAACTTTCCGATTGTTGATTTTAACGACGCACTGAGCGGCGCCAATGCCGAGCGCCTCCATGGTGTCGGCGGCCATCATGCACATCTCGGCGTCCGCCGCGGGCGACGCGCTGCCGACCGTGTCGGCGTCGAACTGCATGAACTGGCGGAAGCGGCCCGGGCCCGGCTTCTCGTTGCGATAGACATAGCCGTTGCGATAGCTGCGATAGGGCTTCGGCAGCGTGTCAAAATTCTCGGCGACATAGCGCGCCAGCGGCGCAGTGAGATCGTAGCGCAGCGAAATCCACTGCTCGTCATCGTCCTGAAACGAGAACACGCCCTCGTTGGGCCGGTCCTGATCCGGCAGGAATTTGCCGAGCGCGTCGGTGTATTCCATCGTCGGCGTCTCCACCGGCTCGAAGCCGTAGCGTTCGTAGACCGTGCGGATTGTCTCCACCATCGCGCGTGTTGCGGCGATCTCGGACGGCGTGCGGTCGACGAGCCCGCGCGGCAGGCGGGCTTTGAGTTTCTGCGGCTTTTTGGGTTTCTTATCGGACATGGCGCTCAATTGCATAAGTCAATGCTGACTTACGGCACGAGTTATCAGCCGGGACAAGGGCTAGCAAGACAAACACTAACTCATACGCGGGCTTGACCCGCGTATCCATCATTCCAAAAAGATGGATGGCCGGGCCAAGCCCGGCCATGACGCTCAAAGTTGCAAGCTCAATTCACCAGCACCGCGCCGTCGTAGCGGATGCCTGCGACCCAGACATCCGCCTGCCCGAGCCCGACGCCGAGCGTCTGCAGCACCGCGTTGAGCAGCGTATCGATCGAACCGGTGGCCCCACCGATGATGCTGACGACCAGCGGCGCAATGCCGGGGATCGGCACACCGAGCGGACCAAGCTGCACGCTGAGCGAGAGGTCGCCGAGCAGGCTCGAGGTCAGCGACGAGGTGAAGGATGTGGTGTTCACCGTCTTCTTGGTCTGCACCTGAATGTCGGCATAGCTGAAGTTGACCCGGGTCGGCGCCGGATTCGCCATCGTTGCGTGGGCGCGGCCGGTGACCTGGATCGCGCCGAGATCGACCAGTTTCGCCGCCGGCGGATTGGGCTTGGAGGAAAAATTCGTCATGTCCGCCACGCTCACCTTGCCGATCCACGCATCGACGATGCCGGGCGACACACCGAGCGCGACCGAGGACGTCGCGAGGTTGGGATAATCGCAGGTCACGGCGTCGAGCGTCGCGGTACCGGAGGCGATCTCGACATAAACCGGCAGGTTGACGACAGACACAGCCCCGGAGCCGACAAGCTGGATGTTGAGCAGCACCCGCGTCTGCGCGGTATGCACGCTGGCCCCCTGCGCGCCGATCGTCACCCAGCTGGTACCGACCGGCCGATCGCCGACACTCGCCTGCAGCGACACCGCCGCGATGCCCGGCAGGCCCAGATTGATGCCGGCGGCGATCTAATGGCTGCCATTGGCGATCTGACCGGTGGCAGACAGGATGTCGAAGGCGGCGGCATTGACCGCGACTTTCGGAGCCTGCCCCGCGGTCAGACTGCCATAGGGACCGGCATCGATCAGCGAGCGCAGTGAGATCCGGGTTGAGAGTCCCGCCAGCGACGAGGAGATCGCCGCCAGCGCGGCGGTGGCGGTGCCGCCGGTCACGCTGGCCTGTAGCGCCGCCACCACATCGGTCACTTTGATGTTGGAATTGAGCAACGCATCGTAGCTGACGCCGGTGAGATTCGCCCGCGTCGCCAGCGCCGAGAGAAGACAGCGAGGTGCCGAGCATGCCGCCGAGCAGCGCGTTGAGCAGGCCACCATTCAACGAAGCGAGACGCGAGCCGATCGCGAAGGTCGCAAGCTGCGTGGTGGCGGCGATAGCCGTAGTGCCGATGTCGAAATTGGTCGCGCCAGTCAGCACTTTGCCGAAGAACAGCGGCGTCTGTGTTTTCAACGTCACCCGCACCGCATTCGCGGGCGCTGCCGCTGCCGTGAACCGCTGCTGCGGCAACACCGATGCATCCGCCTTGTAAGCACCGAGCTCGACAGCCACGAGCGAGTTCGGAGGAAGATTATTCCTGGACACGGTGGCCGCAGCAGCGCGTGTGACATTGCCGATGTCGCTGGCCGCAACGATGGCAGCGAGATCGGCAACACTCTGAGCCTTACGCCGGTCGGCGAAAATGGTTCCAATATCGACGCCGAGCGCGGCGCAGCCGATCAGCATCAGCAGACATCCGGCAGTCAGCAGCGCGACATTGCCGCTCTGGTCGGCAATGAATTGGCAGACGCCAGCGCGGCTGATCCGGCTCTCCCCATCAGGCCTGCGCATGTCAGTATCCTCCGCGCGGAATCGCAGCCGCGCGTACGATGCTGCGCGGCGGCGCCGGAACGAATGACGGCAGCGAGTAGATGAACATGTCGGAGGCGTCGTAATTGACGGTGACGACGAACACGTTGGCATCCGATTCCGAGGTTCCCGCGTTGACCGTGAGATGGCCCGGCATGATCAATGGATAGGCCGCGACATTGGCACTGACATAGCCGTTGGCGAGCGAGGATCGTTCGGCCTCGCTGAGACCCGCCACCGACGAGCGCGCCGCCTCGGCTGCGAGTTGCTGCACGCCGTGCACCACCGCGAGATACGAGCCGAACACCACGATGCCGAACACCAGCGCCAACAGCACGGGCATGATCAGGGCGAACTCCACCGCCGAGGCTCCGCCCCGGGCAGACCGGAATGTTCGGACAATTTGCAGCAGATCGTTCATGTGCCCATTTGGGCATACAACCTTTAAGTGCAAATAAATTGAAGCGTTACTACAGGTAGTGTATCGTTACAGACACCATTCGCGATTTCCCGTAAAGGAGGTCTCATCCCGGAAAGGGAGACTTGCGCCGCTCGATGTTTCGATCCGCAGCGCGAAGGTGATAGGTTCAATCAAACGATATCTTTTGCGTGAGGAAGGAAACGCCTTGAACATTCAGCAGCCCCGTTCCCCGGTCGCCACTCCGAACGATCTTGCGGCCTATTGGATGCCGTTCACGGCTAACCGTGCCTTCAAGCGCGCGCCGCGCATGCTCGCCGGCGCCAAGGACATGCACTATTTCACCACCGACGGACGCAGCATCATCGACGCCGCCGCCGGCATGTGGTGCTCCAACGCCGGCCACTGCCGGACCTCGATCAACGAAGCGATTGCCAAGCAGGCAGCGACGCTCGACTACGCCCCGCCGTTCCAGTTCGGCCATCCGCAGGCCTTCGAACTTGCCAGCCGCATCGCCGCACTGGCGCCGAAGGGCCTCGACAATGTGTTCTTCTGCAATTCCGGCTCGGAGGCGGTCGATACCGCGCTGAAGGTCGCGCTCGCCTATCACGCCACGCGCGGCGAGGCATCGCGCACCCGCCTGATCGGCCGCGAGCGCGGCTATCACGGCGTCGGCTTCGGCGGCATTTCGATCGGCGGCATGGTCAACAACCGCAAGCTGTTCGGCTCGCTGCTCACCGGCGTCGACCACTTGCCCGCCACCTACAACCGCGAGAAGCAGGCCTTCACCAAGGGCGAGCCGGAATGGGGCGCACATCTCGCCGACGAACTGGAGCGCATTGTCGGCCTGCATGACGCGTCCACCATCGCCGCCGTGATTGTCGAGCCGATGGCAGGTTCGACCGGCGTGCTGGTGACGCCGAAGGGCTATCTGCAGAAGCTGCGCGCAATCTGCGACAAATACGGCATCCTGCTGATTTTCGACGAGGTCATCACCGGCTTCGGCCGCCTCAGCTATGCCTTCGCCGCCGAACGCTATGGCGTGGTGCCGGACATGATCACCTTCGCCAAGGGCGTCACCAACGGTGCGGTGCCGATGGGCGGCGTACTGATCCGCGGCGATATCCACGACGCTTTCATGAAGGGTCCCGAGCACGTCGCCGAACTGTTCCACGGCTACACCTATTCGGCGCACCCGCTGGCCTGTGCCGCTGGCCTTGCCACTCTCGATCTCTATCGTGAGGAAGGCCTGTTCGAGCGCGCCCGCGCGCTGGAGCCGAAATTCGCCGATGCGGTGATGGCGCTGCGCAACGAACCGAACGTGGTCGACATCCGTACCGTTGGCATCACCGCCGGGATCGACCTTGCGCCGAGGAATAACGCGGGTGGTCAGCGTGGCTACGAGGCACTCGCCTCCGCGTTCCACGATCACGACCTGATGCTGCGGGTCGCCGGCGACACGCTGGCGCTGACACCGCCCTTGATCGTCAGCGAAGCCCAGATCGGCGAGATCATGGACAAGGTCGCCCGCGTGATCCGCGCGGTGGCCTGACGGATTTCCTAGATCGCTCTTTTTACGTCATGGCCGGGCTCGTCCCGGCCATTTGCGTTACGTGGATGCAGCACGAAGCGGGTAAAACGCGGCGCAGGAGCTATCCCCCGGCAACAATTTCGCCGCGAATCAATCTTGGTGCTAGACTCGAATCACTCGGGGGCTAGGCCAGACTGCATGATCCGCATATCCACGATCTTCATCGCCATCTGCATGGTGCTGATCGCAGCCTCGCTCGGGCTGATCCTGTATTCGGTGGCGGGCCTCACCGTGTCCGAATCCGGTCTGGTCGCGCTAACCGCGCTGACCTTCCTGATCCTCTACAACGCCGTCTCGCTGCGGCTGCGCGACCGCTCCGACGTCCACGGCCAGATCAGCGACCTGTCGCAAGGCACCGCCGATCTCGCCCACCAGGTCACCGAGTTCGGCCGGCGCCTCGGTACCATCGAGGCTCGGCTCGCTGCGCCCGATACCCGCGGGCAGGATCGCATCCATTCGGTGATAGGCGAGATCGGCGAACTGGGATCGCTGGTCAAGCAACTGGCGGATTCGGTTGCGGCGCATGACGAACTGCTGACCGCTGCGGCGCGCCTCGCCGCAACCAGGCCGTCCACGCCTGCACCGCTATCCGCGGCTGCGCCGGCACCTGTTGTGGCGGCGACTGCGGCACCCGCCTCCACCACTGATAACGTAGCGCCAACGCCTGTAGCCGCGCCGGTCGCCGCCGAGCGTCCCGCAGCCAGCGCCGCGACGATCAGAAGCGCGGTTGCCGCGAGCCGCATCGACCTTTACCTGCAACCGATCGTCAGCCTGCCCCAGCGCAAGGTTCGCTTCTACGAGACGGTGAGCCGGTTGCGCGACGACAACGACCAGGTGCTGACTGCCGCCGATTTCATCGCGACCGCCGAGTCCACCGGCCTGATCGGCCAGATCGACTACATGGTGATGTTCCGTTGCGTGCAGGTGCTGCGCCGGCTGCATCTGCGCAGCCAGGACGTCGGCATGTTCTGCAACGTCTCGACGACCACGCTCGCCAATCGCGATGTGTTCGCGCAATGCCTCGATTTCCTTGAAGCCAACCGCTCGCTCGCCCACGCTCTGGTGTTCGAGTTCAGGCACGATGCACTGCGCAGCCTCGGACCGGTGGAAAGCGAAAATCTCGCGACGCTGGCGCGGCTCGGTTACTCTTTCTCGGTCGACAATGTCATCGATTTGCGGATCGACGGCCGTGCACTCGCCGATCGCGGCGTGCGCTACATCAAGGTGCCGGCAGGTCTGCTGCTCGACCAGAAGCAGGGCTCGGCGGCGGACATCCATGCCGCCGATCTCTCCAGCCTGCTGGAGCGCTTCGGTATCAATTTGATCGCGGAGAAGATCGAGGGCGAACGCTCGGTGATCGATCTGCTCGACTACGATGTGCGCTTTGGCCAGGGCTTCCTGTTCTCGGCACCGCGGCCGCTGCGGCCGGAGAACGCAACACAGACCGCGAGCGGCAAGCCCGCCGCCTCCGTGCCAAAGGCCTCCGTTGCCCCAGTCCAGCCGGCTGCGAAGCGACCGGTCGCGCCGGAACTCCCGCGTTTGTCCGGCAATGCCGCGCTGGCGCGCCGCGCCGCGCAGAGCTGACCATCCCAAATCGCCGAGCGCGGGCGAGGCAGGCTTGACCTGCCTTCCGATCTGTCGTCATGAAAGCTGCATCGCCATGCCGTCCGCTCATCGCGGATCAGCGCAGGCCATGCCGCTTTATCCCGCCGACACGCACATATCCACGCCGAAAGTACCCGCATGACATCGCCGCGCCTCGTCGAACATCTGCGCGATCTGACAGACAATGTGGACGTCATCCTCAGCGACATCTGGGGCGTCGTCCATAATGGCGTCACATCGTTTCCGCAGGCTTGCGAGGCCTTGCAGACGTTCCGCACGCAGGGCGGCACAGTGATCATGCTGACCAACTCGCCGCGCCCTGCGGACGCGGTGCAACTGCAATTGCGTGAGTTGAAAATCGCGGACAACACCTATGATGCGATCGTCTCCTCCGGCGATCTGACCCGCAACTATGTCACCGCACATGCGGAACAATCCGTGTTCCAGATCGGCCCCGAACGCGACGGGCCGACCCTCGACGGCCTGCAGGTGAACATGGCGCCGCTGCGAGATGCCGACTACATCGTCTGCACGGGTTTGGTCGATGACGAGGTCGAGACCGCCGACGACTATCGCGCGATGCTGCTGGAGGCGCGCGAGCGCAGCCTGACAATGATCTGCGCCAATCCCGACATCGTGGTCGAACGCGGCGACCGCCTGATCTATTGCGCCGGGGCAATTGCCGAACTTTATCGCGAACTTGGCGGCGAGGTGATCTTCTACGGCAAACCGCATTCGCCGGCCTATCAGCGCGCGATCGAACTGGCTGCCAGCGCGCGAGGTTCAGCCACATCGAGCCAGCGCATGCTGGCGATCGGGGATTCGGTGCGCACCGACCTTGCGGGAGCCAACGGCATGGGCATCGACTGCCTGTTCGTCACCCGCGGCATCCATTCTGCCGATTTCGCCGGCATGCACGAGATCGACGCCTTCACCGTGAAGCGCCTGTTCGGCGAGGTGAAGCCGCCTTTCGCGATCACCCACGATCTGGCGTGGTGACGGCACGCTTCCCAAAAACAAAATGCCCGGCAAGCCGGGCATTTGAAAACCGAAACCGCGGGCGCTTTTACGCCGGCACGTTGTCCGGGAACACTGCTTCGATCTTGGTCTTGAGCGTCGCGGCATTGAACGGCTTGACGATATAGTTGTTCACGCCGGCCTTCTTGGCCGCAATCACGTTCTCGGTCTTGGATTCCGCCGTGATCATGATGAAAGGCGTGGTCGCAAGATTGGGGTCACCGCGCACTTCCTTGAGCAGGTCGTAGCCGGTCATCGGCTCCATGTTCCAGTCGGAGATGACGAGGCCGTATTTCTTGCCGCGCATCTTGGCGAGCGCCGCCGAACCGTCGCTGGCGTCATCGATATTCTCGAAACCGAGCTGCTTGAGAAGATTGCGAATGATGCGGATCATGGTGTTGTAGTCATCCACCACCAGAACCGGCATCGATAAGTCCATAGCCATCTGTCGTCTCCCTGGCGCGCCTTTCTGGGCGCGCACTCCTCAAAGAATTCGCTCGCGGCGTTTACTTCCCCGGCCCAGCCCTTTGCGGGTCATGGCTCGTCAGGCGTACCATTCCGGCTTAAACAGCCCGTTAATTCAGCAGTCGGTGTTTGAACTGCCCTGCCTTGACTTCCGACCCCGCTCCGCATCACGGTCTCCGCCGTTCACTCTGGTCCCCTTTCCGTCCCCTGATGGCGCCCTCCTTTCCAATCATCCGCGACACCACCCCCGCCGCCGCCATCCCGAAGGGTGCGGTGGTCGCGCTCGGCAATTTCGACGGGGTGCACCTTGGCCACCGCGCGGTAATCGGCTCAGCCATTGAAATGGCGCGAAAAATCGGTGTCCCGGCGCTCGCCATCACCTTTGAGCCGCACCCGCGTAGCTTCTTCAGCCCAACGACGCGGCATTTCCGGCTGACCGACGAGCGCGCCAAACTGCGCCTGCTCGCCGCCACCGGCCTCGATGGCGCCGTGGTGCTGGATTTCGACGGCGCGCGTGCCTCCACGACGGCACAGGATTTCATTAACCACGAACTCATCTACCGGCTCGGCATCCGCGGAATCTCGGTCGGCTACGACTTCCATTTCGGCAAAGGCCGGGGCGGCTCCCCGGCGCTGCTCGCCGCCGAGGCCCCCGGGCTCGGGATCGAGGTCCATATCCAGACCCATATCGATCTGCTCGGCCAACCGGTGTCATCGAGCGCGATCCGCACGGCACTGACTGAGGGCCGGCTCGATGCCGCCACCGCGATGCTGGACGGGCCATGGTTCATCAGCGGCGAGGTGATTCATGGCGACAAGCGTGGCCGCGATCTCGGCTATCCGACAGCCAATATCCGCCTGCCGGGTAGCACAGCGCTCCGCCACGGCATCTATGCGGTGCGCGTCGGGCGTCCGGGCGATCCCTGCCGCTATGATGGCGTCGCGAGCTTCGGACGGCGTCCAACCTTCGACAATGGCGCGCCGCTGCTGGAAGCGTTCCTGTTCGACTTCAAAGGCAACCTCTATGGCGAGACGCTCGATGTCGCCTTCATCGCGTTCCTGCGCGACGAGCTGAAATTCAACTCGGCCGATACGCTGGTTCATCAGATGGACGCCGACAGCACCAAGGCCCGCGCCGCGCTTGCCGCCGCGCCGAACGCCTTCCCCAGGCTGGGCACGGTGGAATGAGACTGGCCTGACACGCCCTTGATGCCCGGCTTGTTCCGGTGATGACGGTAAGGCGGCACAGGATGACCCTTCCCTCTTACCTTTCGCAAACTGGAAGAGAGGGGAAGAAAGCACCCGAAACCGGCTTTCCCCTGCCGCCCAAAACGCGCTATTCACCCTGCCATGACCGAAAAGCTCAAAACCGGCGCGCCCGCCAAGGCTGACGCTCCCGACTACTCCAAAACCCTGTTTCTGCCGCAGACCGAGTTTCCGATGCGCGCGGGCCTGCCGCAACGCGAGCCGGACCTTCTGGCGCGCTGGAACGAGATCGATCTCTACGGCAAGCTGCGCACGGCTTCGAGAGGCCGGCCAAAATTCGTGCTGCATGACGGCCCGCCCTACGCCAACGGCAACATCCATATCGGCCACGCGCTCAACAAGATCCTGAAGGATCTCGTGACCAAGAGCCAGCAGATGCTCGGTCACGATTCCAATTACGTGCCGGGCTGGGACTGCCACGGCCTGCCGATCGAATGGAAGATCGAGGAAGAGAACTATCGCTCCAAGGGCAAGCAGAAGCCGGACCTGAAGAATTCCGCCGCGATGCTGGCCTTCCGCCGCGAATGCCGCAGCTATGCCGAACATTGGGTCAATATCCAGCGCGAGGAATTCAAGCGTCTCGGCGTGATCGGCGACTGGGCGCATCCCTACACCACGATGAGCTATCCCGCCGAAGCGCAGATCGCGCGTGAGCTGATGAAGTTCGCCGCCAACGGCACGCTCTATCGCGGCTCCAAGCCGGTAATGTGGAGCGTGGTCGAAAAAACCGCGCTCGCCGAGGCCGAGGTCGAATACGAGGACCACACCTCGGACACGGTGTGGGTGAAGTTTCCGGTGGTGTCCTCGTTCGGCCGCCTCGCCAACGCCTCGGTGGTGATCTGGACCACCACACCGTGGACGCTACCGGGCAACCGCGCCATCAGCTTCTCCTCCAAGATCACCTACGGTCTCTACAAGGTGACCGACGCGCCTGCCGACAACTGGGCCAAGACCGGCGATCTTCTGATCCTCGCCGACAAGCTCGCCGAGGACGTGTTCAAGCAGGCGCGCGTAACGTCCTATGAAAAGGCCGGCGAAGTGTCGGCGGACGTGATGGATGCAATCGAATGCACCCATCCGCTCAAGGGCCTCGATGGCGGCTACACCTTCAAGGTGCCACTGCTCAACGGCGATCACGTCACCGACGACACCGGCACCGGCTTCGTTCACACGGCGCCCGGTCACGGCCGCGAGGACTTCGACATCTGGATGCACAATGCCCGCGACCTCGAAGCGCGCGGCATCTCCAGCGCCATCCCCTACACCGTGGACGCCGATGGCGCGCTGACCACGCAGGCGCCCGGCTTCACCGGCAAGCGCGTGCTCACCGACAAGGGCGAAAAGGGCGACGCCAACGAGGCCGTCATCAAGGAGTTGATCGAGCGCGGGATGCTGCTCGCGCGCGGCCGCCTCAAGCATCAATATCCGCATTCGTGGCGCTCGAAGAAGCCCGTGATCTTCCGCAACACGCCGCAATGGTTCATCGCGATGGATAAGGATATCGCGACGAGCGGCAAGGCGAAGAGCGGCGACACGCTGCGCGCCCGTGCGCTGTCCGCGATCAAGGTCACGCGCTGGGTGCCGGCGCAGGGCGAGAATCGCATCACCGGCATGATCGCAGGACGTCCCGACTGGGTGATCTCGCGCCAGCGCGCCTGGGGCGTACCGATCACGGTGTTCGTGCGCGAAGCCGGCGACGGCACCGCCGAAATCCTGCAGGACGATGCAGTCAACGCCCGCATCGCCGACGCCTTCGAGAAGGAAGGCGCCGATGCCTGGTACGCCGAAGGCGCGCGCGAGCGTTTCCTCGGCTCGCGCGCCAATGAAGACTGGAGCAAGGTCGACGACGTGCTCGACGTCTGGTTCAATTCCGGCTCGACCCACGCTTTCGTGCTGGAAGACCCCACGCACTTCCCTGGCCTTGCCGGCATCAAGCGCAAGGTCGACGGCGGCGCCGACACCGTGATGTACCTCGAAGGCTCGGACCAGCATCGCGGCTGGTTCCACTCCTCGCTGCTGGAGAGTTGCGGCACGCGCGGCCGCGCGCCCTATGACGTGGTGCTGACCCACGGCTTCACGCTCGACGAGCAGGGCCGCAAGATGTCGAAATCGCTTGGCAACACCACCGCGCCGCAGGACGTGATCAAGCAATCGGGCGCCGACATCCTCCGGCTCTGGGTCGCGGCGTCGGACTATTCCGACGATCTGCGCATCGGACCGGAAATCCTCAAGAACACCATCGAGACCTACCGCAAGCTGCGCAACACCATCCGCTGGATGCTCGGCACCCTGCACCACTTCAAGCCACAGGATGCCGTCGCCTTCGCCGACATGCCCGAGCTCGAGCGGCTGATGCTGCATCGCCTCGCCGGGATCGATGCGGTGATGCGCGAAGCCTATGCCGACTTCGACTACAAGACGGTGATCGCCACGCTGGCGAACTTCATGAACACCGAATTGTCGGCGTTCTATTTCGACGTGCGCAAGGATGCGCTGTATTGCGATCCGCCATCGTCGGTAACGCGCAAGGCGGCGCTGACCACGGTCGACATTCTGTGCGGAACCATCCTCAAATGGCTCGCGCCGGTCCTCAGCTTCACCTGCGAGGAAGCCTGGCTGCTGTATCGTCCCGGCGATGCCGCCTCGGTTCACCTCACCACCTTCACCGACGAACTCGCGGGCTACCGTGACGACGCGCTGGCGCAGAAGTGGGAGACGATCCGCGACGTGCGCCGCGTGGTCACCGGCGCGCTGGAGCTCGAGCGCGCGGCCAAACGCATCGGTTCATCGCTGGAAGCCTCGCCGATGATCTACCTGCCGCAGAACCTGATAGAGGGTTTGTTCGACGTCGACTGGGCGGAGGTGTGTATCACCTCGAACGCCATGGTCACGGTGCTACGTCCCGGAGAGACGCCTCCTTCCGGCGCCTTCACGCTCAACGACGTTCCAGGCGTTGCCGTGATGGTCGAACGGGCGGTCGGCACCAAATGCGCGCGGTCATGGAAGATTCTGCCGACGGTCGGCGACGACACCGAATATCCCGATGTCTCGCCCCGCGACGCCCAGGCGCTGCGGGAGTGGAAGGCGCTGGGCCTTGCCTGAAACGGCGGCTGTTTCAAGAACGCAGACAGCGGGTGCACTCAGTCGTCATGGCCGGGCTTGTCCCGGCCATCCACGGCTCTGAGAGGCCGCCGCAAGAAAGACGTGGATACCGATCCGCAGACAAGTTTACGCAGCCTGCGGCTGCTAGAGCCGGGCATGATGCAGGATCAGGCTCTGCCGCGATGACGAGGCATTCGATGTCCCCTCTGCTCCGCTCCGGATTGATCGCCGCGGCAGTCGCTCTTGTGCTCGACCAGGCTGCCAAGCTGTGGCTGCTGCATGTGATCGATCTCGGCCGGCGCGGCGCGATCGCCGTGGCGCCGTTCTTCGATCTCGTCCTCGCCTGGAACACCGGCATCAGCTACGGCTGGTTCCAGAACGAAGGCGCAATCGGCCAGGCTATCCTGCTGGCGTTCAAGGTCGTCGCGGTGATCTTGCTGGCGGTCTGGATGGCCCGCTCCGAGACGCGCCTCGCGGTGATCGGGCTCGGCCTCATCATCGGCGGAGCCCTCGGCAACGGCATCGACCGGCTGGCCTATGGTGCGGTGGTGGATTTCGTCCTGCTCCATGCCGAAATCGGCGGAAAAACCTATCACTGGTATGTGTTTAACCTTGCCGATGTGGCGATCGTTGTCGGGGTCCTCGCCCTGCTGTATGACTCCCTCGCCGGATCGGCCGCCGCAAAAACGCCCTGATAATCGCGGATATCCAGCGGATCATTCGGAAATTCTTGGGGTTTTCGCCCGGAATTGAATTTGGATTGATGATCGGGATCAGCGCCATGCCGCATGACAATATGCCGACTGCCAGTGTATCGGACCTCACGCGCGGAACCGGGGTGATGTTTCGCCGCACGCTTCGGCTTGGCGTGGCAGCCTTCGGCGTCGCCCTGATCCTGTCAGGCGGCTACGCCCGTGCCCAGGACGATGACGAGCAGCCTGAAGAAAGCTTTGAGCAAGGGCTCATCAAGGGCATCATGAAAGGTATTGGCGGCCAGAGCATTGAGGATGGCCGCATCGAGTATCGCGAACGCTCACCTCTTGTCGTGCCGTCCAACATCAATCTGCCGCCGCCGATGGAAAAAAGCAGGGCTCCGGTGGCAAACTGGCCAAAGGATCCCGACGAGCAGGCCCGGCGCGAGGCCATCGCAGCGAGCCGGAAATCCGGTCCCCGCGACGCTTTTGATGCACAGACTGAAGCTCAGCGGGTATTGAAGCCAAGCGAGCTTGCCGGAAGCCCGCAGGGCAAGCGTGGCCGCTCGGCCAGCAATGACGTCACGCCTGGCAGCCACGTGGGTGGCTATAACAACTACGTTCTCAGTCCCTCTGAACTCGGCAGCAGCGTTGGTGGCCTATTCTCCAGCATTACCGGCAAGAAAAAAGAAGAGGCAGCAGCGTTCAAGGAAGAACCGAAGCGTGAAAGCCTAACGCAGCCGCCTGTGGGCTATCAGACGCCGTCCCCGAACTACGCCTATGGCACCGGTCCGGAAAAGGTCGAGACCAAGATGCCCTACAACCCGATCACGGACAAAGGCGATCCCACTCTCCGCTAACGTCTGCGGAGGTTGCTTTCGCAGGCGCGCGTGTCGCGCAAATAGGTTGCTGCGACGATACGCATGATGATCCCACGGTTCCGTGCGCTTTATCGTGTGAAACGATCTGACGGAGCCCATACCGGATCATGACAACACTCTTTCCTGCCCGATTTCGCGCCGCGTTCGGCATCGCCCTAGCCACCGGCATTGCCTGCACCATGCTGTCCACCAGGCCGCTCGCGGCGCAGCCGGGGCCGGCCGAACAACCCTCGACCTTCACCCTCGCCAACGGCCTTCAGGTGGTCGTGATCCCCGATCACCGCACCCCGACGGTCACCCAGATGATCTGGTACAAGGTCGGGTCGGCCGACGAGACCCCGGGCAAATCCGGCCTCGCACATTTCCTCGAGCATCTGATGTTCAAGGGCACCGCCACGCACCGCGCCGGTGAATTCTCACAAAGCGTGGTCCGCGCCGGCGGCAGCGAGAACGCCTTCACCTCGACCGACTACACCGCCTATTACCAGAGCGTGCCGCGCGACAAGCTCGACGCCATGATCGCGTTTGAAGCCGACCGCATGACCGGCCTCGTGCTGAAGGATGAGAACGTGCTGCCCGAGCGCGATGTCGTGCTTGAGGAGTACAACATGCGCGTCGCCAACAGCCCCGATGCACGGCTGACCGAACAGATCATGGCGGCGCTGTATCTCAACCATCCCTATGGACGGCCGATCATCGGCTGGCGTTCCGAGATCGAGAAGCTGAACCGCGAGGATGCGCTCGCCTTCTACAAGCGATTCTACGCCCCGAACAACGCCACGCTGGTGATTGCCGGCGACGTGACCGCGCAGGACATCCGCCCGAAGATCGAAGCCACTTACGGCAAGATCGTCCCGCAGCCGTCCATCCCGGCCAAGCGCCTGCGGCCGCAGGAGCCGCCGCCTGCCGCCCCTCGCACCGTGACGCTGGCCGACCCGCGCGTCGAGCAGCCGACCATGCGCCGCTATTTTCTCGTACCTTCGGCGGTGACCGCCGCGGCGGGCGAGAGCGAGGCGCTGGAGATACTGGCACAACTGATGGGTGCCGGCAGCAACTCCTATCTCTATCAGGCTCTGGTGGTGGAGAAGCGGCTCGCTGTCAGCGTCGGCGCCTGGTACCAGGGCACGGCGGTGGATTCCTCGCAGTTCGGCGTCTCGATGTCGCCGAAAACCGGCATTGCATTTCCCCAGCTCGAGCAGGCGCTCGAGGATGTGATCGCTCATATCGCCCAGAACCCTGTTCCGGCCGAGGATCTCGAGCGCGCCAAGACACAGTTGATCGCGGAATCAATCTACGCGCAGGACAGCCAGAGCGCACTGGCGCGCTGGTATGGCGCCGCCATCACCATCGGCCTCAACGCCGCTGACATCAAAAGCTGGCCGGATCGCATTCGCACGGTAACCGCGGCGCAGGTCAGCGATGCTGCCCGGAAGTGGCTGACCAGCAAGCGCTCGGTGAGCGGCTATCTGATCAAGGAACCCGCCAAGCCCGAGGAGAAGCGTTCGTGAGCACCTTGCGCCCCCTGCTGCGCGCCGCGGCGCTTCTCGTCGCTTTCGCCTCTCTCAGCCTACCCGCGTCCGCGACGACGAAAATCCAGCGCGTGGTCTCGCCGGGCGGCATCGAAGCCTGGTTCGTGCAGGATGCCACGGTGCCGCTGATCGCGATGCAATTCGCCTTCGCTGGCGGCAGTTCGCAGGATCCCGCCGACAAGCCCGGCGTCGCCAATTTGACTGCCGACACCCTTGATGAAGGCGCGGGCGACCTCGATTCCAAGACGTATCATGGCCGGCTGGAGCGCCGCGCCATCCAGCTTTCGTTTTCGGCTACCCGCGACTACCTGCGCGGCTCGCTGCGCATGCTCAAAGAAAATCGCGACGAGGCATTCGACTTGCTGCGGCTGGCTCTGACCGCGCCGCGCTTCGATTCCGAACCACTGGAGCGGGTGCGCGCGCAGGTGCTTTCCGGCTTGCGCCGCGAATCCACCTCGCCCGGCTCGATCGCCGGCGTGAAATTCTGGGCCACCGCCTATGAAGGCCATCCCTATGCGCGGCCCTCGAATGGCACACTCGACAGCGTTCCCCGCATCGAAGCCGCCGATCTCAAGGCTTACGTCCGCCGCGTGCTGGCGAAGGACCATCTGAAGATCGCGGTGGTCGGCGATGTCGATGCCGCGACCGTCGGCAAGCTGCTCGATCAGACCTTCGGCGCGTTGCCGGCCAAGGCCGAGCTGACGCCGGTGCCCGACATCGCTTTCACCAAGCCGCCGAAGAAAGTGTTCGTCCCGCTCGACGTGCCGCAAACCACGATCCTGTTCGGCGGTCCTTCGGTCGCCCGCAGCGACAAGGACTTCATGGCCGCCTACATCATCAATCACATTCTGGGTGGTGGCTCGCTGTCGTCGCGGCTCTATCATGAGGTTCGCGAAAAGCGCGGCCTTGTCTATTCGGTGTCGGAGCAACTGGTGTGGATGAGTCACTCCTCGTTGTTCTACGGCAGCACCGCGACCCGCACCGACAAGACCAACGAGACCATCGACACCATCAATGCCGAGTTGAAGCGGATGGCCGAGGCCGGCCCGACCCAGAAGGAACTGGACGAGGCCAAGTCCTACCTGAAGGGCGCACAGATGCTGGCGCTGGATTCCTCGACCAAGATCGCCGGCGCGCTGGTGCAGTACCAGATCGACAATCTCGGCATCGATTATCTGGAGCGGCGTAGCGCCATCATCGATGCGGTGACACTGGACGACGCCAAGCGTGTCGCCAAGCGAATCTGGAACGACGGCGTATTGTCGGTCAGCGTCGGCCGACAGCCGGTGGCTACCACCGCACCGGCTACTCCTGCGCCCGCCAAAAACTAGCGCGGCCCCTCTCTAGATCATGCTAGCGTGCCGCGCATGCTACGGGTGACACGCGATATCGTGATCAATGAGGATGATCTCCACATCCTGTTCGTCCGCGCCTCGGGGCCGGGCGGGCAGAACGTCAACAAGCTTGCGACCGCCGCGCAACTGCGTTTCGACACGCGTAGTATCATCCTCGCCGGCGACACCATGCAGCGGCTACGCACCCTCGCCGGCCAGCGCATGACAAAAGATGGCGTCATCGTCATTCACGCCCAACGCTTCCGCACCCAGGAACGCAACCGCGCGGATGCGATCGAGCGTCTGCTGGAGCTGCTGCGCGAAGCATCGATCCGCCCCAAGACGCGCCGGCCGACACGCCCGACGCTGGGCTCAAAGACACGCCGCCTTGAAGGCAAGAAACGCCGCAGCGATATCAAGGCGGGTCGCGGCGCGCGGCGCTTCGACGACTGACCGCGGATTGCCGGGAAAAACCTCCCCGGGCAGTGGTTTTACCAGTCCACGCCTCTAAAATGACTGGCCATCGCGAGTCGCCCATGCCCGTCCGTCAGTTGCCCGAACAGATCATCAACCGCATCGCCGCTGGCGAGGTGGTGGAGCGGCCTGCCAGCGCGGTGAAGGAATTGGTGGAGAATGCCATCGACGCCGGCGCCTCGCGCATCGACATCTTCACCGAGGGCGGCGGACGGCGGCATATCGCCATCACCGATGATGGCGGCGGCATGACGCGCGGTGATCTTGCGCTCGCGGTCGAGCGCCACGCCACCTCCAAGCTTGATGACGAAGATTTGCTGCGCATCCGGACACTCGGTTTCCGCGGCGAGGCGCTGCCTTCGATCGGCGCGGTCGCGCGGCTTGCCATCGCCACGCGCCATGCCGACGAACCGCATGCGTGGGCGCTCCATGTCGATGCCGGAGTGAAATCCGCCATCGCGCCTGCCGCGCTCGCCAAAGGCACCCGCGTCGAAGTCAGCGACCTGTTCTACGCCACACCGGCGCGGCTGAAATTCCTCAAGACCGATCGCACCGAAGCCGAGGCGATCCGCGAGGTGGTGCGACGGCTGGCGATGGCGCGGCCCGATATCGCCTTCTCGCTTGCGGGCGAAGAGCGCGCGCCAGTGACCTGGGCCGCGGCGCTGCCCGGCGCCCCCGGCCGCCTGACCCGGCTCGGCGACATTCTGGGCAGCGATTTTCGTGCCAGCGCCATCGAAGTGCGCGCCGAGCGCGACGGCGTCAGCGTCGAGGGTTTTGCTGCCGCACCGTCGCTGACTCGCGCCAATGCACTCGGGCAGTATCTGTTCGTCAACGGTCGTCCGGTGCGCGACAAGCTGATCCTGGGGGCGGTGCGTGCCGCTTACGCCGATTATCTGCCGCGCGACCGTCATCCGGTTGCGGCGCTGTTCGTCACGCTCGATACCCAGGAGGTCGATGCCAACGTCCATCCGGCCAAGACGGAAGTACGATTCCGCAATGCTGGCCTCGTTCGAGCGCTGATCGTGCATGCGCTGAAGGACGGCCTCGCCCGCGAAGGCCGGCGCACCGCGGCAAATACCGATGGCGCGGCGATCATGGCGTTCCGGCGCGGCGATCTTCCACGCAATGGTGGCTGGGACTGGCGGAATTCACCGCAGGCACCAGCCACTCCAACGGCTTTCAGCAGCGGGGCCGCGCCAGCCTATACACCGCCCGGCTTCGCGGAAGTCGCCCAGGCGGCGTTCGACACCGGCGCGCCCTCTGCCGACAACCGCGCCCACGAGATGCCTGCCGGCGATCTGCTCGATCGTCCGCTTGGCGCTGCGCGCACGCAGGTCCATGAGACCTATATCGTGGCGCAGACCCGCGACGGCCTTGTCGTGGTCGATCAGCACGCCGCGCACGAGCGCATTGTTTATGAACGGCTGAAGGACTCGCTTGCCCGCAACGGTGTGCAGCGCCAGCTGCTGCTGATTCCCGAAATCGTGGAAATGGACGAAGCCACCGTCGAGCAACTGGTGGCGCGCGCGAGCGAGCTGGAACAATTCGGCCTTGTCATCGAATCCTTCGGCCCCGGCGCGGTGGCGGTGCGCGAGACCCCGTCGCTGCTCGGCAAGACCAGCGCCGCCGCGCTGCTGCGCGATCTCGCCGAGCACATGGCGGAATGGGACGAGGCATTGCCGCTGGAACGGCGGCTGATGCATGTCGCCGCCACCATGGCCTGTCACGGCTCAGTGCGCGCCGGCCGCATCCTCAAGCCGGAGGAAATGAACGCGCTCTTGCGCGAGATGGAAGCGACGCCGAATTCCGGGCAGTGCAATCACGGCCGCCCGACCTATGTGGAACTGAAACTCGCGGACATCGAAAAACTATTCGGGCGCAGGTGAAATCATCCTCCCCGGTGCGAGGTAGCGACCATGAAGAACGCCAGCACCAGGGAAGCCAAAAGCGGGGAGTCGCCTTCCCGGCTGATCGATGCGCGGATCAAGGAGCTCAATGATTGGCGGGGCGAGACGCTTGCGCGGGGACCCCTCAGGCCTGTTCAACACCAGCCTCGACGGCAACACCAGACGCGCGATCGATTTCCATGAGGGCGACAAGATCAATGAAACGGCGCTGACGGCGCTCATTCGTGCCGCCATGGCGCTGAATACATCCTTAGCCGCCAAGCAGCGCAAGACGAAGGCGTAACAATCTAGCGATTGCCGCTCCCCCGCAGAAATACGAACTCGGTATCGTCATAGGCGCGACGCTCAAGCTCTTCATAGCCTTCGGGCGCGACAAATGCTGCCGCCGTCGCCTCTTCAACAACGATCAGCGCATCCGACGCCAGCCACCCGCCCTCGCTCAACGAGGCCAGCGCCTTGTCCGCCAGCCCCTTGCCATAGGGTGGATCGAGAAACACCAGCGAAAACGGCTCCATCGGATGCACCGGACCGAGGTTGGTGGCATCGCGGCGATAGACCTTGGTGGTGCCGCCAAGCCCGAGTGATTCCACGTTATTGCGCAGCAACGCCCGCGCCTCCGCGCCGTTGTCGACGAACAAGGTGAACGCCGCGCCGCGTGAAATCGCCTCGATGCCGAGGGCGCCGGTGCCGGCGAACAAATCGAGCACTCGCGCATCGTCGATCGGGTTTTGATAGGCGTGCATCAGGATGTTGAATACGGATTCGCGCAGGCGATCCTGCGTCGGCCGGATCGCGTTTGACGCAGGCGATGCGATATTGCGGCCCCGCAGCCGTCCCCCGACCACCCGCATCTCAGTCCTTCGGCGTCAGATCGCGCTTGCCGTGATAGCCGCGCTTGGGTCGGCGCGGCGCGCCATAGCCGCTCGATTCATATTCGTTGCGTTCGCGCGCCTCGTCGCTGCCGGTGCGCTGCACCAGCACGCGGCGCCCCTTGCTGTCGGCGATCACCGCGCGCTTGGTCTTCTTCGCCGCAGCCTCTTCCTTCGCCTCGTGCGCCGGCTTGTCGAACTGCGCGCCGGACATGGCGACGATCTTGTCGCCGAGTTGATCGCGCAACACACGGCCACGCACTTCCTCGACCTGCCCCTCCTCGATCTCGCCCAACTGGAACGGACCGTAGGACACGCGGATCAGGCGGTTCACCTCGAGTCCCAGATGCGCCATCACATTGCGCACCTCGCGGTTCTTGCCCTCGCGGATTGCGAACACCACCCAGACATTCGCACCCTGATCGCGCTCCAGCGTCGCATCAATCGGGCCGTATTTGACGCCGTCGACCTCGATACCCTTCTTCAATTCATCGAGCTGCGCCTGTGTCACCTCGCCATGGGCGCGGACGCGGTAACGCCGCAGCCAGCCGGTGTCGGGATGCTCCAGCGCGCGCGACAAGCCACCGTCATTGGTCAGCAGCAACAGCCCTTCGGTGTTGAAGTCGAGCCGTCCGATCGAAATCAGGCGCGGCAGCCCCTCCGGCAGATTATCGAACACCGTGGGACGTCCTTCCGGATCGTCATGTGTCGTCATCAGCCCGCGCGGCTTGTGATACAGGAACAGCCGCGTGCGCTCGCGCTCCGGCAGCTTCTTGCCGTCGATGGTGACGACATCGCGCGAGGTGACGTCAAGCGCCGGCGAGGTGATGACCCGGTCATTGACCGCCACCCGGCCCTGCGTGATCCACTCCTCGGCCTCGCGGCGGGAACACAATCCCGCCCGCGCCACGATCTTGGCGATGCGCTCGCCGGCTTTTTCCTTTTTCGGCGCAGCCTCGGGGCGCGCGCGACGATCGAAATCAGGCTTGCGTTCGCGATAGGCGCCGCGGCCACCAAAGGCCGGGCGCTTGGTAAAGATCTTGCTGTCGTCTTCATTATCCCGGCGGGGACGATCGTCGCGGGAAAACCGGCCACGGTCTTCGCTGCGCGGATGTTCCTGCCAATCGGCACGGTGAGCCGGGCGCGGCGCACGATCCTCGCGCGGCTTGTCGAAGCGTGGGCGGCCAAACTTCTCGCGATCCTCGCGCGGCCGGTCGAACTTGCGCGGCCCGCGATCGGCACCGGCCGAACGCTCAGGACGATCCTCGCGACTGCGCGAGAAGCGCGGGCGCTCGGCTGAACCGCGATCATCGTCACGGTCACGCGACGGGCGCTTGGCCCATGGCTTCTCGTTACCGCGATCTTCGCCACGGCTGAAATCCCGACGCGGCGCGCGATCATCGCGGTTGAAGCGCGGACGCTCATCGCGCTGCGGCCTGTCCTCGCGATTGAACCGTGCCGGCCGTGCATCGCCGCCTTCGCCGCGCGGCTTGTAGGGCCGCTTGTCGCCGAATTTCTTGTCGCCGAAACGCCCTGCGGATGCACCACGCTCAGCGCGAAAATCGCTGCGCTCACCACGTGGCTTGAACGGCCGATCACCGCCGCTGCGCGATGCCCGATCCTCACGCGGCTTGAATGTACGACCCTCACCACGATCATCGCGTGGCGCCCGGTCCTCACGCGGCTTGAATGTGCGGCCCTCGCCACGATCGCTGCGTGGTGCCCGATCCTCGCGCGGTTTGAATGTACGGCCCTCGCCACGGTCGCTGCGCGCTCCGAACTCCTTGCGCGGCCCGCGATCGGGACGGTCGGAACGCTGCGGCCGATCCTCGCGGTCGAAACGAGGGCGCGACGCGCCACGCTCGCCGCCCTTGCCGAAGTCGTCGCGCTTGCCGGCATAAGGCCGCTTCTCGCCGAACTTCCGATCGCCGAATTTCTTGCCGCCGCTGCGCGGACCGGATGAGCGCGCTCCGCGCTCCCCGCCGCCGGAGCGACCCTTGCCGCCGCCCTTATAGCCCTCGCCCGCTCCGCCCTCACGGCGCGGCGGACGGCCGTTGTTTTTATCATTGTCGCGGGGCATGAATGATCTTTCAAAACGTTGGGGTGGCCGTGGGCCGGACGTTAGACCCGGCTGGCATCGGTGAAACGGCGCTCATGATGGATCGGAGCGCCGCGTCATGCAAAACCGATCAGGCTGAAGGCGGCTTCATAACAGAGTTCACCGCAGGACACGAGCCATGACGGCACGATCTTTCATGGATTTGGCGCTGAAACAGGCCCAAAACGCGGCAGAAGCCGGCGAAGTGCCGATTGGCTGCGTCATCGTGCGCGACGGAACGGTGCTGGCGCAGGCGGCGAACCGGACCCTGACCGACCGCGACCCCACCGCCCATGCCGAGGTCCTGGCGATCCGGCAGGCCGCCGCCACCCTTGGCAGCGAACGGCTGGTCGATTGCGATCTTTATGTCACCCTGGAACCCTGCACCATGTGTGCGGCGGCGATCTCGTTCGCCCGCATCCGGCGGCTGTACTACGGCGCGGCCGACCCCAAAGGCGGTGCGGTGGATTTAGGCGTGCGCTTTTTCGCGTCGCCGACCTGCCATCACGTGCCGGAAGTCTATCCGTCCGTCGGCGAGGGCGACGCAGCGGTGATGCTGCGGGATTTCTTCAAGGCGCGACGTTAGAGCGTTTTCGAGCGGAGTGGGCACCTAGCTCGCCCCTAATCTCGCCGGCAGCGGCGTTACAAATCCAGCTTCATGCCTTCATGCGATTTGGTGAAACCGAGCCGTTCATAGAAGCGGTGTGCGGCAAGACGCTGCTTGTTGCTCTTGAGCTGCAGCCGATGGCAGCCTCGCGCGCGCGACTTCTCGATGATCACCGCCATCATCTTCTCGCCGATCTTCTGGCCGCGCCGCGCGCTGTCGACCCGCACGCCCTCGACCTGCGCGCTCCATGCCCCCTGATAGGACAGGCCCGGCAGGAAGGTGAGCTGGGCGCAGCCTCCCACCTCGCCATCGTCCCAGACATAGAGCGCGTTGTTGGGATCGGCCGCAATCGCATCGAAGGCGGCATAGTAGCCCGCCATGTCGCCGGACAGAGTTTCACGACTGCGCCCGAGTTCGTCGTCGGCCAGCATCTCGACAATCGCCGGACATCCTCGCGCCGCGCCTCGCGCAGTGCCATCACAGATCCTCCGCGAAGAACGCCAGCAGTTGCGCGGCGGTCGCCTCCGGGTCTTCCTCGGTGAGGAAGTGGCCTGAATTGATTGGCATGCCGCAGACGTTGGTCGCCCAGCTCTGCCAGGTATCGAGCGGGGTCGCCGCCGACTGCGCAATGCCGGAATCGCCCCACAGCGCCAACATCGGCACGGTGATCTTGCGCCCGGCGTCGCGATCGGCCTTGTCGTCTTCATAATCGGCATAGGCGCCGGCGCGGTAATCCTCGCACATCGCGTGGATACGTGCCGGGTCGTTGAACGCGGCAATATAGTGCGCCAGCGCGCGCGGATCGAAGGTCTTCAGATCCTTCGACTTCAGCCAGCTTGTCAGCTTGTTCTTCAGATAGCCTTCCGGATTGCCGCCAAGCAACATTTCCGGGAGCGGCTCGGGCTGCGCCAGCAGGGTCCAGTGATAGATTTTCAGCGCATAGACCCGGTCCATCCGCGCCCAGTATTCATAGGTCGGCAGGATGTCGAGCACCGCCAGCCGCGACAGCCGGCCCGGATGATCGAGCGCGAGACGATAAGCCACCCGTCCGCCACGATCGTGCCCAGCCAGCGCAAACCGCACATGGCCGAGTTTTTCCATCGCCTCGATCATGGTCTGCGCCATCACGCGCTTGGTGTAGGGCGTGTGATCGGCGTCGGATTTCGGGATGTCGGACCAGCCGTAGCCGGGGAGATCCGCGATCACCAGCGTAAACTTCTCCGCCAGTTTCGGCGCCACACGGTGCCACATCACATGCATCTGCGAGAAGCCATGCAGCAGCAGCAATGGCGGCCCGTTGCCGCCAACCCGCGCGAAGATGCGCCCATGCTTTGTGCTGATCCATTCAGAGGCGAAGCCCGGAAACAAATCGGCAAGATCGGGCATACTCACTCTCCCGCGGTTACTTCGCCTGTTCGCGCATAATCGCCTGCCAGCCGATATCGCGGCGGCAGAAACCTTCCGGCCACTTAATACGATCGATCGCCTGATAGGCGCGGCGCTGTGCCTCGCCGACCGTCGCGCCAGACGCGGTGACATTGAGCACGCGGCCGCCATTGGCGAGAATTATGCCGCCATCGGCTTTGGTTCCGGCGTGGAAAATCTCGACACCCTCCACTTTCGCGGCTTCATCCAGCCCTTCGATGCGAGTGCCCCTGGCGTAATCGCCAGGATAGCCCTGCGCCGCCATCACCACGGTGAGGGCCGGTTCCGGGAACCAGCGCAGGCTGAAATGCTGCAACTCGCCATCGATCGCCGCCAGCAGCGCCGGAACAAGATCCGACATCAGCCGCAGCATTAAGACCTGGGTTTCCGGATCGCCGAACCGCACATTGTATTCGATCAGCTTCGGGCCATCGCGGGTGATCATCAATCCGGCGAATAGCACGCCCTTGTAAGGCATGCCTTTCGCCTTCATCGCGCGCAACGTCGGCATGATGATCTCGTCCATCGTACGCGCGATCATCGCATCGGTCATCACCGGCGCCGGTGAATAGGCTCCCATGCCGCCGGTGTTCGGCCCCTTGTCGCCGTCATAAGCGCGCTTGTGGTCCTGCGCGGTGGCAAGCGGCAGCGCATGATCGCCGTCGCACAGCACAAAGAATGAGGCTTCCTCACCCTCCATGAATTCTTCGACAACCGCTTCCGCGCCGGCGCTTGCAAACAGCGTATCGATTGCGCTTTCCGCTTCCGCAAGCGTCATCGCCACGGTGACGCCCTTGCCCGCCGCAAGACCATCGGCCTTCACCACAATCGGCGCGCCCTGCTTGCGGATATAGTCCTTCGCTGCCGCCGCATCGGAAAATCGCTCATAGGCGGCGGTCGGAATGTTGTTCGCCTTGCACAGGTCCTTGGTGAAGCCCTTGGAGCTTTCCAGTTGCGAGGCTGCCTTGCTCGGCCCGAACGCCTTGATGCCGGCACTCGCAAGATCATCGACAATCCCGGCAGCCAGCGGCGCCTCGGGACCGACCATGACGAGATCGACCTTGTTGGTCTTGCAGAAAGCAACCACCGCACCGTGATCGGCGACATCGAGCGCGACGCATTCGGCTTCTTGCGCGATGCCGGCATTGCCCGGCGCGCACCACAATTTCGTCAGTTCCGACGAAGCCGCGATTTTCCAGGCCAGCGCGTGTTCGCGGCCGCCGGAGCCGATCAGGAGAATATTCATGTCTTGAAGGCCGGGATGAGGGGTCGAACCCAAGTTGGTGTGATGCTAGAAGCATGTATCATGACCCGTCACCATCGCAACAGATTCGGCTTCCGATGAGCGCCCGCGCCGGCGAAATGCTGCTCAATTCACCGGAATTCACGGTTTCGGAATTGTCGTCCGCGCTCAAGCGCACGGTCGAGGACACCTATGGCCATGTTCGGGTGCGCGGCGAAATTTCCGGCTTTCGCGGCCCGCACTCCTCCGGCCATTGCTATTTCGCGCTGAAGGACGACGCCGCCAAAATCGAGGCGGTGATCTGGAAGGGCGTGCACGGCCGCATGCGCTTCAAGCCGCAGGAAGGGCTGGAGGTCATCGCCACCGGCAAGCTCACCACCTATCCCGGCTCGTCGAAGTATCAGATCGTGATCGAGGCGATCGAGCCCGCCGGCGTTGGCGCGCTGATGGCGCTGATGGAAGAGCGCAAGAAGAAGCTCGCCGCGGAAGGCCTGTTCGACGAGGCGCGCAAGCAGCTTCTGCCGTGGCTGCCGGAGGTGATCGGCGTCGTCACCTCGCCGACCGGCGCGGTGATCCGCGACATCTTGCACCGGCTCGACGATCGCTTTCCGCGCCGCGTGCTGGTGTGGCCAGTGCGGGTGCAGGGCGAAGGCTCCGCCGAGCAGATCGCCGCTGCCATCGATGGCTTCAATGCTCTGGGACAGGACGGAGCCATTCCGAGGCCCGATCTCCTGATTGTCGCGCGCGGCGGCGGCTCGCTGGAAGATTTGTGGTCGTTCAACGAGGAAATCGTAGTCCGCGCCGCGGCGAACAGTATGATCCCGCTGATTTCCGCCGTCGGCCACGAGACCGACGTCACCCTGATCGATTTCGTCGCCGATAAGCGCGCGCCGACGCCGACTGCCGCCGCCGAGATGGCGGTGCCGGTGCGTGCCGAGCTTGCCCTCGAGGTCGCGAGCCTCGCGCGGCGCAGCTTCGCCTGCTGGCAACGTGGTCAGGAAAGTCGCCGCAGCGAATTGCGCAGCGCGGCCCGCGCGTTACCGAGGCTGCAGGACCTCTTGGCGATCCCGCGCCAGCGGCTCGACACCGCAGCAGCGCAGTTGCCGCGCGCGCTGCGCACCAACACCCATGTCTACGACCGGCGGCTGTCGATGATCGGTGGGCGGCTCACGGTGCGCACGCTGAAGGACCAGATCGCACGCAACCGCGATCAGGTGCAGCGGCTCGCGAGCAGCGCCGAGCGTTGCAGCCGCCAGTTGATCGAGCAGCGCCGCATCCGGCTGAGGCATATGGATCAGTTGCTGGCGGCGCTGTCCTATAAAGGCGTATTGTCGCGCGGCTTTGCCCTAGTGCGCGACGCGCAGGGCCAGACGCTGCGGGCTGCCGCCGATATCGCCCCCGGCACGCCGCTCAGCATCGAATTTGCCGACGGGCGCATCGCCGCGACCGCCGGTGGCACGGACGATCCGTCGCAGGGCAAGCCGAAACCGGCAGCGGCGCGGCCATCCTCGAAACGAACCACCGATTTTGGCGTCAGGAAGGTCCAGGGCGACCTGTTTTAGCCGCCTAGTCATCGCACGGGGTTTCGCCGGCGGCCCGGCCATTCTATATTGCGGGCAGGCAGTCGAAGGACGGATCAGTGCTCAATAAGTTTGGAACATCGGGCCATGGCGAAGCCAGGCTGGAATTTCTCGATGGCGATTTTCGTGTCATTGCGCCGGGGGCTTATGTGGTTTGCGCGATGACCGGCGAGCACATTCCACTCGATGAGTTGAAATATTGGAGCGTCGATCGCCAGGAAGCCTATGCCTCCCCCGAGGCAGTGCTGCAGCGGCACTATCCGGCACAGGCCAAGGACTGATCCGCAAACCACCCCGCACCAACGCCAGATCGAGCGCAATCTCAGCGAACAGCGGCAAGGCGCTCGGCAACCAGCGCGCGTAACGCGTTTTCATTCTCGATCCGTAGCGTCACCTTGAACGACACCACCTCGGCGCGGTGGCGCGACAGCCGTGGCTCGCTGGCGATTCGCGCCATGTCCTTTTCTGTCGTCACCAGTGTCAGGGCCTGTGCCTTGGCGCGAGCGCGCAGCCCGGTAATCTCATAGGGCGCATAGGCGTGGTGATCGGCGAAGGCCTTGGTCTCGGCGACACCAATGCCGCTCGCACGCAAGGTGGCAAAGAAGCGCGCCGGATCGCCGATGCCGGCGAACGCCAGCACCCGCCTGCCCTGCAGCCGCGCGATCGATTCCGGATCGGCCACGAAATTCGCGCACAGCACCAGAGCGCCGCGCGAGCTCACGACCTGCGCCAACTCGTCGGCAGCGTGACCGGCACCGACCACGATCAGAACATCGGTACGAGCAAGCTGCGGCGCCAAAGGCGCCCGCAGCGGTCCGGCAGGAAAGACCCGTCCATTGCCGAGCGCGCGATGGCCGTCGATCACCGCAAGCGTCACATCCTTGACCAATGCCGGATTCTGCAGACCGTCGTCGAGCAGCACCACGCTCGCACCGCTCTCCCGCGCCAGCGCCGCACCGGCCGCGCGGTCGCGCGCCACCACGACCGGCACCCGGTCTGCCATCATCAGCGGCTCGTCGCCCACTTCAGCGGCCATGTGTCGGCGCGCATCGACCTCGACCGGGCCTTCGAACGAGCCGCCATAGCCGCGGCTCACCACCATCGGCCGTTCGCCCATCGCGCGCAGCATGTCTGCCAGCGCGAGCGTCACAGGCGTCTTACCCGCCCCGCCAAGATGATAGTTGCCGACGCAGATCACCGGCACGCCGGCACGCACGCCGGGGCGGCTTATCCGCCGCGCCGCGACCGCGCCATAGATCGCAGAGACGGGCAACAGCAGCCGGGACAACAACGAAGGCGGACCATACCAGAAGCCCGGCTCACGCATCGGCGGCAACCCGCTCGAGCCGAAGCTGCAACAGATAAGGCTCCAGCGCGCCGAGCGTCTTGCCAAGCGCGCCGCCCAGCCGTGCCATCACGCGTTCAGCTGCGCCGACCACCCGTTGCCGTGCGATCGGATTGGACGACAGATGGCCGAGCAGCTTGACGAATTGCTCGTCATCCTCCGCGCGGAGCGCGCCGCCCGCTTCGTCGAGCGCATGATAAATCTCGGTGAAGTTGAAGACGTGCGGGCCATGCAGAATCGCCGCACCAAGCTTGATCGCTTCGATCGGATTCTGCCCGCCATGCGCGACCAGCGAGCCGCCCATGAACACCACCGGCGCCAGCCGATAGAACAGGCCGAGTTCGCCGATGGTGTCGGCGACATAGATGTCGGTATGAGCCGACGGCAATTCGTTCTGCGAACGCAGCGCCACCCGCAAGCCGGATGTCGCCAGCATCCGCGCGATGGCAACGCCGCGCTTGGGATGGCGGGGCACGATTACGGTGAGCAGCGACGGAATATTGGCAGCCAGCCGGCGATGCGCGTCACGGATGATCTCTTCCTCACCCGGATGGGTCGAGGCGGCGACCACGACATTGCGCTGCTGCACCGCCGCCTTCAGATCATCAAGCCGCATCGGATCGGCCGGAGGCGCAGCGACGTCGAGCTTCAGATTGCCCGAGGTCACGACATTCGGACAGCCCAGCGCGCTGAAACGCTCGGCATCGAGTTCGGACTGTGCGAGGCACAGATCGAAACAGCCGAGCAGTGTCGAAATGGTGCCGTACGCCCTGCGCCAGCGCGGAAACGAACGCTGCGACATCCGCCCGTTGATCAGCACCATTGGAATGCGGCGCTCGGCGCTCGACAGCAACAAATTGGGCCACAGGTCGGATTCGATGAACAGGGCCAGACCCGGCCGCCAGTGATCGAGGAAGCACGCGACAAACCGCGGCGAGTCGAACGGCACATATTGATGGATCACATCGGGCGGGAAACGCTTGGCTGCGATCGCCGCCGAGGTCACGGTGCCGGAGGTGAGCAAAATCCGGACGTTGAATTCGCGCAGCCGCTCAATCAGCCCGGCCGCGGCCAGCACCTCGCCGACGCTGGCGCCGTGAATCCAGATCAGCGGCCCGTCCGGCCGCGCCATGCTGGCAATGCCGCGACGCTCGCCGAGCCGCGCCGGATCTTCCTTGCCCTGCTTCAGCCTGCGCCCGACCACCGGACCCACCAGCGGCGCGGCCAGCGCCGAGGCACGACGGTAGAGCTGCAGCGTCATCGGCAGGCTACTTGCCATCAGGACCCTCATCAGAACGACCAACCGCAGCGTAGGCGTGACGGGTGATCTCGTTCAACTGGGTTTCAAGCTGCTGTCGCAGGATTTCCATGATCTCGGCATCCGCGTCGAGCGGCACGCGGATCAATTCGCCAGCCATTATGATACCGCGCCCGAACGGCAAATGAATGACCGACCGGTCCCAGTTCTTCAGCCGACGAAATCGGCTGGTGGCGATCGCCACCGGCATGATCGGACGGCCGGATTCGCGCGCCAGCATGATGATGCCAAGCCCTGCCTTGCGCGAGACCTTCGGCACATCCGCGGTCAGCGCCATGTTGTAGCGCTCTTCCAGCGCGCGCAGCATGCCCTTGAACGCCTGCACGCCACCTTTGCGGTGGAACGACGAGCCGTGATCGCCGGAGCCGCGAACGGTGCCGACATCGAGCCGCTCGGCGGCGATCGCATTGATCTCGCCGTCGCGATGGCGCGAAACCAGGACCTTCGCCGGATATTGCTTGCGCTTGAGGAACGGCATCATGAAGTGCTGGCCATGCCAGAACGCCACGATCACCGGCATGTCCGGTTCGATGCGCTGATAGATGTCCGGCGGATCGTAAGTGAACCTGTTGGTCCACCACACGAAGCGCAGGAATTCCGCCGCGATGAAACCCGCGGCCTGCTGGACCCAACTGGTCCGGCTCAATTGGCGCAGCGAGAAGGTCAACGGGCGGGTTTCGCGTCGTGGCCCGGATCGAGCAGCCGGTGAAGGTGGACGATGAAGTAGCGCATGTGGGCGTTGTCGACGGATTTCTGGGCCTTCGCCTTCCAGACGTCAAAGGCGGCGGCGTAGTTCGGATAGAGGCCCACGATCTCTACCTTGTCGAGGTCCTTGAAGGTCACGGTGTCGAGATTGGACAGTTCGCCGCCAATCACCAGATGCAGCAGTTGTTGTGGGCCGTCGGACATGGATCAGTGTTCCCTCGGTCAAGGATTAATGCGGATTCAAACAACAAATCCAGTGATTTACATCAAAGAAGCGGGTTCGCCTGGAAGTGTTCGACAATGCGGCGATGACGGGCACGTCCGGCCGCGATCAGGACGCCATGGGTCACGTCGAAACGATTGTAAACCAGCGGCTCACCCGTGATTTCAGTCATCTGGCCGCCTGCTTCGTGCACGATTAGATCGGCCGCTGCAAGGTCCCAATCGTGGCTCTTGCCGCCCGCGAAAGCCGCGTCGATCCGCCCCGATCCGACCCGGCAAAGCCGTAGCGCCAGCGATCCAATGCGCGGATAGATCTCGACCCCTTGCCCCAAAGGAGGCAGACGTTCGACCAAAGGCTGAGGCCCGGTGACCTTGGCAAAATCCAGCGTCGGGCCGTCGCTGCTGCGGATCGCCGCGTCGTTGAGCGTTGCTCCCACCGCGCGGTGTGCAAAAAAGAATTCGTCGCTCGCCGGCGCAAACACCGCCGCCAGTACCGGCAGGCCGCCGCGCACCAGCGCCACGCTGATCGACCAGTCGTCGCGCCGCGCCAGATATGCCCGCGTGCCGTCGATCGGATCGACGATCCAGACCACAGGCTTATCGAGCCGGGAAGTATCCTCGGCGCTTTCCTCAGACAGCCAGCCGTAATCCGGAGTGGATGCGCGCAGCCGCTTCTCGATCAGTTCATTGACCGCGATATCCGCCTCCGACACCGGCGACGATATGCCCTTGGTCCAGCTTCGGACATCGCCGAGGCGCATCTGCACCGCCAGCGCGCCGGCTTCGCGTACCGTGTCGATCAGCAGCGAGGCGTCGCGTTCGAGATCGATGTCAGCGTCCGGCAATCGTCAATCCTTCGATCCGCACCGTCGGCGCGTTGATGCCGTATTTGAAAGCAAGATCGTTGGCCGGCGTCATCGACTTGAAGATATCGAGCAGATGACCGGCGATCGTCACCTCGCTCACTGCATAGGTGATCTCGCCATTCTCGATCCAGAAGCCTGCCGCGCCACGACTGTAGTCGCCGGTGACGCCATTAACGCCGGAGCCGATCAGGTCCGTGATATAGAACCCCTGCTTGATATCCGAAATCAACTCAGTGGGCGTCGCAGTGCCCGGCTCAAGATGCAGATTATAGGCACCCGGCGAAGGCGAGGACGACACGCCGCGATGCGCATGACCAGTGGTGACAAGGCCAAGCTCGCGCGCGGTGGCCGAATCCAGCAGCCATGACGTCAGCACACCGTCATCGATGATCGCAAGCTTCTTCACCGCGACACCCTCGGCATCGAAGGATTGCGAACGCAACCCGCGCACCCGCAACGGATCGTCGATGATGCGAATACCCTTGTCGAACAATTGCTGACCGAGTTTGTCCTTCAGAAAACTGGTCTTGCGGGCGATCGATGCGCCGTTCACCGCGCCGACTAAATGACTGACCAGCGAGTTCGCGACGCGCGGATCGAACACCACCGGCACCTTGCAGGTGGCGACCTTGCGCGGGTTCACCCGCGCCACCGTGCGCTCGCCGGCGCTGCGGCCAACGTCTTTCGGCGACAGCAGGTCGGAGGCGTGAATGGCGGAGGTGAAGTCGTAATCGCGCTCCATGCTGGTGCCTTCGCCGGCAATCGCCATCATCGAGATGCCCTGGCTCGAGCGCAGATAGGAGCCGTGAAATCCGGTGCTCGTCACCAGCACCATGCCGCCGATGCCGGCCGATGCCGACGCCCCGCCGGATTTCGTCACGCCTTGCACCGCAAGGCCTACCGCTTCAGCCTCCTGCGCGCGTCGCTCCAGATCGGTGGTCGAGGGCATCTGCGGATCGAGCAGATCAAGATCGGGAAAGGTGCGGGCGAGCAAAGCGGGATCGGCGAGACCGACAAAATTATCGTCCGGCGCGACACGCGCCATCGCCACCGCGCGTTCCGCGAGTTTTGCAACATTGTCGCCGCTGATATCGTTGGTGGAGACCACCGCCTGACGCTTGCCGACCAGCACGCGCAGTCCGACATCGTCGCCCTCGGACCGTTCGGATTCCTCGACCTGGCCGTCACGAATCTCGACGCTCTGCGAGACACCGCGCACCGCCACCGCATCGGCCGCATCCGCGCCGGCACGTTTCGCAGCTTCGACAAGGCGCTGCGCCAGCACACTCAGGGCTGACTGATCAAACAAATCGGACGTTGCGGATTTGGCTGCGGCGGCGGTCTGGACGGTGGGCGAAGAGGTCACGAATAAAATCCCGAGGGTTGAGCGCGGACGAGAGAACATGCGTCCGGTTCCATTTATTCTGCGAACAAATGCAATTGATGGTCTGGCACCCTGAGATGTGCCTGTTTGATACGGACTTCAAGCATGTCCCACGCCCGATCGGAAGATATTTCATCGTCTCGGCAAGGTCTCGTCAATCATGCCTGCCAACCACTCATCAAGCATGCGACGTGAAGCCATGGCTGCAACGCGTGATTAACCAGCCTTATTAAGCCGAATGCGACACCGCTCTGGCAATCTTCTCGCATCGACCGGGAACATAATTCCGGCGGGGAGAACAAGCCGTGAGGCGTCAATTCGGAGTCGGCGGGGTGCAACCCGCCGGGTCGAGCCGCGATCTGCGGCTCGACCCTCATTCTTTGCCGGTGCGCTTTGAGGCACGCGATATGCGCGCCGACGGCGGCACACGGCAGATCGAAATCAATCGCGAACGCGTCGTCGTGCGTCGTGCCATCAGCGGCATCACCATGACCGTGCAGGTGAGGATTCGCGAATTTCTCGGCATCGCATGTCGTGAGACCGACGCGGGACAGGCGCTGGTCCTGACCCACCGCGATCCGTCATTGTCGGTGCCGTTGATCGTCACACCAGACGACGCGGAGATCGAGCACGCCTGGATGATGTGGAGCGACCTGTTCGCGCTGCCGCAGATCGACGAGGAAAGCGATATTGCGCGTGAACCCGCGCCGCGGCGTCGCCGCCATCACATCATCAAGGCGAGACGTCCGAAATTCCTGGTACGCCGCAAACCCGGTTACACATCTACATCAGCGACCATCCATCGCAACGAGCGCGAGATCATCGCGCGCCACTAACGCGCGCGATGAGCAATCTAGACCGCACGCGCAACCGCATCCGCCAACAGGCCCGCGAACAGCAGCAACCCGGCATCGCGGTTCGACTTGAATAGCCGCAGGCACAGTGGCGAATCGTCGATCCGGATGTGCGTCACCTGCCAGGCGAGATGGGCGGCAAAAGCGGCAAGGCCAAGCCAGCCGAACCATCCGCTGCCACCGAGCCACAGCGACAGCCCGATCAATCCCACCGCCAGCGCATAAAGCAGCGTCAGCATCGCCTGCGTACGTGCCCCAAACAACAAAGCGGTCGACTTGACCCCGATCAGCGCATCGTCCTCGGCGTCCTGATGCGCATAGAGTGTGTCGTAGCCGATCACCCAGGCGATCGAGCCGGCATAAAGCGCAAGCGCGGTGGCATCGATCCGGCCAAGCAGCACGGCAAAGCCCATCAGCGCACCCCATGAAAAAGCGAGGCCGAGCACGAACTGCGGCCAGTAGGTGACGCGCTTCATAAAGGGATAGATCGCAACGACCAGCAGCGAAGCGATGCCGGTCATCACCGCGAAACGATCGAACTGCAGCAGGACCACCAGCCCGATCAGCGCCTGTACAACCAGAAAAGCGAATGCCTGCCGGACGGTGACCTGACCGGCCGGAATCGGCCGCGAACGCGTGCGCTCCACCTTGGCATCGAGATCGCGGTCGGTGATGTCATTCCAGGTGCAGCCGGCACCGCGCATCACGAATGCGCCGATGGCAAACAGCGCAATTAGCCACGGCAGATCGCGCAGCCGCCCGGCGACGGCGGCCGCCAGCGCGGCCGACCACAGGCAGGGCAACAGCAGCAGCCAGGAGCCGATCGGCCGGTCCATCCGCGACAGGCGCAGATAGGGCCGCGCCCACAGCGGCGCGCGGGTATCGACCCAGTTGGCAGTGGAGTCGGCGACAGGTGCGGTGACGTCAATCATCGGCGTGCAAAAATGACGAAGAGACACACGATAACATGACGGCGCGAGCGCAGGCGATAATCTGCATGACCGCCCGCAGCGTAACTAGCGCGCGAGAACGTTGCCGCTGATGGTGTCGAACGTGCTGCCGCCGCTGCGCTTGGTCGGCGCAGCCTCCGGCAACGCGGTCGAGGCGCCGAGTGCTTCACTCAGGCTGGGGCCGGCCGGCCCGCGCTGCTGCTGCGCCGCGACGTTGCACACCTTGGTCTGCATCTGCTCGGTATTCTTGTGGCCGGCGGCCATCTGCTGTGCGGCCTGCTCCGGAATGCCGCAACGCTTGGCGTTGGTCTGCACGTATTTGATCATCTTCGCTTCAGCCTGCGAGAACGCGCTGATCGCCTTGCAGGCTTCGGTCGCGGGAGCTTTGCGCTTGCCGAGCGCCTTGATCACCTCGGCCCGCTTTTCGGCTTCCTTACGCAGCGGCAGGAATTCGTTCATGCAATTCTGCCCGCCCGGCGGCGGGCCGGCCTGCGGGGCCTGGGAAAACCCGCTCCCCATCGGCGCAGCACCCTGCGAAGGAAACGCCATCGGCGCCTGGGCTGGCGCGCCGCTCGCGCCCACCGGCGGAAATGGCGAGGCCTGCGGCGGCGGTGCAGCCTGGCCCGGCAACGGTGCAGGAAACGCGACCTGCGCCTGCGCGCCGTCCGGCGCAGCGGCAAGCAGGACCATCGCGCCGCAAGCGGCAGCGAGCAGATTGTTCAGACAGGGCGAAACCAATCGGGTGGCGATCACGATTTTCCTCCGGCGGGACCACGCCTCCGGGCCACTTTTACGAGCCCCGCCCCGCCTTAACAACCCGTCGAATGGGGCGACAGCGCGGCGGTTGGACGCGTCATGGCGATGTCGGCGCAGCGAGGGTTCCAAAACTGCTTCGCAGTTGCCGCACGACATGGTCTAAGGCAACGAAGGATATCCCATGCCCCTGCACGATTTCCACAGCCCCCGTCTGTTTGTCGACGCGCCGCTGGCCGAAGGCGCAAGCCTTGCGCTCGACCGCGCCCAGGCCAACTACCTCGGCAATGTCCTGCGGCTCGGTGCAGGCGATACCGTGCTGGTGTTCAACGGCCGCGACGGCGAATGGCGCGGGGAAATCGCGGGACGCAAGCGGCCCGACCAATTGATCCTGACAAGCCGGAGCCGGCCTCAGGACCGCCTGCCCGACCTGCACCTGGTGTTCGCACCGCTCAAGCACGCACGGCTCGACTACATGGCACAGAAGGCTGTCGAGATGGGCGCCAGCGCCTTGCGGCCGGTGGTGACCCGGTTCACTCAGGTCGCCCGCGTCAATGCCGAGCGAATGCGCGCCAATGTCATCGAGGCCGCCGAGCAGTGCGGCATTCTCAGCCTCGCCGCGGTCGAAGACCCGGTGCCGCTGGAGCGTTATCTCGCCCAGCGTGACCCGCAGCGCCTGCTGGTGTTTTGCGACGAGACCGCCGAGGTCGCTGATCCCACAGCAGCGCTGGCCGCAACAACCGCCTCGCCATCGTCCGGCATCGACGTGCTGATCGGCCCGGAAGGCGGCTTCGCCGAGGAGGAGCGCGCCGCCCTGCTCAAGCAGCCCCGAACTGTGCGTCTGGCGCTCGGCCCCCGCATCCTGCGCGCCGATACCGCCGCAGTGGCGGCGCTGGCGGTGGTCCAGACCGTGCTGGGCGACTGGAGCAAAGCCTGATATGCGCGCATAGGTTGCAGATCGAAATCTTGTTAAGCCACTTTCGCCTTCCCCGTCGAACCCCGCCGACAAGCATGCTAAAGGGCGGCAGCCTTTTGATCTTTAACGGACTTTGAGATGAGCACGACCGCCGCCCCGATCGCGACCGGCGCCGCCGCCCCGGCGGAGGCGCTGCTGTTGTCCTTTGCGCGGGCCGGTTATGCGCATGCCCGGCCGCCGATCCTGCAGCCGGCGGAGCCGTTCCTGGATCTGTCCGGCGAGGACATCCGCAAGAGCCTGTATCTCACCAGCGACGCCAGCGGTGAGGAACTGTGCCTGCGGCCGGACCTCACCATTCCGGTGGCGCGGGCCTATCTCACCTCGGCGCAGGCGGGACAACCCGCAGGTTTCTGCTATCTCGGCCCGGTGTTCCGCTATCGCGGCGGCAAGCCCAGCGAGTTCAATCAGGCTGGCGTCGAATCCTTCGGCCGCAACGACCGCGCCGCAGCCGATGCCGAGATGCTGTCGCTCGGGCTTGAGGCGGCAGCAGCGTTCGGCGTGACCGATGTCGAGATCCGCACCGGCGATGCGGCGCTGTTTATCGCGTTGCTCGATGTGCTGAAACTTGCGCCGGTGCTGAAGCGGCGGCTGATCAAGGATTTCAACCGCAAGACCGGCCTTGCAAAAGACATCGCGCAGCTCTCGCTCGCGCCGAGCAATGGCGCCAACGAGTATGAGGGCGTGCTCGCCGCGCTTGCCGGCTCCGACCGCAAGGCGGCACTGGCGCTGGTCACCGACCTGATGTCGATTGCCGGCACCACCAATGTCGGCGGCCGCACCGTGGCGGAAATCGCCGACCGTTTCCTGGAGCAATCGACCCTGAAAAGCGGCGCGCTGCCCCTTGAAACGCTCACATTAATTCAACATTACCTCAACATTACAGGTCATCCTGACGATGCGCTGGCGCAGCTTCGCGCGCTGGCGGCCGACGCCAAGCTCGACCTCACCGCCGCGATCGACCAGTTCGAGAGCCGCACCGGCTTCATGGCGGCGCGCGGCGTCGACATGGGCGCGGTCCGCTTCTCGACCTCGTTCGGACGCGGCCTCGACTACTACACTGGCTTCGAATTCGACTTGCAGCGCCGCGGCGGCAATGGCGAGGCGCTGGTCGGCGGCGGCCGTTACGATGGTCTGCTGACGCGAACTCGGCGCACCCGCACCGATCCCGGCGGTCGGCTTCTCGATCTGGATTGAAGCCCTCACCCAAGGGGGCGCCGCATGAGCACGCCGCTCGTTCTTGCCGTGCCCTCGAAGGGCCGGCTGCAGGAAAACGCTGATGCGTTCTTCGGCCGCGCGGGCCTTGCGCTCGCCAAGGCTGGCGGGGTTCGCGACTATCGCGGCACCATCGCCGGCCTCGACAATGTCGAAATCGCCTATCTGTCGGCAAGCGAGATCGCCGCGCAGCTTGCGCGCGGCAGCGTGCATCTCGGCATCACCGGCGAGGATCTGATCCGCGAGAACATCGTCGACGCCGACAAGCGCGTGATGCTGGTGGAAAATCTCGGCTTCGGCTCGGCCAATGTCGTGGTCGCGGTGCCGCAGGCGTGGATCGATGTCCGCACCATGGCGGACCTCGACGATGTCGCGACCGCATTCCGCGCCAAGCACAACCACCGCATGCGGGTCGCCACCAAATACATCAACCTGACGCGCAGCTTCTTCGCCGCCCAGGGCGTCACCGACTATCGCATCGTCGAAAGCGCGGGCGCGACCGAGGGCGCGCCGGCGAGCGGCAGCGCCGAACTGATCGTCGACATCACCACCACCGGTGCGACGCTCGCGGCCAACGGCCTCAAGGTGCTCGACGACGGCGTGATCCTGCGCAGCCATGCCAATCTGGTCGCCTCAAAGCAGGCCGACTGGTCGGAGGCGGCGCGTGAGACCACGCGCATCATCCTCGACCATATCGCGGCTCGCGCCCGCGCCGAGAAATACAAGGAAGTGCGCACCCGCTTCACCGGCTGCAACGACGCGCTGCTCGCGGAAGCGCGCGATCGCTTCGGCGTGGTGTCGCCGTTCGGCGGGCCGACCTCCTCCGGCATGGTGACGCTGCACTGCCCGCCCGCCACGGTCTACGGCCTCAGCGATTTCCTGCGCCGCCATGGCGCGGACACCGTGTCGGTCGCCTCGCTGGACTATGTGATGGACCGGGAGAACCCGCTATTCGCCAAGCTCGAGGCGTTTCTGCGGCAATGACACGCCCAGCGGGTTCTGGCGGCCGTGCCGACAATTGCCATATGATCGGTACGATCCGTGTGAAGGCTTGATTGATGATGCCCGGTTCTGACGTTTCGCATGTCACATCGTATGTCACAGACGACGCGCAGCCAGCCGCTGCGCAGGGGCTGTCCATCGTCGTGCCGCTCTACAACGAGGCGCCGGGGCTGGCGCAGTTGCACGAGCGCCTGAGCGCCCTCGCCGCCAAGCTGCTGCAGCGTTACGGCCTGGCTTGCGAAACAGTCTATGTCGATGACGGCAGCCAGGACCGCACCCTTGCCATCGCCCGCGAATTGCCCGCCACCACACTCGACGTTCAGGTGGTGTCGCTGTCGCGCAATTTCGGCAAGGAAGCCGCCCTGATGGCGGGGCTCGATCACGCTCGCCTCGGCGCGGTGATGTTCATGGACGGCGACGGTCAGCACTCGCCGGACCTTGCCGAGCAACTGGTCGGCCACTGGCTCGATGACCATTACGACGTCGTCTACACCGCCAAGGCGCATCGCGATAATGAACCGCTGCTGCGCCGGATTTCGGTGCACGGCTTTTACGCGCTGATCAACTGGGGCGCGCGCCAGAAGATTCCCGAGGACGCCGGCGACTTCCGGCTGCTGTCGCCGCGCGCCGCCGCGGCGCTGCGCCGCCTGCCCGAGCGCAATCGCTTCTTCAAGGGACTGGCAAGCTGGATCGGCTTTCGCCAGAAGCGCGTCGACTACGAGCCCGAACCGCGTGCCCACGGCGTAACCACTTTCAGCGCCACGCGACTGCTCGGCCTGTCGATCGAGGGCCTGACCTCGTTCTCGGTGGCGCCGCTGCGCTTTGCCAGCCTGCTCGGCGTGCTGCTCGCGGGCGGCGCGTTCCTGTTCGGCCTGTCGATCCTGTGGGAGACGATCGTGTCTGGCAAATCGGTGCCGGGCTATCCCTCGCTGGTGGTCGGCCTGATGACGCTGGGCGGCGTGCAGCTCATCATGATCGGCGTACTCGGCGAATATATCGGCAAGATCCTGTCGGAACTGAAGGCGCGGCCGGTCTATTTCGTCGCCGAGCAGACCACCAAAAAGGCGGAGCGTGCCACTGAGCGCAGCGCCGACGACGCCTCGCGGACCGCCGCTGAATGAGCGCCAATCCGCGCCGCATCACGCTGTGCGCCGATGATTACGGCCTCAGCCCCGGCGTCAACCGCGCCATCATCGATCTGATTGCACACGGGCGCCTCAACGCCACCTCGGTGATGAGCGTCGGCGCCGCCATCGACCGCAGCGACGTCGCTGCTCTGAATGAAGCTGTGGCGCGCAACCCGAACTGTGCCATCGGGCTGCATGTCACGCTGACCGCGCCGTTCCGCCCGCTCACCATGTATTTCCGACCGCTCGACGGCGGCACTTTCCTGCCGCTCGGAACGATGCTGCGCCTGGCGATGCTGCGAAGGCTCGATCCCGAAATCATGCGCGGCGAGATCGCGGCGCAGCTTGCGGCGTTCGCTGAGCTGTTCAGCCGGCCGCCGGACTATGTCGACGGCCACCAGCATGTGCATCTGTTTCCGCAGGTGCGCGATGCCTTCCTTGACGCGGTCAAGGAAGCCGCGCCGAACGCCTGGGTGCGCCAATGCGGCCGCCCGCCGCGCAAGCCCCGCCGCGGCGGCGCCAAGGCGCTGCTGCTCGACATTCTGAGCGTGGAATTCCGCCGCCGTGCTGCCCGCGCCGCTCTTGCCACCAACACCGGTTTTGCCGGCGCCTACGACTTCACCAAGGGCAGCGATTTCGCGGCGCTGATGGCAGACTTCCTCGCCAGCATACCCGAGGGCGGCCTGGTGATGTGCCATCCCGGCTTTGTCGACGAGACGCTGATCGCGCTCGATCCTTTGACCCACCAGCGCGAGCGCGAATACCAGTTTCTCGCCAGCGATGACTTTGTCCGCCTGCTCGATGCGCAAGGCGTGACGCTCTAAAATTGGTTTAGGCGTTTTGTCGCAGCTCTCCGCCAACCTCTGCAAAATTTAATCTGCGGCGGCCTTCTTCCGACACGGAACTTGCCTAAATTCTGGACGCTATTCATTCGTCCCGTGATCGGAGAGACATCATGACACCGCAGGAACGCCAGATGGTCGACGAACTGTTCGACCGGCTTGCCAAGCTGGAGACCGCGCCGCGCGATGCCGACGCGGATGCCGCGATCATGGCGGGCCTGCGCCGCGCGCCGAATGCAACCTATGCGCTGGTGCAGACCGTGCTGCTGCAGGACGAGGCGCTGCGCCAGGCCCATGACCGGATCGCCGAACTGGAAGGTCGTGCGCCGGCGCAAGGCGAATCCGGCGGCTTCCTCGATTCGATGCGCAGCGCGCTCGGCTTCGACACCGGACCGAACCGCGGCTCGGTGCCGCGCGTGGCGCCCGCCGATGCCGCCCGCCCGGCCTGGAACACCGGACAGGTGCTCGGTGCGCCTCCCGCCAATGGTCCTGCTGGCGGCGGCTATGCCGACCCGCGCGCCGCCGGCGCGCCGGGTGGCGGCGGCTCGTCCTTCCTGGGCACGGCGGCGGCGGCCGCGGCGGGCGTGATCGGCGGCTCGATGCTGATGAACAGCCTGCGCGGCCTCACCGGCGCCGGCCAGCAACAGAGCCTCGGCAACATCGCGGGCAACGACAAAGCGAGCCCGTGGGGCAACAACGACGCCTCGAGCGGCAATCTGGCGCGCGATGCCGGCGTCGGCGATATCGGCAAGAGCGGCTCGGATACCCGCCAGAGCCTCGCCGATCAGGATGCCGGACGATCGGATTCAAACGATCGCTACGACACCGCGTCGAACGACCACGACGATGATTACGACGACGACGACGCTGATGATTACGACGATGGCGATTTCGATGGCGGCGACGACTACGCCTGAGCGTCACCATCGATCCGTCTGAAAACGAAAACGGCCGCTGCTGTCAGCGGCCGTTTTTGATTCCAGGTATTCGTATCCTACAGCACGATCACGCGGGTGCCGACATTGACACGACCATAAAGGTCGATCACGTCCTCGTTGCGCATTCGGATGCAGCCCGACGACACGTTGGTGCCGATGGTCCACGGTTCGTTCGAGCCATGGATGCGGTAGAGCGAGGTGCCGAGATACATCGCGCGGGCGCCGAGCGGATTTTCCGGCCCGCCCTCCATGTGGCGCGGCAGATCGGGGCGGCGCTTGAGCATTTCCGGCGGTGGCGTCCAGGCCGGCCACTCCTTCTTCGCCGAAATCGTTTTGACGCCGGACCAGGTGAAGCCGGGCTTGCCGACGCCGATGCCGTAACGCAGCGCGCGGCCACCGCCCTGCACGAGGAACAGGAACTTGTTCGGCGTATCGATCACCAAGGTGCCGGGCGCTTCCTTGCCGTGATACTCGACCATCTGCTTTTCATATTTCGGATCGAAGCCCTGGCGCGCGGTCTCCACCGCCGCATCCGGATCGCGCATGTATTGACGCTGTTCCATCGGCACATAGCCCTGCCCGCGCTCGGGCATCGGCTGATAACCCTGCGACGAACCACCGCCGAACAGGAATTCGAGGAAGCCGCCGCCCATGTTGGATCGCTCGGCATAGGCAACCCGCAGCGGCACCGGAGCGGGCGCCGGCGCGCTTTGCTGCACATTGTAGACTTCATAAGACTGGGAATGCCGCGCATCGAACGCCGTGGCGGGCTGCCAGCCGCCAACACACGCCGCGCCGGCAAGGAGCGCGAGACAATAGTTTCGGGACATCGACGTACTCTGCACTGTTTCGTCGGAATGCGCGGAGATCGCGCCTTTCAATGGACGCGATGGTGGATGCAAAACGCGCAGGTTTGGTAAACGAAAGCGCGATCTCAATTCACCACGCCGTCAAGCGGCACGCGTTCCTGCCAACAGCGTTTATTTTCAATGAACGCGAAAACCCTATGGTTAATGGGGTGTTGGCGCTGCCTGCGGTTTTTGTTCCCACATCTTCGCGTATGAAACCGGCTGTTAAACTGCGCACGCTAGACATGCCTGATCTAGGGTGAGGACATTCCATGGTTGTTCAGCGTAAACGCTTCCGGGTCGAAGAACTCCAATCCGGCAGCATGCCCGCGATCGACGAGATCGACGGCGACATTCTTCCGTTTCACGACAAGATCATGACCGAGTTGCGCGCGATCCGCGAACAGATGGGACACGCACCGCGCGGGACAGCCGACACCGGCAGCGAGCAGGCCGCACTGGAGAAGGAAACACTCAACGCGCAGGCGACACTGGAATCCTATCGCGCCCAGATCGCACAATGCGAGAAGCTCAAGGTCGAGCTCGACCTGATCCACGACGCGATCAACCGCACCAAGCAGGAAATCGCGGTGCTGCACGGCACGAGCTTCAGCGGCGAGGAAATGTCGAAGGTGACCGGCGAACTCGGCGCCATCGTCGGCGGCACCGAGGAAGCGACCGAGCAGATCCTCGAGGCAGCGGAATCGATCGACCAATCCGCGACGGCGCTGGTCAAGAATACCTCACCGGATCAGCATGCACGGCTGTGCGCCGACATCTCTGAAAAGGTGGTCAGCATTTTCGAGGCCTGCAATTTCCAGGACCTCACCGGCCAGCGCATCAGCAAGGTGATGAACACGATGAAGTTCATCGAGCATCATATCAACGTGATGATGGAGATCTGGGGCGGCGTCGACGCCATCAAGGAGCATGCGCCGCCGATCATCGACACCCGCGACGAAGACGCCAAGCTGCTCAATGGCCCCAAGCTGGAAGGCGACGAAGGCCACGCCTCGCAGAACGACATCGACGCGATGTTTCCCTGAACGAGCCCTCCATCGTTCAGGTTCTTCAAACGCCCCCGCCCCCCGGGGGCGTTTATTTTTGGGAGTGTTTATTTCGCGTCAGGGCCGGCGCAGCGCCGCGAAACAACCCAGCGAGACCAGCACCGCAGCGACCATGATCTCCAGCGCCGCCTGATCCGACCAGCGGTCCATCGCAAAAGCGAGGACGAACGGCGCGGCGGCCTGCAGGATTTGTCCCGGCCGCGAAATCCGTCCCACCACGCGGCCAAAACCGACCGGGCCGAACATCGACAGCGGCAGCGCGCCGCGCGCGATCGTCATCACCCCGTTCGCCGCGCCGAACAGGATCGCGAACAACACGGCATGCGCGGGCGTGATGCCCGCCAGCACCAATAGCGCAAAGGCGAACACCATCGCCCCCATCGAGATGCGCGCCACCCACACCGCATGCAGCCGCCCGCCGGAGACGAAATCGGCGAATCTTGTCACCACCTGCGAGGGGCCAAACAACGCGCCAATGGTCACCGCCAGACCGGCGTCGATGCCGCCGCGCTGCAGAATGGTGAGCAGATGCGTGGTGGTGCCCGACAGCGCGAAGGCATGGCCGGCAAAGCCCGCCGCCATCAGCAAGAACGGCCAGCCCCGCGCCGGCAGCGTGCGCACCGGCGCGGCATGCGTCGCCTCATGGGCAGGGCGAGGCGATGGATGCGCACTCTGCCGCGGCAGCGCGAAGCCGTGCAGCGGCGCGACCACGAAAGCGAACACCGCGGCCCAGACGTAATAGACGAGCTGCCAGCCGCCGGTCTCGATCAGGAAATGCATCAGCGGCCAGGCGATGGTCGAAGCGAGCCCGCCGGCAAAGGTCACGAGCGTGATCGGCCGCCGCGCGTTCATGCCGTAGATCTGCGTTAGCGTGGTGAAGGCGGGATCGTACAACGTCGCAGCAATGGCGACGCCGATCAGCGCCCAGGCCAGAACGTAGACCGGGTAATTTGGCGCGAATGGCAGCAGCAACAGGCCGAGCGCGCCGATCAGCGCCCCGCCCGCCATCACCGGATTGCCGCCATGGCGATCGATCAGGCCGCAGGCATAGGGCGCCACCAGTCCGGAAATGCCGAGCGCGATGGAAAATCCCGACAACGCCAGCGCCAGCGACCAGCCATGCGCCTCGGCGATATGGATCATGGTCAGCGCCGGCGGATAGAACAGCGCGCCCCAGCCGAGAATCTGGGTCACGCACAGCACAGCCACGGCCCGACGCGGGCCGGACATCAGCACGGTGGGTCCGGCGATCGAGCTCATGACAAAACGATGTCAGGATTCGGCGGCGCGGAAAACCCTCGGCAGAGGATGGATTTTTGTGAGCTATGCACGCGGCGCGCAGCGCACATAGACCATGGTGCCGTAGCGGCTGTTGGCATCCGGATCGATGAAACGCGTGGTCAGGACGCGGCCGTCGAAGGAAACGATCTCGCGGTCCTTCTCGCCGCCGGCCGGGCCTTCCGGCCCGATGTAGTTCTTGCCGCTCTGGCTGCCTTTGAGCCGCAGTTCCTGCGGCGTCGCCTCGTCGGCGAGATGCATGATGACCCCACCGCTCGGGCCACGGCTGATCACATAAGGCTGCTTGCACTGGCCGCGCGCGGCGTTCTCGGTCCGCACCCGGTCCTCCGGCTTGTGATAGGCCGCAAGTCCCCAGCGCCCGACAATCTCATCGGAGCGGATGGTGGAAGGGATCGACGGCGCCACCGCCGGCTCCTCCACGGTCGGCGCGCTGCCGCCGAAACCACCAAGATTGATGCCGCCGCCGCAACCGGCGAGCGAACCGGCAAGAATTCCGGCAAGCATCAGACGGACCGCGAGGTGGACGGGGGGGTATTTGGCCATAACATCTCCAGACAGCATTGATGGACCACGCCCGCCGCGCTGGCAAGCGGAAGCCTTTTTCATGATGGTGCGGGTCCGTGGCGGAGGTCACCGTCCCTCGCCCCCGTTCGAGCATCCTATAATGACCTCACCAAGGCCTTAAACACATCGGGAATGACTTGAAACACGTCAGGGTGGCTTGCTTGACAGATTTGGTCGTAACCCATATTTCCCGCCTGCTATTTAGCACTCGGAAAGCGAGATTGCTAAGGACCGGAGAGCGACCCTTAGGATGCTCCGGCCGGCTCGCGTCGTCCGCTTGCGCACGTCACCGTCCAACCGCCAAAAGGAAGACCCATGGCCAAGACAAGCTTTCGCCCGCTGCATGACCGCGTCGTCGTCAAGCGTATCGACGCCGAAGAAAAGACCAAGGGCGGCATCATCATTCCCGATACCGCCAAGGAAAAGCCCTCGCAGGGCAAAGTCGTCGGCGTCGGCCCCGGCGGCCGCGACGAGGCCGGCAAGCTGATCCCGATCGACCTCAAGGTCGGCGATACCGTGCTGTTCGGCAAATGGTCCGGCACGGAAGTGAAGCTCGATGGCGAAGACCTTCTGATCATGAAGGAGTCCGACATCATGGGCGTGCTGGTCTGATTTCTTTTTATCCCTCGTCCTGAGGAGGCAGCGAAGCTGCCGTCTCGAAGGGCGAGGGCAATTCTTCCGGACAATTATCGGCCTCACCCTTCGAGACGCGGCACAACCGCTCCTCAGGATGGGGATCATCATCAGGAGTAAATCCAATGGCTGCCAAGGACGTAAAATTCTCGGGCGACGCGCGCGAACGGATGCTGCGCGGCGTCGACACCCTCGCCAATGCGGTAAAGGTCACGCTCGGCCCGAAGGGCCGCAATGTCGTCATCGACAAGAGCTTCGGCGCCCCGCGCATCACCAAGGACGGCGTCACCGTCGCCAAGGAAATCGAGCTCGAGGACAAGTTCGAGAACATGGGCGCGCAGATGCTGCGCGAAGTCGCCAGCAAAACCAACGACACCGCCGGTGACGGCACCACCACCGCCACCGTGCTGGCCCAGGCCATCGTGCGCGAAGGCGCCAAGGCGGTCGCCGCCGGCATGAACCCGATGGACCTCAAGCGCGGCATCGACATCGCCGTCGCCGCCGTGATCAAGGACATCGAGAAGCGCGCCAAGCCGGTCGCCTCTTCCGCCGAAGTCGCGCAGATCGGCACCATCTCGGCCAATGGCGACACCACCATCGGCAAGATGATCGCGCAGGCGATGCAGAAGGTCGGCAACGAGGGCGTCATCACCGTCGAGGAAGCCAAGTCGCTCGACACCGAAGTCGACATCGTCGAAGGCATGAAGTTCGACCGCGGCTATCTCTCGCCCTATTTCGTCACCAATGCCGAGAAGATGACCGCCGAGCTCGAGGACGCCTACATCCTGCTGCACGAGAAGAAGCTGTCGGGCCTGCAGTCCATGCTGCCGGTGCTGGAAGCGGTGGTGCAGTCGGGCAAGCCGCTCCTGATCGTCGCCGAGGACATCGAAGGCGAGGCGCTGGCGACGCTGGTGGTCAACCGCCTGCGCGGCGGCCTCAAGGTCGCCGCGGTCAAGGCGCCGGGCTTCGGCGATCGCCGCAAGGCCATGCTGGAGGACATCGCGATCCTGACCGGCGGCCAGCTCATCTCCGACGATCTCGGCATGAAGCTCGAGAACGTCACGCTGAAGATGCTCGGCCGCGCCAAGAAGATGGTGATCGACAAGGAGAACACCACCATCGTCGGCGGCGCCGGCAAGAAGGCCGACATTGAAGCGCGCGTGCACCAGATCAAGGCGCAGATCGAGGAGACCACCTCGGACTACGACCGCGAGAAGCTGCAGGAGCGTCTGGCCAAGCTCGCAGGCGGCGTCGCGGTGATCCGCGTCGGCGGCGCGACCGAGATTGAGGTCAAGGAGAAGAAGGACCGCGTCGAGGACGCACTCAACGCCACCCGCGCCGCGGTGCAGGAAGGCATTGTTCCGGGCGGCGGCACCGCGCTGCTGCGCGCCAAGAAGGCGGTCGGCCGCATCAACAACGACAACTCGGACGTGCAGGCCGGCATCAACATCGTGCTGAAGGCGCTGGAGGCTCCGATCCGCCAGATCGCCGAGAACGCCGGCGTTGAAGGCTCGATCGTGGTCGGCAAGATCCTCGACAACAAGACCGAGACCTTCGGCTTCGACGCTCAGAACGAGGAATATGTCGACATGGTTGCCAAGGGCATCATCGACCCGGCCAAGGTGGTGCGCACCGCTTTGCAGGACGCGGCTTCGGTCGCAGGCCTCCTGGTGACCACCGAAGCGATGGTCGCCGAGCTGCCGAAGGAAGCCGCGCCGGCCATGCCGGCCGGTGGCGGAATGGGCGGCATGGGTGGCATGGGCTTCTGAGCCCGGCCCTCCTGCCAGCAGATGCGAAAAGCCGCCTTCGGGCGGCTTTTCTTTTTTCTTGTCCTGAAAGCCTCATCCAAAATGGAGAGACGAAGTCGACACATTCGCAACTCGTCATGGCCGGCCTTGTGCCGGGCATCCACGTTTTCGAGTGACATCGGCAAGAAGGACGTGGATGGCCAAGCCCGGCCATGACGGCATAAGCAAAACCGGAACCAGTCCGGCGCTGCCGGGGGTGCAAATTTCGCGCATAAGCGTTTATGGTCGCGCGCCATTTGCGCGATACGACCCCGCCAGCAGCAGGATACCCCTTGATGCGTTTTTCCACCGTGCTCTGTTCGGCGCTCGTCGCCAGCCTCGCCGCCGCCTCGCCCGGTTTTGCGCAGACCGCCAAGGGACCGGCGAAAGAACCGGAAAACCGCTATTTCATCTCGCTTGGCGACATCCTCGGCGACCTGCCGGTCGATGCCTTCATCAAGGAGACGCGGCAGGGCGGCAAGACCATCGCGACCGTACTCGACGTCTGCTATTCGGTCTCCCCCGATTCGGATCGAAAGGACCGCTTCGTCATCGAGTTGAAGGCCGACGGCCAGAAGCTGACCGGCACCGGCGAGAGCCTTGAGGACAAGGCGCCGGTCACGGTGAATTTGACGCGCAAGCCGGTGGATCGCACCGTCACCTTCGAAGGCAAGATCACCGTTGGCGGCAAGGCCTCGCTGGTGTCCTCGATCGAGAACAGCGAATCCGACGAGGACGAATTCCGGCAGTCGCAAGTCGTGGACGATGCCCTCACCGAGGCGCCCGCCGATTTCACCGAAGTGTCGCCGCAGTCGCTCGCGGTCAGGGTCAAGCGCGAGGGCTTTATCGATCTGGTCAAAAGCCTGAAGACCGAGAACGTGCAGATCGCGCTCGACAGCATCGCCACCGACTGCACCGCGCTGCGCACCGGCATGCAATTGCTGCGCCTCAATGTCGATCCGGCGCGCGCCGGCAAGCTTTTAACCAAACTCAAGGCCGCGCCCGGGGTGATCGCCGCGGGCTGGATCTCGGGCGGTTACGATATCGACCGCGCGGTGCGCTTTGGTGCAGCGGACTGGCGCTCAGGTGAAGCGCTGAACCGTGACAAGCTCGCCGCCACCATTGCCAGTGCCGCGGCCAGGACCATGGATGCCAAGGTTGCATCCTCGAAATGGAACGACACCACCGGCGAACTGATCATCGCACTCAAGCGCCCGAACCAGACCGTGCCGGCGCTCGATCTCACCGACACCATCGAGATTTCTGTGCTGGTGGGCATGGAGAAGCCGAACGCCTCCGACCGCCTGATCGTCTGGGTCGGCGTGCCCTCCACCACCACGCGGGATGAAGCCGCCGGCCCGCATCTGCAGTTCACCGAGGCCGCCAGCAGCGAGGATGACAGCTCGTTCGTCGAGGACGATCATCTGATCAAGGCACTGGCCGCCGAGCTGAAAGGCCAACGCTGGAGTTCCGACGCCTCGGCGTGGAAGTGATCGTCAGCATGCACACCCCTTCGACCTGCCTGAATGCGAGCTGCGCTCGCCACCCCGGAGCCTGAGGCGAATGGCGCGCTATGACGCCGTGATCATCGGAGCCGGGCTCGGCGGCCTCACCGCCGGCGCGCTGCTGGCGCGTGCCGGGCGCAAGGTGCTGGTGGTCGAGCGCGGCAATTCGGTCGGCGGCGCGGCCTCAAGCTACAAGGTCGGCGACCTGTTCGTCGAAGGCTCGCTGCACGAGACCAGCCATCCGCGCGATCCGCGCGATCCCAAGCATGACGTGCTGACGCGAGCCGGCGTGCTCGATGCCGTGCAATGGGTGCCGAGCGGCCTGCTCTATGAGGTGCGCGGCGGCCCGCTGGCGATGCCGCTCACCATGCCGGACAATTTCGACGCCGCGCGCGCGGCGCTGGGCGAACGCTTCCCGCAGGCGCGCGACGGCATCGACAGCCTGCTCGGCGATATGGAGCGAATCGCGGCGGCGGCCGGCGTGCTGGCGCGCGGCAACGACGCGCTCCGCCACCCGATGGAAGCATTCGGCGCGCTGTTGAAACTCGCTCCGGCGGTGCGTGACTGGAACCTGTCGCTGGCGCAGAAGCTCGACCGCCTGTTCGGCAGCAACGAGGCGGTGAAATGCGCAATCGCCGCCAACCTGCCCTATTATCACGACGACCCCGCAACGCTGTGGTGGGTGTTCTTCGCGATGGCGCAGGGCGGCTTCCTGCAAAGCGGCGGCTGTTATGTCCATAACGGCTCGCAGCGGCTCTCCAGCGCGCTGGCCCGCGCGATCCGCGCCGCCGGCGGCGACGTGGTGCTGCGCCGCGTGGTGACGTCGATCGCGATCGAGAACGGCCGTGCCGCCGGCATCACCCACACCGCCAGAGACGGCAGCGATCCGCAGAACGTGGCGGCGGCGCGGGTCATCAGCAACGCCGCGCCGCAGAGCGTCGCCACGCTGCTGCCGCAGCGGCCCGCCGCGACTTTTACCGCGCGCTATGCAGATCAGCCGCTGTCGATCTCGCTGTTCGCGCTGACCCTCGGCCTGGCGAAGCAGCCGCGCGAATTCGGCTTCACCGCCTATTCCACCCAGCTTCTGCCGGAGTGGATGACCTCGCTGCGCGACTTCGCGCAGGCCGCGCAATTGCTCGCGGGGGAGCCGAACGAACGGATGCCGCCGCTCGCCATTGTCGATTATGCGGCGATCGAGTCCGGCGTGCCGGCGCCGCCGCATGTGCTGTCGATCATCGCACCGGATCGCCTGGCCAACTGGGACGGCCTCGATCAGGACGCTTACCGCGCCAAGCGCGCGCGCTGGCAGGATGCCATCATTCGTTATCTCGACGCGCACTATCCGGGCCTTGCCGGCGCGGTGACCGCGTCCTCGTTCAACACCGCGTGGTCGATGCGGCACTATCTCGGCGCACCGCAGGGCGCGGTCTATGGCTTTGCGCCGCAGCCGCCGCGCTCGCGCTTTGCCGCGCCGGCGCGCTCACCGGCCACCGCGATTCCGGGGCTGTATCTGTCGTCGGCCTATGCGGGCTTTGGCGGCTATACCGGCGTGATCCAGGCCGCCGGACAATGCGCCGATATGATTCTCGCCGAGAAGTGTTAGTCGGCACCTCATGGTGAGGCGGCGCGAAGCGCTGTCTCGAACCATGACGGCATCATCCTTCGAGACGCATCGCTATGCGACGCTCCTCAGGATGAGGAGCAACAGCAGATTCCACTCATCAATTCGTATTGATGCGGAATTTCACCGTGGTCGGACCGACGAACGACACGATGTCGCCGCGCCGCGTCCAGGTCGCGGCCTCGCCGAGCGCGCGCAGCAACGCGGCGTCGGCCTCGGCGGCGGACGGCGTGCAGGTGGTCTCTTGCATCGCGCCGGCCATGAAGATCACGGTGTCGCCCGCGACCGAGAACTGCCCGCGCCCGCTGCGGCACCACAGATCGAGACTGGCTTCGCCGCGCTCGCCGACCTCGATGGTCGGCAGGCGCTTCGCGCCGGGCTGCGGCGCCGCCTCCAGCGTCATCTCAAGGCCGAACGGAAACTCGACCGCCTGAGCGGGCGCGGCGAAGAGCAGCAAGGCGGCAAGGAGCGGCGAGGCATGGCGCAGAATTGTCATGGGTCGTTCCGGTTTCGCAGGGCATGAAATGGATCAGGCGACGTTCTAGACACCGCCGCGGCCGCTGGCCAGAGCCCGGCGGACCCGGTTCCCCATAACAAAATCCCCGCGGCGAGGCCGCGGGGATTTGCTGTCGTCTCGGATGAGACGGTTTACTTGACGACCATCGCGGTGAACGGATGGACATACGCCTGCAGCATCACCAGCACGCCGACCAGACAGGCCAGCGTGATCGAGTGCTTGAACACGAAGCGCAGGATGCTGCCTTCGTGGCCGTACCAGTTGGTCGCGGTGGAGGCCACCACGATCGACTGAGCATCAATCATCTTGCCCATGACGCCGCCCGAGGAGTTCGCCGCACTCATCAGGATCGGCGACAGGCCGAGCTGTTCGGAGGTGATCTTCTGCAGGTTGCCGAACAGCACGTTCGACGCGGTGTCCGACCCGGTCAGCGCGACGCCGAGCCAGCCCAGCAACGTGCCGAAGAACGGATACAACACGCCGGTGGTGGCGAAGGCGAGACCGAGGGTCGCGTCGATGCCGGACAGGCGGGTCAGCGTACCGATCGCCAGCATCGCCGAGATGGTGATCAGCGAATAGGCGCACAGCTTGATGGTCTTGGCATAGACCCGCAGCATGCCGAACGGGCTGTAGCCCATCAGGAAGCCGGAGATGATCGCCGCGATCAGCATGCCGCTGCCGGTGTAGGACAGCCAGGTGAAGGCGAACACCGCCCCCTCCGGCGTGGGCTTGGCGACGATCGGCGCGACCTTCATGATCATGTGGTCGAGACCCGGCACCGCGTACTTCCAGGTCGCCCATGCATTGACGGCGTTCTTGAAGTGATCGGTGCCCCAGATCAGCAGCACGATACAGACCACGATCCACGGCGTCAGCGACTTCCACACTTCGGCGCGGGTCGGTTTCACCAGGTTCTGCACCACCGGCGCCATGGTGGCGGCGGATTCGTCACGGGCACCGAGCGTCGCCGAGGTCCAGATCGTCTTGGGCTGCCAGATCTTGAGGAAGCCGATCAGCGCGGCCATCGAAATCAACGACGCACCGATATCGACAATCCACGGATTGACGTAGTTCGAGATCAGGAACTGCGGAACCGCGAACGAAACGCCGGTGACCAGAATCGCCGGCCAGATTTCCTTCATGCCCTTGAAGCCGGCAAAGGCCCACACCACCCAGAACGGAACGATCAGCGAGAAGATCGGCAATTGCCGTCCGACCATCGCGCCGAGCAGGAACGGGTCGATGCCGGTGACGCTGGACAGGCCGGCGATCGGCGTGCCGAGTGCGCCGTAAGCCACCGGCGCGGTGTTGGCGATCAGCGACAGGCCGGAGGCGGCGAGCGGCGAGAAGCCGAGGCCGATCAGGATCGCGCCGGTGACAGCGACCGGCGTGCCGAAGCCGGAAGCGCCTTCAAAGAACGCGCCGAACGAAAACGCGATCAGCAGGATCTGCAATCGACGGTCGCGCGTCACGCCGCCGATGGTGTTCTGCAGCGTCTCGAACACGCCCTTCTCCACCGTGAGACGGTAGAGATAGATGACGTTGAGCACGATCCAGCCGATCGGAAAGAAACCAATGACGACGCCGAGCAACGAAGCCCGGATCGACATGTCGGCCGGCATGGTGAAGACGAAGACCGCGACGAGGTTGGCGACGATGAGCGCCGTGATCGCCGCGATATGCACCTTGACCTTGTTCGACGCGATCAGCACCAGCAGCGTGACCACAGGGATCGCCGCCGCAAGGGTCGACAATGCCTGATTGTTGAACGGATTGTAGACTTGATTCCACATTAGAGTTCTCCCCCACGCCTCTTGTCGCGACCCTGACCAGCGTGATGGAGCCAGGATCTTGATGCGGGGCGGAGGGGGTACCTATGACGGCAGGCCGAAACATTTCGGGTGTTATGCCCCGTCACAACGCTGCGAACTGAAATGCCCCCCGGCCTCGCAATTGTCGTGCATGGTAGGATCGATCTCGCATGAGAGACAAGATGACGCAGGGCGGCATTTTTCCGACTTTAGTCTTATGACTCAAAATAGATCATTATTTTCAATGCACTAAATGCAATCTCCTACAGAGGAAAAATTTCGTGAAAAACCTCGGCTCGACCATCGCGACGGTTTGGCGCATTGCGATTCCGTATTTTCGTTCTGACGACAAATGGGCTGGACGCATCCTGCTTGCCGCGGTGATCGGCCTTGAGCTTGCCACCGTGGCGATCGACGTGCTGCTCAACCAGTGGCGCAACCGCTTCTACAATGCGTTGCAGGACCGCAACTGGGACGCCTTCGTCCACGAGATTCTCTACTTCACCGCCGTCGTCACGGTCTTCATCGCGATCGCGGTCTATCAACTCTATTTGAACCAGTGGCTGCAGATCCGCTGGCGCAAATGGATGACCGAGACCTATCTCGGCAAATGGCTCAGCGAGGACTCCGTCCATTACCGGATGCAACTCGCCGGCGATCCCGCCGACAACCCGGACCAGCGCATCACCGACGACGTCAAGCTGTTCGTCGAGCGCACCCTGGTGATCGGACTCGGCCTGCTCAATTCGGTCGTCACCCTGATTTCGTTCGTGGTGATTCTCTGGGGCCTGTCGGCCGCAGCGCCGCTGCATCTGTTCGGCGCCTCGTTCGACATTCCCGGTTATCTGGTCTGGACCGCTCTGATCTATGCGATCATCGGCACCTGGCTGACCCATCTGGTGGGCTGGCCGCTGGTCAATCTCGACTTCTTCCAGCAACGCTACGAGGCCGACTTCCGCTTCAATCTGGTGCGCGCCCGTGAGAGCTCGGAGCAGATCGCGCTGCTCAAGGGCGAGGCCGCCGAGCATCAGCGCCTGTCGCAACGCTTCACCCAGGTGGTGGACAACTGGATCGCCATCATGATCCGCACCAAGAAAATCACTGCCTTCACCGCGAGCTATTCGCAGGCCTCGCAGATCTTTCCCTACATCCTGGTCGCGCCGGCCTATTTCGCCGGGAAGGCGCAGCTCGGCGCCATGATGCAGACGGCCTCCGCCTTCCTCAGCGTGCAGGGTGCGCTGTCGTTCTTCATCAGCGCCTATCGCAGCCTCGCCGAATGGCGAGCGGTGATCGCCCGTCTCGACGGCTTCGAGGCGTCGATCGCCAATGCAGCTGCGATGCCGGCGGCGCGGGAAACCATCAAGGTGACGCGCGCCGACAGCCGGCGCAGCATCGAATTGCGCGACCTCATGGTGCGGCTGCCAAACGGTGAACCGCTGGTCGCGACCGACACCTTCACGCTTCGTCATGGCGAACGCACGCTGCTGACTGGCGCGTCTGGCTCCGGCAAATCGACCCTGTTCCGCGCCATCGCCGGGATCTGGACGTTCGGCAACGGCACGGTGTCGATCCCGCAGGGCGCGACCCTGATGATGCTGCCGCAGCGGCCATATTTTCCGATCGCGCCGCTGGCGGATGCGATCTGCTATCCATCGGAGAGGAGCAACTGCGACGACGCACGCTTGCGCGAGGTGCTGGCCGAGGTCGGACTGCCGGCACTGGCCGAGCGGCTGGGCGAGGAGGACCACTGGAATCGAACGCTGTCGCTCGGCGAGCAGCAGCGGCTCGGCATCGCCCGCGCGCTGCTGCATGCGCCGCAATATCTCTTCCTCGACGAAGCCACCGCCTCGCTCGACGAGCCGTCGGAAGCGGCGCTCTATCGCCTGATCGAACGCCGGCTGCCGAATACGGCTATCATCTCGATCGGCCATCGCTCGACCCTGACGGCATTCCATCAGCGCCATCTCACTTTGACCCGGGAAAGCGGACCGTCCACCCTGGTCGAGCAGGACAGCCGCAGCGCCGCGCAATGATGCATGACGGCCGTGGCGCTAGCGTCTTTCGATGTTTCGTGGAAAGTCGAAAGACGCCAGTTCTTTAGTTGGACGTTTTCTTCACGCGAACCGGTGCCCGCTTCGCTCAAAAGCGTTTTAGAACCAGCGTTGCGGCCAATGCCTGCGATTGACGCCGCGATGCCAGAACAGCGCGAAAGCGGTGAGCAACAGCGCCCCAAGCAGCACCGGCGAAAGCAAAAACGGCCATGACAGATTGGCCGTCACCACCAGCAGCGGGTCGATGCCGGCGGGCGGGTGCAGCGTATCGCTCAGCACCATCAGCAGGATCGCCAGCCCGACCGCGACCGCGGCGGCCCAGGGCTGCGGCCCGACGAGCTTGACCATCGCGAGACCGACCAGGGTTGCCACCAGATGGCCGCCGATCAGCGCGCGCGGCTGCGCCGCGACCGCCTCTGGCATCGCCAGCACCAGCACGATCGAGGTCGCGAACGGAATCACCGCCAGCGGATAGACGAAGGTGCTGGAGAGAAATTCCATCGCCGCGATCGCAATCGCGCCGCCAAGGCCAGCCCCAAGGCCGGCGACCAGCCGGCCCGTGCCGTCACGACGGCGGAATGCTGCAAGCGAGGAACGGACCTGTGCGATCATGCGGTTTGCAAAGCAAGAAACAGGCCCGCTTCCACATCCCCTCCCCCGCCGCTCATCATTTGTGCAGCAGACAAAAGAAAGGCGGCAGATTGCTCCGCCGCCCTGCGCCGCTTGGAGGAACGGCTTATTTGAGGTTGGTCATCGCGGTCATGTCGACCGAGAGCTTGGCGATGCCGGTCGCGCCGCACCATTTCGAGCCGAAGCCGCCCGGATTGATCGCCGTGACGAAGCCGGTCTGGCTCGCGGTGAAATCGCTGGTGAAGGCGTTGCAGTCGCCCTTGCTCAGGTTGGTGTCGGAGTAACGCAGATCGAGCGTGAACACCTTGTAGGTGAAGCCGACACCGACATTCCAGGTGTTGTAGTCGGCGTAGTTGATGCCGTTCGGGAACGCCGGCACCGCGTAGAACGCATCCGATGTGCCGAGAAACTGGCGGCCGAATTCACCCGACAGGTAGCTGCCGACGCCGTTCGGCAGCCAGCCGCTCGGCGCGGTGACCTTGGCGGTGACCGACGTGTAAGTGCCATCCGCGCCGGTGTTGAGGAAGTTCGGCGAGTAGAACACATTGCCGCCGATGGCGAGGGTGTCGTTCACCGTGTAGGTCGCCTTGGCATAGAACTCGTAGAAGCTGACGTCCTTCTTCATGACGTTGAAAGCTGGTCCCGCGAGATTGGCATTGGCGTCGGGGCAGACCGTGGTGACGCCGGGAATGCCGCCATTGTCGAAGCAGCGCCCGCCCGGATAGAGGTAACCCCAGATACCGAAATCGAGCGCCAGCGCGCCGAAGGTCGGCCGGATACCACCGTAAATATCCACTTCCGCGGCGGCACGGTTGGTGAAAGAGATGCTCTCGAAGGATGAGCCGACATAGAGCTGCACGTCCTTGGTGACGTTGTAGCGCGGCTCGAAATAGGCGGTGACCGATGGCTTGTGGTTCGATTGGGTGACACCGCGAAACACATAATCGTTCATGATGCCGGCACCGAAGGCAATATCCCACGGATCGAACGCGGCGACCGGCGGCGCCTTGGTGTAGACCTTGCCGAGATCGGCCGCGCTTGCCGTCCCGATCCCCACCCCCGCGGCTACCAGCGCGGCCACGAAACCTGCTCGTTTCATCACGATCCCCATCGCTTCACGTCAGCCCATTGTCCCCAATTGCGATGGCAGGCCCGGACGGCACGCCGGAACGGCGTGCCTGCATCGATTGGCGAATGACGTTTCGTGGGATTAATCTGCGAGCGGGGCGCGACGACGGAAAGCAAAAAACCAAGGCAAATGCCGCCTCCTTAGGCGTTTTCAACCTCTTTGCAGGGTTTTTGGTTTGTTTCAGACGACTGTGGCATTTGGACAACGCTGTCCACCCCGCCGCAAGGCACTCCGCCGACCGCTATTCGTCCCCCGCGCAACGGCCCCGGCGACACGATGCGGGCACCGCCAGCGATGCCGTCACCGCAAAAGCTTCGCGCAAAAACAAAGGCCGCAGCGTCACCGCCGCGGCCTTGATGATATGCCCCTTGCCGGAAAGGCTCAGGACTTGCCCTGATCGCTTTCGCTCGAGTTCATGCCGGACAGCCAGCTCGACGGCGACAGCAGGGAAACCGGCTGATCAGCCTCATTCTGGGCGCTGTTGTCCAAGGCCGGAGTGGTGGCGGCCTTCTTGCGTGGCGCGGCCCGCTTCTTGGCAGGGGCCTTTGTGGCCGTGGCCTTCTTGGCGCCGGCCTTGCGGGCACCGGCCGTTTTGGCGGACGACTTCTTGGCGGATTTGCGAGCAGATGACTTCTTGGCGGCCTTCTTCTTCGAGGCTTTCTTCGCCGTCTTCTTCGCGGCCTTCTTCACCGACTTCTTGGCGGATTTCTTCGCCGACTTCCGGGCCGACTTCTTGGTTGCCCGGGACGACCGCTTCGCAGCCGCCGTCTTTTTCATCTTCTTGCTTTTGCTCTTCTTCTTTTTCGCCTTAGCCATTGTCGTCCTCCTGTTTTCGCCAATTCAACGCGATCAGCGTTCAAACGTCCCAACACGAGAGTCCTTCATGGTTTCGCCGAGATCAGGCCCCGGACCACCTGTCATCCAATCAAGCAACTCGATGGTGTGAACCACCGGAATTGACGTTCCGTCGGCATGTTTGAGAGGGCCGATCTGGACCATGCATCCGATATTCCCCGCCGAAATGATATCCGGCTTGATCGATGCGATGTTGGCGATCTTTCGCTCGCGCAATCTCCTCGCAATATCAGGCTGGAGAATGTTGTACGTGCCAGCCGAACCGCAACACAGATGACTCTCTGGCACATCTTTCACCACGAATCCGCTCTTGGAAAGCAATTCTTTCGGAAGCTGTGTGATTTTCTGTCCGTGCTGCAGCGAGCAGGCCGAGTGATAGGCGACCACGATATCGCTTTGGTGCTGCGGCCACGACACATCGAGCGTCGCGACATATTCGGTGACGTCCTTGGCCAGTGCCGACACGCGCGCTGCCTTGGCGGCATAGGCCGGATCGGTGCGGAAGAGATAGCCGTAGTCCTTGATGGTGGTGCCGCATCCCGATGTCGTCACCAGAATGGCGTCGAGACCATTACGATCGGCCTCGCGGGTCCAGACGTCGATGTTGGCTCGCGCCCGGCTGAGCGCGTCGTGATCGTCGCCCATGTGATGCGTCAGTGAGCCGCAGCACTGTTCGTCGGCCACCAGCACGACCTCGATGCCATGACGGGTGAGCAGGCGAATCGCAGCCTGATTGATGCCGGGCGACAGCACTCGCTGGGCGCAGCCCTGCAGGATGGCGACGCGGCCGCGCTTCTCGCCCTGCGCCGGAAATACCGTGCCGCCGGCGGGACCGGGCGGCGGCAGAGCTGCGGGCGCCAGCGCCAGCATGGCGCGCAGCCGGTCGAACAAGGTCGGCGTAGTCGTGCCCGGAGGCGAGGCCGGCAGCAGCGCCGCGAACGGCTTGGCAAGACGGGCCCCGATCATGCTGAGCCGAAACAGGCCGGGCCGCGGCAGCACATAGGCCAGCAGCGCGCGCAGCGCCCGCTCGCCTACCGGCCGGGTGTACTTCTCCTCGATCCGAACGCGGGCCTGATCGATCAGGTGCATGTAATGCACGCCCGAGGGACAGGTCGTCATGCAGGCAAGGCACGACAGGCAGCGATCGACATGCTTGACCACCTCCTGCGTCGGAGTGCGGTCGTTCTCCAGCATGTCCTTAATCAGGTAGATGCGGCCGCGCGGGCTGTCGAGCTCGTCGCCGAGCAGCACATAAGTCGGGCAGGTCGCGGTGCAGAAGCCGCAATGCACGCAGGCGCGCAGGATCTTGTCGGCTTCCTGAATATTGGGATCGGAAAGCTGGACGGGTGAGAATTCGGTCTTCATGTCTGTGGGTCCCGCCGCATGCGGCCGCGATTGAGAATGTTGCGCGGGTCGAAGCTGTGCTTGACGCGCTGGCTGAGCGCCGCAACCCCGGGGGCCTGCGGATGAAACACATCGATGGCGCTACGCACCGCCTCGGAGCCGCGCAGCAGCATGGCGTGGCCACCGATCGCCGCGACGCGCTCGCGCACCAGCGCGGCATGGGCGTCCGCCACTGGCGGCAGCGCCGCCCAGACCAGGCCGCCGCCCCAGTCATAGACCACCTCGCCGCCGGTATCGTGCGCGAGACGCTGGCCGAACGCGCCGCCCGCGGTCGGCGGACAGACGATCCGCCATACCGGCCAGGCGCCGAGTTCACCCGACGCGGCGAACGGCGCCACGTCGCGCACCGCCGCCCAGGCCGCCTTCGAGGCATCCTCGACGACCTGCTCGGTGGCGCCGAACTCCTTGAGCAAGGTTGCGAGCGAGCCGGCCCGGTCGGCCACCGATACGTCGATACCCTCGACCCGCACCAGCGTCAGCGCCTGTTGCGGCGCGCCGAGCCCAGCCAGTGCGCCGTCGCCGCCACGCAGCGACGAGGCCGGAATATGCGCCGCCGCCGAAACGTCGAAGGACGAGCCCAGCGCCGCGGTCATCGCGCGGTTGGCGGCGAGATCGTCGAGCCCGCGCAGCAGCAGCGTGATTTCGCTTTCCGCCTGCGGCATCACCTTGAGCGTGACCTCGGTCATCACCGACAGGGTGCCCCATGAGCCGGCCAGCAATTTGCACAGGTCGTAGCCGGTGACGTTCTTCACCACCCGGCCACCGGTGACGAACAGATCGCCGAAGCCGGACACCGCGGTCGCGCCGAGCAGATGATCGCGCGGCCCGCCCGAGCGGATGCGGCGCGGCCCGGCCAGCCCCGTGGCGATCATGCCGCCGATGGTGCCGCGGCCCGCCGAGCTGCCGAGCAGCACCGAGGTGTCCATCGGCTCGAAGCCAAAATGCTGGTTCTTGGAATCCATCAGCGACAGCACATCGGCGAGCGGCGCGCCAGCCTGCACGGTGACGACCAGTTCGTTCGGCTCGTAACAGGTCACGGCATTGAGCGCCGACAGATCGAGCACCGCATTGGTCGCGGTGACCTGTCCGATCGCGCGCTTCGAGCCGTGACCGACGATCTCGAGCGGCTGCTCGCTGGCGATAGCGTCGCGCACGACCTGCTCGACATCCTTGGCGTCACGGGGATTCAACGTCGTCACAAGGCACCTGTCTCAAAATCTCGGAATGTCGGAGAACGGCAGTTTGCCGCCGCGCACATGCATGCGGCCAAGCTCGGCACAGCGGTGCAGCGTCGGAAACACCTTGCCGGGGTTGAGCAGACCCTTGTGATCGAACGCGCATTTGAGGCGCTGCTGATGCGCGAGGTCGATCTCGGTGAACATTTCCGGCATCAGGTCGCGCTTCTCGACGCCGACGCCGTGCTCGCCGGTGAGCACGCCGCCGAGCTTGACGCAAAGCCGCAGGATGTCGGCGCCGAAGGCTTCCGCCTTGTCCATTTCGCCGGGTACGTTGGCGTCGTACAGAATGAGCGGATGCAGGTTGCCGTCGCCGGCATGGAACACGTTGGCGCAGCGCAGCCCGTATTTTTTCGACAGATCGCGGATGCCGGCGAGCGCCGCCGGCAACTGGCCGCGCGGAATGGTGCCGTCCATGCACAGATAGTCCGGCGAGATGCGGCCAACCGCCGGGAACGCCGCCTTGCGGCCGGCCCAGAACAGCAGCCGTTCCTGCTCGGAATTGGAAATCTGCAGCGTGGTCTGGCCGCAGCCGCGCGCGATCGTCTCGACGCGGCGGATCAGTTCGTCGACCTCGATGGTGGGGCCGTCGAGTTCGATAATCAGCAGAGCTTCGACATCGAGCGGATAGCCGGCATGGACGAACGCCTCGGCGGCGTGGATCGCGTCGCGATCCATCATCTCCATGCCGCCCGGAATGATGCCGGCGCCGATGATGCGCGCGACGCACTCGCCCGCGGCCTCAACCTCCGCAAAGCCGACCATCAGCGCACGCGCGGTCTCCGGCTTCTTCAGGATACGCACCGTGACCTCGGTGACGACGCCGAGCAGGCCTTCAGAGCCGGTGATGACGCCCATCAGGTCGTAGCCGTCATTCTCCGGCGCCTTGCCGCCGATCCGCAGGATTTCGCCGGTGATCAGCACGAATTCGCAGCCGAGCACGTTATTGGTGGTGAGGCCGTATTTCAGGCTGTGCACGCCGCCGGAATTCTCTGCGATGTTGCCGCCGATCGAACAGGCGATCTGCGACGACGGATCGGGCGCGTAGTAAAAGCCTTCATGTGCCACCGCCTGGCTCACCGCGAGATTGGTGACGCCCGGTTCGACCACCGCAACGCGGTTCTCGAAATCGACCTCGCGCACCCGCTTGAACTTGCCAAGGCCGAGCAGCACCGCATCCTTCAGCGGCAGCGAGCCGCCCGACAGCGAGGTGCCGGAGCCGCGCGGCACCACCTTGATGCCGTTGTCGTAGCAGTATTTCAGAACCTGCGAGACCTGTTCGGTGGTGTCCGGCAGCACCGCCACCATCGGCGGCTGACGATAGGCGGTGAGCGCATCGGATTCGTAAGGACGCATCTCTGCTTCCTTCCAGATCACGCCCTCGCCCGGCACTATCTTCTGCAGCGCAGCGATAATCTCGTCACGCCGCGCCAGAACGGCTTCATCCGCCGCAGGCATCAAAATCGTCATCGCTCAATCTCCGGCTGCGCGCGACCGCGTCTTGCGAGGGTATGTGTGCAATCAAAAGCACTTTCAAGCGGACTTTGGTAGCCCGCAGCGCTCATCGCTGCATGACGTAGCGGTATATGAGCCGCATGTGGTCCGGGGCGCAGCCCATGTCCGCGGAGCGTTTGATCGGGGTCAACCGATCAGGCGCCGACCACCATCTTAACCGGCAGCACGGCCTGCACCACAAGGCCGCGGGCGCGGGCATCAAGCACGCCGACCGCACGCAGGGCGAACAGCGCAATGGTCTGCACCGCATCGCGCAACCGCACCGGGTCGTCCATGGTCTGGGCCGCGAGCGGACCGACCAGCGCCTCATGCAGCGCGCCGATCAGCGCCGTGGCCGCAAGCGCGGTATCCTGCGCCGGCAGATGTCCGGCGCGCATCGCCGCATCGATCCGGCTCTCGATTTCAGCGGCGATCTCGCGGCGGCTGGCCAGACGCGATTCCGTGACATCGACATCGACCGGTTCGGCGAGGATGCCCCATGCCAGCTTGCGGTTCGACACCACATGCACGGCAATGGTGGTCACCGCCGCCGCCAGCGCCGACGATGGACCGGGCGCGGCCTCGGCGGCGCGGCGGATCGCAACCAGTTCGGCGCGCGAGACATCCGCGATCAGTTCCGAAATCAGGTCGGCTTTGGAAGGGAAGTAGCGATAGACCGTGCCGGCGGCGACATTGGCGCGGGCGGCCACCGGAGCAATCTGCACCGCCGCCATGCCGCCCTCCGCCGCCGCATCGCGCGCCGCCGCAAGAATTGATGCCCGACGCGCCGCGAGGCGTTTTACAACCTGATGTGTGCGGCGATAAACCATTGCAGGAATTGGTCTCCGAGAAAGAGTGAACACCAGTTCAAATATCGAGGCAAGGATTTCTACACCGCGTAGAACAAATTCGCGGTGCAGCATTTTGGGCCTACGGCGAGCCGCGGCAGCTCAGCGGACAAAGATCCGGCCGCGAACCAGGACGACGCCGACCAGCGCAGCAATGGAAAGGCCGGCGCCGGCCAGGAAGGTCGCCGGCGCGCCGACCTGATCCCAGAGCAGCCCAGCGAGAATGCTGGCGGCGAGCAGCGCGACGCCGCCGAGCAGATTGACGATGCCAAAGGCGGTGCCGCGCAATTCCGCCGGCGCAGTATCGGCGACCAGCGCAGCAATCACGCCCTGCGTGCAACCCATATGCAGGCCCCAGAGGACGACGCCGCACGCCACGCCGACAATGCCGGTGGCCAGCCCAAGCACCACATCCGCCACGATCAGCACAATCAGCCCAACACCGAGCAGATCGATGCGGCTGACATGGTCGGACAGCACGCCGATCGGATAGGACGTCAGCGCGTAAACGATGTTCATCAGCACCAGCACCAGCGGCACCAGGAAAATCGGCAGGCCGACCGCCTGCGCCTTCAGGATCAGGAAGGCTTCGCTGAAGCGCGCAAGGGTGAATACCGTGCTGATCGCCACCGTCACCCAATAGGCCGCGCCGAGATGGCGCATCGCCGCAACACTGAGCGGCGAGCGGACCGCGTGCGTCTCGCCGCGACGCTCGGGGTCATGCACCGCGAACACGATCAGGACGACCGCCAGCACTGCCGGAATCACGGCAATCCAGAACACTGTTTGGAAATGATTGGCGGTCAGCCACATCAGCCCGATCGCAAGCCCCGGCCCGAGGAATGCGCCGACGGTGTCGAGCGACTGCCGCAGCCCATAGCTCGCGCCACGCAAATCCGCCGGCGCAAGATCCGCCACCAGCGCATCGCGCGGTGCACCGCGGATGCCCTTGCCGACCCGGTCGACAAAACGCGCCGCCACCAGCCAGCCTACCGATGACGCCAGCGGAAACACCGGCTTGGTGACAGCGGCAAGGCCATAGCCGAACGCGGCGAGCCATTTGCGTTTGCCGAGCCAATCCGACAGCGCGCCGGAGAACACCTTGACGATGGAGGCCGTCGCCTCGGCCACGCCCTCGATCACGCCGACCGCCAGCGCGGAGGTGCCGAGCACGGTCATCAGATAGACGGGCAGCAAGGCGTGGATCATCTCCGAGGAGATATCCATCAGCATCGAGACAAAGCCGAGCACCCAGATGCCGCGGGGAATCTGCCGCAGCCGGGCGAGACGGGACGAAGCGGCGGTCAAGGAAGCTCCCTGCGGGCGGTACGATACCCTCTGAAACACAAAAGGCGCAGCGTGGGCGCTGCGCCTTTCGGGTATAGCAGGAGGAAACGCAGTCGGCGCGGCTTACGCCTGCGGCTGCGGCTCCAGACCCGGATCAGGCCGCGGGCGCGGCTTGCCGGCCGGCGGCACTGCGGAGGTGCGCGGCCCCGACGGCTCCAGCACCGACTCGCGGTTCGGCTTCTTGCCATTGAGCAGGTCGGTGATCTCGTCGCCCGTCAGCGTCTCGAATTCAAGCAGGCCCTTGGCGAGGGCTTCGAGATCGGCGCGCTTCTCGGTGAGAATGCGGGTCGCCTCGTTGTAGCCTTCCTCGACGAAACGGCGGATCTCCTTGTCGATCTTCTGCACCGTCGCCTCGGACGCGTTCTGGGTGCGCGACACCGACATACCGAGAAACACCTCGTCCTGATTCTCACCATAGGACACGGTGCCGAGTTCCTCGGACAGGCCCCAGCGCGTCACCATCATGCGCGCAAGCCGGGTGGCCTGCTCGATGTCGGACGATGCGCCGGACGTCACCTTCTCCCTGCCGAACACCAGTTCTTCCGCGACGCGGCCGCCCATCATGATGGCGAGACGCGACGTCATCTGCTCGAGCGACATCGACAGCTTGTCGCGCTCGGGCAGTTGCATGACCATGCCGAGGGCACGGCCGCGCGGAATGATGGTCGCCTTGTGGATCGGATCGGTCGCCGGAACATTGAGGCCGACGATGGCGTGACCGCCCTCGTGATAGGCCGTCAGCAGCTTCTCTTCCTCGGTCATGACGAGCGACTTGCGTTCGGCGCCCATCATCACCTTGTCCTTGGCCTCTTCGAACTCGGCCTGCGTCACCATGCGCTTGTTGCGGCGCGCGGCGGTGAGCGCAGCCTCGTTGACAAGGTTCATCAGGTCGGCGCCGGAGAAGCCCGGGGTGCCGCGTGCGATGGTCTTGAGGTTGATATCCGGCGCCAGCGGCACCTTGCGGACGTGAACCTTGAGGATCTGCTCGCGGCCGACCACGTCCGGATTGGGCACCACGACCTGACGGTCGAAGCGGCCCGGACGCAGCAGCGCGGGATCAAGCACGTCGGGGCGGTTGGTCGCGGCGATGAGGATCACGCCCTCATTGGCCTCGAAGCCATCCATCTCGACCAGCAACTGGTTCAGCGTCTGCTCGCGCTCGTCATTGCCGCCGCCGAGACCGGCGCCGCGATGACGGCCGACCGCATCGATTTCGTCGATGAAGATGATACAGGGCGCGTTCTTCTTGGCCTGCTCGAACATGTCGCGGACGCGGCTGGCGCCGACGCCGACGAACATTTCGACGAAGTCCGAACCCGAAATGGTGAAGAACGGCACATTGGCCTCGCCCGCGACCGCGCGCGCGATCAGCGTCTTGCCGGTGCCCGGAGGGCCGACCAGCAGCACGCCGCGCGGAATCCGGCCGCCGAGCCGCTGGAACTTGCCCGGATCGCGCAGAAACTCGACGATCTCCTGCAAATCCTGTTTGGCTTCGTCGACGCCGGCGACATCATCGAAGGTGACGCGACCATGCGCCTCGGTCAGCATCTTGGCGCGCGATTTGCCGAAGCCCATCGCCTTGCCGGCGCCGCCCTGCATCTGCCGCGACATGAAGATCCACACGCCGATCAGCGCGATGAACGGCAGCCACGACACCAGGAGCGAGACGAACCACGGCACGTTGTCGCCCGGCGGCTTGGCAGTGATCGAGACCTTGCCGTCATACAGACGCTTGACCAGCGTCGGATCGCTCGGCGCGTAGGTGTGGAAGGTCGAGCCGTTGGTGAAGGTACCGTTGATCTCCGGACCCTGGATCACGACATCGCGGACCCGGTTCTGGTCGACTTCGGTCAACAGCTGCGAAAACGAGATGTCCTGAGAGGCGGCACGCTGTCCCGGATTCTGGAAGAGCGTGAACAACGCCAATAGCAACAGGACGATAATGACCCAGAGGGCAAAATTGCGCAGATTGGCGTTCATTCCGTGTCCTTCGTGGCTCGCAAGATTGCAAGCCTCTGTGTCCCCGTCGAAAATGGGGGTTTGGCTGTGCCAGTTGGCTACAATCTAGGTGTCGCCTGCCCGGATGCCAAGGGAACTGCTCAAGACTATTTAACGCATCTTAACCGGGTTCTAGGTGAAAACACGGCAAACGCGCCTCCGGTCCCTCGAATTGGTTAAGGCCGAGTGCGTTTGGGCCGCGCGCGCGACGAGGTGGACGTGCCATGACGACGCGGCGGCGCCGGACGAATGGTCAGACGATTACGCTCGATCGCAATCACCGCGCCGGCCAGACTCTGCCGAAACCGGACCGATCGAGCGCTCCGGGCGGCATCGAGTGCCCGCAACAGGGTTTCGACCTTGCCGAGTTCAGCCGGCCCCTCATGGCCGATGCGATTGACGGCGCGCAGCAACAGACGGACCCGTAATTCTTCCGACAGCCGGCAGAAGGCCGGCAGATCGAAGCCGATTGCCTCCTTTGCCGCCGCCTCTTCCGCATCGAGACGGCGCAGATAGCGTTCCGCGCCATCGGCCATCAGTTCGAGCGCCGCGTTGGCACGCGCGAGCCGCGCCGCGAGCCGCGCCAGATTGCGCGCATCGGCGCCTTCCGAAGCAAGCGCCGGCATCAGTTCGCGCAGCCGCGGCCGTGTATAGGCCCGATCGTGATTGGTCGGATCGCTGGCGAAATCGATCCTGGCGCGGCGCAATGTCGCGATCAGCCGGTCCTTGGGGATATCGAGGAACGGCCGCAGCAGCGCCATGCCCTCGCGCTCCGATGCCCGCGCCATGCCTCCGAGCCCGCCGATGCCAGAGCCGCGCGACAGCCGCATCAGCACGGTCTCAGCCTGATCGTCGAGCGTGTGCGCGGTGACGATCGCGCTGGCGCCGGCGCGGCGAGCCGCTTCCGCGAGCAGCGCGTAGCGCGCGGTGCGCGCGGCCGCCGGGACACCGGCCGCCGGCTTGTCGCCGCGCCAGACCAGCGTGCGATGCGCGATGCCAAGCGCGGCGGCGAGTTTTTTGACCTCGCGCGCCTCACGCGCCGATTCCTCGCGCAAACAATGATCGACGGTGGCGGCGATGACGCGCGGGCCGTTCTTGAGTGCGCGGCGCCAGCGTGCCGCGAGCCAAAGCAATGCCGTCGAATCCGGCCCGCCGGACACCGCGAGCAGCAGCGCGGGCGCGGACTTCCACGCCGCGAACAGGCGCCTCGCCTCCTGCGCCGACACCGCCTCCGCGGCGCGCGCATGACGCGGTCTGGTTTTTTGATCTTCAGCGCCGGTCATGACCTGCCAAAGGCACCCATCATTTCCTGAACATGACAACTCGCAAGCCAAGATACGCGCAGAGCCTGCCCTGCGCACGTCGTCTTCGCGAGCGATATCTCAGGAAGGATGGATTGCCGGGTCAAGCCCGGCAATGACGAAAGATGAGAGACACCGATCCCCCTAGGGTCCGGCGCAAGGCCAGTTCGGTATCGCGCCGCAATCAGCAGCCGACCCGCTTCTGCTCGCGGGCAACGCCCTGCTTCACGCCGCTCGAGGCGCGGGGATATTTGCGATTGATCTCGCCGAGCGCGGCGCAGGCGGCTTCCTTTTCCTTCAGCGCCGCCAGCGACTGGCCGAGCCGCAGCAGCGCGTCGGGCGCCTTGGCGGACTTGTCGTATTTGGTGGTCACCGACAGGAAAGATTCGGCGGCATCGCGATAACGCTGGCGCTGATAGAGGCTTTCGCCGAGCCAGTATTGTGCATCCGCGACCAGACGGTCGCTCGGATATTTCGCGGTGAAATTGCGCATGGTCTCCTCGGCCAGCGCATAGTCCTTGCGCTGGATGTAACCGATGCCGAGATCGAATTCGTCCTTCGGCGTCGCCGACGGCGGCAACGTCGTTAGCGCAGCAGCGGCGCCGCTGGCGGGAGCTTGAGCCGGCGCACCCTGTTGCTGGTAGCCCTGATCGGGATAGCCCTGCGGATTATTCGACAGATTGAGCGGCTCGCCGGGCGCGCGTCCGCCCTGCGCGTTGCCGCTGACCGGAAGCTGGCCGCCGCCAAGCGCGCGCGGCACGCCCGGTGCGTTAGGGCTCTGGTTCGGATCGAACGCATCGCCCCGCCGGCTGCCACCGCCGGGCGGCGTTGGCACCATCGGCGCGGGCTGGCCGGCGTTTTGCGGCGGCAGCGGCTGCGGCGCGGTCTGATAGGTCTGGTTCTGATAAGGCTGCTGCTGCGCCGGATAAGGCGCATTCTGCTGCGGCACCTGCGAGGGGGTCGCCATAGCCGGACCGGGGCGCTGACCGGCAGGCGCAGGCGCGCCGCTCTGCAATTGCCGGAGCTGCTCCTCGAGCTGGCGGTTGCGGAACTGCAATTCCTCGTTCTGGCCGGTGAGCTGGCGAAGCTGGTTCTCCAGCCGCTCGATCCGCATCTCCGGGTCGATATCGTCGGCCTGCGCGAAAGCAGGCGCGGGAAGGCAGGCAAGCGCGAGGCAGGCCGCGAGGGCGAAACGCATGTGAAGGAGGGATGACATCTGACCGACTCTAAAAATTCTCATGTCGAAAGCGCGCAAGCTTGAGGGATGGAGTACGCCAAAAATGTGACTTGCGACAGGGGGGCGCGATCACGCCCGCGCCATCCGCGACAATAAAAAACGGCGCCCGAAGGCGCCGTGATTTTCGTAAACCTTGGCACCGGCCTCAGGAGCTGGCGTTGAGCACCGTAACCGCGCGGCGGTTCTGCGACCAGCAGGAGATGTCGTTACACACCGCAACCGGACGTTCCTTGCCGTAGGAGATGGTGCGCATCCGGTTCGGATTGATGCCGCGCGAGGCGAGGAAGCTGCGCACCGACTGGGCGCGCCGCGCGCCGAGCGCGATGTTGTATTCACGCGTACCGCGCTCGTCCGCGTGGCCTTCGATGGTGAAGGTGTAGCGGTTGTACTGCTGCAGCCACTGCGCCTGCTTGTCGAGGGTCGCGATCGCCTGCGGCGACAGCTCGGTCTGATCGCTTTCGAAGAACACGCGGTCGCCGACATTGACCACGAAGTCCTGCTGGCTACCCGGCGTCGCGGCACCCGCCATCGTTCCATCGGCACCCATGCCATTCTTGTTGGCGCAGGCGCCCATCGACAGCGCCACGGCCAGCACGGCGGCCAACTTCAATCCCTGGAGGATTCGCATCTGATGTTTCATTCGGGAGCCTCCACGCTCGCGTATCTGTATTCGACAGTGTCCGGTCTAGCGCCGCTTGGTTAAGCGAACGTTCCGTCAACCTTGATGAGGTGTTGCGAAGACCGGTAAAATGCCCCTTAACCGCCAAAAGCGATTGCGGTGGTTAATAGGGTGTAAATATGGCGCGACATTGAAGGGTTGCGCCCCGCGTGGCGATTGTCCGGCAGGTGCGACCTGTTCGCCACGCAACAAGGTTCCACATTATTCATGTGCGAAAGACAAGCTCACCGCGCGAGGCGCGATGGGCTCATGCAGGGGATGCGCGGCTCTTACGACAGCAGCGGCGACCACGCCGGATCGGACGCATAGCCCGGCGTCGGCACCTTGAGCTCGTTACGGCCGGAAATGTCGATGGTGTAGAGCGAAGGCCCGCCGCCCGTGTCGCGGAAGAACATCAGGACGCGGCCGTTCGGCGCGAAGGTCGGCCCCTCATTATGATAGCCCGCAGTGAGAATACGTTCCCCCGAACCATCCGGCTTCATGATGCCGATGGCGAACTGGCCGCCGCCCTGCTTGGTAAAGGCGATGTAATCGCCGCGCGGCGACCACACCGGCGTCGAATAGCTGCCCTCGCCGAACGAAATACGCTGCGCCGCGCCACCGCCGGCCGACATGACATAAATCTGCGGCTTGCCGCCGCGATCGCTCTCGAAACAGATGCGCGAGCCATCCGGCGCGTAAGACGGCGAAGTATCGATCGCCGGCGTGTCGGTGACGCGCGTCGTGGTCTTGGAGCGCAGATCCATCACGAACAGATTGGAATTGCCGCCCTGCTGCAGGCTCATGATGATGCGCTGGCCATCCGGCGAGAACCGCGGCGAGAACGACATGCCGGGGAAATTGCCGACGATCTCACGCTGGCCGGTCTCGACATTGAACAGATAGACGCGCGGATCACCCTGCCCGTATTCCATGTAGGTGATTTCCTGCGTCGAGGGCGAGAAGCGCGGCGTGATGACGAGATCGGCACCGCGCGTCAGATAGCGCACATTGGCGCCGTCCTGATCCATCATCGCCAGACGCTTGACGCGGCGGTCCTTCGGACCGCTCTCGTCGATGAACACGACGCGGCTGTCGAAATAACCCTTTTCGCCGGTCAGGCGCTCATAGATCTGGTCCGAGATGATGTGCGCGACGCGCCGCCAGGATTCCGGCGAGGTGAAGTATTGCTGCCCGGTGAGCTGCTTGCTCGCCGGCACGTCCCACAGCCGGAATTCAGCCTTGAGGCGGCCGTCGCCCTGCCGCGTGGCACGGCCGGTGACCAGCGCCTGCGCGCTGATGGTGCGCCAGTTCTGGAACTGCGGCGGCACGTCGATATTGCTGATGCGCTCGATAAAGGCAGCCTGGTCGATCGGTGCGAACAGACCGCTGCGACGCAGGTTGTTGGTGATGACCTGGGCGATGCCGTTGGAAACCTCAACGTCGCCCTGCGTGCCCGGCACGAAATTCGGAATCGCGATCGGGATCGGCTGGAAGTTGCCTTCGGTGATCTGCACCCGCGCCTGCGCCAGCGCGCGGCGCACCGGGCTCGTCAGCAGCAGGCTGGCGGAGGCGGTCGCGGTCATCATCTGGCGGCGGCTCAGGCTGAAATCCATCTTCGACACTTCGTCCTTTTTCATCATGTCATCTTTTCGTGTGTGCTGCGGCGCGCCGCGACGCGGCCTTGCGCGCGTCAGGAGAATTTCTCGGTGAACACCGGCTCGAAGAACTTCCATTCGTTGAAATAGGTCGACGGCAAGCGATAGGGCTGACATTCAATGATCGCCCGCATCGCGCTCTCCTGATAGACGCGCGCGTAAGGCGTGTTGCTGCCGGGCAGCGGCACCGGCATCGATTCCAGCGAGCCGTCCTGCTTCAGCTTGATGGTGAAGCTGGTCTCGATCTGCTGCGCCTCGATGCCGCCATAGGGTTTCTTCCAGCAGCGTTCGACCTGGCTCTTGAACATCGCGCCCCAGGTCGCCGAATTGTCAGCGGCGCGGCCCTTGGCGGTGCCGAGCGAGGCCTGCGAATTGAGCTCCGAGCCCGTGATCGACTGCCGCGACGGATCGCGCTTGTCGAGCAGCGCCGCGATCTTCGATTGATCGAACACGCGCTCGCGTTTGGGCTGCGGCGGTTGCGGCGTCGCCGCGGCGGTCTGCGGCTTCGGCGGCGGCTTCTTCGCTTCCTTCTTCAGGGCTTCGGCGATCGGGTCGACCTTGGGCGGTTCCGGCTTTTTCTCGGCCGGCTTCGGCTTGGCCTCTTCCTTCGGCTTGTCCTCGGCGACCTGCTTCGGCGGATCCGGCTTCTTCTCCACCGGCTTCTCGGCAGGCTTCGGCGGCGGGGCCGGCGCCGCGTCGGTCACCACCGGCGGCTTCTTGTCGTCAATCTTGCCGACCGGATCGTCGACCGGCGGAGTTGGATCGGCCACCTTCTCGGCCAGCGGCTTTGGATTTTCCTTCTTGCCGGTCTTGATGCCTTGCGTCGCCTTGGCGAACTGCTCGGCGGAAACGATGTCGACCGGCAACGACTCTTCCGGCGTCGTGTCGAAAGCCTTGGACGAAAACGAGACCAGCCCCCAGCCGATCACGAGGACGTGCAAGGCGACAGACGCTGCAAGTGTCTTGTCGATCTTCACGTCAGCTCCCCTGTTCGACCTCGGTCACCAGCGCGACGCGCTTGAAGCCGGCCGCCGACAAACGGCCCATCACCCGCATCACCGTACCGTAATCGGCTTTTGTGTCGCCGCGAACAAAGATGCGCTCATCCATGCCGCCGCGCGCCTCGGTGACCGCCTTGAGCTTCGGAATGAGATCCTGCACCGGCACCTCGGTATCGTTGAGGAACACCTTGCCGGTGACCTGCACCGACAGCGTCAGCGGCTCCTTGTCCTGATCGAGACTCTTGGCCGCGGTCTGCGGCAGGTCGAGCGGCACGCCGACGGTGAGCAGCGGCGCCGACACCATGAAGATGATGAGCAGCACCAGCATCACGTCCACCATCGGGGTGACGTTGATCTCCGCCATCACGTTGGCGCGCTGATGGCGGCGTCGTCCGCCGCCGCCCGCTCCGCCACCCATGCTCATGCCCATGACGCCAGATCCGTTCTTGTGTCCGTTGCCGTAACCGTTCCCCTCACGCCCGCTCGTCGATCTGGCGCGACAGGATCGCAGAAAACTCGTCGGCGAAACCTTCCAGACGCTGCGCCTGGCGATTCACCTCGGAGGTGAACTTGTTGTAGAAAATCGTGGCAGGAATTGCAGCGATCAGACCGATCGCGGTGGCGAACAGCGCCTCGGCAATGCCGGGCGCCACCACCGCGAGCGAGGTGTTTTTCGACGCCGCGATCGACTGAAAGCTCGACATGATGCCCCAGACCGTGCCGAACAGGCCGACGAAGGGGCTCGCCGAGCCGACCGTCGCCAGCACCAGCAGGCGGCGGTCCAGCCGCTCGATCTCACGCGCAATCGACACGCTCATCACCTTGTCGATACGCATCTGCAGGCCGGCGAAAGAGCGCGAGTGGCTCTCGAAGGAACGTTTCCATTCCCGCATCGCCGCCACGAACAGCGCGGCCATCGAATGGGTCGGCTTGGCGGACAGCGCGCGATAAAGCTCGTCGATCGACTGCCCCGACCAGAATGCCTGCTCGAAGCGGTCCATCGCCCGCTTGGTGCGCGCATAAAGAAAAATCTTGTCGATCGCGATCGCCCAGACCCAGACCGAACAGGCGAGCAGGCCAAGCATCACGAGCTTGACCACGATGTGCGCCTGCCAGAACAGCGAAATCAGCGACACGTCGGAGGACGCCAGCGGCAGGGCTGATTGGGCCACATCGGCTGGATTCATGATTGGTATCCTCTCAACAACGCCTGTCTCCATGGATGCGCGCGAGGCGGTGGCGTAACCGCAACCTTCGCGGATGCAGCCAAAACGCTGACGTTGCCGATCGTCAAAGCCGATGCCATGTCGCGTGAAACGGCCCTCCCCGGGGCCGTTCCCTCAATGTCCCGCCAACATGTCAAAACGAGGGCTGTCCGCGCTGTTTTGGCCCTCTCACCAGACGCCCGGCGTGGTTAAAAAGGGGTTACCAAAACCCGCTTTTGACCGCGAAAAGCCTTTACGATCAAGGTCGGGAACAGCCGAGCATGACAAAGCCGCCCGTCTCGGGGAGGCGGGCGGCTTCTTTAAGATTGCCGAAGATCAGGCCTGCGGCTGCTCATCGGAGGGGTTGGGACGCGGACGGTGCTGCGCCATGAAGGCGTCGAACTCCTCCTTGTCCTTGGCGTGGCGCAGGCGCTCAAGGAACTCCTTGAACTCCTTCTGCTCCTCCTCGAGACGGCGCAGCGTCTCCATGCGGTAGTCGTCGAAGGCGCGGTTGCCGCTCGACGGCGCCCAGAAGCCGCGGCCCTCCATGCGGCCACGCATCCGGTCCATCTTCCACTGCATCCGCTCCATCTTGTCGGCGAAACGCTGATGATTCCAGCAACCCATTTTCCTGCTCCAGAATGTGTAGGCCAGCGCCGCCAGACCGAGCGGCCACCAGACGATGAAGGCGGCGATGATGATCAGGATCGAGGCCGGGTGGCAGCCCGGTGCCCATCCCTGAGCCCGCCAGTGGGAGTCATCGGGCCGGGAGCCGGCCCAGGCCGGACGCCCCGATCTGTCGAAGTCTGCGGTATTCGCCATCTGGGTCTCCCTCACGCTCCCGTGAATGTAAATAACATTCACATAATGGGTTTGGCCACCGACCTTGTCAAGTTGCGCACAGGCGGTCGCGGCGGGATTATTTTTTGGCGGAGGATTGAGCCATTTGCTGGGCGGTCGGGAACCCGAGGCCCTTGAGATAGACGAGCACGCCCGCTTCCAAGAGATCCTCGGACGACATCGGCAGCTTGCGCGAGGCCGCATCGCCGCGCCCGAACAGCGAGGCGATGCCGTGCGACATCGACCAGATGTGCAGCGCCATCATCAAGGCCGGCGGCCGTGGCTGATCCGGCGGCGCCAGCGCCACCAGCCGCTCGGCGGCGGCGCGGATGATCGCAAAGGCGCGTTCGCTTGCGATCAACAAAGCGGGATTGCCGTCGAGCGGCAGCCCGGATTCGAACATCGCGGAGTAATGCGCCGGATGCTCGCGCGCAAAAGCGAGATAGGCTTTGCCGACGCGCTGAAACGCGGTGAGGGTGTCGGGCCGGCCATCATTCCAGGCCGCATTCAGCCGCGCCTCGAATTGCTCGAAGCCCTGCTGCGCGATGCTGGCCAGCAATTCGTCGCGATCGCGGAAATGACGATAAGGCGCGGCGGGACTGACGCCGGCCGAACGCGCGGCCTCGGCGAAGGTGAAGCCGGCCGGGCCCTTGCGCGCGATCAGGTCAAGCGCGGCCTCGACCAGCGCCTCTTTCAGGTTGCCGTGATGATAACCCTCGCGGCGGCCGCGGCCCTTGTCCCAACTCATCTGTGTGTCTTACGCCAAATCATGTAAACGACTTTTACATGAGGTGCGCATACGCGTCACGGGTTTTACGCAGGCTGGAAGCGATCAGACCGGCTCGGCGCTCGCCAGATCGGCGAGCAGACGCCCCTGCATGTCGGCCATGGCGCGGGAAAACACCTTCGGATCGTCGAGCGCGCGTGCGATCACCAGCGCGCCCTGGATCACCAGCAGCGCGTCCTCGGCGCGGCGGCGCGCCGCGTCGGCGCCAAGCCCGCAGCGGCGCAAAGCAGCCGCAAGCGCGTCGGTCCAGCGTTTAAAATAGGCCCGCACCGGCTCGGCAAAGGCATCGCGCGCCGCGCCAAGCGCCACCACGCCGACCACGCACACCCGCCGCCCGGATTTGAAATAGCGTTCCACCGCTTTGACCATCGCGGCGATCGCATCCGCCGGATCATCACCCTTGAGCAGCGGCTGGAAGATGTTGGCCTCGAACCAGCCATCGATCTCCGCCAGCACCTCGGCGCACATCTGCTCTTTGCCGCCGGGGAAAAAATGATAGAGGCTGCCCTTGCCCAATCCCGTCGCTTCGCTGAGCAACGTGATGGTCGTCCCTTCATAGCCATGCGCGCGGAACACCTCGGCCAAACCCGGCAGGATATCCGCGCGCTCCGTCATCGTTTTTGCCATAACCCTCCGGCCGAAACGGCCTATCCTTACTTCGGAACGGGCGCGAGCTCCGGCACGCCAGCCGGACGCGGTCCCGGCGCCGGCCAATGGAAGCGGCGCTCGCTTTCCTTGATCATCACGTCGTTGATGCTCGCTTCGCGCCGGCGCATCAAGCCCTCTGCGTTGAACTCCCAGTTCTCGTTGCCGTAGGAACGGAACCACTGCCCCGCGTCGTCGTGCCACTCATACTGGAATTTCACCGCGATGAATTGGTTGTCGAATGCCCAGAGCTGCTTGACCAGCCGGTATTCGTGCTCCTTCTCCCACTTGCGGGTGAGAAACTTCACGATCTCCTCGCGACCCTGAATGAATTCCGAGCAATTCCGCCAGATGCTGTCTTCAGTATAGACTTGCGCGACCCTGACCGGATCGCGGGAATTCCAGCCATCCTCGGCGCCGCGCACCTTCTGGGCGGCGGTTTCACGCGTAAATGGCGGCAGGGGCGGACGCGACATCGTAATCTCTCCTTATTTGTACCGATGAGTACAATATGTACCGATCGGTACAATTGTCAAGGGTCGCGGATACGGGCGCGCACGCGTCAGAAACTCCCGCAACTCAGACCTGATCGGCCTTCATGGCGATGCGCAGCGCCTTCGGGATCGGCCGCGCCCGCCCGCCGGAGACAAAGGCGACCTTGACCCGCGCCTCCATCAATAGCTCCTCGCCGAGCCGCACCTCCTGCGCCAGCATCATCGACGCGCCCTTGATCTCCTCGGAGCGCGTGACGACGGTGAGAATGTCGTCCATCCGCGCCGGCCGCAGGAATTCGATCTGCATCGAGCGTACCACGAAGGCAAAACCGGGCGCATCGCCTGCTGCTTCGGCGAACAGCGCGCTCTGCTCGGCGCCCAGCAGGCGCAAATAATTGGTGCGGCCGCGCTCCATGAAGCGCAGGAAATTGGCGTGATAGACGATGCCGGAAAAATCCGTGTCTTCATAATAGACGCGGATCTGCATGGCATGCCTGCCGTTGCGGATTTCGCCGTCGAGATGCGGAAGGGGCGTCGTGCTGGTTGCAGAATCAGTCATCACAGAGTCGATCTTGAGGAATCATTCGTCGCCCGTGCCGAACATGCCGAACTGCGCCGGATCGCGCGACGGCTCGGCAAGGCCGAGATGCTTGAACGCGTGCGAGGTGAGCAGCCGCCCGCGCGGGGTACGCTGCAGATAGCCGCACTGGATCAAAAACGGCTCGATGATGTCCTCGATGGCATCGCGCGGCTCCGACAGCGCCGCCGCCAGCGTCTCGACGCCAACCGGACCGCCGCCGTAGTGCAGCGCAATGGTGGAGAGATAACGGCGGTCCATCGCATCGAGCCCGGCCTGATCGACCTCGAGCGCGCCAAGCGCATGATCGGCGATCCTGCGATCGATCGCGGCGGCATCGGCGGCGGAGGCAAAATCGCGCACCCGCCGCAGCAGCCGTCCGGCAATGCGCGGCGTGCCGCGCGAGCGTCGCGCGATCTCGTTGGCGCCGTCCGCCGTCATGCCGATGTTCGAGCACCCGCGCGCCGCGGGTGACGATCTTCTCAAGCTCGTCCTCGGTGTAGAAATTCAACCGCACCGGAATGCCGAAGCGGTCGCGCAGCGGATTGGTCAGCAGCCCCGCGCGCGTGGTGGCGCCGACCAGCGTGAATTTGGCCAGATCGATCTTCACCGAACGCGCCGCCGGTCCCTCGCCGATGATGAGATCGAGCTGGAAATCCTCCATCGCCGGATAGAGCACCTCCTCCACCGCCGGATTAAGCCGATGAATCTCGTCGATGAACAGCACGTCGCGCTCTTCGAGATTGGTCAGCAGCGCCGCGAGATCGCCGGCCTTGGCGATCACCGGACCGGAGGTGGCGCGGAAGCCGACGCCAAGCTCGCGCGCCACGATCTGCGCCAGCGTGGTCTTGCCGAGCCCCGGGGGACCGACGAACAGCACGTGGTCGAGCGCCTCGCCGCGTTTGCGCGCGGCGTCGATGAACACCGACAGATTGGCGCGCGCCTGCTGCTGGCCGACAAATTCCGACAGGTTCTGCGGACGCAGCGAGGTATCGCCGATGTCGTCGGTACGGCGCTCGGGGGTGACAAGGCGGGGCGAAGTCATGACGGCGCTCCGGCGCGAACAAAACGCGGCAGATGCAGGGACGAGGCAAGAACGACGCTCACTTGGCGAGTTCCTTCAGCCCGAGGCGGATCAGCTGCGCGGTCTCCGCGCTGTCACCGGCGGCACGTGCGGCGCTGGCGATCGCGGCGGCGGCCTGCGGCTGGCCATAGCCGAGATTGACCAGCGCGGAGATCGCATCGCTCACCGGCCGCGGCGCATTGTTGTCGTCGATTGCGCCGGACAGATGCACCACCGCCGGATCGACGCTGGCGAAGGCCGGCGCCTTGTCCTTGAGTTCGGTGACGATGCGCTCGGCGACCTTCGGCCCGACGCCGGGGGTGCGCGCCACCGCCGTCTTGTCGCGCAGCGCAATGGCATTGGCGAGATCGGGCGGCGGCAATGTCGACGAGCACCGCGAGCGCGACCTTGGCGCCGACGCCCTGCACGGTCTGCAGCAGACGGAACCATTCACGATCGAGATCGGTGCGGAAGCCGAACAGTTTGATCTGGTCCTCGCGCACATAAGTCTCGATCGACAGCACCGCGGCCTCGCCGGGCGCGGGCAGCGCCTGCAGCGTGCGCGCGGCGCAGTGCACCTGATAGCCGACGCCCTGCACGTCGAGGATGACGTAATCCTCACCGTAGGAATCGATCAGACCTTTGAGCTTGCCGATCATGCGCCCGCCACTTTCAGCCTGAGCGCGATGCTCTGCCGGTGATGGGCGTGGGTGATGGCGATGGCGAGCGCGTCGGCGGCGTCCGGTGTCTGCGGATCGGCTTTCGGCAGCAGCATGCCGAGCATGACGCGGATCTGGTTCTTGTCGGCATGGCCGGCGCCGACCACGGTCTTCTTGATCTGGTTCGGCGCGTATTCGGCAACCGAAATCCCGAACAGCGCCGGCGCCAGCATGGCGATGCCGCGCGCCTGGCCGAGCTTGAGCGTCGCCGCGCCGTCCTTGTTGACGAAGGTTTGTTCCACCGCTGCCTCGACCGGTTGAAAATCGCCCAGCACGCGGGCGAGCCCTTCATGCAACGCATGCAGCCGCTCCGACAATGGCGATGCATCGCGCGATTCCACCGACCCGCAGCCGACATAAATCAGCCGGTTGCCGTCAACGTCGATCACGCCCCAGCCGGTACGGCGCAGGCCCGGATCAATCCCCAGAATGCGAATCGCGCGCGATGTCATCGCCCCCATGATAGCCGAAACCGCCGCAAAGGTCCGGTGCTACAGCAAGGTGCCGCGCAGGATCAGCAGCGCGGCGCTGAAATAGATCATCAGGCCGGTGACATCGACCAGCGTGGCGACGAAGGGGGCGGACGCGCTGGCCGGATCGAAGCCGATCCGCTGCAGCGCGAACGGCAGCATCGAGCCGACCACCGAACCGAACATCACCACGCCGACCAGCGCCGCGGCGACCGTCAGGCCAACCAGCAGCCAGTGCTCGCCATAGTCATAAATCCCGAGTTTCTGCCACAACACGATCCGGATGATGCCGATGACGCCAAGCCCGGCCCCGAGCAGAAGCCCGGTCGGCAACTCGCGCAGCATCACCCGCCACCAGTCGGAGAGCTTGACGTCGTGCAGCGCCAGTGCGCGGATCAGCAGCGAGGTTGCCTGCGAGCCGGAGTTGCCACCGGAACTCATGATCAGCGGAATGAACAGCGTCAGCACCAGCGCCTTTTCCAGTTCGCCCTCGAAGTGCTGCATGACGCTGGCGGTCAGCATCTCGCTGATGAACAGCACCGCCAGCCAGACGCCGCGCTTGCGGATCATGTCGCCGAGGCCGATCTGCATGTAAGGCTCCTCGATCGCCTCCATGCCGCCGAACTTCTGCACGTCCTCGGTATTTTCCTCGATGATCGCGTCGATCACGTCGTCGAAGGTGACGATGCCGAGCAGATGCCCCGTCTTGTCGACCACCGGCACGGCGAGAAGGTCGTGACGGGCGATCAACCGCGCCACATCCTCGCGGTCCGCCAGCGGCAGCGTGGTGATCGGCTCCACCGCCAGCGATCCGATGCTCGCGGACGGCTCGCCCAGGATCAGGCGGCGCAGCGACACCGCGCCTGTCAGCCGGCGGGTGAAGGGATCGAGCACATAGATCGCATAGACCGTCTCGCGGGTACGCTCGACCTGACGGATGTGCTGCAAGGTGCGCTCCACCGTCCAGTTGCTCGGCACGCTGACGAATTCGGTGGTCATCATCGCGCCGGCGGTGTTGTCGGGGTAGGACAACAGGCTGGTGATGGTCGCCCGCGAGGCCTCGTCGAGACCCTGCATCAACTCGCTGCGCGGCGGGTCCTGCAACTGCTGGATAAGATCGGCGGCCATATCGGCCGACATGCCCGCAAGCAACGGAACGGCGATATCGTGCGGCAGCGCCTCGATGATTTCGGCGCCGAAATCCAGTTCGGGCTTGTCGAGAATCTCGATCGCGGTCTCGCGCGGCACCAGCCGCAGCACTTCCGCCGCCTCTTCGGGCGTCAGCTTGTTGAGAACGTCGACCGTATCAGCGGTGTGCTCGCCGAGCAGGCTGGCAGCGACGACAGCCGCATTGAAGCCACCTTCGGAGGCTGTGTGGATTTCCGTCATGACTCACCTTCGAGATCTGCCGGCAACGGCAGGCGGTGAGCCTCAAGCGCTCAGACCGCACGGGCCGTTGTCGGCAAAGTACGTTGACTGTCGCTTGGCATGATTAGAGGTTTCCGGTGACGCGGCGCACGGTCGGACAACCCTGCGCCACTTGGCGCTGACATGGGCTCTTGCCCTGCCGGCGTCAAGAAAAATCGCAGCCCGCAACGAAAGCGTGAAACGACGAGAGGCGAGAACCGCGCTCAGCCCGCCATCTTGGCGGCAAGGGCGTCGGAGATCTCGAAATTGGCGTAGACGTTCTGCACGTCGTCATGCTCGTTGAGCAGATCGAGCAGCTTGATCAGCTTCTCGCCAACCTCGTCGCTGACCGCGATATTGTTCTGCGGCTTCCAGGTCAGCGCCGCCTTGCGCGGCTCGCCGAACTTCGCCTCCAGCCCCTTGGCAACCTCGCGGAATGTCTCCTGCGAGGCATAGACCTCATGGCCGTTCTCGGACGACACCACATCGTCCGCGCCGGCCTCGATCGCTGCTTCCAGCATGTCGTCGGCGGAGGCCTTGCCGGCGTCATATTCGATCACGCCGAGATGGTCGAACATGAAGGAAACCGAGCCGGTTTCGCCAAGATTGCCGCCGGCCTTGGTGAAGTAGGAGCGGATGTCGGAGGCGGCGCGGTTGCGGTTGTCGGTCAGCGCCTCGACGATCACCGCGACGCCGCCGGGGCCGTAGCCCTCGTAACGGATCTCATCGTAGTTCTCGCTGTCGCCGCCGATCGCCTTCTTGATCGCGCGTTCGATATTATCTTTCGGCATGTTCTCGGCGCGGGCGGCGACGATCGCCGCGCGCAGGCGCGGGTTCATCGCCGGATCGGGCGTGCCGAGCTTGGCGGCCACGGTGATTTCGCGCGCGAGCTTACTGAACATCTTGGAGCGCATCGCATCCTGCTTGCCTTTGCGATGCATGATGTTCTTGAATTGGGAATGGCCGGCCATGCGGAAGGTCTCTCTCGGGCGCTGTCCTGGATATGAAAATAGGTGTCGGGCCTTATAGGCCCGGACCACGCAAAATTAAAGCGCCGACCACCTGCTGTGAAGATCAGGCCGTCCAGAATGCCGGCAAAGCCGGATCGACCCCCGGGCCGATACGGACCGGCGCCACCTGCCGGGCAAGGCCGGTGGCGTCGTCGGTTTCCACAGCAAGCCCGCTCAGCGCACCAGGGCCATCGGCCGCCGCATAGCGCGCGGCCGGATAGCCGCGCAGGAACCGGCCGAGCGGCTCCTCACGGTCCATGCCGATGATCGATTCATAGTCGCCGGTCATGCCCGCATCGCTCATATAGGCCGTGCCGTGCGGCAGGATGCGGTGATCGGCAGTCGGCACATGAGTATGGGTGCCGATGACGAGGCTGGCACGGCCGTCGCAGAAATAGCCCATCGCCTGCTTCTCGCTGGTCGCCTCGCCATGGAAGTCGACTACGATGGCGTCGACCACCTCGCCGAGCGGGCAGGCGCCAAGCTCGCGCTCGATCACGGCGAAGGGATCGTCGGAGGGCTGCATGAAAATGCGGCCGATGCCGTTGATGACCAGCGCCCGCTTGCCGGTGCGGGTCTCGACCAGAGTGGAGCCGCGGCCGGGCGTGCCCGGTGCGAAATTCGCCGGCCGGATCAGGCGCGGCGCGCGCTCGATGAACACCAGCGCCTCGCGCTGATCCCAGGAATGATTGCCGAGAGTGACAACATCGGCACCGGCGTCGAGCAGCTCCTGATAGATCGCCTCGGTAATACCGAAGCCGCCGGCGGCATTCTCGCCATTGACGACGACGAGGTCGAGCGTCCAGTCGCGGATCAGGCCGGGCAGCGTTTCGGCGACGACGGCGCGACCGCTGCGCCCGACTACATCTCCGACAAACAGAATACGCACGCTACGAATGCCCCCGCAAATCGATCACCTCTTTGTCCGTTAGCACAAGATCGAGCCGCACGTCGTGGTCCGACGATGGTACGCGATCAATTTCCTGTACGGCGAAGCCAACGCCTATCGCAATGATCGATTTCGATAATCGCAACCGTTCAAGCGTGCGGTCGTAATAGCCCGCGCCATAACCAATGCGATGGCCCTCGCGATCGAATGCGGCGAACGGCACCAGCAGAACATCCGGCTCGACCTCGGGCGCGGTTGCAACCGGTTCGCGCGTGCCATACGCGCCGCGCACCAGCGGCGCGTCCGGCGCCCATTGCCGGAACAGCAGCGGCCGGTCGCGCCCGGCCACCACCGGCAGCGCCAGTGTGGCGCCGGCATCGAACAGCACCTGCATCAGGGGCATCGGATCGATCTCGCCCCGGATCGGAAAAAAACCGGAAACGATGACGCCGTGCGCCACCGCCACCGGCACATTCAATTCCGACAGACGGCGCGCCGCGACGATGCGGTCCGCCGCGCTCAGCCCATCGCGCCGCGCCAGCGCGGCCTGTCGCAAATCGTCCTTGTCGGAAGAAGAAACCTTGTCGCCGTCCAGCATCGTCCGTGCCGCCACCTCTTGATCGGCGCCAATCCCGCAACGCCGAGGGCAAGGCTACGCGCGCTGACGCGCCGCAGATGCCTTCTGGCGATGTCCGAGATCAGCCCGTGCCCCCTGGATGGAGTGCGAAGCCGCAGACGCCGTTGAAGCGCTCGATCCCGGAGTTCCCTACGAAAGTAGGTGGGCACCATATGATCGGGTCCACGGACCCGGCCAGGGACAGTTCCCTAAAGGATCGATAAGGCCCCGGGGATATATGGCTCCTGACGCGCGCCACAGCCTCGCCCCGCCAATGTAGCGATGATCGAGCCCGCCCGCCAGCGCCACCCCGGACGAAATCCCCGGCCGTACGCTCTTATCCCAACGCAACGCCGTGACCGAGCGGGCGGTTGAGTTCGCGCGTCATCCGCTCGATCCGGTCGGACGCGGCGTTGAGCGCGTTGGCGACCGCGGTCTGGGTCGCGCGCGCCCGGTCGGTCGCCGCGACACGGACCTCGCGCAGCGCCTCGACCTCCTCCTGTAGCCCGCGGATCCGGCGCTCGGCGTCGATCAGCTCGTCGGCGATCATCAGCGAGGCCATCACGGTCAGGCGCTGGTCGCCGATCTCGCCGAACTTGCCGCGCAGATTAGCCACCCGCGATTCAAGCGTCTCGGCCAGCCGCAACAGCCGCGTCTCCTGCCCTTCCTCGCAGGCCATGCGGTATTGGCGGCCGTTGATGGTGACATTGATGTGGTTCATGAGGGCTCTCCCGCTGCGATCACGGACCGGATGGTGCCGATGGCGACATCGAGCCGCTGCGCAATCTCCCGGTTGGTCCGCTCCATCTCGCGCGAACGCACCAGCGAGCCGTCGAGTTCGTGAGCAAGGCGCGAGCGATCGGCACCGAGCGACTGGATCCGGGCGGCAAGCTCATCCCCGCTACGGTCGGACTCCCGGCGGCGCTCCACTGCGCTTTCCAGCGCATCGAGCGCGGCGGCCAGACGCCGCGTGGCGAGCTCGATATCGCTGGGGCCGGACGCCGCGGCGTCATGGGTCGCCTCGCGGGCTGCGAGGCCGTGGGAAGCACGATCGGGCATGCGCGCACCATACTTTCTGTTCGATGGGACGCCTCGCGGTGCCCCAGGGAGGAAACACGGCGCCGAATCAGACGGAAAATCTGCCGCTGACAGGCATTTAGCCGTGAAAACGCGATCTCGAAAACAGCCAACCCGCCCCACCCGCCGAGCTATGCACCGTTAACCGAATGGGGCGCACGGAACGGGACCCAACTTCCTTGGACTCGGCGGTTTTGGGGTGCTATCCAGCCCGCCGTGACGGGCTTTCATCCCCTTTCAAGCGAGAATTCATGACGTTCCAGGCCGTAACTCCGCACGTCGATTCCTCCCGCATGGCCAACGCCATCCGCGCCCTCGCGATGGACGCCGTCGAAAAGGCCAAATCCGGCCACCCCGGCCTGCCGATGGGCGCCGCCGACGTCGCCACCGTCCTGTTCACCCAGTTCCTGAAATTCGATGCCACCGACCCGACCTGGCCCGACCGCGACCGCTTCGTGCTGTCCGCCGGCCACGGCTCGATGCTGCTCTATGCGCTGCTTTATCTCACCGGCAATCCGGCGATGACCATCGAGGAGATCAAGCGTTTCCGCCAGCTCGGCTCGCTGACGCCCGGACACCCCGAGAACTTCGTGACTTCCGGCGTCGAGACCACCACCGGCCCGCTCGGCCAGGGCATTGCCACCGCGGTCGGCATGGCGCTTGCCGAGCGACGCCTCGAAGCGGAATTCGGCGGCGATATCGTCGATCACCACACTTACGTGCTCGCCTCCGATGGCGATTTGATGGAAGGCATCAGCCAGGAGGCGATCGCCTTCGCCGGCCATCTCAAGCTGCACAAGCTGATTGTGCTGTTCGACGACAACGGCATTTCAATCGACGGCGCGATCTCGCTGTCAGATTCGGTCGATCAGGTGAAGCGTTTCCAGGCCGCCGGCTGGGCCGCCGAACATGTCGACGGCCACAACCCGCAGGCGATCGCCGACGCCATCAAGCGCGCGCAGGCCTCCGACCGGCCGAGCCTGATCGCCTGTAAGACCGTGATTGCCTTCGGCGCACCGACCAAGGCGGGCTCGGAAAAATCCCACGGCTCGCCGCTCGGCGCCGAAGAGATCGCCGGCGCCCGCAAGAAGCTCGGCTGGGACGCACCGCCGTTTGAAATTCCCTCGGATGTTCTGAACGCTTGGCGCGCGGTTGGCGCGCGCGGCAAGAGCGCGCGGGACGACTGGAACAAGCGGTTGGCGGGCAAGGCAGCCGGGGTGCGCAGCGAGTTCGAACGCCGTATCAAGGGCGACCTGCCGGTCAAGGCCCTGACCGACGCGGTCGCGACCATGAAGGCCACGCTCGCCGCCGCGCCGAAGGAGATCGCCACCCGCACCGCCTCCGAGCACGCGCTCGAGGTGCTGACCGCCGCGGTGCCGGAGATGATCGGCGGCTCCGCCGACCTCACCGGCTCCAACAACACCCGCGTCAAGGGCATGGTCGCGATCTCGCCGGGCAATTACGGCGGTCGCTACATCAATTACGGCATCCGCGAGCACGGCATGGCGGCGGCGATGAACGGCATCGCGCTGCATGGCGGCCTCATTCCGTATTCCGGAACCTTCCTGGTGTTCTCCGACTATCTACGCCCGGCTCTGCGCCTCGCCGCGCTGATGGGCGAGCGCGTCATCCATGTCCTGACCCATGACTCCATCGGTCTTGGCGAGGACGGCCCAACGCACCAGCCGGTCGAGCATCTGGCCGCGCTGCGCGCCATTCCCAATCTCAACGTGTTCCGCCCGGCCGACACCGTGGAGACGCTGGAATGCTGGCAGCTCGCGCTGGAGGCCAAGGACCGTCCGAGCGTGCTGGCGCTGACACGCCAGAACCTGCCGCAACTGCGGCTCACCAACGACGCAACCAACAAATGCGCCGCCGGCGCCTATGAAATCTCCCAGGCCGAGGGCGAGGCCAAGGTCTCGATCTTCGCCTCCGGCTCCGAGGTCTCGCTGGCAGTCGCCGCGCAAAAACTGCTCGCCAGCCGCGGCATCGCGACGCGGGTGGTGTCGGTGCCGTGCATGGATCTGTTGCTGGAGAGCGACGCCGCCACCCGCGCCGCGATCATCGGTGATGCGCCGGTCAAGGTCGCGGTCGAGGCCGCGGTGCGCCAGGGCTGGGACGCCATCATCGGCGCCGACGGCATTTTCGTCGGCATGAACAGCTTCGGCGCCAGCGCGCCCTACAAGGAATTGTACAACCATTTTGGAATCACGGCGGACGCGGTGGCGAAGGTCGCCGAAGAACGCCTCAAGGCCCGGTAAACCATTCCGGCCTTGCGCATTTCGGATGATTGCATCGTCGCGTCATTCGGGGCAAAACCGCCCTCGAAAATCGTCTTTGCGAAGTTGAGGAGAAGTTGAATGGCAGTCCGGGTCGCAATCAATGGATTTGGCCGCATTGGCCGCAACATCCTGCGCGCAATCCATGAATCCAAGCGCACGGACATCCAGGTTGTTGCCATCAACGACCTCGCCCCGGTCGAGACCAACGCGCATCTGCTGCGTTACGACTCGGTGCATGGCCGCTTCCCCGGCGAAGTGAAGGTCGACGGCGACACCATCGACATCGGCTCCGGCAAGATCAAGGTCACCGCGATCCGGGATCCAGCCACGCTGCCGTGGAAGGAGCTCGACATCGACATCGCGATGGAGTGCACCGGCATCTTCACCTCGCGCGACAAGGCCGCGGCGCATCTCACCGCCGGTGCCAAGCGCGTGCTGGTCTCCGCGCCGGCCGACGGTGCCGACGCCACCATCGTCTACGGCGTCAACCACGACAAGCTCACCAAGGATCACACGGTGGTCTCGAACGGCTCCTGCACCACCAACTGCCTCGCGCCGGTTGCCAAGGTGCTGAACGACACCGTCGGCATCGAGACCGGCTTCATGACCACGGTGCACGCCTATACCGGTGACCAGCCGACCCTCGACACCGTGCACAAGGACCTTTACCGCGCCCGCGCCGCGGGCCTGTCCATGATTCCGACCTCGACCGGCGCCGCCAAGGCGATCGGCCTCGTGCTGCCCGAGCTGAAGGGCAAGCTCGACGGCGTGTCGATCCGCGTGCCGACGCCGAATGTCTCGGTGATCGACCTCAAGATCGTCGCCAAGAGGCAGACCACCAAGGAAGAGATCAACGACGCCGTGCGCCGCGCTTCGCAGCAGCAGCTCAAGAACATTCTCGGCGTCACCGATCATCCGAACGTGTCGATCGACTTCAACGGCGATCAGCATTCGTCGATCTTCGCGATGGACCAGACCAAGGTGCAGGGCGGCACGCTGGTGCGCGTGCTGTCGTGGTACGATAACGAGTGGGGCTTCTCCAACCGCATGGCCGACACCGCCGTGGCGATGGGCAAGCTGATCTGACAACAACGCCGTCGCCGGGGCGCGCAAGGCGCATCCCGGCGTATGGCGCCGATGCAACCGCCCGGGTGACGGCCGCGTCGAAAATGGCCGCACCTCGATGGCGAGGACGGAGGAACGCGGTTCGCAATGTCTGGATTCCGGACTCTCGACGACGTTGACGTCAACAACAAGCGCGTGCTGGTGCGCGTCGATCTCAACGTGCCGATGGACAATGGCCGGGTGTCGGATGCGACCCGCCTTGAACGCGTCGCCAAGACCATCATCGAAATCTCGGAAAAGGGCGGCAAGGTTATTCTGCTGTCGCATTTCGGCCGCCCCAAGGGCGTCGATCCGAAGGCATCGCTGAAGCCGGTCGCCATCACCCTCGGCTATGTGCTGCGGCGACAGGTCGGCTTCGCGGAGGACTGCGTCGGCGAAGCCGCGCAAAGCGCGATCGCGGCGATGAAGCCCGGCGACATCCTCTGCCTCGAGAACACCCGTTTCCATCCCGGCGAAGAGAAGAACGACCCGACGTTCGTCGCCGAACTCGCCAAGCTCGGCGACATCTGGATCAACGACGCGTTCTCCTGCGCCCACCGCGCCCACGCCTCGACCGAAGGCCTCGGCCATGTGCTGCCGGCCTATGCCGGGCGCACCATGCAGGCCGAGCTCGACGCCCTCTCCAAGGCGCTGGAGGCACCGACCCACCCTGTGATCGCGATCATCGGCGGCGCCAAGGTGTCGACCAAGCTCGCCCTCCTGGAAAACCTCGTCAGCAAGGTCGACGCGCTGGTGATCGGCGGCGGCATGGCCAACACCTTCCTGCACGCGCAGGGCATCAATGTCGGCAAGTCGCTGTGCGAGAAGGAACTCGCACCGACGGCGCTGCGCATCCTCAACAAGGCGGAAGCCGCAAACTGCGCCATCATCCTGCCGGTGGACGCCGTGGTGGCGTTTCACTTCGAGGCCAACGCGCCCTCGCAGGCCTACGGGCTCGACGCTATTCCGGACGACGGCATGATCCTCGACGTCGGGCCGCGCTCGATCGAACGCATCCGTGCGGCGATCGACGATGCGGTGACGCTGGTGTGGAACGGCCCGGTCGGTGCGTTCGAAATGACGCCGTTCGACCGCGGCACCGTGCAGGCGGCCAAATACGCCGCATCGCGCACCAAGGGCGGCCATCTGATTTCGGTGGCGGGCGGCGGCGACACCGTCGCGGCGCTCAACCACGCCGGTGTCTCATCCGATTTCACTTATGTCTCGACTGCCGGCGGCGCCTTCCTGGAATGGATGGAAGGGAAACCTTTGCCCGGCGTTGAGGTTCTACGCTCGACTCACAACTGACATTCGACAGCGCGCCCAGCCGACCCGGCGGGCGCCGCAGATACAGGAGAACAGGCAGATGGCTCGCATCACGTTGCGTCAATTGCTCGATCATGCGGCGGAACACGACTACGGCGTGCCGGCCTTCAACATCAACAACATGGAGCAGGCTCTCGCCATCATGGAGGCGGCCTCCTCGCTCGACGCGCCGGTGATCATCCAGGCCTCGCGCGGCGCGCGCTCCTATGCCAACGACGTCATGCTCAAGCACATGATGGATGCGGTCACCGAAATCCATCCGCAGATTCCGGTCTGCGTGCATCTCGATCACGGCAACGAGCCCGCCACCTGCATGACGGCGATCCAGGCCGGCTTCACCTCGGTGATGATGGACGGCTCGCTGAAGGCGGACGGCAAGACGCCGGGCGACTGGGCCTACAATGTCGGCGTCACCAAGACCGTGACCGACATGGCGCATCTCGGCGGCATTTCGGTCGAGGGCGAACTCGGCGTGCTCGGCTCGCTGGAAACCGGCATGGGCGACAAGGAAGACGGCCATGGCGCCGAGGGCAAGCTGTCGCACGACCAGCTTCTCACCAATCCCGACGAGGCGGTGAAGTTCGTCAAGGAAACGAAAGTCGATGCGCTCGCCATCGCGATGGGCACCTCGCACGGCGCCTACAAGTTCACCCGCAAGCCGGACGGCGCGATCCTCGCCATGAACGTGATCGAGGAAATCCACCGCAAGCTGCCGAACACGCATCTCGTGATGCACGGCTCCTCGTCGGTGCCGCAGGATCTGCAGGACATCATCAACAAGTTCGGCGGCCAGATGAAGCCGACCTGGGGCGTGCCGGTCGAGGAGATCCAGCGCGGCATCAAGCACGGCGTACGCAAGATCAACATCGACACCGACAACCGCATGGCGATGACCGGCCAGATCCGCAAGGTGCTGCAGGAGAACCCCGGCGAGTTCGACCCGCGCAAGTACCTCAAGCCGGCGATGGAAGCGATGACCAAGCTCTGCAAGGCGCGCCTGCAGGAGTTCAACACCGCCGGCCAGGCCAGCAAGATCAAGCGTATCCTGACCACGGCACAGATGGCGCAGCGTTACGCCAAGGGCGAGCTCGACCCGAAGATCGCATAAATCGGAAAACACCTCTCGGAAGTATTATCGTCATGGCCGGGCTTGTCCCGGCCATCCACGTTTTAGCACCGCGATGAAAAGACGTGGATGCTTGCGGCAAGCGCAGGCATGGCGACGAAAAAGCAACGTTTTTCATCTCGATTTGAATTACAAAGCTTCCCTCACCCCTTTTTTGGCCGCAGTCCGGGGACATCAAGCAGCATCATGGCCACCAGACCCACCTCCAAAGCCCCGGCACCGCCGCCCGCTCCGCGCCTTTATCTCGCGACAAAGCCGCTCGCCGATCCCGCACCCGTACTGGCGCAGTTGCCGGCGCTGCTGGCGCAGGCCGACATCGCCGCCGTGCTGCTGCGCCTCGCGCCGACCGACGAGCGCAGCATGATCACCCGCGCCAAGGCGCTGGCCGGCCCGGTGCAAAAAGCCGGCGCGGCGCTGCTGATCGAGGATCATTTCGCACTGGTGGCGCGCGCCGGCGCCGACGGCGCGCATCTGTCCGGCATCGCGGCGATGCAGGAAGCCCTGCCGACCTTAAAGCCGGACCGCATTGCCGGTGTCGGCGCCCTGCACACAAGGCACGACGCCATGGTCGCCGGCGAAACAAACGCCGACTATGTGCTGTTCGGCGAGCCCGATCACGGCGAGCGCCCCTCGCCCGACGCCATCTTCGAACGCCTGCAATGGTGGGCGGAGGTGTTCGAGACGCCCTGCGTCGGCTACGCCGCCTCGCTCGATGAAGCACGCCTGTTCGGCGGCAGCGGCGCGGAATTCATCATGCCGGGTTATATCTGGGACGATCCGCGTGGCGCAGCCGCCGCACTTGCCGAAGCGGCGCAGGCCATCGCGGCGGCGCATGCCGAAGCGTTTGGCGCGTCGGCGGATGCGGGAAGGTAGCAGCGGCATGGCAGCGCAGCGCGGATGGATGCTCGTTGCAGCTCTTGGCGGCAGCATCGCGCTTGCCGCACCCGCACGCGCCCAGTTGTCGCTGACCCCGCCCGCCGGGCAGAAATCCGCACCGGCCGCTCCCGCAGCAAAGAAGCCGCTGCCGAACGCCGAGCATAAGCCTGCGCCCAAGGCGGAAACAAAGACGGAGGCGAAGAGCGCCAACAAGCCCGCGCCGGCGAAAAAGGAGCCGCCCGCCGCGCTGGCCGATCCCAATGCCGATGCCGCCTATGGTGCCTATCAGGTGGGCAAATACCGTACCGCGCTCGACCTTGCCACCAAACGCGCCACCGAGCAGGGCGACCCCAAATCGATGACGCTGATCGGCGAAATCTACTCCAACGGTCTCGGTATCAAGCGCAACGACGACAAGGCCGCCGAGTGGTACGGCAAGGCGGCCGAACGCGGCGACAGCAATGCGATGTTTGCCCTCGGCATGATGCGGATCAGCGGGCGCGGCGGACCGGTCAACCGCGACGAAGGCGCCAGGCTGCTCGCCTCATCGGCCAAGCTCGGCAAACCGGCGGCGGCTTACAATCTCGGCCTGCTCTATCTCGAAGGCCAGATCTTCCCGCAGGACCTCAAGCGCGCTGCCGAACTGTTCAGGCAGGCGGCCGACGCCGGCAATGCCGAGGCGCAGTATGCACTCGCCACCTTCTACAAGGAGGGCCGCGGCGTCGAAAAGAACGTCGCCGAGGCGGCGAGACTGCTCGGCCTCGCCGCCCTCGCCGACAATGTCGATGCCGAGGTCGAATACGCCATCGCGCTATTCAACGGCACCGGCGTGAAGAAGGACGTGCCGACCGCAATCGCCTTGCTCAACCGCGCCGCCCGGCAGAACAGCCCGATCGCGCAGAACCGCCTTGCCCACATCCTGATCGAGGGCAAGGGCGTGCCGGTCGACAAGATCGCCGGCTTCAAATGGCACCTGATCGCCAAGAGCGGGGGCGCCAGCGACCCCGGCCTCGACGCGCAAATGGCGGAATTGTCGGCCGAGGACCGCAAAAAGGCCGAGGATAGCGCGCGCCGCTGGTTCGGCGGGCGCTGAGCGCAGCTACGGGCCTTGACGCCTCCCCGCTTTGAAGCCAATACCCCTTTCGCGCGCACTCTGCGCCTTCGTCCCGCCTGAAACCCTGAAAGCCGCGCCGAGTTCATGATCCATTCCGCTCTCATCAATGTCATGGTCAAGGCCGCGCGCCGCGCCGGCCGCAGCCTCAAGCGCGATCTCGGCGAGATCGAGAACCTGCAGGTATCGCTGAAAGGCCCGGCGAATTTCGTCAGCGCGGCGGACCGCCGCGCCGAGGAAATGCTGTACGACGATTTGAGCAAAGCGCGCCCCGGCTACGGCTTCATCGGCGAAGAAGGCGGCACGCGCGAGGGCAGCGACAAGGCCAACACCTGGATCGTCGATCCGCTCGACGGCACCACCAATTTCCTGCACGGCATTCCGCAATTCGCCATCTCGATCGGCCTGCAGCGCGAGGGCGTCGTCATCGCCGGCGTGATCTACAATCCGGCCAATGACGAACTCTACATCGCTGAACGCGGCAAAGGCGCCTTCCTCAACGACATGCGTCTGCGCGTCGCCGGCCGCAAGAAGCTGAATGACTGCGTGATCGCCTGCGGTCTGCCGCATATCGGACGCGGCGACCACGAACTCGCGCGCCGCGAAATGGCTGCGCTGCAACCGCGCGTCGCCGGCTTGCGCCGCTTCGGCGCGGCCTCGCTCGATCTGGCCTTCGTCGCCGCCGGCCGACTCGACGGCTATTGGGAGCGCAACCTCAAGCCATGGGACATCGCCGCGGGCCTGATCATGGTGCGCGAAGCCGGTGGCACCGTCAGCGGCATCGAGGGGCACGACAATGCGCTCGATAGCGGCAACGTGGTCTGCGGCAACGAAGTGATCCACGGCGAACTGGTGAAAATCCTCAAGCCGCTGTAGCGCGGTTGCTCCTTGATCGCTCAATCGCGATCGTCGGAGCCGCCATGTTTCAATGTTTCGGCGCGCGTCGTTTCAGCGGGCGGACACGTCTGCGCGCGGCCGAGATGGGCCGCGACGAGAACGAATTCATCATATCACGTCTTTCCTCCCGCTCTCGCTGTGCCATACTCCCGCGCGACCGCGTTTCAGGCACGAGGACTGACGATCCGACATGACGAAACATCCCACTCCCACCGCAGACGACATTGAAGTCACCAAACTGTCGTCGCCCCGCATCTTCCTGGTGCGGATGCTGGTCTTTCTGATCCTGTGCGGCCTGATCGTCGTCGTGCTCTACAAGCAGATCTGGACCGCATTCCTCGCCAATCCCGGCCTCAACGCCCTGATCGGCGCGGTGCTGCTGATCGGCATCATCCTGTCGTTCCGGCAGGTGATCCGACTCTATCCGGAAGTGGCATGGGTCAATCACTTCCGCATCTCCGATCCGGGCCTGGCGCTGGAGCGGCGGCCGGCGCTGCTCGCGCCGATGGCCGCGATCCTCAGCAACCGCACGGGACGGATGAGCATCTCGCAGCAGACCATGCGGCATCTGCTCAATTCGATCGCGACGCGGCTTGACGAGGCCCGCGACATTTCGCGCTACATGACCGGTCTTCTGGTGTTTCTCGGCCTGCTCGGCACCTTCTGGGGCCTGATCGAGACGGTCGGCTCGGTCGGTCATGTGATCGACGGCCTCAAGGTCGGTGGCGAAGCCGGCGCGATGTTCGATACCCTGAAGGAAGGCCTCGCCGCGCCGCTCGGCGGCATGGGGATTTCGTTTTCATCGTCGCTGTTCGGCCTGGCCGGCTCGCTGGTCCTCGGTTTCCTCGATCTGCAATCCAGTCAGGCGCAGAATCGCTTCTACACCGACCTCGAGGATTGGCTGGCCGAGACCGTGCGCGAATATCACGGCGAGAGCGTTGCCAGCGGTCCGCTCGGCGCCGCTGACATCGGCCCGATGATCGAGCATTTGCGCACCACCGTCGAAAGCATGGGGTCCAATCGCGCCTCGACCACGGCGATGGCCAATCTCGCCGAAGCGATCCAGGGCCTCGTCCAGCATATGCGCAGCGAGCAGCAACTGATCCGCGAATGGGCGGACGGCCAGGGAGAACAGAACACGGAAATCCGCAAGCTGCTGGAACGCCTCGCGCGCGAGCGCGAGGGGAGCGAGCGGAGCTGACGCATGGCGCTGACACGGCGGCGACATGACAGCGGATTCAATTACTGGCCGGGATTCGTCGATGCGCTGTCGACGCTGATCCTTGCCATCGTGTTCCTGCTCTCGGTGTTCCTGGTGACGCAATTCTTCCTGTCGCAGGAGGTCAGCGGCAAGGACAAGGCGCTGGAGCGCCTCAACGCCCAGATCGTCCGGCTCTCCAACCTGCTGTCGCTGGAGAAGACCGGCAAGCTCACCCTCGAGGACCAGCTCTCGCAGCTGCGCGCGGGCCTTGCCGGCGCCGAAGCCGAACGCGACCGCGTTAAGGGCCTTTATGAAGGCCTCGCCGGCGCCGCGGCGAGCGGCGCGGGCCGCGCCGCCGAGCTCGGCAAGGCGCTGGATTCCGAAAAGCAGATCTCGGCGCGGGCGCTGGCGCAGATCGAAGTGCTCAACCAGCAGATCAGCGCGCTGCGCCGCCAGTTGGCGGCGCTGGAAGAAGCACTCGACGCCTCGGAGAAGCGCGACAAGGAATCGCAGGGCAGAATCGCCGACCTCGGCCAACGCCTCAACGTCGCGCTGGCGCAGCGGGTGCAGGAATTATCGCGCTACCGCTCCGAATTTTTTGGTCGCCTCCGCGCCATTCTCGGCGAGCGACCCGATATCCGCATCGTCGGCGACCGCTTCGTGTTTCAATCCGAGGTGTTCTTCGACACCGGACAGGCGGCGCTGCTGCCCGAAGGTCGCACCGAACTCGACAAGCTCGCCAGCGCGCTCACCGATCTCGACAAGCAGATCCCCGGCGAAATCGCCTGGGTGCTGCGAGTCGACGGTCACACCGATGTGCGGCCGATCAACAGCCCGCAGTTCAAATCCAACTGGGACCTGTCGGCAGCACGCGCCATCTCCGTGGTGCAGTATCTGATCTCGCGCGGCGTGCCGCCGCAGCGCCTGGTCGCGGCGGGCTTCGGCGAATTCCAGCCGCTCGATCCCGACAAGACCGAGGAGGCCTATCGCCGCAACCGCCGCATCGAACTCAAACTCACCGAACGCTAGGCGTGGCGACAAATCCTGTGCGACAGAAATGAGCACGACCTTCGAGCTTCGGCCCTATCGAGATGACGACGAAGATGCCGCCATCGCGCTGTGGCACCGCACCTGGCAGCTTGCCTATCCCGACATCGACTTCACCGAGCGTCTGGACGGCTGGCGGGCGCGCTGGCGCAGCGAGCTCGTGCCATCGGCCACCATCGTCGTCGCCGAGCAGAACGCGGCCCTCGTCGGTTTTGTTACCATCGATGCGAGCGGCTATCTCGACCAACTGGTGGTCGATCCGGCAATGTGGGGCTCGCCGCTCGGCGATGCGCTGATCGATTCCGCCAAGACGCTCTCGCCGGACGGCATCACATTGCTGGTGAATTCCGACAATGCGCGTGCCATCCGCTTTTACGAGCGTAACGGCTTCCGCCACACCCATGACGCCGTCAATCCGGGGTCCGGCCGCGCCATCCAGGGCATGAAATGGCAGCCGATAGATGGCGAACGTCCGGCCGGATAAAACCGCGCGGTCTCGTTTCGTCTGCCTTTTCGTAGCCCCTACTCGTGCGATGTCTTGGCGACCTTGGCAGGTGCGGCGTCGGGGTGCGGCGCAATTCCCATTCTTGCCTTGAGCTTCTCGCGGATCGCCTGGAACATCACATACAGCGCCGGGATCACAAAGATGCCGATCAGCGATGCCGCCAGCATGCCGCCGAACACCGGCGTACTGACGTTACGGAATGCAAGTCTTGACGCACCGGACGCGATCACCAGCGGCACAAGGCCAAGGATGAAAGCGAACGACGTCATCATCACCGGCCTGAACCGCAGCCGCGAACCCTCGATCGCCGCTTCGAGCAGCGGTACGCCGTGCTCGCGCCGCTCCTTGGCGAATTCGACGATCAGGATGCCGTTTTTCGCTGCAAGGCCGATCAGCACCACCATGCCGATCTGGGCATAGAGATCGAGCGTGAGTCCGGCCACGACGATGGCGAAATAAGCACCCAAGACGCCGACCGAGACCGACAGCAGCACCGGGACCGGTATGGTCCAGCTTTCATAGAGCGCGACCAGGAAGAGATAGGCGAACAGCAGCGCAAAGGCGAGAATGATCGGCGTCTGGCCTTCGGCGCGTTTTTCCTGGAACGAGATGTCGGTCCACGATCCCTCATAGCCGGACGGCAGCGTTTTCGCCGCCACCTGATCCATCGCCAGCAACGCCTGCCCGGACGATATGCCCGGTGCCGGGCCGCCCTGAATGGTGGCGGCGCGGGTGTTGTTGTAGCGGATCAAACCCTGCGGACCGAGAACGACGCGAACCTCGACAAGGCTGCGCAGCGGCACCATCTGACCGCCGGTGCTGCGCACATTGATGCGGTAGATGTCATCGACCGAGGCACGATCCTGCGCCTCGGCCTGCACCTGCACCTGCCAGGTGCGCCCGAACAGGTTGATGTCGTTGACATAGAAACCGCCAAGCGAGGTCTGCAGCGCCTGGAAGATCGAATTGATATCCACGCCGAGAATCCGGGCCTTGTCGCGATCGATGTCGAGGAACACCGACGGCGTCGTGGCCGAGAACGTGGTGAATACGCGGGAAAGCTGCAGGTCCTGGTTGGCGGCGACGACAAGGCCGCGCAGCACCTGCGCCATGTTCTCCGGCGGACCGCCGCGCAGATCCTGCAGCACGTAGCTGAAGCCGCCGCCGGTACCGAGACCGATGATCGGCGGCGGCGCCAGCGGAATCGCGATGCCGCCGCGGACATTGCGCAACGCCGGCCCCAGCCGGCCGATGATGGCGTCGGCCGTATTGTTATTGCCCTCGCGATGCTCGAAATCCTTCAGCGTCACGATCAGGAAGGCGGCGTTGGGTTGGGAATAGTTGTCGACGAAGTTCAGTCCGATGATCGAGCTGGTCTCCGCGACAGCCTCCTCCTTGCGGACGATGTCCTCGACCTGCTTCACCACAGCCGAGGTGCGCCCGATGGACGCGCCGTCCGGGAGTTGCACCACCACGAAGAATGCGCCCTGATCGTCCGACGGAATGAAGCCGGTCGGCGTCGCCCTGGCGAGCAGACCAACGCCGATGAACGACATCACCACCACGATCGCTCCGCTGATCGACAACCGCACCAGCCGCGCCACCACCGCGCCATAGCTGTCGCGCACCCGGTCGATGCCGCGACTGAGCTTGCCCATGATGCCACGCTTCGGGCCATGGTGCGGCCTGAGCAGGATCGCGCACAGCGCCGGCGACAGCGTCAGCGCGTTGATCGCCGACAGGAACATCGAGACCGCGACGGTGACGGCGAACTGCCGGAACAGTTCGCCGGAAATACCGGAGATAAAGGCGATCGGCACGAACACCGCCAGAAGCACCAGCGTGATCGCGATGATCGGCGCGAAGATGGTGCCCATCGCCAGCTTGGTGGCCTCGCCCGGCGACAATTCGGGATGGGTCTCCATCGTCTGCTCGACGGCCTCGACCACGACGATGGCGTCGTCGACGACGATACCAATGGCGAGAATCATCGCCAGGAGCGACACCGTGTTCGCGGAATAGCCGATGGCGTTGAGCACGATGAAGGTGCCGATCAGACTAACCGGCACCGCGATCATCGGAATCAGAGTGGCGCGGAGGTTGCCGAGGAACAGGAAGACCACCAATAGCACCAGCACTGCGGCCTCAAGCAGCGTGTGCTTGACCTTCTCGATCGTCGCGCGCACGAACATGGTCGGATCGTAGGTCACCTTCCACGCCAGCCCCTCCGGGAACGTCTTGGCGCTGTCCGTCATCAGTCGGGTCACGGCGTCGATGGTCTTGAGCGCGTTGGCGCCCGGCGCCTGATAGATGCCGATCAGAGTGGATGGCGCGCCGTCCAGCCGCGTGGCGCGATCGAGATTGGCCGCACCGAGTTCAAGCCTGGCGATATCGCCGAGCCGGAGGATCGAGCCGTCCGGATTGGTGCGGATAACGATCTTCTCGAATTCCTCCGGGGAGGTCAGCCGTCCCTTGGTCTGAATATTGAGCTGGAGCTGCTGGTCGTCCGAGATCGGGCGCGCGCCAATGCGGCCGACGGCGGCCTGCGCATTCTGCGACTGGATCGCCGAGATCACATCCCCGGTGGTGAGACCAAGGCCCGTCAGCTGGTCGGTCTTGACCCACACCCGCATCGCATAATCCTGCGGGCCAAACAACTGCGCATCGCCGACGCCCGGCGTGCTCTTTATCCGGTCGAGCAGGTTGATGGTGACGTAGTTCGACAGGAACAGTTCGTCATAAGTCTGCTTGGGCGAATAGACCGCGATCACCCCGAGCAGGGCCGACGATTTCTTCTGCACGCGAACGCCGGACTTCCGCACCTCTTCCGGCATCTTCGACAACGCGATCTGCACGCGGTTGTTGACGTTGACGGTGTTGATGTCGGGGTTGGTGCCAAGCTCGAACGACGCCAGCAGCGAATAGCTACCGTCATTGCCCGAGATGCTCTTCATGTAGATCATCTTGTCGACGCCGATTACCTGCAACTCGATGACCTGCGCGACCGTGGTTTCGACCACTTCGGACGATGCGCCCGGGTAGCTCGCGGTGACCGACACCTGCGGCGGCACGATGTCGGGGAATTGCGCGACTGGAATGGCAAGCAGGGAGATCAGGCCCGCGATTGCGGTGACCAGCGCGATCACGACCGCAAGGCGGGGCCGCTCCACAAAAATGGAGGACAACATGGCTAGAACCCGCGAACCGAGGTCTGGACTGGGGCGGCGCTCACCGGCAGGCCGGGCCGCAGGGTCTGGGCACCCTGCACCACCACCATCTCGCCGCCGGACAATCCTTCAAGCACCACGACGGAGCCGCCCTGGGTCGGCCCGAGCTTCACCCGCTTGACGGCCGCCTTGCCATCCTCAACCACGAAGACATAGATGCCCTGCTGATCCGCGATCAGCGCGGCCTGCGGCACCACCACCCTCTCCTCGGGTTTGTCGCCCTCGACGCTCACCTGCACGAGCTGGCCGTCGACCAGCTCGCCATCCGGGTTCTGCAGCGTAGCGCGGACCGTGATCGAGTCGGTCGCCGGATCGACCTTGACGTCGACGAAATCGATCTTGCCGGTCTGCTTGTAGATGGTGCCGTTGGAGAACTGCACCACGACCTTGAAGTGATCCGCGGAGGCCTGATGCTTGCCGCGCTCTTCGGCGAGACGCAGAAATTCACGCTGACTCACCGGAAACACCACATACATCGGATCGATACTGACAATGGTGGTGAGCACACCGGAATTCGGCCCGACCACGTTGCCCCGCGTCACCGCGGTACGGCCGATCCGCCCATCGATCGGCGAACGGATTTCGGTATAGCCGAGATTAATCTCGGCAGTCTTCAGATCGGCCTGCGTGGCATCCAGATTGCCCTGCGCGGTCTTCTGCGCGGTCAGCCGGTCGTCGCGCACCGCCACCGAGGTAGCACTGGTCTTGAGCAATTCCTCCGCGCGCTGGGTTTGCGTCACCGCGTTGTCGAGTTGTGCCTGCATGCGCAGCACTCCGGCCTGCGCCTGCTCCACCGCCGCCTCGAACGGCCCTTTCTCGATCTGGTAGAGCGGTGCGCCGGCTTTGACGCGCTCACCATCCTTGAACAGGATGTTTTCGAGATAACCCGTAACACGTGCCCGCACGTCGACCCGCTGTGTGGCCTCGATGCGGCCGACAAAACGCGTCGCCTCAGTCACCGGTCGCTTTTCCGCCTTGACCACGCCGACGGTCGGCGCAGCCGGCTGCTGGGCTTCGACCCGCGGTGCGGCGGCCAGCAGAAGCACGAGGCCAGCGATCACAGAGCGCACACGCACCGACCATGCGCTCATCCGATACGAGCGATCACGATGGGCCTTAAGGCAGCGCTGCGGTTGACCTGAAAGCATCCCCGCCAAAGGCGGCCGCAAAGAAAACAAAGATTCGGACACCCCCGGCGCCAAAATCTCGATCAAGCCCTGCTTCATGTCGTGCCCCCGATCTTCGGTTCCAATGATGGGCCGACAATGATGACGAGACAACTGCTGATTACTCGATCCACATTCTGTCCCGAAATTGCGACAATGAAAATTTGATCGATTTCGGTAAGAGCGCACCACAAATCGCGCAAGGTCAGGAATGCTGACCGATCGATGCCGCTGGCTGCGCCAATAGGTCGCTCAAGCAACCGTCGTGCTGGTTCACCCGCGACATCTTGAGCCGCGGCCCACCGCACCACGCATTAATATCAGACAAGGAGGAAGACGCGCGATCATCGGCCCTTCCCTTTTGCTTCTCTCAATGACCGCCCAGCACCAGCGTTTTGATCGGCAAGAGCAGCGCCTGGATCCGCAGCAACAATGCATGCACCAGTCCCACGCCGTCGATGACGTGCAGCACAATGCGCCGACCGGTGCTGGTGTCCTTGGCCACAATCGTTTCATGGTTGCTGGTATAGGCATTGACGATGCAACTGCTGCCGGCCGTCACCCCTTCAAGGCCGCCCTGGTAGAGAGGCTCCAGAAACACCAGGATGGTGCCCGGTTTGGCGATGTTCTGCGCTTCGATCAGTTGCTCGCCTCCGCGGAACTGGCCGGCGGCGATGTAGTCCTGAACCGCGGTGACGACCATCGGGATGATCACCCAGGGCTTGGAGATGCAGGTCGCCTCCGCCACCATTCCTTCCTTCATGACTTGAGCCTCAATCTGACCGAACCCCGCCTGTAGCACCCGCCGGCCCGCGCCCTCCGGGATGAGAATCCCGGCGGGCCGCATCAGGGGATTAACCACATCGCCGGTGCGCAGTAAGAATTGCTCGACCCGACCGGACACCCCGGCGCGGACGAAGGTCTTGTCCAGATCCACCTGGGCCTGTGCCAGCGCCGCTTCGGCGCTTGCCTTCTCCGCCGGCAAGAGCGTCGAAACCCGCGTGATCGCGGATTGCCTGGTTGCCACCGCGGCGTCGATTCCGGCTTGCCGCTGATCCACCACCACCTGCAGCTTTTCGATGTCGCGCTGCGGCACGATCCCGGGATTGCGACGCTGCAGTTCGCTCTTCACATCCAGTTCATCCTTGGCCTGCTGGTGCGCGCTCCTCGCTTCCTGAATCTGGGCGTTCGCTTTCGTGACGTCGACCTCTGCGGCCACTGTTGCGGCATCGACCTCCGCGATCCTGCGCCTGGCCGTTTCAAGCGCCGCCTGCTGTTTCGAACTATCCAGCCTGAAGATCACGTCACCCTGGGAGACCGGCGCACTGAAGCCGATATTGACCTCTGCAACACGTCCTGACGCTTCGGGAAGAATCGGAACCGTCCTGAAGAACAACGTGGCGCTGTTGGTTGCCGGATGAAAATAGAAGATCATCGTGATCAGCGAGATCGTCAGCATCAGACATCCGGTGATGCCCCATCTGAGCTCGTACCAGACCGAATAGAACGTGATCTCTTTGCCAAACCGCTTATTCTGGCCATAGCGGCGGTAAAGATAATCGGGCAGGATCGTCACCAAAGAGCAAATCATCAGCTCAAACATGGGGCCTATCGCCTCCTTCGTGTCGCTCGCGCTGTTCTGCGGCGTCGGTTCGAAGTGGCGCGGGAGCTAACGTCGCTACGTTCTTCGCTTCAGCACCGGGATCCGGCTCGGTGTCCGCGATCTTTTCGACCGAACTGGCAATGCTGCGCAGCGGTGTCCCGAAGTCAGGAATATCGATCACGGCAAGCAACAGCCCCGCAACCCAGAACAGGTGGATGTGTGTGAAGAGCGCCAGCAGGCCCAGAATGGCGACGACCTCGAATTGCAGTTTCTCCGACTTGTGCGCCATGCGCTCCGGCAAACTATGCAGCCGCAGATAAAGCGTGCCCACCCAGACCAGGACGGCAACCAGGAAGATGCCCATCACCACCATCAGGACATCGACCCCGCTCCCGGGAGCGAGGTAGAAGGGCAAATGATGCGGAGCCACCGGATGAATCTGCGTGTTCAACGTTCTCTCCGCGCAAGGACTGGGCGGCTCGAGACCCTCGCCAGCACCGTAGGTACCTCAGATGCTGATTTGCTTGACCTGGATCAAGGAAAGGACGTCGCCCCGACCCCGCCTGGCCTGACGCAACGCTGCAGCAAAATAGTCGCGCAGGAGCGCCGGAAAGACAGAGACGGAGCAATACACGCGACTTGCGGCGGCGATCGAAGTTGAGAAGCAGATATTGATCGAGCGACTGGGCCGTTCGTCAGGCAAATCCGAGGGAGAAGAGGGAAAAGGTCAGACTGCCGAAGCGCTCTCAGAAGGGACGTTACAATGACCATGCGGGCTGCGCGGATGGCTTTCGTTGCCGAGCGATATTAAGCGAGGCCGCAGCGACCGTGGCTCGGCGTCGCAACTACTTCAAGCGTATGCTGACGCCGGCCGCGGCGACCGAGAGCTCGACTCCGACCTTGGGTCCGCTGAGCTGTAAGATCACGGCATCGGTGATCGTGCCATTGTTATTCCGCAACCGAACGCTGCCAGCGCCGGCGGCAACGGCACCGCCGGCTCCGATCGAGCTGTACGTGCCTTCGATCGAATCTGGCCCCTTCAAATGGAGGGCTTGTCCAACAAACTTAGTGGTCGAGGCACCAATCGTGCCGCCCACACTTATGCCTGAGACAGTAAATGGGTAATGCCTGCCTTTAAGCGTCAGCACGCCCTCGCCGTAGCCCACCCCGAGGACCAGGCCGCCCTTGGTAAACACGACAGTGACAGATCCGGTTTCCGCGTGCGATGCTGTGCTGGCCGCCGACCAGAGGATACCCAGCAGGGCTGCCAGAACAACATACCGGAAAGATTTCTTCATAACTCTTTCCCAAGAAAGCTTTGGTGCCGACTGCGAACCCAAGCGGATAGTAGTTAATCGTAATTCCCTTCCCGCTCGCCCCTTTGATTCAAGTCAACGCCTTGGACCATCACGCAAGATGATTGCACGGCTAAAAATCGCTGAGGCTGTTACCTGTAAACAAACTCGGCGTCTCCATTCGAACAATGTGCCGATTTAGCGCGCCCCAGACGATCGAGCCTGTCACTCCGACTGCGCAGGCCGAGAAGAGCGTTTGCAACAGCTGCGCACAAACGATGGCACCGGTCTGGCATATTTGGATGGCGGCGAACGGATCCGCGGCCGCTTGCTTGCTGATGCACGACGTCACAATGACCGCGCGGCGGGCCACATCGGGCACAGTTCCGGCTTGCGTCAACGCCCTGACAAGGTTCGGCGCGTCGCGCTCAACTTGGCGAGGATGATTTTCTCAGCTGCTTGTGCGTGTGCCCGGAGCGCCGCCTTTAAATTTCTTCCGTCTCGTCGGACCAAAGCGTCGGCGATTTCTTCATGCTCGGCTTGCCGTCGTTTTGCAGCCTTGGGATCGTAATCATGCCAGGCGACATAGGTTACAATTTGCATCTGCATTTGCACTTGCGTGTAAACTCGCAATAATAATTCATTGCCGCTAGCTGCAACAATATGTCCATGGAATTGGGTATTAGACCTAAGGAAATTTGCGGTGGATTGAAGGCCTTCTCTTTCTCCGAATGAATAGCGCCGCATTTCTTGAGCAAGCCGTTTGACGATCGCGATCTGCTCATCGGTGGCCTTTTTCACAGCTTCTTCGGCGGCGAAATCTTCCAGCACCTTGCGCAAGGCGAAGAGATCCTCCGCCTGTTTGAGGTCAACGATATTGACCATTGTGCCGCTGCGCCCGGTCACCGAAAGCAATCCTTCTGCCTGCAGCCGCGTGACGGCTTCCTTGACAGGCGTCCGACCGATATCAAGCCGTTCGGCGAGCAGGTTCAAGGACGTCCGTTCACCCGGGCGCAACGCATGGTGCAACACAAGCTCGATGATCCCGTCATAGGCTTGATCTGTCGCGGATCGCTCGGGTTCGCCAAGTCTTTTAGCTGCTTTCGCCATAGAATCATCTCAGCAGGAATCAAGTTGCGGTCTCTATCATAGCAGGCCCGCAGTGGCCTCCCAGTAGGCTTTTTGTTCAGTGCATTTGTACAGAGCCTGATGAAGATGCGTGGACGAGCGGCGGACTTAGGGGCCCGCGCGCCAAATGCCGCGGGGTTAATTCCATACCGGGAAATCCAGTCTTTGGTTCATGAACCACTGATAGGATTGCCAAGCCGAAGAAATTCCTGAGCAGTTTTCCAATTGATTTGCTCAAACGCTTCACGCGTTAAATGCTCTTGCGCTTCCAGATCCGCAATCGGCGAAGTCGCTCTCATGTCAAATGGAAAATCTGTCCCGAGCATTAATCTGTCGGGCCCGACCATTTCAATGAGAAACTTGGCGACCTTCTTGGAATGAATGATGCTGTCGTAATAGAACTTCCGAAGATAGCTGCTCGGCGGGTTTGCGATATTGGCGCGACACTCCGGCCGTGCATAAAAGCCAGAGTCGAGGCGACCAATAATGTAGGGAAGAAATCCGCCAGCCTGCCCGAGACAAATTCTCAAGTTCGGAAAGCTATCTAAAACTCCGGAAAAAATCAGATTTGCCGCCGCAAGGGTCGTGTCGGTTGGAAATCCAATCAGATTGCGAAGATGAAAATTGTTCATCAGCTCTCTGCCGACAACGTTGTGAGGATGGATAGCCAGCGGCATATCGATAGCCTCAGCGGCTTCGAAAAACGGGGCAAACCTCGGATCCGATAGGGCGATATCCGCCACGTTAGATCCGATTTCCACTCCCTTCAGGCCGATTTTTTTAGCGCGTTCGCATTCGGCGATACTTGCATCGACGTCATTCAGCATCACCGTGGCGAAGCCGATAAAGCGATCGGGAAATTCCGCGACTGCTGCCGCTATCGCGTCGTTCTCCGCTTTCATAAGGAGTTGAGCTTCGGGATTGTTGACCCAATAGTAAAATAGGAACGGCGGAGCCGTCAGAACTTGCTTGTCGATTCCGTTTCTATCCAGGAATGCCAGCCGAAGATTGAGATCGTAAAAATCTGGTCTGATCGGCCCGTAGGGACGCTCTGGTGTATGAATGAACATTGCACCATCTGCTCGTACTTCAATCGGCGTCTCGCATTTGTGTCCCAGGCGGGCAAGGTCATCGAGAACGGATTTCGCCATATAATGACTGTGGACGTCGATCCGCATTTCAGTTTCTCCAGAATGGGCAAGCTTTAGGCGTGAGGCCCGGCAATTCACGGAGCCTTGTCGCAGACTTGGCCAGTACACAATTATTAAATTGACATGTCAAACTGTGATCAATTATTGATATTACAATGACCCCATTGGGCTGAGAGCGAAGATATGGCATCGAGCATCGAGCCTGTTTTGCCGCAAGCAAGCGAAATGCTCTTGTTCGCTCAAGACGTGGTGATGGCGTTTGGCGGCATTCGTGCGCTGGATCACGTCAGTTTCTGGGTTCCTCCCGGCGGCGCGGTCGGCCTGCTCGGTCAGAACGGCTCCGGCAAAACCACCCTGCTCAATGTCATCACGGGGCAGCTTCTTCCGCAAAGCGGCTCGGTCCACTTCGACGGGCGGGAAATGCTCGGCTCCAAGCCGGATGTATATGCAAAGGTTGGCATATCCCGCGTGTTTCAGTCCGTGCAGGTATTTCCACGGATGACCGTGTTCGAAAATCTCATGGTTGCCCAATTGGGCAGCGGGAATTCGGACACTTCCATTGAATTCACTCACTCGATTCTCAAGCGCGTCGGTCTGGAGGATTTTGCCGACGTGATGACGCGCGATCTCTCCTATGGCCATCAACGGCTTCTGGAGATCGCGATGGCTTTGGCGGCGCGCGCCAAGCTTATTTTGTTCGATGAGCCGACGGCCGGTCTCGGCAACGATCTCGCCGGGCGGGTGATCGCCTGCCTGCGGGAGTTGAACGCATCCGGTACCGCAATCATCGTGATCGAGCACGAGACCAATGTCGTGTTCCAGACCTGCGATGTCGTTTGGGTTCTTAATGAAGGGCAGGTCATCGCGCGGGGCACTCCCGATGAAATTCGCAATGACCGCCAAGTGCTCGAGCTTTATCTTGGGAAGCCCAAAACATGAAAATGGAGCTCGCCGGTGTTTGCGCTGGTTACGGGCGCTTTTCAGTGCTCCACGGCATCGACCTTTCCGTGTCGGATGGGGATTTTCGTCTTGTCGTAGGGCCGAACGGGGCCGGCAAGACCACCATGCTGCGTTCCATTTTCGGCATCGTGCGGCCAACGGCAGGCCGGATTCTGGTGGGCGGGGACGACGTCACGCATGCGTCGCCACGCGAGTTGCTTGATCATGGCATCGCTTACGTGCCGCAAGAGCCGAGTATTTTTCCGCACCTGACCGTGGCCGATAATTTGGAGATGGGTCTTTTCCAGACCGGCATCCGCGGTAAGGCGGCGGAAGACGCGATACGGCAGGTGTTCGAGAGGTTTGAAAATCTCGCCCGGCGTAAAGATGTCGCAGCGCGCACTTTGAGCGGCGGCGAACGGCGTCTACTGGAATTGGCGCGGGCCCTGATGATCAAACCGCGAATGCTGTTGCTGGACGAACCCTCGCTCGGCCTTTCGCCGATTATGATGGATCGGATCCTTCATGAACTCGTCGCAATCAATAGCGATGGCGTGACTGTGCTGCTGATCGAGCAGCGCGTCAAAGCGGTCGCGCACGCAGCAAAGTCGATCAGCATTCTGCGCCTGGGCCGTATCACGAAAAATGGGACAGCAGCGCAAGCGCGGGATGACCGCTGGCTCGCCAGCGCCCTGTACGACGAAGGTTTGGAGCCTGCCGCATGAACTCAAGCGTCATCACACAGGGAAGCTCGTCATGAATGTCGTTTTCAAGCGCCTTGCACCTGGAATTCTAGCCGCCGCAACTGTCGTGCATTTCACAATGCCGGCGATGGCCGAAGACATGACCGATCTCAATGTGGCGTTGATCACGCCAATGTCTGGGCCGTCGATGGGCAATCAGGAGCCGGCGGTGCTCTCATACAGAATGGCGATCGACGAGATCAACAAAAATGGCTTTGACGTCGGCGGCAAGAAATACCGCTTCAACGTCAAATGGTTTGACGAAGAGTGTAAGGCCACCACTGCCGTAACCGCTACGCGTGCGGCGCTCGCCCAAGTCAAACCGATGAATATTATGTGGGCGGCGATGTGCAGCAACTCGTCGCTGGCCTCGCGGCAGATCTTGCTCGATGCCAAGGTGGTGGCACTGAATTCGGTCGCGGGCACATCCGGCTTCGTCGGCCCGGTCGGCGATCCAATGCTGTTCAAGAACAAGGAAGAGTTTGAATGGCGTGCGCGTGACATGACGAAATATCTTGGCTCGCGCGGGCTGAAGAAGGGCGTCATCATCGCGGTCAACAGTGACTGGGGTCATGAGTCGGTCAAGATGTTCTCGAAATACGCGGGGCAAGCCGACGTCCAGATTCTGAAATCGCTGAGTTTTGACGAGCAAACCGAGGAATTCACAACGCTGCTGGCCCAGGCGCGGCAACTCAAGCCGGACTTCATTTTCATGGCGTCGCAGCAGATCAACGAACAGGTCGCGTTCCTGCGCGCCTATCGTCAGCTTGGCCTGAAAATTCGCCTGGTGGGTGAATCGACATGGACTGAGGACGTCGCCGAAAAAATCGGTTGGGACGCTATGGATGGAATGCTGACGGCGAGCGCATGGTTGCCGTCGAGCCCGCGGGCCGAGGTCCAGGAGTATGTCCGCAAGTATCGCGCTCTACATGGATCGGTGCCGGGATTCAACGGTCCGCCGGCCTATGACGTTGCCTACATCACCGTGCAGGCCTTCCAGAAGGCGGGGAGCCTCGATCTGGAAAAATTCCGTGCGGTGCTTCGCAACACCGAATTCACCAATCTGGTGTCCGGCACCGGCAAGCTGCGGTTCGACGAGCGCGGGCAAGCGATGTTCGACGTGACGATTTCGGTGTTTGACGCCAAGAAAAAGCAACGCGTCATCGCTCCTTGATCAGCCATTGCGAATCCTGCCGGCAGGGCCGGCAGGATCGGCCTTCATCCATTCAAAGTTGAGCGCATGTTAGAGCTGATCGGACAAGCCATATTTTCCGGAATTGCCATCGGGGCCGTCTATGCGTTGGCGTCCTCAGGACTTGGCATTATTTTCGGATTGTTCGGCGTCATCAATTTTGCGCACACGCAAAATCTGATGCTTGCGGCGGTCGCAGCGTTCGTCGCTGCCTCGTTTGGATTGCCTTACGTGCTCGCCTGCGTCGTCGGCATACTGACGGCGGCGGCTTTCGGCGCCATCACCGAGCGGGTTTTCATCCGCCCGTTGCTTGAGCATGATGCCGTGCAGGTCGAGACGCTGTTCATCACGCTCGGTCTCTCGATCGTTTTGGAAAATACAACTTTGCTGCTGTTCGGATCGCAGCCGCATTATTTCGTCAGTCCGTTCGTAGGTGTGATCGAACTCGGCGATGTCATCCTGACGATGGATCGCGTGGTGACGATTATTGCTGCTGCTGTCGTATTCAGCACGCTCTATCTTCTGACAAAGTACAGCCGGTTCGGCAAAGCGGCACTCGCTACCGCGCAGAATCCGAATGCGGCGCGTGTCATCGGGATTCCGGTCGATCGCGTCAGGCTTATCGCATTTGCGGTCGGGTGCGGCCTTGCCGGTCTCGGCGGCGTACTGTGGGGAACCACCTATTCGGTCAGCTATCTGACCGGAGGAAATTTCCTGATCCTGTCATTCGTGCTCGTGGTGATGAGTGGTCCCGGAAATATCAACGGCATTCTGATCTGCAGCTTCCTGCTTGGAATCACCGAAGGTGTTGCCGGCGCATTCTTCGATCCGAAATGGCAGCGGTTGGCCGTCATGCTGGTTTTTATCGTTGTCATCCTCAATCGCCCGAATGGCCTGGGTCAGGGAAAGTTTGCGCGAACGAACAACTGAGCGGGGCGATGTCATATCCACGCCGTGGCTACGATACTCACCGAATGATCGGGTTGGAAGAATGCTTCGAGATCGACGAAATTATAACGGCTGGGTGGCGGGTGCGATTGTATTCGCGCTGTTGGCATGCGTTCCACTGGTCACCAAGGACGATTATATTCTTTATATCCTGAGCGTTTCGGCCGTCACCGCGATCATCGCGAGCGGGCTGAACATCACCAATGGATATATCGGGCTTCTCAATCTCGCCGTTGGCGGCCTGGTCGCAACCGGCGCGTACTGTACCGCTCTTCTACTGTTGCAGGGATATTCGATGCCGCTGGCACTTCTGGCCGCGGCTGTCGGCGGCGGCGTGGTCTCGGCGATTATCTTTCTGACCTTTGCGCGGCTGCGCGGATTCTTCTTCGGGCTCGCAACCATTGCGGCCGCGGAAGTCATTCGTCTGTTGATCCGGAACCTGGAGCAATTCACTCAGGGTGTTCGCGGCCTGAAAGGCTATCCGAAGCTTTCGGCATCTGCGGAGACGACTTATTGGATCGTTCTTGGCCTTCTGCTTGTCATCCTGATCGCAATCAGCCTCGTAGTGCGCTCGAACATCGGCCTGCAGTGGCGCGCGATCCGGGACAACCGCGACAAGGCGCTGTCGATGGGCATTCCCGTCGCCCGCCTGCAGTTCTGGGGATATGTGTCGTCCGGCGTCGTCATGGCCTTTGGCGGCGCGCTCTACGGCGTGCTGCTGCAATTCATCGAACCGAACATCGCAGGACTGGGCACGCTGGTGCAAACCATCCTGATGGTCGCGCTCGGCGGCGCGGGGACCGTGATCGGCCCGGTGATCGGCTCGGCCGTGATCAATCTGCTTCCTGAGCTTCTGCGCATGGCGGATGAGCTTCGCCTTGTGATCTACGGCGTCACCTTGATCGTGGTTGTGCTGGCGCTGCCCGGAGGCATTGTCGGGACGATCCTGCGCCGTCTCAGAGCACGACAGCCGATCCCTAAACGAGCATGAATTCAAGACAGAACAGTAAGAGGCGATACATGGAAACCGACGTTAAATTCAAATCGGACGATGTCGAACTGGCGGCAACGTTTTACGCGAAGGACGGCAACCAAGGCCGCGTGCCGGGCATCGTGCTGGGGCACGGTTTTGCCGGCGCGCGTTATCCGAAAATGGCGGCTTATCTCGCCGGGCTGGGCTACGGTGTTCTATCGATTGATTTTCGCGGCTACGGGCTCAGCGGAGGTGCGCGCGGCAAGGTCATTCCGCGCGAGCAGGTCAGCGATTTCAAGAATTCGGTTTCCTACCTCGCGCAGCGCGACGATATCGATCCGGACCGTATTGCCATCATCGGCTCCAGCCTTGGGGGCTCAATTGCGATCATGGCTGCGGCGCAGGATACGCGCATCAAGGCCTGTGTTGCCGGATGTCCGATCGCGAATGGCGATTCGACCATGCGACTGTTGTACGACACCCAGGAGAAGTTCGATAAATTCCTGAAATATGTCGAGGAGAAGCGTGCCCGCGGCGAGACGATCCCGCGTTTCGAGATTGTCATGATTCCGGAGCCATTAAGAGCGAATCTGCCCAAGGGCACGCCGATGGAATTCTATGCCGACACGGTCGACGGCTTCCTGTCGCTCAATCCCAAGGAGGTCATCAACGATATCGCTCCGCGGCCGGTTTTTATCATCCACGCCAAAGACGATCATGTCGTACCTTATGAGGATGCGGAAGAATTGAAGCAGATCGCGGGCAACAATTGCGATCTGGAACTGATCGACAAGGGCGATCATTTCATCTTTGGAATGGATTCGGTCATTACCTCGATCGGAAATTGGCTGGTCAAGAAATTTCCACCGAAGTGAGATCATGCGCCAGTCATCCTGGCGGCCGTGAACGGACGAGGCTGCCGATGGCCGGCGCCTCGTCCCGGAATTGATCGGCGAGGCAAGCGTAATGAAAAGGCCACCGTCCTCCAAGGTCCCGCCGGGTGCGCCGATGCGCCACTTCCCGCTTCGGCCTCACCATCTCCTTGAGCGCGTCACTCCGGTCAAAGACCTTTTTGTTTTGTCTCCGTTAGGTGCTCCGGAGATTGATCTCGATACATGGCGATTGACGATCGACGGCATGGTGGAACGTCCGCTTACGCTGACATTCGATGACATTCTGCAGATGCCGAAGCGCACTGTCGAAGCCTTCCATCAGTGTGCAGGAAATCCGCGGCAATGGAATTGGCCAACCCGGCGGATCACCAATCTGGTGTGGGGCGGCGTTGCTCTCGCGGACTTGCTCACGCGTGTCAACATCGATGCCAAGGCACGCTTTCTGTGGTCGTACGGTCTGGATCATGGCTTCTACCAGGATACGGTCATCGACAATTACACCAAGGATTTGCCGGTCCATGAAATCGCCGCCTGCGGTGCGCTGCTGGTTTATGAGGTGAACGGCGAGTTTCTACCGCCAGAGAACGGATTTCCATTGCGACTGGTGGTGCCGGGCTACTACGCCACCAATTCCGTGAAATGGGTGAGCCGCCTCCACTTCGCTGAGAACCGTTCCGAGGGCTACTTCACAACCGTTCTCTACAATGACCCGACGCCGCCGACAGAAGCCGAGCCAAACGGGGGCACCAAGCCGGTTTGGGAAATTGCCCCGGAATCCGTCATCGTATCGCCTGCGCCAAAAGCACGCGTGACGCCCGGAATAGTCGACATCTGGGGCTGGGCCTGGGCGCGCGATGGCGTGGCTTCGGTGAAGGTGAGCACGGACGGTGGTGCAACCTGGCAACCAACCGATCTCGAGCCGCAACTGGGTCAGTCATGGCAAAAATTTCATCTGGCGTGGACATGTGATCGCGAAGATGGCCACGCTGTTCTGATGTCGTGTGCCACCGATTGCCGTGGTGACAGCCAGCCGCCAATTGGCGCGCGCAACGCGATCTATTTGGTGCCGGTGTTTTTCGGAGACGGCGAGCCCGATTCATTTCCGCAGACCGAAAATGAAATCTAGAATGGAGATGTGCGCCGGGACGGTCGTTTGTCGGCCTGTCGAGGCGGCCTATGAGGAGAAGCGACGTGAAAATTGATTGTCATACCCACTTCCTGCCGAAAGCCATGCTGGAGGAGATCGGACGAAAGGGCGGCAGTTACGGGATGGAGCTGCAATCGGGAGATGGCGGTGAGCTGAAATTGCTGATGCATGGCGTTCCGCATCCGCCGCTCAGACCATTCGTGAACGTCGATGCTCATCTTGCACAAATGAAATTGTCAGGCATCGACACTCATGTCGTCTGGCAATCGTCCCGCCCTAATATTTTCTGGGCGGATGGTGCGCTTGGTCTCGCCCTTTCCGAAATCATCAACGACGAATACGCCGCGCTCGAAAGCAATCACCCCGACCGGTTCATCGGTATCGGATCCGTTCCGTTACAGGATATGCCCAAGGCACTCGCGGAACTACAGCGTGCTGTGACGAAAAAAGGTCTTCGCGGTGTGATGGCCAACACCAACATCAAGGGACGTTATCTTGACGATCCTTATTTCTGGCCATTCTACGAAGCACTCGAACATCTGGATGTTCCGCTCTTTCTACATCCGGCAAATCCATTTGGTGCGGACAAGCTAAACGAGTTTCATATGAAGTTCCTGATGGGTCTTCCGGGCGACACAACGCTGTGCATCGCGCGTATGATCTTTTCGGGTACACTGGATCGTTTTCCGCGCTTGCGGTTGATGGTGCCCCATGGCGGCGGCATGTTGCCGTTTCTGCAAGGACGCCTGGACCATGGCTTCAGCGTGAGGCCGGAATGCAGAAACATCAAACGCAAGCCGAGTGAATATTTCGAACGGATGCTATTCGATACCGTCGTCTATTCGCCGGAGATTTTAGGTTCGGCGGCGAGATCGCATCGTTTTGCGCTCGGCAGTGATTATCCTTACGATATGGCCGATCCAAATCCGGTAAAAACAGTGTCGAATGCGGCGGAAATCAACCCAGAAGACCGGGAAGAGATTTTCTCCAGAAATCTTCTCAATTTTCTTGGAACGAAAGTAGCATTTCCGTAGCGGCGAAGGAGAGAATTACGGTGGAAGCAAATCACTATGCCGAAATCGCGAAGTTCGGCATCGCCTCGACGCTGGGCATCGTCATCGATGGCAAGGTCGTCCACGCGGGCGGGCTACCGAAGGAAGGCGCCATTGAGACATGGCTGCAGGCGTGACCTGCCGACCCGTCGAGGGTCCGGCGTCTCACACAGGACCGGAGAGCGTACCGGCGGCGGCCAGCAGCGCGACCACGATCCAGGGTGGCAGCTTCCAGACGGCGAGCAAAAGAAAGCCGCCCAGCGCGAGCGCAAAATCGCGCGGCGTCAAAACCGCACTGGTCCAGACTGGATTGTAGAGGGCCGCCCCGAGAATGCCGACCACCGCCGCGTTGGTGCCGCGCATGGCGGCCTGAGCGGCCGGGCGCACGCGCATCGCATCCCAGAACGGCAACATGCCGTAGACTAGCAACATGCCCGGAAGAAATAATGCGACAAGGGCAATCGCCGCTCCGATAAGGCCGTTCGGCGCAGGGCCCAGCACTGCACCGAGATAGGCGGCAAAAGTGAACAGCGGACCCGGTACGGCCTGAGCCAATCCATACCCGGCCAGGAACGCCTCGTTGCTGACCCATCCCGGGGTTACGACCTGAGCCTGAAGCAGAGGCAACACGACATGACCGCCCCCAAAGACGAGTGCTCCCGACCGATAGAACGCGTCGAACAGGGCGAGCGCTTGAGAGCCGGTCACCGGGACGACGATCGGAGGGATCAAGAGAAGTGCGGCAAAGAGAACGAGCGCGCTGAAACCTGCTCGCCGGGTCACCGGAAAAGTCAGATGTCCGGAGACCGGCGCGATCTCTCCTCGGCAGAGCCAAAGGCCCACGCACGCGCCGAGGGCAATCGCTGCGATCTGCCCGAACGATCCGCTGAAGAAAACAACGATCGCAATCGCGGCAAGCGCGATGCCGGCGCGGGTGCGATCGGGTACGAGGGTCCGCGACATGCCCCAGATCGCTTGTGCAACGACTGCGACCGCGACGAGCTTGAGGCCATGCAGAAAACCTTCGGCAACCGGCCCCGTGAACGCGGCCGCCCCCATCGCAAAGGCGAACAGGATCAAGGCCGAGGGCATGGTGAAGGCAAACCACGCGGCAAGGCCGCCCAAGAGGCCGTTGCCACGCAGGATACCGAGGGAAAAGCCGACCTGGCTGGAAGCCGGTCCGGGAAGAAACTGGCAAAGCGCGACCAGGTCGGCATAAGCCGTCTCGTCCAGCCATTTGCGCCGCACCACCAACTCATCGCGGAAATAGCCGAGATGAGCGATCGGACCGCCGAATGACGTCAGACCCAGCTTGAGGAATGCCGTAAAGACCTCTCCAACGCGACCTGCGGAAGCCTCACCACTCATCGCGAAGCACCGACCACGAGCATCAATGCTTCATTGCTTCGCCAGTAAACTCCCGAACCCTGACCTTTGCGAGCGCCAACCCCTGTTTGCCGAGTTTGGTTGCCTTGTAGAGCTTCCTTGCAACGCGTCCCTCGCGCTGCACGCGCGAAGTCAGGTAACCCCTTCGTTCCATCGTATGAAGCATCGGGTACAGGGTTCCCGGACTGAGCCGGTAGCCGTGGCGTGCCAACTCGTCGATCATCCACTGGCCATAGATTTCCATCTCTGCCGCATGGTGCAGGATATGAAGTCGGATGAAACCGGTGAGCAGGTCGTCGAATTTCATCGATCACGTTCACATTTTCGACCCCCGTTATCGCTCCACGATATCGATAACCGATATCGACGCCAAGCGTTTCCAGTGGTCGGCCCACACATAGGAGAACGATAATGGCCTCCTCGGCCCACCGACCCCCCCAACATCACACGCAGAATATGAAAAACCGCCTGCAGAAGACCGTCTCCCATCTGCGGGAAGACATCCAGAAGGTCGATGAACCGCAGCTAAAGGCGATGTTTGAAACATCAGCCGAGGTGCTCAGTGGCTTGATTAAGGCGTTCAGCGATTATGAAAAGAAGAACGAATCGGCATGGCGCGACTCGGCGTAATTCTCTGGCCGTTTGGGTTTGCGCTGAAATCGGCGCTGGTCAGCGCACGACTTGCCGCCAAAGCAGATGTGACGTTCGCGGGCGGATTGACCTCCCGACACCGTGGCTTTGACCCTTTCAACGGCCTACGATATCGCGCGACGGATTCATAAACATCATGTCGCCGAGAGCGCTCAACCGGGCGCAGGAAGATCGGCTTCACCCACGCCGAGATGTGGACGCTATTCGGCGCTCAAGAGCCGACGGGACATGTTTATCGACACGCCTTAACGGAGTGCCCTGATCCGTGGCGACGGCGGATAAGGTAGAAGTCTGAACCCGCTGTCGATGGCAAGATGCATTCAGATCAGACCGAAGAATCTACCAAGGACTTTGCAGCAGCACCTGCTACTCTCGCATATCCGACGTCCCGATGCACTAACATCGCGGCGAATGCTCCATCAATCAATACAGCAATCTGGGCGGCTAGGAGATCAGGCGCCTGCGCTCCGGCGTCACGGAACTCGGCTTCAAGCCATTTTTCCACTTTCTTCTTGTGCATGGCGCCAATCTGACGCGCAGGATGTCCCGGAAAGTTGGCGAGTTCAGAAATCGTACGAAGAAACCCACAGCCTTTCCATTTAGGATGGCTGGCAGCTTCCGCGATCTTCGCAAAGAACGCTTCAATCTTCTCGGGCAACCCTCCCTCGGCCTCGCGAAGCCATTTCGCGAACGTGGTTAGATTGGGCTGGTCTCTTTGGGCCAAGTAATTGGCGATTAGTTCGTCTTTGCTTGAGAAATGATAATAGAGCGTCTTTTTCGTAACTCCTGCTCTTTCGGTTATCGCGTCGACGCTTACCGCACGGATTCCCTTCAAATAGAACAGATGCGCTGCCGCCCTTAGTATCCTTTCACGTGCAGAGTTAGGTTTCTCACTCATGAGGTATACCGACTAGTGTATTTAAAGCCGCTCTCATCCTGTTACGCTTCCTTGCATCTGACAAGAGCACTAGAACACCATGAATGAGAATGTCCTGATCGAACAGCGCGGCGCTATTAGCCTATTAACGCTCAATCGGCCCCACAAGCTCAATGCTCTCGATTACGCCACGAACGACAGACTGATGGCTTTGCTCGATAATATCGAAGCGACGCCTTCGATCCGGGCTGTCATTATCACGGGCGCGGGCGAGCGCGCCTTTTCAGCGGGCGGGGACATACACGAGTTCGCCAAAAGCATCAGGCGGGGTACAGATGAGGCCGTGCGTGACTTCTGCCGCCGGGGGCAAGCAATGACTTCCCGGTTGGAGGCGTTTCCAAAGCCCATCATTGCCGCAGTGAATGGCATCGCATTTGGAGGCGGCTGTGAAATCACGGAAGCCGTTCATCTCGCTGTTGCCTCTGACCGCGCACTTTTTGCCAAACCAGAAATCAACATCGGCATTCCGCCAACCTTTGGAGGCACACAACGCCTCCCCCGTTTGGCAGGGCGCAAGCGTGCCCTAGAGCTGTTACTCACAGGCGATACTTTTTCGCCGGCGCGCGCATTAGAACTCGGGCTTATCAATAAAGTTGTGCAGCACGAGGAGCTTCTGTCGAGTGCCCTTGAGATGGCGGAGCGGATCTTGCGCCATTCATCGCTCGCAGCAGCACGAATCATTACTGCTGTTACACGCGGACTCAATACCAGTATCGCGGAAGACCTCGCGATAGAGCGCGAGCAGTTTGCCCGCATGTGCGCAACGCGAGACGTTCACGAGGGCCTTGATGCTTGGATAGCCCGGCGACCGGCTATCTATTCCGACATTTAGAGAGCCCGGCAATATACGACGTTTCCGAAAAACACGACTTAAAAGCCGCACCAGCATCTGATCAGAAAGGTCGTCTTGCTGTCTTCGTCGGGACGTATGGGACGCACAGTCCTGACTTCGTTCTGTCAGCTCTCCCAAGCAACAAGCCATCCTCACCATCGAGGGACACCGCGCTGATAACAGCGCCATGGCGCAATAGGCTACCGAATGGCAACGGCCACTATAACCGCCGCAGACTTATCTGTGGCGATGTTAGATTCTTTAGTGCTCAGACTGAGGTCAATTGCGCGATGCTTGGGAGCAAGCGATTTTCGATTATATCCGCCCAGTGCTTGAAAGACGACAACAAGGTTAAGCCAACCTCGATGTTCAAGCTCGGCGTTCTCACCGAGGATGACGTGAAGCGTGTGGCGGCCGCTCGAGCAAGATTGTCCGACGACCTTCATTCGTCAGCACAAGCATAACCTGCCCTGACATCAGTATAGCGCAAAGGCTCCATAGCGAGCCTCAGATCACGTGAAGTGCACTACGTCAGCGTTGACTCCGCATAGCTCAAGCCTGATTGCTCTTTCAAGTTAGAGCATCAGCGCGTTGATCCTTTCGGAAGCGCGTTGGGAGTTCTCATTCTTGCTATGAACTGCATTCTAGCTGCAACCAGTGATGCGCTTCACCGCCTTCATGTACTTGAGATGCAGCGAGTTGTCGGCGGAATCGGAGTGGGAGTTGCGGCCCAAAGTGCGATCCGATTCCAAACAAGTCTCCAAATCAAACCTAGTGTGCGAACAAGCCCCTAAGGCATTCTTCTCCGCCGCCTCCTTCGTATCTCCGATTCCAACATAAGTCTGAACATTCCCGGCGTCCGTATCGCCCGCCGATACAATATTGATCTCGGAAATATAAAAGGAAGAGCACTGAGCGGCCAGGGTTTCGGCGCGAGCCCAAAACATTTCGAGTATCAGAATCACCAGCACGACACATTTCATGCTCTCCTCCCTTACTAACAACGCGCGTGGCACTAAGCTGTGCGCCAGCGGCAATCAAACAAAGGGACTGGCGTTCATTTAGGGTCCGGGCACCAGTCCGGCGGCGTTCACTCGTACAGAGCGCAAGCGCTTCCTCCCACTCACTTTTCAAGATTGATATAAGATGCAATACGGCGTGACTGGACGATCGCATCGCCAAGATCGCTAAATCCGCCGAGATCTTTCGGCGCAGCAGCAAGTCCGGCTCTTTCCGTATCGCCGAGACGCGGTGCCCATACCTCGCGAGTCTCAAGAAGATAAACGCCGTAAACAGCCCTCATTTCGGTAGATGCGCCAACCTCGAGCTCTTGTTGTATCGAGTAAGCGGCGAGTGCTGCGTTAGTAACGATCGAAGCCTCTACTAAGGCTTTCCGGTATCCTGGGCGAAGCACAACATCGGGGCCAAACGCGGCAAGCAGTTTTCTCGCCGACGTTTGCACAACAAGAAGTAGGCGGTCGAGAATACCGCGCAGCGAATGCTTGGTGGCGAGCGGTAAGTAATCGCTCGGGTTCAGGAACACATCGACGGCGGTCGTCAGAGCGCCACATCCGCTGTGGCCCAACACCACGATAAGTTTCAGGCTGCCGCCGAGGTTCTCCACCGCATACTTAAGGCTCCCCAGCACCTCTGTGCCGAGACCATTGCCGGCCACACGGATTACAAAGAGATCGTTCGGCCCTTCGTTAAAAATCAGTTCGACGGGTACGCGGGCATCGGAGCAGCCCAGTATGGCTGCAAACGGACGCTGTTTTGGCATCTCACCACTGCCTGATACCAGGCCCAAATCGCGCGGATCGACTGGGATGACCTGCTGTATCCCACTCTCGTCCGCTACGTGATCGAGAAGCGCTGCGAAACTTTTATTACCCTGCTCCAATCGGAGCAGAGCTACGTTGCTGTCGGACGGCAACGGCCTGATCGCAGCTTCACTCGCGTTATAGCGATATATGATGTCGACCGTCTTCACGTTGGCTTCCCTTCACGACCCAGGGATCATCCCATCCATTTTTCATCGTCCTTCTCGCCGCCCATTGCAGCGGCAGCCGAACCAGAAGACACAACCGTGGACGCAAGCACATCGGGTTTCGAAAGGTGGGCTCGGCTGCCGGATGTCTGGCTGCCTGCCAACATACATGGATGCGTTACGTCGACTCGCGAATGCCATCGAGTGACGGCGCGCCGCGCTACCCATCACAACCATCAGGAGATCAATCTCGGTAGGCGGAGTAATGTGGAAGGCAGATGACGAGGAGCCCTCGGATGAAATTGCTTGCTCAATCACTTCTCCCGTCAAAGGAGTTGAGCCGACATGCCTTGGCAAGCACAGTGAGTTCCCTCGTGCGGGTATTGCTTGATCTGGATCAAAGGAACGACCCCCGATCCCATCCTCATCTGACAATGATGAAGATGACTTACCGTTCAGGGGCGTCAGCTAAGCTCGTGATGCCAGCCATATCTAGGCCGGGCTCAACAACGCCGATATCCCATTAGGCGATCCTCTCTGCGCTCGCTCCGTCTCCGCCTAACCGAAGCCGAGCGCGAAAAGGCCAAAGCTGCGTTGGACAAGGCAAGGGCTCAAGATGCTGGCGCGGTCACAATAGATCCCGGAAAGGTCGAAGCGTTCGCGCGGCTAATGACGGGCCTGCTGGCCAATAGCGAAACGCCGGCCCTGCAAGCCTACCTCCGCTCAATCCTGGGTAAGGTCGTCGTTGGCAACAAGACTATCCAGATTGTCGGCAGCAAGGGCGTCCTCGCCGGCGCGGTCATGGCCAAAAATGCCGCACGCAACAACGCTCGCAGTTCTGCACCGGAATGGCGCGCCCGAAAGGATTCGAACCTCTGACCCCCAGATTCGTAGCCTTTGTGTAGGCATTTTTCAGTCGAATCCGGCGCCCCTTCGCTAGCATTTTATGCTTTTATATCAATTCATTAAGCAATCTGTCGAAATCCATGGCGATGCACTAGTCTAAAATAGACTTGGTATCAGCTTGGTATAAACAGGCTACCGTTCCCGATTGAAGCCTCCTCCAAAGGAATTCGGACATTGCCGTCACGACGAGCAGAAATTGGCCCCGCCGAGATCAAGAAAGCCAAAGAGATCGCGGGAACCCGCGAATACACGAACGACACCCCCTACATCATTGCTGACACCGTCGAGCGCGGTCTGTCCCTCCGCGTTCAGGGCTCAACCGTTTCGTGGCTTCTAAAATTCAACGGGCGCACGAAATCGCTTGGCTCCCCTGCCGAAATACGTACAGCGACGACGGCCCGCGAGGTCGCTGCCAGAGCACGGGCGATTATCCGCGACGGCGGAAACGTCGATGCCTATCTCAGTTCGCGACGTGCCGGCGCGGACCATGAGAAAGCGGCCAACAAAGTCGATGCTGACGCCGCTCGCGCAGCAGGCAAATGGACGTGGCACGATCTCGTCACGCACTATTGCGACGAGTACTTGTCGAAGCCGCGTAAGACGGCCCGCGGCATGCGAGAGCCATCTCTTCGTTCCGCTGCCGAAAGTCGCCGTTACCTCACCATTCCAGAATGCGCCCATCTTTCTAATCGGCTCCTCTCCGATTTACGTCCAGGCGATCTGGAGAAAATTCGCGATGCCTGTGCAGAGGCCGGCCGGAACAACGCCAGCCTCAAATTTGTGATGAACTCGAAGGCCGCACTCTCTTTCGCCCGCAGAAAGTATTCGCACAAAGCTGGGTTGGAAGGCGCGCCACGCTGGTGGCAAGAGGTCGAACCGCTCGACAGCACGCTACCGTCTCCGCGGGAACGATTCCCCCATCTAAAGGAACTCGCCAGGGTTCTCTATCTGGCCGAAACCAAGCGGACGATGCCCGACCGAAAGATTAAGAGCGAATCGTCCGTGACGGTTCTCGCGGGGCTTTGGTTTGTGGCTTTAACCGGACAGAGGACGACCGCAGCACTCTCGCTCCGGAAGGAACACATCCTTCCATGGAGCGAAGGTCCGCGCGGTTGGCGCATTGCGTATTTCCCCGCCCCCGTCATGAAGGGGAAACGCCCACATTCGCTTCCAATACCGCCGCGCATTGTCCTCCTGCTCGAGCGCGTAGCCGTCGATGCCGATCCGAATTCCGAGTTCGCGTTTCCGATCACGAGAAGCGCGAGCGACACAGACGCTCATCTGACGAGATGGGCTATCAAGGGGCTTATTAATCGCCTCCGTGGCCGGTCTTCGGATCCGAAGGCGGGTGAGGAATTCACGGGCGAGGATTTGCTTGAAGGCATCCCGCATTTCGCCCCGCATGACCTTCGTAGGACGTTCACGACTGTTTGCGGCGACCTGTCAGTTCGTGGAGACGCCATCTCAGCCGTTCTCGCGCACGCCGACGTAGCAACCGGACAGGCCCCAATTAGATCAGCCGACGTGACCCGAACCGCGTACGACTACAGCCAAAAGCTCGATCTGAAACGGCAGGCAATGGAGGCATGGACCGATGCTCTCTTTGCCGCTTGCGATGAAGAATGGTCGAGGCATCGGCCACGTAGGGGTCTATCGCGCCGGGTACCGAGACATGAGCCTTGGTATGCGACAATGGAGCGCGAGGCGGCGGCTCGCCCTCCAAAAATTGACCTCGCGAAGCTCAAGAACATCGAAGAATTTGAACACGAGCACGAACTCGAGTGATGCGCTACGCGACCGTCGAGGCCACCGGCCGAGACGGGCACCACCGACGTCGCCCCTGCCAGGCGCGTGAGGCCCCTTGGGAGGCCGGAGCGAAGACCATTACGCCAGGGGACACGAAGCCAGTCAGATGGGCGGAAAGCAAAACGATAGATTGGCACCGCGGAAGCACTGCGGATCAATCCGCAGGGTGACTCCGCATCCTAAGCGACTAGCTCCTCGGCGTTGTCGCACTCCTTTTGCACGATCCGTGTCTGCTTCTTCGGCATCGATTGCCACTCACGATATAGTCGCAACGACTTCCGCAGATCGGATTTCGTTGCCATTGGTAGCCCAATGAAGGCATCGACAGATTCGAGTGCGGCGATTTCCAGCGCAGCGTCCGCAAATGTCCGCCCGCCGAGCAATCGCCTCGCACGATTGAGCCTTGTCTTTGCGTTTCGGACCGACGCCTTCGAGAAGCCACGTCGGCGTAGCCACTGACCGAAGCGACCCTTGATCTCAGGAATGCTCTCGCCTATTTCGCGAGCTAGGATCACCCGGCCAATAGCTTCGGCCAGTTGCGACGGGACGGCATTCGCTATCATTTGGCGCACATCCTGTCGCGATCCCGCTACCCACTTCCAATCCGTTGGAAAGCCTTGAAGCAAGGCCAATTGGTCGACCGTCATCACATGCGCAGCATCAGCAGGGATCGGGTCTTTTGGGTTCGGGTTATTGAGATATCGTGGCCGTGGTGGCTCCCACGCCGTGCGCGTGATTATCGGGAAAGGCTCATCAAGGCTTCGCACGCCCCGACCCGCGCGAAACGGTCGCGAATAGACGTACCCTTCTGGAACGTCCAGAAAATCACCGATGACGGCCTGTCGTTCAGATCGCGCGGCCACCAACGCCAACTCTAGAAAGCCATTCTGCTCGCCCAACCGGCCGATCACGAAAAGTCGCTTCCGCGCCTGTGGAACGCCGTAGAAAGAGGCGTCCAGTTTAGATTCGGTGAGCCCATAGCCCGCTCTTACGAGCATCTCGCGCGCTTCTGTCCACGCTCTCGACTTGGCGGCCGGACCGACATTCTCCATTAGAAACCAAGTCGGCCGAGCGATGCAGACGAGCATCGCGAAGGCTCGCGTCATGGCTGCGCGCTCGCCTTCGATGCGATCACCGCCCGTCGAAAAATCTTGGCAGGGAGGCCCACCGCAAATCATGTCCGGAGCGAGTGCTGCCACCATTGGGCCAATCTCGAAAATGTTCTTTAGATCGGCTTGCCAGACATGGGGACCGACGTTGTGTCGATAAACATCGACGGCTGGCTTCCAAGAATCATACGCTTGGATGATTTCAAGCCCGGCACGGCTGAGTCCAAGCGACAGACCACCGGCACCAGCAAACAGTTCAACAACCCGCACTTCAACCCGCCCCAAACGTAACTGATTTGTCAGTTACGGATTTTGGGTTGAAATTTCGTTGAAACGCAGACACCAAATGATCGGCGGATGCCGCCCGGCGATCTCACTCTTTTGAAAAAATCTTTGTCAATGGATTGCTGACGTTTGGGCGGTTCGAGCACCGTAGCCACGTCTCGTGCGATTGCGTCACGCTGAAATTGCCCTGAGCCTTGAATGAAACAACCCGTCGATCATCGCGCTTGTAGGCGCTCACGACGGGTCACTCGAGGCAAGTCAAATGATCGCTCCCCGCTCTAAACATGTCAACGCTCGCTTCACAGGCCTAGAAGCCAAGGAATTTTGCTTCCCGGACGGCGTCACACGCCGTGATCGGCCACTCGGTTTTCACTGGTCTGCGGATTACGATCAGTTGAATTCGCTGATGGGCTTGCCTCCATGCGCAAGCAAAAAAATGGAGCGTGTAATGGCGTCAATTCTGATGGACGTCATATTCGCAGGGCCTTTTCAGCGCACGTCGTATTCAAGGTCACATGATTTCTATCTTGTTCCAGCTCGCTACAAAGCTACGGACTACGGCTATGACACGGTCGTGGGCGCAGTTGATCGCCTGGTCGTCGCTGGCCTGCTGATCGACCACTACAGAGCACCGTCGTCGGCTTTCGCCACTGGATGGCAATCGAGCTTTATTGGGGGACCGGTGCTCTACCGGCTCGACTGGAGGAAGCTGAAGGTCACTCGCCGCCCTGGAGCACTGATCAAATTGAAAGATTCGAATGGCAAACTGATTGACTATCAGGAGACGCGCCGAACGATGGCTGATCGCAAGATCACCGAGGCGGTGAACGCAAGGATCCGCGCTGCTCGCATCGAACTAAGAGCCCCGACGATTGTCGAGCAAGACGAGCATGTGATCCGTTTTGCGGTCGATGAGGACCACGGCGAACACGCCGTCTACCCGAAGATGATCGAGCTATATCGGGTCTACAATGGTGGTTGGACTCTTGGAGGTCGGTATTATGGTGGCTGGTGGCAGTCCGTCCGGAACGCCGATAGGAAGCACTTCGTAATTGATGACGAAGAAGCCATCGAAGAGGACTACGAGATGCTACACCCCAGGCTTCTTTACGCCCACGCCGGCGAGGCTCTCATCGGTGATGCATACACTATCAATGGTTGGGATCGTAAGCTCTGCAAGAGGGCGTTCAACGTGCTACTCAATGCAGGCAATTTCTTCGAGGCCAAGGCCAGCATCGCTGAGTACGCCAGAGACGAGAATTCGACACTCAAGCTCATCGAAGCAATCAAGCGTCGTCATCACAAGGTCCGCAAATTCTTTCACAGCTCAATCGGGATCAAGCTACAGAACTTGGACTCCGAGATGGCGAAGATTGTCTTGACCGAGATGACCGTCAAGCACGGCGTAACGGTGCTTCCAGTGCATGACAGCTTCATTGCCCCGAAGTCGGCACGCGAGATGCTCGTAGGTGTGATGCAGAAGGCTTACGACCAGATCACAGACGCTCAGCGAAGCCAAATAGGCCATCAAAACGGCTGACCTGAAGGTCCCGGCAGATACCCCCATTCTGGTAAACGAAAGCCAGACGAATAAGGACTTTTGGAGCGAATCCTCCTACAGGGGTGTGGGGGGCGTGCCGAGTGGCTTGCCCTAGTGCCACTGATCCTGTGGGTGGATATGATCCTCTCCTCTAGTCTGAGAACGACGGTATCTGGCAGTCTCTTTGTAGCTCCTTGCTTCCGACCTGATCCTTTGCCTGATCTTCCTACGCGCCGTCCACCTCTTCGGTTTGTTGACGATCTTGTTGAGCGTCGTCGTGTTGTGGGCATGCAACCTTGCGAACTCGGGAAGCGTGCTCTCATGCCGTGACGAGGGCGACCTTCTCCCGATTATCCGTTGTAAATATCGCGCGATGCGTCGGACAAGGGACAGCACATAAGAAAACGACAAAGGTCGATGCACTACGAACACTCGTCCTCGCTGTCTTCACGGCTACGACCAATGCGGTCAAATCTGCGCTTCGATCCCGAGAACGACGCGATTGATGGTGTCCTTTACATGATCGACATCGGCGCGGTCTATCAACCAAGGCGCGCGCGGGAGATTTGGCCGAAGATCGCCTTCGTGAACGATTTTGTTCCGCCGATTGACGATCTGAGTCAGTTCACCTTTGAGTAGTGTAGTCCGCTGTTTGACGTCTGATGGGGTGACAGCACCATCGTATCGCGCAATCTCGTTCCAAAGCTCGATCGGAGAAATCATCCTGATCCCGTCAGCAATATCATCTGGGAATTGATACGTGACGCGACTAAGTCGCGTCCTGACCTCTAAGTCGAACGTCGTTTCGCTGATAAGACCCGGTCCGCTAGCGTGTATCCGCATTAACGCATCGCTGGAAATTTGGAGCTTAGAGTAGCCTGGACAGATCGGCCTGCTTCCCTGAAAGATTTTGAGCAGGTTTTGCGCTACAGTCTCGTGTATGTAGAGATCCAGAGCGCTGACCCGCATCGCCCATTCAGCACGGAGCAACTCATCTGGCTGCACCACAGCTGCGACATTGTTAGCGATAAAGGCATGAAGCGTCGCGAGCACGTCCGCTCGCTGCCATACCTCGTCAAAGTATGTCTTCGGACCCATTCAGATTCTACTTTGTCAACGCGATCACTCGGTTCGCGCAATCCTCGAATCCCTTCTGGAAGACATCCATGCTAGCCTTCGCTTGATCCCAAACCGCTCCTTTGCCGACCACATCTGGGGTGAGTTCGTATACGGGCTTTTGATATTCTTGGGATAGCGCAATAAGAGAGTTGAAGTCGGCAACCTCTAAGATTGGGTTCCAAGGTGGCATACCCGTTCGCTTTTCGAAATCTGCCACGTCTAAGAGGTCGGCCTTCGCCAGCTCTGGGATCAACTGATCCTTCAAGCCCGCAACCAGTTGATCGATCCAATGTTGAAATGCCTTACTGGCTGACCCATTGCGAGGTCGATATTTTTGGATGACCGCACCGATAAACTGCGGGTTGGGCTGCGGGAAGGGATAGTCGGCCGTTTTTAGAACTTCGATACCATGGGCCGTCGTCGCCCAGCTCTTCCAGCGTGGAAGCGCACGAGTGAGCGACGACAATGCCATCGCAGAGAAATAGTCGGGATGCAAAGGTACAATGAAGTGGTCGCTAGTCATCAAAATATTCTGGTTGATAGGCCCGAGGCTTGGGCTCATATCGACGATGACGTAGTCCGCACTATACTTCTCAGCGGTCGCTGTCAGCATAAAGCGTATCGATCCAGGTAGATTTCGTAGCGCCAAGAGTGAACCACTTAGCTCTTGCGCTATACCGAGCGTCGTCTCGTATTCGGCTAGCCCTATATGCCCAGCCAACAGCAGAAGCTTGTCGTTGCCGGGAATGGGAACGCACTCTGCGCCGCTGATCTGTCGAGGTTTCGACTCGAATGCCGGCGACAACGCATCTTTCACGTTGTTCGCTGGGTTCTCCCGATAGATGCCTTCGAGATCATCAACCCCCCGATAGCCCAAGACCATTCCAGTAAGGTTACATTGCGGATCGAAGTCAGCCAAAATGACCTTTTTGCCAAGCTTTCCAAGCATCCAAGAAAGATTGAAGACGGTTGTCGTCTTTGAGACCCCGCCTTTGTGATTGAAGAGATTGATAATCTTGGCCATAGAGCGCGTTTCCTTAGTCTGGCGACGGATGCACGCTTGTCGAGTGACGCATCCTACACTTTATCGCCAATCGCTTTTATCGCGCACTTGCGAATGCATCAATCTAAAGGAAGCGCGTAGAAATTTGGTGTTGCCCATCTCGCGACGAGATAGTTGAGCCTCCAGCTCGCCACGGCGCGATTTCTCGGCATTCCCCTAGATCATCCGACGTAGGTCCAGTTGTTAACGGCTACCAGCATGGCCTCTTCTGGTTTTTCGAAGTCGATAGAGGGCGAAGTCGATAGAAAGCCAGTCGTGGCGAGACACGCTTCGCGTTCTCCCCATGCTGGCGAGGTCGGAGGCGTAGCCTCCCCCTCGACCCCCGCCGAGGCGAGAGACCAAAAATAATTCGACGGTCCGCACGAGCATTCGTGTCACTCCACGCCTTGTCCGACGTGGACACTGGATCACCCGACGCCTTGTTCATTTTTCGCCGGTGAACTCATCATCGTGAAGTCCCCATTGAGGTCTCGCGATGAAGAACCATACCTTCATAACCCAACGCCTCCCCGCCGAGATCGGTCGCGCCCTTGAGACTGCTGCGGCCACGGCGGGCGTGTCCGTCGCCCGTTTCGTGCTGAACGCCATCATCTCAGCCCTTCCGGAAGGGATCGCCTCGAAACCGCTGCCTCCGTCGCCGCCACGTAAACCAATGGTCGTGCCGCGCGAGGACATCGCTGCGGCTTCCTCATTCGGCGCCTATGTTGGACGCCTCACTGGCGCGACCGTCCAGCTTTCGAAAGCGTGCCGCGAGAGCGGGCGCCTTCTAGAACATGACGCGCTTGAAATCGAAATCCGCGATCTCCGCGCCGTAAAGGCCGAGATCGTCGCCATCGTCGGTCGCCTTCGCGTTGCCGAAGCCGCTACGCAATGATCGCAGGCGCAACCAGAGGTGCGGGCGGACCGGCGCTGGCGCGACACCTATTGTCGGTGAAGGATGGGCAACGGATGCTCGTCATGCCATCGCGCGGTCTCGCAGCCGAAGACCTCAGGGGGCAGATCGCCGAGATCGTTGCCGATGCTACGCACGGTCGCACGGACCGTCCGATCCATCATATCCATGTCGATCCGCCGCCTGACGCACCGAACCCGAGCCAAATCATCGGTGCCTTCCTCCGCAACTATGAAACAGAGTTCGGGCTTCGCGACCACCAACGCGCGGGCGTCTTCCACATGAAGGGCGGGCGTCAACACGCCCACGTCGTGTACTCGCTGGTCGGCCAGGATGGCCGTGTAGCCAATCTCCAGCATGAATATGCTCGGCGCGAGAAGGTATGCCGGGTCACCGAATATGAATGCGGCTTGCCCTTCGTCAAAGGGCGACACAATCGAGCTGTCGAACAGGCGCTGCGCAACGATGGCCGTATCGAGATCGCCGACGCCATGGTCGTAGCCGGGCTTCTCGATGGACCTCCTGGCATCGCTCACTCGACGCCGCGCCAGCGCGCTCAAGCAGAACGCACGGCGGTACCGATCGATGAGATCAGATCGGCTACGCTCGCGGCTTGGCAGGCATCCGACGACGCGCGTTCGTTCGCCGTCGCCTTGCATGCGTTCGGCTCCGTCGTCGCCTCCGGCGAGCGTGGCCTCGTTTTGGTGGATCGTTCCAGAAGTGTCCATTCTTTGAATTGGATTCTCGCCGCAGCCGCCCGCGCACACGGAGAGGGTCGCATCACGGCCGTAGCCGTCCGACGCCGGCTTGCGGGAATCCGTTTTCCAACAGTGGAAGAAGTCAGAAATGCCCGATCACAGCGACGAAATCCTGATCGAAGCGACGGGCGCTCGCAAGACATCAGAGCGTCTGTTGCCTCTCCTGGATCTCTTGAAGGAGCAGGACGGAGAGACCGGTCCGCTCGACGAACTGAAGGGTCTGTTGCAGGCGATCCTGGAGATCCTGGGTCACCAACAGAAGGCCCTGTAACGCATCGACTGAGCACCATCGATCTTCAACAAACAAATGCACAAGGAAGGCATATGATGAAGGAACTCAAAGCCCAAAACTATAAAGCAAAAATGCTGGCGGGGTTCGCGCCTAGAGGGTTTAACGCCCATGCTTTTGCGGTTGATTTGCACATGGTCAGAGCGCCAAGCGAGCACCAACCCACTGGTCGCATCATGGTGACCGATGGCGGGTGGGTCGAATACGATCCTTCCGCGCGTAGCGTCAGGACATGGGGGCCTTCTGGAAGGGCCAAAGTTCTCGCGCAGGCCCTCGCCGACGTTGTCGGCTGCGAGGTCTATGATCTCGCGAAGACAGCATCCGTCGCCGCCAACGCCGACGCGCTCAGGGTCTCCAAGGTCACCGAAGACACCATCAAGTCGCTTGTCGCCTGGTGGGCGATGCGCGGCTTCGTTGCGACGGCTGCGCCTGATGGTTGCTGGGTAAACGCGGGCACTGCCCGCCTTCTTGACACTGGCAACAGGCTTGAGGTCCATGGGGGCCTAACCGATCAAGCAGTCGCAGCCATTCTCACGAAAGCGAAGGACGCGTGGAGTAGTTCTGTCGAACTTGATGGGCATTGGACGCAGGCCGAGCAAGATTACATTTGGATCGCTGCGATGCGCGAGGGTGTCGTGATCGGAAACTGTCGGCCGTCGCAAGGAATTCCAGGCGGCATGGCAACATGAGCAGGACTTTGCTGCCAAGTCGGCGAGAACGATTTCAGCGGTCAGGTCGGAGATCATCGAGGCGCAGTACCTCATTGACGCGGCCAAGGGCGATATCGAAGCCGCCAAGAAGCTTCCCGGGAACCTCCAAGCTTTCGTGGGCGTCTATCTCGACGACAACCAGAGGAAGGAATTGGCGGCGCAGCCGATCGCGGAGATCGTCCCTCACCTGGGGCGCTTCCGGAAGATCGGCGCCGTCGAACTCGAATCCTACGAGGCGCCGACCGGCCAAAAGGTCTCGTTCGTCGAGCCCGACAAGGACCAGCCGAAACAGAACAACGGCAACGCCCACGCGCCGCAATGACGATTGCTCCGCATCTACTCCGTCGGTACGTCATCGACCGTGCAGCGGGGCGGTCTCCGCATGGCGAATGGGCATTCCTTTCGCCAGACATTGGCGCCTGGGTTCTCGCTGACGAGGCCGCTGCGCGACGGCACGAACACCACCGTCGCATCCGGCAAGAGCTACGGCCTTGGTGCGAGGTAATGGGTCATCGCACCGACGTGCACGACGATGAGGCCTTGCAGGTCTATTTCCGTAACGGTCGCGCCAGACGAGTGGCCACGTCTTGCGCTTGCCGTCATGCGCGCACCGGAGCGATGCCTCCGTGATTGGCGCGTCGTCGGCGCGCGTCTGATCGCAGCCGTTGATCCGTCCGTAGCGGCTTCCTCTGGAACGACGCCAGGAGCGCTCTCCAACTGGCCCAAATCCCGCGGGACTGGTCCCCGTTCCATGTTGCCGCGTTAATCCGAGCGGGTCTTTTTTCTGACGACCCAACACCCACGCCACCTCGACGAAGGGCTTTAAACCACCGTTTACGGCGGTCGAATTGTGGCAGGCGCTTGCCTTAATCTTCAAAATCGATGTTTTCGGAGCTTTCCCGCCTCATCGTTCGCCTGGTCGGGGACCTAGCATGACGACCGTAGCGGTCGGTGGGGTCCGCTGCGGATGAAGGGCGCCATCTGGAAGGAAGAGGGCTCGCTCCGCTCAAGGAGAGCAGGCTTCCCCCGAGGATGAGTGGACTACACTTCGCTCCAGGACAAGGACTGGATAACGGGGATACGGCCCTTACGTGTGGAATTGATATTCCCTCAACATTGTAGAATGCCGAATCAGTAGCGTGTGAGTTGCGTCTTCCGCAACAACCCATGAGGGCTCACTTGTCTAAAACGACCAGCCATCAATCACGTCGCTTTTGGTCAACTGTATCCGATGAACAGCTTATTGATATAAATCTTGAGATCGACAACCCCGAGACACTGCCGGGATTAATTCATGAAGTCCCGGAGAATTCCAGGGACGCTTACGTTGAGTTCAAATACGACCTTCGAGGCCAAGGGATGATCCAAGAGTTTTCTTGTGTTCATGGCCACCACAAACACAAAGCCGGATTTGTCATGAAGCTGGGCGATGTCCGGTTCATGGTGGGGCATATCTGTGCGAAGTCGATCTACAACGAGGACTTCGATCAATACGTCGCCGACATCGACGCTGCCATCATTAGGCAGGACGCTTTGCGTCGGGTTCGAGAGTTGCGGGATGCAATCGCGCCTTTCGCGATCTGGATCAAGCAAGTCGGGGAATTGGATGCGTTCAAGCATTGGTCCAAGCTACGTAGCCAGATCGAAATCTGCACCCCGTGGATCTACCAAAACTTGACAGCTTTCGCCCATGGCGACGGACGAGTCCCAGGGACACCGCTGCCAAAATCACTGTGCGCCGCATCGGCGAAACCGCGCGCGTTATTTGATGAGGTGTTGGCCGAGATTGACAAGGTGAGCAGCCATCTGGCCGGTGATCCTGAGAAAGCGGCTGGCATCATCGGTGCACTACGCGCGCGGATGGAAGGCCTCACCAAGCGGGTCGGCGCGGTGCTAGACCAGTTGCAGGAGGTCGAACTGTTCTTTCAGCCGGCGACGCTGGGAGCGATCTGCAAGCTGGCGAATGAGTTCGACAATCCGAAGCGACGGACGTACACGAACAGCCTGCTGATGATCAGCGTCAAGAACGACAAAGGCCATAAAACGCTGATCCCTATGCCAAAGGGATACGCTACGCCCAGTCGGCGACCTATCGAGGAACTACTGTCGGCCCTTAACAGAGACAGCACAACGCAGAAATTGTTGCGGGCAGGCTGATAGCGATGAAATTCAACTATCCTGAGCATCACGCCAAAAGTCTCGATTTCGCACTGAAGCTAGTCCAGTATCTAAAGAAGTCGGGTAGGTATGATCTTTTCCGAGGTCAGAACCACACCTTTCCGCTTTGCCCCAGCATCGCCCGTCGGCCAGAAATGATAGAGGCCAACCTGGCATTGCTAAACCGCTTTGCGTCATGGGTTCACGGGCACAATTCGTTGTCGTCCCTCCACAATAATCGAGATGCGATAATGGCGGTGGCGCAGCACTATGGCATGCCGACGCTGTTTCTCGACTTCACTACCGATCCTGATGTCGCTGCGTTTTTTGCCAGCGACACCGACGAGAGGCCGCGACCGAAGCAGACCGCCTGCATTCTGTGTCTGAATCGTGCGACGTTCGAACGGTCATGGGAAGACCTGAATGCTCGCTATCGTGCCGATTTCGGGGCAAGACTTGGTACGGATCGTTGAGATAGATGTCCAAAACCTATGGCGACTTCATGCTCAAAGCGGCCTGTTCATCGATATGCGGGTTGACGCGAACCAGTTTGAGATGTTCTCGCACATGCTCCACATCTACTTTCCGCTACCGTCTCGCCATGACGCCAAACTCAACGACAAATACTATCCAAAAAACAAGAGCCACGTAGAGCTACTGCTGGACCAGCACTTCCTCATCGAAACATATGACGACCGCGAAGTCCGGCTTAAGGCAATTTTCGACTCAGTCATTAAGGTTGGTGATCCTCAATCATTAGGCGAAGAAGGGGCCTTCAACGAGGCACGGCTACCCGACCCACATCCGTCCTGGTCTGAGGCCGCGCTGGAACCTTGGAAGGTCGAGCCCAACGAAGTGTACGACGTGGCAACTTCGGCCAGAACTCACAGGCTCGCTATCGACACGACATTCGATCCGAATTCTGCGGCAGCGTCTATTCACGCGCAGGTAATGACGGTGTTGGGCAAACCCAACGCGCGCAATCGACTCGGAGAATCCTTGGGAAGTGCGAGATCAGGCGGGCACCGCGGTCCATGAAGATGAGGGCGATGTGGACGAAAGTCCAAGGCCGCTTGGTGAGGTCGTCCGACTTCTGTTCGATGGCATGCGGTTTAAGCCCTATGAAGATGCTGAGATCGCGAGCGCCATTGCCAACTATGTCACCCTGAACTGTTTTCCATCTTGGCAGACGATGACGGAGTGGTGGGGTAGCGTCACTGGGGTCGAGTTGGACGGCGGGGGTGTCCGCGCCCGTGGCTTCTGTGGCGGCCCAACTTTGATTGACGCGCTACGGCCCGATTTTGCGGAGCTTCTAACGCCGGACGCACTGGCCGAATTTAAGGCAGAAGGCATCCACGCTGCGTTGTATTTCCTCATAGATCCGCGTCGACTTTTCGAATTCCAGAAATTCAGGAAGATGTTCGCCGAGCAGGTCATCCCGACAACTGCTCACCTCCGCGTGGAGGGTTATGTTCTCCACTACAACATTGCTGATGTTCGCGTGTTTGGGCTTAGCTAGGCGTTCTTCCTGCAGGGCGCCATCCACTTCCTGCCGCATCACGTCTACAACGCTGGATCGGGTGGCCGCTCGCCCCGGTGTGACGCGCGGAGATGCGCCACGTCCGAGCCTGGGGGCTCGACGTAGCGAATGAGCTTATGCGAACCACCCAGCTTTCAACTTCGGCCAGGCAGACGCAAAGTAGGTTGGTATCAAGTTGGTATAAATCTCGATTTTCGAGCCTGCGGAGCAAAGCCTCGTAAAACGAGAAACAATATTAATCTAGCGATTTCAATTATTTGAATGGCGCGCCCGAAAGGATTTCGAACCTCTGACCCCCAGATTCGTAGTCTGGTGCCAACGCAAAACAGATCATAACGAACGATAACTAAAATCATCTTTTTTTCGTTTTATTTCAGTATCTTGATTGCTATTGTGGCGTATTGTTACTAACTGCGCCTACCACACCCTATCGCCGTTCTACCGCACCCCAGCCCGCACCCAAAACGAGCACCAGATGCCCATCAAACTGTCCGCTATAGGCATCACCAAGGCCAAGCCTAAATCTCAGCGATACGAAATTGCCGACAGCGAGCAGCCGGGTCTGAGACTCTGTGGTGCAACCGTCCGGCGCGAAGTCTTGGGCCTATCGATACGAACGTGAGGGCGGAAAATCGGTGAAGGTCACCTTGGGGCATGCCGCCGGGCCGGGAGCCCTTTCCTTGCAGCAAGCGCGCAACGCCGCAAATGACGCGCGGCGGCTTAGATCGACTGGCAAGGACCCCGCCGACCAGCGTCGGGCCGAACGCGCAGCCGAGGCCGCGCGTGTCGCCGCTGAAGAGAAAGAAGCTCGACGGAGAGACGACACAATCGAGCGGGTGCTATCCCGCTTCTATCAAGATCATGTCGATGGATTGAAATCCGCTCACGAAGTCAAACGACTGCTCAGCAAAGAATTGAAGGGCTGGAAACGGCGACGAGTAGACGAAATTTCGCGTGCTGACGCCATCAAGCTTATCGACGCAATCAAGGCGCGCGGAGCCGCGACCACGGCCAACCGAACGCGAGCTAATGCCCGAAAATTCTTTAACTGGTGCACCGGCAAAGGCTTGGTCGATACGAATCCGTTTGAGCACACCCAACCTGTCAAAGCAGAGATTGCGCGCGAACGCATCCTCGACGATGGCGAGCTACGGTTACTGTCGATGGCAATCGGGAGTCTAGATTGGCCGTGGCATCAGTTTTTTACGCTGGCACTTCTCACCGGGCAGCGGCGCGAGGAGATTGCCGGTATGTGCTGGGCCGAGCTTGACTTGCTAGCCGACGAGCCGATTTGGCTATTGCCCTCAACTCGCACGAAGAATGGCCGCGAACATGCTGTTCCGCTCGCGGGTGCTGCCGTTACCCTGCTCAAGAATATTGATCGGGTGCAAACGAGCGTCGAAGTGAACGGCGTTGAGAAGCTAACCAACTCGCCATTCGTCTTCACGACCACGGGCGAAACCTCAATCTCAGGTTTCTCGCGAGCCAAAGCACGACTCGATGCTGCCATATTGGCGATTGCCCAAGAAGAAGCAAAAAAGCACGGATGCGATCCGGACGTGATCAAATTCGCGCCGTGGCATCTTCACGACCTACGTCGAACGGCGGCATCGGGCATGGCGCGGCTTGGCGTTTCAGTATCAGTCGTTGAGAAAGTTCTAAATCACATCTCTGGTACATTTGCGGGTATTGTCGGCGTATACCAACGTCACGACTTTCTCGCCGAGAAGCGCCATGCCCTCAATCTATGGGCTGAACACGTCACAAGCCTCACCACGGCAAAGAAATCGAATGTTGTGCGAATGAAGAAGGGAAGCCGATAGTGGCACCCCTCCCCGACCTGATCGGCAATGAGATTGCCGACATGACCGAATTTTTTAAACGCACCAAAAATCCGGCGGCGGCTTGGCGTGCATATAATCTCGCACGTCAAAACTCGCGCATGGTGCCAGACGTAATCCAGAACGAAATTGATCGGTTCGCGGCCTGCATCAGCGCCGCCGCCGGAAAGGCAATTCAGGCGGGAGTTGGGGCTGCTCCCGTGCAGTTTCGATCCGAAGAGTTAGGCCAAGCATGGCGAGGGTCAAGCGGCGGAAATCCAATCGGATCACTGCAAGATGAGTGGCGCGACTACCAGATTTTTTGGGCTGTCCTTAGCCAAGTAAATAACGGCATGAAGGTTGGAGCCGCTCAAGCTACTGTAGCAGCACAAAAGGGCGTGGGGCTTGGCGTTGAATCCATAGACAAGATTTGGAAACGCCTAAAGCGCAATGGATAGCGATGGATCATCCATTGCACCGACGGATCATCCGCTGATTTTGGGGTAAGGTCCGTCGGTTGTTTTCTACCGGGACTATACCCTTATCCCTCGTTACCTCTTGTGCATACGCAACAGCACAAGGGCTAACACACATGACTAAACGCCTTCTCCCCGCCAAGGGTGTCTGCGAAAGGTTCGGGGGCATTTCCTCAATGACCTTATGGCGTTGGCTTGAAGATAAGGCCATGAATTTCCCTCGGCCCATCATCGTAAGGAATAGGCGCTACTTCGACGCCGACGAAATCGAAGCATTTCACGACCGCATGGCGCGCGAAGCCATCAGCAAGCGCGCAGCGTGACCCACTGAGCGCCGTTCGCTCCGCGCGGTAGCCACCCACCAATCTAGACCACCATCAACGCGCCGAATGGTTCGGCGTGAACGACGGCCTGCGGCAAAAGAAAGGACTGACCATGAGCGAGAATGAAGAGAAGATCGTGAACGAAGTTGCTGAAGGCAATCTCGATAACGACGACACCCTGCCCGCCGATCCGATTGAGCGGGCCGAACATGCGGCGGTACTGAGCGAAGCTATCGAGGATATCCTTGAGACTTCCGACGAAATCACATTGAGCGTCAGCGACGCCCTGCTGTGTGCCGAAGCTCTGCGGGTCTTGCATGTGTATCTGCACCACGCCGCACCGCTGCATTGCTTCATGGCTCATCTCGTGGATGCAGTACCCCTTGCCTTTGAGTTTATCCCGCCGCAGGCCGACGCCGCCCAATACTCTTCAGCAACAACTATCAATGAAACCTTGCCACCGACGTGAAGCGAAAGCCTTGCGTCGGTGTTTTATGCCCGGCGGAAAAGGAAAGCGATCTAGAGAGATCAAAGTATCCTGTTTGTATCTGCTAACTCGCGCCAATCTATGCACGTCCGAACAAACCGGAGGGTGAATATGGGAAGTGATGATTTTCTGTTCTCGGAAAGGGAATACGCCGACTTCGTCGGAAAGTCGGTGGCATGGGTGCGACTTGAGCGTCGGGCGGGTCGTGGACCGGCGTTCATTCGTGTTGGGCGAACCCCGAAGTATCCGCGCAAGGCTATCGCCGAATGGATGAATGCTAACTGCATTCTCCCCGGTGGTCGGCCCGCATAAGAAAAACGCCTCGTGGGGACGAGGCGTTTTTAGGAGGTAGACCGATGAAGAACACCAGCGATAGCACCGATCGACGCGCCGGATTGGCTAGGTTCGATAGCCTTTTGATTACTCCAGACCACATCCTCGCGGCCTCACGGGCGCATGATCGTTATCTGAAGACAGTCGATCCGCGCGAATACCAAATGCGCGTGTTCGAGGATGGCAGCGTCTTTTTCCTCAACATTGAGGCTCCACAGTTGAGCGAGCTTTTTTCCTTTGCACGCATTCAGGAGGAGGCTCGCGACTTCTGGCTGAATCCGCACCGCCCTTTGTGGCGGCACGTCCTCAAGATTTGGGAGTGATGCCGGTGGGTTCCCCTTTCGCTACGACCGCGCCGATGCTGATCGAACGCGGTTACTCGCCGCTGCCAATCTTGCCGGGCACCAAAGCTCCCGCACTGTCTGGCTGGCACAAATACTGCGATCAAGCGCCGTCAGCTGCTTTCGTTGCTGGATATTCTCGCGCGCCTTCGATGGGGGTTGGCTTGGCTTGCGGGTTCGGTGGTGTAGTAGCCGTGGATATCGACGATGAAACCTTGATCGAACCGATCCTCCCCGTCCTACCGCCTGCCTTGATCGCAAAGCGAGGCCGGAAAGGGCTGACAGCGTTCTATCGAGCCGATGAACCGCTGCCGTCGAAAAACTACCGCACCAAAGACCGGCGTGGCCTGCTCGACTTCCTCTCGCGCGGCAAGCAGACGGTGTTGCCTCCGACTCTGCACAAGGACACGGGCGAGCCGTATCGGTGGATCACCCCCGCAACTCTCTGTAACACGCCGCTCGACACGCTTCCGACGTTCACCAGCACGCATGTCGCGGCGATGGAGGCAATCCTTCGCGCGCATGGGTGGGAGGCTCCTGGCCGCGCCCAGGCGTATAGCGAAGCGTTCCCCACGCCTGCCACGCCCGCCCGTGCAACTGCTGGCGATTCTGACGCCGCTGCTCTGTTTCGTGGGGTAAATGACCTCGCCCTAGCGAACCTGGCTGCATGGGTACCGAAGCTCGGGCTGCAACGCTGCTATCGCGCCGGTGGTGGCTTCAAGGCTGTTGCGGAGTGGCGAGCATCGGGATCGGGGCGGCCTCTCCATGCCCGCGCGCCGAACCTTTCATTCACGCCACAAGGCATTCGCGATTTTGGCGATGGGCGCGGTTATTCGCCCATTGATGTTGTCATGGCCGCGCACCGGGTATCCGCATCCGAAGCGCTGGATTGGCTCGGCGCACTTGTCTTTCAATCATGGCTGGAACCAATGATTGTCCTGACATCGAGAAAGAAGACCTAACTAATGGCCCCGATACCAATTCCTCTGACTCCCAGACCGACCCCAATTAACACCGTGACGTTGCGCACTGTCGGTGGTGCCCCGTTGGAATTTCCACGTTGGCTGGTGAAAGGTTTACTGGTCCGTGCCGGTGTTGGGATTCTTTCGGGACAATATTCTGCGGGCAAGTCGTTCATCGCAAACGACCTCGCCCTATCAATCATTTTTGGTCGGCCGTTTCTTGATCGGCGAGTTAAGTCCGGTGGCGTTTTGTGGATTGCGGCTGAGGCAGTCGGCGAGATTGACGTGCGCACTGAAGCGGCGCGCGCGACGAAGTTCAAGGATGAACGCTCCGGTGAAATCCCGCTTTTTGTCGCGGAACCACCTGTCGGCTTAAATACGCGTGACATCACATCTTGGCTCGAAAATGCCATCACAGACGCGGCGGCTGAGTGTGTTCGTTTTGGAGTCGAGCTTCGCTTAGTCGTGATTGACACGCTCGCCGCGTTCTTCGCCCTTCAAGACGAAAATGACAATGCTGAGGTAGCGCAATTGATGACTAGAACTCTCTAAAATCGGAAAGGACAACGATTTGCTTGTGATGCCGGTTGCCCATCACGGCAAGGGTGAGTCGACTGGTGTGCGCGGCGCATCGGCGTTCGGTGCTGGCGCGGATTGCAACATTGCCGTTCTGGCAACCGTAGATACTTCAACGTACAAGGTCTCAAAGCGGGCGTTGGTAGCAGCCAAGATTTGGCGTGGAACACCCGGCCCGTTAGGATCATTTCAAATTCATAGCCATCTTATCGGCCTCGACGAAGATGGCGACCAGATAACGGCTGGTTATGTCGAGTTTGATACCACCGACAAGAGCGCACCCGCCACTCAAGTGCGCAGCAAGATTCCGCCGCTGTTCTTCGAGGTGTTTGATGATGTGATTTAGAGGCACGGACAGGACTTCACCGTCCCGGACGGTGGGCCGCTTGTCCGCGCAGTCTCTGTCGTCGAGGCTAAGAACGAATTTATGAGACGCCACGCCACCGGCAACCCAGGGAACGGCACGGACGCGAAGCGTAAGGCCTGGGAACGGGCCTTTAACACGGCAAGGAATGAGGGGAAGTTTGCCGCCTATGCGCTTCCCAATGGGTCCGAGATGATTTGGAGGGTGCGGTGATGACCTGGACAACGGAGTCCGTGCCTTTCTCCGCTAAAAGCTGAGCCCTACTGTCTTTGGCAGATCAGTCGGCAATGAAGGGAATGACGGATTTACGGACTGTTGTTCTCATTCCAACTGTGGCCTGTAATGCATCGATTGCCGCAAGCTGTTGACGCCCCAATGCGGGGCCAATAATTATTTCTTCTATGCCGAAGTTATTTGGGTGGAGCGGAACGTTCACGAGGATTTTGTCCAGTTTGCAGCTCAGATAAGGAATTACTCCCGAAGGGGTCACTCGGGTTTCTAAACCCGATGGCCAATTTAACCCTATCCAAGCGAGGCGATGTTCGCGCTCTTCACGAAAGTTCTGATCTTTCAAAACAAGCGCGACCTTTAACGCGTGCATCCACCACTTCTGAATGATGTTCGCCACTTGGTGAGTTGGCTTGCGTTCCGCCAATAGGCTCAACAGTAGCGTGACAACGCTTGTCGCGGAAAGTGTATGCTGATCGGGAGTATAAACTACTGGATGAATATCGAATCCTTGTTGATTCGCATTTTGAAGGAGCCAATCTTCATTGAAACCAATCGCGAAGCCCTTCCCGCCGCCGTAACCTCTCCATCGATAGCCAGTCGCCTTCCGAAGTCAGTGAGCCAACAAAGGCGAACACTCCATTTCGTTCACTGTGCTGGCGGAAGCGCTCGATAGTGTCCCAAGCCTCTTTCGATTCGCTTTCTAGTTCCGCTTTACGGCGTTTAAGAGCGTCGAAAACAATCGCCCAACCGTGGGTAAACTCAGACGTGTCGTTAAGAAAGCGATGGTCTGTTACCCATAGCGATTTGCTTTCGAGTATCCCGCGCAGCCCCGCAGCCGTCGTGTAGTGATACCAAGTCATCTTTGCCTCGCGCTCTCTTCCAGCTTGTGCGTTATCAAGCCGAGGGGGGCGCGCATAGCCACATTTCGATGCTTGGGTCCTAAGTCCACCCTAAACCAAACGGGCGGACACCGGACAAACCTGGACATTGTCCAGCTTGTCCAGTTGTCCATATCGGAAGCCCACACACCCCCTTTAGGGGTGTGGGCGGACGGACAGGACATTTCCTATAGGGTCCGTGTCCTTTGTCCGGTGGTTTTGCGTTGGTATGCGGTGAAATCTTCGGCAACGGGTACAAGGCGTCTTCTAACCTCAGGGCGTCATTCACATCGGGCCTGTCGCGACAAACGGTGGCCCTAAATCTATCCTTTCGTCAGGATTATCGAGTGCCTCCCACTCAAGTCGCCCGTCTTGATAAATTCCAGAGACGGCCTGGGCATCACTGACCTTATAAAAACCCATAGCAAGTTCCCGCGCCCACCCATAACGAACCGATTTCAGCGCCCAGTCCTCCCAAAATCGCGCAACACGAACGGCGAAGTTAATAGCTCCCAGTTGCCGACGACTTGGATAGGTGACTGCTGAGACCATGGGCAGCTTCTCAAAGACACTCAAAGCGACCTGCGATGAGACGTTATAGTCGTCATGCCCGACCAGACAATGCAGCAAGAACGCGTCGGTAATTAATAGAGACCGTGCATCGTCGCGATTACATGAGTTCAGCATGTTGGTTATCGTCGGAGAGTGGTCACCGACAAGCCAACCTCGACCCGTTCGGTGTACTTGAAATAGTTCACCGATGGGAACAATACGGATTGACCGGCCAACCTGAATTTCAAATTCCGCAACAACTGCTGGACCGTCAACAACCTGCGCTTCCTGAAGGGCCGTATCCTGCCGATCGGCGAGATACAGAACTTGATAGCCAGCAGGGTTCGCCCGCCCTAACGTGGCCGGGATTCCTTTGCGCCAGATTAGGTCATCTACCGTATTAGGCCTACCTTCAGCGTCGAGCTTCCGGCACCTCCGATATCGCCAACCGCCGCCCCAAGCCACATTGAAACTTGGATGGGTAGCCACCAGACGGGCGATAACCGCTTTCTTGTCCTCAGTTACTAAAGGTTCAATTCCTTGATGAGCGTAACTAACTCATCGAGCGGAACGGGCGGATGCGCTTCGGTGATTGTCGGTGCCATCTATTCAACTAACGTCAAGCAGTTCTATATTTCGTCCTGGGGCAATGAACTACGTTTGCCAAGGCGAAGCATTCACTACGACATACCGTCAGCGCGGTGAGAATAACGTCGTAAGATGAATTTCGGGTCACGACTTTATTCGCCATCGATCACGCAACGAAATCCGACGCCCGCGTTCGAGAAGATCGGGCGAGACGCGATTGGTTTTGTCTCAGAATTGTTTCAGTCGATGAACGATGAAGACCTCGACGAGAGCTGAAACGGCCGACGCACAAAGGTATTTGGGTCCTCCCAGGACCCTCCCCCATGGCGGGTGACGATCAAGCCCCCGACCTGGCTAGGTGTTGGCGAAAAAAGCTGGCTTGTTGTTCTCGCGACAGCAGCGCAACGGCTTACCTCGTGCCGGGGTACGGCTACCGTAATGGACTGTGTCGCAGTAGCCCATCGAACGATCCTGAGGGCCGCTTCATCTCCTTCAGGAAGTCAGATGCCCACTGTTTTGCCGTCGCACCCCAGCCTCTCAGTCCGAACTCTCGCGCCGTATCGCCGCTACACTCGCGACAAGACGAAGCGGCGCACGGTCACGATGCCTGAGCGCGTCGGTCCGCACGTCAAGCTCGTCTTCGCAGAGATGGCGCGCCTTCACGTCACCTATGACGAGACCGAGGAAGGCTCTGGCGTTCGCCGCGCTTCGATCAAGGCGTGGCGACGCAAGAACAAGCCGGGTCTTGAAAGCCTCGAAGCGGTACTCGGCTGGCTTGGCTGGGATTTCGTTCCGGTCCCCTCCGTTCACCGGCTCCCGCCTCCTCTCGCTGGTGAGGTCGCGGCGTTAGCTGCGAAGATGCACACCGACATCCCGACCACATGGGCCAGCTTGATTCAAATTGGCGTGGAGCAGCGGCTTTCTCGTATGTCGGCGGACGAACGGCGCACCATTCTTGCCGAACGTGAGGCGCGCGACACCGCCATGGCACTCCGCCGTCAGAAGTCTGCGGCCACCGTGCAGTAAAGGATACCGAAAGGGACTCTTTCATCTGCTCACTTTGATCCAGTCTGATCACTGTCATTTCAGCTCTGACAAAGCAAAAACGACAAGTGCGGCGGGGTGCTTTTCAGCCTTCTCCCACCCCGCCACATTCACCGCTCCGAAGGATCAATTCGCATGAAATCCCTCTCCCGTCGAAAGGCCGCCGCGTATCTCGGGTGCGCCCCCGCGACGTTGGCCTCGTATGGGCGAAGGGCCTCGCGCCAACGCATTTCCGCATCGCAGGCACCATCCGTTACACTGTTGACGCCCTCGATAGTTGGCGCGCCTCTCACATGATTGGCGGTGCGTCATGACTTTCGAACAAGCCCATGCCGAGTTTAAGGCAGCGACGGAGGCATATGCGGCTGCGAAGCGCGGCACCGAAAATCAACGCTTCGCGGCGCGGCATGGCATGTCGCACAGCTTAGCGTTTTGCGAAATGGTCGAGCACACGGCCTATCACAACTGGTTGCGCGCTCACGAAAAGGTCGTCGCGCTTCAACCGGCGCCCGCACCCAGGCCGACACCAGCCCCCAAGGCCACAGTTGCGGTCGCACCCGCGAAGGCTGCTCCGAGCCTACGGTTGCGTCCAAGGTGGCAACCGTAGCCGCGAAGCCTGCGTCAGCTATCGGCGAACCGTTAACAGTCGCATCCATCGAAAACCCATCCGCCTATCTGCAATACCTGGATGACGAATGCAGGCGTTCCCAGAACCGCGTTTTCGCCCGGCACGGCTTGCAACCCCGCCCTCGCACCTAACTTACGAAAGATTTGAACATGAGCTTTCTCGAACGCCTCTTTCCAAAGAACACCCCAATCACTTCGACCTCAATCCGCGACGAGATTTCGCGCACCGAGTCCGAGCTCGCGAATGTTCATGACCAATTGACCGCCGTGTTCGATGGTCTTGCCACGATGACCGACGACCAGCACGAGGCGGCGGAAAAGAAGTCCGCTGGTCTGAAGCGTGCGCGAGCGCGGCTTGAGGCACGCATTAAGGAACTCACCAACGAACTACCGGCAATTCAAGCTGCCGAGGACGCCACCGCAAAGGCCGCAGCCGATGGAGCGTTGCGCCAGCGTGCAGAAGCCTGCCGCAAGGCTAACACGATCGAGGCGAAGAAGTTGCTGGCCGAATATGACAAGCTGGCTGCGGCAATGGGCGGCGTGTTTGCGCGGTTGTCGGGAGATCGCCGACGAAACCAATGCAGTCAACGCCGCGTTGCGTTTGAATCCCATCGCGGAGAACGTATCGCTTTACGATGCAATTCATCGAAGCAATACTGCTGTGGAAGCTTACGAAGAGCGCACCATGGCGCCGGCATGGGTCACAAGGATGCCCCGACGCAGCGGGGCCAGGTCGATGTCGGCGACATCGAAACGGCGATCTGTGCAACCATGGGGGTGGATGGTGCTGGGCTGGCGGCGTCGATCACGACAAGATCCGGGCGATCTATCGAGCCGGACTGGAACAGCGTGAGGAGTCAGCTGAACGGATGACTGCTTGGTACCGATGAGCCTTCGTCTTATCGAGCATCGTGCTTCCTCGAGGCTTGATCGGTGGAACGACACTGGCGGCGAAAGTCATGAGCGCGCCGACCTTCTGCTGGATCGCCCTGGTTGAGATCGACGGAACGGCACGACGACTTGCAGAGCTTGGACGAAGCGATCGCCGTCAAGACCGCCAACCTGAGCCGGCCACCTCTCAATGTCGTGTGTTCGCGTCCCGCAGGGCCACTTCTGAGTCACTGATCCTGCCGATGCTGAGCGTGCTGCTATTAATCTGCAGATTGGATGATTACACACACGCTCCGTTAGGCAAATCTGATGTCCAAGGCTTTTTTGTATCGTTGACATCGGTGGCGGGTTAATCCAGCCTCGGGGATTGTCAGGAGCGAGGCGCAAGCAAAGGGGCTCAGGGCGACGTGGCGGGGATTGGTGCGCGCATCAACGTGCCTTCATCGCCGCGCAGAAGTATTGTCGTTCTTCGCAGCGACTTGCAGGGGTGTAGTGGAAGGGCGCGACCGAGTTCACGGTCATCTCCCGTCCTCGACTGGTCGTCCGACCGTCAGCGTGGAAAGGCTGCGACCGAACGCGGCAAGGCTCGTACGAGCTCAGGCGATCTCGCGAATCTCTTGATGACGAATCGAAGGAGTCGACGCTTTGCGGAATTCCATCGGCGAAGTACGGGCGATGCCGACTCGAATCCTGAAAACGTTGAATGACTTCTCAAGGCAGGGTTCGACGTGGCGTCCGCCAAGGGCTCCTTGCCTCGACCTCGTGGCTTCCGCCCGTCGCAGGGCGACATGACCGGCGCAGAGCTGGGCGGCGATGTCAGCAACAATCGCCACACAGTCGAGCTGCATGGAGCGTTGAGCAGGTGCTGCAGCAGTTGCGTGGCGCCGACAATCTGTTCAGCGGAGTGAAACGATCTGCGAGCACGAAGGACATGCCGAAGGCTCCAACCGGAAATCAGCGCCGCTGCAGCAGCGGTGAAAGCATCGAGTTCATCAATGCACGTCATGGCGGCCAAGGAGGGCTTGAGCTCTGGTTCGGCTGGTGTTGCGTCGCGCTCTGGCTCATGTCGTCGGCAAGCCGACGAAGGGCGGCTCGCGACTCCGCGCGGCTCGGACCGAATGATGGCGCGACCACGTGCAGGGCAAGGAGCTGAGCGCGAGGACGACGCCGGTTGAGCGCGGCGGCTTCGACGCCAACCGCAAAGGAAGAAGATCTCGACAAAGGGCGGCTCCGCCAACGAAGGCAATCCGGAAAAGCAGCGCAAGGCGATCTTCGACGCGCTGCGAGTATGGGGCCCAGACGGAACGCCGCGAGGCAGTTCTGGGTGCGGGTCGATAGCGCTCTCCGCGTTGGCCGGGGTAAGAAGGCCGATCTGGTCAGCTTGATGGATTTGCGCGCGCGCGGTGGAAACCAGGGTGATCTTGTGCATATCTTCGAAGGCCGCCGACGGCTTCGGATGTCGGCTTTTGCCAGTTCGATGAACGCCTTGTCGAACAGTATTTTAGGAGGTGCGCCGGCTTCGGACAGGTGCCACCTTCGACAAGACTGATCAGGGACTTCCGAAGGCCGCGTCGCAACTGGACGCGGCATGGAAGCTGTTCCGCAATACCCTTGTGGAGGCTGTGACGCTGAAATTTACGGCAGTGAACGCCTCAACGAGTCCAGTCGCCGCCGAGACGAACCGGGCATTCAGTCGGTGTCGGTTCGACTGGTAAGCTGTCGTTGCAGCGGTTGATGTTCACCGGGGCGCATCAGGCCGAGATTGCTGCCTTCGCCCTGCGCCTGGCTGTCGGGCGGCTTGTGTTGCTGCTCGCGCCGATCGGCCTTGTTGCGCGCGGGAATTGAGCGATCGGCACGGTGCCGTCTGGCCGGCGTCGCCGGTGCCGCGCGGCGATGCGATGCCATCGGCTTCCCGGATGCCGAGCGCCTTGGCGCCGGCGCGACGTCGGCGCTCGCGAAAACCGTGGCGTCGTACGCGACCCTCCTGCTCCCTGTCACGGCGTTGCGCGCCATCGGCACGGCGATGCTCTGCGCCGCGTCCGGAAACCGGTCGGGCTTATCATCGGCGGCGTTGCTGACGGTTTCGTACCGCGCTCGGCGCGCGGGTCGCGAGACGGAAGGGGCATCAAGGAGTCCTCCGTTGGAATTCCCGGCGACGGTCTCGACGGTGGCATCGGTTCCGGTGGCGAAGGGATGCAGAAGCTCGCCTACGTGCTGGGTCCTATGTGTATCGGCTCTGCGACTCTGGGGCCTGCTCGACGAGACGATCTGGGAGTGGGCGCTCGCGGCGGAACGCTGGGAGGCGTCGTCGCGAGCGGGCGCGGCTGCCGTCATTTGGGGAATCGCTGAAGTCCCATCGGCTTCTGGGCAATGGCTGGTCAACAAGGCCATCGCCGCCGGCAGCGCGATCAGGGAAATGTTCACATCCGGTGGCGCTGCCCCTGCCTCCGCCCGCTGGCGGGCGCTTGCGCTCGGTGACGCAGCCACGGCAAGCTGGACTGGTCGGCGAGCGTGGCCTGAGCTCTTCGGTGCCGAGCGAGCGGCCGTATCGAGACGAAGAACACGCCGCGGCGTCTGACCTCTGACGGTGCAGCGGCGATCTCGGCGACTGAGAGTCGCTCCGTGCATAGCGGGGCGATCATTTTCAGTCCGGTATTCAATATCTCGGGCGACGATCCGCGCGGAATTGGCGATCAGGTGCGGACGGAAATGCGCTACTTCCTTGCCGAATTGGAGGCTCAGCAGCGGGGACTGCTGAGTGATTGAGGCGCACATCAGAAACTACACTGTTCGTCGGCGATCTTTGCCTGCGGCAATCTCGCCGATCTGATTAGTGTCGTTATGGTGCCATCACGCCAGCGAACGCGAAGAGTGATTGAAGTCTGAGCTCAGTGGCAGATCATCACCACAAGGGATCATCAATCAATCGTCAGCAAACTGGATTCGGTCTGGGATTGGGACAATCAGATTCTCTATGGCGAGTATTTCTTTGCCCAGGCTATCATTTGCCGATCAGTTATAGAGTCAACACCATAAGTTTTATTATCTTTTGGCAAGCTGCGTTAACAAACATCATTTTCATTCGTTTCATTCAATCTCAGGAATTATCGATTTTGGTCCTAGCTTGCCGAAGCTGCCGCTTTTCTATCATAACCTTCACTTAGAGCTAGTAAAGCCTAACCTCATCACCCTCGCTAGTTGCCCCACTTTTTCAGAGAAGAGCGTCTCTATTTCTTGCAAATCCTTTTCTACCCCGGAATATCGTTAAGCGACGTTGGGATCCCTACTCAATGAAGTATCGTAACAAAAAAAAGATTTGGCGTCCTCTCAATTGCCTTCGCAACTATCACGAAGAGCTTAAAGAGGATTTTTTGCTCTCGAGCAAACGATTGTGCCTGCCTGATTAAAAAGAAGCATCAGATCCGGGCATCACCATAGACGCGCAGCTCCTCCAAAAGTCGCGTTAATTCCGAATAATCAACTCTGAGCCCGCTCGCGGACTGTCCGAGTGGATGTTCGGCTGGAATATCGATGATGAACGGGTTGAGTTGGAGCTATGCGATAGGCCGCGCGAGCAGCGTTAGCCCTCGGCTTCAGAGGATCTCGCCGCTGCTTACAGAGAAAAGTGGCCAGTTCTCGATTTACACTTTGATTGTCGCACCAGGTTCCAACACCTAATAAACTCTGTTCTGCGCTGTCGAAAATATTTTTTCAACGAAGGTTCAATCCTTCTAAGAAGAGCACGTTTCTTCGTGCTGTTCTCGTATCAATAATACCCGACTCGACCAGGATTTTTTCTCGCTCGGCAGGTCGCCTCTCTCGCAAGAGATAAGCCCCATAGGCGCGGACTTCAACGCGAGCATGGTGTAAGCCGCGCCTGCATATCGTATGCTCGTTTGCAAAAATCAACGCAGGTCTTGTACTGCTTCTTGCTCGTAGGACGACCGCGCTACGGTCAGGAGATGAGAAGGCAGGATCAGCGACGAACAAAATCCGGTACTTTCGCACCTCGAATTGACGCCGATACGCCACTTTCGAGAAGAGCCACGGGTACGTCGTCATGCGTTTGTAGTCCTGCAGCGTCTGCGCTATCGATGAAGCAAGCTTCTGTTTCCATTATCGTCTCTATCAGAACATTTGTCGCGTCGTATCGCGTCTCTTACCGGGGCGGACCTGAAGATGATCACCCCGACGTTCATCTCGGCAAAGATCTTCAAGATTTCGAAGCCCGCCCGCAATGGCGGTAATTTTCCCCCTAGGATCGTCTTAAACATTCGAGGGGGAGAAATCAGTACTCTGACATCGCTGCGATACAACTCACGCTCCAAGCTGTCCAACTTGATCCCCGCACGGATCTTCAGCCCTTCGCAGCTTCCACCCCACTCGGTCGCGGGGTCGGCGGAAAGAGGTCAATCCCGTAACTCTTGATCGCCTTGGTCAGCAAACCGTACATTGAAAGGGTGACCGTCTAAGAACTCGGCTGACTCATCAACCTGCTCTTGCTGAAATCGATCTCAGCATCCTTGAGAGAAAAACTTTGAAGCTCCTTTATGCTTTCATCAGAAAGGGTTCTAAGAATGGGTGTATCAGAACCTCGATGCTTTTCTCTTTCTGCGAAAGGCATCATTCGCGTTTGATGAAGGCGATCAAAGGTTTTGGTCAGCCCAAGACTAGCTTGATCAACGCTTCCAAATACGGATGATAAAGCTGCCTTCACCGTATGAACACCATTTTGATCATCAACGACGATCAACTCGCGATTTTGCGAAAGCTCCGTCAATATATCCGCAAGTTTTCCCAGCTGCTCATCTAGAGGCGAGCCGGAAGAAGCCGAAGATCGTTCGCTGTCTTCTCCAGAGAGACACGTCGTGCAGATCATATCGCCGTCGATGAGCTCTTCCGGACCCTCGAACACCTGCGGCGGAACTTCAACAAAAACCTCATAATCCTCGATATAGCTTGCCCAGCGTCTGTCGCAGAAAGGTCTCCTGCCAATGCCAAAGTGACCAACGATGTGCAACGCCACTCGCGCGACACCAGGTGCTGCGCAAGAGCTTTCCTTGATCCTTTATCCTCCTCGCCGAGTACGTCTCTCCCGACCTGCGGCTCCCGTTTCGAGAGATGAACGTCGCTTGAATTTTCGGCGCCACGCCTTTTCGTTACCCATGTTTCGACAACATTGATTTCGCGTAACCATGCCGGGAGAGATCGGTCGGTTGTATTATCGATCCAAAGATCAGAACCTACTGATCTACCCTTCCCACGAGCCTCTAACGTTGAGCGAATTTCCTCGTTGCCAACGGAAGGCCAACTCAGTTCTCACTCAGAAAGAGTACGAAAGGTCTGATCGAGAAAGCGCCCGCCTAATGGCTCCGGTCTTCTCAGATATTCGATGTCTGTTCGTCGTATTTAGACTCCGAATTCCCGAGGTTTTTCACGACCGCTCGCACAAAATGCTTGTCAGTTGCTGCTTTGCGGAAGAGATGCTTTCATTTTCGATCCGCCGATCGCTGAAGTATCAAATTGGAATCCCTGCAATTCCGAAGAAGCCACTATCCACAACCTTAACGCTCAATGATTTTTCTCAGCATCTGCGTGCAACGGAAGTATCAGCGTCACCTTCGATTATATTCGGGCAAGCGTCGCGCGTCCGGGCCGTTCAGGACTTAGGATCGAACCGCAGCGGCAGCACTATCGGCGGTCGGCGGCGCTGAGGGCCTTGGGGAGTTCGGCTAGGCTCTGAGTGGGGACTCGCATGGGGTCCCCACGCTCTCGACCGCGAGCTCGGCTAAAGGCAGCCTCTGGGACCTACGCACGCTACGTAGCAGTCGCGAAGCTAATCCGCCCGCAGCCGCGACGTACATTTCCATCGCGAGCTCCACGCCCACCGTATCTCTCTTCCTTGTGGCTGAGCTGGGCCGTGCGTGGCACCCTGCATCTGTTTGCCGGCCCTCGTCGAGAATGTCAGGAGAGGAAATGACGACTCATTGGGCGCGTACAGGCTTTTCTCGGCAAACGCGGCGGCGCGACTGCCTTCTCTTCGTTGTCGCGCCTCGCCACGCCAGATGCGTGAAAGCCATTGCACCATCGTTTTGCCCTTGCATAGAAACTAAGGGCCACGAGAAAGAATGCTCTCTATCGGATTAATCCCAGCAGCGGACGCAGGAATATGATGCATATCGGGGCTTCAAATGCGGGCTGGGGGAACTCGTACTGATTGGAGTGGCGTTGGTCGGCGCTTACATGTTGGGCGCCCGCAGCAATTCGGATGCGCCAACCCCAGCCGTGCCAGTGGCGCTCCTATCGGAACCGGCTCCATCTATTCCACCACTCCCTGTGCCGCCCTCACCACCGCGAAAAGCAACACCAATTCAGCCTAATCGAGCGCCAGTCGAAAACCGCAAACAGCCGATTTCTCTAGCACCACCGCCGCCACAGGCCGCCCCTAATCAAGCTGAGCAAAAGAAACCGAAGATCGACACGAAGGCTGTCCTGTCGGCTGCCGCAATCGCAGCGCTGATCGTGGCGGTGAGTCGCAGTGCCTATCATGCGACCGGCCGACCTTGCGCCTGTCCTGATGACCGAACGCGCGGCGGCCAACGCTGTGGACGCCGGAGCGCATATTCAAGAGCGAGTAGCACAAAACCGATCTGTTTTTGAGCATGAAGTAACTGCGAAATGGTTGCTGACTATCGAAAACGCACGGTCCGCTGATTCTCGCACGCCAATGCCGCTCTCGCGCTTGAGAACGTCAGACCAATCTCAATTCTTGATGCTCAACTTCCATCTTTGCGATTCCGAAATGAAGTACCCGCCAAAGTTTAGTTGCCCCCCCTCCTCGGTTCAGCTTGGATATTAGCGGGTCTGGGGAGGCTCATGACATGCGTATTTTGTACGTCGCGGCGCTTTGCGCCGCCTTCTGGGGGTTGCGTTACAGCAGAGACGGTCCAGTTTCGAGCATCAAGTCCGCAGCAACAGGCAATGGTTCGGGATCGGCGCCTGCCCTGGTACTCTCGTCAGAATGGTCTGTGGCTCTAGTTCGACCGGCCGCCCGACAATTGCAGGTCGGAGGCCGCCCAGTGTTCGTCGTCGGCGTGACCAGACCTCAGTCGCGGCCCGGTCGACTTCAAAGTCGCGCAGGTAGAAGTTAACCAGGTGTTGGGCGGGCAGAGTATCTGATGACGGTCGTCACCTATGAGATGCTGCTCCAAGAAGAACGGAATAGGCAAGTGGCAACGGCGATCGTTGCAGGCGTCGCAGCCGGAGCGAACAGTTACGATGCATCACGAGCCGGATATGGCACCTATGCAACACCAAGCGGGCGCTCGGGGACATTCTATAGTCCGACAGCCGCCGCGATCGCTCAGAACACTGCGGCGGCGCAGAACAATGCAATGATCTCTGCAACGATCGAACAAGGTCAGGCGAATATGGCGGCGCTTGACCAGACCGTCATGAAGGACGACACCTTGATGCCTGGTGAATGGTATGGTGGCCAGCTCCATCTCTCGCCGCCGACAAATCCTCCATCAGGCAACGGCAAGAAGTTATACTGTTGACTCACGTCGGAGGCGACCGACACGTTATCGACGGTGTCGCGAGCTCCAGTTGGAAGCTGATGTGCAATAATGGCAAATCCGCTTAGCAGCATAAAGTGGTCACCTATGTGATGAAAGTCTCTCACTCCTCGCGATGCTTTTTTTGTCATCTTTCATCTCAAACCAAGCTCTCGCTCGAAACATCATTGGTCAGGCAAGTGTTGTCGACGGTGACACAATAGAAATCCACGGAGAGCGCATCCGGCTCTGGGGTATCGATGCCATTGAAGGAGCGCAGCTATGTTGGGAGCGGTCCGGCGCACGGTCCGGCGGTGCGGTCGGGATTCTGCGATTGCTCTATCTGATCGGATCGGTCGCCACACCATCTCTTGCGAGCAAGTCTCTACGGATCGTTATGGCCGCCCCGTCGCGATCTGCGAGGTGGCTGGCATCGATCTCGGAGATTGGCTTGTGCGCAATGGGTTCGCCATTGACTACGTAAAGTATTCTAATGGCGTCTATGCCGACGCTCAGAATCAAGCTCGCGAGAACGCGGCGGGTAACTGGAAGTACAGCTGGCAGTATCCGGAAAACTATCGAGCCTGCATGAAAACTAAAGGCGTAAAGATTTGGCGCTGTTCAGAGCAATAATGCAGCTCCTGAGACACCGTTAGGTTCCGTCCAGTCCTTGGCCATCTAATGACCTCTAAATGGCGATTATTCGCTAAGGTCAACTTCACAAAATCAGGTCCCCCGAGACAAAATGGCACCATCATCAAATGCGCGGAAAGCTATTAGTCGGCTTGTCTCGTTGCTCAACGACCAGCAACATCCGTACAAGCCATCAACTCAAATTTTTCTTGAGCTGGATGCGGCAAAGATCGCGGCGGACATCCGATTAGCGGAGCTCGGCTCCGAGCGCGGCGCTGCTGAGAGACCGCAGAGTGATGCAAAAACCTACGACGATGTTGAGCATCGCATTATTGAACGGTCTCGAATCTCCACAAGCAGGACTCACATGCCACCTTCCAGCAGCACCTTGAAACCTATGACGATCGAACGGCCGCGCTCGATTTGAGGTACGGTTCTCCGTCATTCAGCAAGCAGCCCCCCAGGCCGTTGGTGAGTTTAATGCCGAGGCCGCTCTCGGGCGGGACGAACTCTATGCTTTACGTAGACGATTGTATGAGACCGAGAAAGAGCGGGATGAATTTCGTCAGAAGCACCGTTTGACACGACCAGCGCATCAAACAAGCGTCGGAAAGCTTGTGTTGAAGATAGGGATGTCCTCAGCATCCTCTTTGCGTTGGAGGTCATCGTCAACGAAGGATTCTCGGCTCGGTCGAGTAGCGAAGGCTATCTGGGTGGGCTTGTGCAGGCTGTCAGCTTTGCCGCGCTCAATATTATGGCGAGCTTTCTTTGGGGCCTGGTTCCTGATGGTCTCGATAGTCCGACGCAACATTTTACAAAAGTTAGCTGGCCTTTGTGCGCTAGCGATATACTTCGCATTCGCTATCTCGCTAAATCTAGCGCTCGCACATTTACGAGAAATGCCACCGTCATTTGACGGAGGAATGGGGACAGAAGTTCTGACCAAGATGTTCAGTGCACCACTCGCTCTAACTGACGTCAATTCCTGGGTGTTCTTCGGCATTGGGCTGCTTTTTTCAGCAATCGCGCTTGCTGATGGAGTCTTATTTTTCGATCCGTACATTGGCTACGGCGGCCTCGAAAAGCGATGGAACGCCGCAAGCAAGCAGTACACAGAAACCAAAGCTAGCTTGATAGACAATCTTCGCGACATCCGAGATGAAGCTAGCGAGGCTATGAATGGCGCGGCCAGAGACCTCTCTATACGGCGAAGCGAATTTCACTCGCTCATAGAAGCGCGCGGCAGACTTCTTAAGAGACTCTTAGCGCATCAAAAGCAGATCGAGAGAATATGTCAGTCATTGCTTGCCATCTATCGCGAGGCAAATCAGAAGGCGCGCACCACGTCGCCCCCTGAGCACTTTACGTCGTCTTACGCTATGGAATTGATAAAGCCGCGTCTGACCGCTTCTAATTCCACCGTTGCAGATCGACTTGAACGCAGCATTGCAGAAAGCCAAGAGTTTCTAAAGGACGAGATATTGGCAGTACACAAGGCGTTTGACGCTGCGGTTCACTCCTACAGCGAGATCGACCGAATGATTCCGGAGAAGCTTTCGTGAGCAGGCGGCGAGGCAGCAGAGCGCGTTCACAGGGGAATGCGACGGGAATCGCGCTCGGTGTGATGTTAATGTTTGTCTCAGCAACCGCTTTTGCAGGGCTTGCTTACCTTTATCTTACAAAAGCGAAAGTGCCCCGACTGGACACGCGCTCGCTCTGTCCGGTTGATGGACCGAGAGGCATTACCGTAGTTCTCATCGACACCTCAGACGACTTGCCTAGGGCGACAAAGGACGAAGCTCTTATTGTTGTCCGGAATATCGTTCGTGAACTCCCGGATTACTATCGACTTGATATTAAGGGCCTCGACATTCCGGGCATGAGAGTTCGACCCATCTTCTCGATGCGCAGCCTGGGAACGGCGCAGGCCTAAACGAGTGGACCGCATCGCCAGAACTGGCAAAAAAGAGATGGATAAGCAGCTTTGAGCAGCCAGCTATAACGGCAATCGAGAATAGCTTGTCTGAGGCCAAGGCTAACAGTTCGCCTATCATGGCGGCAATTCAGGATATTGCTATCCAAGACTTCACTGGAGCAGTTGCTGCGAATGCGCCGAAGGAACTAGTTGTTATTTCAGATATGATCGAGTTGACCAGCGAGTATAGCCAGTATACGACCAAAGGCGATCTAAGCTACGAGAGATTTCAACGATCCAAGGCATATTTGAAGTTTCGCACGGACCTCCGTGGCGCGAATCTCGATGTGCGATACGTCACTCGCGCCAACGTGAAGTTGGACCCGACTACTCATGCGATCTTCTGGAAAAAGTGGGCTTCGGACAATGGAAGCGGCTCTGTTCGCATAGTCCGCCTTCAAGGGACATAGCCATGAAGAATTTCTCCAAAATTCCTACGGGTCTGCTTAACGGCATTCTTTTCTTTGCGGTCGTATTGTTGGGAAGCGGCTATATTGTCCTCGCTAAGCTGTACGCATTTAGCGCAGTGTTGGTCACCTCGGTCCCCGTCGTAATTATGATCGCCTATGCGACGCTGCTTGGAATCGCCAGGCTCTTTCGCCTCCGCGATGATCAGTCGGGCGACAATCTCTACTACATGGGCTTTCTGTTCACATTAACTAGCCTAGCTGTTTCCCTATACCAATTCTCATCCGAGCGTTCGTCGGAGCAGATCGTTCAGAACTTCGGTATTCGCTATCGCCTCTACCATCGCCGGAATAGCGTTACGGATTTTCTTTAATCAAATGCGCCGCGACCCCGCCGAGGTCGAAGCTACTGCACGACTTGAGCTTGCGGAGGCTTCCCGGCGAGTGAAGCGCGAGTTAGATGGGTCTGTTCTCGATTTCGCTTATTTTAGGCGGGTATGTCAGCAATCAATTACCGACACCCTTTCAGAGGTTGAGGAAATGGTCGCCGCCAGCAGAGACAGCATCTCCAAACAACTGGCGGATTTTGCGCATACAACTAACAAGCCTATGGAGGATGCTTATAAGACATCCGGCGAAACGATAACGCATCTGATTCGACAGATTGCCGACAGCATTGAGGCAGCGGCGGACGAGATGTCCGACCAGGTCGAAAGTCTTTCTGAAAGCACGGCAGGAATCACAAAAGCGATAGATGCTCTGATTGCGAAGCTTAACTCGATGCAAACGCCGGACAACATCATCGAGATAAAGCTACAGCCAATGATTTAGGGACTTTCCCGAGCAATTAATGCACTGGATAAGAGCATTGAGGCCCAATCCAGCGTAGTGAGCAACAATGCCGAGCAGGTCAGAGCGATTGTGGATACGTTGTCTACACTTGCAGATGAACTGCGTATGACTGCTTTACGTTCCGCTCAGATGCCTAGCGCAGGTCCTTGGGGGGCGACAACGAGTGCCTTGGATAGCGAAACGCACAGCTTGGATATCGTCGATCCAAAGGCAGTAACGTGACCATTCAAGAACGAGAAGGCGCAATAAACCGCCAGGGCTCATCTTATCGCCAAGGGACTCGTACTCGGCCTGACTATGGCCGAAATTATGCTTCTTCTCGTCTTCTGTTTGCTGATCGCTATGTCTACGGTCTTGCGAACCGAACAGCGCAAGAATGATGAACTAGAAAAGAAACTACATGAGGCAGGAATTGTCACTGATCGCGAGCAACGGTTTGTATCTGTCCTAAAGAAGTACCCCGAGCTTTACGAGCGGGTCAGGAAGGCCACTGAAGCGGAAGGCGCAAACTCAATTGACGAGTATTGGCGAGAGTTGGTGGACGCCAAATCGTTCGTTTCAGATTTAGAAAAGGACGGCGTTTCACCTGACGCCGCCAAGCGGCTGCTTGTAGAGGCTGAAAAGTTCAAGGCATCCGGGATTGATCCTGATCAGGCCAAGGCAGATGCGGCGCTGTTAAAGAAGCTTGTTCGCTTGCTACCCAATGAGCATGCGTCAAAATCCGAGGCCGCTCTAGTCGACGCAATTCAGAAAGGTGCGAATGCGAAGAACGAAGCGCATCGGTGGCCGCCCATTATTAGCCTAAGCGAGGCGCAAGGTTATTATTTCAAAAGTGGAAGCGCGGAACTATCCGAGCCTTTTCGAGAAGCGCTTCTGCATAAAACTCCCGAAGAGATACTCAAGAACATCAAGCTATACGACGTGGACGTAGTCGAGGTGGTGGGCCACACAGACGAGCAACCAATCGGATTGAGATCGTCGAACCTTGATCGGAGCTTGTCTTCGGTGCTGACTAACTCGGCATCAATAGCCACGTTGCAACCTGCGGATAATGCTGGCCTGGGATTAGCTCGTGCGGTGTCAGTGGTTAGCGTGCTGCGACAGGTCCCGACACTTGGAAGCTATAAGATCATACCGCTGTCCGGGGCTCAGCTTGTAAATACAGATGAAACATTGGCATTAAATTCTCAGCCGCTCGACATTAAGCAGCGCAGGCGAATCGAGATACGCTTGCGTAAATCAGCCCCACAACAAGAGAGCGCATTCTCACTCCCACAGCCAAGCACTATTCAGAGAGAATCCTTTAAAGGCACATCGCCAGATGAAAAGAACGTCAGACTCCCCACCTGGACGGCCCATTCAACTTTTCAATCCATCATTTCAGCCGATCCGATGATCTTGGAGTAATCCGGAGCGCTGAGCTTAATTAAACTTCATCAGGCGGGTTGATGAAGTTTAGGAAGGCGCGGCCAACGCTGGTTGTCTGCGGGTTAAGCATTCCATCGCCGCCGGTCATCATCACAGTGTTAGACGATGTGTTAGCCAGCCCCAAGCGCTGAAGATCGGACGACACTCGAACAAATAAGTCCTCATCACTTACAAGGTCAGGCAACGCCGCTTCTATAACGGCGGAACGAGAGCCCATGTAGACGCTTTTTGCGCGCTCTACTGCGGCAGGATAGGCTCTCGGATTATCCAAGTAGTTTAAGAATTGAATGTGATGAGGAGTAATTTCGTCAATTAGTTGCATGAACACATGTCGATAAAACTCGTCAACTGAGCCGATTGCCGAATTTAGAATTGCGTTCTGCAATATTCGCTTCTTGTCTGCTGATGCTGTTGTGCTGGCAATCCGAACGGCTTGAACTACCGTCGCTTGAAACTGCTCATTCTCTCGAAGCGCCTCTGGTTTAACGCGCTCGAACTCCGCTGCGAGCGTGTTAATCCTATCGAACGTCGCACGTAAAAAGTCATCACGACGCTCTTGAGCGGGGTCTCCGACAACAAAACTAAAGAACTCGGCGGCAGTCCCTCCCACAACGGGCAACAGTCCCACAGCGGCCTTGAGACCCCTGTTAAGAAAATCTTCTGGCCGGTTTTGCAAAGGATCGCGCGTCATCTGAGGGGCACCGCAAAGTGAGTCGGGAAGCCAGATGTTACACGCCTCGCAATGAAGTTCGGACAGGATGGGAAATCACCCTTACTCTCCATTTTACCGTACCCCAGCCCGTACCCCACACACCGAAAATCAGTCGCGGCACTGGCGACATCGTTTCGTTCTCGTATCTATTTGATTTTATTGATTAATGGCGCGCCCGAAAGGATTCGAACCTCTGACCCCCAGATTTGGACCCCCAAATTCGTAGTCTGGTGCTCTATCCAGCTGAGCTACGGGCGCGCATTCGCCGGCTTGGGGGCTTGGAGCGCCCGCCGCGAAGGAGCGCCATAGCTACCGGCTCCAAAGAGGCTTGGCAAGGGTCGAGTGCCGCAAAAAGGCGGGATTTTGGAAGGGCTTCCCCGGCAATTCGGCAGGACCGATCAGGCCCGCGCCCGCTCGATGCGCAGATGGCTCAATTCCACCGGCCGGTCCGGAATCGCGATACGGAACGTGGCGCCGATGGTGCCCTCGACCAGGTTGAGTTCGCCGCCATGGGCGCGGACCAGTTCGGCGGCGATGGCAAGGCCGAGCCCGGTGCCGCCGCTCCGCACTGAGCCCTGAAACGCCTCGAACAGATGCTCCCGCGCCTTGAGCGGCACGCCGGGACCGGTGTCGGACACCTCGATGATGGTTACCGAGCCCTCGCGGCGGCCGGCGATCCGGATCTGCTTCGGCGAGATCTCGCCGCCCGCATGGCTGTCCATCGCCTGCGCGGCGTTACGCACCAGATTCAGCAGCACACGGAACAGCTGGTCGGGATCGGCGTCGGCGACGAGACCGCGCTCGATCGCATTGATCCAGACGATCAACTCGTCGGCCGCAAGTCCGGCGGATTCGCGCACCTCATTGGCGATCGGCTCGATCGCTATCATACGGCGATCAGGCGCCGCTTCCTGCGCCTTGCCGTAGGACAATGTCGACTGGCAGAACGCGATGGCGCGCTCCAGCGAGCGCATCAGCTTCGGCGCAAACCGCTGCACCCGCGGATCCGGCACGCTGGCGAGCTGGTCCGACAGCAATTGCGAGGACGCCAGCAGGTTGCGCAGGTCGTGGTTGATCTTCGACACCGCAAGACCAAGCGCGGCAAGGCGGCTCTTCTGATGCAGCATCGAGACGAGGTCGCGCTGCATGTCGGCCAGTTCGCGTTCGGCCACGCCGATTTCATCCTGGCGGCGCGAGGGCACGACAATTCGCGCCGCGCTCTCCGGATTTTCGTGGAAGGCGACGAGATTCGCCGTCATCCGCCGCATCGGCCGCACGAACAGGAAATGCAGCGCGAGATAGATCAGCGCCGAGGTGACGATGGCGAAGCCGAGCGAGAGCAGCAGCACGTTGCGCGAAAAGCGGTACATCGCCCGGCGCAGCGGCGCCTCGTTCACCACCACCTCGATGAACTGGCTGCCTTGTGGCGAGGGACCGACCACACGCATCACCTCGTCGTTACGATCGAGCATCACCTGCAGTGCATCCGCGATCGCCGACCACGCGGTCATGGTGCGCAGATCGACATTGCGATCCACCGCCGGCGGCATATCCGCCACCGCGAGCAGGCGGCGCTGCTGGCCGGTCTTGATCGCCACTGCCCGCGCGCCGATGCTTTCCAAAATCTGCCGCGACAGCGAATCCGGCACCATGCCGCTCGGCGCGGCGTCCAGCACCAGCGCCGCCGTGGTGGCGGCGGCGAGCCGGTCGTTCAGGCGGTTGACATAGAAGTTGGCGATCGAGGGCACATAGATCAGCACCTCGAGGATCAGCACCAGCGGAATGGTCAGCAGTAGCAGCTTGCCGGACAGGCCGAGCCGCCCCCGCAGCGGGAGCGCAAGGCGCGCCGTCCCCGGCGCCGTCTGCGTCTGCCTCTCACTGGTCGACACCCTGCCTGACCCCCGTTCCGCTTCCTTACATCACATCCGGTCTGCGTTGGCGCCGGGTTCGGTGTGCTGCCGTCCGCCCGCGCGTCCTTAATCCACGATGCGCCCGCTTGGGGCTGCCGTCAAACCCCTGAGAATCCACGATATCCCGGCCAAATCGACGGATACATCGATTTTCCCGATCGGGCGCGTCATTATATCCCGAAGATTGACGAAAACAGGCCGCTCCCGTATAAGCCCGGCCAACTGTCCGCGATGGCCCGGTTCGACCGGGCCGGTTCATTTTAGGCCTGTCTGAGGCCGTTTCTGGACCGAGGTCGGCGGACTTGCACCATTAACAGGCTCGGCAGTTTCCTGCCCGGCACAGATACCAGTCATCCGGCCCCATGGCGGGATGTCCGGCAGTGGAGAACGACCGTGAAGCGGACCTATCAACCCAGCAAACTGGTGCGCAAGCGCCGTCACGGCTTTCGCGCCCGCCTAGCGACCACTGGCGGTCGCAAGGTTCTCGCCGCCCGTCGCGCGCGCGGTCGCAAGCGTTTGAGCGCCTGACCGGCCCATTCCATGCGCCGGTTGAACTCATGGACCGGTTGAAAAAACGCGCGGATTTCATCGCCGCCGCCAGTGGACCGCGCATGGCGGGCCCTGCTTTCGTCGTGCAATCGCGGTGCCGCAATGACACCGGCCCGGCCCGCATCGGCTTTACTGTGACGCGGAAAGTCGGCACCGCCACCGAGCGTAACCGCATCCGCCGCAGGTTTCGCGAATTGGTGAAGCGCACGGACGTCATATCCATGCGACCCCACCATGATTATGTGCTAGTTGGCCGCCGGGCTGCCCTTCAGCGCAGTTTCGCAACGCTGCTCGACGACCTGCGCAATGCGCTGGCGCGGCTCGAACGGCAGGCCACGCACGACAAGACCCGCCGACACGCCACGACCCGTTCCCCGACCCCTCAAGCGGACTGACGAGACCCGATCGATGACCGATAATCGCAACACCATCATTGCCGTCGTTCTGTCCGGCATCGTCCTGCTTGCATGGCAATACTTCTATAATATGCCGGAGATGGAGCGGCAGCGCGCCGCCCAGCTCGCCCAGAAGGCGCAGACCCAGACCACCACCACCCCGGCACAGCCCGGCACCAGCACCACGCCGACCCCGGCGCAGGCTCCGAGCCAGGCGCCGCAGGCCGGCTCCAGCCAGGCTGCAACGGTACAGGATCGCCCGACCGTGATCGCCGCGACGCCGCGCGTCAAAATCGACGCGCCGAGCATCATCGGCAGCATTTCGCTGAGGGGCGCACGCATCGACGATGTCGCGCTGCTGAAATATCGCGAGACGGTTGATCCGAAGTCGCCGCCGATCGAGCTGTTCTCGCCCTCGGGCACCAAGGAGCCGTATTACGCCGAGTTCGGCTTCGTGCCGGCTGCAGGCTCCACCGCCAAGCTGCCCGACCAGGACACCCTGTGGAAGCAGGACGGCTCGAACGCGCTGACGCCGACGACGCCAGTGGCGCTGACCTACGACAACGGCGAAGGCCTCACCTTCAAGCGCACCATCTCGATCGACGACAAATACCTGTTCACGATCAAGGACGAGGTGTCCAACGTCGGCACCGCGGCGGCGACGCTGTATCCGTTCGGCCTGATCTCGCGCCACGGCGCGCCGCAGGTTTCCGGCTATTACATCCTGCATGAAGGCCTCGTCGGCGTGCTCGGCGACAAGGGCCTGCAGGAATACAACTACAAGAAGATCGACGAAGCCAAGGCGGTGGACTTCAAGGTTACCAACGCCTGGCTCGGCATCACCGACAAATACTGGGCCGCGACCTTGCTGCCCGACCCCGCGGCCTCGCTGACCGCGCGCTTTTCGTCGAACCCGCTCGGCAACACCCGGACCTATCAGGCCGACTACCTGCTCGATCCGGTCACGGTCGCGATCGGCGGCAACGCCACCAGCACCACGCATCTGTTCGCGGGCGCCAAGGAGACGCGGCTGCTCGACGCCTATGACAAGCAGCTCAAGCTGAACCGCTTCGAGCTGCTGATCGACTGGGGCTGGTTCTACTTCATCACCAAGCCGATGTTCTGGGCGATCGACTTCCTCTATCACCTCGTCGGCAATTTCGGCGTCGCGATCCTGCTCGTCACCGTGATCGTGAAAGCGATCTTCTTCCCGCTCGCCAATAAGTCCTACGCCTCGATGGCGAAGATGAAGGCGATCCAGCCACAGCTCACCGCGCTGAAGGAGAAGTATCCCGACGACAAGGTGAAGCAGCAGCAGGAGATGATGGAGATCTACAAGAAGGAGAAGATCAATCCGGTCGCCGGATGCCTTCCGATCGCCATCCAGATTCCGGTGTTCTTCGCACTCTATAAGGTGCTGTTCGTCACCATCGAAATGCGCCACGCGCCGTTCTACGGCTGGATTCACGACCTGTCGGCGCCCGATCCGACCAACCTGTTCAATCTGTTCGGCCTGCTGCCGATCGATCCGACCCAGGTGCCGCTGATCGGTCACTACCTCGCGCTCGGCGGCTGGCCGCTGATCATGGGCGTGACGATGTGGTTCCAGATGAAGCTGAACCCGACGCCGCCGGATCCGACGCAGAAGATGATCTTCGACTGGATGCCGGTGATCTTCACCTTCATGCTGGCGAGCTTCCCGGCCGGCCTCGTGATCTACTGGGCCTGGAACAACCTGTTGTCGGTGCTGCAGCAGAGCGCGATCATGCGCAAGAACGGCGTCAAGATCGAATTGTTCGATAACTTGAAGTCAACATTCGCCGGCAAGAAAGCCAGTTAGCGCGCCGGACCATTGTTTTTCCTGTCATGCCCGGACCCGTTCCGGGCATGATGCTTTGAGGAGCCTCGCATGACCGCCTCTTCCGATGCGGAGCTGATTGAAGCCGGGCGCAAGCTGTTCGCCGGCGACTGGCGTTTCATCTGGGCCGCGCCCTCGATCGCCACTTTGCCGCCGATGCAGGGCGTCGAGGTCGCGTTCGCCGGGCGCTCCAATGTCGGCAAGTCCAGCCTGATCAACGCGCTGACCGGCCGCAATGCGCTGGCCCGCACCTCGCACACGCCGGGCCGCACCCAGGAGCTGATCTTCTTCGAGGGACCGCAATCATCGAGCGGCGGCGATGCCGGCCTGCGCCTCGTCGATATGCCGGGCTACGGCTATGCATCGGCATCGAAGGACAAGATCGCGTCGTGGACTTCGCTGATCCACCAGTTCCTGCAAGGCCGCGCCAACCTCGCCCGCGTCTATGTGCTGATCGACTCCCGTCATGGCTTCAAGGATGTCGACAACGACGTGCTCACCACGCTGGACAAATCCGCCGTCAGCTATCAAGTGGTGCTGACCAAGGCCGACCAGGTGAAGCCGGCCGAACTGGAGCGCACCATGGCCACCATGCTGGAGACGCTGCGCAAGCATCCCGCCGCCTATCCCGAACTGCTGGTGACATCCTCGCGCACCGGCGCGGGCATGGCCGAACTGCGCGGCGCGATGGTCAAGCTGCTGCGGGAGCGCGCCTGATGACGCAGCTCCTGCCGCTCCGCATCGCCGTCATCTTCGCCGGCGCGATGGGCGCCAGCGGTGTCGCGCTGGCCGCCGCCTCGGCGCATCTGCCCGACGCCACGAGGCTCGGCTCGGCCTCCTCGATGCTGCTGTTTCATGCCGCCGCCATCCTCGGCGCGGCGGCGCTGACCCGGCACGGGCTGGTGCGGCAGTCGTTCGGCCTGCTCGCGACATTTGGATTCGTGCTCGGCGCGGCGCTGTTCTCCGGCGACCTGACGATGCGGCAGTATCTCGGGCACGGCCTGTTTCCGATGGCGCCACCGACCGGCGGCACCCTGCTGCTGCTGAGCTGGCTGATGCTCGCAATCGGAGCGGCGTGGCCGCGCCGCAGTTAAACGGCCAGTGCAGGGCTGACGCTTTGCGCCCGTCACATCAATCGGCTAAACCCGTCTCACCCACCCCTCCAAGATAACCCCATGATCGCCATGCCCGACAGCATCAGCCCCCTGGATCAGGCCCGTATCCTCTCCGAAGCCCTGCCGCACATGCAGCGCTATGACGAGGAAACCATCGTCATCAAGTATGGCGGCCACGCCATGGGCGAGGAGGCGCTGGCCAAGCAATTCGCGCGCGACATCGTGCTGCTGGAGCAGACCGCGATCAATCCGGTGGTGGTGCATGGCGGCGGGCCGCAGATCGCGACCATGCTCGGCCGTCTCGGCATCAAGTCCGAATTCGCCGCCGGCCTGCGCATCACCGACGCCGCCGCCATCGAGATCGTCGAGATGGTGCTGGCCGGATCGATCAACAAGCAGATCGTCGGCTACATCAACGAGGCAGGCGGCAAGGCCGTCGGCCTCTGCGGCAAGGACGGCAACATGGTCACCGCGGTGAAGGCGAGCCGCACCACGGTCGATCCCGGCTCGAACATCGAGAAGGTGGTCGATCTCGGCTTCGTCGGCGAGCCGGACAAGGTCGACCTCACGCTGCTCAACCAGCTGATCGGCCACGAGCTCATTCCGGTGTTGGCGCCGCTCGCCACTTCTGCGGACGGCCATACCTACAACGTCAACGCCGACACTTTCGCCGGCGCGGTCGCCGGCGCGCTGCGCGCCAAGCGGCTGCTGCTGCTGACCGACGTGCCCGGCGTGCTCGACAAGTCGAAGAAGCTGATCCCCGACCTGTCGGTGAAGGACGCGCGCAAATTGATCGCCGACGGCACCATTTCCGGCGGTATGATCCCGAAGGTCGAGACCTGCATCTACGCACTCGAGGCCGGCGTCGAGGGCGTCGTCATCATCGACGGCAAGACGCCGCACGCGGTGCTGCTCGAACTGTTCACCAATCAGGGCACCGGCACGCTGATCCACAAGTGAGGCTACGCCCGATGCGCCATGCGTTGGCACTGGCGGTCCTGTTCGCGATGGTCGGCGCCCGCGCCGCCCATGCCGATCTGAAAATCTGCAACCGCATGAGCTATGTGGTCGAGGCCGCGATCGGCATCGACAGCAAAACCGCCACCGCAACGCGCGGCTGGTTTCGCATCGATCCCGCCGCCTGCCGCGTGGTGGCGCAGGGCACATTGAGCGCCGACCGCATTCTGCTGCACGCCCGCGCGCTGCCGCTTTATGGCGCCTCGCCGGTGGCGCAGAACGGCGCCGACAAACTCTGCATCGCGCCGGAGAACTTCGTCATCGCCGCCGCGCGGCAATGCCGTGGCGGCCAGAGCCCCGCCGCCTTCACCGAAGTCAAGCCCGCGACCGATGAGGCCGGCAACACCGTCGCCTATCTCGCCGAGGACAGCGAATATGACGACGAGCAGGCGCGGCTTGCCGCGATCCAGCGCCTGCTGGTGATCGCGGGCTACGACGCCGCCCCGATCGATGGCGTCGACGGGCCGAAGACCCAAGGCGCCCTCGCCGCCTTCCTGAAATCGCGCGGCCTGAACGCCGACATCGTCACCGCCCCGAATTTCTTCGACACCATGATCGAGGCGGTGCAGGCGCCGACCGGCCCCGGCGTGACCTGGTGCAACGACAGCGGCTACCGGGTGATGGCCTCGATCGGCATCGATGACGGCAAGGCGCTGACCAATCGCGGCTGGTATCGCATCGAGCCCGGCAAGTGCCTGCATCCGGACATCGCCGGCCAGCCGCGCCGCGTCTTCAGCTTCGCCGAAGCGGTGGACACCGACGGGCGCACCATCAAACGCGAAGGCCGGCCGCTGTACTGGGGCGGCCCCATGACCTTCTGCACCCGCGATACCCAGTTCGAGTTCAGCGACCAGACCGACTGCGCAGGGCGCGGCCTCACTTCGACCGGGTACGCCCTGGTCGACACCAGCGCCGCCGGCAAGACATTGCGATTTACCGCGCCATGACCACATTCATGACGTCCACTTTTATGATGATGCGCGAGGCCGCCCGCTACGTGTCGCCGGGCCGCCCCCTTCTCCCGCCGTGGAGAGCTAGAAAGATCATGACCGACCATTCCCGCATTTCCGCCCCGCGCGGCTTCGACCATATCGACACCTGGGTGTTCGATCTCGACAACACGCTGTATCCGCACCACGTCAATCTGTGGCAGCAGGTCGACGTGCGGATCCGCGATTTCGTCGCGGGCTATCTCGGCGTGGCGAAGGAGGAGGCCTTCCGCATCCAGAAGGACTATTACCGCCGCTACGGCACCACCATGCGCGGCATGATGATCGAGCACGGTCTTCAGCCTGATGACTTCCTCAGCTATGTCCACGACATCGACCACTCCCCGCTCGAACCCAACCCGGCGATGGGCGCAGCGATCGAGAAACTCCCCGGCCGCAAGCTGATCCTGACCAACGGCTCGCGCGCGCATGCCGACAAGGTGACGGAGTGCCTCGGCATCGGCACGCATTTCGAAGGCGTGTTCGACATCGTCGCCGCCGAGCTCGAACCGAAGCCGGCACGGCAGACCTATCTGCGCTTCCTTGAACTGCACGGCGTCGATCCGTCGTACGCCGCGATGTTCGAGGATCTGGCGCGCAACCTTGTCACCCCGCATGAACTTGGCATGACCACGGTGCTGGTGGTGCCCGACGATACCGCTCCGGTGCTGCGGCAGGACTGGGAGCTGGAGGGCCGTGACGCCGGCCATGTCGATCACGTCACCGACAATCTAACCGGATTTCTGGCGGCCATCCGCCGCTCAACCACCTCCGCGACTTGAGAAGCGGGCGAAAGCGGGTCCGGCAAACTTGACTCCGCGGCGACGAATCCGGAGAAAGACCGGCAAAGTCACCCCGCCTATGGCCCTCCCAAAGGACCCTCAATGTCTCTTTCCGCTCTTGAAACCACGCTGAACGCCGCCTTCGACGCCCGCGACACCGTCAACGCCGACACCAAGGGCGAGGTGCGCGATGCCGTCGAGCTCGCGCTCGACATGCTCGACAAGGGTCAGGCGCGCGTCGCCGAGCCGCAGGCGGACGGCTCGTGGAAGGTCAATCAGTGGCTGAAAAAGGCGGTGCTGCTGTCGTTCCGTCTCAACGACATGGGCACGATCAGCGGCGGCCCCGGCGGCGCGACCTGGTGGGACAAGGTGCCCTCGAAATTCGAGGATTATTCCGAGCAGAAATTCCGCGAGGCTGGTTTCCGCGCCGTGCCGGGCGCGATCGTGCGCCGCTCGGCCTTCATCGCCAAGAATGTCGTGCTGATGCCGTCCTTCGTCAATCTCGGCGCCTATGTCGATGAAGCGACCATGATCGATACCTGGTCCACGGTCGGCTCCTGCGCGCAGATCGGCAAGAACGTGCACATCTCCGGCGGCGTCGGCATCGGCGGCGTACTGGAGCCGCTGCAGGCCGGACCGGTGATCATCGAGGATCACTGCTTCATCGGCGCGCGCTCCGAAGTCGCCGAAGGCGTCATCGTGCGCAAGGGCGCAGTGCTGTCGATGGGCGTGTTCATCGGCGCCTCGACCCGGATCATCGACCGCGCCACCGGCGAAGTCTTTGTCGGCGAAGTGCCGGCCTATTCGGTGGTGGTGCCGGGCTCGATGCCGGGCAAGCCGCTGAAGGACGGATCGCCCGGCCCCTCGCTCTATTGCGCCGTGATCGTCAAGCGCGTCGACGAGAAGACCCGCTCCAAGACCAGCATCAACGAACTGCTGCGCGAATAATCCCATGAGCAAGGCGCTCGACATTGCCCGCGACCTGGTGCGCTGCCCTTCGGTGACGCCGGCGGATGCCGGCGCGCTCGGCGTGCTGGAAGCCGTGCTGAAAGGCGCGGGCTTCGAAACCCATCGCCTCACCTTCAGCGAGCCGGGCGCCGACGACACCGACAATCTCTATGCCCGCATCGGCTCGGGTGCGCCGCATCTCACCTTCGCCGGCCATACCGATGTGGTGCCGGCGGGCGACGACGCCGCCTGGAGCCATGGCGCGTTCGCGGGCGAGGTGAAGGACGGCGTGCTCTACGGCCGCGGCGCGGTGGACATGAAAGGCGCGGTCGCCTGCTGTGTCGCCGCCACGCTCGATTATCTTGGTGCGCATGGCGGCAAGCCGCCGAAAGGCTCGATCTCGTTCCTGATCACCGGCGACGAGGAAGGCCCCGCCGTCAACGGCACCATCAAGCTGCTGCAATGGGCGGCGGCGCGCGGCGAGAAATTCGATCACTGCCTGCTCGGCGAGCCGAGCAACGTCAATGCCATCGGCGACTGCATCAAGGTCGGCCGCCGCGGCTCGCAGTCCGGCACGCTGATCGTCGAGGGCAAGCAGGGCCATGTCGCCTATCCCGACCGCGCCCACAACCCGATTCCCGATCTCGCGGCATTGGTCGCGGCGCTCAATGCCGAGCCGCTGGACCGCGGCACCGATCACTTTCCGCCATCCAATCTCGAATTCCTCTCGGTCGATGTCGGCAATCCGGCCTGGAATGTGATTCCGGCACAGGCCCGCGCGCGTTTCAACATGCGCTACAACGACTGCCACAGCCAGACTTCGCTGCGCGCTTTGATCGAAGAGCGCGTCGCGAAAGCCTGCGGCAACCGCATCAAGGCGCATCTGACGTGGGAGCCGTCGAACGCCGACGCGTTCCTGACCCAGCCCGGCGCGTTCACCGATCTCGTGATCGCGGCCATCGAAGAGGTCACGGGACGGCGGCCGAAGCTCGACACCGGCGGCGGCACCTCCGACGCGCGCTTCATCACCAACTACTGCCCGGTGCTGGAATTCGGCCTGGTCGGCCAGACCATGCACCAGATCGACGAGCGCACCCCGGTCGCCGACATCGACGCGCTGACCACAATCTATCGCGGCGTGCTCGACCGCTATTTCGCATGAGACCGCGCCCATGAGCGGCAATATCCTGGTCCTCGCCGCGATCGAAGACGAACTCAACAAGGGCCGCGCACCGGACGGCGTCGAGGTGATCTATACCGGCGTCGGCAAGATCAACGCGGCGAGCGCGGCGACGCTGGCGCTGCTGGTGCTGCGGCCTCGCCTGGTGATCAATTACGGCACCGCCGGCAACATCGCCAAGGTGCATCGCGGGCTGGTCGAGGTCGCCCATGTCGTGCAGCGCGACATGATGGCGATGCCGCTGGCGCCACGCGGCCGCACGCCATTCTCGCCGGAGATCGACCGGCTGTCCTCTGGCCACGGCACGGTGGTCTGCGGCACCGGCGACAGCTTCGTCACCGCGACCGATCCGTGGCTGACCGAAAACCACGTCGATGTGGTCGACATGGAGCTGTTCGCCATCGCCCATGTCTGCCAGCGTCACTCCCTGCCGTGGCGCGCATTCAAATTCATCACCGACGACGCCGATGAATTCGCCGCCGATCACTGGCAGCAGAACATCGCCGATGGCGAGGAATTGTTCTGGGACGAGATGAAGGCGATGATCGCGCAGTAACGCGACGCCGCAGCTCAGTAATCCACCCGCACGAGATAAAGCCCGTCCGGCGGCGCCACCGGGCCGCACGCCTTGCGGTCGCGCGCCTCCAGCGCCGCGCGCAGATCGTCCGCGCTCCAGCGGCCGTGGCCAACCCACACCAGCGAACCGACCATCGAGCGCACCTGACTGTGCAGGAACGAGCGCGCATTGGTGACGATATCGACATTGTCGCCGTCGCGCGTCACCTCGAGCACGTCGAGAGTCTTGTCCGGCGACTTCGCCTGGCATTCGGTGTCGCGGAAGGTGGTGAAATCGTGCTTGCCGATCAACACTTGCGCGGCACGGTGCATCGCCTCGGCATCGAGCGGCCGCGCCACGCGCCAGGCGTGGCCGATCTTCAGCGCCAGATTGGCGCGGTGATTGACGATCCGATAGATGTAATGCCGCCTTATCGCCGTGAACCGCGCATCGAACGTCTCCGGCACGATCTCCGCCGACAGAACGCCGATCGGATGCGGCCGCAGATGGGCGTTGAGCGCGTCGCGCACCCGGTCGGCGCGGTATTCGCGTTCCAGATCGAAATGCGCGACCTGCCCGAGCGCATGGACACCGGCATCGGTGCGGCCCGCACCGGAGACCCGCACCTGAACGCCGGTCATCGCCGTCACCGCGGCTTCCAGCGCACCCTGCACCGACGGACCGTTGTCCTGGTACTGCCAGCCGCAGAACGGCGCGCCGTCATATTCGATGATGATCTTGTAGCGCGGCATCAGAGCGCCTTGGCCGGCGGCGCGAGCAGCGTGCCGCGCAGGAAGTCCAACGCCTTCATCGGCTGCTTGCCGGCGCGCTGCAATTCCAGAACTCGGATCGCACCCTCGCCGCAGGCGATGGTGAGACGATCGTCCAGCACCGCGCCGGGCGCGCCGGAGCCCGTTGCCAGTTCGCAGCGCAGCACCTTGATGCGCACCGGCCCGCCATCGAGCACGATCTCGAACCACGCGCCGGGAAACGGGGAAAGGCCATGGCAATGCCGCAGCACCTCGCGCGCCGGCCGCGTCCAGTCGATCCGCGCCTCGGCCTTGTCGATCTTGGCGGCATAAGTGACGCCCTGCGCCTCCTGCGGCGTCAGTTGCAGGCGGCCGCGCTCCAGCGCGCCGATCGCCCGCACCATCAGGTCGGCGCCGAGCGGCGCCAGCGCGTCGTGCAGATCCTGCGCCGTCATCGCGTCATCGATCGGCAGCCGTTCCGCCATCGCGACATCGCCGGTGTCGAGACCGACATCCATTTTCATCACCATGACGCCGCTCGCGGCATCGCCCGTCATGATCGCGCGGTTGATCGGCGCGGCACCGCGCCAGCGCGGCAGCAGCGAGGCGTGCAGGTTGAAGCAGCCGAGCGGCACCGCATCGAGAATGGCCTTGGGCAGGATCATGCCATAGGCCACCACCACGGCGGCGTCGGCGTTGTGGGCGCGGAACTGCGCCTCGGCCTCCGGCGTCTTCAGGGTCGAGGGCGTCAGCACAGGAAGGCCGAGCCGCCGCGCCTCGCGCTCCACCGGCGTCGCCTGCAATTTCATGCCGCGTCCGGCGGGCTTCGGCGCGCGGGTATAGACCGCGACGATCTCATGGCCCTGCGCGGCAAGCGCAAGCAACGTCGGCACCGCGAAGTCCGGCGTGCCCATGAAGATCAGACGAAGCGGCATGGATGAGGGCCGGTTACTTGGCCGCGAGCCGCGCGGCCTTGGCAAATTTCTTCACCACCCGGTCGCGCTTGAGCTTGGAAAGGTAGTCGATGAACAGCACACCGTTGAGATGATCGATCTCGTGCTGGATGCAGGTCGCGAACAGCCCATCGGCATCCTCCTCATGGACATTGCCGTCGAGGTCCATAAAGCGGATGCGCACCTTCGCCGGCCGCTCGACCTCCTCGTAATATTCCGGGATCGAGAGACAGCCTTCCTCATAGACCGCCAGATCGCCGGACGCCGCCAGCACCTCCGGATTGATGAAGACCCGCGGGTTGGTCTCGCCTTCCTTCTTCGACAGATCCATTGTCACGACGCGCAGCGGCACCGCCACCTGGATGGCGGCGAGCCCGATGCCCGGCGCGTCGTACATGCTTTCCAGCATGTCGTCGGCGAGCGTGCGGATTTCCCGTGTCACCTGCTCGACGGGTTTGGAGACAAGCCGCAGACGCTTGTCCGGCAGGCTGATGATTTCACGAATGGCCATGGCCGCGATGTAATAGCCGCAGCCCACGCGGTCAAACCGATATTCGCCTCGCGGCCAGGTTTGCCCGCGAGCGCCGTTAAACGCGGTGTTAACCATAAAAATCAGGGACTTGTTAACCATAAATGTTCCCGCTTCGTTCGCTTTCAGCTCCGAATCGGGCTACAAAGGCCGGATGAACGAGATCCTGTTTTTCCTCGGTGACTTCCCCGTCCGGGCCGGCGTCGCGCTGATGGCGTTCGCGGCGCTGGCTTTGACGCTGCTGGTGGCGATCGCGATCATCATCGCGCGCACCGGGCGCAAGGGCGCCGCGACCGCCATGGCGCAAGCGATCCGCGCCGACGAACTCGAGGAACGCCTCAGCCAGATGCTGCACGCGCAGAGCCAGGCCGCCGGGCGGGTCGATGCGCTCAGCCAGGTGCTGGTCGGCCGGCAGGCGGAAATGGCGCGGGCGGTGAACGAGCGGCTGGATTCGGTGACCCACCGCGTCGGCCAGTCGATGGAGCAAACCACGCGCAACACCATGGAGAGCCTGCGCGCGCTGCACGAGCGGCTCGGCATCATCGACAATGCGCACAAGAACCTCACCGATCTCACCACGCAGGTGACGACGCTGCGCGACGTGCTCGCCAACAAGCAGTCGCGCGGCGCGTTCGGTCAGGCGCGGATGGAAGCCATCGTGCAGGACGGCATGCCGAAAGGCTCGTATGAGTTCCAGCACACGCTGTCCAACAACAAGCGCCCGGATTGCGTGATCTTCCTGCCCGACCAGCGGCCGCTGTGCATCGACGCCAAATTCCCGCTGGAAGCGGTCACCGCGCTGCGCGACGCGCGCTCCGACGAGGAAAAGAAGTCCGCCACGCAGCGGCTGCGCCAGGACGTGATGAAGCATGTCGGCGACATCGCCGACAAATATCTGATCGCCGGCGAGACGCAGGACACCGCGCTGATGTTCGTACCGTCAGAATCGGTCTACGCCGAAATCCATGACGGTTTCGACGACGTGATCCAGAAGGCCTATCGCGCCCGCATCGTGCTGGTGTCGCCCTCGCTGCTGATGCTGGCGATCCAGGTGATGCAGCAGATTCTCAAGGACGCACGGATGCGCGACGCGGCCGACCAGATCCGCACCGAGGTCATCAACATGTCGGATGATCTGGCCCGCCTGCGCGAGCGCGTGCTGAAGCTGCAGAAGGATTTCGGCAACGTGAACGAAGACGTGCGCCAGATCCTGATTTCTGCCGACAAGATCGAAAAGCGCGCCGGACGCATCGAGGAACTGGATTTCAGCACCTCCAGCGAGCCGGCCAATGCGCCGCGCGCCGTTGCTCCCGCCGGCAGCGACCTGTTTCCGGCGCAATTGTCCCGCAAGTTGCAGGCGGGGGAGTAATCGCCATCCTCCGGTAACAACAAGCCCGGTGATGACGCCCGTGGGCGATGTTCCTTTACGTCTCCCACAAGGGGAGAGAGGAAAGCCCGAATCTGCTAACACCTCTCCATGACAGCACCCGAAATCGTCAGCCCATCTGAAACTCCGCCCCGCACCTCCTGGCGCGAGGCGATGGCGGTGTATCTGCAGCCGCGCGTGCTGGTGGTGATGTTTCTCGGTTTTGCCTCGGGTTTGCCGCTCGCTTTGTCCGGCTCGACGCTGCTGGTGTGGATGCGCGAGGCCGGCGTCGATCTCGGCACCATCGGCCTGTTCGCGCTGGTGGGCACGCCCTACACCCTGAAATTCCTCTGGGCGCCGCTGGTCGATGCGCTGCATGTGCCGGTGCTGACGCGCTGGCTCGGCCGCCGCCGCGGCTGGCTAGTGTTTGCGCAGTTCCTGTTGATCGCCGCCATCATCCTGCTGGCGTTCGCCGATCCGGCGCGCTCGCCCATCTTTGTCGCCATCGGCGCGTTGCTGGTTGCCGCCACCTCGGCAACACAGGACATCGTGGTCGATGCCTTCCGTGTCGAAAGCCTGCCCGAGGCCGAACAGGCCGCCGGCATGGCCGGCTATGTCGCGGCCTACCGCATCGGCATGCTGATCTCGACCGCCGGCGCGCTGTTCCTGGTCAGCGCCTTCGAGGGCACCGGGCTTGCGCGCGGCACGGCCTGGATGTGGGGCTACATCACCATGGCCGCTTTGGTGCTGATCGGCACCGCCACAGCACTTCTCGCCACCGAGCCGGAACAATCCGCGCGGGCGGAGCGTGCCAGCAACGGCGAAACCGCGTTCCGCCGCGTCACACAAGCGGCGATCGGCGCATTTTCCGAATTCCTCGCCCGCAAGGATGCGGCGGCGGTCCTCGCCTTCGTCGTGCTCTACAAATTCACCGACGCGTTTTCCGGCACCATGACCGCGCCGTTCGTGATCGATCTCGGTTTTTCCCGCAACGACTACGCCGCCATCGTCAAGGGGGTCGGCCTGGCCGCAACGCTGCTCGGCGGCTTTGTCGGCGGCTTCATGGCCAATCGCTATTCGCTGGTGACGAGCCTGTGGATCGGCGGCCTGTTGCAGGCCATCGCCAATCTGTCGTTCTCATGGCTGGCGCTGGTCGGCGTCAATCAATATGCGCTGGCGCTGGCGATCACCGCGGAGAATTTCACCAGCGCGATCGGCACCGTGATCTTCGTCGCCTACCTGTCGGCACTGTGCAAAAGCCCGCTGCATACCGCCACGCAATACGCGTTGCTCACCGCACTCGCCGCAGTCGGTCGCACTTATCTGTCGTCCGGCGCGGGCTATGTCGCCAAGGCCACCGGCTGGCCGCTATTTTTCGTGATCTGCGTGCTGGTGGCGATCCCGAGCCTGCTGCTGCTGGCGTGGCTACAGCGCCGCCATCATTTTGCAACACTCGGCAAGACCGGCTGACGCGGCGCGCATCCGCGCACATCGCCTCAGTGCCGCGCCACCACGCTCCAGTTGGACACGATGGCATCGCTCCACTCTCCCGCCGCCTGCGCGCAGGACACTTCATTGGCGCGGACCGACACCGTCTTGCCGATGAAGGGCTTGAGCGCATTCACCTCGGCATCGCTGCGGGTGACGATCTGGAAGGTCTCCGGTCCGGTCTCGAGATTGCACAGGCCCCCGGGCGGCGGCAGCCGCCGCGGCTCACTGGTCAGCTGATAGGTGACGACGCGATTCTTCCTCTTGCCGCTGCGCATCGCGGTCAGCGATCCGGAGAGGATGTCGCCGGCCCGCAGCGCCTTGGCCGCCTCGGCCTGCGCCGGCACGGCGCCCGTCATCAGACTGGCGCAGACGGCAACGCAGCAGGCCAGCAGCCACACAGCTACGCCGTTGCGGGAAACACCTGTTCGGAAAAGACGTGTCGGCATCATAGTCCTGTCGTTGCGTATCAAAACAATGTCCGCTGCCGCATCGCCGCCGACAGCGTGCCCTCGTCGAGATAATCGAGTTCGCCGCCGACCGGCACGCCATGCGCAAGCCGCGTCACCTTGACGTCGGCGTCCTGCAGCATGTCGGTGATGTAATGTGCTGTGGTCTGGCCATCGACCGTGGCGTTCAGCGCCAGAATGATCTCGCCGACCTGCGAATCCCGCGCCCGCGTCACCAGCGCATCGATGGTCAGATCCTGCGGTCCGATGCCATCGAGCGGCGACAGCGTCGCGCCGAGCACATGGTAACGGCCATTGCTGGCATGGGCGCGTTCAAGCGCCCACAGATCGGCGACATCGGCGACCACGACGATGATCGACGGATCGCGACGCGGATCGGTGCAGATCGTGCAGGGGTTCTGCGTGTCGATATTGCCGCAAGTATGGCAGACCTCGATCTTTTCGATCGCAACCTGCAGCGCCGCCGTGAGCGGCGCCATCAGCGCCTCGCGCTTCTTGATCAGATGCAAAGCGGCACGCCGCGCCGAGCGCGGGCCGAGACCCGGCAGTCGCGCCAGCAACTGAATCAGACGCTCGATCTCGGGGCCTGCGACGCTGCCCGCCATTAGCCGAAGCCGAGTCCCGGCGGCAGGCCGAGCCCGCCGGTCAGCGCCTTCATCTTGTCCTGCATCGCAGCTTCCGCCTTGCGTCGCGCGTCATTGTGCGCGGTGACCAGCAGGTCTTCCAGCACTTCGCGCTCTTCCGGCTTGATCAGCGACGGGTCGATGGTCACAGCCTTGACCTCCATCTTGGCCGTCATGCGGACGCGGACCAGTCCGCCACCGGACTCGCCCTCGACCTCGACGGTGTCGAGCTGCTCCTGCATCTCCTTCATCTTCGATTGCAGTTGCGCTGCCTGCTTCATCATGCCGAGAAAGTCAGCCATCGATGTCCTCTTATGGAAAACCTTAAAGATCGTCGTCGTTGTCGGGCATCTCGCCGGGATCGCCGTCCTCCGAGACCGGAGGGCTCACCTCATGGACCACCTGCTTGACGGATTCGATCCTTGTGCCGGGCCATTTCGCCATCACCGCTTTGACGCGCGGATCTTCTTGCACCGACAATTCGAGCTTATTGCGGCGATCGCGCGCCTGCTCGCGCAGCGTCGGCTGGCCCGCCTCGTTGGACGCCGCCACGGTCCAGTGCCGGCCGGTCCATTCCTTGAGCTTCTTTTGCAACTCGCCGAGCAACGAGCGCGCCGCATGGTGCTCCAGCGCCACCTCGAGCTTGCCGTCCTCCATCCGCACCAGGCGCAAATCGGATTCCAGCGCCGCCTTGAGCTGCACGTCGCGCTTCTCGCTGGCCAGCGCCACGATCTCGGTGAACGACGCCAGCCGCAGCACCGGCTGCGCGGCGGCACTCGCCTGCTGCAGCGGAGCCGCCATCGGCTGACGCGCAATGGTCTCGCCGCCAGATCGTCCGCCCGACGACGCCATCATGCGCGGCGGCGCGTGATCGATCGCGGATGCCGTCACCGGCGCCCGGCCCATGCCGTTGCTGCCGGGCGACCCGCCACCGGATGACGGCGCGGCGCCGCCATTCTGCTCGATCATCTTGATCGCTTCGTCCGGGGTCGGCAGGTCGGCGACATAGGCGATGCGCACCAGCACCATTTCGGCGGCGGCCTGCGGCCGCGTCGCGTTCTGCACCTCGGCGATGCCCTTGAGCAGCATCTGCCACATCCGCGACAGCACCCGCATCGACAATTTGGTCGCGAATTCGCGGCCGCGCACACGCTCGGTCTCGCCCAGCGCCAGATTGTCCGCCGTTGCCGGCACCACCTTGATGCGGGTGACAAAATTGACGAACTCGGCCAGATCGCTCAGCACCACCACCGGATCGGCGCCGGTGTCGTACTGGTCGCGGAACTCCTTGAAGGCGCTGGCGATGTGGCCGCGCGCCAGCGACTCAAAGAGATCAATCACGCGGGTGCGGTCGGCAAGGCCGAGCATCTGCCGCACATCGTCGGCGCGCACCGCGCCGGCGGCATGAGCGATCGCCTGATCGAGCAGCGACAGCGAATCGCGCACCGAGCCTTCGGCGGCGCGCGCGATCAGACCGAGCGCCTCGGGCTCGGCCTCGACGCTCTCGCGCTTTGCAATGTTCGCCAGATGCGTCATCAGCACGTCGGCATCGACGCGGCGCAGATCGAAACGCTGACAGCGCGACAGCACGGTGACCGGCACCTTGCGGATTTCGGTGGTGGCGAACACGAACTTGGCGTGCTCCGGCGGCTCCTCCAGCGTCTTGAGGAAGGCGTTGAACGCCTTCTCCGACAGCATGTGGACTTCATCGATGATGTAGACCTTGTAGCGCGCGCTGGAGGGCGCATAGCGCACGCCGTCGGTGATCTGGCGCACGTCGTCGATGCCGGTATGCGAGGCGGCGTCCATTTCCAGCACGTCGATGTGACGGCTTTCCATGATCGCCTGACAATGCACGCCGGGCGTCGGCATGGTGATGGTCGGCCCCTTCACCGAGCCATCGGGCAATTCGTAGTTCAGCGCACGGGCGAGAATGCGCGCGGTCGTGGTCTTGCCGACGCCGCGCACGCCGGTGAGGATCCAGGCCTGCGGAATCCGTCCGGTCTCGAAGGCGTTGGAGACGGTGCGCACCATCGCCTCCTGGCCGATCAGGTCGTCGAAGGTGGTGGGGCGGTATTTGCGCGCCAGCACGCGATAGCTCGCGCCCGAGGCCGGCGCAGCGGAGCCGCCGCCCAGCGCAAAACCGGTCTGTTCATCGTTCGGAGGCGAAATCGGAGTGCCGGCGTCAGGCATCGAACGGTCCGCGTTTCTCATCAGGCTTGGGGTTGCAGACAGTCCGCACAACACGCGATCACCGGGCAGCCGATATCCGGCACCGCTCCGGCGCGCGTGAAAAGAGGTAGGAGACTGACGAGCGACCCGATCCGGACCTCGTTAGGGCTGCTTCCTTCCGGACCTGACCCGGTTGGCGAGTGGCTCGTCCACCGCCAATCTCCCGGCTCCTATTTGGGGCCAAAGAGCACGGAAAGCAAGCCGCAGGACGCCCCTCCCCCCAGCGGCCGAACCGCGCCCCGCCCATGCGGCCCGGTGCGGTTCGTCGCCGGGAAACTCCAGAAAAACGTGGCCGCCGCGCGCAAAGCCGGGCATGACAGCGACATCGGCGCATGCTCGCGCCCCACGAAGAACCGGACACGTCTATGGCGCAAGACTGGTCGCTCCATCCGCAGCTGATGCAGGACACCGTGAACATCGGCGACCTGCCGCTGTCGCGCGTGGTCGTGATCAAGGACGCCAATTATCCCTGGCTGCTGCTGGTGCCGCGCCGCCCCAATGTCGCCGACCTGATTGATCTGAGTGAAGTGGAGCAGGCGCAGCTCACCACCGAGATCAACCGCGTGGCGGTGGCGCTGAAGGCGATCACCAAGCCCGACAAGCTCAACATTGCCGCGCTCGGCAATGTCGTGCCGCAGCTTCACGTCCATATCATCGCCCGCCGCAAAACCGATGCCGCCTGGCCGCGCCCGGTGTGGGGCGCGGTGCCGCCGCGCGATCACGACCCGCAGGAACTCGACGCCTTCATCGCGGCCTTGCGCCGGCGCGTCTGGCTCGCCTGACGCCGCACCAATCCGGCACACATCGCTCCGAACATGCGGCCCTGATGCCGTCGCATTCCCGCAGCACGATTCAAGATGGCGGGACAATTGGCCTTGCGGTTCCAGCGATCGGGAACCTCGGCTGTCCTTACTGATTGTGTTCTGACAACACCACCGAAATCCGCCAGCTCCGGCTTTTACGCCGGCTTGAGAGGTCGCCATGAATTTTCACGGCAAACCGCCCGACGCGGCGCGAATCCTGTGCATCGGCATGCCGGTGCGCGATCTCGTATTCCGCGTCAGCGACCTGCCGGCGCGCGGCCACAAAAGACGCGCGACGCATTTCAGCGAATTCGGCGGCGGCAACGCGCTCAACGCCGCCGTCGCGATCGCGCGGCTCGGCGGCCGCGTGCTGATGTCGGGGCCGATGGGCGATGCGCGGGAAAAAGCCAGCGCCGCCATCTTCGATGATCTGGAGAAAGAAGGCATCGACGCCAGCGCGATGGTCCGCATGCCGGGCCTCGTCACCCCGATCTCCAATATCATGATCGACCACACCGGCGAGCGCACCATCGTCACCTATCGCGATCCGGCACTGTTCAAGACAACGCTGCCCGACACCAACGAATTGCTGCGCGATTGCGGAGCCGTGCTGACCGAAAACCGCTGCGCGCCGTTCGTCACCGAGCTGTGCTTCGAGGCGCAGCGCCGCGGCATTCCGGTGGTGCTCGACGCCGATCATGTGATGGGCCTCGACGATCCGCTGCTGCACGCCTCCTCGCACATCATCTTCTCCAGCGAGGCGCTGCACGCCACCGCCGGCGTCACCGACGATATCGAGGCACTGCGCAAGATTGCCGCGCTGACACCGTCCTTCGTCGGCGTGACCAAAGGTGCCGAGGGCATGACCTGGCTCGATGCGGCGCAGGAGCCGCATCACATGCCGACCTTCCCGATCAAGGCGGTGGACACGCTCGGGGCCGGCGACGTGTTCCATGGCGCGTTCGCGCTGGCGGTCGCCGAGCAGCAGTCGCTGGAGGCGGCGATGCGCTTTTCCGCCGCCGCCGCCGCGCTGAAATGCACCCGGTTCGGCGGCGCTTTCGGTGCGCCGCAAAGAACTGAAGTTGAAGCACTTTTGCGCCAGAACGCGGCCCTGAAGTCAGCCTAGCGGCCCGGGCCGCAGAATTCCCTTGTCTAAGAATATTTTTCTATGTATCAGGCTATATAGACTGAAATATAGAAGAAAGTTCTTTTAATGTCCGATACCGCCGTGGCTCCCGCGCTCGACACCCCGCGCCGGCTCGACGCCATCGACCGCAAGATCCTGACCGTGCTGCAAGAGGATGCCTCGCTCTCGGTGGCCGAGATCGGCGACCGGGTCGGTCTGTCCTCCACCCCATGCTGGAAGCGCATCCAGCGGCTGGAGGCCGAGGGCATCATCCTGCGCCGGGTCGCGCTGGTGGATCAGAACAAGATCGGGCTTGGCATCACCGTATTCGTCTCGGTGGAGAGCGGCGACCATTCCGACGCCTGGCTGAAGAAATTCGCCGAGGCGGTCAGCGCCATGCCGGAGGTGATGGAATTCTACCGCATGGCCGGCGACGTCGATTACATGCTGCGTGTCGTCGTTGCCGACATGCAAAGCTATGATGTCTTTTACAAAAAGCTGATCAGCGCGGTGGCGCTGAAGAACGTCACCTCGCGCTTTGCGATGGAGAAGATCAAGTCGGTCACCGCGCTGCCGGTGCCGGCCGCCCACGCGGCCTGACCACACGCTACCCGACACAACGCCCTAATTCAGCCCCCGGATGCCCATGAGGCCACCGGGGTCTTTCGCTGCCGAAATAATCGTTTTTAACGATGAAACAGACATATATAATGAATTGGAGTGATTGATCTGATTTTGCGATGATTTGGCCGGAAAAGGAGCTCGGCCATCATGACGACCACCACCACTGCCGCTGATCTTGCCGCGGAACAACCCCGTCCCGCCGTCCGCTTTCGCATCGCGAGCGGCATCTGGCCCGGCCTGTTCCTGACGACCCTGATCGCGGCAGCCGCGTTCGGCCTCAACCGCCTTCCGGTGGTCTCGACCTTCAGCCCGCTGATTCTAGCGATCCTGCTCGGCATGATCTTCCACAATCTGGTCGGCACGCCCGCCAACGCCAAGCCCGGCGTGACCTTCTCGCTGCGGCGGATCCTGCGCGGCGCCATCATCCTGCTCGGCCTGCAACTCACCATCACGCAGGTGATCGAAGTCGGCGCGATCGGCTTCAGCATCATCGTCACCTGCCTCCTCGCGACCTTCCTGTTCACCGGCTGGTGCGGCCGCCTGCTCGGCGTCGATCCCAAGCTCGCCGAACTGATCGGCGCGGGCACCTCGATCTGCGGCGCATCCGCGGTGATCGCCACCAACACCGTCACCCGCGCTCCGGACGAGGACGTCGCCTATGCGGTCGCCTGCGTCACGGTGTTCGGCTCGATCGCGATGTTCGCCTATCCGACGCTCACTCATCTGCTGCACCTCGACCCGCGTGCCTACGGCCTGTGGACCGGCTCCTCGATCCACGAGATCGCCCAGGTGGTCGCGGCCGCCTTCCAGGAAGGCAAGCAGGCCGGCGAATTCGGCACCATCGCCAAGCTGTCGCGCGTCATGTTGCTGGCGCCGCTTGTCATCTCGCTCGGAGTGATCGCGAGCCGCCGCACCCACGGCACGTCGAGCGCCAAGGCGCCGCTGCCCTGGTTCGTGTTCGGCTTCATCGCGCTGATCGGTCTCAACAGCATCATCACCGTCCCGCCGGAAGCCAAGACGATCATCGTCTCGGTCACCACCTTCATGCTGTCGATGGCGCTCGCGGCGATGGGCCTCGAAACCGATATCGGCAAGCTCTACGCCAAGGGCCTGCGGCCCCTGATGCTCGGCGCGGCATCCTCACTATTTATCGCCCTGCTCAGCCTGACGCTGATCAAGCTCACCTCGTAGGATCATGAATGACGCTGGAACAGCTTCGCATCTTCGTTGCCGTTGCGGAGCAGGAGCACATGACACGTGCCGCCGGCGCCCTCCATCTCACCCAGTCAGCGACAAGCGCGGCGATCGCCGCGCTTGAAACGCGCTATGCCATCAAGCTGTTCGACCGCATCGGGCGCAGCATCAAGCTGACCGACGCCGGCCGGCAGTTCGTGGTCGAGGCCCGCGCCGTGCTGGCGCGCGCCGCCGCCGCCGAGGCCGTACTCGCCGATCTTGCCGGACTAACCCGCGGCTCGCTGTCGCTGGCGGCAAGCCAGACCGTCGGCAATTACTGGCTGCCGCCGTTGATCCATCAATATCACCAACGCTATCCCGGCATCACCGTCGCGCTGAAGATCGGCAACACCGAACAGGTCGCCACCTGGGTGCGCGACGGCCTCGCCGATGTCGGCTTCATCGAGGGCGAGACCGACGAGCCCGGCCTTGCCATCACCGAAGTGACCGAGGACGAACTCGCGCTGGTGGTGGCCGCCTCCCATCCCTGGGCCAAGCTGCGGACGCTGACGCCCGCGCAACTGAAAGCCGCAAGCTGGGTGGTGCGCGAGCAGGGCTCCGGCACGCGCCATGTGTTCGAGACGGTGCTGGCGGGTTTTGGCATCGCGCGCGGCGACATCGCCATCACGCTCGAACTGCCGTCGAATGAATTGGTGCGCGCCGCCGTGGTGGCCGGCGCCGGCGCCACCATCATTTCGCGCATCGTGGTCGCGACCCTCTTGAGCGCCGGCACGCTGGTCGAGATGAAAATCCCGATGCCGTCACGCCGCTTTTTTCTGCTGCGCCACAAGGAGCGCCATGTCACGCAGGCCGAGCGCGAGCTCGAGAAGCTAATCACGGAGACGCATTAGTCGCCGTCATGGCCAGGCGACGCAAGCGTCCACTCCTCATCCTGAGGAGCATCGCTACGTAGCCAAGTTTACGCAGGCTACGCCTGCTATGGCGATGCGTCTCGAAGGATGAGGCCGCGAGTTGAATACAGCATGGCCTCATGGCTCGAGACGGCGCTTCGCGCCTCCTCACCATGAGGAACCGTGGTGTCCCGCCCTCAGATCTTCTGATTGTACTCGCCGACCTCGGGATGGGTGCGCAGCACGCTGTCCATGGCCTCGAACATGTCGCGCATGCGCTGGTCCGAGACCGGGCTTTCCACCACCACCACCAGCTCCGGCTTGTTCGAGGAGGCGCGCACCAGGCCCCAGCTACCGTCCTCGCAGGTGACGCGCACGCCGTTGACGGTGACGAGATCGCGGATCGGCTGGCCGGCGACCTTGTCCCCCTTCGCCTTCGCCGCCTCGAAATGCTTCACCACCTTGTCGACGATGCCGTATTTGGCTTCGTCCGCGCAATGCGGCGACATGGTCGGCGACGACCAGGTTTTCGGCAGCGCGTTCTTCAGATCGGCCATCGACTTGCCGGGCGCATGGTCGAGCATCTCGCAGATCGCAATCGCCGAGACCAGGCCGTCGTCATAGCCGCGCCCGACCGGGGCGTTGAAGAAGAAGTGGCCGGACTTCTCGAAGCCCGCCAGCGCGCCGAGCTCGTGGGTGCGGCGCTTCATGTAGGAATGGCCGGTCTTCCAGTAGGTCGCCTTGGCACCCTGCTGCTGCAACACCGGGTCGGTCACAAACAGTCCGGTCGATTTCACGTCGACCACGAATTCGGCGCCCTTATGGATTGCAGACATGTCGCGCGCCAGCATCACGCCGACCTTGTCGGCGAAGATTTCCTCGCCGGTGTTGTCGACCACGCCGCAGCGGTCGCCGTCGCCGTCGAAGCCGAGGCCGACGTCGGCCTTGTGTTCGAGCACCGCGTCGCGGATCGCGTGCAGCATCTTCATGTCTTCGGGATTGGGATTGTATTTCGGAAAGGTGTGATCGAGTTCGACATCGAGCGGGATCACATCGACACCGAGCTTCTCCAGCACCTGCGGCGCAAATGCGCCCGCGGTGCCGTTGCCGCAGGCGACCACCGCGCGGATGCGGCGCGCGAACGGCTTGCGCTTGGTGAGGTCGGCGATGTAGCGCGCCGGAAAATTCTCATGAAACTGATAGCCGCCCGCCGGCTTGAGCTTGAAGTCGGCGTTGAGCACGATCTCCTTCAGCCGCGTCATCTCGTCGGGGCCGAAGGTCAGCGGGCGGTTGGCGCCCATCTTCACCCCGGTCCAGCCATTGTCGTTGTGCGAGGCGGTGACCATGGCGACGCAGGGCACGTCGAGGTCGAACTGCGCGAAATAGGCCATCGGCGTCACCGCAAGGCCGATATCGTGCACCTTGCAGCCGGCGGCGAGCAGGCCGGAGATCAGCGCGTATTTGATCGAGGCCGAATAGCTGCGGAAATCATGCGCGGTGACGATCTCCTGCTTCACCCCCATCTCGCCGATCAGGGTGCCGAGCCCCATGCCCAGCGCCTGAATGCCCATCAGGTTGATTTCCTTGCCGAACAGCCAGCGCGCGTCGTATTCGCGAAAGCCCGTGGCCTTCACCATCGGCTCGGATTCATAGGCATAGGTATTGGGCTTAAGCTCGGCTTTGGGCTTGGGAAACATGCATTGGCCTCGTAACGGAAAACGTCGAATATCCAGCAAGCCATAGACAAAGCGTCCGGCCGTGGAAAGGCGGGAGCGGACATTTAGAAACGAATTGCGGCGGTTTGCAGCCGCCATTTTAGGATGATGCCATGACCGACGAGCGCCTGCACTACCCCGCCACCCAGCGTAACCGCGACGCGATCCTCGACGTGCTGCGCGCCGTGCTGCCGCCCTCCGGCCTAGTGCTCGAGATCGCCTCCGGCTCCGGCGAGCATGCGGTGCATTTCGCCCGCGCCTTCCCAAACCTCGCCTTTCAACCCTCCGACCCGCAGCCGGAGGCCGTGCGCAGCATTGCCGCCTGGATCGCCGACAGCGGGGCGGCCAACATCCGCCCGCCTTTGACCCTCGACGTCACCATGCCGGACTGGCCGCTCGATGCGGCCGACGCGATGCTGTGCATCAACATGATCCATATCGCGCCGTGGCGGGCGAGCGAGGGCTTGATGCGGGGCGCGGCGAACATCCTGCGGCCCGGCGCGCCGCTCTATCTCTATGGGCCGTACCGCCGCGCCGAGGTCGTCACCGCCGCAAGCAATGAAGCATTCGACGCCGACCTAAAGGCGCGCAATCCGGAATGGGGCCTGCGCGATCTCGCCGACGTCGCCAGGCTGGCCCACGCGACGGGGTTTTCAGGACCGCAGGTCACCGAGATGCCGGCGAACAATCTGAGCGTGGTGTTTCGACGGGTGTGACGCGGAGTGCCGATCCCCCTGAACTGTCATGGCCGGGCTCGACCCGGCCATCCACGTCTTAGTTCCGCGCATTGAAAGGCGTGGATGCCCGGAACAACTCCGGCATGACGAACGAGAGATTACGATTTGAAGCGAGAGTCTACTGCTCCAGCACCAGTCTGCCGCCGCTGTATTCAAAGCGCTTGAGCTTCGACAGGAAGGCCATGCCGAGCAGATTCTGGCCGAGCGCCTTGTCCGGCATCACCAGCGCGTCGACATCGCGCACCACCACGCCGCCGATCTCGATGCGGTTGATGCGCGCCCGCGCGGCCTTGGCCGGGCCGTTCGCGGTGTTGACCTGCATGGTGTAGTCGCTGTCGAACGGGCGGATGCCGATCCGCGCCGCGTCCTTCTCGGTCAGCGCGATCACGGTCGCGCCGGTATCGACCAGGAAGCCGATATCGCGGCCATCGACCCGCGCGTCGACCTGGAAGTGGCCGCGGCTGTCGGAGGACAGCGCGACGCGGCGCGCGCCGGCGTCGGAGGGCTGCATCGCGGCGTAGGCGTTCATGGCCTTGGCACGCTCGGCGGTTTTCGCCTGCGCGACATCGCTCGTCATCCGGTTCGCCACCTCGGCCATGAAAGTGCCGGAGATGGCGAGGATTGCCGCCGCGATCATGAGGGTACGCATACCGACGCCCGCCTGGTTGACCTGGAGCGTTTTCAAGCGAAGTGGGAACCGGTTCGCGTGAAGAAAACGCGTTAAAAAAACGAGAGCCTCGGCTTTGATCCCATCAAAGCCGGAAAGGCTCTTGCCGATCACACCATGCCGGAGCGAAAATTGGCCCAAGGCAGCGCGACAGCGCGGTGTTTTTCGGCCAAAACGGTGAGCGAAAGGTTAACGCGGGCCCGCGCAGCTCAGGTTCCGCGCGGCTTGACGCGGCGGGTCGGCGGCGCGCTCGCCGGATCCTCCGGCCAGGGATGGCGCGGATAGCGCCCGCGCAGGTCGGCGCGCACGCCCGCATAGGAGCCGCGCCAGAACCCCGGCAGGTCGCGCGTCACCTGCACCGGACGATGCGCCGGCGACAGCAATTCCAGCACCAGCGGAATCCTGCCCCGCGCGATCGAGGGATGCACCGTCAGCCCGAACAATTCCTGCAACCGCACCGCAATGGTCGGCCCCTGCTCGGCCTCGTAGTCGATCGCAAGCTGGGTGCCGGTCGGCGCCTCGAAATGCGTCGGCGCCTCGCGGTCGAGCTGCGCACGCTGGCTCCACGGCAGCAGCGCCATCAGCGCATCGGACAAATCGCCCGCGGACAGATCCGCCAGCGACGTCTTGCCGGACAAAGCCGGCGCAAGCCAATCCTGCCGGCTGGCGATCAATGCGGCGTCGGACAGATCGGGCCATTCGTCCGGCGCGGCCGCGCGCAGGAACATGACGCGGTCGCGCCATTGCTTCAGCGCCTTCGACCATGGCAGGCGCTCGAGGCTCGCGCTTGCCAGCCCATCGGCCAGCACCCGTGCGGTTTCCTCCGAGGGCGTGATCGCAAGCGGCTGTTCGGACAGCATCAGCGCATGCAGCCGCTTGCGCCGCCGCGCCCGCAGCGCCATCGCCGCCTTGTCGAAGGTGATCTCGTCATCGACGGTGATGTGCTCGGCAAAGCGCGTCTCGATCTCGTCTTGCGTGATCGGCGCCGCGAGCAGAATGCGCCCGCTCGCCGCCGTGCCGGTGAGTTCGGCGACCGCGAGATAAGGCTCGCGCGCCAGCGTCGAAGTCTGCTCGACACTGGCGCCGCGGCCATTGGCCAGCGTGAAGCTCGCCTTGCCGCGGTTACGTGCAACGCGATCGGGGAATGCCAGGGCGAGGATCATGCCGGTGGAGACTTCTGTGCCACCGCCCCCCTTGTGGGGGAGGTCGGACCGCGCAGCGGGCCGGGAGAGGGGTGGCTCCGAAGACTTTGCCTGCTCCACAAGCCCCCTCCGCAACCCTCCCCCGCGCGCGGGGGATGGAGAAGAAACCTGCGCGGCCCAGCGCTGCGCCAGTTGCCGGGCGCTTTGCGCGCGCGGCGAGCGGTCGCGACGGAAATTGTCGAGCCGCGCGTCGAGATCGACGCTGTCGCCGCCCAATCCGCGCTCGGTCAGGATCGCGGCGATCATCGCTGCGTCCTCGCCTGCGCCTTGTTTCGCGGCATCGACGATCATGCGGGCAAGACGCGGCGGCAGCGCCAGCGCGCGGAGGCTCTTGCCTTCCGCGGTGATACGGCCTTCGTTATCGAGCGCGTCGAGCTCACGCAGCAAGGCGCAGGCCTCGCTCCACGCCGGACCGGGCGGCGGATCGAGAAACGCCAAAGCGGACGGATCGACCACGCCCCATTCGGCGAGATCGAGCACCAACGACGACAGATCGGCGGACAGGATTTCGGGCCTTGTATAGGCTTCGAACGATGCGGTCTGCGGCTCGTCCCACAGCCGGTAGCAAACGCCCGGCTCGGTGCGGCCGGCGCGGCCGCGGCGCTGGTCCACCGCCGCGCGCGAGGCACGAATGGTCTCGAGCCGGGTCAGGCCGATGTCCGGTTCATAGCGCGGCACCCGCGCCAGTCCCGAATCGACCACGATGCGCACGCCCTCGATGGTCAGCGAGGTCTCGGCAATCGAGGTCGCCAGCACCACCTTGCGCATGCCCTGCGGCGGCGGCGCGATGGCGCGATCCTGCACACCGGCGTCAAGCGCGCCGAACAGCGGCACGATCTCGACGGCGGGATCGCTGACGCGCTCAGTGAGGAAAGTCTGGGTGCGGCGGATTTCGGCGGCGCCCGGCAGGAACGCCAGCACCGATCCGGCATCAGTGCGCAATGCTGCGGCGATCGCATCCGCCATCTGCCGCTCGATCTGGAAATCGGGCTTGCGGCCGAGATAACGCGTCTCCACCGGATAGGCGCGGCCCTCGCTTTCGACCACCGGCGCGGCGCCAAGCAGCTTCGCCACCCGCGCGCCGTCGAGCGTCGCCGACATCACCAGAATGCGTAAGTCTTCGCGCAAGCCCTGCTGCGCGTCGCGCGCCAGCGCCAGACCAAGATCGGCATCGAGCGAGCGCTCATGGAATTCATCGAACAACACGGCGGCGACGCCGCTCAGCTCCGGATCGTCGAGAATCTGCCGCGCGAAAATCCCTTCGGTAACCACTTCGATCCGGGTCTTGCGCGAGATTTTCGAGCCGAAGCGGACGCGGTAGCCGACGGTCTCGCCCGCGCTCTCGCCGAGGGTTTTCGCCATGCGATCGGCGGCGGCACGCGCGGCGATGCGGCGCGGCTCCAGCACGATGATTTTTTTATCCTTCGCCCATGGCGCATCGAGCAGCGCCTGCGGCACCCGCGTGGTCTTGCCCGCACCCGGCGGCGCCACCAGCACGGCGGTGCTGCCGCGCGCCAGCGTCGCGGTCAGGTCATCGAGAACCGCGTCAATGGGAAGAGGCGTGGTAAAAATCATACCCAAGCAATAGCGCCTGCACGCTTTGCTGTCATGGCCGGGCTGGACCCGGACATCCACGTCTTGCTTCACCTATTAGAAAAAGCGTGGATGCCCGGCACAAGGCCGGGCATGACGGTTTCTTTCAACGCAAAGACAGTGGCACGAGTCAGTGCGGCCGCAAAAACCTCACGCCCCCCGCCCGACGCTCTCATAGATAAAGCCGAGCGCTTCCATCTCCTCGCGGCGGTAGATGTTGCGCAAATCGACGATCACCGGCTGCTTCATCTCGCGTTTCAACCGCTCCAGATCGAGCGCGCGGAACTGCACCCATTCGGTGACGATCACCAGCGCGTCGGCATCCCTGGCGCAATCATAGGGGTTCTCCGCATAGGCAATGTCCGGCAATTCGTGCTTGGCCTGCTCCATGCCGACCGGATCATAGGCACGGACCCGAGCGCCATGGTCGAGCAGCCCCGTCACCAGCGGGATCGAGGGCGCCTCGCGCATGTCGTCGGTCTCGGGCTTGAAGGTGAGGCCGAGCACCGCGATCTGTTTGCCGCGCAACTGACCGCCGAGCGCGTTCGACACCTTGCGCGCCATCGCCCGCTTGCGGTTGTCGTTGACCGCGAGCACCGCCTCGACGATGCGCAGCGGCGCCTCGTGATCGAGCGCGGTCTTGACCAGTGCGCGGGTATCCTTCGGAAAACACGAGCCGCCAAAGCCCGGCCCGGCATTGAGGAATTTCGAGCCGATGCGATTGTCGAGACCGATGCCGCGCGCCACTTCCTGCACATCGGCACCGACCTTCTCGGCGAGATCGGCGATCTCGTTGATGAAGGTGATCTTGGTGGCGAGGAATGCGTTGGCTGCGTATTTGATCAGCTCGGCGGTGCGGCGGCCGGTGTAGAGGATCGGCGCCTGATTGAGATACAGCGGCCGGTACACCTCGCCGAGCGCCTTGCGCGCACGCTCGTCATCGGCGCCGACCACGATGCGATCGGGATGCTTGAAGTCGCGGATCGCCGCGCCTTCGCGCAGGAATTCCGGATTCGACGCCACCGCAACTTCAGCCTGCGGATTGGTCTCGCGAATGATGCGCTCGACTTCGTCGCCGGTGCCGACCGGCACGGTCGATTTCGTCACCACCACGGTAAAACCCTTGAGCGCAGCGGCGATGTCGCGCGCGGCGGCATGGACATAGCTGAGATCGGCATGACCGTCGCCGCGCCGCGAGGGGGTGCCGACCGCGATGAACACCGCGTCGGCTTCGCCGACCGGGCCGGCGATGTCGGTGGTGAAATCCAGCCGCCCGGCCTTCACCGAGGTCTCGACCAACTGGTCGAGGCCCGGCTCGAAAATCGGCATCACCCCGCGTTTCAGCGAGGCGATCTTGCCGGCGTCGGTATCGACGCAGGTGACGCGATGGCCGAAATCCGCAAAGCAGGCGCCGGACACCAGCCCCACATATCCCGTGCCGATCATCGCAATCCGCATGCCACACCTTGCCGAACAGGGTTAACGCCATCGCTCAATTTGCGAGCGATTTCGCTGCGTCTTAGCGCGTTCAGGCCGTCCGGGAAACCCGGATCGCCCGGCAAAATCGCCGATCCCGGCATGACATTTGAATGAATAAACGGGAAAGCAACGCATTGCCCGCAGGATGCCGGCAGGCTGGACCGAAACGGGACATCATGAGCACAAACGGCACATCGGGCGCGACCTTCGCGGGCATTCCGGGACGCGTCGACTGGGTCGACTACGCCAAGGGCATCTGCATCATCATGGTGGTGATGATGCACTCGACGCTGGGCGTCGAGGCCGCCGCCGGCGAGCACGGCTTCATGCATCTCGTGGTCGCCTTCGCCAAGCCGTTCCGCATGCCCGACTTCTTCCTGATCTCCGGCCTGTTCCTTGCCCGCGTCATCGACCGCGACTGGCGCACCTATCTCGACCGCAAGGTGGTGCACTTCGCCTATTTCTACGTGCTGTGGGTCGCGATCCAGTTCGTCTTCAAGGCGCCGAGCTTCGCCGCCGAGCAAGGCTGGGCCCATGTCGGCTATCTTTATCTCGAATCCTTCATCGAGCCGTTCGGCACGCTGTGGTTCATCTACCTGCTGCCGATCTTCTTCGTGGTGACCAAGGCGACGCAGCGCATCCCGGCGCTGATGATCTGGGGCGCAGCGGCGGCGCTGGAGATGAGCCACCTCTCGACCGGCTGGACCGTGATCGACGAATTCGCCGCGCGCTTTGTCTATTTCTATTCGGGTTATCTGTTCGCGCGGCATGTGTTCGCGCTGGCCGAGCATGCCCGCAACCGTCCGGCGCTGGCGCTGGCGGCGCTCGCGACCTGGGTCGTGACCAACGCCATGCTGGTGTATGCGGGCGTCAGCGACTGGCCGGTGATCTCGCTCGTGCTCGGTTTTGCCGGCGCCGGCGCCATCATCACCACCGGCACGCTGCTGGCGCGCGCCAAATGGCTCGACGGCCTGCGCTATTGCGGCGAGCACTCGATCACGATCTATCTCGCCTTCTTCCTGCCGATGGCGGCGACGCGGACGCTGCTGCTGAAGACGCATCTGATCACCGATATCGGCGTGATCTCGCTGATCGTCACCACGGCGGGCGTGATCGGCTCGCTCCTGATCTGGTGGAGCGTGCGGGGCACGAGGTTCAATTTCCTGTTCGAGCGGCCGGACGCACTCTGGATCGCGCCGAAGAAGCTGCGGCCCGCGCTGCAACCGGCGGAATAGTTTCTCGCCCTTCTTCAGCCCTCCCCGCAGGCGGCGCGAGGGCGCAGATTCCGTGGGCATTACCAGCGCCAAGGGGTGTCAATCGCGGGCCGAAATCCTTAAGTTGCGGCAATGCCGAAAAATCCCGCTCCCGCCTCCGCCACAGCCTCCGCACAACCCGCCGGCGTCAAAGCCCCCGCCAAGGGCGACCACGTCTTTCTGGTGGATGGCTCGTCCTACATCTTCCGCGCCTATCACGCGCTGCCGCCGCTCAACCGCAAGTCCGACGGCCTGCAGGTCAACGCCGTGCTCGGCTTCTGCAACATGCTGTGGAAGCTGATGCGCGACATGCCGCAGCAGGACCGGCCGACCCATCTCGCCATCATCTTCGACAAGTCCGAGATCACCTTTCGCAACAAGCTCTATCCCGACTACAAGGCGCACCGCCCGCCGGCGCCGGACGATCTCATTCCGCAATTCGCGCTGATCCGCGAAGCGGTGCGCGCCTTCGACCTGCCTTGTCTGGAACAGGCCGGCTTCGAGGCCGACGACCTGATCGCGACCTATGTGCGGGAGGCCTGCGCGCGCGGCGCCACCGCGACCATCGTCTCCTCCGACAAGGATTTGATGCAGCTCATCACCGACTGCGTCACCATGTATGACACCATGAAGGACCGCCGGCTCGGCGTTGCCGAGGTGATCGAGAAATTCGGCGTGCCGCCGGACAAGGTGGTCGAGGTGCAGGCGCTGGCCGGCGATTCCGTCGACAACGTGCCCGGCGTACCCGGCATCGGCGTCAAGACCGCGGCGCAGCTGATCAATGAGTATGGTGATCTCGAAACGCTGCTGGCCCGCGCCGGCGAGATCAAGCAGCCGAAACGGCGCGAGGCGCTGATCGAGAACGCCGAGAAGGCGCGGATTTCGCGCAAGCTGGTGCTGCTCGACGATCACGTAAAACTCGACGTGCCGCTCGACGAGCTCGCCGTGCACGAGCCGGACTCGCGCAAGCTGATCGCCTTCCTCAAGGCGATGGAATTCTCGACCCTGACACGACGCGTCGCCGAATATGCCGAGATCGACGCCTCGGAGATCGCTCCCGACGAGCGGCTGAAGAGCACGTTTGCCAAGGGCGCGATCGATCAGGATTCGCCGGAGACCGCGCCGCTCGGCGGCGAGCCCGACGCGCGGGCCAAAGGCACAGCGCGCGGAGGAGCTTCGCAGGCATCGCTGTTTCCCGCCGACCGGCCGGCCCGGCCGGCTGGCGCTGCCGCGCAAGATCCAGACGCTGCACTCACGCCCGCAATGCTCGCCGCCGCGCGGCTCGAAGCGGCGCGCACCACCAAGGTCGATCGCAGCCAATACGTCACCGTCCGCACGCTGGACGAACTGGGACGCTGGATCGCGCGGGCGCGCGACCTCGGCCACGTCGCGGTCGATACCGAAACCACCAGCCTCGATCCGATGCAGGCGGAACTGTGCGGTTTCTCGCTGGCGCTGGCGCCGAATGAAGCCTGCTACGTGCCGCTGGCACATCGCCAGGGCGGCGACGGCTCCGGCCTGTTCGCCGGCGGCCTCGCCCCGGACCAGATCGCCGAACGCGACGCGCTCGCCGCCCTCAAGCCGCTGCTCGAGGACGAGGGCGTGCTCAAGATCGGCCAGAACCTGAAATTCGACATGCTGGTGTTCGCGCAGCGCGATATCACTTTGCGCGGCCTCGACGACACGCTGCTGATGTCCTACGTGCTCGACGCCGGGCGCAGCGCGCACGGCATGGACCCCTTGTCCGAGCAATGGCTCGGCCACACGCCGATCAGCTATGGCGACGTCGCCGGCACCGGCAAAAATCAGGTGTCGTTCGATCAGGTCTCGATCGAGCGCGCGAGCGAATATGCGGCCGAGGATGCCGACGTCACGCTGCGGCTGTGGCAGGTGCTGAAACCGCGCCTCGTCGCCGAGCGCATGAGGACCGTCTACGAGACGCTGGAGCGTCCGATGGTGAGCGTGCTGGCGCGCATGGAGCAGCGCGGCATCACGGTCGATCGCCAGACGCTGTCGCGCCTGTCCGGCGAATTCGCGCAGGTCGCGGGCCGCCTTGAAGCCGAGATCCGCGACATGGCCGGCGAGCCGATCAATCCCGGCAGCCCCAAGCAGCTTGGCGACATCATGTTCGGCAAGATGGCGCTGCCCGGCGGGCAAAAGACCAAGACCGGCGCGTGGTCGACCTCGGCCTCGATCCTTGAGGATCTTGCCGAAGAAGGCCACGAATTCCCGCGCAAGATACTCGACTGGCGCCAGGTCTCGAAACTGAAATCGACCTACACCGACGCGCTGCCGGCTTACGTGCATCCGGCCACCCAGCGCGTGCACACCTCCTACTCGCTGGCCTCCACCACCACCGGACGGCTGTCGTCGTCGGAGCCTAACCTGCAAAACATTCCGGTGCGCAACGAGGAAGGCCGCAAGATCCGCAAGGCGTTCGTGGCGACGCCGGGCCACAAGCTGGTGTCCGCGGACTACTCGCAGATCGAATTGCGGCTGCTCGCCGAGATCGCCGACATCCCGGCGCTGAAGCAGGCGTTCAAGGACGGTCTCGACATCCACGCCATGACCGCATCGGAAATGTTCGGCGTGCCGATCAAGGACATGCCGGGCGAAGTGCGCCGCCGCGCCAAGGCGATCAATTTCGGCATCATCTACGGCATCTCGGCGTTCGGCCTCGCCAACCAGCTCGGCATTCCGCGCGAGGAAGCCGGCGCCTACATCAAGAAATATTTCGAACGTTTCCCCGGCATCCGCGCCTATATGGATTCGACGCGCGACTTCTGCCGCGAGCACGGCTATGTCGAGACCCTGTTCGGGCGCAAATGCCACTACCCCGACATCAAGGCCTCGAATCCCTCGATCCGCGCCTTCAACGAGCGCGCCGCGATCAACGCCCGCCTGCAGGGCACCGCCGCCGACATCATCCGCCGCGCCATGATCCGGATGGACGATGCGCTGGCGCAGAAAAAACTCTCCGCGCAGATGCTGCTGCAGGTGCACGACGAACTGATCTTCGAGGTGCCGGACGATGAAGTCGAACGGACGCTGCCGGTGATCTGCGAGGTGATGGAGCGCGCCTCGCTGCCCGCCGTAGCATTGTCGGTGCCGCTGCAGGTCGAAGCCCGCGCCGCCGACAACTGGGACGAGGCGCATTAACCCGCGGATAGTTCCGCATTGAACTGTTGATGGGCGCGCGCAATAGTGGTTCACCCTCCTAATCGCCGCTAGATTGCGGCTCCCCGCAAACCTTTCGAGCAAGCCCGTGTCCCAATCCGCTTCCCGTGCCCGCCTCAAAGACATCATCCGCACCCGCTCCTTCGGACGCGGCGAAATCACGCTGGCTTCGGGGCGCAAGAGCGACTTCTATTTCAACCTGAAGCCGACCATGCTCGATCCCGAAGGCGCGGCGCTGCTCGCCGAATTGTCTCTCGACGCGCTGAAGGACGAGACGATCGACTATATCGGCGGGCTTGAGATGGGCGCGGTGCCGCTCGCTGGTGCCATCGCGCAACTGTCATGGATGAAGGGCAAGCCGATCGCCGCTTTCTTCGTGCGTAAGAAGCCGAAGGAACACGGCGCGCGTCTCGCGGTCGAGGGCCTTGCCAAGGGCGAGAGCCTTGCGGGCAAGCGCATCGTCATCGTCGAGGACGTCACCACCACCGGCGGCTCGGCCATCAAGGCGGTGGACGCGGTGCGCGATGCCGGCGGCGAAGTGGTGATGGTGTTCACCATGGTCGACCGCGAGGAAGGCGCCACCGAGAATTTCCGCGAGGCCGGCATCGAGCTGCGTTCGCTCTATCGCGCCGGAGAATTCCTCAACATCTGAGGCCGTCCGTTCCGGACCGGCCATCCATCATGGGATGACAATGCATCGACGTGCGCTGCACATTTCTCATTCGCAAGGTCTGAGCCGCTCCGCGGCGCTGCTGGCCATCGTTGCGCTCGCACTCATTGCGATCTGTCCGACACCAGCCTTCGCCGGCGAAGGCCTCGACGGCGCGAAACTGTCGGTGCTATGGGCGCTGCCGTTTGTCGGCATCCTGCTCTGCATCGCCACCGGTCCGGTGTTCTATCCGCATCTCTGGGAGCATCATTACGGCAAGTTCACCGCGCTGTGGGCAATGCTGTTCGTGGTGCCGATGCTGTTCGTCGCTGATTTCGGCAACGTGAAAACTGCTCTCGCGCACATCGCACTGCTCGAATACATGCCGTTCATCCTGCTGCTGCTGGCGCTGTTCACGGTCGCCGGCGGCATCTATCTCGAAGGCAACCTGCACGACAGCGTATTCACCAACACCGTGCTGCTGGCCTTCGGCACCGTGCTCGCCAGCATCGTCGGCACCACCGGCGCGGCGATGATCCTGATCCGGCCGCTGATCCGCGCCAATGACGACCGCCGCTACAACGCGCATGTCGTGGTGTTCTTCATCTTCCTGGTCGCCAATATCGGCGGCTCGCTGTCGCCGCTCGGCGATCCGCCGCTGTTCATCGGCTTTCTCAAGGGTGTCGATTTCTTCTGGACCACGCAACATCTGTGGCTGGAAACGCTGACCGTGGGCGGCCTCGTGCTCGCGATTTTCTTCCTGCTCGACCTCTACTGCCATCACCGCGAGGGCCGCTTCGCGCGACGCATCAAGGATCCCACTCCGGACTCGCCGCTGAAGCTGCACGGCAAGATCAATCTTGTGCTGATCGCGGTGATCATCGGCGCGATCCTGATGAGCGCGCAGTGGAAGCCCGGCATCGCCTTCACGATCGCGGGCGCAACGCTGGAATTGCAGGATCTGCTACGCGACGGCATTTTGGTGCTGGTCACGCTGACTTCGGTGCTGCTGACGAGCACCGCGCACCGCGCCGCCAACGGCTTTAGCTGGGGGCCGATCCAGGAAGTCGCAATCCTGTTCGCCGGCATCTTCATCTGCATCGTGCCGGTCATGGCGATGCTGCAGGCCGGCGCACACGGCCCATTCGCCGCGCTGCTCGGCCTCGTCACCCATGCCGACGGCTCGAACAACGCCGCCGCCTATTTCTGGCTGACCGGCGCCCTGTCGTCCTTCCTCGACAACGCGCCGACTTATCTCGTGTTCTTCCAGCTCGCCGGCGGCGATCCGCAGGTGTTGATGACCACGCAGGCGGCGACGCTGGCGGCGATCTCCTCCGGCGCGGTGTTCATGGGCGCCAACACCTATATCGGCAACGCTCCGAACTTCATGGTCTACGCCATCGCGCGGCAGGCCGGGGTGAAGATGCCGAGCTTCTTCGGCTACATGGCATGGTCGGCTTTGGTGCTGATCCCAACCTTCGTGCTCGCGACGCTGCTGTTTTTCTGACCCACTTCAGTTCAGTGGCATGGCTCGTCATTGCCGGGCTTGACCGGCAATCCATCACCTAAAAATTTTTCGGATGGATGCGCGGGTCAAGCCCGTGCATGACAACTGTTACCTGCTCTTCGCTTTGCCATTTCTGCCGCATGACCCCCTTCTAAACCTCGCATTTACCATCTCTCACTAAGGTCGTTGACGCTGCGGTAAAACCCGTCGCGCCGGAGCAATCCGCCTGTCTGCGTTGCGTCAGTGGAGTGAGCGTTGCGTCTGAGTATGCGTTTCTGGCGCCGGCGGCTCGGCACGGCGTTCATCGTGCTGGCGCTGGCGCTCAGCGCCGCGCCGCGCACGGCCAGCGCCGGCTTTTTCGATTTCCTGTTCGGCGATCAGCCGCGCAACACCAATGCCGCGCCGGTGCAGCCGTCATCCAATCCGTTCTCCGGCCTGTTCGGCGACAATTCGGCGCCCGCGCCGACGACGCAGGCCAACAGCGGCCGCGGCGCGGCCTTTTGCGTGCGCGCCTGCGACGGCAAGTATTTTCCGCTGACCGCACAATCCGGCGCCACGCCGGCGCAGCTGTGCCAGTCGTTCTGCCCCGCGAGCCCGACCAAGGTGTTCTTCGGCGGCGGCATCGAAGGCGCGACCGCCGCCAATGGCGAGCGTTACATCGAGATGCCGAACGCCTTCGCCTATCGCAAGGCGCTGAAAGCCGACTGCACCTGTAACGGCCGCGATCCCGCCGGCCTCGCCCCGGTCGATCTGTCGCTCGACACCACGCTGCGGCCCGGCGACGTGGTGGCGACATCAAACGGCCTGGTCGCTTATTCCGGCGTCCGCACCGGCAGCGGCCAGACCGCCGAATTCACCCCGGTGGCGAATTATCCCGGCCTCACCGCCGATATCCGCGCCAAGCTCGGCGAGATGAAGGTCGCGCCGGTCGCGGTCGATGTCGCGGGCAGCCTGTCGGCAAGCGACACCTCGCATGACATCACCGGTTCGCTGCCGCCAAGCGTCGGGCCGCAGAACGTCACCACGCCGCAAGGCACCGCCGCGTCCAAAGCCCGCGCCCGGCTGTAACGCGGATTATTGAAACGGAAGCATTCTCGAGCGTCATAGCCGGGCACCGCCGTTCGAAAGAACAGCATCACGTCTCTTCTTGACCTCTCCCGAGGGGAGAGGCTGACTTCGCGGAAGCGGAGTCGGGTGAGGGCGTAAAATCTATCGATAAATTGAGATCCCCTCACCCCAACCCTCTCCCCAATGGGGAGAGGGAGCACGTCTCTCGTCAGCCTCTCACCGCCCGACGATGACGCCGATCACGTTCGGCGCGGCGAGATATTTCTCCTCCATCGCCATCCGCGCCAGCGTCTTGCTCTCCGGCGTCAGCAGGCCGCGCTTCTCGGCAAGGATCATCCAGCAATAGCCCCACCAGTCGGTGAGAATGCCCTCGTCGCCGACGAGGTCGTAGCCCTGCTCCGCGGCAAAGATCCGCGCCCGCGCCTCGTCGAGGGTGTCGAGAAAATCATGGTCGGCGGGCGAGAGCATGTCGTCCATCAGATCGTCGGTGGTGTAGCCCCAGATCGAATTGCAGACCGCGTTGAATTCGCGGTCGATCTGGTCGTCGTCGACAAACTGGCGGCGCGCGGCGGCATGCAGGCGGGTCAGCGTGCGGGCGAAGTCGGCAATGCGCGTCAGCGCCATGACGTCGAAAGCAATATTGGACATATGGTCCTCACAAGCAGCGACAGGCCCAAGATATGGTGGCCGCACAGCGGCGAATCACCACGATATATCAACGACCTGTAACGATGTTCTTAATTTGTTCTTAGCGCAAGAGATTTCATCCAGACCAATTGTCTCGCGCGGCCCTCACTCTCCGATAAAACAAAAGGGCGGCCGAAAGGCCGCCCCAGACCGCTCAAGGCCGATTCCCGCTTTATTCAGGCGACGCGCTTTTCGACCTTGGCGAAGCTGCTGAAACCCAACCAGTCCTCAAGGCCGGCCTCGAGTTCACGGCTCCCCGTCACGATCAGCTTCTCATTTTTCTTTGCCTGACCAATCGTGGTGTAGCCCATCCATATTTCCGTCATCGTGCGCAGGTCGGTGACGAGATAAAGATCAACTTCGAAACCGGGATCGACCGAACACAAATCCACTCCATCGCCAGGCCCGGCCACGAGCCACCAGTTGCGCTTGTTCTCCGGCAAATCCTTCAGGATGACCTGGATCGTGGAGCGGCGGTGCGGCGGCATCGACTTCGGCACGATCCTGCGGCGGATGTCCCACATCAGAAGATTGGGATCCAGATTTTCGAGGGACGATTTTGTGGCGATCCATTTGTGGCCCCACACGCCGACCCGATCGATGATCGGCCTGAGTTCCTGTCCGGCCGCCGTCAGACGATAATCGTAAAGATCAGGACCGGCTGCCGATTTCAATCGGGTCACAATGCCCGCCGCCTCAAGCTCCTTGAGCCGTTTTGACAACAACGCCGGCGACATCCGCGGCACGCCGCGGCGCAATTCATTGAAGCGCGTCGATCCGCACGCCAGCTCGCGCAAAACGATCAGCGTCCAGCGCGTGCAAAGAATCTCGGACGCCATCGCGACGGGGCAGAACTGGTTGTAGCTGCCTTCGGTCATCCATATCCCCACGTCGAATAATGTCTGCTTTTTACGCCTTCGCTGTCGCCACAACCAGTTCAGATTCTGTACCGGACAGATTCAGTTCGTGAACTGGCCGGGCCCGGACGGAATGTGGGAATGGCAACCCCAGCAGCGAGATGGTCTCGAAGCAAGCAACGGAGAAGTTCCAAATGCCATTGGTCGATATTCAGCTGATCGAAGGCGTGTTCGAGAAAAGCCAGAAGCAGGAGATGATCCGCAAGGTCACCGATGCGATGGTGGAGATCGAAGGCGAAGCGATGCGCGGCGTCACATGGGTCCGCGTTCACGAAGTCGCGAGCGGCGAATGGGGGATCGGCGGCAAGGGTCTCACCGCCGCCGACGTCAAGGCGATGCAGCGCAACGGCAAATAGCATTCAAATGAAAGGGCGGCTGCAAAGCCGCCCTTTCTCTCACCCAATGGCACAGCCCTCACTCCGCCGCGAGTTTCACCTCGGGCGCGGCGGCGAGCACTTCGGCATCCACGTGCTTCTCGAACTTGGCGAAGTTCTTCTGGAACATGCCGACCAGCGCCCGTGCGGTCTTGTCGAACTCGGCCTTGTCGGCCCAGGTGTTGACCGGATCGAGAATGTCGGACGGCACGCCCGGCAACGACGTCGGCACCGAAAATCCGAAATAAGGATCGTCGCGGAATTTCACGCTGCGCAGCGAGCCATCGAGCGCGGCGGAGAGCAGCGCGCGCGTCACCTTGATCGGCATGCGGCTGCCGACGCCATACTTGCCGCCGGTCCAGCCGGTATTGACCAGCCAGCAATCGACATTGTGCCTGGCGATCAATTCGCGCAGCATCTGGCCGTATTCGGTGGGATCGCGCGGCAAAAACGGCGCGCCGAAGCAGGCGGAGAATTCCGGCTGCGGCTCATTGCCGAGACCGCGCTCGGTGCCGGCGACCTTGGCGGTGTAGCCGGACAGGAAGTGATACATCGCCTGCGCCGGATTGAGCTTGGCGATCGGCGGCAGCACGCCGAAGGCGTCGGCGGCCAGCATCACCAGATTTTTCGGCTGGCCGGCACGCCCGGTCTTCGAGGCGTTGGGAATGAAATCGAGCGGATAGGCCGAGCGGGTGTTCTCGGTCTTCGAGCCGTCGTCGAAATCCGGCTTGCGGGTCAGCGGATCGATCACGACGTTTTCCAGCACCGCGCCGAAGCGCATGCTGGCGTCGTAGATCGCAGGCTCCGCCTCCTGCGACAGCTTGATGGTCTTGGCGTAGCAGCCGCCCTCGAAATTGAAGACGCCGTCCGGCCCCCAGCCATGCTCGTCGTCGCCGATCAGCGTGCGCGCGGGGTCTGCCGACAGCGTGGTCTTGCCGGTACCGGACAGGCCGAAGAAGATCGCCGAGTCGCCCTCGGAGCCGACATTGGCGGAGCAATGCATCGGCATCACGCCCTGCGCCGGCAGATAGTAGTTCAGCGTGGTGAACACCGACTTCTTCATCTCGCCGGCATAGCGGCTGCCGCCGATCAGGACGATCTTGCGGGTGAAGTCGATCGCGACGACGTTTTCCGATTTGCAGCCATGACGGTTCGGATCGGCGCGGAAGCTCGGCAGGTCGATAATGGTCAGTTCCGCCGTGAAGCCGGCAAGCTCGGCCGCTTCGGGGCGACGCAGCAGAGTGCGGATGAACAGCGAGTGCCAGGCCAGCTCGGTATAGACCCGCACCTTGATGTGGAATTTCGGATCGGCGCCGCCATAGAGATCCTGCGCGAACAGCGTCATGCCCTCGGCGTGCTTGATGAAGTCCTCATGCAGCGCCTGGAATTGCTCCGGCGTGATCGACTGGTTGCCCGCCCACCACATCGTGCCGTCGGTGTTGGCATCGCGGACGGTGAACTTGTCCTTCGGACTGCGGCCGGTGAACACGCCGGTCTCGGCGCACAGCGCGCCATCGGCGGTCAGTTCCGCCTCGTTGTTGCGAAGCGCAAGCTCGTAGAGCGATGCCGTTCCAAGATTCCAGTAGACCTGTTTGAGATTTCTGAATCCGAATTTGTCGGCGCCGAAGGCGCTGTTACGCACACCGGTTTCTGTCACCAAAATTCTCCCGTCCGCCGCGCTTGACCGCGCGTTTGTTTCTTGCCGAGGCCGCAGAGCTTAGTGCGGGATCATGACATCCCGCGCTCAGTCTTTAGTAGGAACACCGCCCAGACCAGCGCGCGATTCCGGTTTTCCTGTGATGGCCGGCAAAATCGCCGCGGCGACGGCTCACGCCGCACGCGAGCGGGCGAGATCAGCAAGTTCTTTCAAGGTCTTTCGCAATGCCACCAGATCGGTGATGCGCTGCGGAAAAACCAGCCGCAGGGTTTTGCGATCATCCTGCAGGTCGAGCCCGTCCGGATCGCAGCCGGTGCAGATCCAGTTGCCTGTCTCGGCGCCGAGCAGGCGCGTGGCATAGAGCGCCATCGCCTCACGGTGGTCCTCGTTCATATGGGCGATGATCTCGGCCTCGGCCGCGACCAGCGCATCGGCCCCCTCGAGGCTGGTGAGAAACTGCTCGGGCTTGAGATCGACGATGCGGCCGAAGCCGGCGACCAGATGCGTGCCCTTCACCTCGACCCGGAAGAAAGCAAAATCCGGAAAATCGGCGAACCCCTCGGCGCCCGGCTGCGCCGCGAGATAGCGCCGCCGCACCGAGGTCATCGTCTCGTCGGCCTGCCGCGCCGTGCCTGCGACCATGATCCGCGCCCCTTCCAACGGGTCGCCCGGAGCGCGCTCGTCCAGCATCAGCGAGACTCGCGGATCCGCCAGAATATTCTTGGTGTGGACCGCAAGGCGGGAGATCAGCAGCAAGGGCGAGCCGTCAGTGTCGGTCGCGGTCGCCACCAGCGAACAATAGGGATCGCCGCCCTCGCTCATCAGGGTGGCGAGCGCCCCCTGCCGGCTGCGGCGCAGCAGCGAGCGGACAATATCGGCGGATTTCACTCCGGGTGACGGCATCATTTTTGCGGATCCTTGCCTGAATCTGTTGGCTTTTTTTCGGCTGCAGGGGGTTCTTTTGCCGATTTCGGGGTTATATTGGCTAAAGGTGGCGTCAAATCCGTGTTCAGGGAACCTGGGCCACATTTCAGCCCAGCTTTGCATAGCTCGTGGCTCTGGCAACTCTGCCATATTTTGTTCGGCATCCTTGGCTTGAACCGGGGAGCCGTCCGCAAACAAGTTTCGGAAAAGAGACCCATGCCGACAATCGCTCTGGTCGATGACGACCGCAACATTCTGACTTCGGTCTCGATTGCACTGGAAGCCGAGGGCTATCGGATCATGACCTATACCGATGGCGCCTCCGCGCTCGAGGGCTTCAAGACCTCGCCGCCCGACATGGCGATCCTCGACATCAAGATGCCGCGCATGGACGGCATGGAGACCTTGCGCCGACTGCGGCAGAAATCCGATTTGCCGGTGATCTTCCTCACCTCCAAGGACGAGGAGATCGACGAATTGTTCGGCCTCAAGATGGGCGCCGACGATTTCATCCGCAAACCGTTCTCGCAGCGTCTGCTGGTCGAGCGCGTCAAGGCGGTGCTGCGCCGCGCGGTGCCGAAGGATCCCACCGTCCAGCAGAAGGAAATGGACGCCAAGGCGCTGGAGCGCGGCATGCTGCGCATGGACCCCGAGCGCCACACCTGCACCTGGAAGAACGAGCCGGTGACGCTGACCGTGACCGAATTCCTGATCCTGCAGGCGCTGGCGCAGCGTCCCGGCGTGGTGAAAAGCCGCAACGCGCTGATGGACGCCGCCTATGACGATCAGGTCTATGTCGACGATCGCACCATCGACAGCCACATCAAGCGGCTGCGCAAGAAGTTCAAGGTGGTGGACGACGATTTCGAGATGATCGAAACGCTCTATGGCGTCGGTTACCGCTTCAAGGAAGCGGCCTGACGCATCGCATCGCTCCAGTCCGCCGCGACCGGTCCACGGCGCGGCGGCTGTGCAATCATTCGGGCGTGGGCAGAGGTTGCCCGAAGCACATGACCCAAGGCATCAACACCAAAGGCATCAACCAAGGCGGGTTTGCGATTGCTCGATCGAACGCAGCCGGATCAAACCGCGGACGGCGATAGCGCCGGGGCGACGATCGCCTCCGAATCCGATGTTGCCGTCAGCATCGAGGAAACGGAAGGCGAGCGCCGCAACTGGCGGCCGCGCCATCTGCTGCAGCGGGCCGGGCGCTATCTGGTCGCGCTGACCTTCTCGAGCCTCACCCGCCGCATCGTCTCGCTCAACCTGATCGGCCTGATCGCGCTGGTCGCCGGCATTCTTTATCTCTCGCAATTCCGCGCCGGCCTGATCGACGCCCGCGCGCAAAGCCTTCTGGTGCAGGCCGAGATCATCTCCGGCGCCATCGCCGCCTCCGCGACGGTGGAGACCAACACCATCACGGTCGATCCGGACCGCCTCACCGATCTGAAAACCGGCGAGTCGCTCGGCCCCGCCGAGGAAATTCTTTCCAACCTCGATTTTCCGATCAACCCCGAGCGCGTCGCGCCGGTGCTGCGCCGCCTGATCTCGCCGACCAAGACGCGCGCCCGTATCTACGACCGCGACGGCGTGCTGCTGCTCGACAGCCGCAATCTCTACGGCCGCGGCGACGTGCTGCGTTTCGAATTGCCGCCGCCCTCGGCCGACAAGCCGGGCCTTGCCGAGCGCACCATGATCGCGATCCGGACCTGGCTCAATCGCGGCGACCTGCCGCTCTATCGCGAGCTCGGCCCCGAAAACGGCAACGGCTATGACGAGGTGCACCAGTCGCTCGACGGCCGCAAGGCCAGCATGGTGCGCATCAACGACCGCGGCGAGGTGATCGTCTCGGTCGCGGTGCCGGTGCAGCGTTTCCGCGCCGTGCATGGCGCCTTGATGCTCTCCACCCAGGGCGACGACATCGACCAGATGGTCACCGCCGAACGTCTCGCCATTCTCAAAGTGTTCGGCATCGCCGCCGTGGTGATGATCGTGCTGTCGCTGCTGCTCGCCAGCACCATCGCCGGCCCGGTGCGGCGGCTTGCGGAAAGCGCCGAGCGGGTCCGCCGCCGCATCAAGACCCGTGTCGAAATTCCCGACTTCTCCCGGCGCAGCGACGAGATCGGCCATCTGTCCGGCGCGCTGCGCGACATGACCGATGCGCTCTACAACCGCATCGAAGGGATCGAGCGTTTCGCCGCCGACGTCGCCCATGAACTGAAGAACCCGCTGACCTCGCTGCGCTCGGCGGTGGAGACGCTGCCGCTGGCGCGCTCCGACGAGAGCCGCGGCCGCCTGCTTGCGGTGATCGAGCACGATGTGCGCCGGCTCGACCGCCTGATTTCCGACATCTCTGACGCGAGCCGGCTCGACGCCGAACTGCAGCGGCAGGATGCCGAGCCGGTCAATATCCGCCGCCTGCTCGAGACCCTGACCTCGGTCGCCAACGAGACGCGGCAGGGCAACGACATCAAGGTCGAGACCCGTTTCGAGGGACCGCGCACCGACAGCTTCTCGGTGCCCGGCCACGATTCGCGCCTCGGTCAGGTGATCTCCAATCTGCTGGCCAACGCGCAGTCGTTCTCCGAGCCGGGCGGCAAGGTCCGCCTCACCTGCCGCCGCCGCAAGACCGAAATCGAGATCGTGATCGACGATGACGGCGCCGGCATTCGGCCCGGCGCGCTGGAAAAGATCTTCGATCGCTTCTACACCGACCGCCCGCATCAGGGCTTCGGCCAGAATTCCGGGCTCGGCCTGTCGATCTCCAAGCAGATCATCGAGGCCCATGGCGGCAAGATCTGGGCCGAGAACCGCCCCGGCCCGGTGGACGCCGAGGGCGATGCGCGGATCGCCGGCGCCCGCTTCACCGTGCGGCTGCCCGCGATATGACGATGGCCGCGACGCCCAGTGTCCACGGTTCGGCGGTCCAGGTCGGCGAGCGCGCCATCCTGATTCGCGGCGTCTCCGGCAGCGGCAAATCCAGCCTCGTGTTCGACCTGATCCTGGCCGGCCGCGCCGGCATCGTGCCGCCGGCAACACTGGTCGGCGACGACCGGGTCCATCTCATCAGTAAAGACGGGAACCTGATGGTCAGCCCCGCATCAGAACTCGCCGGCATGATCGAGATTCGCGGGCTTGGCCTGCGCCGCTGCGGCTTCGTGTCCGAGGCCATTGTCGGCCTGGTGGTTGATCTCGCGGCGCCTGACGGAGCGCGGCTGCCGGAGGCGGAGGCGCTGCGGACCGTGATTTCAGGCGTCGAATTACCGCGGATTCCGGTGGCGGCCGGGCATATGGCGCTGCCGCTGGTGCTGGCTTTCCTTACGACAACTTAAGCTTGCAGCAGCCGGCGGGAAGCACCCCGGCAATTGCCCGAAAGGAATTGGTAACCATATAAGTCCCATCATGGTCCCGGATTTGACCGACGCCTTCGCCGCGCGCGAGGCGAAACGTCAAGATGCCCTCTTGCGCCCGGGCTCTGAATGGTCAACATGTGGCCCTTTCGTGCGGTGCACCATGCGCCCGCGAGGAGTTTTTGATGATTGGTTTGGTATTGGTGACCCACGGGCGTCTCGCCGATGAGTTCAGGGCGGCGCTTGAGCATGTCATGGGTCCGCAAAAGCAGATCGAGGCGATCACGATCGGCGCCGAAGACGATGCCGATTTGTGTCGCAGCGATATTATTGAGGCGGTGAAGCGCGTCGATAGCGGCGAGGGCGTCGCCATTCTCACCGACATGTTCGGCGGCACGCCGTCCAACCTCGCAATCTCCTGCATGAGCCGCCCCAAGGTCGAGGTGCTCGCCGGCATCAATCTGCCGATGCTGGTGAAGCTCGCCAAGGTCCGCGAGGAAAAGTCCCTGCCCGACGCCATCGCCGCCGCGCAGGAAGCTGGCCGCAAATACGTCACCATCGCAAGCCGCGTACTGGCCGGCAAATGAGCGACGCATCGGACCCTCAGGCCCGGACCTCCGGCGGCCTCGTCCGCGAAATTCCGATTACCAACAAGCGCGGCCTGCACGCGCGTGCCTCCGCCAAATTCGTGCAGACCGCGGAGAAGTTCGACGCCGAGCTCACCGTCACCCGCAACGGCGAAAGCGTCGGCGGCACTTCGATCATGGGCCTGATGATGCTGTCCGCCGGGATCGGCACCTCGATCACGGTGTCGGCGACCGGCCGCGAGGCGCAGGCGGCGCTCGACGCCATCACCGAACTCGTCGCCAACAAGTTCGGCGAGGAATAAGGACTATTCCTCATCCCCGTCGCGCAGCGGCGGCACCATCCAGATTTTCCAGCGCACCGCCGGTCCCGCCTTGCCGTGGAAATAGCGCCGCGCGGTGATGTTGATGCGCTCGGCGCTGTCCGCATTCGCCTCCATCCACGCCTCGCACGACGCGAGGCGGAAGTCGGTGGTGTCGCACACTCCGATGAAGCCGCGCTGCTTCGCTTCCTCGAGGCTGGAGAGACCCGAGCCCCACAACTCGCCCGGCGTGAAGGTGGCCGGATGATCCGGGCTGTAGAAGGTCATCGGCGTGCCGGCCTCGGTGCTCGCCACCACCACCGCCCAGCGCCGGTTGAAGCGGGCGCGCCAGGCCTCGGTCAATTGCAGCGCGAATTCCGAACGCGGCGCGAACGAAGCACCCGCCGGGCCATGCTGGCGCACGGTCTGCGCCGCGATCACCGGCGAGATCACCAGCATGATGAAGGTGAAGCCGGCCCAGATCAGCAACAGGCGGATCAGCGCCATCTGCGGCACCCGCAGCGCCGGAATCGCCACCAGCACCAGCGGCACCAGGAAGAACAGCGGAATGCCCCAGTCGCTCTTCATGTCGATGTGAAACACCGGCGCGGCGATCTGCGGCACCACCGCGAGAATGATCGCGATCGCCCAGATCTGGCGCGCACGCGACAGATTGACATTGGCGTTGGGGCCGCGCGCCCACGGCCGCCGCACCGAGGCGATCAGCTCGCCCACCACGCCGCGCTGGCGCAGCGATCTCCACCATTGCAGCCGCCAGGCCAGCGCCAGACCACCGCAGGCCACCGGAAACAGCAGAAAGGCGAGATGGTGCAGCGAATAAGTGGTGGCGCGGCGCACCGTTTCCATGATCGGCCGCGCGCCATAGACATCGCCGGCATAGATCAGCGGCGCGAATTCGACCTGCTTCAGCCACCACAGATGCGGACAGATCGCGAGCAGCATCACCGCGAGCGCCACCCAGGGCGCCGGCGAGCGCAGGAAGGCGAGACGGTCCGGATGCAGCAGCGCCGCGAGACCCACCGCGCCGATCACCGTCAGCGCCCAGTATTTCGTCAGCAGCGCCGCCGCCCCGGCAAGGCCGAGCCAGACGCCGGAGCGCACCGTGCGCTTGTCGAAGGCATCGAGATAGGCCAGCACGACCAGCGGCAGCATCGCAAGCTGCAGGATGTCCGGGTTGTATTTGAAGCCCTTCAGATTGAACATCGGATAGAGCGCCAGCATCACCACCGCGAACATGGCGCGGCGCGGACCGACCACGCGCCGGGCGATCAGCCAGCAGATCACGAGGCCGCACGCCACCATGGTCATCGCCAGCGCATAGGCGGCCCAGTCGGTGGCGGGAAAAATCCGGAACCAGACGCCGGAGACCCAGCCCGACAGCGGCGGATGCTTGCCATAGCCGAGCAGAAATTTGCGGCCCCAGGCATAGGCCTCGGTGACGTCGAAATGGATATCCTGCGCGCCCTTGAGCGCGGTCAGGATCATGGTCCAGAGCAGCGCATGGATCGCGGCGAAAGCGATGACAAAGCGCGTGCTGGTCTTGTCGTCATGGGCGAGCGCCGCCACCCATGCGGCGAGGCGCCGCGACACCGGAACATGGCGCAGCCGGGCCTTTTGCCGGGATTTGAGGCCGGTTTGCGGCCGCGCCGCGGGGCTGACGGGATGTTCCATCGCCAACTGCTAGCAGCGCCGGGCGGCAACGGCAATGCGGCGCCGGACCGGGAGCAAAAGCGGCCCATTTCACCGGGCTATTTCCCGCGCCACGCCGAATTCCGCTTTGCCGGCAAATGCCCAGATGCTATCTCGCGGCCATGACAACCAAGCCCATTTCGAACATCCGCAACTTCTCCATCGTCGCCCATATCGACCATGGCAAATCGACGCTGGCCGACCGTCTGATCCAGACCACGGGCGGGTTGCAGGACCGCGAGATGAAGGAGCAGGTGCTCGATTCGATGGACATCGAGCGCGAGCGCGGCATCACCATCAAGGCGCAGACCGTCCGCCTCAATTACAAGGCCAAGGACGGCAAGGACTACATCTTCAACCTGATGGACACGCCCGGCCACGTCGACTTCGCCTATGAGGTGTCGCGGTCGCTGGCCGCCTGCGAAGGCTCGCTGCTGGTGGTCGACGCCTCACAGGGCGTCGAGGCGCAGACGCTCGCCAACGTCTATCAGGCGCTCGATAACAATCATGAGATCGTGCCGGTGCTCAACAAGGTCGATCTGCCCGCCGCCGAGCCGGAACAGGTCAAGCAGCAGATCGAGGATGTGATCGGCATCGACGCGTCCGATGCGGTGATGATCTCGGCCAAGACCGGCCTCGGCATTCCCGACGTGCTGGAAGCCATCGTTACCCGCCTGCCGCCGCCGAAGGGCGACCGCGACGCGACGCTGAAGGCGTTGCTGGTCGACTAGCTGGTACGACGTCTATCTCGGCGTCGTCGTGCTGGTTCGTATCGTCGACGGCGTGATGAAGAAGGGCCAGCGCATCCGTATGATGGGCACCAACGCGGCCTACGATGTCGAGCGCGTCGGCTTCTTCACGCCGAAGATGACGCAGGTCGACGAACTCGGCCCCGGCGAGATCGGCTTCATCACCGCCGCGATCAAGGAAGTGGCCGACACCCGCGTCGGCGACACCATCACCGACGACCGCAAGCCGATCACCGAGATGCTGCCGGGCTTCAAGCCGGCGATTCCGGTGGTGTTCTGCGGCCTGTTCCCGGTCGATGCCGACGATTTCGAAACGCTGCGCGCCGCGATGGGCAAATTGCGGCTCAACGACGCCAGCTTCTCGTTCGAGATGGAGACTTCCGCCGCGCTCGGCTTCGGCTTCCGCTGCGGCTTCCTCGGCCTGCTGCATCTGGAAATCATTCAGGAGCGGCTCTCTCGCGAGTTCAACCTCAACCTGATCGCGACCGCGCCGAGCGTGATCTACAAGATGCACCTCACCGACGGGCAGGAGATCGAGATTCACAATCCGATCGACATGCCGGATGTGGTGAAGATCGCCGAGATTCACGAGCCTTGGATCGAAGCCACGATTCTCACACCTGACGAATATCTCGGCAGCGTGCTGAAGCTCTGCCAGGACCGCCGCGGCAACCAGAAAGAGCTGACCTATGTCGGCAGCCGCGCGATGGTGAAATACGATCTGCCGCTCAACGAGGTGGTGTTCGATTTCTATGACCGGCTGAAATCGGTATCGAAGGGCTACGCCTCGTTCGACTACCACCTCACCGACTACAAGGCGGCCGACCTCGTCAAGATGCAGATCCTGGTCAACAACGAGCCGGTCGATGCGCTGTCGATGCTGGTGCATCGCACCCGCGCCGAAGGCCGCGGCCGCGCCATGGTCGAGAAGATGAAGGAGCTGATCCCGCCGCACATGTTCCAGATTCCGATTCAGGCGGCGATCGGCGGCAAGGTGATCGCGCGCGAAACCGTGCGCGCGCTGCGCAAGGACGTCACCGCGAAATGCTACGGCGGCGACATCACGCGCAAGCGCAAACTTCTGGAGAAGCAGAAGGAAGGCAAGAAGAAGATGCGGCAGTTCGGCAAGGTCGACATCCCGCAGGAAGCTTTCATTGCCGCGCTCAAGGTGGATAGCTGAGCGCCACCGGCATTTTCATCCGGTGAATCATCCAGGCTGAACCTGCCTCATTCAACCCCGCATATCATACCGCGCCCCGGCATGATGCGCCTTGACTCCATCCGGCGATATATCGACGCTGCCGCCCGTGCATCTCAAGCAACGGAGACGGCAATGGCCTACAGGTTCGAAGTCTACAAGGACAAGAGCGGCGAGTTTCGGTTTCGCTTCAAAGCCTCGAACGGCGAAACCATGTGCAGCTCGGAAGGCTATGCGCAGAAGGCCTCGGCCCTCGGCGCGATCGACTCGATCAAGAAGCACGCGGCGGATGCGGCGATCGACGACCAGACCAAATAGCGGCCGGCATTTTTTCCAATTTGACGATTTGAACCATCAGAGACCATCGCGGCCGCCACGTCCGGCAGCGGTGGTCTTTTTATTTCGACCTTGGTGCGAGCGCCGCGCGCGTCAGCTCTCGGCGGCGATCTGCGCCGCGCGGAGCACCGCATGCTGCGCGCCCAGTAGTTGCACGATCTCGGCGTTCGGCCGCGCGCGGCTGAACAGGAAGCCCTGTCCTTCGTGACAGCCCTCGGCGCGCAGGCAGCTCAGCTCGGCTTCGGTCTCGACGCCCTCCGCCGTAATGATCACCCCAAGGCTCATGCCGAGGCTGACGATCGAGCGCACGATCGCCTGCGCCTCGCGGTTGGCGGCCAGATCGCTGACGAAGGAGCGGTCGATCTTGATCTTGTCGAACGGGAAGCTGCGTAGATAGCTCAAGCTGGAATAGCCGGTGCCGAAATCGTCCATCGAGATGCGCACGCCGAGCGCGCGCAAGGCGTGCAGCGTCGCCAGCACCTGATCGCTCTTCTCCAGCAGCAGCGTCTCGGTGATCTCGAGCTCGAGCCGCTTCGGCGGCAGGCCGGACTGCTTGAGCGCGTCCATCACCACCGCGAGCAGGTTGCCGACCCGGAATTGCAGCGGCGACAGGTTGACCGCGACGCGCGCGTCCCCGGGCCAGCTCGCGGCGTCGATGCAGGCGCGGCGCAGCATCAGATTGCCGATCGGATTGATCAGGCCGGTCTCTTCCGCGACCGGAATGAACTCGGAGGGTGGGACCATGCCGCGCGCCGGATGCGGCCAGCGCACCAGCGCCTCGGCGCCGGTGATGCGCCCGGTCTTGAGATCGATCAGCGGCTGATAATGCGGCTGCAGCACGCCGCTATCGATCGCCGCGCGCAAATCCATTTCGATGCGGCGGCGCCTCTGTGCACGCGCGTCCATCTCCGCCTCGAAGAAGCTGAACATGCCGCGGCCGTCGCTCTTGGCGCGCGACAGCGCCATGTTGGCGTTCTTCAACAGCTTCTCGCCATCCTCGCCGTCGCCGGGTCCGATGGCGATGCCGACGCTGGCGCCGCACATCACGGTGTGGCCGTCGAACATATACGGGTCGCCGCTCGCGGTGAGCAGCCGCTTGGCCAGCATCGCGGCATCTTCCGGCCGCATTACGCCCGACTGCACGATGGCGAATTCGTCGGAACCGAGCCGCGCGATCGAATCCTCGTCGCGCAGCACCGATTGCAGACGCCGCGCGACGCCGATCAGGAGCTTGTCGCCGACGCCGTGGCCGAGCGAATCGTTGACCGCCTTGAAGCCGTCGAGATTGAAGAACAGCACCGCCACCTTGCTGCCGCTGCGCCGGCCGTGGGCCAGCAGATCGTCGAGCCGCTGGCACAGCAGCGCGCGATTGGGCAGACCGGTGAGATTGTCGTGCTGGGCAACAAACGCCAGATGCGCTTCGGCGCGCTTGTGTTCGGTCATGTCCATCAGCGCCAGCAGCACCGCCGGACGCTCGTCAAAGGTCAGATGCCGCGAATAGACCGCGACATCGATCAGCGAGCCGTCGGCCTTGATGTGCTTCCAGGTCCGCGCGTTGCGCTCGTTGACGCTATGGTCGCCGTCCCAGGGCAGGCCGGGCTCGAACGCCTGGATATCGCGGATCGTCAGCTTCTCGAATTCCTCGCGCGAATAGCCGTAATGAGCCAGCGCCGCCTCGTTGACGCCGATGATCTGCTCATCGTCGATCGCGCAGACAATCATCGGCACCGGATTGCCGTCGAACAGCAGGCGGAAGGAGGCTTCCCGCTGTTTCAGTTCGGTGATGTCGACACGCAGGCCGATCACGCCGCCGTCCTTGGTGGTCTGCTCCTCGATCAGGATGCAGCGTCCATCGGTCAGCGTCAGTTCGCGGCGATTGGCCGGCTGGGCGAGCTGCGCCATCCGCTCGGCGATCCACTCCTCCTCGCGGCCAATGGCATCGGGATAGCGCCCCTGCGCCACGCCCGCCCTGACGATATCCTCGAAGCGGATACCCGGCCTGAACATGTGCGAGGTGCTGTTGTAGATCTCGGCGTATTTCTTGTTCCAGAGAATGAAGCGACCTTCGGCATCGAGGAACACGATGCCCTGCGGCAACAGGTTGATCGCCTCGTGCAGGCGGTCATGTGCCTTGCGCGCTTCGGCGAGCGCCGCTTCCACATCGTTGCAGTGGAGCAAGGCTTCGCCGGCCGCGGGCACAAGCCCTGCGTGCGTTCTCAGCTTTGGAGCAGCCTTGGGTCTGCGTGTCGTTCGCTGTACCGCAATTCTGCGTTTTCTTGGTCTTCTTGGCCGAGCGGTCGGCATTCTTCCGATAACCCCACCTGCGTGCTGCGGGCAGTGTTTAGGCAACTGTCTAACAAACGGTATCCTTGGACCACCCACCTCGGAGGTATCGCGCGACCGATGCCGTGCCCGACGCCGAGCACCCGCATAAATTGCATTGATGCATCGATACCTAATGCCGGGCAGGCATGGGTTTTTGGCGAGCGCGCATGAAATATTCTACAATCGGCGTTTTGGAGGTAAAATTTTCTGTGCTCGCAGCCAACGCGCCCACCTTGCGACGCAAGGACACATCCGCCCCAAAGGCCAACCAATGGACAACACGGTTAAGGCCCGATGAATTTCCGCAGGCTCAAGGCGTTGCCGGGCTGGCTGCGTGCGTTTTTCGGCGTGCCGCGCCGAGAGCCTGCCGCCTGCGCCGTCTCGTCGAAGCAACCCTGCTCGGCTATAAATCCACCATGCGACGCTGGCGCATGATCCTCCCGCTGACGAAGACGACGGCAGCCGCCGCGCTGCTGGCGCTTGCGGCGATCGCCCCGGGACACGCGCAGGACAAAGGCACGCTCGATCCGAAGCCGCTGCCGCCGCTCGCCAATCCGAACGATCCGCATCTCGCCGCCAAGGAAATCTTCGGCCGCAAGGCGACGCCGGCGTCCTCGCCGGTGCGCTCGATCGGCTTCTACGCCAAGGGCTGCCTCGCCGGCGCGCAGGCGCTGCCGGTCAACGGCGAGACCTGGCAAGTGATGCGGCTGTCGCGCAACCGCAACTGGGGCAATCCCGAACTGGTCGCTTTGCTCGAACGGCTCTCGACCAAGGTCAGCAAGGTCGCGGGCTGGCCCGGCCTTCTGGTCGGCGACATATCGCAGCCGCGTGGCGGGCCGATGTTCACCGGCCATGCCAGCCATCAGCTCGGGCTCGATGCCGACATCTGGCTGACCCCGATGCCCAACCGCATGCTGTCGCGCAACGAGCGCGAGGAAATGTCGGCGGTCAACATGGTGGCGGCGAGCCGCCTCGACATCGATCCGCAGGTATGGACGCCGCAGCATCTCTTGGTGATCCGCGCCGCGGCGCAGGAGCCGCAGGTCGAACGCATCTTCGTCAACGCCGCGATCAAGAAGGCGCTGTGCCGCGAAGCCAAGGGCGACCGCAGTTGGCTGTCGAAGGTGCGGCCGATGTACGGCCACGACTATCATTTCCATATCCGGATCAAGTGCCCACACGGCAGCGCCGCCTGCGAGCCGCAGACGCCGCCCGATCACGGTGAGCATTGCAGCGCCGGCGATCTCGCCTACTGGTTCAGCGACGCGGTGCTGCATCCCAAGCCGCCGGTGAAGCCGCCGAAGCCGAAACCGCCGCTCACGCTTGCCGACCTGCCGCCCGAATGCCGCCAGGTGGTGCTGTCGCCATAGGCGGCGCGACGAGGATGCACCTGCCCTCGGCCCTGGCCTGAACCGGCCCTTGCCGCCGATCATCCCGGCGCCATTCGGCCTTGACGCCACGGCATCGCTATATTGAGTTGAATATAACTGCCGTTTCCCATAGCGCCCGGCGGCGCCGTGATCGCGGTGATCAAGGCCTCCGACGTCATGATCGCAGGAGCTGATCCTTCACTCACGGATCGGGCGCGGGCCGGATCCGCGCCTGAATTCCCTGCGCGGCGATTGATCGCCAACCCCGCGCAAGAAGCCGAAGTGCTGCATGCGGTCGAACTGCTGCAAGGGCTTTACCTCAGCGCCTCGGCTGCTAAATTCATGCTGCACGATATTTCCCGGCATGCCGTAAGCTGCCGGAAAATCCGGAACGGCGCTTCCGACCATCGTCGCAGAATACCCATTCTGACATCCGCGCGACCATTCGCCGCGGACTGATACGGAGCGCCAAATATGAAGCCGCTTACCCGTTCTCTGCTCGCCGCCGCGCTGGTCTGCGCGCCGCTGTTCTCTCCGGCTCTCGCCCAGGACAGCAAGGCCGCGCCCGCCGCCACCGAAAAGACCCTGACCGCCTTTGCCGCGGCCTCGATGAAGAACGCGCTCGACGAACTCGACGCCGCCTACACAGCAAAGACCAAGACCAAGATCGTGGCGAGCTACGCCGCCAGCTCGGCGCTCGCCAAGCAGCTCGAACAGGGCGCGCCGGCGGACGTGTTCATCTCCGCCGACACCGCCTGGATGAAATACGCCATCGAGAAGAAGAGCGTGAAGGAATCCACCAAGGTCGACCTGCTCGGCAACAGCATCGTGCTGATCGCGCCGAAGGATTCCAAGATCGACAAGGTCGAGATCAAGCAGGGCTTCGATCTCGCCAAGCTCGCCGGTGACGGCCGCATCGCCACCGGCGACGTCGCCGCGGTGCCGGTCGGCAAATACGCCAAGGCCGCGCTGGAAAAGCTCGGCTCGTGGCAGGCCGCCGAAAAGAAGTTCGCGATGGCCGAGAACGTGCGCGCCGCGCTGACGCTGGTGTCGCGCGGCGAGGCGGTGCTCGGCATCGTCTATTCGACCGACGCCAAGGTCGATCCGGGCGTCAAGATCGTCGGCACCTTCCCGGCCGACTCGCACCCGCCGATCGTCTACCCGGTCGCCGCGACCGCGACCGCCAAGGCCGGCACCGACGATTATCTCGCCTTTCTGCAGTCCTCGACGGCCAAAGCCATTTTCGAGAAGTACGGCTTCAGCTATCTGATCAAGCCAACCTCGTAACACGGACCAGCAGCCAGCCCACGTGTCCGACATCTCTCCCGCTGAATGGACGGCGATCCTGCTTTCGATCAGGGTCGCCGTCGTTGCGACCCTGTTTGCCACACCACTCGGCATCGCCGTGGCGTGGCTGCTGGCGCGCCGTGATTTCTGGGGCAAGGCGGTCCTCGACGCGGTGATCCACCTGCCGCTGGTGCTGCCGCCGGTCGTGACCGGCTACCTGCTGCTGCTCACCTTCGGCCGCAAGGGTCTGGTCGGTGCCTGGCTTGCCGACAATCTCGGCATCGTGTTCGCCTTCCGCTGGACCGGCGCGGCGCTGGCCTGCGGGATCATGTCGTTTCCGCTGCTGGTGCGGCCGATCCGGCTGTCGATCGACGCGATCGATGCCCGTCTCGAGCAGGCTGCCGGCACCCTCGGCGCGACGCCGTGGAAAGTGTTCTTCACCGTGACGCTGCCGCTCGCCGCGCCCGGCATCCTCGCCGGCATGATTCTCGGTTTCGCCAAGGCGCTCGGCGAATTCGGCGCCACCATCACTTTCGTCTCCAACATCCCCGGCGAGACCCAAACCATTTCCTCGGCGATCTATGCACTACTACAGACGCCGGACGGCGACGCCGCCGCGTTGCGGCTGGTGGTCGTCTCGGTGATCATCTCGGTGATCGCGCTGGTATTCTCCGAAGTGTTCGCCCGCCACGCCACTCGCCGCCTGCACGGACGCTGACCATGCTCATCGTCGATATCGCCAAACAGCTCGGCAGTTTCTCGCTGCAGATCGCATTCCAGAGCGACAGCCGCGTCACCGGTCTGTTCGGCGCCTCCGGCTCCGGCAAGAGCTCGCTGGTCAACCTGATCGCCGGCCTGCTGCAGCCGGATCGCGGCCGCATCGCCATCGACGGCGACGTGCTGTGCGACACCGAGGCCGGCATCAACGTGCCGCCCTACAAGCGCCGGATCGGCTACGTGTTTCAGGACGCGCGGCTGTTTCCGCATCTCAACGTGGCGCAGAATCTCGATTACGGCCGCCGCATGAATCGCCTGCCGCGCGATCCGGCGCATTGGCAGCACATCGTCGGCCTGCTCGACATCGATCAGTTGCAGACGCGGCGCCCCGGACAATTATCGGGCGGCGAGCGCCAGCGCGTCGCGCTCGGCCGCGCGCTGTTGGCACGGCCGCGGCTACTGTTGCTCGACGAGCCGCTCGGCGCGCTCGACCACGACCGCAAGGGCGAGATCCTGCCTTATCTCGAGCGGCTGCGCGACGAAGAGAACGTGCCGATGGTCTATGTCAGCCACGATCCGGACGAGATCCGGCGGCTGGCAGGCAATGTCGTGCTGTTCCGGGCGGGCCGCGTCGCCGGCTTCGGCGGCATTGAATTGTTGCCCTCTAGCGCAGCGGCGTAAGCGCCTCGCGCAGCCGGTCGAGCCCCTCGACCAGCGCGGGGCCGCCGCACATCGTGTAGCGCGACTGCAATTCGATCCGCCGCTGCACCCCGTAACGGGCGCGCAGCGCCGGATGAGTAATGAACAGCGCGCCCTGATCCGTCGCCTCGCCCGGCGGATCGAGCAGCACCAGAACATCCGGACCATCGACCAGCAGCGTCTCCATCGACACGAAGCCGCCGAAGCCGCCCGGCGCGGCGGCGAGCGGCCGCAACCCGGCCACCGTCAGCATCGCGGTGATCAGGCTCGCCGAGCCCTCGGCATAGCCGCCGCGCTGCAGGATCGAGGCGGTGCGCGGCGGCGTCAGCGCGGCGGCGGCGAGCCGCGTCTCCGCCTGTTGCAGAGTTTGCGCCAGCGCCTCGCCGCGATCGGCATGGCCGAGCAGCGCGCCGATGCTGCGCGCCTGCTGCCGCGCCTCCGCCAGATTGGTGACGAAGGCAACCTCGACCACCCGCAGCCCCGCCGCATCCAGCACCGCGCGGGTCGGCCGGTCGGTCGGACCGGCGAGCACCAGATCGGGCGACAGGTTGATCACGGTTTCGGCGTCCCAGCCAACGCGCGGAAACGGCGCTGCCGCCTGCGTCGTCACCGACAGGCTGTTATCCAGCGCATAAGGCGACAGCGCGACGATCTGCGCCGGATCGGCCAGTGTCAGCAAGAGCTGGTCGGCGCACAGATTGAACGAGACCACGCGGCGCGGCGCGCCGTCCGCTTGCGCTGGCAGCGCCGCCGCCAGCAGGCCCGCCACAATCCAGCCGAGCCGCGCGGCAACAGAGGTTTTCTTGGTCATGACGACCTGTTATGCCACGCCGGTCGCGCGGCGTCAGCGCCCTCCATTTCAACGCCCATGTATCTTCAATGCATCTGCACCGACAAGGAAGCTGGCTCACGGTAACGCTCGCGCTTCTGGTGCTGGCGCTCCTGATCGCCTCGCTCCTCACCGGCCCGGCGCAGTTCTCGCCGCAAGCGGTGGCGCAGGCGCTCCTCTCCGATCAGGGCGTGACCTCGATCATCGTCCGCGACATCCGCCTGCCGCGCACCCTGCTCGCGGCGCTGATCGGCGCCACTTTCGGCATCGCCGGCGCAGCCTTGCAGGGCCTGATGCGCAATCCGCTGGCCGAACCCTCGCTGTTCGGCGCGCCGCAGGCCGCGGCGGCGGCCGCCGCCGCGATCATGGCCTTCGGGTTCGCGAGCGCGCTGTCGATCTGGGTGCCGCTCAGCGGCATCGCCGGTGCGCTCGTCTCGGTCGGCATGCTGGTCGCGATCGCCGGACGCCGCGCCTCGCTGACGGTGACGCTGCTCGCCGGCCTTGCGCTCGCGAGTTTCGCCGGCGCCGCGATCGCGCTGATCCTCAATCTCGCGCCCAATCCCTACATCGCGCTGGAAATCGCGTTCTGGCTGCTCGGCTCGCTGCGTGACCGCAGCATGGAACATGTCTGGCTCGCCGCGCCGTTCATGCTGGCAAGCTGGGTCGTGCTCGCCGCCACCGCCCGCGATTTCCGCGCGCTGACGCTCGGCGAGGACGCCGCCGCCTCACTCGGCGTCGATGTCGAGCGCACCCGCATCCTGGTGGTGATTGGCGTCGCGCTCGGTGTCGGCGCGGCGGTCTCGGTCGCCGGCGCGATCTCCTTCGTCGGCCTGGTCGCGCCGCATCTGGTGCGGCGGTTCTACGGCTTCGACCCGGCGCGCATTTTGCTGCCCTCCGCGCTCACCGGCGCGGCACTGCTGATCGCCTCCGACATCGCGGTGCGCCTGGTGCCGGGCGCCATCGAGATCAAGATCGGCGTCGTCACCGCGCTGATCGGCGTGCCGTTCTTCCTCGCGATGATCTTTCACGAACGCCATGTGCTCGAGGACAGCGCGTCATGAAGGACAACGCCGCCCCGCGCCTTGCCGCTCACGAGGTCAGCGTCGTCCGCGCCGGCCGCCGCATCGTCGATCAGGCCAGCCTCGTGCTCAATGCCGGCGAACTGACAATCCTGGCCGGCCCCAACGGCGCCGGCAAGACCACGCTGGCGCGGGCGATGACCGGGCTGCTCGATGCCGAGGGCGGCGCCATCACCTTCGACGGCGCGCCGCTCGGTGCAATGCCGCCGCGCGCCCGGGCGCGGGCGCTGGCCTATCTGCCGCAGGGCCATCAATTCCACTGGCCGATGAGCGTCGAGCACATCGTCGCGCTCGGCCGCGAGCCGCACGCCGATCCGTTCGCGCAGCCGACCGCCGCCGACCGCACCGCGATTGCGGACGCGATGACGGCGACCGCGATCGAGGATTTTGCCGTACGCGCGGTGACGACATTGTCGGGCGGTGAACGCGCCCGCGTCGCGCTGGCGCGGGCGCTGGCGACGCAGGCCGATGTGCTGATCGCCGACGAGCCGACCGCCTCGCTCGACGAGCGCCACCAGCTCATGATCATGGAATTGCTGCGCTCGATCGCGCATCGCGGCACGGCGGTGCTTGCCATCATCCACGACCTGGCGCTGGCGACCCGGTTCGCCGACCGCGTGGTGCTGATGCATCAGGGCCGCATCATCGCCAACGACACGCCGGCGCTGGCGCTGACGCCGGAGCGCATCGCCACGATTTTCGGCGTCGCCGTGCACCGGGTCGAGACGCCGGACGGGCCGCTATTGATCCCGTCCCGCGCGCTCTAGAACATTTCAATTTGATATTGAATCAGCCAGCACGTCGTTTCCTCACCTCTCCCGTGGGGAGAGGGAGCACATCCTCAAATGGCATAGCGTTTCCGCGAACGGTTACACCCCCGCCAGCGACTTCCAAATCCGCAGGATGCGGCGGCGGATGATGGTGACGCGCTTTGGCGGCGGCGGCGGTGCGCTCGTCGTCTCTTCTTCATCGGGCAGCCGCAAGCCGACGACGTTGACGCGGGTGTTGCCGATCGAGCGCGCCACCAGCACGATGGAATCGAGCGGCAAAGTGGCGCCGACGCGCGGCGCGTATTCGAGATTGATGTCGAAATAATCCGCCAGCGTCAGGTTGGCGAATTGCGGCTCGATGGTGATGCCGTAGATCTCCGCGACCGAGCCCAGTGTCACGGTGCCCGCCACCACGAAGTCGCCGAGCAGATGCGGGTCCGGCGGCGGCATCGGCGGCATGTCGACAAAGAAGCGGTCGAGCGCCGAGGCCTTCTCGGGCGGCGCCAGCAGATAGATGTAGTCATCCTTCACCACCGGAGCCGCTTCGGCGGGAGACAGGATTTTTTCGTCACGGATGACGAGCGTCATCTTCGACCAGGAGGGAATCAGACCGCGCCGCAAAAACAGGCTATTGGCGCGGACCGGATAACCGACCAGCTGCTGTTCCAGCTGGCCGGGCAGATCAAGTTCGATGCGGCGCGGCCCCTTATCGGTGCGCGGCAACGCGACATGCAGCCGCCGCGCTGCGACACCGAGCGTCCAGCCCTGCAGCACCAGCGAGGCGAACACCACGACGAAGGCAACATCGAAATAGATATGCGCGTGCGGCAGTTCCAGCAGCAGCGGAATCGAGGCGAGGAAGATCGCCACCGCGCCGCGCAGTCCGACCCAGGCGATGAAGATCTTCTCGCGGATCTGAAACCGAAACGGCGACAGGCACAGGAACACCGCGAGCGGCCGCGCCACCAGCATCAGCACCAGCGCCACCGCCAGCGCCGGCAGCAGCGTTTCCAACAGCCGCTCCGGCGAGGCGAGCAGGCCGAGCAGCACGAACATCACGATCTGCGCCAGCCAGGTGCCGGCATCGAGGAAGGCGACCACCGAATTATGCGCCCGGGTCGGCCGGTTGCCGATCACGATGCCGGCGAGATAGACCGCAAGGAAGCCCGAGCCGTGCGCGATCTGCGCCAGCCCGAAAATCACCAGCGCGGCGGTGGCGACGAAGGGCGCGTGCAGCCCCTGCGGCAGGGAGACGCGGTTGAGCGCGAGCACCACGATGCGGCCGCCGATGAAACCGACGATGGTGCCGAAGAAGGTCTCGCGGACGAATTCCATCACGACATGCGCCGCGGTGTTCTGCCCCATCGACAGCCACTCGACCAGCACCAGCGTCAGGAACACCGCGAACGGATCGTTGGTGCCGGATTCGACCTCCAGCGTCGCGCCGACGCGGGGGCGCAAACGCAAGCCCTGGGCATGGACCAGCAGGAACACCGCCGCGGCGTCGGTCGAGGCGACCACGGCGCCGACCAGCAGCGCCTCCGCCCACTCGATGCCGAGGGCATATTTCGCGACCGGCGCGGTGAGCAGCGCGGTCAGCAGCACGCCGACGGTGGCGAGCAGCGCCGAAGGCGCGAGCACGGTGCGGATGCTGGAAAAGCGCGTCTTCAGTCCGCCGTCGAACAGGATCAGCCCGAGCGCGACCGAGCCGACCAGATAGGTCAGCCGGACGTCATCGAACTGGATGCCGCCGGGCCCGCTGCTGCCGGCGAGAATACCGACGCCAAGGAACACCAGCAGCAAGGGAGCGCCGAACCGCAGCGCGAGCAGGCTCGACAGAATGCCCGCCATCACGAGGGCAGAGCCGAGCAGGATCGCAATGCTGACGGAGTCGAGCGACGCCATGGATGATCGAACCGAACCTCAAACCGATGCATCCATGCTTATCGTTGCGACTGCCGATCGCCAACCGATTTGTCCAAATCATCACAAATGCGCCGGATTTGCTGGTGTAAGTCGGCAAATCGCGATTGTCAGACGCCCCCGTTTCCCGAATATACAGAGTGCAAAGCATGCGGCGGCGAGTCGCAGGGTGCGATATGTTTTTGCCCCGCTGGTTCGCCGCTCGAAAGAGACCCGCCGATGGATTGGAATGAGCTTCTCGAAGGCCTGCAGATGGCGGCGCGCTCGGTGGGCGCCGAAGTCACGTCGCCATGGTTTTATCTGCAGGTCGGCGTCATTCTCGCTGCCTCCGGTCTCGCGCTGGCTGCGGCAAGTTTCCTGCGCGCCCGGGTCGATCCGGCGGAACTGGCGATGGGCTGGCCGGCGCCGCTGCGGATGCTGCTGCGGCTGCTGCTGCGTCATGCCGGTGTCGTGGTGTTCGCCGCGCTCACCGGCCTCACCCGCGGCGTGCTGGTGCACTCGACCTGGCCGAGCCGCAGCTATTTGCTCGCCACCGTGGCGAGCCTTGCCACCGCCTGGCTGATCATCCGCCTCGCCACCAGCCTGATCCGGAATGACTCCGTGGTCCGCGTGGTCTCGTTCGCGGCATGGACCGTGGCGGCGCTCACCATCATCGGCCAGATCGGCCCGGTGGCCGAGGCGCTGGATTCGGTCGCCCTCACCATCGGCACGCTGCGTGTCACGCCGCTGCTGCTGATCAAGGCCACCGCCTTCCTCGGCATCGCGCTGTGGCTGGTCAATCTCGCCGGCAATTTCCTCGAGACGCGGATCACCCGCGCCCATGACCTCACCCCCTCGGTGCAGGTGCTGCTGATCAAGCTGATGCGGGTGGCGCTGGTCATCGTCGCCATCACGGTGGTGGCGGGATCGGTCGGCATCGACCTGTCGGCCTTCGCACTGTTCTCCGGCGCCGTCGGTGTCGGCCTCGGCTTCGGCCTGCAGAAGATCATCGCCAATTTCATCAGCGGCGTGATCCTGCTCGCCGACAAATCGGTCAAGCCGGGCGACCTCATCACCATCGGCGACAGTTTCGGCCGCATCAACACCATGAACACGCGCTACATCTCGGTCGCCGCCGGCGACGGCCGCGAATTCCTGATTCCGAACGAGGATCTGATCACCCAGAAGGTGGTGAACTGGACCTACACCGACAAGAACACGCTGGTGAAGGTCAATTTCAGCACCAACTATGACGCCGATCCCGACCGCGTCTGCCAGCTCGCGGTGGAAATCGCGACGGCGACCCCGCGCGTCACCAGGCAGAAGCCGCCGAGCTGCCTGCTCAGCGAATTCGCCGAAGCCGGCATGAAATTCAACCTGACTTTCTGGATCGACGATCCCTATGCCGGCATGGACAATGTGCGCAGCGACGTGATGCGCGCGCTGTGGCGGGCGTTCAAGCAGGAGAACATCCGCGTGCCTTATCCGGTGCGCGAAATCCGCGTGCGCGGCGGCGCGCTGCCGGTGGAGACCGTGGCGGACGAGGTTCCCAGCTAGGACCGCCCGCACGCCGCCCGGCGCTTGCGCAAACCGGGCGATACATTAAATTAAGGTCTCATCCTCATCTTCCCGCGGAATCTTCGCCCCCAGCGATCTTTTCGCCCATTAGCAGCCCTGCCATGACTTATGTCGACGCCACCGACGCCTCGCTCCGCAAGACCGGACAGATCAAGCTGCACGGTCCCGGCGCGTTTGCCGGCATGCGCAAGGCCGGGGCGCTGACCGCGCGCTGCCTCGACGAATTGACCCCTCTGGTGCGGCCGGGCGCCCACACCTCGGAGATCGACGATTTCGTCCGCGGCTTCGCCTTCGACCACGGCGCCTATCCGGCGACGCTGATGTATCGCGGCTATCGCTATTCGACCTGCACCTCGATCAACCATGTCGTCTGCCACGGCATGCCGGGCGACCGGCCGCTGAAGGAAGGCGACATCGTCAATGTCGACGTCACGCTGATCCTCGACGGCTGGTACGGCGATTCCAGCCGGATGTACGCCGCGGGCGCGATCTCGCGCCGCGCCGAACGGCTGATCGATGTGACTTATGAGGCGATGATGCGCGGCATCGCCGCGGTGAAGCCCGGCGCCACCACCGGCGACATCGGCCACGCGATCCAGAGCTTCGTCGAGCCGCAGCAGATGAGCGTGGTGCGCGATTTCTGCGGTCATGGCCTCGGCCGCCTGTTCCACGACGAGCCCAACATCATCCATGTCGGACGGCCCGGCGAGGGCGTGGTGCTGCATCCCGGCATGTTCTTCACCATCGAGCCGATGATCAATCTCGGCAAGCCGCATGTGAAGATCCTGTCCGACGGCTGGACCGCGGTGACCCGCGACCGCTCGCTGTCGGCGCAGTTCGAGCATTCGGTCGGCGTGACCCAGACCGGCGTCGAAATCTTCACGCTGTCGCCCGGCAAGCTCGACAAGCCGCCTTACGCGATCACCTGATCGTCAGACACGCGCGCCGCAATCACCGCCGGCGCGCAATTTGGTCTTGCAAAACCACGGCGGCGCGGCATGCTCGCAATATCCGCAAGCGCCGGACGCCCATGACCGCCACCAGCGATGACTCTTCCAAACCCTCCGACTCCAACCCTTCCGGCTTCGCCGAAGCCCCGCATTATCACGGCCACCGCGAGCGGCTGCGCGACCGCTTCAAGGAAGCCGGCGCCGACGCGCTGAGCGATTACGAACTGCTGGAAATGGTGCTGTTCCGCGCGCTGCCGCGCCGCGACGTCAAGCCGCTAGAGAAGAACCTGATCGCGCGGTTCGGCTCGTTCGCCGAAGTGGTGCATGCACCGGAGGCGCTGCTGCGCGAGATCAGCGGCATCGGCGACGCCGCGGTGACCGAGATCAAGCTGATCGCGGCGACCGCGAACCGCATCGTCAAGGGACAGTTGAAGCAGCGCACCGTGCTGTCGTCATGGTCGAGCGTGATCGACTATTGCCGCGCGGCGATGGGGGTGGCGTTCGCCGACAAGGAGCAATTCCGCATCCTGTTTCTCGACAAACGCAACCAGCTGATCGCCGACGAGCTGCAGCAGGTCGGCACCGTCGATCACACCCCGGTCTATCCGCGCGAGGTGGCGAAGCGCGCGCTGGAATTGTCGGCGACTGCGATCATCCTGGTGCACAACCATCCGTCCGGCGATCCGACGCCGTCGACCGCCGACATCCAGATGACCAAATCGATCATCGCGATCTCGGGTCCGCTCGGCATTTCGGTGCATGACCACATCATCGTCGGCAAGAACGGCCATGCCAGCCTGAAGGGCCTGCGGCTGATGTGAGCGATCATATCCCGGACGCGATGCAGCGTTCTTCACGCTGCGTCGCAGATCCGGGATCGTAAAAACATGTGGAGTTCGTAACGGTCCCGGACCAGCAGCGCAGCACGATGTGCTGCCCAGCATCCGGGACACAGTGCTACTGCCGCATCATGATCAGCGGATCGGCGCTGTCGGGCACCCGCCGCCACTGCGCGTGATCGTCAGCCTCGAAGCGCCAGACCTCGCCCTTCGGCGAGATCAGTTGAATCTCGCCGCGCTCGATCCGCCAGCTCTTGGGCGCGAAGGCCGCCACCGTGGCATCGCAGCGCGGCTTGAGAAACACCGCGAAGGTCTCCGGCGAAACTTCGGTGTTGGTCAGCGTCAGCGCGCAGATCGCGGTGCCGTTGCCGCGCACCATCGACCAGTCGCCGATCAGCTGGTCGGTCGATTTCGACAGCTCGCGCGCCGCCGCGAGATTCTGCAGCAGATAGACGCCCTCGCCGCTGCGCAGTCCCTCGAAAATGCCGCTCTCGACCTCGGTGACGTCGATCACCGACTGGCCGCGCGCATCCTGCAGGCGGACGATGTCGAGGCCCTTGACGCTCCAGGCGACGATCGCCTTGGTGAATGGCAGCGCGGTCGCACAGTCCTTGTCGAGCTCGAGCTTCATGCCCTGCGGCGCGGGCTCATTCTTCAGCGTGACGACGCAGGTCTTGTCGCGGCCGGCGGTAGCCAGCTCCCACTGTCCGACCATCTCGCTGGCGAGCGAGCGCGCATCCTGCGCGCCCGCCGGCAGCGCCAGAGACAGCACGATCGGCAGCACGGCCGCGCACGGCAGCGAAAGCCACCGGCAAAGCCGGTGGAGTCCGCTTTTCATAAGCATCGGCCGCGTCATGCCGTGGTCCTTAAAGGCCGTTAGTGACCTTTGTACGGCGTCTCCGGCACCGGCGTCAGCGGCGGCTTGCCGTCGAACCAGGCCTTGAGATTGTCGACCACGAGCTTGTCCATCGCATCGCGCGTCGTCACCGAGGCGGAAGCGATGTGCGGCAGCAGCACGACATTCGGCAGCTTGCGCAGCTCTTCCGGCACATGCGGCTCGCGGGCGAACACGTCGAGACCGGCGGCCAGAATGGTGCCGTCCTTGAGCGCGGCGATCAGCGCCGGCTCGTCCACCACCGAACCGCGCGCGACATTGACCACGACGCCGCGCGGGCCGAGCGCCTTGAGCACCTCAGCGTTGATCATCTTCTCGGTCGAGGCGCCGCCCGGCGTGATCAGCACCAGGGTGTCGACCTCCTTCACCATCTCCATCAGGTTGGGATAGTGCTTGTAGGTGACGCCCGGCGCCGGATTGCGCGAGTGATAGACCACCGGCACCAGCGAAGCGGCAAGGCGCCGCGCGATCGCCTGACCGATGCGGCCCATGCCGACCATGCCGACGGTGCGGTCGCGCAGCGAACCGGCGCTGAGCGGGAACGCACTGGTGTCCCACTTGCCGTCACGCACGAAACGATCGGCGGCGATGAAATCGCGCAAGGTCGCGATCAGAAGGCCGAGCGCGGTGTCGGCGACTTCCTCGGTCAGCACCTCGGGGGTGTGGGTGACGATGATGCCCTTCTCGGCCGCGTAGCGGAAATCGACATGGTCGTAGCCGACGCCGAACGAGGCCACCATCTCCACTTTGGGAAAGCGCTCCAGCATGGCCCGGTCGGCCTGCACCAGACCGGTGACGGCGATACCGCGGACGCGCGCGGCGATCTCCGGCGACAGCCGCTCGAGATCGTTGCGGGTGGCGAACACATGCGTGGTGAACTGGTCCGGAAAACCGGCGATGACCTTGGGCTTGTGCGGCCCGTAAATCAGAACGTCGATCTTCTCCCCCGGATTGGTCGCAGCCATTATCCAATTTCCTTTCAGTTTTTTTAGACGTCTTTTTCCAGCGCGCTTTCGTGCCAGCGTCGTAGCATGAAATGCGACGCGCCGGAGAGCGCCATGTAGATCACAATGCCTGCGACACAGAGCAACAGCAACGCCGCGAACATGCGTGGAATGTTGAGCCGGTAGCTGGATTCCGCAATCCTGTAGGCAAGGCCAGATCCCGCCCCTGCCGAGCCCGCGGCGATTTCCGCCACCACCGCGCCGATCAGCGACAGGCCGCCGGCGATGCGCAGGCCGCCGAGAAAATGGGGCAGCGCCGAGGGCAGTTGCAGATAGCGCAAGGTCTGGCCGCGCGAGGCTCCATGCAGCGTGAACAGGCCGAGCAGATTGCGGTCGACCGATTTCAGCCCGAGCAGGGTATTCGACAGCACCGGAAAGAACGCCACGATCCAGGCGCAGGTCACCACCGCCAGATGCTGCGGCAGATAGATCAACAGCAGCGGCGCAATCGCGATCACCGGCGTCACCTGCAGGATCACCGCATAGGGCAGGAAGGCGTCCTCCAGCCATTTCGAGCGATTGAACAACAGCGCAAGACCGACGCCGCCGATCGCTGCGGCAAGGAAGCCCTCGATGGTGGTGCGCAGCGTGGTGAGCAGGGAATCGAACAAGACCGGCGCATCCTGCGCCAGCGTCTGCAGGATCAGGAGGGGACCCGGCAGGATATAGGGCGGAATACCGCGAACACGGACCACCGCCTCCCACAGGCCGAGCACGAGAACGAGGATCAGCGCCGGCAGCAGCACGCGCGTCACCCGTGAGCGATCATCTCCTGACATCGGCTTTCATCTCTGGCGCTGCGTCCGGCCGCCGCACATCATGATCCAGGTACCGAACCGGCGCCAAATCATGACCGCAGCCGATGCCCTTATAACGACAACAGGCGCGAGCGGAAAACCGCTTTCGCGCCTGTCACGCGTCAGAATGGCGAGCGTCGCCCGGCGATCGGGCCGGTCAGCTGCCGTTCTTGGCCGCCATGTTGGGGAAGAACAGATCCTTCCACGACGCCGCCTTCTCCCTGATCATGCCGGTGCGGCTCATAAAATCGCTGTACTGGCCGATGCCCTGCGGCGTGGTGGTGAAGGTCACCTGCGGATCGTTCAGGATCGAGGTGATCAGCGCCTCGTTCGAGGCATCGCCGCTCAGCTTGACATAGGTCTTGGCGGCGGTGGTCCGGTCGGCATTGATGATGCCAATGGCCTCGTCCAGCGAGGCGATGAAGGCCGCGTAGATCTTCGGATTCTCGTCATGGAATTTCGACGAGGTCCAGACCACGTTGAAGGTCGAGGGCTGGCCGAGGATCTTGTAGGAGTTGAGCAGGGTATGAATGCCGGGCTTGGCCAGCTCCAGCTCCTGAATCGGCGCGGCGGTGAAATGCCCGGTCACGTCGGTGCCCGACAGCAGCGCGCGCATGCCGTCCGGATGCGACAGCGTCACCGTCAGCCTGTCGAGATCGTTGTGGTGGCCCGGGCCGAATTCCTTTTCCGCCGCCATCTGCAGCAGGATCGCCTGGATCGATACCTTGACCGCCGGCAGGCCGATCTTGTCGCTGTCGGAGAGATCGCGCAGCGACTTCACGTTCGGCTTGTTCATGTTGAGATAAAGCGGCATCGAGTTCATCGCCGCCACGCCCTTCACCGCCAGCGGCGCATGCCGGGTCTTGGCCCACAGCACGATCAGCGGCGGCACGCCGCCGGCCGCGAACTGGATGGTGTTGGAGAGCAGCGCGTCGTTCATCACCGCGCCGCCGGCGAAAGTGCGGTAGTTGACCTTGAGGTTGGGAACACCACGCGCCGCCGCGTTCTTCTCCATGATGCCGCGATCCTGCATGATCATCAGCGGCAGATGACCGAGGCTGGGTTGCCGGGCGATGCTGATCTCGGTCATTTCGGCGTGGGCGGCGCTCGCGCCGCCCAGCAGCAGGAGTGCGGTGGCCAGTCGTCGTAGCAACAACATCGATCTCTCCTCCCTCAAGGAACCGTTATCGTTATCGGCGAATGATCGGCGCGGCGACGCTCTCCATCATGACGTTGATGCAGGCGGGCTTGCCGCTGCGGTGGGCCTGCTCCAGCGCCGTGCGTAAACCCTCCGCGGTCGAGACGCAGGCGCCGAAGCCGCCCAGCGCCTCGGCGACACGCTCATAATGCGAGGGCAGCAGCTCGCAATTCCTGGCGCGCTCCGCGCCATATTGCCGGAGCTGGATCTGATATTCGGCGTTCCAGCGCGCATCGTTGCCGACCACCGCGATCAGCGGAATGCCGTAGCGCACCGCGGTGTCGAACTCGGCCATGTGGAAGCCGAAGGTGCCGTCGCCCATCACCGCCACCACCGGCTGCTGCGGATGCGCAAGCTGCGCGGCAATCGCGAACGGCAGCGACACGCCGATGGTGCCGGCGACGCCGTTGATGAGGCGGCGCTGCGGATGCACCAGCGCCTGCGCCCATTGCCCGATCTCGCCGCCGTCGCAGACATAGGTCGCATGCGGATGCGCCGCGAGGAATGCGCCGATGGTGCGGCACATCTCCACCGGATGCAGATGCGCGGCATCGCTCGAGCGCAGGCTCGCCCATTGCGGCGGCGCATGGTTGAGCGCATCGCTGACCTGCTGGCGCCAGCCCGACGGCACGGCGGCGCTGGCCGCAGCACCCCTGGTCAGCGCGTGCAGCGCCGAGACCGCGTCGGCCACGCCGGACGCCACCAGACGCGCGCCGAGCGCCTTGGCCGCACGTGCGATCAGCGCCTCGTCGGGATCGAGCGCAATCCAGCGGCAGGACGAGGGCAGCGGCGCTTCGCCAAACTTCAAAGTGAAATCCAGCGGCTTGCCGACCAGCACCACCAGATCGGCCTCCGCCAGAATCTCCGCGAAGGCGCCGAGGCCCGGATCGTTGACGCCGCGCGGGCTTTCCATGCCGATCACCGGCACGTCGAGCACATCGGCCGCCTGCCGCATCAGCGCGCGGCCACGCTCGGTGCACAGCATCGGGCCGCACAGCAGCAGCGGCTTTGTCGCCGCCTGCAACCGTTGCAGCGTGGCGTCCACTACATGTGCATCGAGCGGCATCGGCGCGGCCTCCGCTGTCAGCGGCGCGGCCTCGGCGGCGACCTCCTGTTCCAAGAGATCAACCGGCAGGCTGATATGGACCGGGCCGGGACGGCCGGATTTGGCGAGCGAGATTGCTTTTGCGATATCCGCGCCGAGCATTGCAGCAGACTGCGCGGTCCACGACGCCTTGGTGACGGGACGGGCCAGATCGGCCTGCGCCATTTCCTGAAACGCGCCGCGCCCCAGTTCATTCAGCCCGGCATGACCGGACAGCAGCAGCAGCGGCGATTCGGAGGCGAGCGCGGTGTAGAGCCCGGCCACCGCGTTGGAATGGCCCTGGCCGCCGGTGACGAGCGCGATGCCGGCTTCGCCGGTGAGACGGCCCCAGGCATCGGCCATATGGACGCAGGCCGCCTCGTGGCGGGCGTGGATCAGTTTGATTTTCGTGGCGAGCAGCGCATCGAAAATCGGCATCACATGGTTGCCGGAGACCGTGAAGATGGTGGTCACGCCGAGCCGTTCCAGCGTGCGCGCGACCAGATCCGCGCCCCTCAGCGTCGCGCTGCTCCTCATGCTTCCTCCGCGTTCGCGGCATCGCCGCCGGCCTTTGGACGCAAAAGGCTATACTGGGAGTTTGGCCCCGTAAAGCTATCATATGTCTGATATAAGAGTTGACCCCGCGACCGCTTGGCCGCGCAGGTGCGATGTCAGCAGCGCCGCAACCAGACCAGCGCGGCGGCCTCGGTCTGCGCGATCCACGGGCCCTTGCAGTCGCTGTAAGCGTGTGAGTCGTCCGGGTGCTGTCGCCCACATTCCATTTTGATCCGGTCGTATTCGGCAGCGAGAGCCGGATGCGCGCGCAGATAATCGCGGAACGCCAGATGCCGCGAAATTTCCGGCGAGCCATCTTCATAGCAATGCAGTTGGACAGCCCTGACCCCGCTCTCCGGATCGACTTTCGTGCAGTAACGCCGTCCGGGCAGCCCATACTCGCCCCACCATTGATAGTCGAGCGCTTCAATCCTGCTCCGGCGCTGATCCAGTTCGGCCAGACGACCGACCACCGGCATCAGATCGAGAATGGGCTTGGCATGGATGCCGGGAATCGCCGTCGAGCCGACGTGATGCACCATCCGGAGGTTTGGTCCGATGGCATCGGCAAGCCACTGCGCCTCGGCCTTGGCGAGACGCGACCAGTTCGGATCATAGGGCAGCAATTCGACCTTAATCGGCGGTGGCATGGGACTGCTTTACTCGCTGCCCTGCGCCAGCGCGGCGGAGACCTCGCGGCACAGTGCGGCATAAAGCGCGGAGGCACGGAACTCCGCGTCGCGCGGCTCCGGCGCCGCGACATCGAACTGCGCATGGATGCGGCCGGGCCGCGCCGTCAGCACGATCACGCGCTGCGACAGATAGACCGACTCGAACACCGAATGGGTGACGAAGATCACGGTCTTGCGCAGATCGCGCCACAGCCGCAGCAGATCGTCGTTGAGACGGAAGCGGGTGATCTCGTCGAGCGCGGCGAACGGCTCGTCCAGCATCAGGATGTCGGGATCGGTGACGAGGGCGCGGGCGAGCGAGGCGCGCATCTTCATGCCGCCGGACAACTCCCGCGGATAGACCTCGGCGAAATCGGTCAGCCCGACCAGCGCCAGCGCGTCGGCGACGCGTGAATCCATCTCGCGCTCGGCCATGCGCGCGAGCCGCAGCGGCAGCCGCACATTGTCGCGCACGCTGGCCCATGGCATCAGCGTCGGCTCCTGAAACACATAGCCGATCCGGCGCCGCATCGAATGCGGCGGATGGATCACCTCGACGCTGCCTTGGCTCGCGGTATCGAGCCCGGCGATGATGCGCAGCGCGGTGGACTTGCCGCAGCCGGAGGGGCCGAGCAGCGAGACGAATTCGCCGCGCGCGATCGCAAGATCGATCGGACCGAGCGCCGCGACGCCGTTGGCATAGATGCGCGTCACATCGCGCAGCCGCACCGCCGGTGCGTCGAACGCAACGCTCCCGGATTCCGCGCCGGTCATGAACAAGCCACCTTGCGCATCGTTCGTCTGCGCATCATTTGCGCGGCCGCAGATCGAGCCCGACCGCCTTGTTGACGAAACGCAGCGTGTAGGCCTTGCGGAAATCGATGTCGCGGCGGACCACTCCGGCGCGCACCATCTTGGTGAAGAAATCGGCCATGCGCTCGTCGCTCATCGCGCCGATGCCATCCTTCAGCGCATCGCCGGAATCGACAATGCCGTCTTCCTTCATCCGCTCGACCGAATACGCCAGCAGCGCGTCGGTCATTTCCGGGTTGAGCTTCTTGATCAGCGCGTTGGCCGCCGTGTTGTCGCCGTAGAGATAATTGTACCAGCCGATGATCGAGGCATCGACAAAACGCTGCACCAGATCGGGCTTCTGCTCGGCAAACGCGGTGCGGGTCTCGATCAGGGTCGAATAGGCGCTGAAGCCGTAATCGGCGATCAGGATCGCGGTCGGCTTGAACTTCGCCTGCTGCTCGATCAGGAACGGCTCGGAGGTGACGTAGCCCTGCATCGCGCTGTTCTTGTTGGCGATGAACGGCTGCGGATTGTAGGTGTAGGGCCGGACGTTGCCCTCGGAGAACTTGAACTCGCTTTTCAGCCACTGGAAATAGGTCGGGATGCCTTCCTTAGAGACGTACAGCGTCAGCGGCTTGAGATCCTCCAGCGTCGTCACCTTGGCTTCGGGATGCGCCAGCAGCACCTGCGGATCCTTCTGGAAGATCGCGGCGATCGCGACCACCGGCACGTTGTTCGCCACCGCGTCGAAGGATTGCAACGTGTTCGCGGCCATGAAGAAATCGAGCTTGCCCGAGATCAAGAGGATGCGGTTGTTGACGTTGGGACCACCGGGCACGATGGTGACGTCGAGCCCGTAATTCTTGTAGGTGCCGTCGACCACGGCCTGGAAGAAGCCGCCATGCTCGGCCTCCGCCACCCAGTTGGTGCCGAAGCTGACCTTGTCGAGCGCGGGCGCGGCGCCCGCCGCCGCGTTGGTGGCGCCCGGAGCGGACGGTGTCGGAGCCTGCGTCTGCGCCCGCGCCGGCAACAGCGCGCACAGCGTCACAGTCAACGCTCCAGCCAGCGCCGCCGTTAACGCTCGCGGCAGAAGGGCTCGGCTCATCATTGGACTCCGTCGGTCATTCTGGCCCATGATGGGCGCAAACCTTTGATAGACATAAGGCATGGCGCGGCAAGGCGCGGCGTGCCAGATAACGCGGGACAGACTACGTTGCAAACTTGGCCAAGGAAACATTCCGCCGCATGACCGCGCCGCTGCCGCCCCGCGACTGGAGCCATCTCACCGCACCCGAGGTCGCGCGCACCGAGCGCGCCGGCTGGATCGCGGTGCTGCCGCTCGCCGCCACCGAGCAGCACGGCGCGCATCTGCCGCTCGCCACCGACACGCTGATCGCACGGGCCTATCTCGCGCGCGTGCTGGAAACGCTGCCGGCCGGCATTCCGGCAAGCTTTCTGCCGGTGCAGGAAATCGGCCTGTCCACCGAGCATCAGGATTATCCGGGCACGCTGTCGCTGCCCTATCATGTCGCGATCCGGCACTGGATGGCGCTCGGCGAGAGCGTCGCGCGCGCCGGCGTGCGCAAGCTGGTGATGGTGACCAGCCACGGCGGCAACAGCGCGGCGATGGCGGTGGCGGCGCAGGAATTGCGCCATCGCCATCACATGCTCGCGGTAACGACGAGCTGGAGCCGCTTCGGCGTGCCGGGCGGCCTGTTTCCCGACGACGAGATTCGCCACGGCGTCCATGGCGGCGCGGTCGAGACCTCGATCATGCTCGCGGCCTATCCGGACCTCGTGCGGCAGGACAAGATCGCCAACTGCGAGCCATCGAGCGTGGCGATGGAGCGCGACTTCCGCCGCCTCTCCACCGGCCGCCCCGCGCCGTTCGCCTGGTCGATCCAGGACCTGCATCCGAGCGGCGTCACCGGCAACGCCACGCTGGCGAGCGCTGAGAAGGGCCGCCAGCTAATCGAGCACGGTGCGCGTGCGTTCTGCGAATTGCTGGCCGACGTCGATGCCTTCGATCTCGCCCGGCTCGGCCATCCGCCGCAGCTCTGAGCGCCCGCCCAAAAATTTTTCGAACCGCCTCGAACCGGATCGCCCCGCTCCGCCACCAATGGACATGCGGCCGCAATGGTCCGCGCCCAACACGGATGGAGAGCATCATGTCGATCAAGACCAAGCTTGCCGCACTCGCGATTGCCGGCCTCGCCCTCTCGGGCGGCCTGGCCGCCACCACCCAGCAGGCCGCCGCCGTCGGCTACCATCATCACCACCATGGCATTGGCGTCGGCCTTGCCGCCGGTGCCTTGCTCGGCGCCGCGGTTGCCGGCAGCGCCTATGCCGGTCCCGCCTATGTCGCCGACTATCGCCGCTGCGGCTGGGTCCGCCAGTTCGACGCCTACGGCAACTATATCGGCCGCGTCCGCACCTGCTCCTACTGAGCCCTGCCCGATTTAAGTCCGCATCCTGCGGATGACGTCCACCGGCGCCTCATCCACGCCGCATGGACCGGCCCGCCCGGTTGTCCCCCCGGGCGGGTCACTTCCCGGATGGTTCAGAATCCCATGCCGAAGCGAACGCGCAGTTGGTGGCGTTCGAAATGGATGAGATCGAGATGGCCGCTCTCGCCCTGCGCCTGCCCGGCAACCTGCGCATTCCAGGCAATGGTCATGTTGGCGTGCGGCGACAGCATCACATAGAGGCTGGGACCGGCGAACACCGCCTCGCCGGCAAAGCTCGACAGCGAAACGCTGTCATAGGCGCGCAGATAGCGCAGCTCGCCGCCGAGATAGACGCCATCGGCAATCCGCCCCGTGAGCGCGCCGCTCACCTCAAGCACCGCCGCCTGGCCCCACAGACCGGTGTCATGATCCCGTGCCCAGCCCGGCGCGTAGACGAAGTTGACCGCGCCGAACAGACGATCGGCCACGATCTCGCGATCGAGCGCCGCGGAAAAATCCAGCGCATGCTCCCGCGCCCGCAGGCCGGTCGCGGCATCGATCCGGCCCATTGAAGCATCGAGCCCGAAGGTCAAGCCGAACGGCGCCGAAGCGCGATTGAGCAGGCGATATTTCAGTTCGACGCCGCCCGACGCCACCGAGGCGCGGCCGACATCGCTGAGCCCCGGCACGGAGTCGATCGAGTGCAGGCCGAACTCGATATGCGGCGCGATCCGGACATTCTCTAGCCAGGTGTATTTGAGCTGCAGCGAGTTCAACGCCGCGACATAACGCCCGGCCCGCTTGCCCGCGGCCGAATCCAATTCGGCCTCGAACTCCACTTCGCCGGCGCTGCCGATGTCCGAGCCGACCGTGAAGCCGAACATGTGCTCGCTGTCGAGGCTGAACGCTTTTGCGCCGCCGTCGCCCGCCTCGGCCTCGCCCGCGACGGTCAGCCATGACAGCGCGGCGACCAGACCGAGGACAAGGCGAGCCGCCGTTGTGTGACCGTCACAAACCGATGTCATGAGAGACCGCTGAGAACCGTTTTAGTTGCGAATGATTTGCAGTATGATAATTGCAAATCGTTCGCAATAGCAATTACCAAAAGCGGTGGGATTGCTAGCGAACAGCGGCGGCGGCCGGGACAGAGGGGAAAATGCCGGGATTTCAGGTAAATAAGCGATGACGCCGCGCGCGAATCCATGGTCTGAATGCCGTCGTGGGCCGCGTTGCAGCGGCAATTTGTCCCTCATTGTTCAAACCATGCGGAAGCTCTGCCCGACATACGCCGATCTGAAACGCCTGGGCGGGCTGGCCGCCCTGGGCGCGCTGGCGCTCGGCCATGGCGCGGCGGCCGCCGATCTGCCGACGAAAATTCCGGCCAGCGCCCTGCCCGCCGGATTCGACTGGAATGGTCTCTATCTCGGCGCCCATACCGGCTACGCCTTCGGCCGCGCCTCGACGACGCTGTCCGATCCCGCCGCCACCTTTGCGCGCCACAACATCGGCAGCGCCATCGCCGGCGTGCAGGCGGGCTACAACACCGTATTGCCCTCGCGCCTGCTGCTCGGCGTCGAGGCCGACATCGCTTTTCCGAACTATCTCGATACCAACAGCATCATTGCGACGCTGGCGACGCCGAACACCGCCGTGATCGAACAGCTTGATTATTTCGGCACGCTGCGCGGCCGGATCGGCTACGCCGCGCCGCGCTGGATGATCTACGCCACCGCCGGTCTGGCCTTCGCGGGCGAACGCTTCCTCACCACGCCGCTATCCGGCATTGAAGAGAAGAAGCTTGCGGCACGCACCGGCTGGACCGCCGGCGCCGGGCTTGAGGTCGCCATCGCGCCGCAATGGAGCGCGCGGCTCGAATATCTCTACAGCGATCTCGGCGCGAGCGATGTCGCGCTCGCCACCAACACGCATCTTGCGACCGCAATGACCATGCAGACGCTGCGCGTCGGCCTCAACCGCAAGATCGATTGGCCGGGCTCCGGCCACAAGGTGGCCGCGGCGGACGCATCCGAGCCGAGCAACTGGGAAATCTCCGGCCAGACCACCTATCTGCCGCAAGCCTATCCGGCATTCCGCGCGCCCTATTCCGGCACCAACAGCCTGAACCCGGCCGGACAGGCGAAAGCGACCTGGAGCAACAGCCTCTATCTCAACGCGCACCTGTGGGATGGCGGCGAGGTCTATTTCAATCCGGAATTGCTGCAGGGCTTCGGCCTCAGCAACACGGTCGGCCTTGGCGGCTTCTCCAATGGCGAAGCGCAGAAATCCGATTTCCCGGCTCCGCACTTCAACCCGTCGCGGCTCTATCTGCGCCAGACCTTCGGCTTCGGCGGCGAACAGGAAACGCTGGAGCGCGGCCCCAACCAGCTCAGCGGCAAGGCCGATGTCTCGCGCCTCACCGTGCAGGTCGGCAAGTTCGCGGTGCTCGATGTGTTCGACAACAACAGCTACGCCAAGGATCCGCGCAAGGATTTCATGAACTGGTCGATCTGGGCGCCGGGCGCGTTCGACTATGCCGCCGACCGCGTCGGGCTGACCTATGGCGCGACCGCCGAACTCAACCAGAAATCCTGGGCGCTGCGCGCCGGCTATTTCCTGATGGATGCCGAATCCAACTCGAACGAGTTCGACATGAAGCTGTTCCGGCGCGGCGGCTATGTCGCCGAACTGGAAGAACGCTACAGCCTGTTCGGCCAGCCGGGCAAATTCCGCGTCATCGGCTGGCTCAACAGCGCCTTCTCCGGCAGCTATCGCGCCACGCTGGACAACCCGCTGCTGAATCTCGACATCGCGCAGACCCGCGAGGGCCGCATCAAATACGGTTATGTGTTCAGCGCCGAACAGGCGATCAGCGAGGACATCGGCATGTTCGGCCGCTGGAGCTGGAACAACGGCAAGACCGAGATCATGGCGTTCACCGATATCGACTCCTCTCTCGCGCTCGGCACCTCGATCAAGGGCAGAGCATGGGGCCGGCCGGACGACGTGATCGGCATTGCCGGCGCGGTCAACGCGCTGTCGCGCGACCATCGCGACTTCATCGCCGCCGGCGGGCTCGGCGTGCTGATCGGCGACGGGCAACTCAACTACCGCCAGGAGCAGATCATCGAGGCCTATTACGCGCTGGCGCTGACCAAACAGATCACGCTGACCGCCGACTACCAGTATGTCCGCAACCCGGCTTACAACGCCGATCGCGGCCCCGTCTCGATCGTCTCCGGACGGCTGCGCGGCGAGTTCTGAACTGCACCGGCGTGTTTAGCGCACGCTGTTGCATCGCGTCCGTTCACCTCTCCCGTGGGGAGGGATCGATGCGCGAAGCGCATCGAGTGATGGTGTTAAACTTTAGATAGCCGTCATTGCGAGGAGGCGAAGCCGATGAAGCAATCCAGCCCCTCATGGTGAGGAGGAGCGAAGCGACGTCTCGAACCATGAGGCCTCATCCTTCGAGACGCGCGACGCGCTCCTCGGGATGAGGGTTGAATTCACGCCTGGATTATTTCGCATTGCTCGCAATGACGATGGCCTGATCGCATCTCAATTGATTCCGCTCTACACCTTCGGCGCGAAAGACTCCGCCCGCGCCATCGCCCACGCCTCGCTGTAGCGCGGGTGATCGGTGCCGTCGATCAGCTCGCCGGCTTCCAATCCGGGATAAAGCTGTTCGAACGACACCACCTCGGCGCCGGAGCGACGCCGCGAGAAATGGATCGGGCGGATCTCGCTCGGATGCTCGAGGCCCGCCGCCGCCACCAGCTCGGCGAGAGCGCGCACAGTGGCGCGATGGTAGTTGTAGACCCGCGTCGCCTTGTCCGGCACCACCAGCGCGCGGTTGCGCAATGGATCCTGCGTCGTCACGCCGGTCGGGCAGCGATCGGTGTGACAGCTCAGCGACTGGATGCAGCCGAGCGCGAACATGAAGCCGCGCGCCGAATTGCACCAGTCGGCGCCGAGCGCCATCGCCCGCGCTATGTCGAACGCCGAGGCGATCTTGCCCGCCGCGCCGATGCGAACGCGCTCGCGCGCGCCGATGCCGACCAGCGCGTTGTGAACGAAGTTGACGCCTTCGCGCATCGGCATGCCGAGATGATCCATGAACTCGACCGGCGCCGCGCCGGTGCCGCCTTCCTTGCCGTCGACGACGATGAAATCCGGATAGATGCCGGTTTCCAGCATCGCCTTGCAGATGGCGAGAAACTCCCAGCGATGACCAATGCACAGCTTGAAGCCCGCTGGCTTGCCGCCGGACAGCCGCCGCATCTCGCCGATGAACTGCATCATGCCGACCGGGGTCGAGAATGCGCGGTGATAGGCCGGCGAGACGCAGTCCTCGCCCATCGCGACACCGCGAATGCGTGAAATCTCCTCGGAGACTTTCGCCGCGGGCAACACGCCGCCATGGCCGGGCTTGGCGCCCTGGCTGATCTTGAGTTCGACCATCTTGATCTGGCCGTCGCTTGCCACGCGCGCGAACTCGTCCGGATTGAAGTTGCCGTCACGCGTGCGACAGCCGAAATAACCGGAGCCGATTTCCCAGATCAGATCGCCGCCATTTTCGCGATGATAGGAACTGACGCCGCCCTCGCCGGTGTCGTGCGCGAAGCTGCCGCGCCTGGCGCCGGTGTTCAACGCGCGGATCGCGTTGTCGCTGAGCGCGCCGAAGCTCATCGCCGAAATGTTGAACACCGAGGCGGAATAGGGCCTCGCGCAATCCGGCCCGCCGATAGAGATGCGGAATTGCTCATCGACCGGCGCCTTCGGCGCCATCGAATGATGCATCCACTCGAAGCCGTCGGTGTAGACATCCTCCTGCGTGCCGAACGGCCGCTTGTCGAGCACCATCTTGGCGCGCTGATAGACCACCGCGCGCTTGTCGCGGCTGAACGGCTTGCCGTCTTTCTCGCTCTCGAAGAAATACTGCCGCATCTCGGGGCGGATTTCCTCGAGCAGAAAACGGATATGCGCCGAGATCGGATAGTTGCGCAGCACCGCGTGGCGCGTCTGCAGAAGATCGCCAATGCCGATGCAGGTCAGCCCGCCGAAGATGATGATCGGAATCCACAGCAGCGGCATCAGCCGGTTGTCGCTGTATCCCGCGAACAGAAGCAGCGCCGTGATCAGCGCGCACATTGTCAGGATCACGAAACGTGGCGAGAAGGGAAGCAAAAGCGTCTGCATGGCAACCTCGGCGACGAGATTCGATGACGACACCGGACAGAACGCAGCGAGAGCTCACGACACCGCGGTCCGGTCCAGCCCGCTGCCGCCGCTTGGCCGTGTCCGGGCGGCGACGGATGCAATTCGTTCCCTCTGGGCAAGACATAGCAGGCCGCGGCGGCGAGATACACCGGCCCCGGCCCGCTTCATTACCGTAATATCGATTTAATACAGGTTTAATGTTGAGTTCATCCGGATGTGATCCGGACGGGCGGCGCTCTATTGCACCTCGGCCGCATAACGGGTGTGCCGGGTATCGCAGCGGCTGATGCGCAGCTCGATCGGACGGCCGCTGACGTCGGTGGCAATGCGCGTCACTTCGAGCAGCGGCGTTCCAGCCTTCAGCTTCAGCCGTTTTGCTTCCTCGGCCGTCGCTGCTACCGCGGCGACACGCTCCGTCACACGCACAATGCTGATGCCGAAACGCTCCTGATAGATGACATACATTTCCTCATCCATCTCGGCATTGGGCTCCACCGCAAGCGCGGGCATCAACGAGACCGGCACGAAAATGCGTTCGAAGATCGCCGGCTGGCCGTTGAAGCTGCGCACGCGCGCAATGGCATGCAACGAGGTGCCGGTCGCTACCGAAAGTTGCGCCGCCTGTTCGCGCGTCGCGCGTTGGGTGCGCTGGGACAGCACCACGCTGGTGGGAATGAGACGGCTGTCATCGAGGCCGACAATGCGGAAGAACTGATAGAGCGTGTGATCGCGCGAATGCCGCGCCACAAAGGTGCCGACACCCTGACGCCGCACGATCATCCGGTCAGTTTCGAGCGAGATCAGCGCCTTGCGCACCGTGCCCTGGCTGACATTGTATTCGGCGGCGAGTTCGTTCTCGCTCGGCAGCATCTGCCCCGGCTTCCAGCCACCCGATCCGATCCGCTTGACCAGCAGCGTCTTCACCTGCGCATACAGGGGAAGATACTCGGTCTGGCCGTTATGGGCTGTATCGCTGGCCACTTTAAGTCCTGCCAAAAGTCGGTAATGAAGTCCTTCCCAGTCTAACACGGCGCGAACGCCGACCGAACTCCTTTGCGGCATTCCGGCCGCGCTGCCCACATCGAATTCCCAACTGGCTCAGGCCAGCACGGATTCGATCTCGGGCGAAATGACAATGCCGGCGCTGGCGGCCTTGGCGCGGTTGGTCAGCCGCCGCGCGCCGGAGAGCCGCGCGCCCTGCTGGCGCTCGATTGCCTCGACCAGAGTCGCCATCCGCTCGCCGAACCGGGCATGACCAAAGCCTGCCGGATCGATCGCCAGCAGCAACTGGCCCGTCGACGGCGGACCGCCTTTGTCGTCGAGGAAAGACGACGCTTCGAAAGCGAGATGGGCGCCGGGAATGCAGGCCGCCAGCACCTCGACCATGAACGCCAGCGCCGCGCCCTTGGCATCACCGAGCGGGATCATCGTGCCCTGCAATGCTTTGGCGGCGTCGGTCGTTGGCTTGCCGTCGGCATCGAGCGCCCAACCTTCCGGAATCGATTCGCCGCGCTGCTTGGCGGCAACGATCGGCCCGCGCGCCACCTTGGACAGCGCCAGATCGACGACTGCCGGATCACGGCCCGCCAGCGGCGCGGCAAAGGCAATCGGATTGGTGCCGAACACCGGCTCGCGGCCGCCCCACGGCGCCATCGCGCTCGGGGTGTTGGCAAACAGCAGCGCGACAAGACCCTTGCGTGCCAACGCCTCGCACGGCAGCCCGGCGGCGCCACAATGATTGGAATGACCGATCGCCGCCACCGCGATGCCCTGGCTCGCCGCCAGTGCGGGCAGCTCCGCGAGCGCCAGATCAATCGCCGGATAGGCGAAGCCATGCGCCGCATCGATCGCCAGCACCGACGGACGCGGACGCGACGCCGAAGGCTGCGCCTTACCGTCGATCTTGCCGCTCTTCACCATCGCAAGGTAGGTCGGAACGCGCGACAGGCCGTGGCCCTTGAGGCCATCGGCTTCCGCGGTAACGAGCGCATGCGCGACGGACTTTGCATTCTCCGCACTGCAGCCGGCGCGAACGAAGGTCGCCGCAACGCGTTCGGTGGCAGCATCAAGCGAGAGCGCGCTCATTGTGTCAGCACCCTTTTGACGTTCTCGACAGTGACCCACGAGACGCGCGTGTTGGATTCGGTGGTGACGCCGGCGATATGCGGCGTCAGCACGAGATTGGGGCCAGTGGTGAACACACCGCCTTTCGACGCGCCGAGCGGCTCCTCGACAAACACGTCGAGCGCCGCGCCGCCGAGCTTGCCGCCTTGCAACGCAGCCGCCACAGCAGCTTCATCGACCACACCGCCGCGTGCGGCATTGATCAGGATGGCGTCCGGCTTCATCCGCTGCAGCGCCGCCGCGTCGATGATGTTGCGGGTCTCGTTCGTCAGCGGCACGTGCAGACTGACCACATCGGCCGTGCCAAGCAGATCATTCAGCGCCATCCGCCGCACCTGCGCCGTCGTGAACACCTCATCCTTGGCGAAGGGATCGAAGGCGACCACCTGCATGCCGAGCGCCGCCGCCAGTTTCGCGGTGAGCCGCGCGATCGAGCCGAAGCCGACCAGGCCCATGGTCTTGCCCGCGATCTCGCGGCCGATCAAAGCGTTGCGCGGCCACTTGCCGGCGATCACCTCAGGCGTGGCGCCATAGGCGCCGCGCAGCAGCAGCATCGCGGTGCAAATCACGTATTCGGCGACCGACAGATCGTTGGCGCCGCTGGCCGGCAGCACCGCGATGCCCCGCACCTCGCAGGCGGCAAGATCGATGTTGTCGAGGCCGACGCCGAGACGGCCAACCGCACGCAGCTTCGCCGCGCTCTCGAGCAGCGCGCCGCGCACCTGGGTGCGGTTGCGCACGACCAGGGCCCGCGCCTGTGCAACAGCTGTCTTCAATTCCTCGGGACGATCCACCAGCGCGGGATCATACAGCACATCGAAACCGGCAAGACCCTCGGTAATGGCCTGTTCGTCCATGAACTCGCAGATGACGATATCAGCCACGCGCGCCCGCCCTCGACTGTCCGCCTGCGTATGACGTCACGGCGGAGAAACCCACAAAGACAAAACGGGCGGCAAGCTTACCTCGCCGCCCGGATATTGCTTAAGCGCTGCGATAAAGCTTGGTCAACACGAACTCGCGGTGACCGAGCGACTCGGCCGCGGTGAGACGGCCATTGGCCGTGCGCGAGATCATGTCGATCAGCGCATCGCCCGCCTGATCCAGCGTCATGTCGCGCCGCAGAACGCCGGTGACATCAACGTCGATGTGCTCACCCATGGTGCGCACGGTCTTCGGGTTGCCCGAAATCTTGATCACCGGTACGATCGGATTGCCGATCACGTTGCCCTGCCCCGTCGGGAAGGTATGGATCACATAACCGGCGGCAGCCATCAGGGTCACGCATTCGGCAGCCGCCGAGGACGTATCCATATAGTAAAGACCGGGACCCTTGGCGGGCGCTTCCGCAGGCTGCAACGCATCAATGAATTTCGACTTGTGGCCGATCTTCTCGAGGTTGCCGAGCGCCTTCTCCTCGATGCTCGACAGACCGCCGGCGATGTTGCCCTTGGTCGGCTGAGAATCGGACAGGTCGTCGGTCTTGTGCGCCTCGATCACGTCGTCCTGGTACGCCTTCCACATCTTGTACCATTTTTCCGCGATCTCCGGCGACGCTGCACGCTCCTTGCAGAGATGCTCGGCGCCGGTGATTTCCGAGGTTTCACCGAACACGCCGTAGATGCCCTGCGGGATCAGCTTGTCGTACATGTTGCCGACGGTCGGGCACGACGATAGACCGGTCGTGGTATCGGACTCGCCGCACTTGGTCGAGACCCACAATTCCGAAATCGGGCATTCCTCGCGCCGCAGTTCGGTCGCCCACTGCACGAAACGCTTGGCCTGATAGCTTGCCTTCGCGATGGTGGCGATATCGCCGTGGGTTTCAATGCCGAAGCCGACGACCGGCTTGCCGGTCTTGGCGATGCCTTCGACCACGCGGCTGGTCCAACCTTCCTCGATACCGATCACGACCACCGCCGCAACGTTCGGGTTCGAGCCGGTACCGATCAGGGTACGGAAATGCAATTCGAGATCTTCGCCGAACTGCAGACGGCCGTAGGAATGCGGGATCGCGATCGTGCCCTTGATGTTGTTGGCGACCGCTTCGCAGGAAGCGTTCGACAGATCGTCGAGCGGCAGGATGAGAACATGGTTGCGGATGCCGACGCGACCGTTTTCGCGCCGCCAGCCCCAAAACTTCGCGTTCTTGAAGTCCTTCGAAGCGCGAGCGCTGGGAAGGATCTTCGTTGTCAATTGATCCGTCGCGCCACCGACGAAAGGCGACTTCATTTCAACGATGTTACCGAGTGACATGTTCTCGCCCTCACCAACGCTTGGTCTTATGATTGTGGATATGGACGTGGCGGCCCTTCGGCCCGTCGCCGACCATCTTGCCGACGTCCTGGCCGTACTTGATGACCGTGTCGCCCTTCTTGAGGTCAACGAGCGCCACCTTGTGACCGATCGGAATGTCATCCTTCACTTCGATGGTGAAGGTGGTGTCGTTTTCGGTGATGACGCCAAGCGCCTTGGTGCCAGCCTTCAGCCCTTCAACGACCACGACAGCGACGTTGTCCTTCGGACTGTGCGCCAGCATGTGCGGCACCTCTGCGGCTTGTTTGGTGGCGGCGGATGCCGCTGCCTGAGAATCCATGAGACGATCTCCTGATTGGCCGACCCGGCCACTTTGAGGATGGTCGACCCGGCTTCCGACATTACTCTTATATAAGATATCAAACTGACGTCAAGCGACGCGATCTTTGAACCCTTTGAAATTGCGCTTCAGGAAGCCCGCCGGAATGCATGCCTGATGCGACGGCGCCGGGGCGCCGCGCCATCGCTCAGGACGCGGCGTGCAAAGCCGGCGGCTCATCCTTGATGAGTGTCTGGCCCGGCACGACGCGCGTGAAGGCCACCGGTTCGGTGCCGATGTCGATCTGCTCGTCCCGCATACGCACCACGGTGTAGCGCGAGGTCTCAAGCTCGGACGCGGTCGGATGATCCTCACGAAAATGTGCGCCACGGCTATCGGTGCGTGCGATCGCCGCCGCGCAGACCGCGCGGCTAACCAGGATCAGATTTTCCAGATTGAGACGATCCATCCAGGTCAGGTTGTAACGGCGATCACCGTCCGGCACGCCGCACTGGGCTACAGCAGCGGCGAGACCATCAAGCGCAGCGGTCGCGCGCGCAAGTCCCTCGCCGGTGCGCAGGATGCCGACGTCCTTCCACATCGTCTCGACCAGGGTCTCGCGGATTTCCGGCAGATCACCGGCAGGCCGGCCGATCGGAGAGAAGGCGCGATCGAGCGCGCGCGCGATCACCGCCTGGTCCGGATCGGCGTGCGTGCCTTCGCGCACTACCGCCTGCGCCATCGCATCGCCTGCGACGCCGCCAAACACAGTGGAGTTGGCGACGCCATTGCCGCCAAGGCGGTTGGCGCCATGCACGCCGCCGGTATCCTCGCCGGCCGCATAGAGCCGCGGCATCGCGGTGCTGCAGTCGAGATCGAACACCACGCCGCCCATCATATAATGCGCGGTCGGCACCACCTCGACGCGATCACCGGCAAGATCAAAACCGCAATCGGCGCAGCGTTGCACCATACCTTTGAACATCCGCCGCACATTCGCCGGGCCGAGATGGCTCATCTGGATGTGGACGCCACCGTTCTTGGTCGCGAAGCCCTTGCGGATTTGATACATAATCGAGCGGCTGACGATGTCGCGCGTCGCACGTTCGCCGCGCGGATCGTAATCGAACATGAAGCGTTCGCCGCGCGAATCCAGCAGATAGCCGCCCGCACCGCGTAAGCCTTCCTCCAGCACCGTTCCGGTCATCCGCGTGCCGGCGCCGGCAAGCAGTCCGGTCGGATGAAACTGCACCATCTCGAGGTCACGCAGCGTCAAGCCGCCACGCAGCGCCATCGCAAGGCCATCACAGGTCTTGTCGCCCGACGGCGTGTGATATTTGTACATGGTCGGACCGCCGCCAGTGGCGAGCAAGGTCGCCCTGGCCCGCACGAAGGTCGGCTCGCCCGTGCGCATATCGAGCATCAACACACCGGCAAGACCGGAGCCATCCGCTGCCGGAATGAGATCGAGCGCGCGATAATCCTCAAGACGGCGCACATTACGCCGCCACACCTGCTCCGACAGGCGGTTGATGATCTCGATGCCGGTCAGATCGCCCTTATGCACGGTGCGGTCAAAGGTCTGCCCGGCGAACGCCTTCTGATGCACGCTGCCATCGGGATTGCGATCGAAGAAGCAGCCGAGTTCGTTCTCGAGTTCGCGAATGCGCAGCTGCGCCTCGACCACGAGCTTCCAGGCCAGATCCTGGTTGTTGAGCCACTTGCCGCCCTCGATGGTGTCCATGAAGTGACGCTCGACGGAATCGCCCGGCGCCAGCGCGACGTTGTAGCCGCCCTGCACCATGCGGGTGCAGCCGCATTTGCCGAGCAACCCCTTGACGGCGATGGTGACGTCGAGATCCGGCGCGACCTTCTTGGCATGCAATGCCGCGAACAGGCCGGCGCCGCCCGCGCCAAGAATGAGGATGTCGGTATCGATCTGCCTGATGGCGGGGACGCTGGCCATGATGCCTCACACCGCTCCGATGCTCTTGAGTACGGCTTCGCGCCGGCTCGCCACATCCTTCTGAATGTCCGAATAGAGCGAGCCGCCATGCGAATCCATGCCGACCAGAAGCGGGCCAAAATTATGGATGACGAAACGCCACAAACTCTCCGGATGCAGATCGTCCATGTCGATGTCCTCGATGCAGTCGATCCAGGTCGTCTCCAGCGCCGCGGCGCCGCCAACGATCGCAAGATACGCGCCGCCAAATTCCTTGAACGCCGCCAGCGTGTCCGGCCCCATGCCGCCCTTACCGATGACGAGCCGGACGCCCTCGCGCTGCATCAGATCATGCGTGAAGCGTTCCATGCGCATCGATGTTGTGGTGCCGATGCAGAACGGCTTGTAGCCGACCGGCGCTTCGTTCGAGATCGGCACGCGGTGCACGTTCGGCGCGGTATGAATCACCGCATGCCCGTTGAGATCGAGCCGGGTGCGGCGGCCGTGATCGAACATATGGATCAGGGTCGCGTCGCGAATGCCGTAAAGCGTCCGCTCCAGGGTGACGGTGTCGCCGACGCGCAATTTGCGGGCCTGCTCCGGCGTGATCGGCATTTCCAGCGTGTGATGGGCCATGGTCGCGCTCCTTACGCCGAAAAGGTAATGCCGCCGGGCGTGATGGTCGCCCGGGCACGCCGCGCCGAGTGACACTGGATATTCACCGCGACCGGATTCTGCGTGATGTGCGTTGCTGCGATCTCGACATGCACCGCGAAGCTGGTGGAGCGACCACCGAGCCCCTGCGGGCCGATGCCGAGTTCGTTGACCGCCTTCGACAGCTCCGCCTCGATCTTGGCGCCCTCCTCGTCGGAACATTTCGAACCGAGCGGGCGCGTCGCCGCAATCTTGGCGAGATGCATGCACAGATCCGAAGTGCCGCCGATACCGACACCGACGATGGTCGGTGGGCAGACCCGGCCGCCGAGGTCGATAACGCGCTCGATGACGAACCTCTTCACCGCCTTGATGCCGTCGGACGGCAGCAGCATCTGCAGGAACGAGCCGTTCTCCGAACCCGACCCTTTCGGGATCATTTCGATGGAGACGGTTTCGGGACGCTCGTCGAAATCGACATGGATGATCGGCACCCGGATGCCGCTGGAGGTCTGGTTGTTCTTGCGGGTGATCGGATGCACCACCGAGGAGCGCAGCGAACATTCCGTGGTGGCGCGCTCACAGCCGCGCCGGATCGCCGCCTTGAGATCAACGCCTTCAAAGGCAACATCGCGCCCGATAGTAACGTTGTAGATCGGAATGCCGGTATCCTGACAGAGGATATTGTTGGTGCGCTCGGCAACCGCGATATTTTCGACCATGGTGTCGAGAATGGTCCGACCGGTCGCGCTGGTCTCATCACGCACGAGCTGTTTGAAACCAGCCTTAATATCGGCGGGCAACATCTTGAGCGCCTGCACATAGAGGGTCTTGCAAACCTCTTCGACTTCCTTGATGTCGATCTGCATGATCTGCTCCTCTCTAAGTTCCGCCGCTCAGCAAAAACAGCAATCCGACCGCAGCCGAGGCGGCGACGCAACTCGAAACCACCACGGCACCACGATCCCGCATAGCGAGCCACTCGATCGCCAACACGCGCAGGCCAAGCGCCATGTGAACCGCTAGCGCCATCACCAGTCCCCATTCGGCAAAACGAACGAAGCCGGAATGAGTCAAAGCCAGAAAGCCCTGCAGGGCATCGGCGCCGCTGAGCGCGGTGCCCAGCGCGATGAAGTGCATCGGCAGAAAAATCGCCAACGCAATGCCGGATAGGCGATGCAGCATCGCGGCAACGAATCCGGGCTTGAGGTGCGCATTCCGGATCATGCGAGATACACCGCCAGAGCGGCCCTCATTCCGAGAAACAGCAGCAGCGCCGAGAACATGACCATCGCAAGATCGAGCGAGCGGCCGCGCCACCCCGTCCATTCCCGCAGCACCGAACGCAAACCAATCGGCGCATGGATCGATGCCGCCAGCACGAACACAAGATAGAAAGCAAGGAACGCCTTGTTGCCGTGGGTGCGGCCGAGGATTTCCCCGGCGGTCAATTCGTGGCGCACCGCGTAAATAATCGTCGTCAGATGAACCGCAACGGCGAATGCCAGGATGACGGCGGTGCCGCGCTGGGCGAGATAGAGCACCGGGTTCATCGCTTCCGCCTCCACAGCCGGTTGGAGGTCGCGCGCTTAAGGCCTGCGATCGAGAAGGTCGGCGACAGTTCCTTGGGGCAGAACCGCGTGCAGCTCATATGGCTGTGGCAGGAATGGCAGCCGGCGTCGCCGGATACCGCCGTCAGCCGCGCGTCCTGGCCGCGGTCGCGCACGTCATTGACCAGCGTCCAGGCGCGGTTGAGCGCGGCCGGGCCGAGATATTCCGGATTCCACGATACGATATCACAGGCCGAGTAGCAGACGCCGCAATTGATGCATTCAATGCCTTCGTCGGCGGCCTGACGCTCTGGCGAGGCCGGCTCGACGATGGCGAAATCCGCCGGCGGGCTCTCGCCCGGCTCGAAATAACCATGCGCCGCTTTCCATTTGTCGAAGAATGGCTCCATGTCGACCGCCAGATCCTTGACGATCGGCAGGTTGCGCAGCGGCTCCAGTTTCAGCGGACCGCCGTCAAGCTTGTCGACCCGCGTGCGGCAGGTCCAGCGCGGCTGCTCGTTGACAATCATGGCACAGGATCCGCACATGCCGACCCGGCAGGCATAGCGATAGGACAGTGTGTCGTCCTGGGTGCGCTGGATCTCGGTCACCACATCCAGCACGGTCTGGTTTTCGCGCACCGGCACCCGGAAGGTCTGGAAAGCGCCATCGCGATCACCGCGCCAGATCTGCACGGTCAGAAAATCGGTCGATGTCCGGTCGTCGCGCTCAGTGGTCGTTTGCATCGTCATCACGTCAACCTGCCCGCAAATCAAGGACGGGCGCAGTAACTGCGCCCGTCCGAACTTGATCAGCTTCCCTTTGCGCCATGAATGCCGCTGAAGAAGATGTCCTGCCAGTTCTTGGTCTTGGCCGAGACGAGGCCGGCCCGGTTCATGTAGTCGAGATAAACCAGCACCTTCTTTGGTGTGGTGGTCCACTCGTTCTTGGGATCGCGAATGATCTTCTCCGCGTCCGCGGCGGACAGCTTCGAGTTCTCGGCCTTGATCCAGATCGTCGCAGCCGCGGCCGGATCGGCTTTAATGCGACTTACGCTCTCTTCCAGCGCGGCGATGAAAGCCTTGACGAGTTTCGGATGACCGTCGACGAACTTGGTCGTCGCCCAGACTGAGTTGAAGGTATGCGGCCCGCCAAGCACGTCATAGCTGTCGAGCACCTTGTGCACCCGCGGATCGGCAAGTTCGATGTCCTGGAACGGTGCCGAGCCGAAATGCGCGTTGATCTCGGAGTGTCCGCCAAGCACGGCAGCCAGCGCGTCGGGATGGCCCATCGAAACCGTGAGCGAGTTCGAGCTTGTATTGCTGTCCGGTGCCGAACGCCTTCTCGGCCGCCATCTGCAGCGTCACCGCCTGGATCGAGGTCTTGACGCCCGGCAGCGCGATCTTGTCCTTCTCGGTGAAATCCTTGATGGTCTTCACGTTCGGATTGGACGAGACGAGGTAAAGCGGCATCGCGTTCAGCGCCGCGATTCCCTTCACCTTGAGATTGTTCTGTGTCTTGCCCCAGATCGTCAGCATCGGACCGACGCCGCCGGACGCAAAATCGAGGTTGCCTGAGAGCAGGGCTTCGTTCATTCCCGAGCCCGCAGTAAACCGCAGCCACTCGACCTTCAGATCGACCCCGGCCTGCTTGGCGTGCTTCTCGAACAGCTTCTGATCTTCCATCAAAGTGAGCGGCAGATATGAAATGCCGAATTGCTTGGCGATCCGGACGGTTGCCGTCTCGGCGTGAGCACCGCCCGCAAGTCCTGCGGAAAACAGAAGTCCGACAGCGCCTGCGAGCTGCGCCAGCCTTTGCCAGTTCATAGTGTCCTCCCTTGTTTGATCGATGTTGTTTTAGACAGGATGCGCCGAAGCGCCGTGGATAGTGCCGACGTCAGAATGCACTCCGCTTCACGACTGCATTCCCCATTTACCGATGGTGTTGTTTTCGATGGCGCGGAACATGAGGTTCTCGACCACGAGGCCGATGATGATGACGGTGAGCAGGCCGGCGAACACATGCGGGATGTCGAGGCTGTTCTTGTTCTCGAAGATGAACCAGCCCAGGCCGCCGGAGCCGGAGGAGACGCCGAACACCAGCTCGGCCGCGATCAGGGTGCGCCAGGCGAACGCCCAGCCGATCTTGAGGCCGGTCAGGATGCTGGGGAACGCCGCCGGGATCAGGATCTTGCGGATGTAGTCGAAGCCCGACAGCCCGTAATTGCGCCCCACCATCTTCAGCGTGCTCGACACCGACAGGAACCCGGAATGGGTGTTGAGCGCGATCGCCCAGGTCACCGAATGCACCAGCACGAACACCAGGCTGCCATTGCCGAGCCCGAACCAGATCAAGGCCAGCGGCAACAGCGCGATCGCCGGCAGCGGGTTGAACATCGAGGTCAGGGTCTCGAGGAAGTCGGTGCCGATCCGCGACATGATCGCCAGCGCGGTGAGCACCGAGGCCAGCGCGATGCCGCAGGCATAGCCCATCAGCAGCACCTTGATCGACGACCACGCCCTTGCCGGCAGCACGCCATTGGCGATGTCGGTGATGAAGGCATCCACCGTGGCGCTGAAGGTCGGGAACAGGAGGTCGTTGTTGAGGTAGCGGCCATAGGCCTCCCAGACCAGCGCCAGGATCACCAGGATCATCACCTTGCGCAGCCAGCTCTTGTTGTAGAGCCGGAACAAGAACGGCAGCGGCTTCTCCACCACCACCGGCAGGCGGGAGGTGGCCTCGGCGTCGCGCACGAACTCCGGCCGCAGCGGCGCCTCCGCGATCCGCGCCATCGTCAGCGTTGAGGGTTTAGACATTCTCCGCCTCCTCGATGGTGTCGGCGAACAGCATGGTCTGGATCCGCCGCTCCAGCTCGAGCGCCGCCTCGCCCTGCAGCCCGCCATTGAGCTCGGCCTTGACCTGGCCCGGATGCGGCGACAGCAGCAAAATGCGGGTGCCGATCTTGATCGCCTCGGGGATCGAATGGGTGACGAACAGCACGGTGAAGCGGGTCTCCTCCCACAGCATCATCAGCTCGTCCTGCATCTTGCGCCGGGTCAGCGCGTCGAGCGCGGCGAACGGCTCGTCCATCAGCAGGATGTCCGGCTCCATCGCCATGCCGCGGGCGATCGCCACGCGCTGCTTCATGCCGCCCGACAGCATATGCGGGTAGCTGTCGGCGAATTTGTCGAGATTGACCTTGTTGATGTAGTGCATCGCGCGCTCGTCGGCCTCGCGCGCCGACAGCCGGTGGGTGCATTGCAGCGGGAACATGACGTTCTGCCGCACCGTCTTCCACGGCAACAGCTGGTCGAACTCCTGGAACACCATCATGCGGTCCGGGCCGGGCTGGCGGATCAGCTGGCCCTTCAGCCGCATCTCGCCTTCGGTCGGCGTCATGTAGCCGCCCACCGCCTTCAGCAGCGTCGACTTCCCGCACCCCGACGGCCCCAGCAAGATAAACCGGTCGCCCTGGTAGACTTCAAAATCGATCCGGTACGTCGCCGTCACCAGATGGCGCGGCGTCTTATATTGAAGCGTCACTCCCCCGACTTCTAGAAGCGGGCTTGTCGTCTCCATTGGCTCCTCCAAGATCGACCTGTCTCAGCTTCCGTTCTTGTTGCGCCTAGGGAAAGAGGTAATTTCTCTGTTTCTCGCCGCTGAACGGCGATGTCCCCCAAGCTGCGCGTTCGATACAGCGAGCCGTTCATGACACCGGACTCCGCTTCTTCGGCGGGTCTTCTCATGATCATGTCCGGCTCGCGCGACGGCGTCCTCTCCCTGTTCGACTTGCCACGTCGTAAGACCAGCGTGCCACCGTCAGGCGGATCTGTAAAGATGTCATATGTCTAATATAAGACTTGACGCGCCACGAGCGGTGAACGACCCGCAAGATAAAGGCGACCTCGGAATTACGGGCCACAGCGGCCTAGAATCGCGCACCGTGAATGGCAAAGATACGGAGTCATCCTCGCATTGCTGCCAATACCTGCGTGAAACTCTTCACAACAGCGACAGACGGCTTCACGCGATCAGGGCCGCGTCATTCAGCGCGGACGACAAACTCCCGCTTTGCAAAGCAAATTCTGACGCGGCCCCCTCCGGCCCGGCAGTGCCGAATACGCAGCCTGCGGCTGATCACCTCTACGGAAACAAGGCCAGGCTGCCGAATAGCGCGCATCGTCCTCGCTCACCACACGGAGCGAAGCGAACGCAATATCACTGCATAGCTTCGGCGATTCAAACTCACCCCCGCGCGCAATTTGCAAACTCGCTCGCGCGGTCTGAGGTGCCGCCAGTGCTTCTCGCGCCATGTCCGCCACGGACCCTGACCAACCCCAACTCGCACTGTTCGGAAAAACAATCTTTCGAAGCGGCTGGATGCGGCGGTGTTGTGCTCCAGCCGTACCGAAAAATGGCGCTTCCTTTTCTTGAACTAATTGATTTTCAAGACAATTCTGTATCGATCAAGCGACAGGTTTCTGCCATGGACGATCCCGCGCATTTCTATTCCCCGCTTCGCTCTGCCGATGCTCTTTTGCCACGATCGGGATCGATCAACTGGGCGGAGCGCAGGCATCACGCAGCGAGCGCCAGCACACACCGAGCTCGGATTGGGCTGTTAATTTTCTGGACCATCATTGCCGCGCTGTTATTTGCACGCATTGCTCTTGTCGATACCCGCGCATCGCAGGCGGACGCAGCCACCGCGCGTTCCGTGCCAACCTCGCAGCTGGCCGCTCCTGCGCCGGCCGGGATGTGATCGGCAGCGCGCAGCAGCCGAAACGACATTCACTCCATGTGATCGCTACACGCCATTCGACGTCAATATTTCAAATTCCGGAAACGCACGCACGATCGTCAATGCACAAAGCGAGCGGCACAATGCAACTATTTCAGAAAATGGAATCGCGATAGCCTCGCTAATTCCGGTATAAACCGGATGACATATCGATATCATCGACTCTTGAAGCACTTTCTTATTTCGCCACGCTTTCGTTAATCGCTTATTGATTCGAGTTCTGTATGCCTTGCCCGGACCGGCCGCACCGGCCGGAAGATGGGGCGATCTCGCATGCTGAAATTCAGGTCCATTTCAATCCGCATCATGGTGTCGATCTCACTGGTCGCGGCCGCGTCCTGCGCCGTGCTCGCAGGCTTCGGCATGTGGCGCCAACAGAGCACGGTCGATACCGCACTCAATCGTGAGCTGAGAGCCGACTACGCCAACCTGGTCGCCGCGCTCGATGCCGAGACCCGGGCCACGCTCGCCGTTGCCAACACACTGGCAGAGATGCCCCAATTGAAGGATCTGGTCCGGTCCGCCGATCGTCCCGGAACGATCGAGCTCCTGCAGGGCGCGCTGAAGAAGATCGTCCCGATGGGCCTCGAGTTGATCACGATTCAGATTCCGCCCTCCACCAGCTTCGCCCGCGCACATAATCCAAAGGTGTTTGGCGACGATGTTTCAAAGCGCCGTCAACTTGTGGTGCAGGCCATCACGACCAAAAAGCCGATCGGCGGCGTCGAGGCCGGCCTCGAAGTGCTGAACGTGTTCGGGTCCGCCCCGATGCTGGACGGCGACAAAGTGATCGGCAACGTCGATGTCGGCGCCCCGTTCGGCGATACCTTCGTCAAGACAATGAAATCCCGTTTCGGCGTTGATGTCGCAATTCACCAGCTTCGTGAAGGTGCCGTGAAGACTCTCGCCAGCACGATGGCGGGCGGCGTCACCCCGGTCGATTTCGTCAAACAGGCGATGGCCGGCCACACGGTGATCCGGCAGGACGACAGCGGCGACCATCCGACCGCCGCCACATTTGGTCCCATCAAGAGCTTCTCGGGCGAGCCGATCGCGGTCGTCGAGATCGTGCGTGACGCCACCGCCTATAGTGAACTCAAGCACCGCTCGATCATGTGGCTCGCATTCGGCACCGCCGCCGCCGTTATCATGGCCGGCCTGATTGCCGCCTGGCTTGGCCGAGGCCTTGCAAAGCCCATTCTGGCGCTCGAAGGCGCGATGCGCGACATCGCATCCGGCCGGCATGATGCCACGGTGCCGGGCTCGAATCGCCGCGACGAAATCGGCTCGATGGCTGCTGCCGTCGAGGTCTTCAAAGACGGACTGATCGAAACCGGACGGCTGCGTATGGCTCAGGAGGAGCAACGTCTGACGGCCGAGAGTGAGCGGCGCAGCGCTATTCACGCCCTCGCCGCCCGCTTCGAGGCCGGCGTCGGCAGCGTGGTCAATGCCGTCGGCACCGCGGCAACCGGGCTGCGCACCACGGCAGTCTCAATGGCGGGCACCGTCGAGGAAGCGACACAGCAGACCACCACCGTCGCCGCGGCCTCCGAAGAAGCGTCACGCAATTCGCAGGCCGTTGCTGCGGCCATCGAGGAACTGAACGCCTCGATCAGCGAAATTTCCAAGCAGGTGAACGAATCCGCCAGGGTCGCCCGCGAGGCCTCGGAGCAGGCCAACACCACCAACACGGACGTTCGCGGCCTGGCTCAGGCCGCGCAGAAGATCGGCGATGTAGTGAAACTGATCAGCGAGATCGCTGCCCAGACCAACCTGCTTGCTCTCAACGCCACCATCGAGGCGGCACGCGCCGGCGAAGCCGGCCGCGGCTTCGCGGTGGTGGCCTCGGAAGTCAAGGCGCTGGCAAGCCAGACCTCGAAAGCAACGGACGAGATCTCCGCGCAGATCTCGGCGATCCAGAGCGCCACGCTGTCATCGGTGGAGGCGATCGACGACATCACCCAGACGATCGGCAGGGTCAACGAGATCGCCAGCGCGATCGCGTCGGCGGTCGAGGAACAGGGCGCGGCGACACGCGAGATTGCCTATAATGTCGCCGAGGCCGCGCGCGGCACGGGAGAGGTCTCGCAGAATATTGTCGGCGTCCGCGAGGCGGCCCGGGAAACCGGGGTTGCTGCCGATCAGGTGGTGGCCTCGGCTGCGGCGCTGTCGGAGAACGGCGAAACGCTCAAGATGCAGGTCGATGCCTTCCTGCGCGAAGTGCGGGCGGCATGACGGCCGCATGACAGCTTGGCGATCCCGGGAAGACTCGAACTTCCGACCTGCGGTTTAGGAAACCGCCGCTCTATCCGGCTGAGCTACGGGACCGGAGCCAGACCCCCACGCCGCTCTGGCGGAGGCCCGGTTTCCTTAGCAGAGCCGGCCCCGCTTCGCCACTGGGATGACCCCACTTGTGGCCTGCAATCGCCGAGCTCTCGCCACCATCATCAGCCGATTTCTCACACCGCTAATGATCAAACGCCCCGGCATACCTGCCGGGGCGTCTGATCTTCGCCAACCGTGGCCACTCCGATGCAGCCCCGCTCAGTCGTGTTATCCCGCCGCGCTGCCATAGAGGTAGGTCGGCAGCCACAGCGTCATGCCCGGCCACAGATACATGATGATCATGCATACGATCACGATCGCCATATACGGCATCATGCCGCTGAAGATCTGGTTGAGCGTGACGTGCTTTGGCGCAACGCCCTTCAGATAGAAGGCCGACATCGCCACCGGCGGCGACAGGAACGCCGCCTGCAGGTTCACGAACACCAACACACCCCACAGCACCGGATCGACGTTGAAGTGCTTGAGCATCGGCAGGAAGATCGGAACGAAGATCACGATGATCTCGGTCCACTCCAGCGGCCAGCCAAGGATGAAGATGATCACCTGCGACAGGATCATGAACTGAACCGGCGTCAGGTTGAGCGACAGCACCCAGCTTTCCAGCAGAGCCTGCCCACCGAGCAGCGCGAACACTGCCGAGAACAGGGCCGAGCCGACGAACAGCCAGCACACCATCGCAGTGGTCTTCGCCGTGAGATAGACTGCTTCCTGCGTCCGCTTCCATGTCAGCGTGCCGGCATGGATCGCGAGCAGGAACGCGCCCGCGGCACCCACCGCAGCCGATTCCGTCGCCGTGGTGATACCGAACAGGATCACCGCCAGCACCACAAAGGTGAGGATACTGAGCGGCATCACAGACGAGATCAGCATGCGCAAGACTTCGAACTGCTCTCCCTCCATGCCCCAGTAGTAATAGAGCAGCAGGAGAAGACAGGCGCCGACAGCGAAGGCGAAGTACATATAGAAGTCTTGGGATGGCCCAACCTCCACAGGGGTAGCGGCCGACGATCCTGCAAGATCCCTGCTGCCCATCTGCTGCAACGGCTCCCCGCCTCCAGCCTTCTCGTCCGCCGTCGCGCCGGCTCCAAGTTCCTGGAGCGGCTCGTCGGCAGCCTGCTGGTCCGACGCACCCGAGCCGAGCTGCTGCGAAATCGTCGTGGTCGGCTGCGGCGCATCGGCTTGCGGATGGATCACGACGTACCACCACACACCCCATAGCGTACCCGCGACAAGCAGCAGCGGCGTCAGCGCAAACACGAAGTTCTTCAGCAACAAGCCGTAGGTCACGCGCACACCATCGGCAGCGATGCCGAGCGCCCGCTTCGGCGCCACCACGGCCCCGATCAGGGCTGGCAGCAACCTACGGCTATAGACCTTCTGCAACTCCGCGATCCATCCGGAGACCGGGACGCGGGTCTCGCTTTCCGACAGCTTGGGCGCGATCTTCGGATTGAGCATCGCCCAGCCAATGATGTAGACGAGATAGAGGAAGGCCAGGAAGAAGCTCGGGAACATCGCCGCGGCGTAGAGCTTGACGATCGACTGCCCGGCCACCGCGGCATAGACGATGATCATCACCGAGGGCGGGATCAGAATGCCGAGCGTGCCGCCGGCGGTAATGACGCCAGCCGCAAGTTTCACGTCGTAGCCAGCCTTGAGCATCGGGTTGAACGCGATCACGCCCATCAACACGACCACCGCACCAACAAGGCCGGAGGCAATGCCCCAAAATGTACAGACGATCAGCGAGGCAACCGCGAGCGAGGCAGGCACGCCACGGAAAGCGAGCTGGATCGAATGGAACATCTTATCGACCAGCGCGCCGCGCTCCATCACGTATCCCATCAACACGAATAGCGGGATCGAGATCAAAACGTCGTTGGTCATCGCACCGTAGGTGCGCTGCACCATCAGTTCGAAGATCAGGTTATCAGTCCAGAGTTGACCGGTCTGGTGATAGGCGAAGAAGCCAAAAAACATACCGAGTCCCATCAGCGTGAACGCTGTTGGGAAACCCATAATGATGACGACCACGATCAGGCCGAGCATCAAGAGCCCGAGTGCGGGATCACTCATAGCGTGGATGCTCCCCCCATGCCGCGCTGACGCGCCGCTTCATCAATATTCTGCGCATTCTCGATAGCGATCTTGCGCAATTCCTCGTCAACAAACTCGCTTTGCGCAAGCTGCCCTTCGACCACGTCAATTTCATTGACGTCCTCAAGTCGCTCCGGCCACACGCCTGTCTTGAGACAGATGACGCAGCGCGCGATTTCCGCCGCACCTTGCAGCAACAGCAGAAACCCGGCGATCGGGATCATGGCCTTGAAGTGATAGACCGGGGGTCCATCTGCCGTGACATTGGAGTGCTCGTTGATGTGCCAGGAATCAGCCGCATACCCCCATCCGGCGTAGGCGAGCGCGATGATGCCTGGCAGGAAGAAGATGACATAGAGCGCGAGGTCGAGCGTCGCCTGCGTGCGCGGCCGCATCGAGCTGTAGAGAAAGTCGCCGCGGACGTGCCCGTTCTGGGCCAGTGTGTAGGCACCGCACAACATAAAGGACGTTCCGTACAGCATGTTGGAGGCGTCGAAGATCCACGCCGTCGGCATGTTGAGGATGTAACGCTTGAACACCTCTGCGCAGACGAGGAGCATCAACCCCATCACCAGCCAGGAAGCGATCTTGCCGGTCACCGTACTGATGCGGTCGATAGTATGCAGGACATTATCTGAGGTCATGAAAACCCCGCTGTAAGCGAGAAGCACCATCGATGCGGGGTCGGAGCGGCATTCGCCAAGCTCAAGACCAGCGCATTCGACAAAGCCTAAATGTGATGATGGTACGAATACAAGGCCTCATCCGGAAACATCGTCCCGGATGAGACCCCATTTCATTGGCACCGGCGAGTTTTAGGTCTTCTTCTTCGCGTTGGGGCCGAAATAGTGGTTGTAGGCCATACGGCGGTTGGTGACCGTATCCTGTTCCCATTGGGTCGCGCGCTTGGCGAACGCGATCTGCGACTCGACGATCTCCTTGAACAGCGGGTTTTCCGCCGACTTCTTGGCGACGACCTCGTCGTAAATCTCAAGCTGTCGCTGCAGGACCGAATCGGGGGTCTTGTAGAACTTGACCTTGTCCTTGGTCTGCATCTCGACATAGTCCTTGGAATAGCGGTCGATCGCCTTCCAGGACATGTCGGCACTCGCCGCCTCGGCGGCGTTGTCGAGAATTGCGCGGATCTTCTCCGGCAGGCTCTCATACTTGTTCTTGTTGAACATCACCTCGAACTGCTCGGCGTTCTGGTGATAGCTCTGCAGCATGCAGATCTTGGAGACGTCGGGGAAGCCGAGAACGCGGTCGGACGAGGCATTATTGAACTCGGCCGCATCGAGCAGGCCGCGATCCATCGCCGCAACGATTTCGCCGCCCGGCAGCGCGTTCACCGCAAGACCCATTCCGGAGAACACGTCGATCGAGATGCCGACGGTGCGGAACTTGAGGCCTTTCATGTCCTCAGCCTTGGTCACCGGCTTCTTGAACCAGCCCAGCGGCTGGCTCGGCATCGGGCCGTAGGGGAAGGAGACCACATTGGCGCCGATCGACTTGTAGAGCTTCTCGAGCAGCTCCTTGCCGCCGCCGTATTTGTGCCAGGCGAGCAACATGTTGGCGTCCATCGCATAGCCCGGACCCGACCCCCACAGCGCCAGCGCGTTCTGCTTGCCATAGTGATAGACGAGCACGCCGTGGCCGCCATCGAGCGTCCCCTTCGAGACCGCTTCCAGCAGGCCGAACGCGGGAACGACGGCGCCCGCCGGCAGCACTTCGATCTTGAGATCGCCGCCGGTCATGTCGTTGACCTTCTTGGCGTAGTCGAGTGCGTATTCGTGAAAGATGTCCTTGGATGGCCACGTGCTCTGGAAGCGCATGTGGACCGGGCCTTGCGCCTGCACGACGGCCGGCGCAGCGACAGTGGCCGCACTGGCCGCAGCAACCTTCAGAAATTGGCGGCGGCTGGCGGTATCTTTCTTACGTGACGTCATGGCGTCCTCCCCTATTTGAACCTTTTTTGGCCGGCCTTGTTTGGCTCGACGTTTATTGTATTGGCGCAAGACAAAAGCTTGTCGGGAAGTTTGGCAACAAGTTCCCGAGAGATGCGAACTCTTAGACGCGCCAACGGAATAGATTTCGTCAGACTTTGGTTTAATGAAACCTCCTTTAGCTGCGGATTGAAATGACCCGGAACGCTCGCCGATCACGAAGTCGTTAAATCTTGTGGCGACGCATCTTCGTTCTTGCCCACGATATCGCAACGCGGCTTTAAGGAAGGCCGGCCCGCACCAATTTGGATTCAGGCGCTGCTGCTATGCAGCGCATTGCCGACACCACCATGCCTTCAAGCTGAAGCCGCTGTCATTCAGGAGACCTCATGCCGATCTGCGTCAGCGCGCTCGACCACCTCGTCGTCAATGTCACTGACGCGGAAGCCTCCGCCGCCTGGTACGAGCGCGTGCTTGGGATGACACGCAAGATCTTCGACCCCGGCCAGGGCAGGCCGATGCGCATTTCCATGCAGTTCGGCCGACAGAAGATCAACCTGCGTCCGATCGCGACCGGCAAAGGTGAGTGGTTCACGGCCGATCACGAAGCAGCCGGCAGTGACGATCTTTGTTTCTTGACCACCGCCTTGCCGCGGGAGGTGGTCGATCACCTCACCAACTGCGGCATCGCCATCGAGGAAGGCCCGGTCGAGAAGCAAGGCGCGGTCGGTACGCTGACCTCGGTCTATTGCCGCGATCCCGACGGCAGCCTGATCGAGATCGCTTCCTATCGCCCGGAGCCCTGACAACGGCTGGAACACTCCCGGCTTGAACCCGCCGCGCCGCAGGGGCGACTGATGTCTGTGCCCGCGATACCGGCAGCGGTCCGCCGTAATGTCCTGACGCCGTTGGAGATATGTTTGCAGATCCCCTTTGACCCCTTGGCGAATGGATGCCAAACGCCCAAATTTGCGCCATGTCGCGAATAAAGTTTCGCACCCCGGCCCCTGGCATTCGTCGTATTCTGGCGCGGCTTGCAGGAACCGGTGAATCACTCTCAGGCAAAGCTCGCTCTCAGGATTTCCAAATGACCCTGGCTATTTTGAATACCTTGTCCCGGACCACAGCGATCGCCCTCTGCGGCGCCGCACTCGCGCTGCCCGCAACCGCCGCCCGAGCCGATCCCGGGCCTTTCGCCGGCTATGCCGGACAATGGTCGGGCAACGGCACCATTTCCATCGCCAGCAATAACGGCACCAGCAATGAGCGGATTCGCTGCCGCGGCAACTATTCCGTCAGCAACAGCAGCACTGTGGTGAACATCAACCTGCGTTGCGCAAGCGACAGCTACCGCTTCGACCTCGCCAGCGAGGTACGTTCAACCGGGGGCCAACTCAGCGGTTCCTGGACCGAATCGAGCCGCGGCGTGAACGGCACAGTCGAAGGGCGGGTGTCGGGGGGACAGGTGACCGCGCTCGTGCAGACTGCCGGATACGCTGCGACCTTCAATATATCGACCCGCGGCAACAAGCAGACAATCGCCATCTCCTCGAAGGGCGAACTGCGCGCGGTCAATATCTCGCTTACCCGCTAAATTCTCGCTCTTACCGCCAAAAAATCTCCGGGCCGAGCGCCCGGAGATTTTGTTTTGGAGCGATCACCGGTCAGCGCATCGCGATCTTGTTCATTCCGCCGGCTTGGTGTGCATCGTGCCACGCAGCTTGTGCGACATGCTGATCAGGAACATTGCGGTCGGCCGCAGGATGAAAAGGTCGGCAATCAGCGCCGCCACCATCGCGAAGGCACTCAGCCAGCCGAACAGCCGCAGCGATGGCAGGTCCGAGAACACCGTCACCACCAGACCGCAAGCCAGCACCACGGTGGTCAGGATCAGCGCTGGACCGACCAGCACGGTGGCGCGTTCCACCGCCAGCCCCTCATCCACTCCCGGCTTCTCCTCGAGCCGCAGGCGGTTGAGGAAGTGAATCGTCGCGCTGAGGCCAAGTCCGAACGAGACGGTCAACGCCACCACGCTGGCAAATTGCAGCCCCTCGCCCAGAGCCCACAACACGGTACCGGACAGCACCACCGGGAAGATGCCGGGCAGGATACTCGACAGCATCACTACCACGGAGCGGAAGGCGAGACCGATAAAGGCCGCCACCAGGAAGAATTCAATGGTCAAGCCGCGATTGAGCTTGTCGATCATGCTGGCGCTGTTGCGTGCGGCGATCGCCGACAGGCCGGTGACCGAAACCTCGTAGCCGGGATGAGCGCGCCGCACCGCCGCCATCTCCTTGTCGAGCTTTTCGACGGTCGGCAAGATCTGGCTGGAGTCCAGATCAGGCACGCGACCGGAGACCACGACCGCGCCCTGATCTTTCGAGATAAAACGCCGCACCAGATGGGCCGGCAGAAGATCGACATATTCCTTCAGCGTTGCGACATCGGACCTGCCGGCCTTTTCCGCCAGCCAGCGCCGCAACGTTTCCAGCGACCAGACATTGCCGACGCCCGCCTGCTTCTCGATGATGCCGTGAACCTCGGCGATGATCTGCAGCGTTCCAGGTGAGTACAGGCTCTGCCCCTTGGGGAATTCGATCAGCACGTCGATCGGATTGGCGCCGGTCAGCTTGGCGTCGAGCCGGCTGCTCGCTTCCACCGCCTGCTGCTTGTCCGGTACCTGGTCGGCCAGTCGATAGCGCGGTTCGAGATTGGCATAGATCACGCCAAGCCCGACCACCACCAGCAACGCGATAAGGCTGAAGAAGCCGGGGCGGCCGACCATCCGCACCGCGATCCAGCGGCAAAAGCTGCGCAGCGCCTCGACGCCGATATCGGCGCCCTTGATCCTGGCGACGAACAGGTTCTCCTTGCGCACCAGCAGCACGCCAAACAACGGCACCAATGAGAGCACCGCAAGCAGCGCGACAACCGTCGCCAGCAGGCCAGCCTCGCCGAATGTCCGGATCAGGTCCGAATCGGAGAACTGCAGCGCGATGAAGGACAGCGCCGCGGTGCCGTGCGTGAGCACGCAGGCCGGGCCGACTACCAGCACGGCATTGCGAAACGCGGAAAATCGATCTTCACCAGCCATCAGGCGATCACGCGCCGCGAAGGTGAGTTGCATCGAATCCGCAAAACTGATGACCATGATCAACGGAGTCATCACGTTCAGGAACATGTTGAGGCTGAAGCCGAACCAACCGAGCGCCCCGAGCGAAAGCAGGATCGCGATCAATGGCGGAAATGCCGCAATCACCATGAACGAGATGCGGCGGAAGAAGATGATCGCAATCAGACAGCCGGCGAGCACGCCGGCGATATTGTAGACGAGACCGTCGCGCTCCACCGCGTTGCGGATTTCGAGCTGCATCACGGGTACGCCGGAAAGCTGGTTGTTCAGGCCGGTGCCTGCGAGATCATCGGCCATGGTCTTGCGGATTTCACCGACGACCGTGCTGAGGCCTTTGCCGCTGACAATGGACGGATCAAGCGCCAGCACGACCAAGGCGAGCGTGCCATCCTCCGACAGCAGCTTGCCGCGGATCACCTCGTTGTCGCGCACCCGCTTGATGAAGGCCTTGTAAGCTTCGCCTTCAGGCAGCACTTCCGGAAACAGCGCGGCCGGCAACTGGCCATTTTCGGGCGGCTGGCGCGCCGAGAACAGCGAGATGATGCCGCGGGTGCCGTCGATCAATTGCAGATCGGTCACGAGGTCGCGCAGTTTCTCCAGCGAAGCGCGCTCCAACAGCGACTTGCCCTCGACCACCACCAGCACGTCGTATTCGCTGGACGGGAAGCGCTTGGTCACCTCCTCGTACTGCTTGTATTCGGGAGTATCGGATCGGAAAAGCTGGCTCAGTGAATCATCGATCTTGATGCGCTGCAGGCCGAAGAATGCCGCCACGCACAGTGCAACCAGGATGCAGAGCGAGGTGATCGGCGCCCGCATCGCCACAAGACCCATCCGTTCGAGGCCAAAAGCGATACTGAGGCGGGGGCGTCCGTTCGCGGACACATCGACATCGTGGGAGCTTGGCGCAGTCATGCTGATCCGACTCTGGCTGACAGGGCTGAAATGATGCGAATGGGCAAAATGAAGAATGGCCTCAGATGTCTCGCCGCCTTGCGGGCGACGGCGCGGGGCGCATGAATCTCGAACTCTCGCGATTCGCACATCAGACAATCATTGATTTGATATCAGAGTAAAGCAGCCACCGCCACCCAAGCGGTATCGCTATCATGCGCCGGCCCGCTTGTGTCGCCTTGCCCACGCACCGGACGAAGGGCCTTCTCACTCACCACGCACACGGCCGCAATGGGGCGCCATTGCGAATTGGGAACCTTGTCCTGCTCCCGGAATTGACCGTGGTCCATTGAGGAGCAATCGATATGGCACGTAAATATTCCAAAGCCAGCGGCAAGAAAGTGGCCCGCGCGATGCGCAAGCGCAAGGCTGGCACGTTGAAGAGCGGCCGCAGCGGCAAGAAGGTGACAAGCCGGAAGCAGGCGATCGCCATCGGACTGTCCGAGGCCCGCAAGGAAGGCAAGACCGTCCCCAAGAAGGCGACCGGCCGCAAGACCAAGAAGGCCACCAAGAAATCATCCCGCAAATCAATGGCAAGCAAATCCGCGCGCAAGACCACCCGAAAGTCGGCGAAGAAATCGGCCAAAGCGTCGCGCCGCTGAAACATCCGGACCGGCTGATGTTCGTGCAGACAATGCAGGCCCATTGCAGCATGTGCGGTCTCTGCCGGCGCAAAGCTATTTGCGCCGGCTAGGACGACAATCGCGTGACTCCGGCAGCAGCGCCGTGAGGCCATCAGGCGATTGCGCGGGCCTGCTTCCCTTGTAAGCGCGGGAGGCCGGACCTATTTTCAAGCCGTTTGAAATCCAGGAGGCTTCCATGGGTTTGCTTGATATCCTCAACGGAATGCAAAACGGCCCGCGCGGCCCCAGTGACGCCAACGCCTCCGCGCAAGGTGGCGGCATGTCGCCGATCACAATGGCGATCCTCGCATTGCTCGCCTACAAGGCGGTCAAGCATCTTGGCGGCGACCAGGCCGGCCGCCCGAACACTCAACCTGTGCCGGCACCCGGCACCACAACTGCAGCAACCGGCGGACTGCCGAACGATGGACTGGGCGGCACCCTTGGCGGGTTGCTGCAAGGTGGCCTTGGCGGCACGCTCGGCGGCCTGCTTGCTGGCGGCGCCGCCGGCAGCATCCTGAGCGGCGGTCTTGGCGATCTGCTCAATCAATTCCAGCAGAGCGGCCATGGCGATGCCGCCAACTCCTGGGTCAGCACCGGCCCGAACCGCCAGATCTCGCCGAATGATCTGGCGAACGCACTCGGCGTCGACCAGATCAACGCCCTCGCCTCACAGACCGGCTTGTCGCGCGAGGAATTGCTCGCCGGGCTCAGCCAGCAACTGCCCGAGGTGATCAATCACCTGACGCCGGACGGACGGATGCCGACCGAGCAGGAGGCTGCGCGCTGGCTGTGAGATGACACTGACTTTGCGGGGCAGGCGGCGCCATTCTGCCCCAACATAAGAACCGGATGACAACACCACTACGGAAAGGTTGGCCGCCATGCTCTGGATTCTTGTCGTTGGCTTTGTCGCGGGCATTCTTGCGCGGCTGTTGTCGCCCGGCCCGAATAATCCGTCGGGTTTCATCCTCACCACGGCGCTCGGCATCGCCGGCGCCTTTCTCGCGACCTTCATCGGCCAATCCATCGGTCACTACGGCCCTAGTCAAGGTGCCGGCTTCATCACCGCGACCATCGGCGCACTGGTCGTGCTGTTCATCTGGAACAGGCTGGTGGTGCGCGGCGTAATTTCCGACCACAACCGCTGAGCGGCGATGCGCGTGAGTAGCGGCGGCCAGATTTTACGCCGGCGCCGCTGCACCGCCCCTGTCGGCGCGATCCTGCTGGTGGCAGCCGTCGTCATTGGTGCCCATTCGGCGGCACAGTCGGCCTGCGATCTCGAACTACAGGGCGAAGGCCGGGTGAGCGCGATCATCGACGCGCGCACCCTCCGCCTCGATGATGGTCGCGATATTCGGCTTGCTGGAATCGAACCGCCGGACGGCGACCAAGGTGCCGCGATCGCTGCGCTCGGCGCGCTCACGCAAGGCCGCAACGTCACTCTGCATGGCACAAGCGATGCGCCGGACCGCTATGGCCGCGAGCTCGTTTTTGTCTTTGTCTATGGAATCGACGCATCCCTGCAGGAGCAGCTTTTACGCGAAGGCCAGGCAATGGCGGCGGGAACCGTTACGGATCGGGCCTGCGCCACTGGATTGTTGGCGGCCGAGACCGACGCGCGGGCCACGCAGCGCGGCCTTTGGGCCAGTTCCGCCGCCACAAAAAACCCTGAAAGACCCGCCGATATCCTGGCGGAAATCGGGCGATTCACCGTTGTCGAGGGCAAGTTGGTGTCGGTCCGGCAGGCGGGGGCAATATGGTATGTCAATTTCAGCCGGCGGCGGATTGAAGGCTTTGCGGCGACGATTTCCCGGCGCATGATACCGGCCATTGAGGCGCAGGGGCTGAGCCTGACATCGCTGGCAGGCAAGCGGGTCCGCATTCGGGGATGGGTAACGCGGCGCGGCGGGCCGCGAATCGAGGTCCTTCACCCCGGGCAGATCGAATTGATCGGCGGCAATCAGGCAGCAGCGGCAGCCGGGGACAAATAGCGTGGCGTTGATGGCACAGATCAGAGGGCATGGCGGGCGTCTGCGCGCAGCACTGCTGCTGTGCACCGCCGCCATGCTGGCCGGCTGCGGCGACATGAGCCGTTTCCAGGTTGCTGCACCGGCGGCACCCGCCCCGATCCTGCGGCCCAACAAGCCGGCGCTGCCAACCGCCGCCACCGAGCGCGAGCATGAACGCATTCTCGCCTCCTATGGTGGCACCTATGACGATCCCAAGCTTGAGGCGCTGATCGGCAAGACCGTGGATCGCCTGGTGGCAGTGTCCGAGCGCCCCGACCTTGCCTACAAGGTGACGATCCTCAATTCCGGCGCGGTCAATGCCTTCGCGCTTCCGACCGGCCAGCTCTATGTCACGCGCGGACTGATCGCGCTCGCCAACGACACCTCGGAATTGTCGAGTGTGCTGTCGCATGAAATGGCGCACGTCATCGCCAAGCATGCCTCGATCCGCGAGGAACAAGCGCGGCAGGCGGCGCTGGTGACACGGGTGGTTAACGACATGGGCAACGACGCCAACATGACCGCGCTGGCGCTCGCCAAGACCAAACTGACAATGGCGAGCTTCTCGCGCGCACAGGAATTCGAGGCAGATGGCATCGGTGTCGGCATCGCCGCGCGGGCCAATTTCGACCCCTATGGCGCAGCGCGCTTCCTGACAGCGATGGAGCGCAACGCCGAGCTGAAAGCGCCGCGCTCGACGATCGATCCGCGATCGCAGGACTTCCTGTCCTCGCACCCGGCAACGCCGGAGCGGGTACAGAACGCGCAGGCCAGCGCCCGTCAGGTTGCCTCCTCCCGCACTGTCGAACGCGATCGCGACACCTATCTCCGCGCGATCGACAACATCGTCTATGGCGAGGACCCAAGCGAAGGCTTCGTGCGCGGTCGCCGCTTCCTGCATCCCAAGCTCGGCTTTACCTTCCAGGCGCCCGAACTGTTCATGCTGGAAAACACCGCGCAGGCGGTGATCGGGGTGCGCGAAGGCGGCGCACAGGCGCTGCGCTTCGATGTGGTGCGGGTACCCTCTGAGCAGAGCCTGGCCGATTATCTCAATTCCGGCTGGATGGAGAATGTCGACCGCGCCTCGACCGAGGCGCTGACGGTCAACGGCTTTCCGGCGGCCACCGCCACCGCGTCCGGCGACCAGTGGCAATTCCGCATTTATGCGCTGCGCTTCGGCAGCGACGTCTATCGCTTCATCTTTGCGAGCCGGCACAGAAATCCGGAAACCGAACGCAGCTTCCGCGACGCCGTCAACTCATTCCGCAGGCTGACGCTGGCGGAAATTCAAGCGGCGCGGCCGCTGCGCATCAAGATCATCACGGTGCAGCCAGGCGACACCGTGGAATCGCTGTCCTATCGCATGCAGGGCGTCGATCATCCGGCCGAGCGATTCCGCGTGCTCAACGGGCTCGAGCCGCGCGCCACGCTCAAGCCACGCGACCGCGTCAAGATCGTGGTCGATTGAGATCAGATCGCCCGCGGCGATCACCTCTCATCGCAACACCTGCCCAACAAAAAACCCGGCCGTGAGGCCGGGTTCTGAACACATGGGAAGCGAAAGCAATCAGGCCGCTTCGTCCTCGGCGAGGGAATCATCGCCGTCGCCATCATCGCCATCCTCGGCGACAGCGTCGGCATCCGCGCTGGCTTCCGCCTTGGCCGCGCCACGACGCGGGCTCTTGGCGAGATTGGCCTCGATCTCCTTGACCGCTTCGGTCTCGGTGACGTGCTGCACCACCGCGATCTCGCGCGACAGCCGATCGAGCGCCGCTTCATAGAGCTGGCGTTCGCTATAGGACTGCTCGGGCTGCGATTCGGAGCGATACAGATCACGCACCACCTCGGCGATCGCAACGATGTCACCCGAATTGATCTTCGCTTCGTATTCCTGGGCACGGCGCGACCACATCGTACGCTTCACGCGGGCACGCCCCTTCAGCGTCTCGAGCGCGCGCTTGACCAAAGCCGGCTCCGACAGCTTGCGCATGCCGACATTGGCGACCTTCGCCGTCGGCACCCGCAGCGTCATCTTGTCCTTGATGAAGTTGATGACGAACAGTTCGAGGGTGGCACCCGCGATTTCCTGCTCTTCGATCGCCAGAATCTGGCCGACGCCATGCGCCGGATAAACGACGAACTCATTGGTCTTGAAGCCCTGGCGCTGGGTCAGCACCTTCTTCGGCTCCTCCACGCGCGGCGCGGCAGCCTTCGCTACCGGCTTGTGCGCAGGCTTGGCGGCCGGCTTCGCTACCGGCTTGGCAGCCTTCGCGGCCGTTTTTACCGGAGCCTTGGCAGCTGGCTTCACTGAGGTCTTGGACTTCGATACGGCCGCCTTCGCGCCCGCCGGTTTGGTGGAGGTTTTTGCAGTCTTCTTGACCATTGTGCTTCTTTTACTTTTTGAGGCATGGGCGGATGCCGATGCGCCCTTCTTACGGGCGGCGTCGCGGCTGGCTGCGGACGCACCCTTATCTTTTGATGCTTTGGTTTTCTTGTGACGTGATTTGTCTGCCACGACGCATTGCGTGGAACCGCCACGCCCCTGATTGACTAGGTGTTACGGAACCGAATGCACCCTCCGAGTTCGTCACGAAGACCGTCACGGCGAAAGGGCGAGCGGGCTTAACCAAGCGAATGTTTGAATAATAGCACATTTTCCGCAAAAATCAATGATTTATGCGGTTTTGGGCCCTGTCGGCGAAACCGGGGGCCGATTTAGCTGCCGATAGGGTTAAGGCATTGCAGCCGACAGCAGCCGCGGTTCCGGGCGCGCCAGGGTCAGTCCCCGGTGCCGGGCTTGGACGAGAAGTACTGCTCGAACTTGCCCGGCTTGCCGTCGAATTCCTTGGCGTCGTCGGGCGGATCTTTCTTCTGGGTGATGTTGGGCCAGGTCTTGGCGTATTCGGCGTTGACCTCGAGCCATTTTTCCAACCCCGGCTCGGTATCTGGCTTGATCGCCTCGGCCGGACATTCGGGCTCGCAGACGCCGCAATCGATGCACTCATCCGGGTGGATGATCAGCATGTTCTCGCCTTCGTAGAAACAGTCCACCGGACAGACTTCGACGCAGTCCATGTATTTGCACTTGATGCAATTTTCAGTGACGACGTACGTCATCCAAAGGCTCCGGAACCGCTCTAAATTTGGATGCTGCGTAGCGCAGGATTTCTTGCGCTGCAAGGGAAGGCAAGGGAAGGGCTGGTCTGCATCCGTAGATAGTTACTGCGCCGGAGGTTGCAAATCCTCGTAGAGCGCATGGGCGGCCTGCGCATCGCCCCGCCGCTCGGCAAAGCCCGTCACTCTCAGGACGCGCACCCGCGTATCCAGCGCAATGGTCAGCACGTCACCGGCTTTGATGCCATGTCCGGGCGAGGTCTCGCGTGCCCCGTTGAGGCGCACATGACCAAAGCCGACCAGCGCAGCGGCATCGGCACGGGTGCGGACAACCCGCGCGTGCCAGAGCCATTTGTCGATGCGCTGACGATCCAAGCGGAACGGTCAATCCTTGCGGTTAGCGAGCTGCTCCTTGAGGGCGGCAAGCTTGGCGAACGGCGAGTTCGGATCGGCCGGGCGGTCACGCTCGCGCGGCCCGGCGCTGCTCGCGAAAGTCCGCAGCGCGCCACCCTCGCGGCGACCGTCGCGCTTGCCCTCGAATCGGCCCTTGCCCTTCGGCCCCTTGGAGCGGTCACGGCCATGCCGATCCTCCCGCTCCTCGCGGGGAGGTCGGGCCTGTGCGCCTTCGCCCTCGGCTCCCTCGGGCCGGCGATGCTCGCCATGACGGTTGCGGCGGCGACCGTGACGTTCCTGCCGCTGCCCCTCGCCCGCCTCGCCTTCCGTGGCTGGCACCGCCTGGCCACCCTGCGGGCCATGCGCTTGATGGCCATGACGGTGGCGGTGATGGCGCGGACGCCGCTCGTCGGCACGGCCGGCCGGCCGCCAGACCTCCACCAGCACCGGTTCGGTCGCCGTGGCAGCCGAATTGACTACGGAGCTCTCGGAGGTCGGATCGGCTGCGGCAGAGCTGTTGCCAGTTGCAGCCGCGGCCGGTTCCGCACCGGGCACGGCCACTTCCGCAACAGCCGTCTCCGACGCAGGAGCGGCGGCAGGCTCGGCAAATGTCACTTCGGGCAACAGCGAGGCGGTGACTGCAGGCGTTTCGGCGACCGCCGCATCGTCTGCCGGAGCTTCGGTCGAAGCCGCGGCATCCGCGGGGGCCTCGTTCGTCGCCGCATCGTCGGCAGGAGCGGTCGCATCGGTATTCGTCGTCGCATCGGCTTCGCCCGCCACCGCAGGCGCCGGTGCTTCTTCCGGCGGCAATGGCAGGCGGCGGTCCATACGATAGCCAAGCGCCCGCAGCACCGAGGCAAAATCCTCGCCGGCCGAGCCAGTCAGCGAGGTCATCGCCTGCGTCACCACAAAGGAGCGGCCGTCGAATGCACCGGCAGGCTTCTCGACATGGGTGCCCGGCCGCCACGACAGCGCCGGACGGATCAGATCGGCAAGCCGCTCGAGAATATCGACGCGCACGGCACGCTCGCCGCAGAGCTTGTAGCCAAGCGTGCGATAGACATCCTGCGTCAGCGCCTTGTCGGCAGCAAACGAGGTGCGCCCGCTTGCCGCCAGATGCTGCGCGCCGGTCAGCGCGGCGAAATCCACATTGTCCTGCTTCAGCGCCCACAGCAGCGAAGCAAGGCCGCGCGCCGCGGGCTTGAGCAGTGCGGGGAAGAAGATGTGATAAGCGCCGAATCGCACACCGTATTTACGCAGGATCGCACGCGAGGGCTGATCGAGGTCCTTCATCTCGGCGGCGATCTTCGGCCGCTCCAGCACGCCGAGCGCCTCGTTCAGTTGGAATGCAATACCGCGCGCAATGCCGGTGACGTCCTCGGCCTTCTGCAACTCGAACAGTGGCCCGAGAATCTTTTCGATATGCGTCTTCAGCCACAGATCGAGCCGCGCCTGCACCGCATCGCGCGGCGCGCCGGTCAGGCGCTCATCGGCGACGATGCGCACGCGCGGCACAAACGTATTCTCGGTGGCCACCAGCTTGGCGACCGCATCGCCGGTCCAGCGTAGCGTGCCGTCGGAGGCCAGTGCAAACTGGTCGTCCGCCGCGTTCGACAGCTTCTCGGCGCGCGCGTCAATCTCGCCGGCCAGCGCCTTGAGCGCGACAGCCTGCAACGCCTTGGCATCGGACCCTGCCTCAGCCGCCTCCGGCGCGAACATGAACCCATCGAGACGGCCAATGACATGGCCCTCGACAATCACTTCGCCGGTCTTTCCAATCTCGGTGTTCAGCATCGTGTTTTCCCGCAAGCGGCGCATCAATACACTGGTCCGGCGATCAACGAAACGCTCAGTTAGTCGTTCATGCAGGGCATCGGACAATTTATCCTCGACCCCGCGCGAAATTTGCTGCCAATGGTCCGGATCTGCCAGCCAATCGGGACGATTAGCCGCAAAGGTCCAGGTCCGAATCTGCGCGATCCGGGCCGACAACGTGTCGATATCGCCATCGGTGCGATCGGCCTGGGCCACCTGGGCAGCGAACCAATCGTCGGGAATCCGCCCTTTGCGCATCAGGAAGCCATACAGCGTGACCACCAGTTCGGCATGGGCCGCCGGCGCGATCTTGCGATAATCCGGAACCAGACAGGTACCCCACAGCCGCTCCACTGCGCCGGGCGTGGTCGCCATTTCGCGGACATCCGGGTCGCGCGCAGCGTGATCCAGCACGCGCAAATCCTCGGCCACCGGCGCGCGCGTCAGCATCTCGTGGTTCGGCGCCTGCGCCAGCGAGACCTGCAACGCGCCGAGCGAGGAAAAATCGAGATCGGAATTGCGCCATTGCAATGTCTTCACATTGTCGAAGGTGTGGTTCTGCAGCGCATTGACCAACTCAGGCTCAAACGGCGCACAGCGCCCGGTGGTGCCGAAGGTGCCGTCGCGCGTAGCGCGGCCGGCGCGGCCGGCAATCTGGGCGAACTCGGTCGGATTGAGCCGACGGAACTGGTAGCCGTCATATTTGCGGTCGGACGCGAAGGCGACATGATCGACATCAAGGTTGAGTCCCATGCCGACGGCGTCGGTGGCGACGAGATATTCGACATCGCCGGACTGAAACATCTCGACCTGCGCATTGCGGGTGCGCGGCGACAACGATCCCAACACCACAGCGGCGCCGCCGTGCTGGCGGCGGATCAGTTCGGCGATGGCGTAAACTTCATCTGCGGAAAACGCCACAATCGCAGTGCGGCGCGGCTGCCGCGTAATCTTGCGATCCCCGGCAAATTCCAGCCGCGACAACCGCGGCCGGGTGACGATGTTGGCGCCGGGCAACAACCGTTCGATCACCGGGCGCATGGTGGCAGCGCCGAGCAGCAGCGTCTCATCGCGGCCACGGCGATGCAGGATGCGGTCGGTGAAGACGTGGCCGCGTTCAAGATCGGATGCGATCTGGATTTCGTCGACCGCGAGGAACGCCACGTCGAGATCGCGCGGCATCGACTCCACGGTCGAGACCCAGTAGCGCGCTTTCGGCGGCTTGATCTTCTCCTCACCGGTGATCAGCGCCACCGACGCCGCGCCGGCGCGTGCTGCGATCTTGTTGTAGACCTCGCGCGCGAGCAGCCGGAGCGGCAGGCCGATGATGCCGGAGGAATGCGCCAGCATCCGCTCGATGGCGAGATGAGTCTTGCCGGTGTTGGTCGGTCCCAGCACCGCGGTGACACCGGCTCCGGGAACGCGCGCATCGCCGGAAAGCGGTGCTGACGAAAAAGAAGTCATGATGGTGATCTTGCCGGGGTCCGCGTGAGGCTCAGGATGTGCCGCGTTGAAGGGGCACCGAGCGAATGACTCTCATTGCAGCGATAAGTGTCTCACAATGCAACGCTTATCGCGCCGTGTTTAAGCTTTGGAACGAGTCCGGAACGAAAGAGGCCCGAATCGCTAACTCATATCTTATCCGGCTTCGTTCACCGCAACATCTCGCGTCACAAATTGTCAGCAACGCTAGATCAAGGCTTTGTTCCGTTTTTGACCACCTTTACTGCGGTCAAAATCTTAACCGCACGGAGGACTCCGATCGGGCAAAGAGTCAATATGGCGGCAAGCGGCCGTCACATCACCTAATTGGTTTTCGCGGCGGTGCGCGGCGTCGGCGTGGTGACGAATTCGGTGGCCTGGATCAGACCCATGCCGATTGGCGTCGGAATCTTGACCCGCAACGGCACCAGGACGCGCGTGCCGGCGATCGGCGCCAGCGTGATTTCCATATCGCGCAAGGCGGTGAGATACTTGATCGCATAGCGCTCCGGCACATAGCCCGCGAGCGGCTTGAAATAGACCGCGCAGACCACCACCGGGCCATGATAGCCCTTGGCGAATTTCACGCTCTCCATGCGCCTGTATTCGAGTTGCAGGTCATAGCGCATTCGGCCGTCAAAGATCGCCGCAGTCTTGTTGCAGGCTTCCGGGCTTACCGGATCGGCATTGCCTGGAACGCGCAGCAGCGAGGCGGTCATCGGATCGAGCACGCCGCGTCGATGCGCGTCGGCCAGCGGCAGCCGTTTGGGATCGACTGGCGGCTCCGGTTCGATCGCCCAATCCTTGACGTTGCCGCTGGCAAGATTGATCCGGATGGTCTCGTTCTTCTTGCCGTACATGATCGAGGTGACATACGTCGCCGGCACGAGCTGGCCACCAACCACACGGCCCTGTGCGCTGCCGGTGCCGCCACCCTTGCCGATGGCCTGCAGCAGGCCGGTGGTGCCGCCATTGATCGCAGTCGAGAAATCGTCGCTGCCGATCACCACCGCCCAATTGCTCTTGCCGATCTGCAGGCCGGCGAGCGTCACCTCGTATTTCGCATCGAGCCGGCCTTGCGCCGTGGCGGGAGCGGACCACGCCATACCGAACAAGCCCGCGCCTGCCGCGATCAGCCCCGGCCGCAGGCCACGACCCGCCGCAAAAATCCGCCGGCTCCGAAATATGCGCATTCTGTCCACGAGCGGGAAAGTCCTGCTGAAACGGCCGATCCGCCGCCACCCGACCCGGGCCGGGCCGCCAATCTGGTTCAATTCGCGAAACCGACGCTCTGCCGCCTGACAGGTCCAATTGTGCCACCGAATACGTCGATTATATGTTGCGGAATCCGCGCTTTTCCCTGCGGAAACCAGCATTTGGCGGCCAAAAAGGCCCGCTTTCGGGCCGCCCTGTCTTGACGCTCGCCCCCGCGCCGACTATACGTCCGCGGTTCCTGAAATGGACAGAGGATCACCCCTGGCGAGCCCCTCGATGGCGAGGCCGGTTCCGGGACGATAAAGGATTTCGCCATGTCACGGCGCTGCGAATTGACGGCCAAGGGGCCGCAGGTCGGCCACAAGGTCAGCCACTCGAACCACAAGTCCAAGCGCCGGTTTCTACCGAACCTGTGCAACGTCACACTGATGTCGGAAGCTCTCGGCCGCTCGGTACGGCTGCGGATTTCGACCAACGCGATCAAGAGCGTCGACCACAATGGCGGCCTCGATGCGTTCCTGCTCAAGGCCAACGCCGCGACGTTGTCGCCGCGGGCTGTCGATCTCAAGCGCCAGATCGAGAAGAAGCTCGCCGCGGCGAGCTGATCACGCATTTCATCAAATACAAAAAGCCGGGTCACGCGACCCGGCTTTTTTGTTGCCTTGAACTCCCTCGTCCCGCTCTCTCCTTCATCAAGGCAGGCGCAGCGGCGCCCTGCGGGAGTCTGCTACGTGGGGGTGTATAGGACGCTTCCAACGCTACGCCGGAGCCACCTGGACCGCGCAGCCCGAAGCCATGACATCCGTCCTCAAAAAAGAACGGGCGGCCCCGTTGGGGCCGCCCGCGATGACATGACGCTCTGTAGATCTGATCAGGCCGCAATCTTCGGCTGGCTGCGCAGTTTCGCCCAGAGCTCCGAAATCTGACCCCAGAACAGCGCGATCAGTCCAAGGGCCATGATCGAGCCAACCAGGGCGTTGGAGAAGAACACACCGAGATTGCCGCCCGAAGCCAGCAGCGACTGACGGAACAATTCCTCCGCCTTGTCGCCGAGCACGATGGCGAGGACCAACGGCGCCAGTGGGTAGCCGGTCTTCTTCATCGCGTAGCCGATCACGCCGAACACCATCATCAGGATGACGTCGAAGTCGGAGTTGTGCACCGTGTAGGCACCGATGGCGCAGATCACCAGAATGACCGGCGCGATGATGCTGAACGGGATGCGCAGGATCGCCGCGAACAGCGGAACGCAGGTCAGCACCAAGAGCAGGCCGACGAGGTTGCCGAGATACATCGAGGCGATCAGACCCCAGACGAAGTCCGGCTGTTCGACGAACAGCAGCGGTCCCGGCTGCAGCCCCCAGATCAGCAGACCACCGAGCAGCACCGCGGCGGTCGGCGAACCCGGCACACCGAGCGCGAGCATCGGCAGCAGCGCCGAGGTGCCCGCGGCGTGCGCAGCGGTCTCCGGCGCAACCACGCCTTCGATTTCGCCGTTGCCGAAGTTATGGCCCCGCTTGGAAATGCGTTGGGCGATGCCGTAGCTCATGAACGAGGCAGGCGTTGCACCGGCGGGCGAGATGCCCATCCAGCAGCCGATCAGGCAGGAGCGCAGCGACACCATCCAGTAGCGCGGCAGCTCTTTCCAGGTCTGCCAAACCACCTTCGGATTGATGCCGGCGGCCTTGCCCTTGAACGCGAGGCCTTCCTCCATGGTGAGGAGGATTTCGCCGATGCCGAACAGGCCGATGACCGCGATGAGGAAGTCAAAGCCGTTGAGCAGTTCGGTGAAGCCGAAGGTCAGGCGCAATTGGCCGGTGACGCTGTCGAGGCCGACGGCGGCGAGCGCAAAGCCCATCATCATCGAGGCGACGGTCTTGAACGGCGGTTCCTTACCCATGCCGATGAAGCTGCAGAAGGCGAGGAAGAACACCGCAAATTTCTCCGCGGGTCCGAACTCCAGAGCGAAGCTCGCCACCAGCGGCGCGACCAGGGTGATGACGATGACGGCGAACAGCGCGCCGACGAACGAAGAGGTGAAGGCGGCAGTGAGGGCTTCACCGGCCTTGCCCTGCTGCGCCATCGGATAGCCGTCGAATGTTGTTGCGACCGACCACGGCTCTCCGGGGATGTTGAACAACACCGATGTGATGGCGCCGCCGAACAACGCTCCCCAGTAGATACAGGAGAGCATGATGATCGCGGACGTCGGGGTCATGCTGAACGTCAGCGGCAGCAGGATTGCGATTCCGTTGGCGCCGCCGAGGCCCGGCAGCACGCCGATGATGACGCCGAGCAAGATGCCGACCACCATCAGCAGTACGTTGTATGGCTGCAACACGACGGCGAAGCCGTGGAACAGATTTGCGATATCCGCGAGCATAGGGGTTTCCTACCGATTATCTTGAAACTTTGAGGAACGGCGAATGGCGATGCATTACAATCCGAGCGCGTATTCGATCGGCCCCTTCGGCAGCGGCACCAGGAACCACTTCTCGAACAAGAAGTAGATCGCAACCGGCACGGCGACGCCGAGCGCGAGCGCGGTGTGCCAACGATAGCGGCCGAGCCAGATCATGAATCCGGTGATGAGAACGATCGAAGCGGCGTAGATGCCGGTGTAAGGCAGCACGACGACATAGACCGTGGTCGGGATCACAACCGCCAGCACCTGTCCGAGCTGATGCCAGCTCGCGAACAGCTTGGTGCGGTCGATCGCCAGGGCGTCCTTCAGGTTCATCAGGCTAGAGCCGATGATGATGATGCCGAGGTAGAACGGGAAGAAGCCGGACTGTGGACCTTCGGCGCCCCAACCAACGCCGACCTTGAGGCTGCCCAACAGGGTGATGAGGCCGAAGACGACGCAGGCGACTGCAACGCCCGCTTCGACACTACGATGGGCCGGGCCGGTTTCAGTCCCGCTCGGACTTGAAGTACTCATATGATTGTTCCTTGCGCGAAGAAGCATGCGCCGGCGAAGCCGTCACTTCGCCGGCGTTGTGAGAACGTTTACTTGGCAGCGAGGAAGCCCGCGTCCTTCATCAGGGTCTCGTGGGTCTTCTCGGCCGCATCAACCCACTTCAGATACTCCGCACCATTCAGCGCGGTCTGGTTGAAGGCACCGTCCTTCATGAGCTGGGCCCATTCGGGGGTCTCGCGCACCTTCTTCATCAGATCGACATAGTAAGCGACCTGATCAGCGGTTGCACCCGGCGCCATGAAGAAGCCGCGCAGCATCAGGTACTCGACATCGAGGCCCTGCGACTTGCAGGTCGGAATGTCGGCCCAGGTCTGCTCACCAGCAACCTTGTCCTTGTAAGCAAGCGGCTTGGAGTCGAACACGCAGAGCGGCCGCACCTTGCCACCGCGCCACTGTGCCACGGCCTCGATCGGGTTGTTCACGGTGGAGTCGATATGGTTGCCGACGAGCTGCACCGCAACTTCACCGCCGCCCTTGTAGGGGATGTAGGTGAGCTTCTTGCCGGTCGCCTTTTCAAGCGCGACGGTGATGATCTGGTCTTCCTGCTTGGAGCCGGTGCCGCCCATCTTGAACTGGCCGTCCGGCGCTGCCTTGATCGCGTCGATGTATTCCTTCGCGGTCTTGTATGGCTTGTCGGCGTTCACCCACAGGATGAATTCGTCGAGGGCCATCATCGTCACCGGCGTGATGTCCTTGTAGGAGAACGGAATGCCGGTCGCGAGAGGTGTGGTGAACAGGTTCGACAGCGTGATGATCAGCTTGTGCGGGTTGTTGCGCGAACCCTTCACATCGAGGAAGCCTTCACCACCGGCACCACCCGACTTGTTGATGACGACCATCGGCTGCTTCATCAGGTTGTGCTTGGTGACGATACCCTGAACAACGCGAGCCATCTGGTCAGCACCGCCGCCGGTGCCCGCGGGCACAATCAGTTCGACGGGGCGTGTCGGCTCCCAAGCAGCCTGTGTTGGTGATGCTGAGAAAACAAAGGCAGCACCGAGAACAGCCGCAAAGGCACAATTCGCCGTGTAGCGCGTACGCATCATTTATAACCTCCCTGTTGACCTAACCGGTCTTTGACGCCGGCTCATCGAACGTTCATTTCACTCGACCGTCAATCTCACGCGGTCGTGAGCCTTAATGGTGCAACGGGAACAGGTATTTAATATACCAAAATCTCCAGCCTGGGACAATCTGACGCAAGAGGGGCTTCCGCTCCAACTCTTCGGCATCCTTCTAACATTGCACTGCAAAGCCCTTCTTTGCCTTCAAATCTCTCATGTTTTTGCAATCGATTTTGCGTCGCAATCGATGCAGCGCAGATGCGAGAGGAACCGCAGCCCGGCTCGATTCTACTGTCGGCGCGGAACATGCATATCCAGTCCCGTCCATACCGACGAAAGGATGATGTCTGGGCCTGAGGCATCCAAAGGAAACTTTCGTCGTACTGCAGATGGTTTCATCCAACGGTCATCTTGCTATTCATCGACCAGCGTGAACTGCAGCAGCAACGTGCGCTGGATCATCGAGAAATTGTCGTCCGAGATCAGCGTCAGCACAGGCTCGCCATTCGCAATGTGAAAATCGATGCCTTCCATATTGTCGATCTCGTAACCGAGATCGACATCGAAGATCACGTCGCCATCGAGCAGTGCGCCCGGCTCCACCAGCGCGAGCGGAATACGGCGAATGCGGATGCCGACGCCCGACAGTAGCGAGAACCTGCGCTCAAGCAGAAGCAGGCTGCCGGACGGCAGCAGCGTCGCATCACTGATATCGAAATCGTCGCGGCGGCGGATCGACAACTCGCCCGACGTCGCACCACCAATCAGAAATGCCCGGATGTTACGGTCGGTATCGAGCGCGCGCTCCGAAATTGCGATCAATGTGCCGGCAAGAGTCTGTCCCGCGCCGCTGTGCGTTCGCGGTACGAACACCAACGATTCCAGCCCACGGTTGAATGGCAATGCCGCAACATGAGACGGCACGGTAACGATCTGCCCGCGCGCGAGCAGGCCGCCGTCAGCCATATTGAAACGTAGAATCCTGTTGACCCGTTCAAGGCCGACATAAGCGCTGCCGCCATCGAGCGCGAGCGACTCGGTGTCGAACCAGCCACGCGCCGTGATCTTCAGTCCGTCGGGACCCTGCATCGGCGCCGAGGTGACGTCAGCCACGCCGGTCAGTTCCTTGCCCTGATAAACGAGACGTCCGGCGAACCAGTGGGCGCGATCGCTGCAGGCAAGGAAGCGCTCGCCATTTTCATCAAGTCGCAACGCCGAGAGGCCGCCGAACTGACGAAATGGCGAGGTCAGCACGAGGCCGCTGCGAAACTGCAGCGCGCCATAACGCACATGGGAGGTATCGCGCGGATCGAAAGAGCGGATCGGCCGGGCGTTGACCTCGAGGGTGGCGGTCGCGGACGGCGCAGCGTGCGCCGGCTGCGCCGACGCCGCGCGCGGCGCGGCAAGAACGCTCGCGCCGTACAGCGTCGCGGCGCCTTGCAGGATGTCGCGGCGCCTGAACAGACGCGCCATGGAAATCAGGAATGCAGCCGGCGGCGCGGCGGCGGCGCCTTGGCCTCGCCATGCGTTTCGGTGAACAACTCAGCGAGCTTTTCGGTGATGGCGCCGCCAAGCTCCTCGGCATCGACGATGGTCACGGCGCGGCGATAATAGCGCGTCACGTCATGGCCGATACCGATCGCGATCAATTCGACCGGCGAGCGAGTTTCGATCTCCTCGATGATCCAGCGCAGATGCCGTTCAAGGTAGTTTCCGGCATTGACCGACAGCGTGGAATCATCGACCGGCGCGCCGTCGGAAATCATCATCAGGATCTTGCGCTGCTCGGAACGGCCGAGCAGGCGCTTGTGCGCCCAGTCGAGCGCCTCGCCGTCGATGTTTTCCTTCAGCAGGCCCTCGCGCATCATCAGGCCGAGGTTTCTGCGCGCGCGGCGCCATGGCGCGTCGGCGGATTTGTAGATGATGTGGCGCAGATCGTTGAGACGTCCCGGATTGGCCGGCTTGCCGGCGGCAAGCCACGCCTCGCGCGACTGCCCACCCTTCCACGCTCGCGTGGTGAAGCCAAGAATCTCGACCTTGACGCCGCAACGCTCCAGCGTGCGCGCCAGAATATCGGCGCAGGTCGCCGCGACCGTGATCGGACGGCCCCGCATCGAGCCGGAATTGTCGAGCAGCAGTGTCACCACGGTGTCGCGGAAGGTCGCTTCTTTTTCGCGCATGAAAGAGAGCGGATGCTGCGGGTCGGTGACGACGCGTGACAGCCGCGCCGGATCAAGAATACCTTCCTCGAGATCGAACTCCCAGGCGCGGTTCTGCTGCGCCATCAATTTCCGCTGAAGGCGATTGGCGAGCCGCGCCACGATGTGCTGCAAATGCGCGAGCTGCTTATCGAGATAACCGCGCAGACGATTGAGTTCGTCCGGCTCGCACAGATCCTCGGCCGACACCACCTCGTCAAACTTCGGCGCGAAGGCATGGTATTCGGGGCCGCGCGGCTCGTTGGTGTCGCGGGTGTTAGGCCGCACCAATTCACCAGGCTGATCCTCGTCGGCGAGATCGCCGTCGTCGAGCGCGTCACTGTCCGCGGTTTGGGCACTGTCCATGGCGTTTTCGGACGCGCTCTCGGTGGAGGGCTGCGCCTGCTCGGCGCTGATGTCCTCGCCGGTTTCGTTCTCCAACTCGCCCTCTTCGCCGGCCTGCCCCAATTCGCCCTGCTTGGTTTCCTCGTCCTGCTCGTCCTCGTCCTGATCGGAGCTCCGCTCTTCGTTGATTTCGAGCGCGGTCAACAGATCGTGGACCAGTTCGCCGAATTTCGCCTGGTCTTCGGTGGCGTGATCGAGCCGGTCGAGCCGCGAGCCGACCTTTTCCTCCAGAATTGGACGCCACAAATCGACCATGCGCCGCGCCGCCGTCGGCGGCGCCATGCCGGTGAGACGCTCGCGCACCAGAAGCGCCAGCGCATCGGCGAGCGGCGCATCGGCGCGGCTCGTGATCTCGTCGAACTTGCCGCGATGGAAATGGTCGTCGAGCATCGCGGTCAGATTCTTGGCAACGCCGCTCATGCGCCGCGCCCCGATCGCCTCGACGCGGGCCTGTTCGACCGCCTCAAAGACGCTGCGCGCCTGCCCGCTCACCGGCGACAGCTTGCGGTGCAGCTTAGGGTCGTGACAGGCGAGACGTAAAGCGACCAAATCGGCATGGCCGCGCACGATCGCGGCATCCTTCTTTGTCAGCTTGCGCGCGGGCTCCGGCAGCCGCGCCTTGCCCGGCGCAAGGCCGGGACGCTCGGCGGAGTATGTCACCTCAAGCTCGGGCTTTTTGGCGATCGCGCGCAATGCCGAGGTCACCGCCCGCTTGAACGGCTCGGTCGGGGATTCCTTCGAGTTCGGCCTGAACTTGACGTTGGATGTGGTCATCGCGCTTTCAATCTCGCCCCCTGTCCACTTCCCCCTCATGGAGAGGCGGATCGCCGGAGCGAAGCGGCGGCGAGCCGGATGAAAGGAAATTTCGGACCAGCCCCTCACCCGCCTCGCAGCCTGCGGCTGCCCGGCCCCTCTCCCGCAGGGGGAGAGGGAAAGTCTTCAGCTCAGCGCCACGTTGACTGCCGATTCCGGCAGCTCGACGTTGAAGCAGCGCTGATAGAACTCGGCGACCAGCGGACGCTCGAGTTCGTCGCACTTATTGAGGAAGGTAACGCGGAATGCGAAACCGAGATCGCCAAAAATCTCCGCGTTCTCCGCCCAGGTGATCACCGTGCGCGGGCTCATCACCGTGGAGAGATCGCCATTGGCGAAAGCGTTACGCGTGAGATCGGCCAGCCGGACCATCTTGTTGACAATGTCGCGCCCGGCATCGGTCTGATAGTGCTTCGCCTTGGCGAGCACGATCTCGACCTCCTCGTCATGCGGCAGGTAGTTCAGCGTGGTGACGATCGACCAGCGGTCCATCTGGCCCTGGTTGATCTGCTGGGTGCCGTGATAGAGGCCGGAGGTGTCGCCGAGACCGACCGTGTTGGCGGTGGCGAACAAGCGGAATGCCGGATGCGGCTTGATCACCTTGTTCTGGTCGAGCAGCGTGAGGCGGCCGGAGACTTCAAGAACGCGCTGGATCACGAACATCACGTCCGGACGGCCGGCGTCGTATTCGTCGAACACCAGCGCGACATTGTGCTGAAGCGCCCAGGGCAGGATGCCGTCGCGGAATTCCGTGACCTGCTTGCCGTCGCGAACCACGATCGAATCCTTGCCGACGAGGTCGATACGGCTGATGTGGCTGTCGAGATTGACGCGCACGCACGGCCAGTTCAGGCGCGAGGCGACCTGCTCGATATGGGTGGACTTGCCGGTGCCGTGGAAGCCCGTGACCATGACGCGGCGGTTCTTGGCGAAGCCGGCGAGAATGGCGAGCGTGGTGGCGCGATCGAAACGATAATCCGGGTCCGGATCCGGCACATGCGGATCGACGGTCGAATAAGCGGGAACTTCGAGATCGCTGTCGATGCCAAAAACCTGGCGGACGGACACTTTCATGTCCGGCAGGCCGGCCGGCTCTTGCGATGTGGTGATAGCGGCAGTCATCGATCCTCCGTGGTCTCGGACGCTCCCGAAACCGGACGTGCATGTTCGCGGCAGGTGGGGTGCGGGCGCAACCTAGCAGACAGATGCGAGCGGCAGAAGCCTCGCCCGCAAGGAAAGTTCCTTTGAACTATCATAAAGATAGGCTCTCACACCGGGATTTGAAGGGCAGCCTTGCGATTCTCTCGGCACTTGACCGGTTTTTTCATCTTTCGGAACGGGCGGATCCTGTGGAAGGGCCCGCCACACTGCCGGACACCGCCACCCTGAAGCCGGCTCAGTTCTCGCTCCGCACCACCGTCTTCAAATAATTATACGCCTTGATGATCTCAATCAGGCGGTCCTCGGTGGAGCGGTCGCCGCCATTGGCGTCGGGGTGGTGTTGCTTCACCAGCAGCTTGTACTGCGCTTTTACGGTCTCAAGCGTCGCGTCGGCGCCGAGGCCCATCACCTGCAGCGCCTTGCGCTCAGCGTTGAAAATCTTGCGGGTCTCGGCCTTCGGTTCGGACTTCGCGCCCGGCCCCGGACGCCAGCGGCCGCGACCGTTCATCTCGGCGAACATCGCGAACGGATCAAGCGCCCCCTCGAACTCGTCCTGAGCGCCGGGCTTGCCTTTGGCGGGACCGGAATTGGCACCCATTTTCCAGGTCGGGCGATGACCGGTCTGCGCATCCTTCTGATAGCGCGCCACGGCGTCGTCGCTCATGCCCGAGAAGAAATTATAGGACTGGTTGTATTCGCGCACGTGATTGAGACAGAAGTGCCAATACTCCCGCTCCTTGCCGCGACCCTTCGGCGCGCGATGCGGGGCCGTGTTCTTGCAATCCGGCCATTCGCACATCACCGCCTCTTCCTTGACGCGCGGCTTTGCCTGCTTCGTCGGCTTGATGCGGATCTTGTCGAAATATTTTGATTCGAATGACATGATTGGTTGACGGCGTCTTACTGCATGACTGCAAGCTTCAGGAAATCCGGTACGCTTTACGCATGCGCTGCCGGCGCGAATTTTCGCGGCCGCGGATTATACATCGCTGCTGCACTGAATTGCAATTGCGACAGATCGCAACGCAGTGATGTTTCACCGAACGGCCATTGACGTTGGCGCCTAACACGCGATAGTGCGCAGATCATGGCCGCCCGAGATCACATCGCAAAGAAATTGGCTGAAGCCTTCCAGCCGGAAAAGCTCGACGTGCTCGACGAATCGCACCTGCATGAAGGACATGCCGGACATCGTCCGGGCGGCGAGACCCACTTCAGAGTTTACATCGTCGCGAAAGCCTTCGAGGGCAAGGGCCGCGTCGAACGTCACCGCATGGTGAACGCGGCGCTGGCACAGGAACTGGCCGGCGGCATCCACGCTCTTGCCATCAAGGCGCAGGCGCCCGGCGAGTCCTGATCCGGTCGAAACCAAAAACTAAAAAAAGCTGAAGGCCCTCCCGGCGCGCCGCGGCTTCGGCTCATCCTGCGCTTCCGGCGGCAGCGGCACGATGCGCAGTGCGGTGATGCGATTGCGCTCCCGCCGCAGCACCCGGAAGCGGAAGCCGTGAAAAGTGAAGCTCTGGCCGCGATCAGGAATTGAGCGCGCTTCATGGATCACGAGACCCGCGATGGTGGTCGCCTCCTCATCCGGCAGATTCCAGTCCATCGCGCGGTTGAGATCGCGGATCGGCACCGAGCCATCCACCACCACCGAGCCGTCCGGCTGCGCACGCACGCCCGCAACCACGACGTCATGCTCATCGGAAATGTCGCCGACGATCTCCTCGAGAATATCCTCGAGTGTCACCAGGCCCTCGACCTCGCCATATTCATCGACGACCAGCGCGAAATGGGTCTTGCGGCGGCGGAACGCCTTGAGCTGCTCCGACAGCGGCCGCATCTCCGGCACGAACCACGGCGGCAGCGCGATAGCGGCGGCATCGACTTTCGAGATATCGCCGGTGAGACGGATGGCCCGCAGCAGATCCTTGGCGTGCAGCACGCCGACGATGTTCTCCGGCTTGTCGCGCCAGAGCGGAATGCGGGTGTATTCGGTGGCGAGCACCTCGCGCACCAGTTCTTCCGCCGGCAAATCGGCATTGACCATCACCATCTCGGTGCGGTGGACCATGACGTCGGAGACGTCGAGATCCTTGAGATCAAGCAGGCCGCCGAGCATGTCGCGGTCCTGCTTTTCAACGCCGCCCTCGTGATGGATCAGATCGACCGCGCCGCGCAACCGCTCGGTCGGCGACAACAGCGGCTGATTGGCGCCCAGCGGGATACCCAACATCCTCATCAGCACGCGCACAGTGCCTTCGATCACGGTGAGGATCGGGCCGAGCACCGCCGTGACCCACCGCATCGGCCGCGCCACCAGCAACGAGACGCGGTCGGGCGCGTTGATGGCGATGGTCTTCGGCAGCACTTCGGCGAAGATGATGACGAGCACCGACATCACAGCAGTCGCATAGAGCACACCGACCTCGCCGAACCAGGCGGTGAGCACGCCGGTGGCAAGCGCGGAGGCGCCGATATTGGCGAGGTTGTTGCCGACCAGCAGCGCGCCGATCATACGCTCGCGCTTCTCCAGGAGCCGCGTCACGATGCCTGCCTGGGTGCTGCCGCTCTTCTGCAGCCGCAGCATGCTGGCGCGCGAAGAGCCGGTCAGCGCGGTCTCGCTGGCGGAGAAAAACGCCGAGATCAGCAGACACGCGACGACAATCGAGAACGTGATCCAGTCCATGAAAACGATCAGCCTGGTTTGGCCGCAAGCTTCTCAGCCAGAAACGCCCGCACGGCGGCAGGGTCGACATCGTTCACGACCACCGCGCGACCGATTTCCTCGAGCAGGATGAAGGTCAGCTTGCCGCGTTTCACCTTCTTGTCCTGCGCCATCAGCGTCAGCAGGGAATCGGCGTCGCCGACGCCCTCCTGCGCAAAGCCCCCAATCTCCTGAAGATGGGTGGGCAGACCGACCGCCGCAAGATGGCGCCGGACCCGCTCCGCCGCGTCCTGCGGAATCATGCCAAGCGAGGCGGAGAATTCCGCCGCCAGCACCATGCCGACCGCGACGCCCTCGCCGTGAAACAGCCGGTCGGAAAATCCGGTTGCCGCTTCCAATGCATGACCAAAGGTATGACCGAGATTGAGCAGCGCGCGCTCGCCGGTCTCGCGCTCATCGCGCGCCACAATTCCCGCCTTGGCCCGGCAGCTTGCCGCGATCGCTTCCTCGCGCGCGGCGCTGCCGGTGAAGATGCCGGCGCGGTTCTTTTCCAGCCATTCGAACAGCGCGAGGTCGCCCAGCACGCCGTATTTTGCCACCTCGGCGTAACCGGCGCGGAACTGGCGTGGCGCCAGCGTGTCGAGCACGGCAGTGTCGGCCACCACCAGGATCGGCTGGTGAAATGCGCCGACCAGATTCTTGCCCTGTGGCGAGTTGATGCCGGTCTTGCCGCCGACCGATGAATCGACCTGTGCCAGCAGCGAGGTCGGCACCTGAACGAAATCGACGCCGCGCCGGACAATCGCCGCGGCAAAGCCGGCAAGATCGCCGATCACACCGCCGCCGAGTGCAACGACAAGATCGCCACGCTCGATCTTCGCCGCAATCAGCCCTTCGCTCACGTCAGTGAGAACGCGATAGCTCTTCGAGCCCTCGCCCTCATCGACAACAATATCCGTTGCATCGATGCCCGCTTGCGCCAACGAAGCCCGTGTCGGCTCCAGCCAGTACTTCGCCACTGTGCGATCGGTGACGATGGCGACACGCGCGCCGGGACGCAGCGCCTTGATGCGCGCGCCGAGCGAGGCCAGCTCGCCGCGGCCGATCACAATTTCATAGGAACGGTCTCCGAGCGCGACATCGACCCGCGTGGAGGGCACGTTGGCTGTGGAGATCATAGTATCGGCAACGGTCATCATGCTTGGCTCATGGCCTGCCCGACGGCAGGCTTGTTCAACAGATAGGCGTGCAGCGCGTCGATGCATTCGTCGACGATCTTCTCATGCGGCACGTCGCGCGAAAGAATGGTGATATCGGCAAGCTCGTAGACCGGCTCGCGTTCGGCGATCAGACGGTTGATCGTTCCTGCCGGATCGGCGGTTTGCAGCAGCGGCCGCTCGGTACGGCGCTTGACCCGGCGCAGGATCACGTCGCCCTCGGCCTTGAGCCAGATCGACACCGCCTTGTCGTGAATCCGGTCGCGGGTTTCTTCGCGCAGCACGGCACCGCCACCGGTGGCAAGCACGCGCGGGCCGTCATCGAGCAGACGCGCGATCACTTTCGCCTCGCCGTCGCGGAAATAAGGCTCGCCGTGGGCGGCAAAAATATCGGCGATCGACATGCCGGCCGCCGCCTCGATTTCCTGATCGGCGTCGATGAAAGGCAGATGCAGCCGCGCCGCCAGCCGCCGCCCGACCGTCGACTTACCCGACCCCATCATGCCGACCAGCACGATCAGCCGCGAGCCAAGCGCCGCGACGATCTCGGCGATACGGTTCGCGCTCGGGCCTGGCTTGGTGGCGGCTTCGGACATACGGAGGAATGGACCTTTGCTCCGGACGGCATCCTGCGCCGCCCGTCACACCTATACTACCTGCGCGCGGCACGGGGCCAGAGGCACTTGCCGAAACCTTGCGAACATGGTGGGTGTCGCTTAACGATTTTACCGACTGGCGGCTTGGCAGCCATGCAAGCCTCGGGGTTCTGACGATGCCCACCCTGTTCCGTTTTCTCACGGTCGTCGCAGTGATCGGCGGCCTGATCTATGGCGGCATCTACGCGCTGGCGAATTTCGTCAATCCGAACCCGCGCGACATGACCGTCAACGTGCCGCCCGACAAGTTCATGAAGAAATAGCGCAGGAGGCACGATGGCAGCCCCCTCCGACGCGCAGCTGATCCATCTGTTCCTCGACATGCTCGCTGCCGAACAGGGCGCCGGCGTCAACACGCTGTCGGCCTATCGCAGCGACCTCGACGATCTGTCGGGCTTCATCGCCCATCAGGGCAAGAGCTTCATCACCGTCGGCACGCAGGATCTGCGCGATTATCTCGCCGACATCGACACGCGCGGCTTCAAATCATCGAGCGTGGCGCGGCGACTGTCGTCGATGCGGCACCTGTTTCGCTTTCTGCTCAACGAGCGGCGGCGCGATGACGATCCGGCGGCGATTCTGTCGGGGCCGAAACGCGCGCGCGGCTTACCCAAGGTGCTGTCGATCGCCGATGTCGACCGCTTGCTGACGAAAGCGCGGCGGCTTGCCGAAGCCCCGGAGCAATCGCCGCTGCAGGCGTATCGCGCCATGCGACTGTGCTGCCTGCTCGAAGTGCTCTACGCCACTGGGCTGCGCGTCTCCGAACTCGTGGCATTGCCGCTGTCGGCGGCGCGACGCGATGCCCGCATGATCGTGGTACGCGGCAAGGGCAACAAGGAACGTCTCGTGCCGCTCAACGAATCTTCGCGGCAGGCGATGGCGGATTATCTCGCTGTGATGGAAGCCGCGCGCGGCGGCAAGAAGGCATCGCTCGCGACCGGCAAATGGCTGTTTCCTTCATCCAGCGACAGCGGACATCTGACGCGGCAGCATTTCGCGCGCGACCTCAAGGAGCTTGCCGCCGCCGCCGGACTGCCGCCACGCATCATCAGTCCCCACGTACTGCGCCATGCCTTCGCGAGCCATCTTCTGCATAACGGCGCCGATCTGCGGATCGTGCAAACCCTGCTCGGCCATACCGACATTTCGACCACGCAAATCTACACTCATGTGGTCGAAGAACGATTGAAGAGCCTGGTACGGGACCTGCACCCGCTTGCAGAAAAATAATAATGCAAGCGAATTCAACAATTTCCTCCACAATTTGACACGCTTGACTTGGGCTCGCGCCGAGTCCAGTTTCCGCCCGCCGCAGCAATCCTCGCAATTGCGCCTATATTGATTTTCATGACGGACCTGATGCGCAGCTATCTCGACTTTGAAAAGCCGATCGCCGAACTCGACTCCAAGGTCGATGAGTTGCGCACGCTGGCTGCCAATGGCAGCGATATCGGCGAGGAGGTGTCTCGCCTCGAAGACAAAGCGCGCCAGACGCTGCACGATCTCTACACCAATCTGACGCCGTGGCAGAAGACCCAGGTCGCGCGCCATCCGCAGCGCCCGCATTGCATCAACTACATCGCGAGCCTGATCACCGATTTCACGCCGCTCGCCGGCGACCGCAAGTTCGGCGACGACGAGGCACTGGTGGGCGGCTTCGGCCGTTTCCATGGCGAAAGCGTCTGCGTGATCGGCCAGGAGAAGGGCTCCACCACCGAAAGCCGGCTCAAGCATAATTTCGGCATGGCGCGACCCGAAGGCTATCGCAAAGCGGTGCGACTGATGGAGATGGCCGACCGTTTCGGCATTCCGGTCCTGTCGCTGGTCGACACTGCGGGCGCCTATCCCGGCATCGGCGCGGAAGAGCGCGGCCAGGCCGAAGCCATCGCGCGCTCCACCGAAGCCTGTCTCAACCTCACGGTGCCGAACGTCGCGGTGATCCTCGGCGAAGGCGGCTCCGGCGGCGCCATCGCCATTGCCACCGCCAATCGCGTCCTGATGCTGGAGCATGCCGTCTATAGCGTCATCTCGCCGGAAGGCGCGGCCTCGATCCTGTGGCGCGACGCCGGCAAGGCCCAGGAGGCGGCGACCAATCTCAAGATCACCGCGCAGGATCTGGCACGCTTCGGCGTGATCGACACCATCCTCAGCGAGCCGCCCGGCGGCGCGCATCGCGATCCCGATGCCATGATCGCCCGCACCGGCGAGGCCATCGCCGAGGCGTTCGAGGAACTGCGTCACCTCGATCCGCTCACCGTCCGCAATCAGCGCCGGCAGAAGTTCCTCGATATCGGCCGCCGGCTCGGCTGATCGGCCTGAACAATTTATCGCTGAAACGGTTCGTTAAGGTTTGGAACCCGAACCGCACTCGCCGCGGCAAATCGTGGCTTTTTCGTGATCAATATCGTTAACGATTTCTTGACCATGGCCGCCACTCCGCGGCCCGTCGCCCGCCTGCTCAGCTTGCGACAAGGGGTCCTTTAAGGATAATAGTTAAAAGTATCCGGAGTTTCAGGTTCCCATCCGCCGCCTCTATTTCGTATTTCCTCGCGCGATGACGAACTGCGGAGTTTTGTTTTGACCCAACGCACGCTCGTTCGCGCGCTTCTGCTCTCCTCCGTTCTCGCGGCAGGTCTTTTGCTGTCCGGCTGCAACGGCGACAGCCTCTCGCCCGGCGCCAAGGCCAGCAAGCCGATTCCGGAAAAGCTCCTCAAGGAGATGGAAGCCAAGAACATGGACAAGGGCTCACCGATGCTGGTGCGCCTGTTCAAGCAGGAGGCGGAGCTCGAGGTCTGGAAGCAGGATCGCAGTGGCCGCTTCGCGCTGCTGAAGACCTATCCGATCTGCCGCTGGTCAGGCGATCTCGGCCCGAAGATTCGCGAAGGCGACCGCCAGGCGCCGGAAGGTTTCTATTCGATCACGCCGGCGCAGATGAACCCCAGTTCGGCGTATTACCTGTCGTTCAACATGGGCTATCCCAACGCCTATGACAAAGCATGGGGCCGCACCGGCTCGCAGCTGATGGTGCACGGCGACTGCTCGTCGCGCGGCTGCTACGCGATGACCGACGAGCAGATTTCGGATATCTACTCGCTCGGCCGCGAGTCGTTCTTTGGCGGTCAGACCGCATTCCAGGTACAGGCCTATCCCTTCCGCATGACGCCGCAGAACATGGCGCGCCATCGCGACAATCCGAACATGCCGTTCTGGAAGATGATCAAGGAAGGCAACGACTACTTCGAGGTCACCAAGCTCGAACCGAAAGTCGACTTCTGCGAGAAGAAATACGTGTTTGGCGCGGAGAAGCCCGCGGACGCCACGCGCCCGCCGGTGTTCAACGCCTCGGCGAAATGCCCGGCCTATGAAGTGCCGGCAGACATCGCCGAAGCCATCAAGGACAAGGAGCGCGCCGACCAGCGCAAGTTCGCCGAGCTGATCTCGCGCGGCACCCCGCTCGCAAAACCGCGCGCCGGCATCGACGGCGGCATGCACCCGGTATTCGCCAGCAAGCTGCCGGACGCGCAGACGATCGCTACCAGCGATGCCACCGATTACACGGTCGCCTCCTACGGTCCGGCACCGGGCACGATCCCCTCGCATGTCAATCCGCCGCGGCTTCCCGAGGGCGTCACCACCGCCGATCTCGTGACGCCCGCCGAGCCGGCGCCACAGGCCGCGGTCAGCGCCGCCCCGGCAGGAACCGCATCGAGCGGCGGCTTCTTCAGCAGCCTCGCCGCCAAAGTCGGGCTGCGCCGCGACACTCCCGAACCGCAGGCGGCGACCGCACGGGCGGCGAAACCGGCCCCCACGCCAAAGTCCAGGCCGGTGGCAAAGAATGTCGAGACCGCGAAAGCCTCCACGCCTGCCGCAGCCGCGCCGCGCGTCATCCCACTCGACCGGCCCAAGCAAGCCCAGGCCCAGACGAACAACGCGAAGTCGGAGGTCCCCGATCCAGCGCCAGCCGCAGCGCCGACGCCACCACAATCGGTCGCCGGCGCACAGCCGACCGTGCCAGCGAACACCTTCGATAACCGCTGGTCGACCTTCCGCTAGCCAAGAAGATTCAAACAAAAAACCGCCGGTCGAGGACCGGCGGTTTTTTTATGATTGCATACCGCCGCGTATACGCCGCGCCACAGCCCCCTCAGGCGAGCTTGCCGTGGCAGTGCTTGAACTTGCGGCCCGACCCGCAGGGGCAATCCTCATTGCGGCCGACCTTGCCCCAGGTTGTCGGATTGGCCGGATCACGCTCCGCGGGCGGCACCGGCACCAAAGACGCTGCGGCGAACGCCATCTCGTCCTCCCCGGTATTGGGGTTGAGCTTGTGCACTTCCATCGGGGGCAGCTCGGGCTGCTGCTCTTCCGGCGGTACGATCTCGACGCGCATCAGCTGCGCGGTCACCGCCTCGCGCAGATGCGAGATCAGTCCCTCGAACAGCGCAAACGCCTCAGACTTGTATTCCTGCAACGGATCGCGCTGGCCATAGCCGCGCAGGCCGATCACCTGACGCAAATGATCGAGCATGATGAGATGCTCGCGCCAGAGATGATCGAGGGTCTGCAACAGGATCGATTTCTCGACATAGCGCATCACCTCGGGGCCCCATTGCGCCGACTTCGCGGCCATGTGCTCATCGGCACGCTGCTCGATGCGGGCGAGCATCTCCTCGTCGGCAATGCCCTCTTCCTTGGCCCATTCCTCGACCGGCAGGTCGAGGCCGAGCACGCGGACGAGTTCCTCGTGCAAACCGGCCACATCCCACTGTTCGGCATAGGCATGCTCGGGGATGTGTTTGGCAACAAGATCCTCGACCAGAACATGACGCATGTCGGAGACGGTCTCAGCGACGTTCTGGTCGCGCATCAGATCGATGCGCTGCTCGAAGATCACCTTGCGCTGATCGTTCTGCACGTCGTCGTATTTCAACAGGTTCTTGCGGATGTCGAAGTTGCGCGCCTCGACCTTCTGCTGCGCCTTCTCCAGCGCCTTGTTGATCCACGGATGGATGATCGCCTCGCCTTCCTTGAGGCCGAGACGCTGCAGCATGGTGTCGAGCCGGTCGGACCCGAAAATGCGCATCAGGTCGTCTTCCAGCGACAGGAAGAACTTGGTGCGGCCAAGGTCGCCCTGACGGCCGGCGCGGCCGCGAAGCTGGTTATCGATACGGCGGGATTCATGCCGCTCCGAACCGATGATGTAGAGGCCGCCCGGCTTGGTGATGGTCTTGGCGGGCTTGCTGCCCTTGGCCGGCTCGATCTCGATCACCTCGGAGGCGCCGAGCACGATGTCGCGGAACTTTTCGATGTCGGCCTTGATCTGATCGACGATCTTCTGCTTCTCGGCCTCGTCTTCGATCCCGGCAGTCGCCGCGGCAGCGCGCATCTCCGCCGAACCGCCGAGCTTGATGTCGGTACCGCGGCCCGCCATGTTGGTCGCGATCGTGATCGCGCCCGGCACGCCAGCCTCAGCGACGATATAGGCTTCCTGCTCATGGAAGCGGGCATTCAGCACCGCGAACAGTTTCGAGGGTTTGCCCGAGCGGGCCGCCTCATACAGCTTCTCCATCGATTTCGGATTGCTGAAATCGATCTGCTTGTAGCCGTTCTGCTTGAGGAAATCGGCGAGCAGTTCGGACTTCTCGATCGAGGCGGTACCGACCAGCACCGGCTGCATGCGCTTGTGGGCGCGCTCGATCTCGGCAAGAATCGCAGCGTATTTTTCCTTGGCCGAGCGATAGACCTCGTCGTCTTCATCGAGGCGCGCCACCGGCACGTTGGTCGGCACCTCGATCACTTCGAGCTTGTAGATGTCGAACAATTCGTCCGCTTCGGTCGCCGCGGTGCCGGTCATGCCCGCGAGCTTTTCATACATGCGGAAGTAGTTCTGGAAAGTGATCGAGGCGAGTGTCTGGTTCTCAGGCTGAACCGTGACGTGCTCCTTGGCCTCGAGCGCCTGATGCAGACCCTCGGAGTAGCGGCGTCCCGGCATCATGCGGCCGGAGAACTCGTCGATGATCACGACCTCGTTGTCGCGCACTATGTAGTCCTTATCGCGCGTGAACAGCGAATGGGCACGCAGCGCCTGATTGATGTGGTGCACAACCGAGACGTTCTCGACGTCGTAGAGCGAAGCGCCCTTGAGCAGCCCGGCATCGCGCAGCAGCGTCTCGATCTTCTCCATGCCGGCTTCGGTCAGCGTCACCGTGCGCTGCTTCTCGTCGACCTCGAAGTCGGCGACCTTCTCCAGGTTGGGCATGAAGGTATCGATGGTGTTGTAAAAATCCGAGCGGTCGTCGAGCGGACCGGAGATGATGAGCGGCGTGCGCGCCTCGTCGATCAGGATCGAGTCGACTTCGTCGACGATGGCGAAGAAGTGCGGCCGCTGGACCATGTCCTCGAGGCGGTACTTCATGTTGTCGCGCAGATAGTCGAAGCCATATTCGTTGTTGGTGCCATAGGTGATGTCGCAGCCATAGGCTGCCTGCCGCTCGGCGTCGTCGAGGCCGTGAACGATGATGCCGGTGGTGAGGCCGAGGAAGGAATAGATCTCCCCCATCCAGCCGGCGTCGCGCTTGGCGAGGTAATCGTTGACGGTCACAACATGCACGCCCTTGCCGGCGAGCGCATTGAGATAGACTGCCAGTGTCGCCACCAGCGTCTTGCCTTCGCCGGTCTTCATCTCGGCGATGTCGCCCTCGTGCAGCACCATGCCGCCAATGAGCTGGACGTCGAAATGGCGCTGGCCGAGGGTCCGCTTGGCTGCCTCGCGCACCGTGGCGAAGGCCGGCACCAGAATGTCGTCGAGGGTCTTGCCGGTGGCGAGTTGCTGCTTGAACTCCGCGGTGCGCGCCTTTAGCGCCTCGTCGGACAGGGCAGCAATTTCCGGCTCCAACGCATTGATGGCGGCGACCCGCGATTGATACGCCTTGAGCCGACGGTCGTTGGCGGATCCGAACAATTTGCGGGCAAACGCGCCGATCATCGTATGCTATTCCTGTCTTGCAGTTGGGCGTTGAGCCGCGATATCGCGGCATCCGTCAGATGCCTGCCCGCGACCAAAATGCTTGCGCGGACAACTTCTTGCGACAATTCCTCACGGATGAGTGAAAGAAGCAGTGTCTCTCGAGGCTTGCAAAAGGCTTGTACTGCGCCCACCCCGGTGGGGCCGCCGCGTCGCACCTTTGCCGAAGCCGGCTTGGGCAGACAGATATGGGTGCCCCGGACCCTTGTCAACGCACGGACCTGTCAAGGATTTCATGATTTTGACCGGTTTTCGCGTTGCCATTGGCGGGACGTTGGGCGACTGTCCGGCGGTCTCACTCCGGTCGATCGTGACCGGCTACTTTGACAGAAAAGGACTTTCCATGACCTCGTTTTCGACCCGCACGAGCGTCCTCGTGCGCCTTGGCCTGCTCTCGACCGTTGCGACCGGATGCGTTGCGCTGGCGCTGGTCGCGGCCCAGCCGCTGCGCGCGCAGGATGCCAATACTGTGGTCGCCCGGGTCAACGGCGCCGACATTCACCAGAGCGACGTCACCGCCGCCGAGGCCGAGCTGGGGCCGAGTCTTGCCCAGATGGACCCGGCCACCCGCCGCGACAACATCATCGCGTTTTTGATTGATCTCAAGATCGTCGCCAAGGCCGCCGAGGACAAGAAGATCGGCGACACCCCCGACTTCAAGCAGAAGCTCGCCTTCACCCGGAACCGCCTGTTGATGGACGGCCTCCTCGCCAATGAGGGCAAGGCCGCCGTGACCGACGCCGCGCTGCATAAGGTCTATGACGAGGCCGCCAAGCAGATCGGCGGCGAGCAGGAAGTCCACGCCCGGCACATCCTGCTCGAGACCGAGGATCAGGCCAAGGAAGTCGTCGCCGAACTGAAGAAGGGCGCGGACTTCGGCGAGCTTGCGAAGAAGAAGTCCAAGGATCCCGGCGCCTCCGACGGCGGCGATCTCGGCTTCTTCACCAAGGACCAGATGGTGCCGGAATTCTCCGCCGCCGCCTTCGCGCTCGACCCCGGCAAGATTTCCGATCCGGTGAAGTCGCAGTTCGGCTGGCATGTCATCAAGGTCGAGGAAAAGCGCGCACGCAAGGCGCCGGAATTCGACCAGGTGAAGCCGCAGCTTGAAGCTTTCGTGGTGCGCAAGGCACAGGCCGACTATGTCGCCAAGCTGCGCTCGGAAGCCAAGATCGAGCGGCTGGACAAGCCCGCTGAGCCAGCCAAGACCGACGCCAAGCCGGACGCCGCTCCGGCGCAGAAGAAGTAAGCGTCGCGGATTCGTCACAGGACGCGCTGACATAACAAATGCCCGGCCCTCGGCCGGGCATTTGCATTTCCGCTCTTGCGATTCAGTATCGCGTTGCGTTTGATGCGCCACCTTCAAAATCAGGATTGTTGCAATGTCGACCGCGGTTTCTCCCCTCGCCCCCACTGATGTCCCCGACATGCCGGTGATTGCCGGTGTGCGTCTTGCGACGGCGGCAGCCGGGATCCGCTACAAGGGCCGTACCGACGTGCTGCTGGCGCTGCTCGACAAGGGCACCACGGTCGCCGGCGTGTTCACCAAATCGAAATGCCCGAGCGCCGCGGTGGACTGGTGCCGCGCCAAGCTCAAGGGCGGGCAGGCGCGCGCATTGGTGGTGAATTCCGGCAACGCCAACGCCTTCACCGGCAGGACCGGCAAGCAGGCCACCACGCTGACCGCGGCGATCGCAGCCAAAGCAACCGAGAGCAGCCCCAACAATATTTTCCTTGCCTCCACCGGCGTGATCGGCGAGCCGCTTGACGCCACCAAATTCAACGGTGTGCTCGATGACCTCGCGATGCGCGCCGCCCCCGAAGGCTGGCTTGATGCCGCCAAGGCGATCATGACCACCGACACCTTCCCGAAGGTCGCGACCGCCACGGTGCGCCTCGGCAAAGCGAAGGTCACTATCAACGGCATGGCCAAGGGCGCCGGCATGATCGCGCCCGACATGGCGACCATGCTGGCCTTCGTCTTCACCGACGCGCCGCTATCAGCGGCGGTGCTGCAATCGCTGCTCAAGGCCGGGGTCGAGGACACCTTCAACGCCGTCACCATCGACGGCGACACCTCAACCTCCGACACCTTGCTTGCGTTCGCCACCGGCGCCGCCAAGAATGCGCCGAAGATCACCCGCGCCTCCGATCCGCGTCTCAAGGCGTTCGCCAAGGCGTTTCACGGCGTGCTCGCCAACCTCGCCGAGCAGGTGGCGCGCGACGGCGAAGGTGCGCGCAAGCTGGTGGAGATTGTGGTCGAGGGTGCAACCTCGAACAAATCGGCCCGCAAAATCGCAATGTCGATCGCCAACTCACCGCTGGTGAAGACCGCGATCGCCGGCGAGGACGCCAATTGGGGCCGCGTGGTGATGGCCGTCGGCAAGGCCGGCGAGCCGGCGGATCGCGACAAGCTGTCGATCTCGTTCAACGGCATCCGCGTCGCCAGCCGCGGCGCGCGCGATCCGTCCTATGACGAGGCGGAGGTCTCCGAACTGATGAAACAGCAGACCATCCGCATTAAGGTCGGCCTCGGGCTCGGCAAAGGCCGCGACCGCGTGCTGACCTGCGATCTCACCAAGGAGTACGTCGCCATCAACGGCGACTACCGCTCATGAAGCTCGTGTTCGTCGTCGCCTGCGCGCTGATCGATACCGACAACCGTGTGCTGATCGCGCAGCGGCCGCAAGGCAAGCAGCTGGCCGGGCTATGGGAATTTCCCGGCGGCAAGCTGGAGCCCGGAGAGCGGCCGGAGCCGGCGCTGATCCGCGAACTGCACGAAGAACTCGGCATCACCGTGCAGGAGGCGTGCCTTGCGCCGCTGACCTTCGCGAGCCACGCCTACGACGACTTCCACCTCATGATGCCGCTCTATATCTGTCGGCGCTGGGAAGGCACCGTCACCGGCCGCGAGGGCCAGCCGCTCGCCTGGGTGCGCGCCAACAAACTGCGCGACTACCCGATGCCACCAGCTGATGTTCCGCTGATCCCGCATCTGACCGGATTGTTGCTGTAAAGGCTGACGCGCCAGCTACGGCGTGCGGCCACGCCCCTTCACCGCTGCTTCCAGCGACATTTTCGCCGAGCCCGGCTTGAGCGGCTTGGGCTGGCTCTCATGCGGCGCCCAGCCCGCCATCCAGACGACATCGAAGGTGGCGCGGATGCGGCCGTCGGCATCGGCGAAGCGCTCGCCGTAGATCTCCGCCATGCGGGCCAGCGTGGCACGGCGCAGCGGTGCACGGCGACGCTCGGTCAGGGTATTGGTCGCGCCCATCCGCCGCAGATCCTGCATCAGCGCGAACACATGAGCGTAGCGCACCACGATGCGATCGACATCAGTCACCGGCAAAGCAAATCCCGCGCGCTGCAGCAACGCGCCGGCATCGCGCAAATCGACCATCGGCGCGACGCGGGGCGACAGTCCGCCCTCGATCTCCGCTTCGGCCGCCGCGAACGCCTGGCGCAGTTCGGTCAGCGTGTCGCCGCCGATCATCGCAGCCAGGAAATAGCCGTCCGGCTTCAACGCGCGGCGGATCTGCGCCAGCGTGCCGGGCAGATCATTGACCGACTGCAGCGCCAGCACCGACACCGCGAGATCGCAGGATTCGCGCGCGAGCGCCAGCGGTTCGCTGTCGCTGTCCGGCAAAGCGATTGCATCGGCCTTGCTTGCCCGCGCGCCAAGAAGAAGCATCACCGCTTTCCCAGGCGAGCCGATATCGGCGGCGTGGTCGAATTGGCGGACCACCGCGCCAAGCCGCTCTTCCATATCGGCGACGACGCGGTCGAACAGAAAGGTTTCCGCGCCAAGCGCATGCGCGCGGTGCTGCCGCTGGCGCAGCAGCGCGCGGTCGAAGAACCGTGGCGGATTTTGTTCAGGGGCGGCCATGGCCCCCTGTTACGCCGCCCGTCCCCGCGCTGCAATGCTCCGGCGCAAACACGATCGCAGGCGATTCGGCCGATCCGCGCTTGAGACGGCGTTCCACCAGGATTAGCCTTGAGCGATGGATATCCCAGCCGCGTCCGACGACCTCTCCAACGCCTTCCCGGCAAACCGGCGCAGGCGCGGCGGGCTGTTCGCCACCTGCGGTAGTGCGCTGGCCTCTATCGGACGAATTGCGCTCGACATCGCGCTGCCGACGTTGTGCGTCGCGTGCCGCGAACCGGTCGCGGGTGAAGGGCTCTGCCCGGCCTGCTGGGCGCGGCTGTCGTTCATTGCGCCGCCTTTCTGCAGCCGGCTCGGCATTCCCTTTGTTTACGATCCTGGCCCCGGCCTGTTGTCGATGGAAGCGATTGCAAACCCGCCAGCCTATCGGCGCGCCCGCGCCGCGGTACGCTATGACGATGTCGCCCGCACCATGGTGCATGCGCTGAAGTATCAGGACCGCACCGATCTTGCCCCGGCGATGGGGCGCTGGATAGCGCGGGCGGGAGGCGAACTGCTCGGTGAGGCCGACCTGCTGGTGCCAGTACCACTGCACTGGAAGCGGAACTGGAGCCGCCGCTACAACCAATCCGGCGCGCTGGCCGGCGTCATCACCAGGCAATCAGGCGTTGCGATGGCGCGCGAAGCATTGACCCGCGTCCGACCTACCGAACAGCAGATCGGACTGTCACGGACCGAACGCGCGCGCAATGTACAGGGTGCCTTCAAGGTCCTGCCCGAGAACAAGGCTGCAGTCGAGGGACGCCGGATCGTGCTGATCGACGACGTGCTGACTTCCGGCGCCACCGCCAATGCCTGCGCGCAGGCGCTACTGCGGGCAAAAGCACGTACGGTGGACGTGCTGGTGTTCGCGCGGGTTGTGGACAGTTTCAGAGCTCCCATATAATTGGGCAGATTCAAAACCCGACGGAAACTCATGCCCGCTACCATTGAAATCTACACTCGGCCCGGCTGTGGCTATTGCAGCGCCGCCAAGGCGCTGCTGACGCGCAAGAACGTGATGTTCACCGAATACGACGCCGGCATCGACCCCGCCGTGCGGCCCAAGATGCTGGCGCGCGCCAATGGCGGCACCACCTTCCCGCAGATTTTCATCGACGATTTCCATGTCGGCGGCTGCGACGATCTGTACGCGCTTGACCAGGCCGGCCGGCTCGACCCCCTGCTCGCTGGCGCAAAGGCCTGACCATGACCGAGACACGCGGCACCCCCTTCACCGCCGCGCTGGTGCAGATGCGCACCGGCCTGCGTCCGGCTGACAATTTCGAGCAGGCAACCCGGCTGATCCGCGAGGCGAAGGACAAGGGTGCGGACTATGTGCTGACGCCCGAAGTCACCAATGTGATGCAGGAGAACCGGAAGGCGCTGTTCGAACTACTCGCGACCGAAGAGGACGACGTCTCGCTCAAGGCTTATCGCGCGCTGGCCCAGGAACTGAACATCCATCTGCATATCGGATCGCTGGCGCTGAAGGCTTCGCCGGAGCGCGCCGCCAACCGCTCGTTCCTGATCGCGCCGAGCGGCGACATTCTCGCGAGCTACGACAAGATCCATATGTTCGACATCGATCTCGGCAATGGCGAGAGCTATCGCGAATCCGCCAACTACCAGCCGGGCGAAACCGCGGTGATCGCCGATCTGCCATGGGGCCGGATCGGATTGACCATCTGTTACGACCTGCGCTTTCCGGCACTCTACCGCGCGCTCGCCGAGGCCGGCGCAGCGTTCATCACGGTGCCGGCGGCCTTTACGCAAAAGACCGGCGAAGCGCACTGGCACACCCTGCTGCGCGCCCGCGCCATCGAGAACGGCTGCTTCATCTTCGCCGCCGCGCAGGGCGGCGTGCATGAAAACAAGCGTGAGACCTTTGGTCACTCGCTGATCATCGATCCGTGGGGTACGGTGATTGCAGAGGCCAGCGACGAACCCGGCGTGGTGCTGGCGCAGATCGACCCCGCCAAGGTGGAGAGCGTTCGCAAGAGCATCCCTTCGCTGCAGCATGGCCGCCGTTTCACCGTCCGCGACCCGCGGCTCGGGCCTGAACAGCTTCATCTCGTGCGGAGTTCGGCATGATCCGCTATGCGCTGCGCTGTGAATGCGGTCACCACTTCGAAAGCTGGTTTCGGAGTTCGGCGGCCTATGACAGCCAGCACAAGCGCAAACTGGTGACTTGTCCGGCCTGCGCTTCGGCCGCAGTCGAGAAAGCCCCGATGGCGCCGCGCCTTGCCCGCAAGGGCCGCGATACGGAGCGCGAGGTTGCAGCTCCCGAGGCCGCGACGGCGCATAATAATAATACGCCTGATGCATCCGCGCCCCTGATGATGGCGCCGGAAGCGCGAGAACTCGCCGCCAAGCTACGGGAGCTGCGCGACCACGTCACCAAGACGGCAGAGAATGTCGGCTCGCACTTCCCCAACGAAGCGCGCAAGATGCACTATGGCGAGATCGAGCACCGCGCGATCTATGGCGAGGCGTCTACCGAAGAAGCGCGCGCACTACTCGACGAGGGCGTCGAAGTGGTGCCGCTTCCCATACTGCCCGGCGACCGCAACTAAGCGATTCGGAGCTAGATCACCCTGCCACCAGCAGCGCCACGCCGATTAAAATCAGGACAATGCCGCCAGCCTCGCGCAACGACAGCGACTGCTTCATCACGTAGTAAGCTGCTCCTTGCGCGAACAGCACCTCGACCAGCGCCAGCGTGCGCACATTGGCCGCAGCGGTCAACGCGAAGGCGAGAAACCAGAACAGCGACGCGAACGCACCCATGAAGCCGGCGAACAGCGACGGCCTCCACAGCCGGAAGATCGCCGTCATCACCCCCGGGTGGCGCAGCAGCAACCATCCCGACAGCACGATGCTTTGCAGCAATAGTGTCGCCGCCAGCGTGACACTCGCCGCGACAACGAAGCTGACGCCAGATATCTGCAAAATCGCTCCGCGATAGCCGACCGCCGCGAGGGCAAAGAACGCGGCGGCCAAAAGGCCGAGCACGGTTGGACGCCAGTCGCCGAAGCCCTTAGCGCCACCGGGGCGCAGCGCAGTGACGATAACGCCGACGGTCGCGAGTGCGATGGCGAACAGCTTGAGCGCCGTCAGATGATCCGACAGAAAGACGAAGCCGAACAACGCCGCCTGGATCGCCTCGGTCTTGAGATACGCCGTGGTGACCACGAACGACCGCTCGTTCATCGCCGCCAGCATCAAGGCGGTGGCGACGATCTGCGCCATGCCGCCGACGACAAGCCAGACAAAAAATCCGGGGGCTGGCCATGACAGCCGCTCGCTGGTGACGACCAGAACGAGGCCGAGAAACACCAGCACGAACGGAAAGCCGAACAGAAAACGGATATGCGTCGCACCCAGCGTGCCGAGCGGACCCGTCAGGTTGCGCTGCATGGCATTGCGCGCGACCTGCCCGGCCGCGCCGACCAGTGTGAACGGAATCCAGAGCCAGACGAAATCGGTCATCGGGGCAAAGACCCATGCGGCTTGAAAACAACGAGCGCGCACAGGCCTATGGGCGGGCGGCGGCGTCAACCGGCGTGGTCTCATGCCAGGGTTGCGCGGCCGGTCTCAGGCGGTTTCCGCGATCACCATGTAGTTGACGTCCATGTCCGAGGACAGGCTCCAGCGGTCGGCCAACGGGTTGTAGACCACTCCGGCCTCCTCGGTGATGGCAAGCTTGTTGCGCGACAGATGATGCGTCAGCTCCGCCGGCGTCACGAACTTGTCCCATTGATGGGTGCCGCGCGGCAGCCAACGCAGCACGTATTCGGCGCCGACAATGGCGAGCGCAAAACTCTTCCAGGTGCGGTTCAGGGTGGAAACCAGCATCAGGCCATTCGGCTTCAACACCGCCGCGCAGCGGTCGAGGAACGCGCCGACATCGGTGACATGCTCGACTACTTCCATCGCCAGCACGATGTCGAATTGCTCGCGCGGGTCCATCTCCTCGATCGTGGTGGCGCGATAGTCGATGCTGAGATGGCCGCGCTCGGCATGCAGCTTCGCCACCGCGATGTTGGTTTCCGACGGATCGACCCCGATCACATCGGCGCCAAGCCGAGTCAGTGGCTCGCACAGCAGCCCCGCACCACAACCGATGTCGAGGATGCGCAAGCCGGACAGGCAGTTCAGGCTGCGCGGGCTGCGGTCGAATTTCCGGCAGGCGGCGTCCCGGATATAGGCAAGCCGCAGCGGATTGATCGCGTGCAGCGGTTTCATCTTGCCCTTGGGGTCCCACCACTGCTCCGACAGCTTCGAGAACCGCGCGATCTCGGCGGGATCGACCGTGGAGGGTGAAGGGGTGGCCGTCATGCTGGTCATGCTTCGTGTTTTCAGTGTGCCGTGATGTGGTTGCGGAATTGCAGCGGCGAGCGGATCATCCTGATCCGTTCGACACCTTCGCCGACGCCGCGAATTGTGATGTCACCCCAGCCGAAAATCCGGCCCAGGATGCTCTGATCGACATCGACGCTTTCCACCTTATCCAGATTCATCTCAAAGGTCCGCCGCTGGATGAACCCTTGCTTGTGGATGACGCGCATCGAAGTGACATCGGTTTCGGTGGTCCAGCGCCGGAACCAGGCCTGACACACCAGAACGCCGCCGAGCAGCGCCAGCACAGCACTCGCCGCCAGCAGTCCGAGGGTCCAGCCGCCGGCCGCAGCCTGCGTCGCGATCAGGCACGCCAGGGCGGCAAGCCAGCACAACAGACCCGGCAGATAAACGATGCCGTGGATCGTGGAGGAATAACGCACCTGCTCGCCCGGCTGGAGAATCTCGTCGACATAACGTCCCATAGCCCGACCCGCCTCGAATTCGTTTGGCCCTAATCCAATGCGGCCGATATCGGCCGGAACCGAATGGCTTGCCGATCCCGGCGCAGGTATGTATAGCGCCTTTTCGGACCGGAGCCGCGGGGTTTTCCCCCGGAACCGGCGTCTCAGATCAACCTTCAACAGGACCGCGCCATTCGCCGCGATACAGAGAAAATGGGCCGCCTTGTCATGAAATTCGGCGGCACGTCCGTCGCCAACATCGAGCGCATCCAGAACGTTGCGCGTCACGTCAAGCGCGAGGTCGATGCCGGCCATGACGTCGCCGTGGTGGTCTCGGCCATGTCGGGCAAGACCAACGAGCTGGTCGGCTGGGCCAAGGAAGCCTCGGCGCTGCACGATGCCCGCGAATACGACGCCGTGGTCGCCTCCGGCGAGCAGGTCACCTCGGGACTGCTTGCGATCGCGCTGCAGGCGCTCGGCATCCAGGCACGCTCCTGGCAGGGCTGGCAGATTCCGATCCACACCAGCGACGCCCACGCCTCGGCGCGCATTCTTGGCATCGACGGCAGTGAGATTGTCTCGCGGTTCAAAAACCGTAAGGAGGTCGCGGTGATCGCCGGCTTCCAGGGCATCCACAAGGAAACCGGACGCATCACGACGCTCGGCCGCGGCGGCTCCGACACCTCGGCGGTGGCGATCGCGGCGGCGCTTCATGCCGACCGCTGCGACATCTACACCGATGTCGACGGCGTCTACACCACCGACCCGCGCGTGGTGCCGAAGGCGAAACGGCTCGACAAGGTCGCGTTCGAGGAAATGCTGGAGATGGCCTCGCAGGGCGCCAAGGTGCTGCAGGTCCGCTCGGTCGAACTCGGCCTCGTTCACAACATGCCGATCTTCGTCCGCTCAAGCTTCGACAAACCGGAAGATATCGACCCACACGGCACGCCGCCGGGAACGCTGATCTGCAGCGAGGAGGAAATCGTGGAAAGCCAAGTCGTCACCGGCATCGCCTTCTCCAAGGACGAGGCCCAGATTTCGGTGCGCCATATCGAGGACAAGCCCGGAGTGGCGGCCTCGATCTTCGGCCCGCTCGCCGACGCCAGCATCAATGTCGACATGATCGTGCAGAACGTGTCGGAGGACGGCAAGTTCACCGACCTCACCTTCACGGTGCCGGCCACCGACTTCACCCGCGCCAAGGACACCATCGCCAAAGCCAAGGACAAGATCGGCTACACCAAGGTCGATGCCGCAACCGATGTCGCCAAGGTCTCGGTGATCGGCATCGGCATGCGCAGCCATGCCGGCGTCGCGGCCCGCGCCTTCGCGGCGCTGTCGGAGCGCAACATCAACATCCGCGCCATTACGACGTCGGAGATCAAGTTCTCGCTCCTGATCGACGCGGCCTATACCGAACTGGCGGTGCGCACGCTGCACACGCTTTACGGACTCGACCAGACCTGAGACTATTCCCGGGCACCCCGGGAGTCGGGTCTTGAACAGCACCGCAAGCGCCCTCAACGCATTTCTGCTGGTCTATGCCGGCCTGTTTCCGATTGTGAACCCGGTCGGCACCGCGCCGATTTTCCTGCGCCTGACCTGGCCCTCGCCGCAGAATCGCGAGGCGCTGGCGCGCGGCGTCGCCATCAACAGCTTCCTGCTGCTGCTCGGCTCGCTGTTCATCGGCTCGCATGTTCTTGAATTCTTCGGCATCACGCTACCGATCGTACGCGTGGCTGGTGGCTTCGTGGTCGCCGCCTTCGCTTGGCAACTGCTGCATGCCAACGAGGAGCTGGCGGACCAGCGCAGCGCCACCAACAACGCCCCTGGCGCCCCGATCGACGCCTTCTACCCCCTGACCATGCCCCTCACCGTTGGCCCCGGCTCGATCTCGGTCGCGGTGACACTGGGCAGTCAGCGACCGACCTTGTCCGGCGGCGCCAGCGAACTCGCTTTGCTCGGCGGCGGCGCGATCGCCGGGCTCGCAGCCATCGCGGCGACCATCTACGTCTGCTACCGCTTCGCCGGCAGCATCGTTGCCGGGCTGGGCGAGCGTGGCACCGGCGTGGTGATGCGGCTGTCCGCCTTCATCCTGTTCTGCATCGGGATCCAGATCATCTGGAACGGCTATATCGCCCTGGTGCCGGCTACGGGCTGACCTCGGCCCAGCGCTTCGCCCTTTCGGCAAAACCGTGCCAAATCAAGATCATCTGATCGGCCATGCTGGCGCGGGTTTTGCTTGGCCAAACCAACCTCAATTGGTTATAGCCTGAAGGAGGGCTGCCACGGGCCACGCCGGAATCATCGGCTGCGCGTGTTTCGCCGGCCGCCTCCGACCGTTGATGCCGCGCTTCGCCGCGCGGCGGAAGCATCGAATCGCCAGACGTCGGCTCCGGCCACCGTCGGGTCCGCGCACAGGAGGGTTTCGGCACATGCGGAGCGCGCTGGGAGGTCCCCGCGTCCTGTTGAGACGGCTCCGCGAAGTGATGGCCGAACGGGTCAGCGCGCAGGAGCGGCTCGACAAGATCGTGGTGCTGATCGCCGCCAACATGGTGGCGGAGGTGTGCTCCACCTACGTGCTGCGCGTCGACAACACGCTCGAACTCTACGCCACCGAAGGCCTCAATCCGGACGCGGTGCACCAGACGGTGCTGAACGCGCATGAGGGCCTCGTCGGCCTCGTCGCCAGCGAAGCGACCCCGCTGAACCTGTCCAACGCGCAGAGCCATCCGGCCTATTCGTACCGCCCGGAAACGGGCGAAGAAATCTACCACTCCTTCCTTGGCGTGCCGATCCTGCGCGCTGGCAACACGCTCGGCGTGCTGGTGGTGCAGAACCGCGCCCGCCGCACCTATGTCGAGGAGGAAGTCGAGGCGCTGCAGACCACCGCGATGGTGCTCGCCGAGATGATCGCCTCGGGCGAATTGTCGGCACTGGCCAAGCCGGGGGCCGAGCCCGCCGCGCGCCATTCGCTGCACAAGACCGGCACCATCCTGTCGGACGGCATCGCGATGGGACATGTGGTGCTGCATGAGCCGCGCGTCGTCATCACCAATTACATTGCCGAGGATGTTCCCAAGGAGGTCAAGCGCCTCGACAGCGCGATTACCAAACTGCAGGCCGATCTCGACCGCATGCTGGAGCGCGGCGATGTCGCCGACGGCGGCGACCATCGCGATATCCTCGAAGCCTATCGCATGTTCGCCAACGACCAGGGCTGGAAGCACAAGCTGCAGGAGGCGGTCGCCACCGGCCTCACCGCCGAAGCCGCGGTCGAGCGCGTGCAGTCCGACACTCGCGCGCGGATGTTGCGCTCGACCGACCCCTATCTGCGCGACCGTCTGCACGATCTGGAGGATCTTGGCCATCGCCTGATGCGGCAACTGGTCGGACGCGATCATGCGCCCTCGCGAGAGCTTTTGCCGGACAACGCGATCCTCGTCGCGCGCGCGATGGGTCCAGCAGCCCTGCTCGATTACGACCGCAACAAATTGCGCGGCCTCGTGCTCGAGGAAGGCACCGCCAACTCACACGTCTCGATCGTGGCGCGCGCGCTTGGCATTCCCGCGGTCGGCGAGGTGCAGAACGCGGCCGGCATCAGCGACACCGGCGATGCCATCATCGTCGACGGCACCTCCGGTTCGATCTATGTGCGGCCGTCGCAGGAAATCCAGTCCGCTTATGCCGAGCGCGTGCGCTTCCGTGCCCGGCGGCAGGAACAGTATCGCGAACTGCGCGACAAGCCGTGCCAGACCAGGGATGGACAGCATGTCGACCTGATGCTGAACGCCGGCCTTGTCATCGATCTGCCGCATATCGACGACACCGGCTCCGCCGGCATCGGCCTGTTTCGCACCGAGCTGCAGTTCATGGTGAGCCCGAGCCTGCCGCGCACCAGCGAACAGCTCGCGCTCTATCGCACCGTGCTCGACGCCGCCGGCGACAAGCCGGTGACATTCCGCACGCTCGACATTGGCGGCGACAAGGCGCTGCCCTATATGGACACCATCGTCGAGGAAAATCCGGCGCTGGGCTGGCGCGCGATCCGTCTCGGTCTCGACCGCCCCGGTCTGCTGCGCGGCCAGATCCGTGCTTTGCTGCGCGCCGCCAGCGGCCGCTCGCTGCGCATCATGTTCCCGATGATCTCCGAGGTCGGCGAATTCGACCGGGCCAAAGTCATGATCGAGCGCGAACTGACCTATCTGCGCCAGCACGGCCATACCTTGCCCGAGCAGGTCGATGTCGGCACCATGATCGAGGTGCCCGCGCTGCTTTATCAGATGGACGAACTGCTCGAACGGGTCGATTTCATCTCGGTCGGATCAAACGACCTGTTCCAGTTCCTGTTTGCGGTCGATCGCGGCAATGCCCGCGTCACCGATCGTTTTGATACGCTGTCAGCCCCGATCCTGCGCGCGCTGCGCGACATCGTGCGCAAGGCCAAGGCTGCCGGCAGAACCGCCTCGCTGTGCGGCGAAATGGCCTCGCAGCCGATCGGCGCGCTGGCGCTGATCGCGCTCGGCTACCGCTCGCTGTCGCTGTCGGCGACCTCGCACGGTCCGGTCAAGGCGATGATCCTCGATCTCGACGCGAAGAAGGTCGAGACGATGATGACGCAATGGCTGGATGCGCCGACCGGCAGCGTGCCGATCCGCAAGAAGCTGATGGAATTCGCCGAAGCCGAGGGGCTGTCGTTGTAGCGAGGCGGCCGTACGTTCTGCCGCTATCCGCTATCGCATCATCTTCATTCGACGCCTGAGATTTTCCATGCTCCCTGAAGCCAAACTCGACATCCTGCTGGCGCGTCACGCCGCTCTTGAGAATGAACTGCTCGGTCAGCTCGCCTCCGACGCATACGTGCGGGCGACCCGTGAACTCAACGAGCTTGCGCCGGTGGTCGAGGCGGTCAGGGCCTATCGTGCCGCGGGGCAAGAGATCGCCGACATCGACGCCTTGATCGCCGATCCCGCAACCGACGCCGAGATGCGCGCGATGGCGGAAGAGGAGCGGCCGCAACTTGCCGCGCGTCACGCCGCGCTCGAACAGGATATCCGCGTCGCGCTGCTGCCAAAGGACGCGATGGACGAGCGCAACGTGGTGCTGGAAATCCGTGCCGGCACCGGCGGCGATGAGGCGTCGCTGTTCGCCGGCGACCTGTTCCGGATGTATGAACGTTTCGCGGCGCTGCAGGGCTGGAAGGTCGAAGTGGTCTCGGCGAGCGAGGGCACGGTCGGCGGCTTCAAGGAAATCGTCGCGGAAATTCGCGGCCGCGGCGCTTTCGCCAAACTGAAATTCGAATCCGGCGTGCACCGCGTGCAGCGCGTCCCCGACACCGAGGCATCGGGCCGTATCCACACCTCGGCGGCCACCGTCGCGGTGCTGCCGGAGGCCGAGGACGTCGACGTCGACATCAAGGACAGCGACCTGCGGATCGAGACCATGCGGGCGCAGGGCGCGGGCGGCCAGCACGTCAACAAGACCGAAGTCGGCGATCCGCATCACGCATATCCCGACCGGCATCGTGGTGATGATGCAGGACAGCCGTTCGCAGCACAAAAATCGCGCCAGCGCGATGAACATCCTGCGCTCGCGCATCTATGACGCCGAACGCCAGCGCCTCGCCGCCGACCGCGCCGCCGACCGGCGCGGCCAGGTCGGCTCCGGCGACCGATCCGAGCGCATCCGCACCTACAATTTCCCGCAGGGCCGCGTCACCGACCACCGCATCAACCTTACGCTCTACAAGCTGGCGCAGGTGATCGCGGGCGAGAGTTTGAGCGAACTGACCGATGCGCTGACCACCGAGCATCAGGCTGCACTGCTTGCCGCCGAAGGCAACGCGTGACCACGGCCGACCATCTTGCCGGACAAAGCGTCGAGCAGGCGCGCCGCATCCTGACTGCGCTTTTGCACGACAACGGAATCGAAACTCCTGCGCTCGATGGACGGTTGCTGCTTGGCGCGGTGCTTGATCTCGATCTCACCGGACTGATCGCGGCCGCCGACCGCATCCTCACCGGCGACGAGGCGGCGCGCGTGAGCTTGCTCGCGCGGCGGCGCCTTGGTGGCGAGCCAGTCGCACGCATTCTCGGCCACAAGGAGTTCTGGGGTCTGCCGCTCGCACTCTCCCCAGCGACGCTGGTGCCTCGCCCCGATACCGAAACAATCATCGAGGCCGCGCTCGAAATCCTGCGCGGTGAACAGCGCTTGCAGGCCCCTCTGCGCATCGCCGATATCGGCACCGGCTCCGGCGCGATCCTGCTCGCTTTGCTGTCTGAATTGCCGAACGCCATCGGCACCGGGACCGACATCGCGGTCGAAGCGCTCACCACTGCGCGCCACAACGCCCAGGAGGTTGGCCTTTCGGAGCGATCTTTCTTTATCGCCTGCGATTACGCAAGCGGCGCCCACGGACCGTTCGATCTGATCGTATCGAACCCGCCTTATATTCCCTCCGGCGAAATTGCCGGGCTGTCGATCGAGGTGCGCGAACACGATCCGCGTCTGGCACTCGATGGCGGGGCCGATGGACTGGACGCCTATCGCGCGATCATTCCCGCAGCATTCGCGCTGCTTTCTGCCGGCGGGCTCCTGATCGTCGAAGTCGGACAAGGCCAACATGCCGCCGTCGCGGAGTTGATGGCGGCGGCGGGATTCACCCTGCAAGATGCGCCAAAAACTGATCTCGGCGGCGTGGTCCGGGCCGTGACAGGACGAAAAGTCGCCATTTTCAAGGGGATCTGACGCGAAAAAACCTCTTGGATTATCGCCCGGGAGCGATTAGGTTCCGAGTACACCCTCGGTTCAAGGTTCGTGTTCCCGTGATAAGGACGGGTCGAAGCCAGCGTTCTCGCAAGTCGAGAAACGCCGAGTGAAAGGTTCCAGAAAAAGCGGATCACGTGGAGCGCGACAGGCCTCAAGGCCACGCAGCCCCGGATCGCAAAGCGAACGAAAGCCTGATTTGCGCTCGAACATTCACCAATGAAATGCAGGCTTGTGCAAACAGGCTGATGTGAACCGGCGCACAGGGCCATCTGGTCTTTGACCCGTGGCCGCACCGGGAATGGGGGAAACGCGTCCTTGTTGAACGCGACGAACGACAGGTTCGAACGAAATATCCATGACATCGCAACCCGCGTGTCTGCGCGGGATTGCTCTAACACGATCGACACCATTCAGGATCGGTAAGAAGGCTCGACATGAGGAACGGTCAGAACAATAAGCGTATGCGTAGCCGGCCCAGCAACAATAACGGCCACAACCGGCGCGGCCAGAACCCGATGACGCGGGTATTCGAATCCAACGGCCCGGACATCAAGATTCGCGGCACCGCATCGCATGTCGCCGAGAAATACGTTCAGCTTGCCCGTGACGCGCGCTCGTCCGGCGATCCGGTGGCAGCGGAAAACTACTACCAGCACGCCGAGCATTATTTCCGGCTGATCGCCGCCGCGCAGGAGCAACTGCGCCAGAGCCAACCGCAGCAGCAACAGCAGCCGCGCATCGACGACAATGCCGATGACAATGGCGACGATGCCGACGGCTATTCGAGTTTCGGCGCCGAGCCGGGCTTTGCGCCGCAGCCGCAACCTCAGCAGCAGTTTACGCCGCGCGAACAGCAACAGCCGCGCGAGGTTCGCGAACCACGCGAGAACCGCCAGCAACCTGCGATGCAGGCTAGCGATGCCGGCGCGGTCGATCGTCTGCCTTCCTTCATCACCGGCGGCGCACAGCCGCAGCCGGGTTTCGAACCCGGTAATCAGCCCGGCGAACGCTTCAGCCATCGCCGCCGTCGTCGTCCGCGCCCCGAAGGGCAGCCGCCGATTCAGGCGGATGCGCCGCAGCCGCAGAGCGACGACTTCGCGCCCGGTAGCGAATAAACGACAGACCAACAGAGAACGGCGACGCCCTCCCGCGAGGGCGTTTGCCACGATGATGCGCGTGGAGCGGCGACGTGCGAACGCAGGTCAGCCGCGATGCGAGGTGGTTGGCACCAGCACCGGCCGCATCGATGGAATGAGGCGGGTGCGCGCGGGCGCGGGAATACCGCGATAGACCTGCTTGGTGGCCTCGACGATATAGACGCCGGGAAATGGCGACGACAGCGCCGCGCCCATCCGTTCCCAGGCCATCGCCGAGCGCAGGAACCAGCTTCCATTGATCGGCGGCACGAACAGTGCCTCGCCCCATGACGTCGGGGTGAACCAGGTTTGGCGCAAAAGCTGCGTGATCTGCGAACGCGAATACGGCCGGCCATGGCCGAATGGCGTTGCATCGGTCCGCGTCCAGACCCCGCGCCGGTTCGGGATCACCGCCAGCATCCGTCCCGATGGCGCAAGTACACGCCAGACTTCGCGCAGCAAGCCTTCCGGATCGTCCGACATTTCCAGCGCATGCACCAGCAGGATGCGATCGATCGAGGCATCGGGCAGCGGCATCGCGAATTCATCGACCAGCGTGGCGAGGGTCGGCCGCGCCGTCGGCCATTTCAGCACGCCCTGCGCCGCCGGCATGAAGGCGATACAGCGTTCGCACGATTCGCGGAACAGGCCGAGATATGGCGTCGGATAGCCGAGACCCAGCACGCGCATGCCGTCGGCATGCGGCCAGCAGGCCGCAATGCCGCGATTGATCAGCCGGCGCGCCACCATGCCGATGCGCTGCGAGTAGAAATTGCGAAGATCGATCACGTCGATGGTCATGGCGGCAATCTAACACGGCGCGGCCCCCAACGCAGCCTCACGATGCGCCGCACACGGCAACGTGGCCTTTCTCTCGCTTCGACCCATATGTTAACATTGCGCCTACAGAAAATCTGGAGCTCCCATGGCCGCCGAAATCCGCTTGTTTCCCTGCCTGTCCGACAATTTCGGCTATCTCATTCACGATCCGGAAACCAAGGCGACCGCCTCGATCGACGCGCCCGAAGCCGGTCCCATCATCAAGGCGCTGGAGCGCGAGGGCTGGACGCTGACCGATATCCTGGTCACCCATCACCATCAGGATCATGTCGGCGGGATCGCCGAGCTCAAACGCAAATACAAATGCCGCGTGGTCGCGCCCCATGACAACGGCACGGCGATTCCCGAGGCCGACCAGCGCGTCAGGGAGGGCGACACCGTCAAGGTCGGCAATCTTATCGCGCGCGTGCTGGCGACCCCGGGCCACACCCTCGACCATATCAGCTACATGCTCGACGCCGAGCACGCGCTGTTCTGCGCCGACACCCTGTTCTCGATCGGCTGCGGCCGGGTGTTCGAAGGCACCTACCCGATGATGTGGGATTCGCTGCTCAAGCTGCGCGCATTGCCGAACGACACGCGGGTCTATTGCGGCCACGAATACACCGCCTCGAACGTGAAGTTCGCGCTCGGCATCGAGCCAAACAATCCGGCGCTGAAGAAGCGCGCCGAAGATGTCGCGCGGCTACGCGCGGCGAACCAGCCAACCATTCCGGTGCTGCTGCGCGATGAGAAGGAAGCCAATGTGTTCCTGCGCGCCGACGTGCCGTCGGTGGCCGCGGCGCTCGGCATGAGCGGCAAGACACCGGCCGAGGTGTTCGGCGAAATCCGCGAACGCAAGAACCGCTCCTGATGGGCGCTGCGCGCCTCACCGCGACCGAGGTGATCACTCGCCTCGGCCTTGCCCCGCACCCCGAAGGCGGCCATTTCCGCGAGACCTTTCGCGATCCGCGCACCACACCGAACGGCCGGGCGCTGTCCACCGCGATCTATTTCCTGCTCGCGGCGGGCGAGCGCTCGCACTGGCACCGCGTCGATGCGGTCGAGACCTGGCACTATTACGCCGGCGATCCGCTTACACTCAGTATCGTCCAGGATGGCGCGCGGCGCGACATTACGCTCGGCCCTGATCTTGCCGCAGGCCAATTCCCGCAGGCGATTGTGCCTACACGCGCCTGGCAGGCGGCACGCAACCTCGGCGGCTGGACGCTGGTCGGCTGCACCGTCGCGCCGGGATTCGAATTCGCCGGCTTCGAGCTTGCGCCACCGGGCTTCGATCCGGCAGTGTAGCTGAATTATCCCCGCCGTTCGCACTCCGAGGAAAGACCATGTCATCGAACTCCGTCGCGCCGTTCGCTGTCGAGGAGGCGTCGATCGCCTCGCTGCACGAAGCGATCCTGAGCCGGCGGACCACCTGCACGGCCATCGTGGACGCCTATCTTGCGCGCATCGCGGCTTACGATCGCAGGGGGCCTGCGCTCGCCGCCATCCTCGCCACCAACCCGCAGGCGCACGAGAGCGCGGCACGGCTCGACGAACACTTCGCCAGAACCGGCAAACTGATCGGCCCGCTGCACGGCATTCCGGTCGCAGTGAAGGATAACTACAACACCACCGACATGCCGACGAGCGGCGGCAACCTGCTGTTCAAGGATGTGATCCCTCCGGTGGAAAGCGCGGTGATAAAACGGCTGCGCGAGGCCGGCGCGATCATTCTCGCCAAGGCCAACATGCACGAGCTGGCGCTGTCCGGCATCACCATCTCCTCGCTCGGCGGCCAGACCAAGAATCCTTACGACCTCACCCGCACGCCGGGCGGCTCCAGTGGCGGCACCGGCGCCGCGGTGGCGGCGAATTTCGCCGCGGTCGGTCTTGCCACCGACACGGTGAATTCGATCCGCTCGCCGGCCTCGGCCAACAATCTGGTCGGCTTCCGCTCGACCAAGGGCCTTGTCAGCCGCGCCGGCGTGATCCCGGTTTCGCACACCCAGGACGTGGTCGGCGCCATCACCCGCTCGGTGGAGGATGCCGCGATCATGCTCGACGTGATGGCGGGGTTCGATCCTGACGATCCGGCGACTGCGGACGCGGTCGGCCATATCCCGCACAGCTTCACTGATTATCTCGATGCCGACGGGCTGCGCGGCGCGCGGATCGGCGTGTTCACCGGATTTCTCGGAACCGAGGCGGTCCACGCCGAGGTCAATGCCGTTGTCGCCGCTGCGCTCGAAGCGTTTCGCAATGCAGGTGCGACCGTAGTCGAGATCGCCGACCCGATGCTGGATTCGGATGTGATCCTGCGTGACGACGACGTGCAGAAGTGGGAATTCAAGACGCTGTTCAACGACTATCTCACCTCGCTCGGCGACCGCGCACCGGTCAAGAGCCTGCGCGAGCTGATCGCATCCGGCCAGTATCACAAACCGTCACTGGAAACGTTTCTCAACGAGACCGATGCGCTCGAGACGCCGGAGGACGAGCACGAATATCTGGTGCGTCTTGCGCGGATCGCACGACTGCGTGAGCGCGTGCTGCTGCTGATGGCCGAACACAGTGTCGATGCGGTGGCCTATCCGCTGCAGAAACGTCTCGTCTATGCCATCGGCGAACCCTATCAGGGCGACCGCACCGGCATCCTGGCCGGCGTCACCGGCTTCCCGGCGGTGACGGTACCCGCCGGCTTCTCGCCGCCCAATGCTGATGCACCGATCGGCGTTCCGGTCGGGCTCGACATTCTCGCCCGTCCGTTCGACGACGCACGGCTGATCGGCATTGCCTACGCCTTCGAGCAGGCGACGAAGTGGCGCCGGCCGCCGCTCTCAACACCACCGCTGACGCGCTGATACGGCTAACGCCGCCGTAGCATGTCTTTCGCTGCGATCAGGCCACCGCCCGCGATCATCAACGCGGCAAGCGCTAGCGTCGCGGTCGGCTGCGCGGCGCCGGCCAGAATCAGAAACAGCGTCGAGAGCAGCGGCGTCGCATAGGACGCGGCACCGAGCACACGGATATCGCCGCGCTTCATGCCGATGTCCCAGGCAAAGAACGCAACTCCAACCGGGCCGATGCCGAGCGCAGCGATCGCAAGCCACTGCATCGATGTCTGCGGCCATACCGTTACCTCGACCAACAGATGCACAATGCCGGCGAGCAGCGCCGCCGCGAGACAAAATCCGGCCACCGCATCGCTTGGTACCGCGGCAAGCCGCCGCGACATCACCGAATAACCGGCCCAGACGAAGGCCGCGACGAAGGCCGCAACAAAACCCGGAATGAACGCCCGCTCGAACGGCGTACCGGTATTGCCGAGAAACAGCAGTGCGGTGCCCGCAAAGCCGAGCGCCGCACCGATCACATGATGCGCGGCGAGCCGCATGCCGGGCAGCAATGACGACAACAGCACGATGAGCAACGGCCAGAGATAATTGAGCAGCCCGGCTTCGGCGGGCGGTGCGAAACGCAACGCGAAGAAATACAGCGCGTGATAGCCGAACAGGCCTCCGGCGCCGACCAGCCATGCCAGCGGCGGCTGCCCCAGCGCACGGGCCGCATGCGGCCGTGCAAGCCACGTCGCCGCGCCGACGCCGCCGCCGATTACAAATGTCATCGCCAGCAACTGGAACGGCGGCACGCGGCCGGTCGCGACCGTGAGGACAGCAAGCAGCGACCACAGCAGGATCGCGACCAGACCGATCAGTGTCGCGGTGGATGATTTCATGATTTTGTCATGGCCGGGCAAGATCGTCTGTTCTGCGCAGACTGCGGCGGCTTGCTCTACGCACCCAGCCCTCTACGTCCTATTTCACAAGGCCGCCAAGGACGTGAATGCCCGGCACGAAGCCGGGCATGACACATGACGATTGCTGGCGGGGCGAGCCCTCACTGCAAATACTGTCCGCCATTGATGCTCATGGTCGAACCAGTGATGAAGTTGGCCTCATCTGCCGCCAGGAACACTACGGCGCGCGCGATTTCTTGCGGCTCGCCGAGACGGTTGGCCGGAATCTGCGGGATCACCACCTTCTCCAGCACGTCCTTCGGTATCGCCTGCACCATCTCGGTGTTGATGTAGCCGGGGCAAATCACATTGACGGTGATGCCGCCCTTCGCATTTTCCAGCGCCAGCGCCTTGGTGAAGCCGATGTCGCCCGCCTTCGCCGCCGAATAATTGACCTGGCCGAACTGGCCCTTCTGGCCGTTGATCGAAGAGATATTGATGATGCGACCGAACTTGCGCGCACGCATGCCCTCGATCACCTGTCGTGTCATGTTGAACAGCGAACCGAGATTGGTGGTGATCACCGCATTCCACTGGTCCTGTGTCATCTTGTGAAACGGAACGTCCCGGGTAATGCCTGCATTGTTGACCAGCACCTCGATCGGTCCGAGATCGGCCTCGACTTTCTTCACACCTTCGGCGCAGGCGTCGAACGATCCGACATCCCATTTGTAGACCGCGATGCCGGTCTCGGCCTTGAACTTCGCCGCCGCCTCGTCATTGCCGGCATAACTCGCAGCAACCTTGTAGCCGGCCTCCTTGAGCGCTTTGCTGATCGCAGCGCCGATCCCTCTCGTTCCGCCGGTAACCAATGCTGTGCGTGTCATGATGGCCTCCACCCTGAAAAAGGTTTTTTACGACTCGATTATTCGAGGCATTCGCGCCGACCGCAAGACAAAACGCCCGACTGGCAAGCAGTCGGGCGTTTGTAAAAAGGTAGTGTGTCAGTTGGTCTGCCGCCACACCATGGCGGCGGACCACGCGAGCGATTTTACCGCTCGACGCACATAGCAATACCCATGCCGCCGCCGATGCAGAGCGTGGCGAGCCCCCTCTTGGAATCCCGCTTCTGCATCTCGTGCAGCAGCGTCACCAGAACGCGCGCGCCTGAGGCGCCGACCGGATGGCCGATCGCAATGGCACCGCCATTGACGTTGACCTTGCCGAGATCCCAGCCCAAGTCCTTGTTGACCGCGCAGGCCTGCGCAGCGAACGCCTCATTAGCCTCGATCAGATCGAGGTCGTCGACCTTCCAGCCGGCCTTCTGCAAGGCGCGCCGCGAAGCCGGGATCGGCCCGGTGCCCATGATCGACGGATCGACGCCGGCCTGCGCCCAGGAGACGATGCGTGCGAGTGGCTTCTTACCTTCCTTGGCGGCCTGCTTTTCCGTCATCAGCACCACTGCGGCGGCGCCGTCATTGATGCCGGACGCGCTGCCCGCCGTCACCGTACCGTCTTTTTCAAAGGCCGGCCGCAGCTTCGCCATCGCCTCAATACTCGCGCCATGGCGCGGATACTCGTCGGTATCGACGGTGACGTCGCCCTTGCGGCTCTTGACCACGAACGGCACGATCTCGTCCTTGAACTTCCCGGCCTTCTGCGCGGCTTCAGCCTTCTGCTGCGAGGCTACCGCGAACTCGTCCTGCTGCTGGCGGGTGATCTGGAATTGCTTGGCGACATTCTCCGCGGTGTTGCCCATATGGTAGCCGTTAAAGGCATCCCACAATCCGTCCTTGATCATGGTGTCGACAAATTCGAGATTGCCCATCTTCACGCCACCGCGCAGATACTGCGCGTGCGGGGCCATGCTCATCGATTCCTGGCCACCGGCAACCACGATTTCGGAATCGCCGTTGAGCAGGGCCTGATAGCCGAGCGCCACGGTGCGCAGGCCCGAGCCGCACAATTGGTTGACACCCCAGGCTGGGCTCTCCACCGGGAGACCGGCCCTGATCGAGGCCTGCCGCGCCGGGTTCTGGCCCTGCGCGGCGGTGAGGATCTGCCCCATGATGACTTCGGAGACCCGTCCGGGCTCGACGCCGGCCCGCTCCAGCGCCGCCTTGATAGCGACGGCACCGAGTTCGTGGGCGGGAATGTTGGCAAACGCACCGTTGAACGACCCAACGGGGGTACGGGCGGCGCTGACGATAACGACACCGTCGGACATGGGCATCTCCTGAGGTTGCTAAAGACGAGGCGGGAGGGGCGAAAAGCCGATCCTCGTTAACCGTCAATGTAGTGGTTTTGAGCCAAACGGCCAGACACAAACACATGACTTTCGTTGCAGTGCCCGCGGCGGGACGAACCGTCCCAGCCAGTTAACCGTGCTGCATAAAACGGTAGCCGAGCCCGGTCGAAAGTGCTTACTTTGTGCAACGCATTGTTTGCGCTGCCATTGGCAAGGTCCCCCGATGGCTCCCCCTTTCTAGAATTTGTGTGTGAGTCCATGGCGAAATCCGACCAGCCGATCACCATTAAAAAATACGCCAACCGTCGCCTCTACAACACCGGCACCAGCACCTATGTGACGCTGGAAGATCTCGCGGCGATGGTGAAGGACGGCGAGGATTTTCTCGTTTACGACGCCAAGACCGGCGACGACATTACCCGCTCGGTACTGGCACAGATCATCTTCGAACAGGAAAACAAGGCCGGCCAGAACCTCCTGCCGACCACCTTCCTGCGCCAGCTGATCCGCTTTTACGGCGACAGCATGCAGATGGTGGTGCCGAAATATCTCGAGCAGTCGATCGACACGCTGACGCGCGAACAAGAGAAGTTCCGCAAGCAGATGACGACGACATTCAGTGGCACGCCATTCGCGCCGCTGGAGGAGCAGGTCCGCCGCAACATGGAGATGTTCGAGCGTACCTTCGCGATGTTCAAGCCATTCGGCGTGCCGCCGCGTCAGGACAATGCAAGCGGCGAAGCGACATCGTCAACGCCGGTGCCGGGCGAAGCCGACGACATCGACGATCTCAAGCGTCAGATGAAAGAGATGCAGGAGCGGCTCGACCGCATGTCCAAGACGCCGGACAGCGACAAGGCCTGACGCTCCCCCGGGGATTGCCGGGCTATCCCGGCAATCTGCGCTCTTTCGCACGATATGGCGCGCTTCGATCGTAGCACCCGGCCGCAAGCATCAGGGCGATGTCGTGATCTGGAATAACGTCGAGACACGACCCGCGCAATAACCGGTCGCTTGATAGCCAGCCCTGACGGCCGGCTTACCTCGAGCCCGCGCTTGACGCCTGCATGCAGGCTTCCCAAGGACGACCGGTCGAAGCGAGACCGATCAGCCGGCCCTGAATGTAATCGCAGCCCCAACCCTGCAGCAATTTCGCCGCAGTCTCATCCTGCACCCATTCCGCCACCGTCTCGATATCAAGCCGGTGCGCCAGATCGATCATGGTCTGCACGAAGGCGCGATCGTCGGCCGATCGCGCAATGTTCTGCACAAACACGCCATCGATCTTGACGATATCGACGCCAAGCTTGCGCAGATTGCGGAACGAGGTGTAGCCGGCGCCGAAATCGTCGATCGCGATCCGGCTGCCGAAATTCTTCAGTCGCGTCACGAAACCACGCACATCGTCGAGATCCTGGATCGCGACGGTCTCGGTGATCTCGACGATCAGCCGTTCAGCAACGCCCGGATGGGCCCTGAACAACGATTCAATGCTCGACCACCAATCGGGATCCATCGTGGTGTCGGGCGAGATGTTCAAGCTCATCTGCACGCCGGGCGCGGCGGCCAGTTCCGCAACCACGAGCTCCAGCACGCGATGATCGACAAGGCGGATCAGGCCGAGCTTCTCGGCCACCGGCACGATATCCGGCGCGAGCGAGAGTTCACCATCATCGCGCTGCATCCGCACCAGGCACTCATAGAACGCCGTGGCGCGGGAATTCGTCGCCACCACCGGCTCGAACGCCATGCTGATGCGCCGCTCGTTCAGAGCGGTGACGATCTCGTCGGTGACGCGGATGTTGACGCGGCGCTGCGCTTCACGCTCGACATTGGGCCGCCAAGCGAGGAACGAGCCGCGCCGCCGCGCCTTTGCGCTCTCAAGCGCCTCCTGCGCCCGGCTCATCGCCTCCTCCGGCGTGCGGGCATAGCGCGGCGCGTTGATCGCGCCGATCGAGGCTGTCAGCGACACCGGCCCCAGTTTGGTCGGCACGATCTCCTTGCGGATACCCGCGAGGAAACGCTCGGCCGCAACCTGCATGTCCTCGCTGGTGCAGTTCTTCAGGATGACGCCGAACTTGTTGCCGGAAAACCGCCCGAGCACGTCGCCGCCGCGCAGCCGCGCGCGAACCCGGCGCGACACTTCCTGGATCACGTCGTCGGCAACGTCGAAACCGAATGCCTCGTTGATCTGCGCCAGATGATCGATTCCGATCAGCAAGAAAGCAAAGGACGAGCGGAAACGCGACGCCTCCTCCATCGCCTCGGCGAGCGCGGCGATCAGATAGGTGCGGTTGAGTTCGCCGGTCAGCGGATCGTGTTGCGAGAGTTTGCGCAGTTGCTCCTCGCGTGCATGCCGCTCGCTGTTGATGCGCAGGATGCCCTCGGCGCGCGCCGGCCTGCCATCGGCCCCTACAAACCAGCGCCCGGATTCCTCGATCCATACCAGCGGCGCCGACGCGCTGGCCCGCACGCCGTATTCGATCTGGTAAAGCGCCCCGGCGCCGTGATCCTGCGCCGATGCGTTCATCACCGCATCAGTTCGGACACTGCGCTGCGGCTCGATCAGACGGGCGAATTCGCTGGCCCGTTCCAGCATCGCCTGCGGGAAATCCGGCAGCACACTGCCGACATTGTCGCTCCAGCGCAGCCTATCGGCGGCGATATCCCAGACAAAGGTTGCCTGACCCAGCGCCGCCAGGATCGCCGGCGCATCGGCCGGATGGTGTCCGGCCGGAACAATATCCGGCATGACAGCGACGCGCGCGGCGGAAGAAGGCTCAACGGTCAAGATCGCCTCGATCTGGGACGGGTGCAAATGATTCGCTGTTGAGAATAGTGCGGTCTCTCTAGCGAAGCCTAGGCCAGCTTCCTAAAGAATCTAAGAAAATCGCCGCGCGCGCGAACGGTAGCAGCTTGCTCCGGGAGATGGCACGCCCCTTGCGATGTGAAGGAGGACAGGGATCCCCTGTCCCAAAACAGAACAAGTCGCAGCAGGGAGAGCAGACACCATGATGATCGGGAGAGCCACCACCGTCGGCCCTGCCGCATCCTCCGCACAAGGTCGTATGCCTTCCAATCGGCGCTCCGAGGACACCAGCAAGGCTGGTCCTGCGCCGACCCCAGGCACGGCGCTAGTGCCGCAGACGCCTTCTCGGCAAGAGCACGCGCCGTTCACCCGCCTGCCGCGCAGCGATGCCGCTTTCATCACGCATCTAATCGCCACCGCACAGCAGGCACCGCAAACCCGAAATCTTCGCCGCGCCTCTCCGGCGGACGCAATGGCAGGCTATCGGGCCGCCACGCAAACAGCCGACGCCGCACTGGGCGCGCATCTCACCTCGCGTCTTGTCTGAAATTCCGGCGAATTGAATTCTAGCGGCCAGGAGGTTCGGGCGGCTTGCCGCCTGCCGGCGCATCCGGCCGCGGCCCGCTCTCATGCGCATCATGGTCGGCCACGAGATCCGCCACGCTCCAGTCCGCGACCGAGCGCGGCGGCGGGACCGGCCGATGCTCCGCCGGTGAAATCTTTTCCAGCGGCGGCACCTCGGATGCCGGCGTAGCAGGCGCGGACGTCAGAGGCGACGGTGCAACGGGCGGCGGCACGGGAGCGACGGGGGTAGGCGTGACGGAGACGGCCGGCGCGACACTTGGTGCGGCGGGTGGCGCGGGCGGCGAGGCTTCCGGCTCGCGCTGCAACGGCTCGGGCCCCCAGAACGCGCCCGCAGGCTCATCGGCGATCGGCCGCTCGAGCGTCGGCGTGCTACTAGAGGGCTTCGCGGTGGCAGGTGGCTCGGCCTGCGGCACGGCCGCGGTGGCCAGCCGATAGCTGCGATGACGCAGCGCGATTGTGGTACCGGCCAGAAACTCCACCGCCGTCAGCACCGTCAGCAGGAAGAAGGTCGATGTCGCGAACGGGGCCAGCAGCACGAATTCAGCCGCCGCGGCGGCAAACACCAGCAGCGAGAGCACGTGATCGGTGAGGTATTTCGCGCCGGGCCGCGCCGCCCGCGCAATTTCGAACAACAGCAGCAGAAGGCCAAGCCCAAGCAACGCGTCGCCGAATGTCACGGGCCAGTTCGCGCCCGACATCAGATGCACGGTCAAAAGCGGCGTGGTGAACGCCACATCCGGCATCAGGAAAACGAAAATATTATAAATCGCGAGCGGGATGAGGAGCAGCGGAAAACCGATTGTCGGCATCGGTCAGGCTTTCTGTCGGACGCAATCTCTTCAAAACCAAAATGGCATTTGAACCGCCAAAGCCGCCGGAAAAACGGCAGCCGGCCGCTGCCAGAGGCAGCGACGCCAGCGTAGTGTTGCGGCCCGAAAAAACGGGTCGCAATCCGTCCTTAGACGTCGTCTTTCTTAACCTTGAGGACCTGACGGCCCTTGTACATGCCGGTCTTGAGATCGAGGTGGTGCGGACGGCGCAGCTCACCCGAGTCCTTGTCCTCGACATAGGTCGGCTTCTTGAGGGCGTCCGCCGAGCGGCGCATGCCGCGGCGTGACGGCGATGTTTTCCTGCGTGGAACGGCCATGATCGAGGTCCTTTAGGGGTCGAAAGCGGGCATGCCCGGAAGGCTCCACACTTTCCAGAATTGGGATTAAGGCCGGGCTTATAGAGGATGGTGGGCGGAAAGGCCAGACCCGCGAGCAGGAGAAATCACCCTAAGATCCGCGATTTCGCCCCCAGCAGGTGGCTATGCCGGCGGACTGGGCGCGGATTCGGTAGGTTCCGGCCATCCGCCGGACCCCGGGACCGGGGCGACGGGCGCTGCGGGTGACCGGATTGGGCAAAATCGCCGCCAGCAAGGCAGCTTCCTGGGCGTTCAGCGCCGCGGCCGATCGGCCGAAGGCGTATTGCGCCCCCGCCTCGGCCCCGAACTGGCCGGCGGGACCGAGTTCGGCAACATTGAGATAGAGTTCCAGCACCCGCTTCTTGGGCAGCACCAAATCCATCCAGAACGCCAGCGGGAATTCCAGCGCCTTGCGGACCATGCTGCGGCCCGGCCACAGGAACAGGTTCTTGGCGAGTTGCTGGGTGATGGTCGAGCCGCCCCGCACCACCTCGCCATCCTGCGCATCCTCGATCACCTCACGCAGCGAGCCCCAGTCGACGCCGTGATGCCGGCAGAATTTGGCGTCCTCCGCCGCGACCACCGAACGCGGCAGCGCCGGCGACATCGCATCGAGATCGACCCAAGTCCGCGTCACCGGCGCGCCGGTCAGCCAGCGTCCGATCATCAGGGCCGAGACCGGGTGGCCGACCGCGTAGATCGGCGTCATAACGTAAGGAAACAGCAGGAGGACGAGGATCGCCAGCACAGCAATGCGGATCGCTCGTCGCATCTCGCCTCTCGTTGCTCCCCCGACGCCACGTCATACGAGCGTCATGTGCCTGTTTACCAGACCGCCTCGTGGCCGCGAAATCCCGCTTGGCGGGACGCCGGCGGAATTGACGTGACCGGCCCCATGAACGATTGTCCGCCAAATTCTGGAGCTTTCGATGACCACCGCCACGACCACCGACGATTTCGCTTCCCTGCTCGACACCACCGCAGCCGAGACCGAGGCCCTGCTTGGCAAACTGCTGTCGGATGCGCCGATGTCCGGCGAGATCGCTCGCCCGCACCGGCTGATCGAGGCGATGCGGTATTCAAGCCTCAATGGCGGCAAGCGGCTGCGCCCGTTCCTCACCGTGGCGAGCGCCGACATGTTCGGCGTGCCGCGCTCCGGCGCGCTGATGGCGGGCGCTGCGCTGGAATGTATTCATTGCTATTCGCTGATCCATGACGATCTGCCGTCGATGGACAACAGCGACCTGCGCCGCGGACGGCCGACCGCGCACAAGAAATACGATGACGCCACCGCGATCCTCGCCGGCGACGCGTTGCTGACGCTGGCCTTCGACATCATCACTCGCGACGAGGTGCATCGCGATGCCGGCGTGCGTCTCGCGCTGACGCGCGCACTCGCGCGCGCCGCTGGCATCGGCGGCATGGCCGGTGGCCAGATGATGGACCTTGCCGGCGAAGGCCGCTTCGGCGATCGTGAACCGCCGGATGTCGCCAAGCTGCAGCAGATGAAGACCGGCGCGCTGCTCAAATATGGCTGCATCGCAGGCGCCCTGCTCGGCCAGGCATCGAAAGAGCAATACGCCGCGCTCGAAGCCTATGGCCACGCCTTCGGCGAAGCGTTCCAGATTGCGGACGATCTGCTCGATGTCGAAGGCGATGCCGCGGCGCTCGGCAAGCCCGCCGGACAGGATGCGGCGCTCGGCAAGACCACCTTCGTGACGCAACTCGGCATCGACGGCGCCAAAGCACGGCTGCGCGATCTGCTCAAGCAAGCCGACGCAGCACTGGCGCCGTTCGGATCAAAGGGTGATGTGTTGCGCGCTGCCGCCCGTTTCGTTGCGGAGCGCCAGAACTAGGATCTCAATGACCGCAGAGAATGACGCGCCCGGCCCCAAGCGCACGCTGAAGCAGAAGGAGGACGAAGTCCTTCGCCGCTTCCGTCGCATGCCGAAGGCGGTGCGCATCGTTTACGCACGGCCGCGTCTGTTCATCTCGCTCGCCATCGGCCTGCTCTCGCTGCTGATCATGCCGGGATCGTGGCTCGTACCGGGCACATGGCGGCTGACCACGCGCCTGCTGCTCGGCTGGGACATTTCCCTGACGCTCTACCTCATGTTCGCCTACGCCACCGTGCTGACATGCGACGCAAACTATATGCGCCGGCAGGCGGCGCTGCAGGACGACGGCCGTTTCCTCATCCTGATTCTGACATCGACCGCAGCTTTCGCCAGCATCGCCGCCATCGTGCTCGAACTCGGCGGCGCCCAGCATCGGCCAGCGCAGCTTGCACTGGCGATCACCACCATTGCGCTGTCCTGGGCCGCGATCCACACCACCTTCGCGCTGCACTACGCCCATGAATATTATCGCGGCAGCAAGACCGGCGGCCTTGCTTTTCCCGGCGATGAGAATCCGGACTACTGGGATTTCGTCTATTTCTCATTCGTCGTCGGCATGACCGCGCAGGTTTCCGACGTCGGCATCACCGACAAGATCATCCGGCGTACCGCGACCGCGCACGGCATCATATCGTTCTTTTTCAACACCGCATTGCTGGCACTCACAGTCAACATCGCCGCGAGCGCCCTCTAGACACGGATTTTCGTCGCGCATGGTTTATGGCTTTCTCACCTTCCTGCTCGTGATCTCGGTGCTGGCCGCCTCCGCCACGGTGGCGCGGCGCCTGCAACTGACCCCGGCCATCGTGTTCCTCGTGGTCGGTGTCGCCCTCGCGCTGGTGCCGGGCGTTCCGCCGATCGCAATGCAGCCCGAGGGCGTGCTGCTGCTGGTGCTGCCGCCGCTGATCTATTCGGCCGGCGTGTCGATGAGCTGGCGCGAGTTCAAGGGCAATCTGCGGCCGATCTCGCTGCTGGCAATCGGCTGCGTGATCTTCACCACCTGCGCGGTGGCATGCGCCGCGCACTGGCTGCTTGGGCTGCCCTGGGGCGTCGGCTTCGTGCTTGGCGCCATTGTCTCGCCGCCCGATGTGGTGGCGCCGCTTGCGATCGCGCGGCAACTCGGCCTGCAGCACCGCATCCTTGTCATTCTTGAGGGCGAAGGCCTCGCCAACGACGCCACCGCGCTGATCCTCTATCGTTTCGCGGTGATGGCAGTCTCGACCGGCACCTTCTCGCTGGCCTCTGCCACCGGCACCTTTGCCGCGATTCTGGTCGGCGAAGTGATCTTCGGCCTTGCGGTGGGCTGGCTCAGTCTGCGGCTGCGGCAATGGGCGCACGATCCGCGGGTGGAAATCCTGCTGTCGCTCCTCACGCCCTATCTTGCGTTCTGGGTGCCGGAGCATTTCGGCGGCTCCGGCGTGCTCGCCACTGTGGTCACTGGCCTCTATGTCAGTTGGAACGGCCCGCTGCTGATCTCCGCGGCGACGCGTCTGCAGGGCATCTTTTTCTGGGACTTCGCGGTCTGGCTGATCGAGGGTGTGCTGTTCCTGATCGTCGGTTTCCAGACCAAGCTACTGGTCGAAACCTCCAAGATGCTGCCTCTCCGCGATGTGCTGGTCGCCATCGCGCTGACCTCGGCCATCGTGATTGTCGCACGGTTTCTGTGGGTGTTTCCCGCCGCCTATCTGCCGCGCCTGGTCAGCCACCGGATCCGCGAGCGGGAGGAAGCACCGTCATGGCGCGGTGTCGTCGCCATCGGCTTCACCGGCATTCGCGGCGTGGTCTCGCTCGCGGTCGCATTGGCGCTGCCCTATACCCTGGCGAACGGCGAGGCGTTTCCGCATCGCGACCTCATTTTGCTGGTATCGTTCGGCGTGATCTTCGTCACTGTCGTGGGCATCGGCGGCGCATTGCCATTCCTGGTGCGCGCGCTCGGGCTCGACAGGTACGGCCACTCCGAAGCGAAACACGAGCGCGAGCAGGAGATCGCGGCGCGGCGCGAACTGGTCGCCGCCTCGCGCAGGGAATTAAGCCGGATCATCGCCGAGCGCGAACTGCCGCAGAGTCTCGCAAAATTTCTCGAAGCACGGCACGAAACACGCGTTCGCGCCCTGCCCGATCCGCCGGCAAAAGCCGGCGAACTCACCCCGGCGACACGCGGCGCCGCGATGGTGCGCGAGATCATCACCATCGAGCGCGCGTTGCTGCACAAATTGCTGCGCGAGGGCAAAATCACCGACGAGGCGCGACGCCGCATCGAACGCGATCTCGATCTTGAGGAAGCGGTGGTGGACAACCGCGAAAAGACGACGCCGATCTAGCGATCTGCTTGCGGCAGCGGCGCTATCCGCGCCGCACAGAGCCTCCCGGCAAATCCCGAGATCAAAAAACACGAAGGCCGGGACGAACCCGGCCTTGCATATCTTCAATCGCGCGAACGTGCTTACTCCGCCGCGGTCACCGTCTTACCCGCGCCATAACGCTGCTCGATATAGTCGATCACCAGCGCCTTGAAGTCGGCAGCGATGGTCGGACCGCGCAAGGTACGGAATTTCTCGCCGTCGACAAACACCGGCGCGGCCGGTGTCTCGCCGGTTCCGGGCAGCGAAATGCCGATGTCGGCGTGCTTGGATTCGCCGGGTCCGTTGACGATGCAGCCCATCACCGCGACGTTGAGCTGTTCGACACCGGGATAGCGCGTCTTCCATGACGGCATCTCGTCGCGGATGAAAGCTTGAATATCGCGCGCCAGTTCCTGGAACACCGTCGAGGTGGTGCGGCCGCAACCGGGACACGCCGCGACCAGCGGCACGAAGGTGCGGAAGCCCATGGTCTGCAGGATTTCCTGGCCGACCTTCACTTCGAGAGTGCGATCGCCGCCGGGCTCCGGCGTCAGCGACACGCGGATGGTGTCGCCGATGCCATCCTGCAACAGGATGCCGAGCGCGGCTGACGAGGCGACGATGCCCTTCGATCCCATGCCCGCTTCGGTGAGACCGAGATGGATGGCGTAATCGGAGCGCGCGGCCAGCTCGCGATAGACCGCGATCAGATCCTGCACGTTCGACACCTTGGCCGACAGGATCATCTTGTTCTTCGGCAGGCCGATCTCCTCGGCGCGTTTGGCCGAGAGCAGCGCCGACTGCACCATGGCCTCGCGGGTCACCGCACGCGCGTCGATCGGATCGGGCGACTTCGCATTCTCTTCCATCAGCTTCGTCAGCAATTCCTGATCGAGCGAACCCCAATTGGCGCCGATGCGCACCGTCTTGTTGTTCTTGATGGCGATCTCGACGATGTCCGTGAACTGGCTATCGCGCTTGTTCTTGAAACCGACATTGCCGGGATTGATGCGGTACTTCGCCAGCGCCGCGGCACAGGCCGGATGTTCGGCGAGCAGTTTGTGGCCGATATAGTGGAAGTCGCCGATCAGCGGCACGTCCACGCCCATCTTGTCGAGTTTCTCGCGGATGTGCGGCACGGCCGCAGCCGCCTCGTCGCGATCGACCGTGATGCGGACCATTTCCGAACCGGCCCGCGCCAGCGCCGCCACCTGCTGCACCGTCGAATCGACATCGGCAGTGTCGGTGTTGGTCATCGACTGCACCACGATCGGTGCACCGCCGCCGACTTTGACGTTGCCCACGACGACCTGAACGGTGCGGTGCCGGCCCTTGGGGCCAGCCTCAATGGTCTTGGTTCGCTCTTTGAGATCAGTCATGGAAAATCGGTCACGCGGCTGGAGGTTGAGACGTTGAATATCAGGTCTGTATGACGGCCAGCAAGGACCGGCGCGCGATGAACGGCCAAATCTACCAGCAACCGCCGGGGCATGGCCAGCAACGTTGGGTTCCTTGGAATCACCCGCACGGCCACCATGCGGGGGACATAATCCTGAAAAAGTACCAATAAAGGGCTGCTTTCGGCCAATCCTTCAGCCCGCCCGCTGGCAGTGCGCGCAGGTGCCGGTGATCTCGACCACCGACATTTTCGGCGCAAACCCCGTCCCCTGGACCGCTTCGCGAAACCCCTTGGCCAGCGCAGCGGCGGGCAATTCACCCACCGAGCCGCAGATCTCGCAGATCAGGAACGCCACCACCGCGCTGGCATCGTGATTGTGCGCGCAGGCGAGGAAGGCGTTACGGCTCTCGATACGGTGGACCAGCCCCTGCTCCATCAGAAAATCCAGCGCCCGGTAGATCGTGATCGGGGCCGGCCGCGCGGTGACGCGAGCCAGCGCATCGATGATTTCATAAGCCCCCAACGGGCGATGGCTGGCCAGCAGCGACTGCAGCACCTGACGGCGGATCGGGGTGAATTTCTGGCCCCGGTCCCGACAGATGTGCTCGGCATGCGCCAGCGCAGAGGCAGCGCATTGGCTGTGGTCATGGTCGGGCGCGGGAAAAGCCGGCTTGCCGGTTGTCATGGAACCACCATCTCCCACGGCTAGAATGTTGCCGCGATTCAAATTTATCGTGTTATTCCAATTACTTGATCCTGCATTATTTGCTTATTTGCAATGCAGCATCAACTATTGCGACGCACCATAAAAGTCCCAATTGAGGAAGAGCATCCGAACCGGTGCATCGACGCAAACCTATCACCCGCCTGCACCTGAGAGGAAGTTCGCCGTGGCCACCAATCTCAGAGCCTATCTCGACAGTCTGGCGCCCTGGGCGCACCCCGCGCTGCTGCGCAAGGAGCGGCCGAGCGCCAAGAAGATCAACCTCGCTCTGCAGGGCGGCGGATCACACGGCGCCTTCACCTGGGGAGTACTCGATCACCTGCTGCAGGACGGCCGGCTCGAGATCACCGGCATTTCCGGCGCTTCGGCCGGCGCGATCAATGCTGTGATGCTGGCCGACGGTCTCGCACGCGGCGGCCCCGAGGAAGCACGCAAGCGGCTATCGGACTTCTGGCGCGCCGCCAGCGCGGGCGGCAACCTGCCGCCAGTGCAGCGCGCGATCACCGACCGGCTGTTTTCGCTGATGCCGTTTGCGAGCGCGCCGGTGCAGAGCTGGTTTCAAGCCATGTCGCGCTATTTCTCGCCCTACGATCTTAATCCGCTCAACATCAATCCGCTCAGCGAGCTGATCGCACGGTTCGTCGATTTCGACGCAATTCGCGACCATCCTGATATCGCACTCTATATCTCGACCACCAACGTCCACACCGGACGGCTGCGGATTTTCTCCGGTGACAAGATCACTGCGGACGCGGTGATGGCCTCGGCGGCGCTGCCGTTCCTATTCCGCGCCGTCGAAATCGACGGCGTGCCCTATTGGGACGGCGGCTATATGGGCAATCCGGCGATCTTCCCCTTTTTGCAGGCCACCGACGCCGAGGACGTGCTGGTGGTGCAGATCAATCCGGTATCGCGCAAGACGACGCCGCGCACCTCCAGCGAGATCATCAACCGCCTGAACGAGATCACGTTCAATTCGGCGCTGATCACCGAATTGCGCACCATGGATTTCGTCAACCAGTTGATCGACGAGGGCCGCCTGCCGCGCGGCACCCGCAAGAACGAATATCGCCGCCTGCACATCCATCGCATCCATCTCGGCGGCCTCAGCAACCGCCTCGCCGCGTCGAGCAAGCTGACGACGGACTACGATTTCTTCAATCTTCTGCACCGCGCCGGCAGGCGCGCGGCCAAGAGATTTCTCGACGAGCATTTTGACGACATCGGCAAGCAAAGCTCGATCGACCTTGCCGCGGAATCCGGCGTGGAATGGGCGTAACGCGCTCAGCCGGCGATCATTGCACATCGCGATTTTGACCCGCGATCCTGCTGATCAAGCGGGGGAAACCGGGAATTTCGGCCTTTTCGGATGTGATCGCCGCGCCGATTCTTGCTAGCGTGCCGCGCGATGACGATCCATTCACCCGCACCTGCGCCCGCGACAACCACCTCCTCCGACGCGGAGGGCGGCCGCGTCACGCCAATGATGGAGCAATATCTGGAGATCAAGGCGGCCAATCCGGGCCTCCTGCTGTTCTACCGGATGGGCGATTTCTACGAGCTGTTCTTCGACGATGCCGAAACCGCCTCACGTGCGCTCGGCATCATGCTCACCAAGCGCGGCAAGCATCAGGGCCAGGACATTCCGATGTGCGGCGTGCCGGTGGAGCGCGCCGACGATTATCTGCATCGCCTGATCGCGCTCGGCCATCGAGTCGCGGTATGCGAGCAGATGGAAGATCCTGCCGAGGCGAAGAAGCGCGGCAACAAAAGCGTGGTGCGCCGCGACGTGGTGCGCCTCGTCACCCCGGGCACGCTGACTGAAGACACCCTGCTCGACGCCAAGACCAACAATTATCTGATGGCGATTGCGCGCGCCCGTGCCTCCCATGGCGAGGACCGCGTCGGCCTTGCCTGGATCGACATCTCGACCTCGGAATTCTTCGTCACCGAATGCGCATCGAGCGAACTCGGCGCCACGCTGGCGCGGATCAATCCGAACGAGGTGATCGTCAGCGACGCGCTCTATAGCGATGCCGAACTCAGCCCCGTTTTGCGCGCGCTGCCCGCAGTGACGCCGCTGACCCGCGACGTGTTCGACGGCGCGACTGCGGAGCGGCGGCTATGCGACTATTTCGCCGTCGCCACCATGGACGGCCTCAGCCAGTTGTCGCGGCTGGAAGCGACCGCTGCCGCGGCCGCGATCACCTATATCGACCGCACCCAGATCGGCAAACGCCCGCCGCTGTCCCCGCCGGCGCGCGAGGCCGCCGGCACCACGATGGCGATCAATTCGGCTACCCGCGCCAATCTCGAGCTGATCCGCACCCTCGGCGGCGAGCGACGCGGCTCGCTGCTCGACGCCATCGACGCCACCGTGACCGCGGCGGGGTCGCGGCTCCTCGCGCAACGCTTGTCCGCACCACTGACCGACACCGCGCAGATCGCACGGCGGCTTGATGCGGTGGCGGCGTTTGTTGCCGACAGCGCGGCCGGCGACGATATCCGCGGCATCCTGCGCGCGGCGCCCGACATATCGCGGGCGCTGGCACGGCTGTCGGTCGGACGCGGCGGCCCACGCGACCTTGCGGGTTTGCGTGACGGCATTCTCGCCGCTGATGCCGTGCTGGCGCGACTCGCACAACTGAATGATCCCCCGCAGGAGATGGCGGCAGCAATGGCCGCATTGCGCCGTCCCTCGCGTGAACTTGGCCACGAGCTGGCACGCGCGCTCGCCGAACAGTTGCCGCTGCTCAAGCGCGACGGCAACTTTGTCCGCGACGGCTATTCCTCCGCACTCGACGAGACGCGGCAGTTGCGCGACACGTCACGCCTTGTGGTGGCGGCGATGCAGGCGCGCTATGCCGAGGACACCGGCGTCAAGACGCTGAAGATCCGCCACAACAACGTGCTCGGCTACTTCGTGGAAGTGACCGCGCAGCATGGCGACAAGCTAATGACGGCGCCGTTGAACGCGACCTTCATCCATCGCCAGACGCTGGCCGGACAAATCCGTTTCACCACCAGCGAGCTTGGCGAGATCGAAGCCAAGATCGCCAGCGCCGGCGACCGGGCGCTGGGGCTTGAACTGGAGATCTTCGATGCACTGTGCGCGCAGGCCGTCGCCGCAGGCGAGGATCTGCGCGCCGCCGCGCATGCTTTCGCGCTGCTCGACGTCGCCGCCGCGCTGGCGCGGCTTGCGATCGATGAAAACTATGTACGGCCCGAGGTGGATCAGTCCTTATCGTTCTGCATCGAGGGCGGGCGACATCCGGTGGTCGAACGGGCCTTGAAACGCGCGGGTCAGCCATTCATCGCCAATCATTGCGACCTGTCGCCCGCGCCGTCGCAAACGTCCGGGCAAATCTGGATTCTCACCGGCCCCAACATGGCCGGCAAATCCACCTTCCTGCGCCAGAACGCGCTGATTGCGCTGCTGGCGCAGACCGGCAGCTATGTGCCGGCCAGCCGCGCCCATATCGGCGTGGTTGACCGGCTGTTCTCGCGTGTCGGCGCCGCCGACGATCTGGCGCGTGGCCGTTCCACCTTCATGGTCGAAATGGTGGAGACCGCCGCGATCCTCAATCAGGCCGGCGAACGGGCGCTGGTGATCCTCGACGAGATCGGGCGCGGCACCGCCACTTTCGACGGTCTGTCGATCGCCTGGGCCTCGATCGAACATCTGCACGAAAGCAACAAATGCCGCGCGCTGTTCGCCACGCACTATCATGAACTGACCGCGCTCGCGGCCAAATTGCCGCGTCTGTTCAACGCCACCGTGCGGGTCAAAGAATGGCACGGCGAAGTCGTCTTTCTGCACGAAGTGCTGCCCGGCTCGGCCGACCGCTCCTACGGCATTCAAGTCGCCAAGCTCGCCGGCCTGCCGCCAGCGGTGATCATGCGGGCGAAAGCCGTGCTGGCGAAACTCGAGGCACAGGATCGCAGCTCGACCGCCAAGGCTCTGGTCGATGACCTGCCGCTGTTCGCGGTCCCCTCACGCGCCGCCGCCGAGCCGCAACTGCCGAGCGAGACCGAGCAACTAATTGCGGCGCTCGAATCTCTTCATCCTGACGAGATGTCGCCGCGCGAAGCGCTGGACGCGCTCTACGCACTGAAGGCGAAACTACCGAAGTGAGGTAGCCGCAAGCTAAAGCGGCACGCCAGCCCGGCGCAGCAACAGCGTTGCAGCATTCCACGACATCGAGCACAGCATCGCGATGCGCTCGCGTCACACCCGGCGCATCGAGACGTTCACTGCCTTCGGACCGTTCTTGATGGTCTGATAGACCACGCAATAGCGCTCGGTAAGCTTTAGAAGCTGGTCGAGCTTCTCCTGCGGCACGTCGGTCTCGACATCAAAGCGCAGCCGGATTTCGGCAAAGCCCACCGGCGCTTCCTTGTCCACGCCGAGCGTGCCGCGAAAATCGAGATCGCCCTCGGCGCTGACGTGGCCGCTCTTCAATGGAATGTCGATCGCGGTGGCGACCGATTTCAGCGTGACGCCAGCGCAGGCCACCAGCGCCTCCAGCAACATGTCGCCGGAGCACAGTTCGAGGCCAGAGCCGCCGGTCGCCGGATGCAAGCCTGCCACCGCCAGCGCACGTCCGGTCTCGACCTTGCAGGCAATGCCTTCATTGTCGATCGAGCCGTTCGCCTTCAGGGTGATGTAGGCCGTCTTCGGGTCGGCCTTGTAACGCTCCTTGATTGGCGCCTGCATGGCGCGCAACTGCGTCGAATCCATCTGTCGGTCTCCGGGAAATGCGCGAGTGGGTAAAGCGGTTCGAACGCGCTTTACCACCACATCGCCGCGCCTGTCACGGGCTGTTCGCCCGCCGGCGGCGCACGATCGAGCGAGCGATCGAGCGCGTTGAGCAGACGGCGCTTCACCGCCTCAAACAGAGGCGAGGCACGGTCGCGCGGACGGGCGAGATCGACCTTGATTTCCTCGAACAGGCGGCCGGGATGCGGACGCATCACCATCACCCGGTCCGCCAGCACCACCGCCTCGTCGACGTCATGGGTGACGAGGACCAGGGTCGGCTTGGTGTCGGCCCACAGATCGAGCAGATGGTCCTGCAGGTCGGCGCGGGTGAAGGCATCGAGCGCGGAGAACGGCTCGTCGAGCAGCAACACCTCGGGGCGCGGCACCAGCGCACGCGCGATCGCGACACGCTGCGCCTGCCCGCCGGACAATTCGCGCGGCCAGGCATCGGCTTTATTGGCGAGGCCGACCCGCGCCAGCGCCGCCTCGGCCCGCTCGCGCCGTTGCACCGCGGATGTGTCGGCCAGCCCGAACGCCACATTGTCGAACACGCTGAGCCAGGGCAGCAGCCGCGGCTCCTGGAAGATGATGCCGATCTTTTCATGCGGCGCAGCGATAGCGAGGCCGTCGAGCACGATGCTGCCATGGGTGGCGCAATCGAGACCGCAGATCGCGCGCAGCAAGGTGGATTTGCCGCAACCCGAGCCGCCGATGATGGCGATGATCTCGCCGGGCTTGATGCGCGCGGAAAATCCCTCAAGCGCATTGACGCCGTTGGGATAGATCTTGCCGACATGATCGAGCGCCAGCATGTCAGGCTCCGCTGGCCTGGGCGCTGAAGGAATCCTCCCAGCGCAGCAGCGGTGCGAACGCCACCTGGATCAGCCAATCGGTGATCTTACCGAGCAGCGCGAACACGATGATGGCGGCGAGAATCTGTGCCGGCTTGCCTAGTTGCTGGCCGTCGATCAACAGATAACCGAGGCCCTGCGAGGCGCCCATGAATTCGGCGGCGACCACGAACATCCAGCCAAGACCGAGGCCGGAGCGCAGCGACACCACGTAGGCCGGCAGCACCGCTGGCAGCAGGATACGGCGGATCATAGCCGGACCGAAGAGACGGAAGGCACGGCCAACTTCGACGATCTTGCGATCGACCGACTGGATCGCGCCCATGACGCCGAGATAAATCGGGAAGAACACGCCGACCGCGATCAGTGCCACCTTCGAGGTCTCGAAAATGCCGAGCCAGAGAATGAAGATCGGCACCCAGGCGATCGAGGGGATCGCGCGCAGCGCCTGCACCGTGGGATCGAGTAGCCGCCGCGACAACGGCCAGTAACCGCAGATCGCGCCGAACAGCGTGCCGAACAGGACGCCGAGGCCAAAGCCGACCCCGACGCGCCACAACGTGATGGCGACATGACGCGTGAGTTCGCCGCTGGCGCCAAGCTCGACCAGCGTCTGGTAGATCATGCTCGGCGGCGGCACCAGGCGGCCATTGGACAGACCGAGCCGGACCGCAAGCTCCCACACCACGGCGATGCCGAGCGGCAGCAGCAAGCCGAGCGCCGGCCGCATCCAGCGTCCGCTCCGCCGCGCAGCCGCGGCGGGCTTTGCTTCCACCATGGTGCTTTCGAGTGTCATCGCCATAGCAAGAACCGTTTATTGATCCGGATTGCAAGCGCCGGGTGATCGTCAGCGCCGCAAATCGTCATCCTGGGGCCCACCGGCCACGGCCATCCGCATCATCTGCAAAGAAGAAGGCATCGCGCCGGGTGAACCTGCGCGATGCCGAACCATTCTCCGCGTTGCCGTCTCAATTGGTCGGCAGCGGCACCTGCGCATCAAGCAGCGCGTCGACATTGGCCTTCACGTCGACATTCGGCTGGATCACGCCGGCCTGCTGAAGCGCCAGACCCGCGGCGAGGATCGATTCGCGCTGCGGCGCGCCGATCTTGCTGTGGGTGATCTCGGTGCGCTCCTTGAGCTGCTTGTCGACCACGTTATCCGGCAGCTTGGTGACCGCGATGAAGTCGCGCTTCACCACGTCATAGTTGGCGAGCGAGTATTTGCGGGCCTCCTCATACACCGCGAGGACGCGGCGCACGATGTCCGGATGATCCTTGAGGAACTGCTCGCGGGTATTGAGAATGCCCCAGGTGTTGGCTTCGGGTTTGCGATAGAACAGCTTCACGCCGTCCTCGATCTCGGCCTGCGCCATCATCGGATCGAGGCCCGCCCACGCATCGACATCGCCACGCACCAATGCGGTTTTGCCATCCGGGTGCTGCAACAGCACCGGGGTGATGTCCTTTTCCGTCAAGCCGGCATCGAGCAGCGCACGGACGAGGAAGATGTGCGGGTCGGTGCCGCGCGTCACGGCGACGCGCTTGCCCTTGAGGTCCGCGACCTTTGTGATCTTGAAATCCTTGCCGGTGACGAGCGCGGTCCACTCCGGGCGCGAATAGACATAGACCGACTTGATCGGGTTGCCGTTGATGCGAGCAACCAGCGCGGCGGAGCCGGCGGTCGAGCCGAAATCGATCGACCCGGCATTGAGGAATTCGAGCGCCTTGTTGGAGCCGAGCGTCTGCACCCAGACAATTTTGATGCCGTCCTTGGCGAATTCCTTCTCCAGCAGCCCTTTTTCCTTGAGTACGATGGACACCGGATTGTAGGTCGCCCAATCGATGGCGATCTGCTTGGGCGCATCCGCCGCGCGCACCGCGCCCGGGACGACCAGCGCGCCCGCGACAAGCGCGGCAAAGCCGCGTCGGGAAATCTCGAACATAATTTTCTTCTCCGTGGGATGAAACGATAGGGCAGGCGGGCGCGCGAAAGCGCAGAATTAACTCATTAATTCAATGAGTTATGCTTCAGAGTCAACAGGAAAATCCTTGTGCGCGAAAGCGACCGCACAACACAAATCTTCCCCGAGGCAAGGAAAATCAGGATGAACCTTCCAAACTCCGACAATCAGCCGTGACACTATGAATAGGGTCCGATATCCGGATAGCATGGATGACGTGACGCTCGACCGGCCCCATCAAGTCCCGCTGCAGTTCGATCCGGCTGAGATCGCCCGGCAGATCGATGCTCTCGCCGACAAGCACGGCGGCAGCGACGATGTCTTTCGCGCCGCGCTGACACAACTGCTCAAGACTGCCCTCGCCCGCGCACGCGAGGTCGCGCAGGCCGAGTTGCTGCAGGATCGCCAGGGCCGCACCTGCGCGCAGCGGCTGTGCGCCGTACAAGACGAAATCGTCCGCCTGCTCTACGACGCCGCCACCAAACACCTCTATCGCTCGCACATGCGTTCGGATTCCGAGCGCATGGCGGTGGTCGCCACCGGCGGCTACGGCCGCGGTCTGCTGGCGCCGAAGTCCGACATCGATCTGCTGTTCGTACTACCCTACAAGCAGACCGCGTGGGGCGAACAGGTTGCCGAAGTCATTCTGTATTGCCTGTGGGACATGGGCCTCAAGGTCGGACACGCCACGCGCTCGGTCGACGAATCGATCCGCCTCGCCCGCGCCGACATGACGATCCGCACCTCGATTCTGGAAACGCGCTTTCTGGTCGGCGACCGCCCGCTCTACGACGAACTGGTGAAGCGCTTCGACCACGACGTGGTGCAGGGCACTGCCGCCGAATTCGTCGCCGCCAAGCTCGCCGAGCGCGAAGAACGCCACCGCCGCGCCGGCCAGTCGCGCTATCTGGTCGAGCCCAACGTCAAGGACGGCAAAGGCGGCCTGCGCGACCTGCACACGCTGTTCTGGATCGCCAAATACGTCTACCGCGTCAGCGACGCCCGCGAGCTCGTCAAGCGCGGTGTGTTCGACGCCGCCGAATATCGCACCTTCCGGCGCTGCGAGGACTTCCTGCTCTCGGTCCGCTGCAACATGCATTTCTATACCGGGCGCGCCGAAGAGCGGCTGTCGTTCGACATCCAGCGCGAGATCGCCCAGCGGCTCGGTTACACCTCGCATCCCGGCATGCAGGACGTCGAACGCTTCATGAAGCACTACTTCCTGATGGCCAAGGATGTCGGCGATCTCACCGCGATCCTCTGCGCCAAGCTGGAGGAAGAAGAAGCCAAGCCCGCCCCGGTGCTCGGCCGCCTGATGGCGAAACTGCGGCCGCAGCGCCGGCGCGGCAAGGTGCCGGGCACCATCGATTTCGTGGTCGATAACGCGCGAATCAATCTCGCGACGCCGAACGTGTTCAAGAACGATCCGGTCAACCTGATCCGGATCTTCCGCCTCGCGCAGAAAAACAATCTGGCTTTCCACCCTGACGCCATGCGCATGGTGACGCGCTCGCTCAACCTCATCACCCCGCAACTGCGTGAGAACCCCGAGGCCAATCGGCTGTTCATGGAAATTCTCACCTCGGAGAACGCCGAGATCGTGCTGCGGCGGATGAACGAGACCGGTGTGCTCGGACAATTCATTCGCGCCTTCGGCAAGATCGTCGCGATGATGCAGTTCAACATGTATCATCATTACACGGTGGACGAGCACCTGCTCCGCTGCGTCGGCATCCTGCAGGACATCGAGCGCGGCGGCCATGAGGAATTCGCGGTCGCCACCGACCTGATGCGCAAGATCCGCCCCGAACACCGCGCCGTGCTCTACATGACGGTGTTCCTGCACGATATCGCCAAGGGCCGGCCGGAGGATCATTCGATCGCCGGCGCCAAAGTGGCGCGGCGGCTGTGTCCGCGTTTCGGTTTCAACGCCGCCGACACCGACCTGATCGCCTGGCTGATCAAGGAGCACCTCACCATGTCGACGGTGGCGCAGTCGCGCGACCTGTCGGACCGCAAGACCATCGAGAACTTCGCCGCCGTGGTGCAATCGGTCGAGCAGATGAAGCTGCTGACTATCCTGACCACCGCAGACATTCGCGGCGTCGGCCCCGGGGTCTGGAACGGCTGGAAGGCGCAGCTCATCCGCACGCTGTATTACGAGACCGAGCCGGTGCTGACCGGCGGCTTCTCCGAGGTCAATCGCGTCCAGCGTCTCGAGGCGTCGCAAGCCGAATTCCGCGATGCTTTCACCGAGTGGCCGCAAACCGAACTCGACGCCTATATCGCGCGGCACTATCCGGCCTACTGGCTCAAGGTCGATCTGCCGCGCAAGATCCGCCATGCGCGTTTCGTCAAGGCGACCGACCGCAACGGCGACAAGCTCGCGATCAATGTCGGATTCGACGAGGCGCGCGGCGTCACCGAACTCACGATCCTCGCGCCGGATCATCCCTGGCTGTTGTCGATCATCGCCGGCGCCTGCGCATCCGCCGGCGCGAACATCGTGGACGCGCAGATCTACACCACCACCGACGGCCGCGCCCTCGACACCATCGCGATCTCGCGTGAATACGACCGCGACGAGGATGAGGCGCGCCGCGCCGCCCGCATCGGCGAGATGATCGAGCAAGTGCTGGATGGCAAACTGCGGCTGCCGGAAATCGTGGCGAAGCGCGCTGCGGCTAAAGCCAAGCTGCGCCCGTTCATCGTCGAGCCGGACGTCGTCATCAACAACCAGTGGTCGGACCGTTTCACCGTGATCGAAGTCTCCGGCCTTGACCGCCCCGGCCTGCTCTACGAGCTCACCACCGCGCTGTCCAAACTCAACCTCAACATCGGCTCGGCGCATGTCTCGACCTTCGGCGAGCGCGCGCGTGACGTGTTTTACGTCACCGACCTGCTCGGCGCGCAGATCACCGCGCCAACCCGGCAGGCCGCGATCAAGCGCGCGCTGGTGCACTTGCTCGCCGAAGGCGGCGCAAGCGAAAGGCAGGCGGCGCGCTCCGCTTAACCTGCATTAACGATTTGGTAACGTGCCCTTAAACCGCCATCGCTAGCGTGCACGGCGGATCGACAGATTGAGCACGGACGGATGGCGGGACGTAAGAAAACAGGGGGACGCCGGGAGCCGAAATTCGACGGCGGCGCGTCGCTGGACGGCGTCCGGCTCAACCCGTGGGATCGCGTCGGCGGTTCAGAAGACGATGCCGATCCTCCGCCGAAACGCCGCACCTCAAGACGCGACAATTCCGACGAAGAGGCGCCGCGCAGGCCGCGCAAGACCCGCGCGCAAGCCAAAAAGGAAAAGAAGGACAGCAAGAAGGCCGCGGGCGGCAAGGCACGCAGTGGCCTCGGCCGTGCGTTTTATTGGGGCGTGGTGCTCAGCCTGTGGGCCATCATCGCCGGCGTCGGCGCCGTGATCTGGGTCGGCGCCCATCTGCCCTCAATCCAGTCGCTGGAGATTCCCAAGCGCCCGCCGACCATCCAAATCGTCGGCATCGACGGCAGCGTGATCGCGACCCGCGGCGAGATGCCCGGCGCCAATGTTTCATTGAAGGACCTGCCACCTTACCTGCCGAAAGCTTTCATCGCGATCGAGGATCGTCGTTTCTATTCGCATTTCGGCATCGATCCGATCGGCATCGCCCGTGCTGCGGCGACCAACCTTCTGCACCGCGGCGTCTCGCAGGGCGGCTCGACGCTGACCCAGCAGCTCGCCAAGAACCTGTTCCTGACCCAGGAGCGCACGCTGCAACGCAAGCTACAGGAGGCCGAGCTCGCCCTGTGGCTGGAGCGGAAATACTCCAAGAACGAAATTCTTGAGCTCTATCTCAACCGCGTCTATTTCGGCTCCGGTGCTTACGGCGTCGAAGCGGCGGCGCAAAAGTATTTCGGCAAGTCGGCGCGCGCCGTGACGGTCGCGGAAGCGGCGATGCTCGCCGGTCTTGTCAAATCGCCGTCGCGGCTTGCGCCAAACCGCAATCCGGAAGGCGCGGAGAGGCGCGCGCACACCGTGCTCACCGCAATGGCGGATGCCAAGTTCATCACCGACGCGCAGGCACAGGCGGCGATCGCTCAACCATCCTATGCGGTGAAGCCTGTCGGCGCCGGCACCATCAATTATGTCGCCGACTGGATCGGCGAGGTGCTCGACGACCTGGTCGGACAGGTCGAGCAGAACATCGTGGTCGAGACCTCGATCGATCCGAAGCTGCAAGCCGTCGCCGAGGCTGCGGTGATCGACGAACTCGCGGCGAAGAGCGTAAAATTCAAGGTCAGCCAGGGCGCGCTGGTGGCGATGACGCCGGATGGCGCAGTGCGCGCGATGGTCGGTGGCCGTAACTACTCGGAGAGCCAGTTCAACCGCGCGGTCACCGCAAAGCGCCAGCCCGGCTCGGCGTTCAAGCCGTTCGTCTATCTCACCGCGCTGGAAGCCGGGCTGATGCCAGACACCGTGCGCCAGGATGCGCCGCTCGATCTCAAGGGCTGGAAGCCGGAGAACTACAGCCACGAATATTTCGGTTCGGTGACGCTGACGCAGGCGCTCGCGATGTCACTCAACACCGTCGCGGTACGGCTCGGCATCGAGGTCGGTCCGGCCAATGTGGTGCGCACCGCGCACCGGCTCGGCATCGCCTCGAAACTCGAGGCCAACCCCTCGATCGCGCTCGGCACCTCGGAGGTTTCGCTCACCGAACTGGTCGGCGCCTATGCGCCGTTTGCCAATGGCGGCGTTGCCGCCTCGCCGCATGTCATCAATCGCATCCGCACCGTGAATGGCAAATTGCTGTATGCGCGCAAGTCCGATCCGGCCGCGCAGGTGATCGACCCGCGCTATGCCGGCATGATGAACGCGATGATGCACGAAACGCTGGTCACCGGCACCGCGAAGAAGGCCGATATTCCCGGCTGGTACGCCGCCGGCAAGACCGGCACCAGCCAGGATTTCCGCGACGCCTGGTTCATCGGCTACACCGCCAATCTCGTCACCGGCGTATGGTTTGGCAATGACGACAACTCACCGACCCACAAGGCCACCGGCGGCGGCCTACCGGTCGAGGTGTGGACGCGCTTCATGAAAGCCGCGCATGAGAATGTCGCGGTCGCCGATCTGCCGGGCACCCAGCAAGGCAGCAATGGCGGCGGTGGCGGCTTCCTCTCTAACTTCTTCCGTGCCGCCGCGCGCGGCAACGGCCAGCAGGTCGCGCCGCCGCCGCGTCCGGTTCCGGCCGGCGATCCCTATGCCGCCAATGGCGGCTACGGAGCATCACCTCAGCAACAGCGGCCCTATCCGCAATCGCAGCCCGCGCCGCGTCCGCAGGTGGTGCAAAGCGGCGCGCGGCCCGAGGCCGCAAGCGGCCTTGGCGGTGGCGGCTGGCTGATCGACCGCCTGTTCGGCGACCGCTGACCATCACAGATCATCGCCGCGCATCAATCCGCATGCGCAGACCCAAAAGGACAATGGCCGGGACAGACCCGGCCATGTTCGCATGCAGATCAATTGTGAATCGCTTACTCGCGAATGCCGAAGCGGTGCAGATCATTGCCGTAGGTATCAAGCCACTTCTTGGCGCGCTCAGTGGCCGGGCAGATCCGGCCGACCACTTTCCAGAACCGCGCCGAATGATTCATCTCGACCAAATGCGCAACTTCATGCGCGGCGAGATAATCCAGCACATAAGGCGGCGCGAGAATGAGCCGCCATGAAAACGACAGCGATCCGGCCGAGGTGCAGGAGCCCCAGCGGCTCGACTGATCGCGAATGGTGATCCGCTTCACCTTAACGCCCAGCATCTCGGCATAGCGTTCCGACGCGCGCGTCAGATCGTGGCGCGCCTCGCGCTTGAGATGATCGAGCACTCGCCGCTCGATATGCGGCAAGCCGCCTGCGACGCAGAGAATCTTCTCGCCGCTATCGCGCGTCTCCGGCCACACGGTTCCACGCTCGCTGGCGCGATGGACGATTCTGTGGGGCGTGCCACGCAACGGCAACGAAGTGCCCGTCGCGAACGGCGCCGCCTTTGGCAGACCACCCAATCGCGCCGCGATCCAGGCGCCATGACGCTCCGCAAAGTCTTTGGCGTCGGCGAGATTGCCGCGCGGCGGCATGGTCAGAATCGCCTCGCGCGCACTCGGATGGATGCGCAGCGTGTAGCGGCGGGCGCGGCGGTGACGGCGCAGTTGGACGGCGTAGATGGCCGAACCGATCTTCACCGCAAGGGTACGAGGTTCGGTTGGACGACGGTAAAGCAGTGCACGAAAAGCCATGTCGGGGAGTCCGGAGGTGAGAAGTTCGCCCGGATTCTGCCATAGCCGCCGCCAGTGAAAGTTCTCGGCGCAAAAACAAATCATTTGCCCAACATCTTGAACGAGTCGCCTGCCGACCTCCTAGATAAAGAGGCATGAAACATGAAATTTGTGTTCAGTTTTTTGGTTGCGGCGCGCCCGCGCAACATTTGCGAATGTCACTTTTGCGCCACATCCATTAACACGAAATAATTGTTATATAGCAAAGCCTTACATCGCATCGGCCGGCGACCGTGCGTGCACAATGCGCTAAAATCCCGTCAAATCTGGCTTTTTGGCATTTAAAGGCGCTTTTCAGGGCGCCCCGAGGCTATTCCGCGGCGACGAAATCCGGCTGCGTCAGGGCCGCCGAGACCATGAAATCGGAGATCCGCGGCACAATCTCGGAGCGGAAACGCGAGCCGTTGAATACGCCGTAATGACCGACGCCCTTCTGCACATAATGCACCCGGCGCGCGTCGGAGATCGACGTACACAGCGCATGCGTGGCCTCGGTCTGGCCGAGACCGGAGATATCGTCGTTCTCGCCCTCGACCGTCATCAGCGCCGCGCGCTGAATTTTCGACGGATCGACCGGCCGGCCGCGATGGGTCATGGTGCCGAGCGGCAGCGCGTGCTTGATGAAGACGAGATCAACGGTCTGCAGATAAAACTCCGCAGTCAGATCCATCACCGCGAGATATTCGTCGTAGAAGTCACGGTGCTTGTCGACGAGATCGCCGTCACCTTTCACCAGATGATTGAACAGGCGCTTATGCGCGTCCATGTGGCGATCGAAATTCATGCTGACGAAGCCGGTCAGTTGCAGAAACCCGGGATAGACGTTGCGCATGAAGCCGGGATGAGGAAACGGCACCTTGGAAATCACATGATTCCGGAACCAGTCGATACCTTTTTCGGCGGCGAGCTTGTTGACCCCAGTCGGATTGCGCCGTGTGTCGATCGGCCCACCCATCAGGGTCATCGAGATCGGTGCATAGGGATCGTTCTCGGCCTCCATGATGGAGACAGCAGCTAAGACAGGCACTGAAGGCTGACACACCGCAATCACGTGGGCATTGCCGCCCAGCGCGTGCAGCATCTCGATGACGTAATCGACATAGTCATCAAGATCGAACCGGCCCATCGCCACCGGCACCATACGCGCATCGGTCCAGTCGGTAATGTAGACCTCGTGGTTCGGCAGGAAGGCCTCCACCGTGCCCCGCAGCAGCGTGGCATAGTGCCCCGACATCGGCGCGACAATCAGCACGCGCGGCTGCGGCCTGCGCAGCGGCCGCGCCAGCTTGCGGTGGAAATACAGGAGCCGGCAGAACGGCTTTTCCCACACTGTCTTGATTTCGACCGGAACGCGGACACCCTGCACTTCCGTGTCGTTGATATTCCATTCCGGCTTGCCGTAACGGCGCGTGGTGCGCTCGAACACCTCGCAGCTTGCCGCGATCGATTTGCCGAATTCGGTGCCGGCAAGCGGATTGAGCGGATTCTGGAACATCAGCTTGGTCGCGTCGGCAACCGCGCGCGCGGGATTGAGCGAGGCCTGGCCCATCTCGTACATCCAATAGATCGGCGAGGTCGTCGTCGGACTGAGTTCCGATGGCAGGTCCGGCGGCCGACCGAATTCTCCGATGGGCATGGCATCCTCGATTCGTTTTGCGCTGCGATATAATGTCGCTCGCGTCCCTCAGCGTCAATTCACCCATGGGGCAAGGTGGATGGAGGCCAAAATCCCTTGATTCATCAGTCTGTGAGAAAGCGCGCCCCCACCGCCTGTCTGATGGCTGGGGAACAGCAGAAACGTTTATAGTGCCGGCATGAGCGATATCGCCGCCTCCGAGTTCCGCCACAGCCGCCGCAACATCCGCCTCGACACCATCTTGCGGCTGCGCTGGCTTGCGGTGCTGGGCCAGCTCGCCGCGATCTTTGTCGTGGCGCAGGGCCTCGACTTCGACATTCCAGTGCTGGCCTGTCTTGCCGTGGTCAGCCTGTCGGCGGGTCTCAATCTGGCACTGCAGATCGGATTCAACACGGTGCACCGGCTGGAACCACGTTTCGCCGCGCTGCTGCTTGCCATCAACATCGCCGAGCTCGCTGCGCTGTTGTTTCTCACCGGCGGTTTGCAGAATCCGTTTTCATTTCTATTCCTCGCGCCCGTGCTGATCGCCGCGACTGCGCTGCCGACGCGTTACACCATCATGCTCGGCCTGCTCGCCGCAGCCTGCGCCACGGTGCTCGGCTTCTTTCATCTGCCGCTGCCGTGGGACAGCGACGAGCCGCTGGTGCTGCCTCCAATCTACATGACCGGTGTGTGGCTTTCGATCGTGCTCGTGCTCGGCGTCACCAGCCTCTACGCGTTTCAGGTCACCGAGGAGGCGCGCAAGCTTTCCGACGCACTGGCGGCGACCGAACTCGTGCTGACGCGCGAACAGCATCTCACCCAGATCGATGGTCTTGCGGCCGCAGCGGCCCATGAGCTTGGAACTCCGCTTTCCACCATCTTCCTGATCTCGCGCGAACTTGAGAAAGGATTTCAGGACCACGGTCCGCGCGACGAGCAGGTGATGGGCGACCTGCGCATGCTGCGCGAACAGGCGCAACGCTGCCGCGACATCCTCGGCAAGATCACGCAATTGTCGTCGGGCGGCGCGCCGTTCGACCGCATGCCACTGTCCAGCCTGATCGAGGAGACGGTGGCGCCGCATCGGGAATTCGGCATCGCCATCAAGGTGCGGATCGCGGTCGCCGGATCGTCCGAGCCGGTCGGACTGCGCAATCCCGCGATCCTGTACGGCGTCGGGAACCTGCTGGAGAACGCCGTTGATTTCGCCCGCGAGACTGTCGAAGTCAATGCGTGGTGGAACGACGACGAGGTCCAGATCGTGATTTCCGATGACGGGCCTGGGATTCCACCGGACATCCTCAAGCGGATCGGCGAGCCCTATGTGTCGTCGCGCAAGCGGCCCTCCGATGCACAAAGCACCCGCCGCGGCCTCGGTCTCGGCGTTTTCATCGCCCGTACCTTGCTGGAGCGGACCGACGCGCGCGTGACCTTCACCAATCGCGTGTTCCCCGATCACGGCGCCGTGGTCACGATCACCTGGCCGCGCGAGCGTTTCGAGGCCGACAGCGTGGCGGGCATTGCGGCAGATTAGCCAACCGACTGGACAATTCGTCGCACCTTGCAACCGCATCGCGGAAGGTGCGACACTTGCGATGCCACATTGTCGCGCCATATCGAAAAGACGACTATGAAAGGGCCCAAACAGTGAACGCACCGCTCCAGACGACGACTTCGCCGGCCAGCGCCATCGCCGAGATGGCCGATCGCTCGCTTCTGATCGTCGAGGACGACAAGGCGTTCCTAGAGCGGCTGTCGCGCGCCATGGAAGCGCGCGGCTTCTCGGTCACGAGCTGTGACAACGTCCCGGAGGGTCTTGCGCAAATCGAGCGTCATCCGCCGGCTTTCGCCGTGGTGGACCTGCGCCTTGGCGATGGTAACGGTCTCGACGTGGTCGGCGCGTTGCAGGCCAAGCGTCCGGAGGCCCGCGCCATCGTGCTCACCGGCTATGGCAACATCGCCACCGCAGTGACGGCGGTGAAGCTCGGCGCGGTGGATTATCTCGCCAAGCCGGCCGATGCCGACGATGTGGTGGCGGCGCTGCTCGCGATCGGGCGTGACAAGTCCGAACTGCCGCAGAACCCGATGTCTGCCGATCGCGTGCGCTGGGAGCACATCCAGCGCATTTACGAGATGTGCGACCGCAATGTCTCGGAAACGGCGCGGCGGCTTAACATGCATCGCCGTACCCTGCAGCGTATTCTGGCCAAGCGCGCCCCGCGCTGATCGCATTCTTCCGCGCCGCGCGTCATCGTGCGGCGCGCACTATTACGCCGGCTCGCGCCAGCGAGGTGACGCGAGAGACACGACGTCGGTGGTCGCCGCGAATGGAGATCACTCGTCGATCGCAGGGTGCCCCTGCGGATCGATCAGCCGATTGATCCGCCGCGCAGCAGCAAGGCCAAATCGCAGCAGCATCACCTTGCGCGTTGCCGCCGGCAGCCGGTGCTCCGGCGCCTCGCAATACAGATAGGCGCCATAGGCGTCAGCGACGATCAGGCCGGTGTCCTGCGGGAAAATCTCGCACGGCACGTCCTGCGTGAAGGCGAAAAACAGCCGGTCGCAATGCGCGCGGTAATCCTGCCATTTCTGGTCAGCCCGCAAATCCTCGACCGACGACTTGATCTCGATGATCCAGACTTCGCCACACTCATTCAGCGCGACAAGATCGGCGCGGCGGCCGGACGGCAGCGCCAGTTCGCTGACACAGGAGAATCCGAGTGAAGCCAGCCAGCGCGCGGTGCCCCGCGCCACAACGAGCGCGGTCTCCGACTGTCGGCGGTCCGGGAACATCGCGGTCGGGGTTGCGGCAGAACTCATTAGATCAGCCTAGCAGATGCGCCCCACCGCCAAGCTCAAAATCGTCCCGGTTCCTGCCTCCCTCAAGGCGATGTGAGCCGGATGGCGTGGCGTTCCCGATAAAATGCTTGGCGGGCCGGGAAAAATCAGCATTGTGGCGCGCATGAATACGCAGCCCGACAATTCTGCCGCCGAGGCCAAGGCTCCCGCCCAGGCCCTCATCATCCCGGTCACCCCCTTCCAGCAGAATTGCACGCTGCTCTGGTGCACCGAGACCAACCGCGCCGCCGTGATCGATCCGGGTGGCGACGTTCTGCAGATCCTCAACGCAACCCGGCAGGCCAAGGTCAATGTCGAGCAGATCTGGATCACCCATGGCCACATCGATCATGTCGGCGGCGCTGCCGACCTGCGCGACGAACTCAAGGTGCCGATCATCGGCCCGCACCTCGCCGACAAATTTTTGCTCGATCATGTGGTGGAGAACGGTCGCCGCTTCGGCATGACCAATGTGCGCGACTTCGCACCTGAGCGCTGGCTCAGCGAGGGCGACGAGGTCAGCCTCGGCAAACTATCATTCAAGATTCTGCATTGCCCCGGTCATTCGCCCGGCAGCGTGGTGTTCTTCAACAATGCCATGCGTTTCGCGCTGGTCGGCGACGTGCTGTTCAGCGGTTCGGTCGGGCGCACCGACCTGCCCGGCGGCGACCATGCCACCCTGATCCGATCGATCGAGGAGAAGCTGCTGCCGCTCGGCGACGATGTCGCTTTCATCTGCGGTCACGGCCCCGGATCGACCATCGGTCAGGAGCGCGCCACCAACCCGTTCCTCAACGGTCTCGCCTAGGATATCTCCGCATGAGCCAACTGTTTACGCCCTGGCGCCTCGGCTCCCTCGAGCTGCCGAACCGGATCGTGATCGCACCGATGTGCGAATATTCCGCCGATGACGGCAGCGCCAGCGACTGGCACATGATCCATCTCGGTCATCTCGCGCTGTCCGGCGCCGGCCTCTTGGTGCTCGAAGCCACCGCGGTGTCGCCGGAGGGCCGCATCTCGCCACGCGATCTCGGGCTTTATTCCGACGCCAACGAGGCCGCGCTGGCGCGGGTGCTGACCGCGATACGCGCTTATTCGCCGATCAAGGTCGCAGTGCAGCTTGGCCATGCCGGCCGCAAGGCCTCCACCCGCGTGCCATGGGAAGGCGGCGCGCAGATTCCGCCGAACGCTCCGAGCGGCTGGCAGACCGAGGCGCCGTCGGCGCTGCCGCACAACGACGGTGAGAATCCGCCGACCGCGCTCGACGCCGCGGGACTGCTGCGCATCCGGGACGATTTCGTCGCAGCCGCACGACGCGCGGCGCGCCTCGGTTTCGACGGCATCGAACTGCATGTGGCGCACGGCTATCTGCTGCATCAGTTCCTCTCGCCGCTCGCCAACACCCGCAACGACAATTACGGCGGCAGCCTCGAGAACCGGATGCGATTTCCGCTCGAAATGTTCGACGCGGTGCGCGCGGCGTTTCCCGCCGACAAGCCGGTCTGGGTCCGCGTCTCGGCGTCGGACTGGGTCGAAGGCGGCTGGGATATCGAAAGCACCATTGCCTTCGCCAAGGCGCTCAAGCAGCGCGGCTGCCCGGCGATCCATGTCTCCACCGGCGGCGTGTCGCCGCTGCAGCAGATCAAGCTCGGACCCGGCTATCAGGTCGAGTTCTCCCGGCGCGTCAAACATGAAACAGAGATCGCGACCATCGCGGTTGGGCTGATTACCGAGCCGGAACAGGCCGAGACCATCATTGCGAGCGGCGATGCCGACGCGATCGCGCTGGCGCGGGCGATCCTCTACGATCCCCGCTGGCCCTGGCACGCCGCAGCCAAGCTCGGCCAACAGATCGTCGCGCCGAACCAGTATCTGCGCTCGCAGCCGCACGACCATCCGCGTCTGTTCCGGACCGCGTGACGGCGCGCCGGCCGCGCAGGCAGGAGACACAACAGGAGCGGCGCGAACAGGACGGGCGATGCGCAAAACCTACCGCCTGCTCGGCGCGAATGGCGTGTTTCATGACAGCATGGCGCCGGGCCTGTTCGGTGGCCATGCCAAGCAGCGCATCTATGGCCGGCTCGATTGCCGCGCCGCTCTGCGGGCCCTCGCTGCCGGCGATACCTATCGCAAGCATCGTGTGTTCTTCGCCGACGAAGCCACCGCGGTCGCCGCCGGATACCGGCCGTGCGGTGTCTGCCTGCGCGCGCAATACCAGGCGTGGCGTGCGACAATGAAGTGACGCAAGGTTTGTGCTAAAGTCCGCGGCGACGGATCGTGGCGCGAGGATCGACATGTCTCCGGTATCACTCCTGCTCAACATTCTCTGGATCGTGCTTGGCGGCTTCTGGATGGCGATCGCCTGGGTGGTCGCCGCCGTGATCATGGCGATCACCATCGTCGGCATTCCGTGGACTCGCGCGGCCTTCAACATCGCGGCCTACACATTGTTTCCGTTCGGCCAGAAGGCGGTCTCGCGCGAGCTTTATTCCGGCCGCGAAGACATCGGCACCGGCCCGCTTGGCGTGATCGGCAACATCATCTGGTTCGTGCTAGCCGGATGGTGGCTGGCAATCGGCCATGTGGTGACCGCGCTGCTGCTGGCAGCGACCATCGTCGGCCTGCCTTTCGCCTGGGCCCACCTCAAGCTTGCCGGCATCGCGCTATGGCCGATCGGCAAAGCGATCGTCCCCGCCTGACCGTCCTAAAGGGCCAGCGCGCCGTTGCCCCTCCGGCCCCGATCCGCTAAAGGAAGGGAGCCGCACCCGTAGCTCAGCTGGATAGAGCGTTGCCCTCCGAAGGCAAAGGTCACACGTTCGAATCGTGTCGGGTGCGCCAACAAAATCAATCATTTAATAAGATTTCGACACCCAAGTGGGGTGCCTGGGTAAGCACCAGGTAAGCGCTCGGCGAGCGCCTTGGGGGTCAATGAGGATTACCGCGCTGATTTTTACGGTCATGGTGGGCATGACCGCTTCGGCGTCGCATAGGAACCGCCGTACACCAGCAACCCGGAAGCACAGCGGTTACAGCACTACCCCTGCAGCAGGCCTCCGCATGGCCGCTAGCCATCGCAGGACCTCGTTGCGATTCGCAACAGTGATTGGATACGCACGGGCTTCGATGACTTTGGCGGCTCCCGGACTGATATCGTTGGTTGTAACTATCAAGCCAGCATCAGCCCCCTCGGCATGCATGTCAGCCCAGAGCGCCTTTACTACAATTTTGCCGACTTTGCGCTTCTCTCGTTTGCATTGAACGATCAGGACGGGCGGACTGCCATGCTCGGCGCCCACGCTCCAGGCCCGCACATCCACATTGTCATCCTCACGGCCGGGCCCGAGATCAACTTCGTAGCCGTTTCGTTTGAGCCATTCAGCAGTGAGCCCCTCGAACTGGCGCCAGTTAATCTGCTGCAAGAATTCGGGTCTTGCAGAGAGATAGTTAACAAAGCGCTGGTCGAAGAAACCGGCTTCTGGCACCGGCAGACGCTCGCTCTCGAACAACGAGGTTAGGGCGATTTGATCCACCGCTCGCCTGACGCGGGTGAAGAATGGGCACTGTGCCAAGTGGATCGACATGACATCCAGCAAAATGTCCATAATGGCTTTGCGACGCTGTCCGATGGCGGTTTCCACGTCGGCATCAAGCGCGTCACGATCGAGCGTGCCGGTCTCTATACGCCGCCTGAGGTGATGGATGGCGACCGCCTCGACTTCCAGTATCGCGTCGATGTCTACCCGCGATCCCCAATCCGGTCCGAGCCTTTTGAATAGTCGCTGCCCTAGAGTCGGCATGCCTGGTTGGTCGGCTGCCCCCAGCGCATACAACAGATCCCCAACCGCGGCCTCATACTCGTCGCTTCCAACGGTTAGCAACGCTTCATCCGGCGGAAACTCGATCCGCAGGGGGCTATCCCTGGGGAGGTGTTCGAGAAGTTGCTGCCTGCTGAGTGCGATGCCAGAGCGCTCGCCGACCTCCTCGCTGAGCGAGGCTGTGAAAGCCGATCTAACCATGGTGATGCGCCCCATGGTCCATTGATGTAGAGGATCATCGAGCAACGCCAAAGCGCTAGTTTCCAGCGTGGATACCCTCAGCCCGTCTCCAGGGGAAAAAATCCCAACACCCCACACTCCCAACATTACTTATAAATCAGATGGTTAAAGCGTTGGGTTCGTGTTGGGATTCCAGAATCCCCAACAATCACACCTCCTACGCCCAACACGCGACGCTTGCAGTGGCGCCCCGCAACAACTCGCGGCAAGTTACCATAGTGATTCTCTCCGACGTACGTGCCTATGGAATTTCCAGTGGAGGGCTTATCTCGTGGTCCGAACATTTAATCTGCTGCGCAACGTCGGCAAGTTCGACAATGTTGCCGCTGGCGCTCAGCTTCCATTCAGCCGACTGACCGTCATCTATGCCGAGAACGCACGCGGCAAGACGACGCTGGCCGCGATCTTGCGGTCGCTCGCGTCCGGTCGGGCTGATCTGGTTACCGAGCGAGCGCGGCTCGGTGCCCCACATCCACCGCATGTGGTCGTTGACACCGGCGCCGGCGCGCCTGCCGTTTTCCAGAACGGCGCCTGGACCCGCACCGCTCCTGAGATCGTCATTTTCGATGACGCCTTCGTCGCGGAGAATGTCTGCTCCGGCATGGAGGTCGGCACGACGCACCGGCAGAACCTCCACGAATTGATCGTTGGAGTTCAGGGTATAGCCCTGACGCGAGCGCTGCAGGCGGAGGTCGATAAGATCGAGAACCACAATAGTGAACTCCGCAACCGGGAGAGCGCGATTCCGGGGCGGGCCATGGGCAGCCTCTCGGTCGACGCCTTCTGCGCCCTTGCACCGGTGCCAGAGTTGCCAAAGGCTATTGAGGACGCAGAGCGCCGTCTTGCTGCGGCCCGCGACGCCGGCAGGGTCGCTGAGAGGCCGACCTTTTCGCCGTTGTCGCTGCCGAGGATTGACCTAGATGCACTTCGAGCATTGCTCGCTAAGGGCGTTCCGGAGCTCGACGCCAGCGCCTTAGCGCGCGTCCAAGACCATCTCAGCCGCCTGGGTCGCGGAGGCGAGGCATGGGTGGGACAAGGGATGGGGTTCGCCGATCGTATGTCTGCAGAGGGGCATGGGGAGTGCCCTTTCTGCGCCCAGGACCTGAAAAGCTCCACTGTCCTTGCGCACTATCGTGCCTACTTCGGAGACGCCTACAACAGCCTGAAACGCGAGATCGTAGAGGCGGCTCGCGCCTTCCGAGCGGATCAAGCTGGCGATGTCCCTGCGGCGTTCGAGCGCAGCATACGCGAAAGCGTGGAGCGCCAGACGTTCTGGAAAGTTTTCGCCGAGGTTCCGGCCATCGAAATCGACACAGCGGCGATCGCGCGAACATGGAAGTCAGCCCGAGAGGCGGCAGAGCGCCTGCTTGACGCCAAGATATCGGCGCCGCTGGACGCGTTCAGCGTGTCGGCCGAAGGCGAGCGAGCGATCGCCGAGCACAACGCGCAGTGTGACAGAATTCGCGAGGTCTCGGATCAGTTAAGCGCCGTCAACGTCCGGCTGGAAACAGTCAAAGAGCAGGCGCGCGAAGCCAATGAAGCGACGTTGGCGAACGATTTGGCTAATCTACGAGCGGTCGAAGCGCGACACAATCCGGCGATCGCTCCACTCTGCGATGCCTACCTGGCGGAAAAGTCGGCGAAGACTGCCACCGAGCAGCGGCGCAGAGCTGCTCGGACTGCTCTCGATCAACATCGGCAAGCTGCCTTTCCCGCCTACGGGCTAGCGATCAACGACTTCCTCCAGCGTTTCAATGCCAACTTCCGTGTTGGGCCGGTGGACGCCGTGAACACGCGCAGCGGCTCGTCCGCCAACTACACGCTGCTGATCGACGGCAATCCGGTGCCGTTGTCGGGGAATCCCGGTGGGCCAAGCTTCAGCAACACCCTCAGCGCTGGAGACCGCAACACGCTGGCGCTGGCCTTCTTCTTCGCGAGCCTGCAGAACGATCCGCACCGCGCTCAGAGAATTGTCGTCATCGACGACCCGATGACGAGCCTCGACGAACACCGCACGCTGCACACGCTGCAGGAGATGGACCGCCTGGCACGTGATGTGGCGGGCATGGTCGTCCTCTCGCACTCGAAACCGTTTCTGCTAGGCGCGTGGGACAAGTGCCAGCAACTGCAGAAAACCGCCTTGGAGGTTCGACGTTCGGGGCCCGGCTCAACCTTCGCCGCATGGGACGTGAGCGCGGCCATGGTGACAGAACATGATCGCCGGTACGCCGCTGCGGTAGAGTATCTGGACCAGGCTAACCCCACCACCGAGCGGCGGGTCGCCGAATCCCTCAGACCGATCTCTGGAGTCATTCTGCCGAGTTGCCTATCCGAACATTTTCACCCCCGGCAGCATGCTCGGCCGGTTTCATGATCTTTGCGAGACGCGGGCCGGTACTCCTCAAGAAATTATGAGCGCGACCAATGCCCGGGAGCTGCGCGCACTGCTGGACTACGCAAATAAATTTCATCACGATACGAACGCCGCTTATGCGACCGAGCTAATCAACGATGCGGAGCTGACGGACTTCACTCGCAGAACGCTCGCCTTCATCTGTCGGCCGTAGGTCCGCCGTCCGATAGCGCTGGAAGTCAACCCCTGGGAAACGCTCACCTGACGCCATGCAGTACACCGCGCAATTCTCAGTCGATACTCGACTAACTCGACTGCTGGGCGAGACCTCCCGATCAAGCGATGTCGCGCTCAAGGAACTGATCGACAACGCTTGGGATGCCGACGCGCCGAACGTCCGGATCACATTACCGACGCCACTCACAGACGAAGCAGTCGATGCAATATTCTTCCGCTGGGGAAATTCAAACCACCGCAGCCCCGTGGCCGCCCAATGAGGATACGCGCGCAGGATCATTCATTTAAGCTCCGGCTCGCCATTATGCGCTAGTCCGGCGACGCCTCATTACAGAAGTCCGATAATTCGAGTTAGGACCTCCGGCGATGAGCGTAACCATCTTGGTTATGCGTAACCACCGGCACGTCGGATGATCCAGATCGTGTCCACCAGCCGACTACGGACAGGTATATCAGATCAGACATGTAAGTGATTGAGGAGGCGCCTCCGGGTGCGAACCTACCGGGGCTAATTCCCTTAAGGGGTGGCTGATGTCACCTCGCAGTCAGCGATCCAGAGTCTCAAATACTTACGCCTTCAAATGTTTAAAGGGATCTGCCAGCCGCCACGAAAGCGGCTCAAGCGGAGCGGCTGATCGCGCCATGCCGGATCGGCCGGGATGCGCCTGGGTATGACATCTAGTTCGACTGCATTGATGGCGCAGCGATCTGGCCAAGCTTCTCCTGTGGCTGGCACAATCACAGCGGCATGTCGCGCCGCGAATTGCAGAATCTCTCCATCGAATGTAAGCCACACAAGGTCATCTTCGGCGGCCTCCTTTGCCAAGGCGTATAGCTTCGGCCTAGCGACCCTGAACCAGTCGCGCGCGCCGCATACAACTGCTCCCGCAGTTGGCTGGATCTTACCCAAGGCAGCGAGCTCTGCCATTCCCAACCATCGGATAACCACAGCGTCGGACGTGCGGGCTGGAAATCCTTCCCAACAACGTAAGCGATGAGAGCAACCCCTTGCTCGAACGAGTTCCACCGAGGGCGGTATCTCGGACTGGATCATGCGCATCGACCGCGGATCGCTCACCACTCCACCTAGATGAAGACGGCATTGTAGTATTTGTTGACACACTCAATCGCCGACAAGCGCAAATTCCCGAAATCATAGACGTAAGCGGGGTGGCCGAACTCCGCCCCTCCGCAAAACCTAGCAGCCTGAAAACTTCGCGCGTGTCCATGGTGGTGACCTGACGGATATTTTGGAAGACGAAGACTGCCGCACCGAAAGGCGGCCGGAGGCCGAGGAGGCCGGCAGCAAAGCGCCTCCAGACCGTTCGCCAGATGAGGAAGAATACATCGAAAGACAACATGCCGGAGCCACGGGTATTGAAAGGCCGCAGCAAGGCTGAACTTAATATAGGCGAGATTGAGTTGGACTAAAACGCCGCCCCATAATCGAGACAAGGAGACGCGGATTGAGGGTTCTAGTGTGCGGCGGACGCGATTTCGACGACGCCAATTTCATCCACTCTGAACTCGACCGACTTCATGGCCAACACGCCTTCACAACATTGATCGAAGGCGACGCACGCGGCGTCGATCGCATCGCCGGCGAATGGGCGCATGCACGCGGGATCGAACTGGTTGAGTTTCCGGCAGACTGGAAAAATGAAGGACGTCATGCAGCTCTCATTCGTAACCTACGGATGCTGAACGATGGCCGGCCCGACCTGGTGGTTGCCTTTCCCGGTGGCGGCGGCACCTGGTACACATGCTCACACGCCGAAAAATTGGGTATTGCGGTCCTCAAGGTGGGTCGATCAGCGTAACCATTTGCCCACATCCAATCCGACCGTGGTTACGGAAAGCACCCTCCTTTGGTTACGCGCAGACAACGGAAGTTGGTAGCGCGGCGGAGCAGCTACATTTTCCCAGCGGCCGCGAGGTTACGTCTGGCTTGCGGCCCGCTTCTTGCGCCACTGGGAAGCTCTTGTCCATCAGGTGGCAGGACGTGAATTTGAAAGCGAGGACCGTGTAAATCCTGAAGCCAAAGAAGAATGGTCACCCCCGGTGTATTCATCTCAACCCCTGCCTATAGTTGGGTTACCTCAAGGCTAGACCCCGGAGTACTAGCTTAGCGTCCTTTACAAGGCCTGTGATGATGCTGGTGGTCGATACACTCGTTAAGCAACCAGGATCTGCAGGATCTCTGGACTGGAGCGCCTATAGTGCAAGAGCCACTTCGACTATTGACTGATCTGGACCAAATCCGTGAAGCCTTCGCCATTTGGCGCAACGCGATGGAGCAGCATGGGCGCAGGAGCGGTAGCATCTGGTGGCTACCCGAGGGAAGGATGTACTTCCGGATCAAAGAAAACGATTTCAAACTCGGCTTAGACCCTACTGGCGAGAATTGGACCGTCGAGTTGAATGAACCGGAGCAAGGAACGGAAAATCCTCTATCGGGGCTCGCGCAAAATTTAACCGGGCGACTTTATCTGCTTAGACAAGGCATATTGCACAAGAATGCACAATCTCCTCGCATAGCGAGCAATGAGTTTGAAGATCGAACCGGCCTTAAACCTGCCACCGTAACGATAAACGGTGAGCCAGCTAGGCGCTCGTGGTTCATCGTGACGGCACTTGGCATCTCCGCAGCGGAAATTTGTCAGAACACGGCAGCGTTCCTGGATCGGTGCGGCCTCGCCAGGGACCCAGACGCTGCAATGGTCGTGAAGCATGACGATGAACGCCTCACCGAGCTCTTCGGCAAACCGGAGCAAGGTGGTCAAATCACTTGGCACCCCACCATCAACCTCAGTCAGCGGCGTCGCATTCAAGGCGAGGTCTGGCAAAGGCTGAATGCCCTCCTCGTGGCCGATGGGCGTCGTCTCGATAAACCCAAGCATGCCCGTGGCTATGAGGTTGATGGTGAAATCAAAACCCCAACCGGGCGACTGCTCCTTGAAATTAAGACCGATAATACAGCAGCTGATGTCTACACCGGCATAGGCCAGTTGACCGTTTACCCGAAGTTACTGCCGCGGCTTTCCGGTCACCGTCGAGTTCCTTCTTCTTCCGGGCTCGCCATCAAACGCGCTCATTGACGCGATCCGCGAATGTGGGGTTGAGCTACACAGCTACGATCTACAATTGGACGGCGACGAGGTGCATGTCTGCTTCACTGCGCCGTTTCTTCGGCTATGCGATCTAGGCTCCTAGCGCGTGTGACATGAGACTGCACCCTTTTATGGCACCCGCCGAGTTAATCCTGACAAATCCACCGGAGCTAGGTGCCCGCGCCGCAGCCGAAGGCACCTACCTTCTCAACTTCAAGGATGCTGACGCCCTCTGAAGTCGAGTTGCTGCTTCGCGCCTCGAAACAGACGGGCGACTATGCGAGGCGTAAGCCCGACGGCCGCCGCGAATTGATTCCCGCCAGCGATCAGACTGCAGAGCGCTTCTTTCGCCACTCCTCCGGCGCCGCATTGACGAGGGCGAGGCAGCAGAACCTGACGACGGCGGCGGATGTGGTCTCGAGCAGCATGGTTTCGAGTTTGAATGTCCGTGCGGCTTGGCCCCTTAAGACAGCGCCCCGAAATTCTTCATGCACATCCCTCCAGTGGTGGAGTGTCGTGCGGCCAACCCCATCACTCCGGCAGATGCCGTGAGCGAAAGCCCGGTGCTCATGAGCGTGACCAGTTGGTTACACGCTTCCGATGTGTATGCGGGTGGAACTGCCGCAGGCTTTCTTGTCGTCATAGTGCAGAACGCGCTGGAAGGGAGCTTCCGGGGCAAATTTCAAAAATTATTGTAATGTGTAGCGCAACACACTACACATTCTCCATAATCACCGGCCGGTGGCTCTAAATTCACGGCCGGGAACCTGATTTGGAGTAAATTAAATGACGAAACCTATTGGCGTGCTGCATCCTGGTGTACGGATCAAGACCGAAGTGATCCCGACGGACATGTCGGTCACCAAGGCTGCCGAATTGATGGGCGTGGGTCGCCCGGCGCTTTCCAACCTCCTGAACGGAAATGCAGCACTGTCCGCCGACATGGCCACCCGGCTGGAAAAGGCGTTCAAAAAATACTCGCGCGCGCAGCTTCTCGAAATGCAGGCGGAATACGATGCCGCACAGGCGGAACAAAAGAGCGCGCCGACGGAAACGACGCCTTATGTGCCCCCGTTCTTGAGCATTAAAGCGAACCAGATTGAGGATTGGGCTGATCACAACATCGCGGCGCGTTCGCGCCTCGCGGTGCTCTTGCGCACACTGGTGCATTCGACCGGCATCGGCCTGTCGAAAGTGGAGTTTCCCGGAAACGACGATGCAGAGCGTCCGGGCTGGGACGGCTTTGTCGAGGCGTCCGAAGACTTCGGCATGGATCCCGGCAGGGCGCTCGGGCTGGGAGTTCGGGGTAAACGAGAACGTCAAAGGGAAAGCCGACAACGACATCGCGAAGAGCGTGAAAGCGATCGACGAAGCAGAGCGCAAGCAAACGACCTTCATGTTCGTGACGCCGCGCCGCTGGCAGGGCAAGAAGGACTGGGTGAAGGAACAGAAAGCGCAAGGTCTCTGGAAGGACGTTCGCGCCTATGATTTTAGCAATCTCGAAGAATGGATCGAGCAATCGCTTCCGGCTCAGGCGTGGTTCGCGAACGAGACCAACATCCCGGCGCAGGACGTGCGTTCGTTGGATAAGTGCTGGTCGGATTGGGCGAACGTCGCCACGCCGCCGCTGTCTCCGTCATTGTTCAGTTCGGCCATCGAAGCGACGAAGCGCACGATGCTATCCCGTCTGTCGAAAGAGCCAGGCGGCCCAACGATGATCACGGCGGATTCGATCGAGGAGGCTCTGGCTTTCCTTGCTCAGTTGCTGAGCAACCACGGCGAAAGACTTGCCGATTACCGCGACCGCGTGCTGGTCTTCGACAAACCCGGAGTTCTGCCCCGGCTCGCGCAAGGGGCACAGACGTTCATCCCGGTCGTGCACACACGTGAGGTCGAACGTGAACTCGCGCCGTATGCGAAATCGATGCACGCGATTGTCATTTACCCGCGCAACGCCGCCACGACCGAAGCGGATATCGTTCTTGAACCGGCCAACTACGAGACGTTTAACAAAGCGCTCGAAGAGATGGGGAAGGACCGAGACACGATCCACCGCCTCTCTGCCGAGTTAGGCCGATCACTCACAGTTCTGCGCCGCCGTTTGGCAAATGTCGAAGCGGTGCGCACACCGCACTGGGCGGCTGATCCCGAGATAGCCAAGCGCCTTGTGCCGTTCTTGTTTGTCGGCGCGTGGCAGAGCACGAACGAAGCGGACCGTCTCGGCCTGTCGTTGCTCGCTGGCGGCCGCGCCTACGACGAGCTCGAAAAGGAACTTCAGGCCCTGACGCAACTCAACGACGCACCGGTGTGGTCGGTTGGCACCTACCGTGGCGTGATTTCCAAGATAGATTTGCTCTACGCCATTGCGCACGCCATTACGTACGACGACCTCACGCGTTATTTCTCTATGGCACGGATGGTGCTCGGCGAGGACGATCCCTCGCTTGATCTCGACGAGGACCAGCGCTGGGCGGCGCCAATTCACGGTAAAACTCGCGAGTTCACGGGCGCGTTCCGTCAAGGTATTTCGGAAACGCTGGTCTTGCTGGCCGTGAACGGTTTGCACCTGTTCAAGAAACGCCTTGGCATCGACACCGAAGTACAAGCCACGCTGGTGGTGCGTGAATTGTTACCGACGCCGTTGTCGCTTCGCACCCTCGAAGCAAACGACCGCGATCTTCCAACCTATGCGGAAGCTGCGCCTGAAGAGTTTTTGTCTATCATCGAGCGTGACTTGAAAAACGAAAATCCTACGGTTCTTGGTCTTCTGCGGCCCGCAGGTATAGGCGTATTCGGGCACAGCCCAAGCCGCACCGGCATGTTGTGGGCATTGGAAGGACTTGCATGGAACCCTCAGACACTCCCACGTGCGGCGCTGATTCTCGCGCGCATGGCACAGGTCGAAATCAAGGACAACTGGGTGAATAAGCCTACACATTCGCTGGAGTCGATCTTCCGTGCATGGATGCCGCAAACGGCGGCGAACCACGAAGCGCGTGTTGATTTGATGAATAAGCTGACCAAGCGCTTTCCGGACGTTGCCTGGAAGATCTGCGTGTCGCAGTTCAGCAGTATGCATGAAGTTGGTCACTACAGCCACAAGCCGCGCTGGCGCCCGGACGGTTACGGATTCGGTGAGCCGTTTACGACAACGGGACCGGCCATGAAGTTCCAAATTGAGATGGTCGAGATGGCCCTCAACTGGAAAACCCACACAATTGGTATGCTCAAGGATTTGGTGGACCGTCTTCACGGACTCGGCGAGGATTTCCAGACGCGCGTGTGGGCGTTGATTGAAATATGGGCGAAGACCAAAGCGACTGACACCGAAAAGGCGGAGATGCGCGAGAAAATCCGCGTTACCGCTCTGTCCCGTCGCGCCGCGCTCCGCGGACGGAAAAACCCTGCTGTGGCGGCACTCGCCGATAAGGCCAAGACAGCTTTCAAGGCGCTAGAGCCGACCGATCTTATGAATAAACACGCATGGCTCTTTCGCGACACCTGGGTTGAAGAATCCGCCGAGGAAATCGAGGATATCGACAAGATTGACTTCAAGAAGCGCGGAGAGCGCATTCAGAAGCAGCGCGTCGATGCCATGCGGGAAATCCGCAAAACTCGCGGATTGTCCGGCTTGCTCGAACTCGCCGAACGCGGCAATGCAGCTTGGTCAGTCGGTGACCTCGCCGCACGTGACCTTCTGCCGGAAAATGAACTTGTCGAGCTGATGCAGCTCTGCATCAAAAAGGTGCTCGACAATCAGAATCCGGTTTTCCCGGCCAAGAACGTTATCGCCGGCGCGATCCGCGCCGGCGCTGACGATCAAGCTCGCGAAAACATTCTTCGCGCGGTTGCAAAAGGACTGTCGGAAGATCAGGTGGCACAATTGCTCGTCTTGGCCTCGTTCAGCAAGAATACCTGGAAGCTTGTCGATGAGCTTGGAATAGCGGCGCAAGCGAAGTATTGGGCCGAGATTGCGCCGGATTGGGTTGGTAATTCCGACGAAGAAATGAATGAAGGCGTTGAGCGACTGCTGAAAGCAGAGCGTCCACGCGCAGCGTTTGCGGTCATACGCCTTGAGCCGGAGAAACTAGACCCGCAGGTTCTTTTCCGGCTGCTTTCAGCCATGGCGAAGGGCGGTAATGACAAGACCGGCACGTACCAGCTCGACCACTGGAGTGTGGAGCAGGCGTTCAAACACCTGAACACCAGCCCTGTGCTAACGCGCGACCAGAAGGCCGGACTTGAGTTCGCATATTTCGAAGTGCTGGCCCAGCCTTGGGACGACCGTGCCGACAAATACGGTATTCCTAACCTCGAGCGCTACATCGAGGTGCACCCCGAGGTGTTTTTGCAGGCGATCACTTGGGCCTACAAGCGCAAGGACGGCGGTTCCGATCCGATCGAGTTCCAAGTGCCGGAAGGCAACGCGAAGAACTTGGCCGAGCGCGGGTACAAGCTTATCGAGGCCATAGAGCGCGTTCCAGGCCACAACGATCTCGACGAACTGGAGGCCGACCGTCTTGCGAAGTGGATTGCGACCGTACGACAGGGTGCTAGCGAACTGAGCCGCGCGGACATCGCAGACTTTTGCATCGGCCAGTTGCTGTCGAGCGCGCCCATCGGCAAGGATGGCGTTTGGCCCTGCGAGCCTGTCCGCGAGGTGATGGAAGAGATTCAGTCTGAACGGATGATGGAAGGCGCTCACACGGGCGTATACAACTCGCGCGGCGTGCACTGGCGCGGTGAAGGCGGCGGTCAGGAACGGGCGCTTGTGGAGAAGTACCGCAAGTGGGGCGAGGCGCTGCAATTCTCCTACCCGTTCGTTGCGTCGAAGCTGCTGATGCAGCTCGCAAGGACGTACGAGGACGACGCAAACCGCGAGGACACCGAGGCCGGTATTCGCCGTCGTATGCAATGATCCAGCATTCCGTACCGGTTGCGGGACTTCTCGCGTACGCCGAAACATACGGACAGCCCGTATCACGACTGCCAGGCTCACCTGTCGCGCGGGCATCCCGCTCGCTGCCTGCGCGATTGGCGCGCCGCCGGCACACGCATCATCGCCGCCATATCCAATGGCGAGACGCCTGCTGTTCCTGGAACGCCGGGACCGCTTGCGAGATGGCCCTCATCGCGGGGAACGGGGCAACGCAGCCTTCTCCCGCGTTGACCTGAGGGGGCTTTTTCCCCGTGGGCAATCACCCCGGCCGACCCCGCCTCCTCAAGGCGCAAATCCTCGAATGGACCAAAACAAAGCGAAGACGAGCACTTGTAAAAACCAACCTTGAAAGGCACCTATCGTTGCTAAAACAAAGATGGCTGTGACTATTCGCCGATCAATGGAGAAGATAATCAAGACACCAAGCACAAAACTTAGCAGAAGACATGCGCTTGATATCAGCAAGTATTGCTCAGGCCATAAGTGAGCTTTCGATATAACGTACGAGATTCCATTCAGGATGAGGAAAACAAGAACGAGACTCCATATTGCTACTTTGCTCCACGCCATAACAGTATCGCTCCATCGCGAAAATTGATCGTGTCTTGCTCCGCGCCCATATGTGGAGGCCTTGGCCATTTTGTCGGATCAGGTCCGAGCTTGCGAATATCATCCATAAGACCACGATTGCAGGCGGAGAAACAACACTCATACCCCGCACACGCTGCGCCGCTACGTCATTGAGCGAACATGCTCGCGATGCAAGACCAATCGCTAAAGCGCCCTCTTCTCCTTCAGTGACTTCATCGCGATGAGATGTGTTGGTCGCCAGTATCGACTTCGCCGCATAATGCCGCGCTCCTTGAAGTGAGGATTTTGATTAAGCAGTTCAGGAATGCGCGTGCGTGGCGTAAAGCACGGTCGATTTAATTGCTATAATATCTAGTTGCCTTAGTGCCTACGTTTTATGATCGTTCGCAGTCTTTGATGCAGATCATTTAAATGTGCGATTGCAAAATAGTTGTCCGCTAAAGTTCAGTTGCTCTCTCCTCTAGGTTGCGCTTGGATATCAGCGGGTCTGGGGAGCGTACTATGCAGATATTGATAGCGGTTGTCGGAATTCTACAGGTGATCGGTGGCTTATTGTTTTTTTGTCAGCCAAGTCGGCCATCCACGAAATTTTGGGATCTTTGACCTTCGGACTCGGCATTCTTTCGATTGCGCTGGCCGCCGCCTTGTCGCGCCTCGATGAAATTAAGACATTCTCTCAGCAATCAACTTCATTACAGAGCCGCATTGCAGAGGCTTTCGATCGTCTTGCTCGCTAAGGAGCACACCATGAAAATAACGAGCCTGCTTGTTGGATTTTTTCTACTCTCAACCTCCGCCCTAGCTCAAACAATTTCCCCAAGAGATGCCTCGTCTCACGTCGGCAGATCGATCATCGTCCGCGGAGTTGTGGATGAAGTGCACACGTCTGATCGCGGGAATGTTTTTCTAAACATGGGCGGCCATTACCCCAACCAAGCGTTTACCGGATTTATCCGCGCGCGTGATGCAGGACGGTTTCCCAATTTGCAGTCGCACCAGGGCAAGACAGTTAGCATTAGCGGCACGGTCAAGCTCTATAAAGGTAAACCTGAAATAGAGATGCAGTCTGCTTCACAGCTGAGCGTGAAGTAGCGTCGCCGACTTAGTTGTGGCGGGTCTAGGGAGGCTCGATTGCCCGTTACCGATTTCATCGCGCTAGATGTCGAGACGGCGAATTCGGATTTTGCGAGCATTTGCTCGATCGGCCTCGTTCATTTCAAATCCGGCGAAGTTTTCAAGTCGCTTACCATCCTTGTTGACCCAGAAGACGACTTCGCACCTGCAAATATCGCTATCCATGGCATTCGCCAGGAAGACGTAGCCGGCAAGCCAACGATGGCTCAAGTTTTTCCCGCTATCAACAACGCACTTCGCGACACCGCGATAGTCCACCACAGCCCATTTGATCGAACAGCCTTTGCTCGTGCTGCTGCAAGATATGATGCCGATGGTCTTCCCTGCACTTGGCTCGATAGCCTCCAGGTAGCTCGCCGCGCATGGGGCCACCTCGGATCTAATGGTGGCTACGGCCTCAAAAATCTCGCATCGATATTCAAGATTGATTTCAAACACCATGAGGCCGCGGAAGATGCTCGCGCCGCTGGCCTAATCGTTCTGCGCGCCATTGCTGAGACAAATGTGGCCCTTCAATCCTGGATCGACGATCTTGGGTATGAAAGTGGGGGCTCCGCTGCGCCACGGCCATTCAAGCGGAAGCCAGATTGGAAACGACATTCCCAGGACGGCAATCCGGATGGTGCACTATTCGGAGAAACAATCGTTTTTACGGGAGCACTATCCATTGAACGTGCACAGGCTGCTCAGATGGCTGCGATCGCAGGGTGCAAAGTCGCCGATTCAGTAACCAAAAAAACCACGATTTTAGTTGTGGGAGATCAAGACCTTCGGCTCACAAAAGGGCAATCGAAGAGTTCGAAACATCGCAAAGTCGAGGCTATGATCGTTGAGGGTGCCGAGATAAGGATTGTTCGAGAGAGTGATTTTATGATGATGGTGGGATAACGGAAGAATCGCGATCCGCCTTCGACGGCAACTCCCCATACATTCTCCGAAACGAAACGATCGGAAGCAGTATTCTCAACCCCCTGCCTCAAGTTGGTTTACCTCAAGGCTAGACCCCCGAGTACTAGCTTAAATGCGCTCTCCAAATTGCTGCCGAGCGGCATTCAACCATCCGAGGAGGGAGGCTGTCGAATCATCCGCCAGCAACAATTCGATGTGAGGTTACTGCCTGCTTTTTGCAGGCTCAAAATCACCCATCATCGTCGCTTAGCCCGTTTTGTTAGCCTCACTTCAAAACCGAGACCGTCAACAACCAGCGTCACCTGTGTCCGACGCGCGGCCGCTAAAGTCTACTTGCTCCCCGTGCCCTGTTGCGGTTGGATGCCGCTGGGCTTGGGGAGATTTTTATTATGCGTATTTTGTGCATTGCGGCACTTTGCGCCGCGGTCATCGGCCGAGTGAAGCGGACGGTGCTGGATCTATAGCGATGAAGTTTCTCTTAGGTGTCGTCGTCGGAATCCTTGGCACGCTCGCCACGACAATGCTCACCTCAACGCCCCTTGGGACTACCTGGGTTCGGTACATCCAGACAGCGCTTACTGGTGGTCTTAATCACGCAAATGCTCAAAGAGCTGTTTCAAAAAATCTGTTTGACCCGTTCTCAGCACAATTCGATGGGCTTCGAACTGTCAACTATGAGAGCCGAGAATATGTATGCGGATACGTGAACGCGAAAAACAGGATGGGCGCCTATATCGGGAACCATCAGTTTGTGTACGACACCCTCATCGGTCTGGCGCTTGTGAATGACGACTCAGATGCGACGAAAGCACTTAAAGACCGCTTTCAACCATGCTTGCCGGAATCAATGAGAACATCAAAGGCGAGTAAGGGCCCAAATACCGCCTCCGTTAACGACGCCGCCCCAGTACCAAACACATCAATCCCGGCACTCAAAGCCGAAGACTTCCAAGCCTCCACCGATAAATCAGACCCAATCGCTCCTCCTCCAAAAACCGCGTCGGCAGCAGAACCGCCCGCAGTAAGCATCGCGCCTCCTGCTCCACCCCAACCCGCATGGACGGCAATCGAGGAAAAATCCAAGATCGACGACTCGTCGAATGTCTTCATTGCGACGAGTTCAAAAGACCCTTTGCCCGGGAGATATGGTCAGAAAGGGCGCGCTCGAATCACCATCGCCTGCCGCGAAGGTAAAACCAATCTTTGGGTTACGTTCGGCGGCCACTTCATGTCCGACTATCAATTCGGAACGGTCACGTATCGCGTAGACAAGCGTCCAGCCAAGAAACGCCATATGCGCAAATCTACTGATCACCAAGCACTCGGGCTATGGAGTGCTGGCGAAACTATCCCATTTGCGAAAGAACTATTCGGCGGGGCGTCATTGTTTTTTGAGGCTACACCACATTCTGAAAGCGCAGTCACCGCTGAATTCGATATTTCCGGACTTGAGCAGGCAATTCAACCGCTCGCGAAGGCTTGCAAATGGCCGAGCACTTCCAAGCCCAAGATTTCGACCAAACCTGGCGCGCCTCGCGATCTACATAGTATCCGGTAAATAGGCACCTGAGGGAATAACATGATGGGGCTGGAATTCATCGTTCTTTCTTCAATCGTCGCCCTGATTTTCTATCTGATTATCTCGATCGTGGTTGGTATTGCTGCCCATTCGAGAGGACGCGGCCCTTTTGCCTGGTTTCTGATCTCGCTGCTATTGTCGCCCGTATTGGCGCTGTTACTCCTGCTGGTGTTCCCCGCCAAGCCCCGGTCGAGGACAAAAGACGACTACGATGATGCAGAACTATATCGAAATATCCGCTGCAACCGCAGCGAGCCGACATTCTAAGATGATCCGATATTTTTCTCCCGCATCTGCAAGCTGGCAAGATCATCCAACTGGAGAGCCGTGTGACTGACATCGTATATGTGCTCATCAATGAAGCGATGCCTGGCCTGGTGAAGATCGGCTGCACAACCGACGACCTTGCTGCTCGCGTGCGCGCGCTATTCGGCACCGGAGTTCCGCTGCCATTTGAAATTTTTTATGCGTGCGAGGTCAGCGATTGCCGGCTTGTTGAACGGCATATGCATGATGCATTTGGCGATCATCGCGTCAGCAAAAGTCGAGAATTCTTCCGTATTGCTCCTGAGAGGGTAAAAGCCGCGCTACAGATAGGGGCAATCAGGGAAATAAAACTAGGTGACGAAATTTTTGAGAATTTGCCTAACACTCATGGTGCGACTGAGGTGAAAGCTGAGATCGAGTTCAGCCAAGCGAAGAGCCAGATTCCAATTTGCAATGATTGGCCTCAAGGTCGGTGCGGCGCTCCAGCTCGAAAAAGACCCTACGATCATCTGCAGAACGTTAGATGATAAGAACAGCGTGGAATATTTAGGAGAGGAGACATCGCTGAGCGATGCCGCTCTACAAGCGATAAACTCTTTGGATTACGAGTGGCCTACTGCCTCCGGACCATGGGAGTGGACATATCAAGGCCGGCGCCTAGATGAAATCCGCCGTGAGATCGAAGACCAGTCCGACTAACGTAACGAACCCATAGCAGTAGTGAGGCGACGACCCGCAGTTAAAGAAAAAACCCGCTGTAGTGGGGTCTCCTTATCAATACCGCGACCGCCTGCCGCTGCTGATACAGAGTCCCATAATTCGGGTCGAGTCTTCGGCGATGAGCGTAACCATCTTGGTTACGCGTAACCACCGTTGCGTCGGATAACCCGGATCGTCGCCTCCAGGCCGGCGACGGACATGTGCCACAAGACCCTTCAGAACCTTGGAACATCTATGCTCGTTCGAGAGACGCCCCTGACCGGGTGTTAATGCTTACCGGGGACAATTCCCGCGCCATCCGCCCTTACGGAACAGAACTGCCCGGCCAAGGGCGTGATGACAAAAATAATCACCCGAGACGATGTGATCAAGACGGTGCCGCATCGTTCCGGCGATCTGTTTGAAGAGGCTCTCAAGCGCGCAAGGGTTACGCCGTGCTCGTCATCCGCTTCTTGCCCCATTCTTCGGGCGCAGCGTTGATCAGAGCGAGGCAGCAGAACCTGACGACGGCGGCCGATGTGGCTTGTAGCAGCATAGTTTCGAGTTTGAATGTCCGTGCGGCTTGGCCCCTTAAAACAGCGCCTCGAAATTCCTCATGCGCATCCATCCAGCGGTGGATGGTCGTGCGGCCAACCCCCATCACTCCGGCAGATGCCGTGAGCGAAAGCCCGTCGCTCATGAGCGTAACCACTTGGTTACACGCTTCGGGTGTGTAACCACTCGGGCGGCCACGTCGCTTGCCGTCAGCTTCAAGCCAGACATGTTGCCGGTTGTGGGTCATGAAGAGCTGTCGCATCAGTGATATTGTCACAAGGGAACACGGCGATACAGCCGATTATGGCAACGTTCGGGGAACGAAATACCGCCCTACATAACCGAGACAGTAATGCGTTCGATCTGCGAATTCACCGATCGCCATGCGTCCATCATCTGAGGCCCGAACTGAGCCCTGATGTAGTCGCGGATGAACGTCGTCGGAACGTTAATGGTTACGGTCTCTTCCGTTTCGCTCGCAATCAATGCCTTGCCGAACCATGAAACAAACACATCATTGCCGACCAGCTGTCTCAGCATCACGCCGGCTCGGCCAAACACTTCAGTGCTACTTGGCCCGCGCACGCGCGAAGGGATTAAATGGGAATTAGAGGGAAGAATTGGTGCGAATGACCGTTCGCCTTTTTCGGTGATTTCATTCGCCTTTTCTGTCCACCTCGTTCGCATTTTCGCTTCAGAATATGAGCCCTCGTTCGCATCTCTGTTTGAGAAAGACGAACCCTCGTTCGCATTTTCGAGAACTATCCGGTAGGCGTTGACGTAGGTGCCGCCCGACTTGGTCTCGCGTCTGAGATATCCAGACATAACCAGTCGATCGATGCCGATCTGGACCGCTCGCCGCGTGACGCCCAAAGCATCTGCGATGGTCTGCTGTTTTCTCTTAGCGATACCGGTCTGGCTGTCGGTCGCATCAGCAAGATAGTAAAAAAGTCGAAAGTCGAGATGCGTAAGGCGCTGATCGTTCAGCGCGCGCGCAACAACTCGCAGCTTGCGAGCGGTGAAGCTGGCACCACGCTCCTTTGTCTGCCGCGGTTCACTAATATCGACCACGCTCATTGGAGGACATAGTCCTTCAACTGCACGGCGATATTGTCTCTACCATACCAAGCGTTCAGTCGGTTGTACCGTGCCGCTTCTTGCAGGTGATCGACCGCCGAATGGTCGAGGACGTGCAGATCACTCATGGCCATCTGCATCGGCCTCCGATGTCGAGCGCACCAATGGCCCGAGCCGGGACTGCGCCCAAGCGTCGAGGTCGCTGGTCTCATACAATGGAATCCGGCCAAACTTCCGGAACGGCGGCCCGTCGGACGACACGCATGCCAGCTTCGCGAGGGTTCGGGGTGAGATCGGAATGCCGTGATGCTCTGCAAGATACGCAGAGGCTTCGCGACGGCGCAACCGGCGTCCAGGCAAGACTTGATCGTCGGTGGCGGGAATTTCAACCATGCAGCACCTTTCCTGATGCACGCCCACCATTGGGCGTTGATGCTGCGAGGTTCTGGAAATTACTGTGCCCTAGACAGGACGTTTTTCGAACGCGATATTAATTTAATGCGTCCCATCTATAATTCATCAATAATTTCAATAGATTGTCGCGCGGAATAGATGGCCGCTGACAGTCGGGTGTTGGTGTGTCTTCGCGCTTCTTTCGGCAGATGCTCCTGCAAGGCCGCTATCAACCTTGCGAAAGGCCCCGAGCCTGCTTCCGGATTGCCAGCTTTGGACGCACCGATCGGCAGATCATTTTGGTTCGCAATTTTCGTCAGTGCTCGAATCCAGTCATCCCAACTTGCACCATCGCGGAACACTCTCACATCCAAGTCATCCATTTCCGCCAACGTTTCCGTGCAGGCCGCACTTAACGAAAACATCACGTCGCCGAGTGCATGAAACAACTGTTCGTACAGTTCCATTCTGAGGTGGGCCGACGAGAAGTGGTCCTTGATGGCAGATTGCGCAAAAGCTCCTGCATCGCCCCCCGCTGTTGAAAGTTCCTTCCGGAGATTGTCGGACGCGGCTTTGATAGAATTAACCATATCGATCGCCGGCCTCAACGGCTTGGAATTTCGTTCAAAGATCGCCGATGCAAGAAATTAACTCGTTGCTTCAAGGATACTCTGGCGAACACTGCCCGACAGCGAGCAGCCATACGCGGCCTCGATCTTATTCCAATTCCTGCCTGTGAGTGAGAACTCCAGAAAACTGCCTACTACCCTCGATATCGGTAGCTTGCGAGAAGGTCGCCCCATGTCTCCTTCGCCTCCATCCCGCTATGAACATCGCGCGTCCATGTGCGGCGGACAAACACACCTCAACAGACCGTTCCTATCTTCGAGATTCTTGTGAATCAACTTCCAACTCAAGCACCACTACGCCGCTTGGCAAGACCAGAAGCCTTGCACAAATCGATACTAATTTTGGATTGCCAGCCTGGACTACACCAGCCACATACGTCGCCACTGCACTATGCCGTCCGAAGCTGGACGATCTTGTTCATCTTCCTACCGGTCATGGCCGATGAAATGTAGTCGGAGATTCGATCCGCCGCAGAGACAAGCGCTGTATCAATCTTGTGAATGTAACCTTCCGTCACGCTGCTACCGGCATGGCCCATGAGCGCCTTAATGGTCGGCAACGAGAAGCCAAGATCATCCGCCACCGAACTGAAGGAATGCCGCAGACCGTGCGGCGTCAGACCCGGCACGGCGTCACCAACGATTCCGGCAAGAGCCTTGGGTAGACCGACATAGCGTTTCTTCTCATTTGTCAGTGCGGGGAAAGCATATTTGGATTTAGACTTCTCGCAGGCCTTCCTAAGGACGGCGACAGCTGCCGATCCGATCGGCCGAATACTCTTGCCGGTCTTGCTATCGCCAAGCCGTAGCGCACTGCTGGCGAAATCAATCTCATCTTTCAACAATCCCTCGATTTCTCCCCGGCGGCATCCGGTGAGCGCGATGGCCCACGTGATCAGGACCGGCTGCCAGTTAGTGGCGTTTGCCTCGGCAGCGGCCAGTTTCTTCCCGAGAGCTCGATAACCAGCATCGTCGAGACGCCATTCCCGAATTTCATCCTTCGGCCGAATAATGCCTCGTGCCGGATTGTCCTGCCGATAACCCTCATTGACGGCATAGGTCAGGATTCCACCCAACAACCCCATGGTTCGCGTTGCGGTGCCCTTGCCTCCGGTGACGATAGCCCTGCCCCGCTTCTTGGTCCTGACGTCGGCGGCGGTCTTGCCGCTGATCACGCTCTGCTGGAAGCGACGAACATCAGCAGGCGTCAGATCCTTGACGGTTCGCTTACCCAAGAGCGGGATGATATGGCGCTCAACCCGTCCCTTGTCCGTGTAGAGGGTTGATCCGCGCTTGGCCTCGCCTCGACGTGTCAGGATCAGGCCACGTTCGGCCTTGTCGAGATATTCCCGGCACAGAGCTTCGATTGTCATGGCCTCGCGCTCGTGCTTCTTGTTCTCCGCCGGATCAGCGCCCTTTAAGACGTCAGCCAGGTTGATCTTAGCGGCCTTGCGGGCTTCCTCCACTGTCAGGACGCCGTAGCGTCCCACCGTGAGCCGCCGGCTCCGGCCATTCGCGTTCCGGTACTGGACGAGAAAGGATTTGGCTCCGCTCTTCTTTACCCGAAGCCCAAATCCCGGCAATTCGTCATCCCACACAAACAGGTCCGCATCAGACGTCTCGGCGGCATCGACAACACGTTTCGTGACCTTGACCATCTGACACCAGGTAAGCAGCGGGTAAGCAGCGGGTAAGCAGAGAACGGTAAACCGGAGGCATCATCGGGAAGACCACTGCCTTCCAAATCATCCAGTTTTCAGCCTACTTCTTGCATCCGGCAATTCCAAGAAAATTTAGGTAAGCACCAGAAATAAACCTACCACTGCCCTCCGAAGGCAAAGGTCACACGTTCGAATCGTGTCAGGTGCGCCATTTGCGCACGAACCCTATTCGCGCTCCTTAGCAACGGGCTGGCCATTCCCGGATAGGACGCCTTTGCTGCCAAGCCAAGCGCAATCTCACGCTCCCCATCACCTGCCAAGGCCACTTCCTAAGGCCGCTGCGCCTCACTCATAAATGCGCGCTGGAATGCGGCAAGGTCCGCATCGGAAATGTCGGATACAGCAACATAGGTGAAGTCGGCGTCACGCCAACTCAGCACATGATAGCCTGCGATCATGACATCAGGCACCGTCTGATCCACGGGCAACGTCGAGAGGCTGATGATGTGCGCCGCGCGTTTATAGACAATCGTCGCCGCCGGCCTGTACCCGATGACATCGATACGCCCGCCGACAAGCGCGAAGCCGGCAGCGGAAAGGTCCACCACCCGCGGCGATTCCGGCAAGCGCGTCGTGAACCATGGCTTCACCGTGTGCTGGTCTGATGAGGCGACATCGAATGGCTGTGACGCCAGCAAACTTCGAATATGGCCTCCGACGATGAGGCCCGCGGTATCATCACGGGCCTGATATCGCCCAACAACCATCGTCGCCGCGCTTCCCGCAAGCATACCGATCAACGCGCAGACCGCCAGTGCCCGCCACGGCCAGCGATTGCCGAGACGCGGCGCGTCGATCGACGCCTTCACCCGATCTTCCAACCCCGGCGGCATGGGTTCGCTCGGAAGCGCGCGCAGGCCTCGTCTGAGTGCCATCACGCCATTGTAGCGGGCGCGCAATCCGGCGTCGCCGGACAGACGGCGCTCGAACTCCACCATCGAGGCGGCATCGAGCTCGCCGTCGCAATACGCGTGCAACGTCAACTCATCCTTATGGCGCATCGATGACGTCATGATCTGCTGTGTCCCAGTCTTCCGATCAGCAATTGCCGGGCGCGCGCCAGGCGCGACATCACCGTGCCAATCGGCAGGTTTGTAATCGCGGCGATATCCCGATAGTTCAACTCATGCATTTCGCGTAAGACAACGACCTCACGAAACAGCGCAGGCAACGCGGCGATCGCGTCACGAACGTCTTCCGCGGTTGCCTTCAGGATCGCGATGTCCTCGGGCGTTTCTACTTTCGTGCCGTCCGAACTTTCACCCTCCATACCTTCTCGATCTGCAGCACCGAGATCTTCGGTGAAGACGACATCCTTCGGCCTGTTCTTCATCAGCCAGCTATAGGCCGTGTTGCGGACGATCGTCAGAACTCCACGCGCGAGCATTGACCGCACCGAACGTATTGATTCCGCGAAACGCGCGGATGGCGGCTTCCTGCACAACATCCTCCGCATCGTTCGTGCTGCCGGTCAGCGATCGCGCCAGGCGAAAGGCTTCCGGCAGATACGGCAGGAACACGTCGTTGAAGAGAGCTTTGTCGTCCTTGTCCCGCACGGCAAATCTCGCTGCTTTGCTGCGGTCAAACGCGCAGGCCGCAAGCAGCTTTCTAGCATATTTGCCTGCTCCCGGCATGGCCGCCAACCGGGCATCGTTGGCCGTCTGGGATCTCGGGAATACACGGCTGCGGCCGGTCAAGGTTTCACGATCACCCTTCCCTTCATGAACGGATGAAGGCCGCAAATGTAATTGAAGTCTCCTGCCGCCGTGAACGTGAACGAATAGGAATCGTCGGTATCGAGCGCCTTGGCACGGAACGCCTTGTCCTTCTCGACGATGGTGTGGGGAATGTCGTCACGATTGACCCAGGTGACGACCGCGCCTACCGGCACCGTCAGCTCCTCTGGAGCAAAGGTGAAATTGTCGATCGTGATGGTGGCTTTCGCATCTTGCGCGGCGTACGCCTGCAGGACGATCACGGCTCCAGCGATCAAACCTGCTGGAATCGCGATCTTGATCGCGCGGCGGAAGGCGCGGTGCTCCGCCGCCTTGCGGGTACCGTTGCTCGGTATCTTCATGTTGCGGACCTCCGATGCTAGGTCGCGAGCGTCGCATCGACAATGGCGAGCGGCTTATTGCCTTGACGCAACGTGACGGTCGACAGTCCGAGCAGGCCCCGCAATTTTTCGGCCGGCACGACCATCGGTCCCGGAGACGGCGCCGCACCGGGTGCCGGCTGCGGAAACGCCGTCGACAGCGCGGTATGGAAGGTCATGTTGCCTTCGACTTTCTGCGCCAGCTGGTGGATGTGTCCGTTCAGAACCGTCACGGAGCCGAACCGCTTCAGAAGCGCCAGCGCGCGCTCGCCGTCCGCCGTGCCCCATCCCCATTGTTGATAAAGCACGTACAGCGGAATATGCGCGAAGACGACAAGCGGCGTGCTGGCAGATTTGTCTCTGAGATCATCCTCGAGCCACGCCAACTGCTCTGCACCCAGGTTGCCAAGACCGCCGCTCTTGAGATCGACGACGTTGACGAGCCCGACGAAATGAACGCCATGATCGTCGAAGCTATACCAGCCTGCCCCTTTCGTCCCTTTGCCGTACCGGTCCAGATAGGCTTTGCCTTGATCTTCGTCGATGATGTCATGCTCGCCGGGAACGTAGTGAATCTTAAGCGCGGTCTCCGTGAAAGCCTTCTCGGCGTCGTCGAACTCTGCCGGTTTTGACAGATGGGTGATATCGCCAGTGTGGATGATGAATGAAGGCCTCACCGCCATCGCTTTCACCTTCGCAACGGCTTCGCGCAGCGTAGCAAGCGGATCGGGATTAGCAGCCTTGTTGAAACCGATATGGCTGTCGCTCATTTGCAGAAAACTGAAATCGGTCGAGTCCGCGGCCCGCGCTTCCCCGAGCAAGCCGTTGGCGACCGGAACACCTCCGCACATGGTCCAGAGCACGCCGGTTCCAGCCCACACCATGCACTCAAGGGCAAAACGGCGATCCATCGCGGGTCCACCGCCTTCAATTTGTTTTGGGCTCATGACCAGTCCTCCATCGCGAAAAGCTCTTCACAAGGAGGAAGACTCGGCCACCGCCAAATTTATTCCCTTTCGCTCAGGGTTCGGCTGGGCTTTGGGCAGCAGTCAATTGATTGAGTGGATCAATAATATGTGTCTCAACTCGCGTTCCAGGCCGCCGCGCGCCGAAGCCATCCTGCGATACTTTGAGATAATCGGGCATTGCCGGGAGAGCCCAACGACTGATGTCGAAATAGGGTTCGAACATGCTTTCATACCTGATTTCCAGAAGGGCGCGGGCTTCGCGCGCGGCCGACGTCAGGATGCTTTGAGTTTCCGCATCGGGACTGAACGGCTTGCCCTTCTCGATGCCGATCGACTGAGGTCGGCGACGGACAAATTCTGCGCCTGTGCGGATGCCACCGCGTAAACGCAAGCGAGTGCTGCAACAGCTGCTCTCTTCATGACCGTCTCCAAAGTAGGAAACGCCAGCCGGCAACAGTACGGACCGACGCCCGTGCGATCATTGCGGTGTCTTAAAGTTGCGCTGCACCTTTTCGACGATCTAATCGATGCTGAATCTCTTCGTGGCGCCGGAGCGCGTCCGGCTTATCGGGTCAGCACCTCTATTATGACTGACACTTAGAACTTCTCCCTCGGCCGTCGACGGGTCAATCTTAAACTGATTGATAGCCGCGCCGAAGGCGACGCTTCGCGGCCCCTGAGAACAATCAAGTCCATAGATACGAACCGGTGACCCCGCCCATCTGCGTAATTGATGCTGACCGTATTGCACCGGACCTACAGCATCGAAAGACGCAAGTTCCCGAGGGTGACTACGTCCATCGGCATAATGGAGCCTTTGGCATGACTCCCACCATCTGCATAAGGGGCGCCCGTCTGCGTGCGGCTGTTGCCACTCCGGAGCGCGAAGAAGACATCCTTAGCGAAAAGGCAGTTAAGCTTTTATGCGAGGCTGCGGAAGACAATCACGGAACCGTCTTGAAAGTTGAATGCCTTTCTGGGTCTCACATTCAAACGAACGGCCCTTTCGTAAGCAGACCTCGTCCGTAATGCCAGTCAGTTGATGTCTCGGGGCTGCTTGCGTCCGCATATTGTCCGCGCAACCTAGATGAAAATAGCGAATTTTCTGTTCAATCGGAGGGAAAAAGCACAATAACTCAAACTGTGAGCAAATGCTGCGAGTTCTCCGAAGGCAAAGGTCACACGTTCGAATCGTGTCGGGTGCGCCAATGTTTTCAGATGCTTATTAAATTCTTACTGCTCCGCTCCCGTCATTTGGTAAGCAGCGCGCACATCTGTTGCCGCGGATCTTCATTCCATAGGCTTGGTCAGAGTCTACGGAGTCAACGTGCCCAGAGCATGTTTGATGTTGCATCGGTAACTACATGCGCGAAGATTTGCGCGCTGGCATCATCCATGCCGTATTCCCCTCGCGGTGCGGCCTGCTGCCGTCGGTGCGCGCGCTGCTCGATTTTCTCGCGGCGGAATGCACGGTGCGCGCGCTGACACGTCATCAACCGTTGGCGTGGATCCGGGGCTTGCCTTGCGCGGCGTTCCGGCGACAATCACGCGATGAACGATGTCATGAAACAGCTTCTGACCTGTTGCGGCCTTGGCGGCTCGCTGCTGCTCGCGGCCCCGCTGCCGCTCAGCGCGCAGAGCCATCCGCGCCCCTTCACCACCACCCTGTCGAACACCACACCGCTCACCTTCGGCATGGACGCCGATACCGTGTCGAACGTGCTTGGCGTGCCGCTCGCTTATGTGCAGGGCACACCCGGCAACGAGACCTTCATGGTGATCCGCACCGTCAACGGCCAGGGCTTCCTGTTCCGCAACGATCCGCTTTATCTGCAATTCCGCAAGGGCCGCCTCACGGGCTGGAAGGGCGACTGGTCGCGGCCCTGGCTGCGGCCGTAACCGCGCCACACGCCGGAAAATTTCAGAACCAGCGTTCGCCGATCTGCACGGTATCGCCCGGCTGCAGCAAGGTGCCGAGCGGCGCAGCAACGCGCGCCAAACGCCCGTCCCGATCGCTCCGGGTCAGCGTCACCTCGCCGCGCTGGGCGCGCGGGGTGAAGCCGCCGGCGATCGCCACCGCGCTTTCCACCGTAATGTTCGGCACATAGGGATATTGGCCGGGCGCAGCGACCTCGCCGAGAATGAAGAACGGCCGATAGGATTCGATCTCGACTGCGACATAAGGCTCGCGCAGATAGCCCTGTTTCAGCCGTGCGGTGATCACGGCGGCCAGCTCGGCCGGCGTTAGCCCGCGCGCCTTGACCGCCCCGATCAGCGGCAAGGTGATCGCGCCGCCGGCATCAACCGCATAAGTATTGGTGAGACCTTCCTGGCCGTAGATCACGATGCGCAGTTTGTCGCCGGCGCCAAGTCGATATGGTCCTTCAGTTGACGCGTAGCTGTAAGCGGCCGGGGCCGCGGCGGCCGGCGCGACATGATAGGCCAGCGCATCGAGATCGGCGCGCGGCTGCATCGCGACCGGCGCAGGCGCACGCGCACAGCCCGCGACGGCAAGCCCCGCCAGGCCAATGGCGATCAGCCAACAGCGAAATGCGCGCACGGTACGCTCCGGCCCTTGGCCCTCCTCATGAGGGACAGGTCCGGTGTGCCGTATTTATGGTTAACAAAGAGTAACGACGCAGGTGCGTCGCCACCTTGCCTGTCAGGCGCCAACACCGACGGGGCACGACACCCCGGTGCCGCCAAGCCCACAATAGCCGGCGGGATTCTTCGCCAGATATTGCTGGTGGTAGTCCTCGGCATAATAGAAGTCGCGGAGCGGGGCGATCTCGGTGGTGATCGGACCAAGGCCCTTGCCGGCAAGCGCAGCGCCATAGGCCGCCTTCGAAGCCAGCGCAGCCTGCATCTGTGCCTCATTGGCGGTGTAGATCGCCGAGCGGTATTGCGTGCCGATATCGTTGCCCTGACGCATCCCCTGCGTCGGATCGTGATTTTCCCAGAACGTCTTCAAAAGCTGCTCATAGGAAATCCTGGCCGGATCGAACGCCACCAGCACCACTTCGGTGTGGCCGGTGCGGCCGCTGCAGGCCTCTTCATAAGTCGGGTTCGGCGTCGAGCCACCGGCATAGCCGACCGCGGTGATATGGACCCCCTCGCCGAGCTGCCAGAACTTGCGTTCGGCACCCCAGAAACACCCCATCGCGAACACCGCCGTCTCGATGCCGTCCGGAAAAGGCGGCTTCAAGGGCCGTCCGTTGACGAAGTGGCTGCGCGCGGTCGGAATAGCGGTGGAGCGACCGGGCAGCGCCTCGGCGGCGGTCGGCACGGTCAGCGGTTTGCGCGAGAAGAACATCGGCGGTCTCCATCATCCGGTGAAAGAATATAGGAAGTCGCCGGCGAAAAGTCAGAGTGCGGGAATCCTAGTCGCGGCCATAGCCGATCAGCGGCTTGGCGGGGCGGAACACCAGCAGCAACAGGATGCCGACAAGGCCGAGCACGGCCCAGGTCGGCTGGTTGAGGATCACCTTGACCACGCTGCTCCACAGCGTGGCGGAGACGCCCTCGACCGCGCGCTGGAACGCGGCCTGGCTGGCCTGGTTGATGTCGTTCCAGAAATCGCCAAGCCGGGTCAGCCGCAGGGTCTGGTCCGCAATCGAGCGGGCGCCGTCATAGACCAGGAAGATGAAGCCGCCGGCCAGCAGCAAGAGACCGATCAGGCGAAAAAACCCGCGGATCATGCGTTATCCTTTGCGTTTCCGCCGCAATAGCCGCCAAAGCTCCGAAATTCAACCAAAACGGCCGTTTTTCGTGTCCTAGAGGCACCCCGGAAGTCGTTGACGGTCCGAAGCGGCCCCACTATAAGACCTGCAACTGGCGGCGGAGCAATCCGGCCGCCGCTGTTCTTTGATGGAACACCAATCATCCACGTATCGGCCAGCCGGTCGATCAGATCAAAGCAGTCGGCGAAACCTCAGGGTGGCGCCGCTGTCTGAAGGACCGAGAACCCATGGCGAATACCACTTCCGCAAAGAAGGCGACGCGCAAGATTGCCCGCCGCACCATCGTCAACAAATCCCGCCGTACCCAGATGCGCGGTGCGGTGCGCACCGTTGAAGAAGCGATCGCCAAGGGCGACCGTGAGGCCGCGCTGGCGGCGTTCAAGAGCGCCGAGCCCGAACTGATGCAGGCAGCGCAGCGCAACCTCATTCACAAGAACAACGCGAGCCGTAAGGTCTCCCGCCTCGCGCACCAGATCGCCCGCCTCGCGAAGTAACGCGACCGGATCTGTGCCAAAGATCAAAGCCCGGCCTTCGCGCCGGGCTTTTTGCTGGCCGCTGAAAACGCCAGCACCACGACGCAGCGGCATCCTGCCGGACAACGCGACAATTCAGCGCGACACCGTCTCATCGCGAAACACCCTGTCGGCAATTTTTCGCCGCACGCGCCGCGGACTGCGCTTTTCGGCACAGAACAATGCCGCCTTCATCCGCATCCACGCGCCATGCACGCCGTCTCGGAAAAATCAATCCAGCAACGAGTCGGACCGGGCGTTGCGCGGCAAAGTTACCCTGCTGCGACGAACACAAAAATCCACGGCACGCTAATCACTTATCGACATAGCGCAGAGCAGCACTTGCAAAACGCCATCTGCCACTCCGCAAACGTAAACAATTTATGAATTTATTTTAGGCCGCGGCGCGCCGCGCGATGATGCAACGACTTTTCGAATCTACGCACAGATTCAAAACCTTGTCGTTTCGCTCGATAAGGCAGATGGCGACGCGATTGCGTGCAAGTTGAATTCGGCGCCACGCAGGCAAAATCAAATGCGTTGCGAGACGAGGGGCCTTGTGGCTTTCTTAAGCCGTCGCGATGCCAGCGACTTGCCGATCAGAACGGTGGGCAAATCGGGGGCAAGCGTGCAGATCAGCGGCGGTATGCACGTCAGCGATGCTTTCCAAGCGATGACGGATTCAACCTCACACGGTTTGTGAGATCGGGTCTCTGTGTCGACAATTCTCTCAGGCCGCGTCGTCCGGTTTCGGATGTCGTAACGCCGAACTCAAGAGAGAAGCACGCAGACGATCCAGTCCAGAGTCGCTGGGAACAGAGGACATACGGGTTGGACGGGCACGACGGGCGTAAGCGGAACTGAACGGCAAGCTGTTCGGTTAACGCATCAAGATTTGAAACAGATCAATCGAAATGGCTTGCCGCGGCGGTTCTGCGGTGGGAGGGGGTTTTCATGTCAATCATCCAGGCGACACATCACGCTGCTGGTTTTACCGTGCGGAGCGAAGTTGCTTTCCCGATGACAGATCTCCTGCGTTTTCCGATCTGCACCTCCTACCCCCCTCCCAGAACGCGCTAACCGCGCACTCTTCATTCCATTCGCAGCGACGATGCAGCACGGCGCGGCCCGCCGAACGAAGCCTCGTCCGTACATGGAAGGGATCGCGCGCGGCGATCCACCACCTCCATCGACACTCAATGTCACAACAGAAACTCAACCAGAAAAGTACAGACAACATGACAATCGCGGCAGGCATGGAACAGGATCGCTGGGCACGGGTGAAGGGGCGGCTTCGCTCAACCGTCGGAGAGGATGTCTATTCGAGCTGGTTCGCGCGGATGGACCTTGAACAGATCAGCGAGGACAGCGTGCACCTGTCGGTGCCGACCCGCTTTCTGAAAAGCTGGATCCAGACCCATTATGCCGAGCGCGTGCTGAGCTGCTGGCAGGCCGAAGCGCCGCAGGTGCATCGCATCGATCTCACCGTACGCACTCCGATGCGCGCGGCGGCGCCGGCGAAGGACGCCAAGGCAACGTCCGAGGACCGTCCGGTTGAGCGCAGCCACACCGTTGATCCGCGTGCGGTCGCCACCGTGCCGGTATCGGCAAGCCACGAGGCGCTGGGCGGCTCCCCGCTCGATCCGCGTCTGACTTTCGCAAGCTTCGTCTCCGGCCGCTCCAACACGCTGGCGCTGGCGGCAGCACGCCAGGTCGCCGAGGGCCGCCGCGGCGATCCGGTGATGTTCAACCCGCTCTACATCCATGCCGGGGTCGGACTCGGCAAAACGCATCTCCTGCAGGCCGTGACCTGGGCCGGCAATTCCAGCGCCGAGCGCAAGGTGCTGTATCTGACGGCGGAGAAATTCATGTACGGCTTCGTCGCCGCGCTGAAGACCCAGACCGCGCTCGCCTTCAAGGAAGCATTGCGCGGCATCGACGTGCTGGTGATCGACGATCTGCAGTTCCTGCAGGGCAAATCGACCCAGGCCGAGTTCTGCCACACCCTCAACGCGCTGATCGACGCCGGCCGTCAGGTGGTGATCGCCGCCGACCGCCCGCCATCCGACCTTGAAAGCCTCGACGACCGGGTACGCTCGCGCCTCGCCGGTGGACTGGTGGTCGAGATGGGCTCGCTCGGCGAGGAATTGCGGCTGGAGATTCTCAAATCCCGCGTCGCCGCCGCCCGCACCCACCACGCGAGCTTCGACGTGCCACTGCCGGTGCTGGAATATCTCGCCAAGGCGATCACCCATAACGGCCGCGACCTTGAGGGCGCGATCAACCGCCTGCTCGCCCACAGCAAGCTTAACGCCCAGCCGGTGACGCTGGAAATGGCCGAACGCGAGGTGCGCGACCTTGTCCGTCCGCAGGAGCCGCGCCGCGTCAAGATCGAGGACATCCAGCGCGTGGTGGCCCGGCAGTACAATGTCAGCCGCTCCGACCTTCTGTCCTCGCGCCGTACCGCCAATGTGGTGCGGCCCCGTCAGGTTGCGATGTATCTGGCCAAGACCCTGACCCTGCGCTCGCTGCCGGAAATCGGCCGGCGTTTCGGCGGCCGCGACCACACCACGGTGCTGCACGCCGTGCGCAAGATCGAGGCGCTGGTCAGCAAGGACCTCGCGCTGTCCGACGAGGTCGAACTGCTCAAGCGCCAGCTCCAAGAATAGCTGGCGATTACGCCGGAGAAAGCGGGGGCGGTCTCCACGCCGGCCTTGCACTTGGCCCACAACCACGCCACTTTACCCAACCCCGCCGCCGGTTCATGACCATGAGCCGGCGGCGGGTGTCAGCCGCCGGACCGTCCCTGGGACGTCTCCGGCATCTCCATCGCGCATGTCGCAGCACGCGGAGCGCCGCCCCCGGCGGTAGCCGCGCGGGTGACAGGCGCAGATCAGTGGTTTGGGATCGGACGAAGCGTCATGAAAGTCACCGTCGAGCGGGCGCAGCTCCTGAAGTCACTCGGTCACGTCCACCGCGTGGTCGAGCGCCGCAACACCATTCCGATCCTCGGCAATGTGCTGGTCCGCGCCGAGAACGCCCGCCTCAGCCTCAAGGCCACCGACCTCGATCTCGAAGTCACCGAGACGCTGCCGGCCGAAGTCAGCAGCAGCGGCGCCACCACCGTGCCGGCGCATATGTTCTACGACATCGTGCGCAAATTGCCGGATGGCGCGCAGATCGTACTCGAAGGCGACGGCGACCGCTCGGTGCTGGCGATCCGCGCCGGCCGTTCGCGCTTCACGCTGCAGACGCTGCCGGAAAGCGATTTCCCGGATCTTGCCGCCGGTGATATGACCCACTCGTTCACGCTCGCGGCCACCGACGTCAAGCGCCTGATCGACCGCGCCCAGTTCGCGATCTCGACCGAAGAGACCCGCTATTACCTCAATGGCATCTATCTGCACGCGGCCGGCACCGCAACGGAGCCGACCCTGCGCGGCGTTGCCACCGACGGCCACCGCCTTGCGCAGGTCGATCTGGCGCTGCCGAAAGGGGCCGCCGGCATGCCGGGCGTCATCGTGCCACGCAAGACGGTCGGTGAAGTGCAGCGCCTGATCGAAGACAACGAGGCGGAAGTCGGCCTCGAACTGTCGCAGGGCAAAATCCGCTTCACCATCGCCAATGTGGTGCTGACCTCGAAATTGATCGACGGCACCTTCCCGGATTACGCCCGCGTCATTCCGCAGAACAACGACAAGGAACTCGTAGTCGACAAGGCGGACTTCGAAGCCGCGGTGGACCGCGTCTCGACCATCTCCAGCGAACGCGGCCGCGCGGTCAAACTCGCGCTATCGCCCGGCAAGCTGGTGCTATCGGTGACGAATCCGGATTCCGGCAGCGCGACCGAGGAACTCGAGGTCGAATACGCCGCCGATCCGCTCGATATCGGCTTCAACTCGCGCTACCTGCTCGACATCGCCTCGCAGATCGAAGGCGAGGTCGCGGTGCTGCAGCTGGCCGATCCGGGCTCGCCGACCCTGATTCACGACAAGGACTCCAAAGGCGCGCTCTACGTGCTGATGCCGATGCGGGTGTGAGGGCGTTTCCTTCGCCGACGCGCTTAAATCGTCATGCCCGGCCATAGCAATCGCAAACTGCGTAAACTTGTCTGCGGCGCCGGGCATCCACGTTTTTGCCATTTGACGCCCGGGAAGTCTTCAAGGCGTCGTTGGCCGGGACGAGCCCGGCCATGACGAGCATAATCTATCCATGACCGTCTCCCGCATCCTGCGCCTGGGCCTCAGCAACTTCCGCAACTATCGCGCCGCGAGCCTCAACACGCGCGGCGATCTTGTCGTACTGGTCGGCGCCAATGGCGCCGGCAAGACCAATTGCATTGAGGCGATCTCGCTGCTCTCGCCTGGCCGCGGCCTGCGCCGCGCCACGCTTGAAGACATCGCCAATCGGCAGGGCGACGGCTCATGGGCGGTGTCGGCCGAGATCGAGGGCGCGCTCGGCCTCGCCACCCTCGGCACCGGCATCGACATTCCCGGCGCCGAGGGCGCCTCCCCCGGCCGCCGCGCACGGATCGACCGCGAGCCGGTCTCCTCGGCCATCGCCTTCGGCGATCACTTGCGCATGGTATGGCTGACGCCGGCGATGGACGGCCTGTTCACCGGCGCCGCCTCGGAGCGACGACGCTTCTTCGACCGTCTCGTGCTTGCGATCGACAAGGATCACTCCGGCCGCATCTCCACGCTCGAGCGCGCGCTGCGCTCACGCAACCGCCTCCTGGAAGATCGCAATTTCGACCCACACTGGTGTGACGCCATCGAACGCGAAACCGCCGAGCTCGCGGTCGCCGTCGCGGCGCAGCGCGGCCAGACCCTGCAGCGGCTTGCCGCGATGCTGGAGCGGCGCGCAGGCTCGGCATTCCCCTCGGCGCGGATCGCGCTCGACGGCTGGATGGAGAATGCGCTCCTGCGTGAACCGGCGACCGCGGTCGAGGACCGCTACCGCGACGTGCTGCGCAAAAGCCGCGTCCTTGACGCCGCTGCGGGCCGCACCCTGAACGGGCCGCATTTGACCGACCTGCATGTGGTCTATGCGCCGAAGGACATGCCGGCGAAAGACGCCTCGACCGGCGAACAGAAAGCGCTCCTGATCGGCCTCGTGCTCGCCCACGCCAGCCTTGTCGCCGAAATGACCACCATCACGCCGCTGCTGCTGCTCGACGAGGTGGTGGCCCATCTCGATCCCAGCCGCCGCCGCGCGCTGTTCGACGAACTGACGGAGCTCGGCGCGCAGGTCTGGATGACCGGCGCCGATCCCGCGGCCTTCGCCGATATCGGTGCAGGCGCCGACATTTTCGATGTCGAGGCGGGCGCTATATCGCGGCGCGACTAGCGCCCGGCGACCTGCTTGACCGGGCCTTTCAGGACCAGGCCAAGGCCCTGCGAATCGCGCTTTTCCACAGGGCGGAAAACGCCCGTTCCAGACCTTGAAAAACCGTCAAAAACACACAGTTATTCAATAACTTGACAGCAACCACTTTGGGCTATGCGGCCATTCGTTTTCATGGCACAAATTGACAATCGAAGCCGCATTTTTCGCAGGCCCAATTCGACCACCCGCGAAGGCACCTCATGACTGAACCAGCCCGGCAAGCGAGCGCCGAATCCGCGCCCTCTCCCATTGTTGAATACGGCGCGGAATCGATCCGGGTGCTGAAGGGCCTCGACGCCGTTCGCAAACGTCCCGGCATGTATATCGGCGACACCGATGACGGCTCAGGCCTGCATCACATGGTCTACGAGGTGGTCGACAACGCGATCGACGAAGCCCTCGCCGGCCACGCCACACGTGTCGAGGTGGTGCTCAACCCGGACAATTCCGTCACGGTGCGTGACGACGGCCGCGGTATTCCGACCGACATCCACAAGGGCGAAGGCATCTCGGCGGCCGAGGTCATCATGACCCAGCTCCATGCCGGCGGAAAATTCGACCAGAACTCCTACAAGGTGTCCGGCGGCCTGCACGGCGTCGGCGTTTCGGTGGTCAACGCGCTGTCGAGCAAGCTCGAATTGCGGGTCTGGCGCGGCGGCAAGGAGCACTATATCCAGTTCCGGCATGGCGACGCGGTGGCGCCGCTCGCTGTGGTTGGCGATGCGGGCGGCAAGCGCGGCACCGAGGTGACATTCCTGGCCTCGACCGAAACCTTCACCAACGTCGAATATGATTTCGACACGCTGGAGCACCGGCTGCGCGAACTCGCCTTCCTCAACTCCGGCGTCAACATCGTGCTGTCCGACATGCGCCACGCGGTCGAGCGGCGCGAGGTGATGCACTACGACGGCGGCGTCGAGGCATTCGTCCGATTTCTCGACCGCAACAAGAAAGCGGTGGTGCCAGATCCGATCATGATGCGTGCCGAGCAGAACGGCATCAGCGTCGAAGTCGCGATGTGGTGGAACGACAGCTACCACGAGAACGTGCTCTGCTTCACCAACAACATCCCGCAGCGCGACGGCGGCACCCATCTCGCCGGCTTCCGCGGCGCGCTGACGCGTCAGGTCACCGGCTATGCCGAGACCATCGCCAAGAAGGAAAAGGTTGCGCTGACCGGCGATGACTGCCGCGAGGGCCTCACCGCCGTACTGTCGGTGAAGGTGCCGGATCCGAAGTTCTCCTCGCAGACCAAGGACAAACTGGTCTCCTCCGAGGTCCGTCCGGTGGTCGAGAACGTGCTGAACGCCGCACTGTCGGCCTGGTTCGAGGAACACCCGACCGAAGCCAAGACCATCGTCGGCAAGGTGATCGAGGCGGCGGCGGCGCGCGAGGCCGCGCGCAAGGCCCGCGATCTCACCCGCCGCAAGGGCGCGCTCGATGTCGCCTCGCTGCCCGGCAAGCTCGCCGACTGCCAGGAGCGCGATCCGGCAAAATCCGAACTGTTCATCGTCGAGGGTGATTCCGCCGGCGGCTCCGCCAAGCAGGGCCGCAACCGCGAATTTCAGGCGGTGCTGCCGCTGCGCGGCAAAATCCTCAATGTCGAGCGCGCGCGCTTCGACAAAATGCTGTCGAGCGAGCAGATCGGTACGCTGATCACCGCGCTCGGCACCGGCATCGGTCGCGACGATTTCGACCTATCGAAGCTGCGCTATCACAAGATCATCGTGATGACCGACGCCGACGTCGACGGCGCCCACATCCGCACGCTGCTGCTGACGTTCTTCTTCCGCCAGATGCCCTCGCTGATCGAGGCGGGGCACCTCTATATCGCCCAGCCACCGCTCTACAAGGTAACGCGCGGCAAGTCCGAGCAGTACCTGAAGGACGAACGCGCGCTGGAGGATTATCTGATCGAGACCGGGCTCGACGATTGCGTGCTCAGGCTGGCGTCGGGCGAGGAACGCCGCGGCCGCGACCTGCAGACACTGGTCGAGGATGCCCGCGCCATCCGCAACCTGCTCCACAACCTGCACAGCCGCTACAATCGCAGCGTGATCGAACAGGCGGCGATCGCCGGCGTGCTCAGCCCGCGCGTGGTCGGCAATACCGAAACCGCGAACGCCGCCGCCGACTACATCGCCAAGCGCCTCGACGCGCTGGCCGACGAAGTCGAGCGTGGCTGGGTCGGCGCCTTCCGCGAGGGTGAGGGCTACTTCTTCGAGCGCACGGTGCGCGGCGTCAAGGAGGCCGCGGTGATCGACGCCGCACTGCTCTCCTCCGCCGAAGCGCGCAAGCTCGACGAATATGCCGGACGGCTGCAGGCGGCCTATCCGCGCAGCGCCACGCTGCGCCGCAAGGACAGCGAGACGCCGATCCACGGCCCGGTGACGCTGTTCGAGGCGGTGACCGATGCCGGACGCAAGGGCGTCGCCTATCAGCGCTACAAAGGTCTCGGCGAGATGAACCCGAACCAGTTGTGGGAGACCACACTCGACGTCAACGCCCGCTCGCTGCTGCAGGTCAAAATCCGCGAGGTCGATGCCGCCGACGACATCTTCACCAAGCTGATGGGCGACGTGGTCGAGCCGCGCCGTGAATTCATTCAGGACAATTCGCTGGATGCGAATGTCGACGTGTAAGGATACTTCTCTTTCGTTTCTTGCGTTCTGAAAGAGTACGCATCCTGCGCACTGCGTCGTCGTACGCCGCATCGCACTCTGCGCATCCGGCTCTTCCGTAACATTCTCACTGTTTCGCGCACGGCTGTGTGCATAAAACAGGCATAGCTTTTGGTCTGAAATTGCCTCGCCGCGCGGTAGCCGCATTCGCACGTCATCACAATCGATGTATGCTAGTCTCCATCGATCGCGACTGACGGAGCCGTGCCATGAGCTGGATGCCATCCAACGATCCGATCCTCGGCGACCCGCAAACCTGCGATGCCCTCGAACTCGTCATCGTGCCACGCACCCGCGATCTCGGCGACGGCTTCGCCGTTCGCCGCGCGCTGCCGCACGGCAAGCGGCAGATGGTCGGCCCTTTCATCTTCTTCGATCATTTCGGCCCGGTGCAATTCATTGCGAGGCAAGGCATGGACGTGCGGCCGCATCCGCATATCGGCCTCGCCACCGTGACGTATCTGTTCGACGGCAGCATCATGCATCGCGACAGCGAAGGCCACATTCAGGAAATCCGGCCCGGCGCGATGAACCTGATGACGGCGGGACGCGGCATCGCACATTCCGAGCGCACGCCGGATGTCGAGCGCGCCAACGGCCAGAACATGCTCGGCCTGCAAAGCTGGGTCGCGTTGCCCGCCGGACGCGAGGAAATCGCACCGTCGTTCCAGCATTACGACGCCGCGAGCCTGCCGATCGTACAGGACAATGGCGTGAAAGCCCGCATCATCGCCGGCTCGGCGTTTGGCGTGGCGTCGCCGGTCGAAACGGTATCGGACTGGTTCTATGTTGAGGTCAGTCTCGATGCCGGGTTGAGCGCGCCGCTAGACGCCGACCACGAGGAACGCGCGATCTATATCGTCGATGGCGAGATCGAAATCACCGGCGAGCGTTATGAAGGCCCGCGGCTGCTGATCTTCCGCCCGGGCGACCGCATCACAATCAGGGCGGTGCGGCCGACACGCATGATGTTTCTCGGCGGCACCGCGCTGGAAGGACCGCGCTACATCTGGTGGAACTTTGTCTCCTCCAGCCGCGAGCGCATCGAACAGGCCAAGCAGGACTGGAAAACCGGCCGCTTCGCCCATGTGCCGGATGAGACTGAATTCATTCCGCTGCCGGAATGACCTGGCTCCGCCCTCTTCATCACGCGAAACAATCATAGCCCGCAATCGAGGACCGCAATGCCGACATTGGGATTAGACCGAGCGCCGGAATTCCTTGGCAACCTTCTCAACACACTGACCGAACGCGGCCGCCATTTGCTGCGCGGCATCACCCATGACGCAAGCCCGGCATTAAGCGAAGCCGAACTGATCGAGCTTGGCGAAACGCTGCTGTCGCGGCGCGGCGAAGCCACCGGCGTGGCGCTGGCGCAGACCCTGCTTGCCGGTTATGCCGCCGCCTCGCCGGCCGAGCGGCTCGCCTTCCTCACCGCGCTTGGCGACCTGTTCGGGCCTGATCGCGCGCAGATCGAGCAGGCGATGGCGCGCGTTCAGAAAGAAGGCTTCAGCAGCGCGGCGGTCAGCGCCCTGCACAAGGCGGCCGAGCCGCGCCGGCAGGAATTGATCCGCCGTCTCAATCTCGCCCCCGGCGGCACCGCGGCGCTGGTGCGGATGCGCGAGGTGCTGCTCGCCAACATGGCCGAGTATCCGCAATTGCAGCCGGTGGACCACGATTTCGTTCACCTGTTCGCGTCGTGGTTCAACCGCGGCTTCCTGGTGCTGCAGCGGATCGACTGGACCACGCCGGCCAACATCCTGGAGAAGATCATCCGCTACGAGGCGGTGCATGCGATCAGGAACTGGGACGATCTGCGCGGCCGCCTCGCTCCGCCCGACCGGCGCTGCTACGGCTTCTTCCATCCGCAGCTTGTCGATGAACCACTGATCTTCGTCGAGGTCGCGCTGACCAAGGATATTCCCGGCAGCATCGCCCCCTTGCTGGCGGACGACCGCGTGCCGATCGAAGCCGCGCAGGCCAATACCGCGGTGTTCTATTCGATCTCGAACACCCAGAAGGGCCTCGGCGGCATTTCCTTCGGCAATTTCCTGATCAAGCAGGTGGTGGAGGAGTTGAAGCGCGAACTGCCCAACCTGCACACCTTCGTCACACTGTCGCCAGTGCCGGGCTTTGCCACCTGGCTGAAGCGCGAGCGCGCCGCGGAGAATTCCGTCGCCCTCGATGCCGCCGACAAGGAAACACTGGCGTTGCTCGATCAGCCCGGCTGGCATGGAGACCACGCGATTGCCGAGCGCATCCGCCCGGTGCTGCTCGGCGCCGCCGCCTATTATTTTCTGGAGGCCAAGGACAAGCGCGGCCGTGTCGCCGATGCGGTAGCGCGCTTCCATCTCGGCAATGGCGCGCGGCTGGAGCGACTGAACTTCCTTGGCGATATGTCGGAGAACGGCCTGCGACAATCATACGGCCTGATGGTGAACTATCTCTACGCACTCGATGCCATCGAAAGCAATCACGAGGCCTTTGTCGAAAAGGGAATCGTGGCGGCAGCCCCGGTGGTGCGCAAGCAACTCAAGAGCGGCACCGCCAGCGCCGCCTGAGCTAGATCAGATTACCAGGATCAAAGAAAACAGAGCCAGCGCGGGTCAGGCCGCGCCGGCAATATAGGTTTCGCGGCGTCCAATCATGCGCTCAGCGGCAATGCGCGCCGCAGCTTTGCTGTCGGTGGCGCAGGTGCGATATTCGAGATCGGGCAGACGGATCGAATCGCGCTTGAGAAACAGCGACTTCAGCGAACGCGACGGCCAGCCAACCCGCGACAGCGCCTCGGCAAGATTGTCGACGGCGCCAAACGCGTAGAGTTCGCCGCTCACCGCGTTGCGCACTTCGTAGATGCCGGGACTGATCGGAGCTTCAAGTGCATCACCCAGCGCCGCTTTGGGGTAGCGCTTCCATTCGCCCCACGTCGTAATCATCGCAGTCCTCGGAAATCGTCATTACCCATACGTAGCCGCCGCATCATCAGATGCGGTTCAACGCAAAAGGTTTCCGCTTATCGCAAGCGATATGGGGATACCGTCGCGCATTCGCAAGGCCGTGTTGCGCGACCCTGCTTTGCGTTCGGCGAAAGAATGTCAGACCGGCAGGCCGTGCTGCTGCGCCAGCGCCTTCAGCGAGGTCTGCGGCCGCGCGCCGATATGCTGAATCACCTCCGCTGCCGCAAGCGCGCCGAGCCGGCCGGACTCGTGATGACCGACACCGCGCACCATGCCGAATAGGAAGCCGGCGGCGAACAAATCACCCGCGCCAGTGGTGTCGGTCACCTTGGCGACCGGAAACGCCGGCACGGCGGAAACGCCGGCCTTGTCGGCGACCACGCAGCCCTTTTCGCTGCGCGTCACCACGCCAAGCGCGACATCCTTGCGCAGTTGCGCGAGCGCGGCCTCGAAATCCTGCGTCTGGTACAGCGAGGCAAGTTCGGATTCGTTGGCAAAAATCACGTCCACAGTATTGTTGCGCATCAGGCCAAGAAATTCGTCGCGATAACGGCCAACGCAGAACGCGTCCGACAGCGTCAGCGCGACCGTGCGCTTGTGGTCATGCGCGATCTTCGACGCCTTCACAAAAGCGTCCTTGGCGTTCTTCGGGTCCCACAGATAACCTTCGAGATAGACGATCGACGCCGCTGCGATCTGTTCGGGGTCGATGTCGGCGGGAGTCAGATCCTGCGCCGCACCGAGATAGGTGTTCATGGTGCGCTCGCCGTCCGGCGTCACCAGAATGTAGGAGCAGCCCGTCGCAGGTCCTTCCTTGGCCGCCGCCGTCGCATACGCCACCTTGGCGGCGCGGATGTCGTGGGAATAAAGCTGGCCGATCTGGTCGTCCTTGACCTTGCCCACATAAGCGGCGCGCGCGCCAAAATCGGCGACCCCGACGATCGTATTGGCGGCGGAGCCGCCGGACATCTCGGTTGCCGGCCCCATTACCTGATACACCGCCGCCGCCCGCGCCTCGTCGATCAGCGCCATCGCCCCCTTGGTCATGCCGTGCGCGGCAAGGAAGGCGTCATCCGCCTGCACCAGGATGTCAAAAATGGCGTTGCCGATTCCGAGCACGTCGTATTGAACGGTGGTCATTAAGAATAATCCTGCGGGATGGAGGGCGAGGAAGGGAAAAACTGATATGTCATGCGGGATCGAACGATCCGGCGACCTATCACGACAAACCCTGTGCCAGCAAGCAGGCCGCACCGAAAACGTCTCCAGAAAACCCATGATCCGCCATATCCTGACAGTGTCCTGCGGAACGCTCGCCTCGCGCGTGCTGGGCTTTCTGCGTGACTCGCTGATCGCGGCGCTGCTCGGCACCGGCGCCGTGGCCGACGCCTTTCTGGTCGCCTTCCAATTCATCAATGTTACCCGCCGTTCGCTCAACGAAGGCACGCTGAACGCTGCTCTCGTCCCAAGCTATCTGCGCCTGCGCGAAAGCGAGGGCGTGGTCGCGGCGGCGGCCTTCGCCGGGCGCGTGCTCGGCAGTCTCAGCGTCATCCTGATTGGCATCGCGCTGGTGCTGACGGCGCTGATGCCGTTTGTGATCTCACTGCTTGCACCGGGCTTTGTCGGCCGCGATGCGCTGCAGCTCGCGGTCAATGATGCGCGGCTGATGATGCCGTATTTCGCCTTTGTCGGTCCGGTGACGGTGATGATGGGCGTGCTCAACGCCGAGCATCGCTTCGTGCTCACCGCGTTCTCGCCGGTGCTCTTCAACATCACCCTGATCGCGGTACTGGTGCTCCTGCTGGTGTGGCGGCACGAACCGCAGTTTTCGGCCTATGTGATCGCCGGCACGGTCGGCATTGCCGGATGCCTGCAGATGCTGATCCTGATCCAGCGCCGGCCCTGGCGCGATGGCGTCGCCCGGCCGATCCGGATTTCGTTCGATCCACAGATCCGGGCGTTCTTCCGCAAGGGTATCCCCGGCATGTTCGCCAATTCCGGCCCGCAATTCCTGATCGTCGCCGGCGCGATCATCGCTTCGAGTTCGCCCGCGGCGGTGTCGTGGCTGTATTTCGCCAACCGCCTGATCGAATTGCCGCTCGGCATGGTCGGCGTGGCGATGGGCACCGTGCTGGTGCCGGAATTGACCCGCGCGATCCAGAGCAACGACCATGCCGCGCTGGCGCAAGCCGAATCACGCGGCCTCGAACTCGCCGTCGGCCTCGCGCTGCCGGCGACACTCGGCCTCATCTTCCTCAGCCAGCCGATCATCGGCGTGCTGTTCGAGCACGGGGCCTTCACCGCGAGCGACACCATCGCCACCGCACAGGCGCTGTCGCTGCTGGCGCTCGGCCTGCCGGCGCATGTGCTGATGAAAGTGCTCTCGCCCGCGTTCTTCGCCCGCGAGGACACCAGGACGCCGCTGCTGGCGACGCTGGCCGGCCTTGCCGCCGCGGTGCTGGCGGGGCTTCTGGCCGGACGCAGCTTCGGCGCCACGGGCGTGGCCGCCAGCATTACCTTCGGCGCCTGGTGCGGCGCGCTGGTGCTCGGCTGGCGCGGCACCGCCGCCTTCGGCTTTTCCATCGATGCACTGGCGCGCAAACGGCTGCCGCGCATTGCGATCTGCGCCGCGACCATGGGTGCGATGCTGTGGAGTTCGAACACCTTCGTCGCCCCGGTGATGGAGACCGCGGGCTTCACCGCCCGCCTCACCATTCTCGGCGGCTTCGTCGCCGCCGGCCTCTCGCTCTACGGCCTGCTGCTGGATCTGTTCGGCGTGGTCAGCTGGGGCGAGGCGATTGTCGGCCTGCGCGAGAATGGCGGGCGCAGCCGCGACGGCCAGACATGAAGGACTCACCGCAGAGACCGAATAGTCCGGCAATCCCGCGGCCATGCCCCGCATGCGGCCCGATCTTTTCCGAAATCCGGTTTCCCCTTTGCCGGATCATGCGTTATTGACGGGCGCAACGCCGCCCGGCGCGGCACGAGCATTCACAGAACGAAAGACAACAGGGCGAAAACCATGGCGGCAATCGAGCGGGTGTTTTCAGGCGTGCAGCCGACCGGCAATCTGCATCTTGGCAACTACCTTGGCGCCATCGTCAATTTCGTCAAACTGCAGAACACTCACAACTGCATCTATTGCGTGGTCGATCTGCACGCCATCACCGTGTGGCAGGACCCCGCCGAGCTGACCCGCAATATCCGCGAGGTCACCGCCGCCTTCATCGCCAGCGGCATCGACCCGAAGAAGCACATCGTGTTCAACCAGAGCCAGGTCGCCGAGCATGCCGAGCTCGCCTGGGTGCTCAATTGCGTCGCCCGCCTCGGCTGGCTCAACCGCATGACCCAGTTCAAGGAGAAGGCCGGCAAGGATCGCGAGAACGCCTCGGTCGGCCTCTATGCCTATCCGAACCTGATGGCCGCCGACATTCTGGTCTATCGCGCCACCCATGTGCCGGTCGGCGAGGACCAGAAGCAGCATCTCGAGCTCGCCCGCGACATCGCGCAGAAGTTCAACAACGATTTCGCAGGGTCGATCCGCGCGCATGGTTTCGAGGAGAAATTCTTCCCGCAGCCCGAGCCGCTGATCACCGGCCCTGCGACGCGGGTGATGAGCCTGCGCGACGGCTCGAAGAAGATGTCGAAGTCCGATCCGTCGGATTATTCGCGCATCAATCTGTCCGACGATGCCGATGCCATCGCCCAGAAAGTCCGCAAGGCCAAGACCGATCCGGAGCCGTTGCCCTCGGAGGAAAAGGGCCTGGAAGCACGCCCCGAGGCCGACAATCTGGTCGGCATCTATGCGGCGCTGTCTGGCCGCGCCAAGGCCGACGTGCTGCGCGATTTCGGCGGCGGCCAGTTCTCCAATTTCAAATCGGCGCTGGTCGATCTGTCGGTCGACAAGCTCGGGCCGATCGGCGCCGAGATGAAGCGTCTGACCCAGGATCCCGGTTATGTCGATGCGGTGTTGGTCGACGGCGCCGATCGCGCACGCGCCATCGCCGCCGAGACCATGCATGCGGTGAAGGACATCGTCGGCTTCATCCGCAAGAAATAGCCGCACCACCCTCACGCCGCAGCGATTCGCAAGTCTCTTCGCGCCTTGTCGGAACCGCGCGCGCCGTGGCAGCATGCCGCCGGTTCGCATCAGACCCGGGAGCAGGCATGGGCAGCAAGCGGCGCGGTTACGAATCCGGTCATCGGCCGAAATGCCTCGTGCTGGTCGACGATACGCCGGAATGCGCCTGCGCGGTCTACTACGCCAGCCGCTGGGCGGTGCGCGCCGGCGGCGATGTGGTGATGCTGCGCGTGATCGAGATCGGCGATCTCAACCAGCAATGGCTCGGTGTCGCCACCATCATGCGCGCCGAAGCCGAAGAAGGCGCCAACGCCGCGCTCGACCGCGCCTCGGGCCAAGCCTATGCGGTCGCCGCGATCACGCCGCAGCGGGTGATCCGCGAGGGCGAAGCCAACGCCCAAATTCTCAAGGTGATCGCCGACGACGCCGACATCTGCATGCTGGTGCTGGCAGCCGGCACCGGCGCGGAAGGCCCCGGCCCGATCATCACCAGCCTTGTCAAATCCGCCGGCAATTTCCCGATCCCATTGGTGGTGGTGCCGGGCGGCCTCTCAGACGACGAACTCGACGCGCTGTCCTGAACCGGTTGCAAATTGCTGCAGGGCGGCAAGCCGCCGCAGGCCGAATAGATGCCCCCTTGATCGTGCTTTTTTCGCAGCCATCTGTTAGGAACGGTGATCTTTAACCGAACGCGCCGGCCTTGAACCGGCGATGCGCCGGAGATTTCGATGTTTATCCAGACCGAACCGACCCCCAATCCCGCCACCCTGAAATTCATTCCCGGCCGCCCCGTGCTCGATGCGGGTACGATGGAGTTCGCCGACCGCGACAGCGCCGCGCGCTCGCCGCTCGCCACCAAGCTGTTCGAGGTTCCAGGCGTCACCGGGGTGTTCTACGGGTCCGATTTCGTCACCGTCACCAAGGACGACAGTGACTGGCAGCACCTCAAGCCCGCCATTCTCGGCGTCATCATGGAGCACTACATGTCCGGCGCGCCGCTGCTCGCCGATGGGGCCGCTCCTGATCATGGCCCGCATGCCGAGGAATTCTTCAACGAGGCCGACGGCGAGACGGTCGCCATCATCAAGGACCTGATCGAGACCCGGGTTCGCCCGGCGGTCGCGCAGGATGGCGGCGACATCACCTTCCGTGGTTTCAAGGACGGCATCGTCTATCTCGACATGAAGGGATCATGCTCGGGTTGCCCGTCCTCCACGGCGACGCTGAAGCACGGCATCCAGAACCTGCTGAAGCATTTCGTGCCCGACGTCGTCGAAGTCCGCCCGATGTAAGCAGCCGGCGAGCTTTTCGACCAAAATTCTAAAGGGGCACGCGCACGAACGCTTGCCCCTTTGTCGTTTGCGCGGCAGGGTGCCGCCACCTCGTCACCGTGCCCAGGCCTCACCATGCTCGTCCTTGCCATCGATACCGCGCTGGAATTCTGCGCCGCCGCGGTGTTGGACACCGAGAACGAGCAATTCCTCGCGCGGGAAAGCCAAGCGATGAAACGCGGCCACGCCGAGGCGCTGATGCCACTGATCGCGCGGGTGATGGCGGACGCCGGATTGCCCTTCACCGGGCTCGACCGTATTGCCGTCACCACCGGCCCCGGCAGTTTCACCGGCCTGCGCGTTGGCATCTCCGCCGCACGCGGCCTCGCGCTCGCCGCCGGCAAGCCCGTGGTCGGCGTCAGCACGCTTGCGGCCTATGCCGCGCCGCTGGTCGACGAAGGCAGCGAGGAACCGATCGTGGTCGCGATCGATGCGCGGCACGATCACGTTTACACTCAGACCTTCTCCGGCCACGGCGCCACCTTGATCAAGCCGGTGGTGATCCCGGTCGACGACGCGCTACGTGCTGCGCGGTTCGGCGCACCGCGTCTGGTCGGCAACGCCGCGCAGATTCTCGCCGCGCGCTGGCCCGAACATGCCGAGCGCCCGCTGCTGGTGGAGACCCAACCCGGGCCGGACATCGGCTGGGTCGCCTGGGTCGGCGCTGCCGCGCAGCCGGACACCGCGCCGGCGCGGCCGTTCTATCTGCGTGCCCCCGACGCCAAGCCGCAGGCCGCCAAAGCCACCATCCTCGCCGGCGCGCGGCCGCAGGACTGATCAATGAGTCTCTTCGCGCGGCTCGCCGCTTGGTTCGGAAACCAGCCCGCCGTGGTCGAGCCGGCTACGCTGCGCGACGCGCCGGCGCTGTCGCGGCTGCATTGCGCCGCGTTTCATCGCGGCTGGAGCGCGCACGAGTTCGAGCAGATGCTCGCCGAGCGCAACACGCTGGCGCATCGGCTGTGCATCGGCCGTAACGTCGCCGGCTTCATCATCTCGCGCATTGCCGCCGACGAAGCGGAAATTCTCTCCGTCGTCATCGACAAAAGCTACCGCGGCCGCGGCCTGTCGCGCGATCTGCTGCGCACGCATCTCGGCTATCTCGCGGGGCTTGGCCTCGCGCAGGTATTTCTCGAAGTCGAAGAGAACAACCACCCGGCGCGCGCATTGTACGAAAAAGCAGGATTCCGCGTGATCGGCCGCCGCGAACGATATTATAAGGATGCCGGCGGCACAGAATTGAATGCTCTCGTGATGCAGCGCGGCTTGTCGTAAGCCGCGCGGAATGGCAAAATAACATCATGACAGCCTTGAAACCCGTGCCCTCCTCCCAGACAACGGACATCGAGCGGCGCTGCGCCGCCACCGGCATGCGGATGACCGAACAGCGCCGCGTGATTGCGCGCGTGCTCGCTGAAGCATCCGATCATCCCGATGTCGAGGAGCTTTACCGGCGCTGCGTCGCCATCGACGACAAGATTTCGATCTCCACAGTATATCGCACCGTGAAGTTGTTCGAGGATGCCGGCATCATCGAGCGCCACGATTTCCGCGAAGGCCGCGCCCGCTACGAGCAGATGCGCGACAGCCATCACGACCATCTCATCAATCTGCGCGACGGCACCGTGATCGAGTTCACGTCCGACGCCATCGAGAAACTGCAGACCGAGATCGCGCGCAAGCTCGGCTTCCGGCTGGTCGACCATCGCCTGGAACTGTATTGTGTTCCGCTCGACGAGGACAAAACCTGAGCTTTTCAGGCAGCACTGCGGGTTTTGCCGACCCCGCGCGCTGGATTCGCGCCCATTTCCGGTCTATCTGAGCCTGGCTCCGCTCCTGATCAGGATACCCTCGACCGCATGACCGCGCCGCGCAAGCTGCACATCAAATCCTATGGCTGCCAGATGAACGTCTACGATGCCCAGCGCATGGTGGACACGCTGGCACCGGAAGGATTTGTCGAGACCGCCAACGCCGAAGACGCCGACCTCGTCATCCTAAACACCTGCCACATCCGCGAGAAGGCCTCGGAGAAGGTGTATTCGGAACTGGGCCGGTTGCGGCTTGCCAAAGAAGAAGCAGCCAAACAGGGCAAAGAGGTGCGCATCGCGGTGGCGGGTTGCGTCGCCCAGGCTGAAGGCGAAGAGATCATCCGCCGCGCGCCGGTGGTCGACATCGTGGTCGGCCCGCAGAGCTATCATCATTTGCCGGAACTGCTGCAGCGCGCCGCGCGAGACGGCCGCGTGATCGAAACCGAATTTCCGATCAAGGACAAATTTGCCGCGCTGCCGCAGCCGAAACCGGCGGCGATCCGCGCGCGCGGCATCTCTTCTTTCGTCACCGTGCAGGAAGGTTGCGACAAGTTCTGCACCTTCTGCGTCGTGCCCTATACGCGCGGCATGGAAGTCTCGCGCTCGGTTGCGCGGATCATTGAGGACGTGACGCGCCTGACCGAGAACGGCGTGCGCGAGATCACGCTGATCGGCCAGAACGTCAACGCCTATCACGGCGAAGGCGAAGGTGGCGCGACCTGGTCGCTGGGCCGCCTGCTGCATCGCCTCGCCGCAATTCCGGGCATCGCGCGGCTTCGCTATTCCACCAGCCATCCGCGCGACGTCGACGACGCGCTGATTGAAGCGCATCGCGACATTCCGGCGGTGATGCCGTTCGTGCATCTGCCGGTGCAATCGGGTTCGGACCGGATTCTCGCGGCGATGAACCGCAAGCACACCGCAAGCGACTACCGCCGCATTGTCGAGAAGTTCCGCAAGGCGCGCGAGGACATCGCATTCTCGTCGGATTTCATCGTCGGTTTTCCGGGGGAGAGCGAAGAAGACTTTTCGGCAACACTCGCGCTCGTCACACAAATCAGCTACGCTGCGGCCTACTCGTTCAAGTATTCGCCCCGCCCCGGCACCCCGGCGGCGGACCTTAAGGAGATGGTCACGGCTTCGGTGATGGACCAGCGACTGGCGCGACTTCAGGAGTTGATCGACAGCCAGCAGGCGGCCTTCAACGCGGCTGCGGTCGGCACCACGGTCGATGTGCTGTTCGAGCGCCCCGCCCGCAACCCCGGCCAGATTGTCGGTCGCACCGGTTACCTGCAGCCGGCGCATGTGATCGCCCCGCCCGACATCATCGGACAGGTCCATCCCGTCGCAATCGAAAGCCTCGAACGCTACAGCCTGCTCGGCACGCTCGCCGATACGCCGCCTTCTGCCGATCACGCGTCCATGTCCCCCCTCCCCACCGGAGCCTGAACCCTTGCCGAAAAGCGCATCGGATTCGCCAACCCTCGCTCCCGGCCGCAAGACTGACCGAGACATTCCCTCGCAAGCTGAAACCCAGATCGTCGTCGCCTTCGACGACAACCGCGCCGCCTCGGCGGTGGTCGGACCTTACGGCCAGCATCTCGCGCTGATCGAGCGCAGGCTCGGCGTGGTGGCGGATTCGCGCGGCAACCACATCAACATCGCAGGCGGCCGCGACGGCTGCGATGCCGCGCAGCGCGTGCTTGAAACGCTGTATCAGCAGGCAATCGGCAAACACGAGATCGCGCAGGGCGACGTCGAGGGCGCGATCCGCGCCATTCTCGCGCAAGGCTCGCTGTTCGATTTCGATTCCCGCTCGGCAAAATCCGCCTTCGAGGAAATCAATCTGCGCAAGCGTCCGGTGCGTGCGCGCACCGCGGCGCAGGACTCCTACATCCGCGCACTCAAGCGCAACGAACTGGTGTTCGGCGTCGGCCCCGCCGGCACCGGCAAGACCTGGCTTGCGGTGGCGCGGGCGTGTCAATTGTTCGAGCGCAAGGAAGTCGATCGCATCATCCTGACCCGCCCCGCGGTCGAGGCAGGCGAGCGGCTCGGCTTTCTGCCCGGCGACATGCGCGAGAAGGTCGACCCTTACCTGCGGCCGATCTACGACGCGCTCTACGACCTGATGGACGCGCGTATCGTCGAGCGCGCGCTGCAAAGCGGCGAGATCGAGATTGCGCCGCTCGCCTTCATGCGCGGCCGGACGCTGACCAATGCAGCGATCATCCTCGACGAGGCGCAAAACACCACCTCGATGCAGATGAAGATGTTCCTCACCCGTCTCGGCGAGAACAGCCGCATGATCGTCACCGGCGATCCGAGCCAGGTCGATCTGCCGAACGGCCAGCCCTCCGGCCTTGCCGAGGCCTCCAGGCTGCTCGAAAACGTCGAGGGCATCGCGCAGGTGCGCTTCGCCGCCGAGGACGTGATCCGCCACGAACTCGTCGCGCGCATCGTCGCCGCCTATGAGGGCACGCCGCAACGCCCCGCGCCGAGCCGCTCCTGATCCGTGCTGCCCAGACCCGTCTTGCAGACATCACGCCGAACACCAACATTTCCGCCATGCCCACCGCTGCCACACCCGAAGCCGATATCCTGATCGCAGCGCCCTGCTGGCAGGACGCACAGGATGCCGAGGCGGTGGTCCGGCGCGCCATTACCACTGCCGCCGGAATGGTCGAACTGCCGGATGGCCCATCGGAGGTCGCGGTGATGCTGACCGACGATGACGGCGTGCGCACCCTGAACCGGGACTGGCGCGGCCTCGACAAGCCGACCAACGTGCTGTCGTTCCCGGCCGCATGGCAGGATGACGGCGCGCCGGAGACCGGCGCGCCGCATATGCTTGGCGACATCGCCATCGCCTACCAGACCACGCGCCGGGAAGCCGAGAGCGAGGATAAGCCGTTCGCCAACCACCTCAGCCATCTCACCGTGCATGGCTTCCTGCATCTGCTCGGCTACAACCACATGACCGATGATGAAGCGGCGGTCATGGAAGGGCTCGAACGTGATATTCTCGCGCGACTCGGCATCCCCGACCCCTACGCTTCTCCAGACCAGGTGGATTGAGTGACGCCCGAACCTGACAGCGCCGCGGCCGACGCGCCGCAACCGCAGCCATCCGACGCTCGTCTGCCGGTGCCGGTGCAGCAAGGCGAAGTGCTGCATCCTGCGCGAGAAATCTGGCTGATGCGCGCGCTGCGCACGCTGTTCGGCTGGAAGTCCGGCTCGGCCCGCGCCGACCTGCAGGTGGTGCTCGACGCCACCGCGCCGGGCGAGACCAGCTTCACCACCGTCGAGCGCACCATGCTGCGCAACATCCTCGCGCTGCACGATCGTCGCATCGCCGACGTGATGGTGCCGCGCGCCGACATCGTCGCGGTGAAGCGCGACATCTCGCTCGGCGAACTGATGAGCCTGTTCGAGAGCGCGGCGCATTCGCGGCTCGTGGTCTACAACGACACGCTCGACGATCCCGAGGGCATGGTCCACATCCGCGACCTGATCGCCTTCATGGCCGCGAAGGCACGGGTCGATCCCGAAACCAATGCCAAGCGCAAAAAGCCGTTTCCGGCAGGCCTTGATTTGCGCTCGATCAATCTCGGCATGGCGCTGGCGGATGCCGATTTGATCCGCAAGCTGCTATACGTGCCGCCGTCAATGCCGGCGATCGACCTGCTGGCGCAGATGCAGGCCACCCGGATCCATCTCGCGCTGGTGGTCGATGAATATGGCGGCACCGACGGCCTCGTCTCGATTGAGGACATCGTCGAGCAGATTGTCGGCGAGATCGACGACGAACACGACAGCGACGAAAGCCCGACCGTGATCCGCCAGAGCGACAATTCCTTCCTCGTCGATGGCCGCGCCCATCTCGACGAGGTCAAGGCGGAGATCGGCGACGCGTTTGATACCGGCGAGGCTGGCGAGGAAGTCGATACGCTCGGCGGCTATCTCGTCAACCGGATCGGGCGCTTCCCGGTCCGCGGCGAAGTGATCTCCGGTCCAGGCGACTTCGAGATCGAGGTGCTCGACGCCGATCCGCGCCGGGTCAAGCGCGTGCGCATCGGCATCCGCAAGGACCGCGCCAATCTGCGCGCCCGCCGCCGCGAGACGCCCGCCGATTCCACCAGCGCCACGCCCGGCGAATCGGCGGCGCGACCGAACGACGGCGCGGGCGCCGCATGATCGCAGCGCCGACTGCCCTAGCCACGGCCGGCCGCCACATCATCCTGGCCTGGGGCTGGAAGCGCGCGACGATTGCGTTTGTTGCCGGCGCGCTCTCGGCGCTCGCGATGGCGCCGTTCAATCTCTGGCCGGTGCTGTTCATCACCTTCCCGGTCGCGCTGTGGCTGATCGACGGCGCCGCCGCCGGCAAATTTGGCGGCGTGCCTGCCGCCGCCTTCACCGGCTGGTGGTTCGGCTTCGGTTATTTCATCGCCGGTCTGTACTGGATCGGCTACGCCTTCCTGGTCGATGCCGATACCTTCGCCTGGCTGCTGCCGGTTGCGGTCGCCGGACTGCCTGCGGGGCTCGCGCTGTTCATGGCGCTCGGCTTCGCGCTGGCGCGGCTGTTCTGGACCCGCGACGCCTCCCGCATCCTGTCGTTCGCCACCGCGCTCACCATCAGCGAATGGCTGCGCGGCCATATCCTGTCCGGCTTCCCGTGGAATCTGTTCGGCTACGCCATCACTGAACCGCTGGCGCTGGCGCAAAGCGCGGCGCTGATCGGCATCTGGGGCCTGACCTTCCTTGCGCTCATCATTTTCGCAACGCCTGCGGTTCTGATCGACGATCGCGCCATCACCCGGCGGCCATGGCTGCCGCTCGCCGCCGCGCTCATTATGTTGCTTGGTATGGGCGGCTACGGCGCGCTGCGGCTTGCACAACACGCCACGGAGCTTGTGCCCGGCGTGAAGCTGCGGTTGATGCAGCCCAATCTACAGCAGGATGTGAAGTTCAATTACAGCGCCAAGAAAGAGGTGATAGAGAAGTACCTCGCGCTGTCCGACCGCGCCACCGGCCCGCAATCGAGCGGCGTGCGCGACAGCACGATCCTGATCTGGCCGGAATCGGCGTTCCCGTTCTTCCTCGCTCGCGAGCCGGATGTGCTGGCGCAGATCGCCGATTTCCTGCCGCGCGGCACCACGCTCATCACCGGCGCGGTGCGGCCACCCGACGCGCCGCCGGGGGTCAAAATCAGCCGCGCTTATAACTCGATCTACGCCATCGATGGCGACGGCAACGTGCTGTCGATCTACGACAAGCTGCATCTCGTGCCGTTCGGTGAATATCTGCCGTTCCAGCCTGTGCTGGAAAAGCTTGGGTTCGTACAGCTCACCAAGGTGATCGGCGGCTTCATTCCCGGCACGCGACGCAACGCCATGACCATCCCGGCGGCGCCGAAGGCGCTGCCACTGATCTGCTATGAGGTTGCGTTCTCTGGCCAGATCGTTCCGTCGGGTGAAAGACCCGGCTGGATCATCAACCTCACCAATGACGGCTGGTTCGGTATTTCCACTGGCCCTTACCAGCATCTGCAGCAGGCGCGGCTGCGTGCGATCGAAGAAGGTTTGCCGATCGTACGTGTTGCCAACACCGGCATTTCGGCGGTCATCGACCCGCTCGGCCGTTTCATCGGCGAGCTGCGGCTCGGTCAGGAAGGCGTGCTGGATTCACCGCTGCCCACGGCATTGCCGCCGACAGTATTCACGCGTCTCAACGACCTGCCGCTTGCCATTATGTTGGCGCTTTCGATTCTGATCGTCAGTCGGCGACGAACGCGTCAATACCCTTAAGCACGGGTAATTACGCAGCCCCATGTGCACGAATTCATGTTTTACTTACCGAAATATATCACTGGGGTCACCAGGCGTGAACAGATACCCGCGTTAGTCTAAAATTTTCATAACACCTATGCGGGATATTTGACGAATACAGCACAAACAGCGTATTTCGACCTTGATCAGCATCGTCCTCGCGTCACAGGCCCGGTGCAGACAGAAAGGTTGAAATGTCAGCCAAGACGCCAAACCCGATCGACAAGTACGTCGGCAGCCGTGTGCGGATGCGGCGTATCATGCTCGGCATGAGCCAGGAAAAGCTTGGCGAAGCGCTCAGCCTGACGTTCCAGCAGATCCAGAAATATGAAAAAGGCACCAACCGGATCGGTGCGAGCCGCGTGCAGCAGATCGCCGAAGTGCTGCAGGTGCCGGTGTCGTTCTTCTTCGAAGGCGGCCCCACCGGCACCACGGTATCGGCAAACGGCATGAGCGAGGCGCCCTCGCCGGCCTACGTCTCCGATTTCCTTGCGACCTCCGAAGGCTTGGCGCTGACGCGCGCCTTCACCCGCATTACCGACCCCAAGCTCCGGCGCAGCATCGTCGATCTGGTCGAGCAGATGGCCTCGCGCGAAGCGCCCGACCACCGCTGACCGGCCACATCCGCCGCCATCCGAAGAGCGGTCGCGACAGGCACGCCTCTGTCGTCCGGTGTTAACGCAGTTGCCCCACTTGCGAACCGGCGGGTTTGACGGCACATCGGGCGCGCGGCGCCACGGGATTCGCGGGCGCGTGGATCGATCATCATGACCTCCGACAAGACAACTGCCGACCCATCCGCCGCGGACGACGCCGTCGTCCATTCACACGGCTCATTTTTCGGACGCCGCAAGGGCCACCGGCTGCGCGCGCATCATGCCGATCTGATCGATCATCTTCTGCCGCATCTTGCGCTCGATATCGCGCAGCCCGCGCCAGTTAATCCCACCACGCTGTTCTCGCCGCAGACCGAAACCATGCGCCTCGAAATCGGGTTCGGCGGCGGCGAGCATCTGGTCGCCGAGGCGCTGGCGCATCCGCACACCGGCTTCATCGGCTGCGAGCCTTACGTCAACGGCATGGCGAAAATCCTCGCACAGATCGAAGCGCAGAATATCGGCAACATCCGTCTGTTTGCTGGCGACGCCGCCGAATTGCTGGCCTGGCTGCCCGCCGGCACGCTGGCCCGCATCGATCTGATCCATCCCGACCCGTGGCCGAAGCGCCGGCACTGGAAGCGCCGCTTCGTGCAGGACGCCACCATCGCTGCGATGTCGCGCGCGCTCACGCGCGACGGCGAATTCCGGTTCGTCAGCGACATCGATGATTACAGCGCCTGGACGCTGGCGCATCTGCTGCGTTCGCCCGATTTCGTCTGGACCGCCGAGCGCGCCGACGACTGGCGTCAGCCGTGGGGCGGCTACACCATGACGCGCTATGGCGCGAAGGCGACGCGCGAAGGACGCGAGGCGACCTATTTGATTTTCCGCAAATCAACGGCGCGATGACGCAGCACAGCCTGGAAGTCAGGCCGTCTTGACGTTGCCCCGCGTCCGCCAGAAAGCGAGAACGCGCTGTGCCGTCGCGGGAGACAGGCGCTCGAAATTGACCCGCGCCTCCTCGATATCGGGCGGCGAGGGCGTCTTGCCGGGCCCAAGCCGCAGCACGATCAGCGCGCGCACGCAGGCCCATTCGAAGCCGACCGCACGGCCGAGAATGAGAATCGGATCGTGCCGGTCGCCGAGCACCAGATGATCGACGGTGGAGAGCCGCACGCCCGACAGTGCCGCGAGGCCGGCGACGGCTTCCTCGTATTTGTGGGTCTTGGCGAACTCGAACACCGTCGCCTCGTTCAGCTTGCCCTCGCGGTGCAGCGCTAGGATCGTGGCCTGCGCCGCGGCGAAATCCCGCTTCACCTGCCGCACATTGGGCGTCGCAAGTTCGCTCATCGCCCGGTTGATCGCGGCGCGCTGCTTCGGCTTGGCGGCATCGAACAGACGGCGGCGCACAATCTCGACCGACTTGCTCAGCAGCTCTTTCAACGACAGCGGCGAGATGTCCTCGCGCTGGCCGACCGCGACCGCCAGCATGCCATCGTCGGTCGCGCGCTTGATCAGGCCGGCGTAGCCGCTCTCGGAAAACGCCGCGCCGGCATTGCGCGCCACCGCGCGCACCACCTCGCGGTCACCGCGCCGCACGATCACGTCGGTGACTTGCGGCGATAGCGAGACCCGCTCGGAAATCGCCGCCAGATGCGGCTGGCCCTTGGCCCGCGCGATATCGACCAGCGTCGGCTCGTCGAGCAACGGCGAATGGGCCAGCACCGGCCCGGCGATGGAGATCTCGTCTTCGCGCGCCAAAGTGTTGATCAGCGTCGGCGGCGCATTCTCCAGCGTCGACAACCGTTCGGCAAGTTCGGCGCGGGTGCCGACACTGGTCGCCGGAATGAGCCCGAGCAGGATCTCGTCGAACAATTCGACATGCTCGGACTCGAAATGCGGCGCGCCTTCCAGAAACAGCCCGGCGATCCGCGCAATGGCATCCGCCCGCTTCTCGGGAGTGCCGCTTTTAACGATATCGTCGAGTTCCGGGATGACTGATAAAGTTGCCATGATCTGCCGCGCCCGCGACCTGGGGCGCCGGTAAATTAGTCTGGCGCTGGTGAACGAAGGGTTAGCCCGTCAGGGTTCCCGTACCTCCATGCCCTCTCCGTGCCAAAGCCTCGCGCCGCCCCGTGAGGGCGCCGCCCTTGCCGAACCCGGCGAAAGCCGCTATATGAGCTGCTGAAATCAATTCTCATACGGTCGCGTAGGAGAGTGGGCCCCCGGGGACCCGCTCTTTTTTATTACTTGAACGTCGCCGTATTCGCGCCGGCCCGAAGGAACGAACTATTGGCCGGGTCGTCTGCGCTGTCAGGCCAGCGGCAGACCGCACCACATCCGCCTGCAACTTCCGGCCTCCTCGCCGGCCTGTTCGGACCCGATCTTGACCACTGCCATGACCGATCACGCTACCGTCAATGAGGCTGTTCTGCTGGACGAACCGCGCCTGGTTATCGAGCCGGGCGCTGGCGCGCGCGTTGCCGCAGTCGCGACGCCGGTGCTGGAAGGACTCGGCTACCGGCTGGTGCGCATCAAAATCTCGGGCGAGGCCGGCTGCACCGTGCAGATCATGGCGGAACGCCCGGACGGCACCATGCTGATCGAGGATTGCGAGGCGATCTCGAAAGCGCTGTCCCCGGTGATGGACATCGCTGATCCGATCGAGCGCGCCTATCGGCTGGAAATTTCCTCGCCGGGCATTGACCGGCCGCTGGTGCGGCGCTCGGATTTCGAGCGTTATACCGGCTATCTCGTCAAGATCACCATGGCGGTGCCGCATGAGGGCCGCAAACGCTTTCGCGGCACACTGCAGGGTATCGAGGGCGACAGCGTGCGCATCGTGCGCGACGACGCCCGCCCGGATCAGGACAGCGAAGCGCTGCTGGCGTTCGACGCCATCGCCGATGCTCATCTCGTGCTGACCGACGAATTGATCGCGGAATCGATGCGTCGCGGCCGCGACGCCGAGCGCGAGTTCCTGGAGAGTTCCGGCCTTGCGCCTGAAGCCCCCGAACACGCCAAGAAGGCGCGGGAACGGCGCGATCTGTCGAAAAGCCACAAACCCAAGAGCAAAACGGCGTCCAAACCGGAGCCGCAAAACACCAAGGCCCACCGGCTTGCCGCCGAACAGAAGAAGCGTGCAGCCACCAACGATCCTCACCAAGGAGACTAAGCCATGGCCGCTGTCAGCGCCAACCAACTCGAACTGCTGCAGATCGCCGACGCCGTCGCGCGCGAAAAATCGATCGACCGTTCGATCGTGATCGCGGCGATGGAGGATGCCATCGCCAAGGCGGCCCGCGCCCGTTACGGCAGCGAGACCGACGTGCACGCCGAGATTCATCCCAAGACCGGCCAGCTCCAACTCACCCGCCACATGCTGGTGGTCGAGCAGGTGGAGAACGCCTCCAACCAGATTTCGCTGCACGATGCGCAGCGCGCCAACCCGACCGCGCAGGTCGGTGACACCATCGCCGACACCCTGCCGCCGCTGGAATACGGCCGCATCGCGGCGCAGTCCGCCAAGCAGGTGATCGTGCAGAAGGTGCGCGAGGCCGAGCGCGATCGCCAATATCAGGAATTCAAGGATCGCATCGGCGAGATCGTCAACGGCGTGGTCAAGCGCGTCGAATACGGCAGCGTGATCGTCGATCTCGGCCGCGGCGAAGCCATCATCCGCCGCGACGAGATGCTGCCGCGCGAATTGTTCCGCAATGGCGACCGCGTCCGCGCCTATATCTTCGACGTGCGCCGCGAGACCCGCGGTCCGCAGATTTTCCTCTCCCGCACCCATCCGCAGTTCATGGCGAAGCTGTTCGCGCAGGAAGTGCCGGAAATCTACGACGGCATCGTCGAGATCAAGGCGGTGGCCCGCGATCCGGGCTCGCGCGCCAAGATCGGCGTGATTTCCCGCGACTCCTCGGTCGATCCGGTCGGCGCCTGCGTCGGCATGCGCGGCTCGCGTGTGCAGGCGGTGGTGAACGAGCTGCAGGGCGAGAAGATCGACATCATTCCGTGGTCGCCCGATATCGCGACCTTCGTGGTCAACGGCCTCGCGCCCGCCGAAGTCTCCAAGGTGGTGATCGACGAGGATCGCGAGCGTATTGAAGTCGTGGTCCCCGATACCCAACTATCTCTTGCGATCGGCCGTCGCGGCCAGAACGTGCGTCTGGCCTCGCAGCTGACCGGCTGGGACATCGACATTCTCACCGAGCAGGAAGAATCGGAGCGCCGTCAGGCCGACTTCGAAAATTCGACTCGCGTCTTCATGGAAGCGCTCAATGTCGACGAGGTGGTGGGTCAGTTACTCGCCTCCGAGGGCTTCAGCTCGGTCGAGGAACTGTCGCTGGTCGATGCCCGCGAGCTTGCTGGCATCGAGGGCTTCGACGAGGAGACCGCCAACGAATTGCAGAGCCGCGCGCGTGAATATCTCGAGCAGCTCGAGGCTCAGCTCGAGGCGCGGCGCAAGGAACTCGGCGTCGAGGACGCGATGAAGACCGTGCCCGGCATCACCTCGAAGATGCTGGTGAAGTTCGGCGAGAACGACATCAAGACCGTCGAGGATCTCGCCGGCTGCGCCACCGACGATCTCGTCGGCTGGGTGGAGCGCAAGGACGGCGAAGCCGTAAAGACCCCGGGCATTCTCGATGCGAGCGAAATCTCGCGCGAGGACGCCGAAGCCCTGATCATGCAGGCGCGTGTCGTCGCCGGCTGGATCACCGAGGCCGATCTGCACAAGCCCGCCGAGGGCGAGGCAGCAGCGGCCGAAACCCATCCGGCCTGAAGGATCATGCCCGCCGATGCTTGCATTCGCCGATCCAGCGGACCTCGATCGCGGCCCCCGGACCAAACCCGGGACCGAGCGGATGTGCGTCGTCACGCGGCAGGTCAAACCGATCGATGATCTGATCCGGTTCGTGCTCTCGCCCGCGGGTGAGGTCGTGCCGGATCTGAAGCGCAAACTGCCCGGACGCGGGCTGTGGGTGTCGCTGTCGCAGGCCACAGTGGCAACGGCGGTGCAGCGCGGATTGTTCGCTAAAGGCTTCAAATGTGACGCGAAAGCGTCGCCGACCCTTGCTGCGGACACCGCTGTCCTACTGGCGCGCGGCGCGATCGAAGCCCTGGCAATGGTCGGCAAAGCCGGCCAGGTAGTGACCGGTTTCACCAAGGTCGAGGCGGCGATCGCGGCGGGTCAGGCGGTGGCCCTGATCCACGCCAGCGACGGCGCGGCCGACGGAATTCGCAAGCTCGATGCCCTCCGGCAGGCCCAGGCCAGGCAGCAGAATGCCAATTCTGCCGCTTTTCCGGTCATAAACGCCCTCACCGGCGACGAATTGGATTTGGCGCTGGGCCGGTCAAATGTGATACATGCTGCCCTGCTTGCAGGTCCGGCGACCAAAACTTTTCTCGCCCGTTGTCAAACGCTTGCCCGCTATCGGCAATCTGCCGACGCGGTCGCAGACGGCAAAGCGGGCGAACGCCCTTAACACCTGACTTTCAGGTGCACAGAACGAGAGTGGAACTGTTGAATGGCTGATACCAAGAACCCTGGCGACAAGACGCTGAGCGTCGGGACCAAGACTCTGTCGCTGAAGCCGCGGACAGAGACCGGCGTTGTGCGCCAGAGTTTCAGCCATGGCCGAACCAAATCGGTGGTGGTGGAGAAGAAAACCAAGCGCCGCCTCCCTGGCGAGCCGGCGCCTGGAGCCGAGACCGCCGCACCCGCCCCGGCTGCACCGGCCCAGCCCGCGACGACCGGACGCTCGGCGCCCGGCGCCCGTGCGCCTGCGCGCACTTCAGGCGTAGTGCTGCGCTCCCTGACGCAGGATGAGCAGAGCGCCCGCGCCCACGCGCTCGCCGATGCAAGAGTCCGCGAGGAAGAGGAACGCCGCGCCGCCGAGGCGGAAGCTGCGCGCCGCAACACCAAGGAATTCAAGGAACAGCAGGAGCGCGAAGCGGCTGAAGCCCGCAAGAAGGCCGAGGAAGAACGCCATCGCGCCGACGAGGAAGCCAAGGCGAAAGCGGAGCGCGAAGCCAAGAAGCGGTTCGGCGAGGAAGCCAAAACCGCCGCTGCCCGCCCCGCAACGCCCGCGCGCCCCGCGACGCCTACGCGTCCGCCGGCAGTCGCCGCCGACGGTTCCGACGAGGACGAGGCCCCGCGCATGGTGCGTCGCCCCGGCGGCGGTCCGGCACGACCCGTTGCTGCGCCGAAGACCACGGCCAAGCCCGCGCCCGCCAAGCAGCGCGGCCGCCTCACCCTTTCGACAGCGCTCAACGCCGACGACGTGCGCGAACGCTCGATCGCCTCGTTCCGTCGCCGTACCCAGCGCCTGATGAAGGGACATCAGTCGAACGAGCCGAAGGAAAAGCTCATTCGCGAAGTGATCATCCCTGAAGCAATCACCATTCAGGAACTCGCCAACCGCATGGCCGAACGCGCGGTGGACGTGATCCGCATGCTGATGAAGCAGGGCGCGATGCACAAGATCACCGATGTGGTCGATGCCGATACCGCGCAGTTGATCGCTGAAGAACTGGGCCACACCGTCAAGCGCGTCGCCGCCAGCGACGTGGAAGAGGGTTTGTTCGACGTCGCCGAGGATCACGCCTCCGACACCACGCCGCGGCCGCCTGTCGTGACCGTGATGGGCCATGTCGACCACGGCAAGACCTCGCTGCTCGACGCGCTGCGCCACGCCAATGTGGTCAGCGGCGAAGCCGGCGGCATCACCCAGCACATCGGCGCCTATCAGGTCACCTCGCCCGAAAGCGGCAAGAAGATCACCTTCATCGACACGCCCGGCCACGCCGCGTTTACCGCGATGCGCGCGCGCGGCGCCAAGGTCACCGACATCGTCATCCTCGTCGTTGCGGCGGATGACGGCGTGATGCCGCAGACCATCGAGGCGATCAATCACGCCAAGGCGGCAAAGGTGCCGATGATCGTCGCGATCAACAAGATCGACAAGCCGGATGCCAAGCCCGAGCGCGTGCGCACCGAATTGTTGCAGCACGAAGTGCAGGTCGAATCCTTCGGCGGCGACGTCGTCGATGTCGAAGTCTCGGCCAAGAACAAGACCAATCTCGACAAGCTGCTCGAGATGATCGCGCTGCAGGCCGAACTGCTTGAACTCAAGACCAACCCGGATCGCCCGGCCGAAGGCACCGTGATCGAAGCCAAGCTCGATCGCGGCCGCGGCCCGGTCGCCACCGTGCTCGTCCAGCGCGGCACCCTGCGGGTCGGCGACATCATCGTCGCCGGCGCGGAAATGGGCCGCGTCCGCGCGCTGATCTCCGATCAGGGTGCGACGCTGACCGAGGCGGGCCCGTCGGTCCCGGTCGAGGTACTCGGCTTCAACGGCCCGCCGGAAGCCGGCGACCGCCTCGCTGTGGTCGAGAACGAAGCGCGCGCGCGTCAGGTCACCGAATATCGCGCGCACAAGAAGCGTGAGAAATCAGCCGCGATGTCCGCCGGCATGCGCGGCTCGCTGGAACAGATGATGAGCCAGCTCAAGACCGCGGGCCGCAAGGAATTCCCGCTGGTCGTGAAGGCCGACGTGCAGGGCTCGCTCGAAGCCATCATCGGCTCGCTGGAGAAGCTCGGCACCGACGAGGTCGGCGCACGCATCCTGCATGCGGGTGTCGGTGGCATCTCGGAATCCGACGTGACGCTGGCGGAGGGCTTCAACGCCGCGATCATCGGCTTCTCGGTCCGAGCCAACAAGGAAGCAGCGGCGCTCGCCAAGCGCAACGGCATCGAGATCCGCTACTACAATATCATCTACGACCTCGTGGATGACGTGAAGAAGGCGATGTCCGGCCTGCTTGCGCCGACGCTGCGCGAGACCATGCTCGGCAACGCCGAGATCCTCGAGGTGTTCAACATCTCGAAGGTCGGCAAGATCGCCGGCTGCCGCGTCACCGACGGCACCGTGGAACGCGGCGCCAATGTGCGCCTGATCCGCGACAACGTCGTGATCCACGAGGGCAAGCTTGCCCAGCTCAAGCGCTTCAAGGACGACGCCAAGGAAGTCGTCTCCGGCCAGGAGTGCGGCATGTCGTTCGAGAACTACCAGGACATGCGTCCTGGCGACGTGATCGAGTGTTATCGCGTGGAAACCATCCAGCGCTCGCTGTAAGTCCAAGTCTTGCAGGCGCGCTGAGGCAATACAGGACGTCATGCCCGGCCCAGAACGCGAAGCGTGTCTTCGCGTCAAATGGGCCGGGCACACGCCCTGAAACTCAACACAGCAAGGACGTCGCTGGCCGAACCAGAATCCGGCCAGGACGGACTGATTTTCAGGAAGAACCATGCCTCGCAACCAACGCGGCAAACCATCATCATCGGCAGCAAGCGGCGGCTCGCAGCGGCAGTTGCGCGTCGGCGAACTCGTGCGCCACGCCGTCTCCGACATTCTTTCGCAAGGCGGCGTCCATGACGAGGCGCTGAGCGGCCGCATCATCACCGTGCCCGAAGTGCGGATGTCGCCGGACCTCAAGCTCGCGACCATCTATGTGATGCCGCTCGGCGGAGCCGACACCGACCTCGTCGTCGCCGCACTCGATCGCAACAAGAAATTTCTGCGCGGCGAAGTCGCGCATCGCGTTAACCTGAAATTCGCACCTGATCTTCGTTTCCGTGTCGACGAGCGATTCGACGAAGCGGAACGGATCGAGAAATTATTGCGAACGCCTGCGGTTCAACGCGACCTCAACCCCGATTCGGATGACAACGCATGACCGCAATGGGCCACGAGCGCGCAAACGCGCCGCAGATCGGCGAGACAGCCGACGCCAATAAAAATAATTTTTCCGAACCGCCGCAAGTCGGCGAGAGCACGGAGCCGCACCGCAAGCCGCGGCCGGGCCAGCGCCAGCAGAAGCGCGAGCGCCGCGACGTCCACGGCTGGGTCATTCTCGACAAGCCGGTCGGCATGACCTCGACCCAGGCCGTCGCGGTGCTGAAGCGCCTGTTCAACGCCAAGCGCGTCGGCCATGCCGGCACGCTCGATCCGCTCGCTTCCGGCGGCCTGCCGATTGCGCTCGGCGAGGCGACCAAGACCGTCCCGTATGTGATGGACGGCCGCAAACGCTACCGCTTCACCGTGTGCTGGGGCGAGGAGCGCGATACCGACGACACCGAGGGCCGCGTCACCCAGACCAGCGATGCCCGCCCCACCGCCGAGGCGATCCGGGCGCTGCTGCCGCAGTTCACAGGAACCATTGAGCAGACCCCGCCGCAATATTCGGCGATTAAAATCGCCGGCGAGCGGGCCTATGACCTCGCCCGGGACGGCGAGACGGTGGCGCTCGCCCCCCGCCCAGTCGAAATCCATCAATTAGTTCTTACAGAACAGCCAGATAGCGACCATTCTGTATTCGAGGCCGAATGCGGCAAGGGAACCTATGTCCGGGCGCTGGCCCGCGATATGGGCCGTCTGCTCGGCTGTTACGGCCATATCAGCGCGCTGCGGCGGACCCAGTGCGGCCCGTTCGATGAGACGGACATGATTCCGCTGGCAGAACTGGAAGCTTTGTGCGATAGAGCCGCGTCTGGCGAGGGCAGCCTCGCCGACGCGCTTTTGCCCGTTGAGACCGCGCTGGACGACATCCCGGCACTGGCCGTCACACGGGCTGATGCCGCAAGGCTCCACAGGGGCCAAGCGGTTTTGTTGCGCGGACGGGATGCGCCCAATTCAAGCGGCACAGTCTATGTCACCGTCGGAGGAAGGCTTCTGGCCCTCGCCGAGCTTGGCAATGGCGAACTCATCCCCAAGCGCGTGTTCAACCTCACCGGGCTGACTGCCAACCCGGACCGCAGTTAAGGATATTTGACGATGTCGATTACCGCAGAACGCAAAGCGGAAGTCATCAAGAGCAATGCCAAGAAGGCTGGCGACACCGGGTCGCCCGAGGTCCAGGTCGCGATCCTTTCGGAACGCATTGTCAACCTCACCGAGCATTTCAAGACCCACGGCAAGGACAATCATTCGCGCCGCGGCCTCCTGAAGCTCGTTTCCACGCGCCGTTCGCTTCTCGACTACGTCAAGAAGAAGGACGAGGCGCGCTACAAGGCGCTGCTTGAGAAGCACAACATCCGCCGCTGACGAATTCACGCGCGCATCTTGCGCGCGTTTTCGCATGATCCGGCATTTCGTTTTCATATCCTGATCATGCTCCACCAGCGCGTGGCCTCCAAAGGAGTCCACGCGGCGTGTCCAGCAGCAATCCGGCTTCTGGGCGAAACGGGTGAGACGCCCGTACCATCGAAAGGATGGACGCCATTCGAATTGCAGAAACCATGGCAGGATCGCCGGACGCTGACGCCGCAATGCGCGCGCGATCAGCGTCTCGCAATCTTGCGCATGGTTTTTGTTTTTCGGCGTCCGTGCTTTCGTGAAACCATGAAAGACAGACACAATGTTCAATATTCATTCCGTTGAGATCGACTGGGGTGGGCGTCCGCTCAAGCTCGAAACCGGCAAAGTCGCACGCCAGGCCGACGGCGCGGTGATCGCGACCTATGGCGAGACCGTGGTGATTGCCACCGTCGTCTCCGCGAAGACGCCGAAGGAAGGCATCGACTTCCTGCCGCTCACCGTGAACTACCAGGAAAAGACCTTCGCGGCGGGCCGCATTCCCGGCGGCTATTTCAAGCGTGAAGGCCGGCCCAGCGAGAAGGAAACGCTGGTTTCCCGCCTGATCGACCGTCCGATCCGCCCGCTGTTCGCCAAGGGCTATCGCTGCGACACCCAGGTGATCGTCACCACGCTGTCGCATGACATGGAAAACGATCCTGACATCGTCGCCATGGTCGCCGCCTCCGCCGCGCTGACGCTGTCCGGCGCGCCCTTCATGGGCCCGATCGGCGCCGCCCGCGTCGCCTTCGTCAACAACGAGTTCATTCTCAATCCGACGCTCGATGAGATGACCGACACCCAGCTTGACCTCGTGGTCGCCGGCACTGCCGACGCCGTGCTGATGGTCGAGTCGGAAGCCAAGGAACTGCCGGAAGAGGTGATGCTCGGCGCCGTGATGTTCGGCCACCGTCACTTCCAGCCGGTGATCAAGGCGATCATTGATCTCGCCGAGAAAGCCGCCAAGGAGCCGCGCGAAGTCGTCGCCATCGACAACTCCGCCATCGAAAAGGACATGCTCGATCTGATCGAGAAGGAGCTGCGCACGGCCTACGCGATTCCGGTGAAGCAGGACCGCTACAACGCGGTCGGCGCCGCCAAGGAAAAGGTGATGGCGCACTTCTTCCCCGAGGGGCAGGAGCCGAAATACGACAAGCTGCGCGTCGCCGGCGTGTTCAAGGAACTCGAAGCCAAGATCGTCCGCTGGAACATCCTCGACACCGGCCGCCGCATCGACGGCCGCGACGTCAAGACCGTGCGTCCGATCGTAGCGGAAGTTGGCGTGCTGCCGCGCGCCCATGGCTCGGCGCTGTTCACCCGCGGCGAAACCCAGGCGCTGGTGGTGACCACGCTCGGCACCAGCGAGGACGAGCAGTACATCGACTCGCTCGCCGGCACCTACAAGGAAACCTTCCTGCTGCACTACAACTTCCCGCCCTTCTCGGTCGGTGAAACCGGTCGCATCGGCTCGCCGGGCCGTCGCGAGATCGGCCACGGCAAGCTCGCCTGGCGCGCGATCCATCCGGTGCTGCCTGCGCATCACGAGTTTCCGTACACGCTGCGCGTCGTCTCGGAGATCACCGAGTTCGAACGGCTCGTCGTCGATGGCGACGGTGTGCGGCTCCTCGCTGGCGCTGATGGATGCCGGTGTGCCGCTGCGGCGGCCGACCGCAGGCATCGCGATGGGCCTCATCCTCGAGGACCAGCGCTACGCGGTGCTCTCCGACATCCTCGGCGACGAGGATCATCTCGGCGACATGGACTTCAAGGTGGCAGGCACCGAAAAGGGCGTCACCTCGCTGCAGATGGACATCAAGATCGCCGGCATCACCGAAGAGATCATGAAGGTCGCCCTCGCCCAGGCGAAGGACGGCCGTCACCATATCCTCGGTGAGATGTCCAAGGCCCTCACCGCCGCGCGCGCCGAGCTCGGCGAGCATGCGCCGCGCATCGAGGTGCTGCAGATCCCGACCGACAAGATCCGCGACGTGATCGGCACCGGCGGCAAGGTGATCCGCGAGATCGTCGAGAAGACCGGCGCCAAGATCAACATCGAGGACGACGGCACCGTGAAGGTCGCCTCCGCCAACGGCGAGTCGATCCGCGCGGCGATCAAGTGGATCAAGTCGATCACCTCCGAGCCGGAAGTCGGCCAGATCTACGACGGCACCATCGTGAAGGTGATGGAGTTCGGCGCGTTCGTGAACTTCTTCGGACCGAAGGACGGTCTCGTTCACATCAGCCAGCTCGCCGCCAACCGCGTCCAGAAGACTTCCGACGTCGTCAAGGAAGGCGACAAGGTCAAGGTCAAGCTGCTCGGCCTCGACGATCGCGGCAAGGTCCGGCTGTCCATGAAGGCGGTGGACCAGCAGACCGGCGAAGACCTCGAAGCCAAGCAAAAGGCCGAGAACGCGCCAGCCGCCGAGTAAGCGCCGATCGATCACAAGTTTGCGAAGGGGCGGCATTTTGCCGCCCCTTTTCGTTTGGGATGCCGCAAACGGCAGGGTCCGGCGCTGGCGTAGCGTTGAGAATTGCGCGACGATAGTCGCGCACGACCAATCAGGGAGACGTTCGTATGATCAGCCTTTCCCGCCGCCACTTGTTTACGGGCGCCGCCGGTCTTGTTGCCACGACCGCACTGCCCCGCATGACGCTCGCACAGGCGCCTGCCACGCCTCCCGCCGCGCCCGCAGCCGAAGGTCCATTCAAGCTGCCTCCGCTGCCTTACGCGACCAATGTGCTCGAGCCGCACATCGATGCCCGCACCATGGAAATCCACCATGGCAAGCATCACGCCGCCTATGTCGCCAACATGAACACCTTCGCCAAGACGGCGCCCCAGCTCGGCCAGACCCCGATCGAAACCATCCTCGCCAATCTCGTCAATCTGCCGGATACGATCCGCGTCGGCGTCCGCAACAATCTTGGCGGCCACGCCAATCACACAATGTTCTGGGAGATCATGGGTCCGAACGGCGGCCAACCGGAAGGCGACGTGCTGGCCGCGATCGACCGCGACCTCGGCGGCGTCGAAAAGATGAAAACGGCATTCAACACCGCAGGCGCCGGCCAGTTCGGCTCAGGCTGGGTGTTCGTCACCGTCACCAAGGAAGGCAAGCTCGCCATCGAGGCAACCCCCAACCAGGACACCCCGCTGATGTATGGCAAGCGCGTCCTGCTCGGCAACGATGTTTGGGAGCACGCCTATTATCTGAACTACCAGAACCGCCGCGCCGATTATCTCAAGGCGTGGTGGAACGTGGTGAACTGGCAGAAGATTGGCGAGCGTTACGCGGCCGCCAAGGCCGGCACGCTGACGATCTGAACACCGCGCACCGAAAACACAAAGGGCGGCCCGACGGCCGCCCTTTTATTATTTGCATAAACACCCTGCTTAAAGCGTGAGTCAGTCTTCCTGCAGCCACTTGCCGATCAGGCCGCCGATCACGCCGCCGACAATCGGCGCCACCCAGAACAGCCACAACGTCTGCAGCGCCTGCGCATTGCCGAAGATCGCGGTGGCGGTGGAGCGCGCCGGATTGAGCGAGGCGTTGCTGACCGGAATCGCGACAAGATGGAAGAAGGCAAGCGCCAGGCCGATCGCGATCGGCGCAAAGCCCGCCGGTGCACGCTTCGAGGTGGCGCCGACGATCACGATCAGGAACAGCGCGGTGATGACGACTTCGGTCACCAGCACCTGCAGCATCGGGAAGTGACCGCTGCCGCCATAGATGTTGGAGATCGCAGTGAAGTCATTCCACTTGCCGGCCGGCGCGCCCGACAGCACGAAATAGAACACGATTGCGGCGGCGACGCCGCCGAGCACTTGCGCGATGATGTAGGGCAGCGCGCGGCCGGCCGGAAAACGGCCCGCCGCCACCAGACCTAACGTCACCGCCGGATTGAAATGCGCGCCTGAAATGTGGCCGAGCGCAAAGGCCAGCGCCAGCACCGCCGCGCCGATCGACAGCGCCACCGCGATCAATCCCGCGCTGGGTGCCGAAAACAGGGCCGCGCCGATCACCGACGTGACCAGCCCGAATGTCCCGATAAACTCCGCTCCAAGTTCCCGCGACGACATATCAGATCTCCTTATGGTCCGGCGATTCCCAGGTGGGCAGTTTATGTCAGCAAGCGGAATGTCGCACCATGGTTCGGCCCGGGCTATGCACAGCCTGCGTGTGGGCATGAAGGTAAAAGAGCACTTCTTTCATGACATCCGTTTGAATCAGTCTGGCCACAGGCCCCAGGCAGAATAAGTTTCCTCCCTCCTTCGTCCGCGATTCTTTTTGTCGGAGCCCCTCATGATGAAGCTGTATTGGTCGCCGCGATCCCGGGCCTTCACCACGCTGTGGCTGATGGAGGAAACCGGCCAGCCCTATCAGCGCGTCCTCACCGATATCTCGACCGGCGCACAGAAAGCGCCGGAATTTCTCGCCATCAATCCGATGGGCAAGGTCCCGGCATTGGTGGACGGCGATGTCAGCCTCGCAGAGTCAGCAGCGATCTGCGCCTATGTCGCCGAGCGCTATCCGGAGGCCAAGCTCGCGCCGCCGATCGGCGATCCGCGCCGCGCCAAATATCTGCAATGGCTGTTCTTCGCACCGAGCTGCATCGAACCGGCACTGATCCAGATCTTCACCAAGCTGGACGTGCCGAAGAGCACCGCAGCGTGGGGCGACGCGACGCAGGTGTTCGACGTGCTGGATGCCGCACTCGCCAAGGGACCATGGCTGCTCGGCGATATGTTCTCCGCCGCCGACATTGCGGTCGGGTCCGGCCTGAACTACGCAATCCGCGCGTTCAAGATGGTGCCGATGAGGCCCAATTTCGACCGCTATCTCGACGCCTGCACGGCGCGCCCCGCTTTCCAGCGGGCGACGGAGATCGCTGCGAGGTGATTGTCGAGAGGTGATGCGCGGCCCGCGCATCCATCAAACCAACCCTGAAAGAAAAACCCCTAAAAAGAGCAAATTGCCGGATCAACCCCGGCAATGATGCCCCTTAATCGGCCTGCTTGTCGGCCGCCTCGGCCTTCAGCGCATCGGGATGCGGCATCGAGATGATGTTGTAGCCGGAATCGACGAAATGGGTTTCGCCGGTGACGCCGCCGGACAGATCCGACAGCAGATAGACCGCGGTGCCGCCGAGCTCTTCCAGCGTCACGCCACGACCGAGCGGCGAGTGCTTCTGCTGGAACGCGAACATTGCGCGGGAATCGCCGATGCCGGCGCCGGCCAGCGTCCGCACCGGGCCGGCTGAGATCGAATTGACGCGAATCCTGTCGCGGCCGAAATCGGCGGCGAGGTAGCGCACCGACGCCTCCAGCGCCGCCTTGGCGACGCCCATCACATTGTAGTTCGGCATCACCCGCGTCGAGCCGCCGAAGGTCAGCGTGACAATCGAGCCGCCATCGGGCATCAGCTTGGCTGCGCGCGTCGCCACCTCGGTGAAGGAGAAGCAGGAGATCACCATGGTGCGCGAGAAGTTCGCGCGCGTGGTGTCGGCATAGCGGCCTTTGAGCTCGTTTTTATCGGAGAAGCCGATAGCATGGACGAGAAAATCCATCGTGCCCCAGGCATCCTTCAGCGCAGCGAAGGTCGCATCGACGCTGGCGATATCCTCGACATCGCAGGGCAGGATCAGTTTGGCGCCGAGCGTTTCAGCCAGTGGCCGCACGCGCTTGCCGAGCGCCTCGCCCTGATAGGTGAAGGCCAGCTCCGCGCCCTGCGCCGCAAGCGCCTTGGCGATGCCCCACGCGATCGAGTGATCGTTGGCGACGCCCATGATGAGCCCGCGCTTGCCCTGCATCAATCCTGACATCGGTTTGTCCTAGCAATGAAGAAACCCGTCCGGGCGGACGGGCTGAGAATCAAGCATCCAGCCGCTTGAACACCAGCGTGGCGTTGGTGCCGCCGAAACCGAATGAATTCGAAAGCACGGTGCCGACCTTGGCGTTATCGATGCGCTTGCGCACAATCGGCATGTCGGCGAACACCGGATCGAGCTCCTGGATATTCGCGCTCTCGCAGATGAAGCCGTTGTTCATCATCAAGAGCGAATAGATCGCCTCCTGCACACCGGTCGCGCCGAGCGAATGCCCGGTCAGCGATTTAGTGGCAGAGATCGGCGGGCATTTATCGCCGGCGCCGAACACGTTGCGGATGGCATTGATTTCCGGCGGATCGCCCGCCGGTGTCGAGGTGGCGTGCGGGTTGATGTAATCGATCGGCCCCTGCACGGTCGACAGCGCCATGCGCATGCAGCGCTCGGCGCCCTCGCCCGACGGCGCCACCATGTCGTAACCGTCCGAGGTCGCGCCGTAGCCGACCACCTCGCCGTAAATGCGCGCGCCGCGCGCCTTGGCATGTTCGAGTTCTTCCAGCACCACGACGCCGGCGCCGCCGGCGATGACGAAGCCGTCGCGATTGACGTCATAGGCGCGCGATGCGGTGGACGGCGTGTCGTTGTATTTCGAGGACATCGCGCCCATCGCGTCGAACAGCACCGAGAGCGACCAGTCGAGTTCCTCGCAGCCGCCGGCAAACACCACGTCCTGCTTGCCGTACTGGATGGTCTCGTAGGCGTTGCCGATGCAGTGGTTGGAGGTCGCGCAGGCCGACGAGATCGAATAATTCACGCCCTTGATCTTGAACCAGGTCGCCAGCGTTGCCGAAGCGGTGGAGGACATTGCTTTCGGCACCGCGAACGGGCCAACACGCTTCGGCCCCTTGGTCCGGGTGATGTCGGCGGCCTCGACGATGGTGCGTGCGGACGGCCCGCCAGAGCCCATGATGATGCCGGTGCGGATGTTGGAAACCTCCGACGGCTCGAGACCGGAATCCTGAATCGCCTGCTCCATCGCGACATGATTCCAGGCCGCGCCCTGCGCGAGGAAACGCATCGCACGGCGATCGACCACCTCGGAGGGATCGAGGCTCGGCGCGCCATGGACCTGCGAGCGGAAACCAAGCTTGGCGTAATCCTCCGCGCGCGAAATGCCGGACCGCGCCTCGAACAGGCTCCCCAGCACTTCCTGAGTGTTGTTTCCGATGGACGAGACAATCCCCATCCCCGTAACCACAACCCGCCTCATGATCGCCTCACCTTTGCTCGTTCGTATTGTCGCTTGTTGATTGTTATTGGCCATTCTGCGCCGCAAGGAAACGCGACACAGCCGGCACTCAGCCTTGCATCACGTTCCGGGCTGCAATGGGGCGTCCTGCTGGAATAATCCGACCTTCAGGTCCTTGGCGCGATAGATAATCTCGCCATCGGTCGAAAGCCATCCATCGCCAATACCCAGAACGAGCTTCGAGCGCATCACGCGCTTGATGTCGATATGATACGCAACCTTGGTGATGTTCGGCAAAACCTGACCGGAGAATTTCAGTTCGCCAAGGCCGAGCGCGCGGCCTCGGCCGGCGCCGCCGCTCCAGCCGAGGAAGAAACCGATCATCTGCCACAGCGCATCGAGGCCGAGACAGCCCGGCATCACCGGATCGCCCTTGAAGTGACATCCAAAAAACCAGAGGTCCGGTTTCACATCGAGTTCGGCGCGGATCACGCCCTTACCGAACTCGCCACCATCCTCGGAAATCTCCACGATGCGGTCGAACATCAGCATCGGCGGCAGCGGCAACTGGGCATTGCCCGGTCCGAACAGCTCTCCGCGGCCACAGGCCAGCAGTTCCTCGTATTCGTAGCTGTTCTGACGATCCCGCATGCGGCCTATTCCTTATGTATCTTGCCGCATCATGCAGCCCATCCGCCGACCTCTAACATAGGGATTTCCCCCGTCAAAGCACCGGAAACCGGCCATTTAACCAAGAATCAGCCCGGTGAGTGTCCAGGTGCTCCATTTGGCCCAGTTGCGAAAAACTTGCATCTGTTTGCTACCTTTTCTATATTTGTTTATATCCTGCCAGCCGTCGCCAGCGGGAGTTCATGTCGTGGCGGTGTTCCGCTCCGGCATCAGAGTTTTGCGTCAGGCCGGATCAGACCAGAAATGAGCACGATGGATACCACCGATCAGCGTCATCTCGACCAGCGCAGCGCCCAGGACGGCGCCGCCGAAGCCCGTCGCGCCCATCCCGCGCCGGCTCTGACCGGCTGTCCGTGGCATGACGTCAACGAGATGCTGCAATCGGTCGGACTGCGTCCGACCCGGCAGCGCATGGCGCTCGGCTGGTTGCTGTTCGGCAAGGGCGACCGCCATCTGACCGCTGAAATGCTCTACGAGGAAGCCACCCTCGCCAAGGTTCCGGTGTCGCTGGCGACCGTCTACAATACACTGAACCAGCTCACGGAAGCGGGTCTGCTGCGTCAGGTCAGCGTCGACGGCACCAAGACCTATTTCGACACCAACGTCACCTCGCATCATCACTTCTATCTCGAAAGCAATCACGAACTGGTCGACATTCCCGACCAGAACCTGATGCTGCAGACGATGCCTGAGGTGCCGGAAGGCTACGAGATCAGCCGCGTCGACATGGTCGTGCGCCTGCGCAAGAAGCGCTGATCTCACCCGATCATCCTGCGACTGGCTTTGTAAATTTTTTTTGCGGAGAATTCCGCGTCCCCGCGGAGGCGTATTTTCGTGCGCGTCAGTTCACGACCTCGTCGGCATAGACGCCCCATAGCCGCTGCTGCTCGATCCAGCCGTCAAAGCCCTTGCCGATAATCCGGCACCAACCGCCGGCACAGCGTTTGACCTGCGCCACCACGCCGGCCTGCAGCCGTGCCGCCACCGCGCTGCCGGGATCGGGCCGGTCGTAAAGCGAGGCGAGTTCGTCCCTCTGTTTCATCGTAACAACCGCCGTGCGGCGGCCCGACAGCAGGGAGTGGTACACCCAGCCCTCAGCGCCTTCGGAATCGCGCACCCGCCGCCAGTTTTCGAACTCGGCGGTAACTTCCACCGGCAGGCCAGAGCGCGTGTAGATCCAGCTCACGTCCTGGTCCTTGGTCGGACCGGCACGGACATTGACGTGGTCAGACTTCAGGCTGACGTAACGGGGGACCGGCAGGCCGCTGGTGATGGTGGCATCCTTCGCCACCGCGCTTGTTCCAGCCACGCTCCACAGCGCCCCCGCCAGAAGAAGCGCCCCGAGATATGCCTGCACCGCCATGTTCCATCCTTGGTCTTGCGTCTTTGGTCGAAGCCCCGACATCGCGCCGTCCGCAATCTGCATCGCGGTCAACGCCGCCCACCGGGTTGTTCCGTTGGGTTCTTGTCTTGGCCCGGCCTTCTGCTAGAGAGGACCAAAGTCCCGCGGCCCGGAGGCCGCAGGGGCCGGCTCCGAAATCGTACATTCGAACAGGCCGGTTAATGGGGACTGAACAAGCGGCGGAAGCGTCCTGAAGAGCGAGCAATGTCGGTCAAGAAAAAACCTCTGGTCGTCGTCACCCGCAAGCTGCCGGACAGCACCGAGACGCGCATGCGCGAGCTGTTCGACACCCGCCTCAATCTCGACGACAAGCCGCTGACGCCGCACCAGCTCGCCGAGGCGGTCCGCACCGCCGACGTGCTGGTGCCGACCGTGACCGACGAGATCACCGCTGAAATCCTCAACCAGCCCGAAAGCAAACTCCGGCTGATCGCCCATTTCGGCAACGGCGTCGACAATCTCGACGTCGCCGCCGCCGCCGCGCGCGGCATCACCGTCACCAACACCCCGAAGGTGCTGACCGAGGACACCGCCGACATGACGATGGCGCTGATCCTCGCGGTGCCGCGCCGCCTGATCGAGGGCGCCTCGATCCTGACCGACGGCAAGGACTGGAGCGGCTGGTCGCCGACCTGGATGCTCGGCCACCGTGTCGGCGGCAAGCGGCTCGGCATCATCGGCATGGGCCGTATCGGCCAGGCGCTGGCCCGCCGCGCCCAGGCCTTCGGCATGCAGATTCACTATCACAACCGCCGGCCGGTCGCCGCCCAGATCGAGGCGGAGCTCAACGCGACCTACTGGGATAGCCTCGACCAGATGCTGGCGCGGATGGACATCATCTCGATCAACTGCCCGCACACCCCGGCCACCTTCCATCTGCTGTCGGCGCGACGGCTGAAGCTGATCCGCAAGGATGCCTATGTCGTCAACACCGCCCGCGGCGAGGTGATCGACGAGACGACGCTGACCAAATTGATCGAGGATGGCGAGATTGCCGGCGCCGCGCTCGACGTGTTCGAGCATGAGCCCGCAGTGAATCCAAAGCTGCTGCGCCTCGCCAAAGCCGGCAAGGTGGTGCTGCTACCGCATATGGGATCGGCCACCATCGAAGGCCGCGTCGACATGGGCGAGAAGGTGATCATCAACATCCGCACCTTCCTCGACGGCCACAAGCCGCCGGACCGCGTGCTGCCGGGCATGCTCTGAACCACCACATCGCTTTAAGACACCGCCGCGCTATTTGTGCGCGCTGAGATCCCTGATTGTCGGATTCTCGCCGTTCAGAGGATTCGACGGATCGCGCGCATAGCGCAGCGTCTCGAACCGCATCGCACGCGCATCGAGCATGACAAGGCGCCCGACCAGGCTCTCGCCGAAACCGACGATCTCGCGGATGGTCTCCAGCGCCATCATCGAGCCGAGCACACCAGCCAGCGCGCCGAGCACGCCAGCTTCCTCGCAGGTCGGCGTGGTGCCAGGCGGCGGCGCTTCGGGAAACAGGCAGCGATAGGTCGGGTTGAAGTCGCCGGCGGCGTTCTTCTCATGCGCGCGGATCGTGGTCAGCGAGGCGTCGAACACGCCAAGCGCGCCGGCGACCAGCGTGACGCCGGCAAGATAACAGGCATCCGACACCAGGTAGCGCGTGGTGAAATTGTCCGAGCCATCGACCACGATATCGTAGCCGCCGATCATCTCCAGCGCGTTCGCCGCGGTCAGCCGCACGTGATGAGTTTGAAACGTCACATGCGGGTTGAGCGCCTTGATCCGTTCCGCCGCGCTCTCGACCTTCGGCCGTCCGACATCTGGCGTGGCATGAACGATCTGGCGCTGCAGGTTCGACAGCGAGACGGTGTCATGATCGACCACGCCGAGGGTGCCGACGCCCGCCGCTGCAAGATACATCAGCACCGGCGCGCCGAGCCCGCCGGCACCGATCACCAGCACGCGCGCCGCCTTCAGCGCCGCCTGGCCGGGGCCGCCGACTTCGCGCAGCACGATATGGCGCGCGTAGCGCTCGAGTTCTTCGGCCGTCAGCATGGGATTTGGAAACCTGGTGTGTGATCCGTGTCCGGCGCCGCGCAGCCGCGCCCGCAATCTGTCGTCATTCGCATCGAACCATTGCCAACCTTTTGTCGCCCCGGTCTTTGTGGTTAGCTCATTCAGTATATCAGGTGCGAGAACAATCATGAAGCCGCTGCTGGTCTCCGCGCTGCTTGTTCTGGCCGCGAGCGGGCCCGCTTTGGCGCAGCATAACGCCCGGCCGCAGCAGGGTCGGGCCAAGCCTGCTCCGGCGGCTCCCAAGCTGCAGACCCCCGCCGATACCGCCAAGGCCATGGTGCAGGCCGACCGCCTTGCCATCCAGTCCGACCTCGCCTGGACCGGCGACTACAATGGCGGCATCAACGGCGAGGTCAGCGAGCGGATGATCGCCGCGATCAAGGCATTCCAGAAGGATCACGGCGGCAAGGAGACCGGCGTGCTCAATCCGCAAGAGCGCGGCGCGCTCGCCGAGGCGGCGAAGAAGGCGCAGCACAATGTCGGCTGGAAGATCGTCACCGAAATGACCACCGGCGCTCGCGTCGGACTGCCGGCCAAGCTGGTGCCCAACACCGCCGCCGATCAGAACGGCTCGCGCTGGTTCTCGCCCACCGGCACGATTCAGATCGAATTTACCCGGCGCAAGGACGCCGGCACCACGACAACGGCGGCGATCGCCGAGCGCGAGCGCAAGGACGCCACGCGCAAAATCGAATACAGCGTGGTGAAGCCGGATTTCTTCGTGCTGTCCGGCACCCAGAACCTGAAGAAGTTCTACATCCGCGGCCAGATCAGCAACAACGAAGCGCGCATCCTCACCATTCTGTACGACCAGGCCACCGAAGGCACCATGATCCCGGTCACGGTGGCGATGTCGAGCGCGTTCAATCCGTTTCCATCCTCGAGGGATTTTCCGCCGCCGCGCAGCAAGGTCGAATATTCGAGCGGTATCGTGGTCAGTCCTGACGGCGCGATCCTCGCCGACCGCCACGCCGTCGACGGCTGCGGCACCATCGCGATCGCCGGCTTCGGCAACGCCGACTGGGTCGCGCAGGACGAGATTCATGATCTAGTGCTGCTGCGAATTTATGGCGTGCAGGGACTGCCGGCACTCGCCATCGGCGATGCGGCCACAGCCAAAGTATCCGTCACCATCACCGGTATCGCCGACCCGCAAATGCAAAATGGCGGCAGCGCGGTGAGTAGCGTGACGGCGACCGCCGGCGAGGCGCCCGAGAACACGCTGTCCCCCGCGCCTGCCAGTGGCCTGTCCGGCGCAGCGGTGACGGACAGCGATGGAAAATTCGTCGGCACCGTGCATCTGCGGCCGGCGCAGGTCGCAGGCCCGGCAGCGCCGGCGAGCCAGGCGACCTATGTCGGCGCGTCACTTGTGCGCGATTTCCTGAAGGCCAACCACGTCACGGCCTCAGGCGGCGCGGCCAATGCGAAAGCCGCGATGGTGCGCGTGATTTGCGTGCGGAAATAGCTGCAAGTTCACTTCTGACACTTCGGGCACCAGAAGGTCGAGCGGCCATTCTGGGTGAAGCGCTTCACGGTGCCGCCGCAACGCGGCGTCTTGCAGGGTTCGTCCTCGCGGTCATAGACCTGAAACGAATGCTGGAAATAGCCGAGCTCGCCGGAGGTCTGGCGATGGTCGCGCAATGACGAGCCGCCGGCCTCGATCGCGGCATTGAGCACGCTGTGAATTGAACCGACTAGCCGCTTGGCATGATCGGTCGGCGCCGCATTCCGCGCGGCCAGAGTGGACGCCTCGCGTTTCGGCGACAGATGCGCGCGAAACAGCGCCTCGCAGACATAGATGTTGCCAAGCCCCGCCACCACGCGCTGGTCGAGCAATGCTGCCTTCAGCGAAGTCTTCTTGCCGGCGCAGGCCGCTGCCAGCATCGCGGCATCGAATGCGTTGCCGAGCGGCTCGGGACCGAGGCCGCGCAGCAGCGGCTCGATGGCAAGCTCGCGCCGCGGCACGATCTTCATGTAGCCAAAGCGGCGCGGATCGTTGAAGGCGATCACCGCGCCGGAGGCCATGTGAAACACCACATGGTCGTGGGTTCGATCCTCGCTGCGCGGATAATGAAACTCGCCGGGCGTCTGCTCGCGCGCGCCTTGCGCAACGCGAAACGAGCCCGACATGCCCAGATGCATCAGCAGCACGTCGCCGGAGGCAAGATCGGCGAGCAGGTATTTGGCGCGGCGGCCAAGACCGACCACTGGCTGCCCCTCCAGCCGGGCGACAAAATCCTTCTGCAACGGAAAGCGCAGATCGCCGCGCCGGGTCTCGACCCGCGCGATGGTCCCACCCTCCATCACCGGCTGCAGGCCGCGGCGGACGGTTTCAACCTCAGGCAATTCGGGCATCGGACAGGTCCTGCGGAATCAGCTCAGTGACGGTTCGCTGAAAATGACGTGGTTGTAGAAGGGGTCGTATACGGTCAGCGTGGTCGCGCCCCAGGGCTGCTGCTCCAGGCCGGGACGCATGTAATTGTAATTCTTCGCCGCCAGCTCGGCGTGATAGGCGGCGACGCCGCGCATCTCGATGGTGACATGGGTGCCGGGCGTGCCGTCGCCATGATGCTCGCTGAGATAGAGCCGGGCCTCGCCGCGCGAGACCTGCATGAACAGCGGCAGCTCCGGCTCGAACCGGTGCTCGAAATCGACGGTAAAACCGAGATAGCCGAGATAGAACTCGCGGGCCTTGGCGATGTCGAACATCCTCAAGGTGGGAATGACGCGGCCAAACTCGATCGGCATCGGGAATCTCATCGCAGCGGCTGGACATTTGGCGCGTTAACCTTGACATGAATCCATGCCGGGCTAGCCGCAGGCAAGTTATGTAGCGCGGCTGACCCCGACACGCTATGGTCCCGGCAACAAAGCCCCTCCAGAGACGACGGCAGATGGAACGCCCCGACGGACAGACCCATTTCGGCTACAGGGATGTGCCCCTGGGCGACAAGCAGGCGCTGGTCAATGACGTCTTCCACAGCGTCGCCCGGCGCTACGACCTGATGAACGACCTGATGTCCGGTGGCCTGCACCGGGTCTGGAAGGACGTGATGATCACGGCGCTCAACCCGCCGCGCGACAATGCGCCGTTCGCGTTGCTCGACGTCGCCGGCGGCACCGGCGACATCTCGTTCCGCGCCGCCAAGGCCGCCGGTCCACATTTCCAGGCCACGGTGTGCGACATCAACACCGACATGCTCGCGGTCGGCCGCGAACGCGCCGCGGCCCAGCACCTCGACGACCGCGTCAGTTTCATCGAGGGCAACGCCGAGGCGCTGCCGTTTGGCGACAGCGGCTTCGACGCCTACACCATCGCCTTTGGCATCCGTAACGTGCCGCGCATTCCGCTGGCACTGAAGGAAGCCTACCGGACGCTGCGCCCCGGCTCGCGCTTTCTCTGTCTCGAATTCTCCAGTGTCACCGTGCCCGGCCTCGACAGGCTCTACGACCTGTTCTCCTTCAACGTCATTCCGCAGATCGGCCAGATGGTCACCGGGGATGCCGAATCCTATCGCTATCTGGTCGAATCAATCCGGCGCTTTCCCAAGCCCGATACCTTCGCCAGCATGATCCGCGACGCCGGCTTCTCGCGCGTCAAATACGACATCATGTCCGGCGGCATCGTCGCACTGCATTCGGGCTGGCGTTTGTGATCTCATCGCTGCCCCATATCCTGCGGCTCGCGCGCGCCGGCTTCGTGTTCGCGCGCGAAGGCGTGTTCGGACTGGTCGATCCCTCGCCGCTGCCGCCACCGGCGCAGGCGGCGATCCGCATCGCGCGGCTGATCGAGCGCCGCGACGCCAAGTCCGGCGCGCGGCTGTCACGGGCGCTGACCCGGCTCGGCCCGACCTACGTCAAGCTCGGCCAGTTTCTCGCCACCCGCCCCGACGTGGTCGGCGTTGCGATGGCGCGCGATCTGGAAAGCCTGCAGGATCGGCTGCCGCCGTTTCCGCAGGCCGAAGCGATCGCGACGATCGAGACCGCGTTCGAGAAACCATTGTCGGCGATCTTCACGCATTTCGGCGAAGCCGTCGCCGCCGCCTCGATCGCGCAGGTGCACCGCGCCGAGATCGAGGCCGATGGCGTCCGCAAGCCGGTCGCGGTCAAGGTGCTGCGGCCCCATGTCGGCGCGCGCTTCAACGAAGATCTCAACGCGTTCCGTTATGCCGCAAGCAAAATGGAAGGCCTGTCCTCCGAAGCGCGGCGGCTGCGGCTGGTCGAGATCGTCGAGACGCTGGCGCGTTCGGTCGCGATGGAAATGGACCTGCGGCTGGAAGCGGCGGCCCTCTCCGAGATGGCCGAGAACACCAGCGGCGATCCCGACTTCCGCACGCCTGCGGTCGACTGGGACCGCACCAGCCATCACGTGCTGACGATGGAATGGATCGACGGCATCGCGCTGAACGATCGCGCGCGGCTGGAAGTCTCCGGCATCGACCTGCCGGCGTTGGGCCGCAACGTGATCCAGAGCTTCCTGCGCCACGCGCTGCGCGACGGCTTCTTCCACGCCGATATGCATCCGGGCAATCTGTTCGTCGATCAGGCTGGCCATCTCATCGCGGTCGATTTCGGCATCATGGGCCGGCTCGGCATGAAGGAGCGGCAATTCCTCGCCGAGATTCTGCTGGGCTTCATCACCCGCGACTATCGCCGCGTCGCCGAGGTGCATTTCGAGGCCGGCTATGTGCCGGCGCATCACTCGGTGGAGAATTTCGCGCAGGCGATCCGCGCCATCGGCGAGCCGATCCACAACCGCGCCGCCGATGAAATCTCGATGGCCAAGCTGCTGACGCTGCTGCTCGAGGTTACCGGCCTGTTCGACATGCGCACGCGGCCTGAACTCATCATGCTGCAGAAGACCATGGTGGTGGTCGAAGGCGTCGCACGCTCCTTCGATCCCAAGCTCGATATCTGGAGCACCGCCGATCCGGTGGTGCGGGAATGGATCGAGCGCAATCTCGGTCCGCTCGGCCGCATCCAGGCCACCGCCAGCGGCGCCGGCGATCTCGGCCGTATCCTGCTCGGGCTGCCGGCCATCGCGGCGCGCGGGCTGACGGCGCTGGAGCAGTTCGAGGCGGTGACCCGCAATGGCCTCGTGCTCTCGCCGCAGACCATCGCCGCGCTCGGCGAGCAGCAGGCCAAAAAGGGCCGCTGGCAGAGCCTGGCGCTCTGGATCATCGCCCTCGCGCTGCTGGCGCTGCTGTGGACAGCCTGATTAAAACGCTATCATTTTTGATTTCAATTTGATTGCATTGCAATCATTTGCTAGCGTTGGCGACGGAGAAACGCCATGGCCAGCCTGACCGTCCGCAAGCTCGACGACGACATCAAGACCGCGCTCAAGCTGCGCGCCGCCCGCAGCGGCCGCTCGGTCGAGGACGAGGTCCGGGTGATCCTGCGCGAGGCCGCAGACGCTTCCGCCGCGCCGTCCGGAACATCCGCTCCTCCTGCCGCAAGCACCATCCCAGCCGCCCCCCGCCGTGTTGTGGCGGCAACCGCCGGCCGGCCGCGCGTCACCTTGATCATCGGCGGCGGCATCGCCGCCTACAAGGCGCTCGACCTGATCCGGCGGCTGAAGGATCGCGGCTGCCATGTCCGCTGCGTGCTGACCCGCGCCGCCCAGCAATTCGTCACCCCACTCGCCGCCGGCGCGCTGGCCGACGAGCGCTGCTACACCGACCTGTTCGACGCCCAGAGCGAATTCGATGCCGGGCACATCCGCCTGGCCCGTGACTGCGACCTGATTGTGGTCGCGCCCGCCACCGCCGACCTGATGGCGAAAATGGCGCACGGCCATGCCGACGATCTCGCCAGCGCGATCCTGCTCGCCAGCAACCGGCCGATCCTGCTGGCACCGGCGATGAACCCGGCGATGTGGTCCAACGCCGCGACCCGGCGCAACGCCGCCGCGCTCGCCAGGGACGGCATCGCCTTCATCGGCCCCAATGCCGGCGAGATGGCGGAAGCCGGCGAAGCCGGGATCGGCCGCATGGCCGAGCCGACCGAGATCGCGGCACGCGCCGACGCGCTGCTGCGTCCGCCGCATAAGCAGATTCTCACGGGCCGTAAGCTCCTGATCACCGCAGGGCCGACCCACGAGCCGATCGATCCGGTGCGCTACATCGCCAACCGCTCCTCCGGCAAACAGGGCTATGCCATCGCCGCCGCGGCAGCCGCCGCGGGCGCCGCCGTGACGCTGGTCTCCGGCCCGGTCAATCTGCCCGATCCCGCGGGCGTCACCATGATCCGGGTCGAATTCCGCCCGCGCGATGCTGGCGCAGGTGGAAAAGGCCTTACCGGTTGATGTTGCGATCTTCGCCGCGGCCGTCGCCGACTGGCGCGTCGCCAATGCCGGCGCGCAGAAGATCAAGAAAACCCAGGGCGGCATGCCACAGCTAGCACTAGTCGAGAATCCGGACATCCTCGCCACCATCTCCAAGCTTTCGCACGACAGGCCGCGCCTTGTGGTCGGCTTCGCCGCCGAGACCGAGCATCTGATCGCCAATGCGCGCGCGAAGCTGGCGCGCAAAGGCTGCGACTGGATCGTCGCCAATGACGTCTCGCCCGGCAGCGGCGTGATGGGCGGCGACCGCAACACCATCCATCTCATCACGCGTGACGATCCACCCGATCACCAGCCCGATTCATGGCCGGTGATGACCAAGGAGGATGTCGCCACGGCGCTGGTCGCGCGCATCGCGCAGGCGCTCAATGCCACGGAGCCGACCGCATCATGACCATGCCTATTCCTGTCGAAGTGCTCCGTCTGCCGCATGGCGAGGGCCTCGCGCTGCCGGCCTATCAGACCGCCCACGCCGCCGGCCTCGATCTGTTGGCCGCGGTTCCGCAGGATCAACCGCTGACGCTGGCGGCTGGCGCCTATGTGCTGGTGCCGACCGGACTTGCGATCGCGCTGCCGCCCGGCTTCGAGGCGCAGGTGCGACCCCGCTCCGGCCTTGCCGCCAAGCATGGCGTCACCGTGCTCAACACACCCGGCACCATCGACGCCGACTATCGCGGCGAGATTCTGGTCGCGCTGATCAATCACGGCGCCAGCGATTTCAGAATCCAGCGCGGCGAACGCATCGCGCAGATGGTGATCGCGCCGGTGGCGCAGGCGGAACTCGTCAGCGTCGCCACCCTCACACCCACCGCACGGGGCAGCGGCGGGTTTGGCTCCACCGGGCGGTAATTCTCGGCGCCACGCGCCGGTTTTCGCGCAATCACGCGCTTAATTCTGGCGCCCGATTCGCGTTCACGATCTGAACTCTTACCCACCGACTCCCGTTGGGGATATTGTCTTTTGATTCGCGGGTGGTTGGGATTTTTCATGTCGGGCGTCCTTCGGACGATGCGTCGAGCCGTCTTGTCATGCACAGCGATCGTGCATGGCGGCATCGTCAGCGTGGCCGCCGGAATCTGGCCGGCCTATGCCGACACCAGCGTGCTCAGCGACATCGGCACCGTTCTTGGCAGCCTCGAGCGGCAGGAAATCGCCGCGCTGATGGTCGCCGCCTCGGTGCTCGGCTTCTCGGTGGTCGCCGCGATTCTGCTGATGCGCACCCGCGTGCGCGCCGCGACCATCGAAAGCGGCCTGCGCACCGAGAATCAAACCTTGCAGAACGAGGCCGATCGCCTGCGCGCGCTGCTGTTCGCCGAACCGCAGGTGCTGATTTCCTGGGCCGCGGGCGAGGATCGGCCCGAGATCGGCGGCGACGTCGCGCTGTTGATGCCGCCGGGCCAGCCGGCGCAGCCGCAACAGCGCATTCTTGCCTTCGGCACCTGGCTGCATCCCGAGCAGGCGTTGCAGATGGATCACGCGGTCGATGCGCTGCGCGAAGCCGGCGAGAGCTTCCTGCTCAACCTCACCGCCGCCAATGGCCGCGCGCTTGAAGTGATGGGTCGCGCCATCGGCGGCCAGGCCATTGTGCGGATTCGCGAGCTGTCCGGGGTGCGGATGGAGCTGGCGGAGACGACGGTTCGTCATCGCGCGCTGATCGAGGAAACCGAGGCGCTGCGCGCCTTCGCCGCCGCGATACCGCAGCCGGTCTGGGCGCGGCGCAGCGACGGCACGCTGACATTCGCCAATGCGGCCTATGCCCATGCGGCGGAAGCGGCCACGCCCGCCGATGCCATCGAACGCAATGTCGAACTGCTCGACAGCGCCGACCGCGCCGAGATGGCGCGCGCGCTGGCCCAGGGCGAGGTTTTCAACGCCCGCGTGCCGGTGGCGATCGGCGGCCAGCGCCGCACCTTCGATGTCCACGCCCTCAACGTGAAGGGCGGCAGCGCCGGCGTCGCCATCGACGCCAGCGAAGCGACCGAACTCACCGCCGCGCTGGTGCGCATGGCGGATGCCCACCGCCGCATGCTCGACCAGTTGTCGTCCGGCGTCGCGGTGTTCGATGCCAGCAAGCGCCTTGCCTTCTACAACGACTCCTACCGGCGGCTGTGGGATCTCGACCCGGCCTTCCTCGATTCCAGCCCGGACGATTCCAGCGTGCTGGAGAAGCTGCGCGCGATGCGCAAGATTTCCGAGCAGCCGGATTTTCGCGCCTGGAAGGCCAAGCTGCACGAGGCCTATCGCGCGGTCGAGCCAGCGAAGGACACCTGGTATCTGCCCGACGGCCGCGCCATCAGCATCGTCACCACGCCGAACCCCGAGGGCGGCGTCACCTATCTGTTCGACGATGTCACCGAGAGTCTGAAGCTGCAGCGCCAGCATGACGGCCTGCTGCGCGTCCAGCGCGAGACGCTCGACAATCTCGCCGAGGCGGTCGCCGTGTTCGGCGGCAATGGCCGCGCGCAATTGTTCAATCCATCCTTCGCGCAGATCTGGAAGCTGTCGCCGGAATCGCTGGCGCAGCAGCCGCATATCGAGGCGATCGAACAATGGTGCCGGCCGCTGCTCGACGACGATGCCGCCTGGCAGGCGCTGCGCGGGGCGATCACCGGCATCGACAACCGCAAGGCGGTGCAATTGCGGCTGGAGCGCCGCGACGGCAGCGTGCTCGATTGCACGACCACGCCGCTGCCCGACGGCGCCACCATGCTCACCTTCCAGGACGTCACCGACAGCGTCAATGTCGAGCGCGCGCTGCGCGAGCGCAACGAGGCGCTGGAGACCGCCGACCAGATGAAGGTCGATTTCGTCCACCACGTTTCCTACGAACTGCGCTCGCCACTCACCACCATCATTGGCTTCGCGCATTTCCTCAACGATCCGGCCACCGGACCGATGACGCAAAAGCAGAACGAATATCTCGGCTACATCACCACCTCGACCAACGCCCTGCTCGCGATCATCAACAACATCCTCGACCTTGCCACCATCGACGCCGGCGCGATGACACTCGACCTCGGTCCGGTCGATCTGCGCAAGACCGTCGAGGAAGCCACCGCCGGCCTGCAGGATCGCCTCGAGCGCGAGGGCATTGCGCTGCGCGTCGATATCGATCCCTCGCTCGGCAGTTTCGTCGCCGACGAGCGCCGCATCGTGCAGGTGCTCTACAATCTTCTCGCCAACGCCATCGGCTTCTCGCCGCGCAAAAGCACCGTCGCCATCAATGCCTGGCGCAACAACGGCAGCGTGATGTTCTCGGTGTCGGATTCCGGCCCCGGCATTCCCGCCGAGGTCAAGGACAAGGTGTTCGACTGGTTTGAAAGCCACGCCAACGGCTCGCGTCATCGCGGTGCCGGGCTCGGCCTGTCGCTGGTGCGTTCGTTCGTCGAACTGCACGGCGGCAAGGTGCGGGTGGATTCCGCGGTCGGCCGCGGCACCACCGTCACCTGCGAATTCCCAGCCGATCACACTTTGCATCGCAACGCCGCCGAATGAGCGCGCCCACGACCTTTTCGGTTGCCCTGGCCAGCGAGACGGCCACCGCGCAATTGATGGCCGATCTCGCTTTGCTGATCGGGCCGGGCGACACCATCACGCTCTCGGGCGATCTTGGCGCCGGCAAGACCGCCGCCGCGCGCGCTTTGATCCGCTATCTCGCCGGCGACGACGAACTCGAAGTCCCGAGCCCGACTTTTACTCTGACTCAGACCTACGATCTTGCGGCCTATTCGGTGCTGCATGCCGACCTTTACCGGATCAGCGATGCCAGCGAACTGGAGGAGATCGGTCTTGCGCCGCTGCCCGAGGCTACGCTGTCGCTGATCGAATGGCCGGAGCGCGCGCCCGGTCTGATGCCGGCCGACCGCATCGACATCCTGTTCAGCCACCGTCCCTCGCTCGGCTTCTCTGCACGCGCCGCCGAGATCACCGGATTTGGCGAAGCCGCGGCGAAGGTGGAGCGATTGAAGGCGCTGCGCCAATTTCTCGAACTGTCCGGCGAGATCAATGCCGGCCGCGAGCGGATGCCGGGCGATGCCTCGACCCGCTCCTATGCACGGCTGTTTCGCGACGGCACCTCGACCATCCTGATGAACGCACCACCGCGCCCCGACGGCCCGGCGCTCTATGACGGCAAGTCCTACAGCGCCGCAGTGCATCTCGCCGAAGATGTCAGCCCGTTTGTTGCGCTCGCCAACGGTCTGCGCACGCGCGGCTTCTCCGCGCCCGTGATTCGTCACGCCGATCTTGAAGCCGGATTCCTCATCACCGAGGATCTCGGCGGCGAGTCTTTCGTCGAGGGCGATCCGCCCACGCCGATTCCGGAGCGCTATCAGGCGGCGGTCGACATGCTGGCGGCCTTGCATGGCGAGAGCCTGCCGGGCACGCTGCCGCTCGCGCCGCATCTCGATTATGCGATTCCGCCGTTCGATCTCGACGCGATGATGGTCGAGATCGGGCTGATGCTGGAATGGTATCTGCCCGACCGGCGTGTCGAACTGACCAGCGCGATGCACGCCGATTTCATCGTTCTGTGGCGCCAGTTGCTGGGCAAGATCGCGGCCGCGCCGACCACCTGGATGCTGCGCGATTTTCATTCGCCGAACCTGATCTGGCTGGAGGCGCGCGAGGGCATCAAGCGCGTCGGCGTGATCGATTTCCAGGACGCGGTGATCGGTCCGACCGCCTACGATCTCGTTTCGCTGCTGCAGGACGCGCGGGTCGATGTGCCGGACTCGCTCGAGATCGCGATGCTGGCGCGCTATGTCGGTGCCCGCCGCAGCGCCGATCCGGATTTCGATCCGGCCGCCTTCGCCGAGCAATACGCCATCATGTCGGCACAGCGGAACACCCGCCTGCTCGGCACCTTCGCGCGGCTCAACCGCCGTGATGGCAAGCCGCATTATCTGCGCCACCAGCCGCGAATCTGGACCTATCTCAACCGCGCCTTCTCCCATCCCTCGCTCGCCGCTGTGCGGGAATGGTGCATTGCACACATCCCGCCACCGGCCGGTTCCCGCTGAGGATCTCGGTTTACCGCTTGTTAGCGAGCGGGCTCTAATTTTACGGCCCATATCTCATGGGGCGCGACCGGGGACGCGCCAGCGAATTCGTGGAGCACGATCAATGGCGGAGCGGAAGCGGGGCGAGCGTGTCGTCTTCGAGCGCGGTTTTGCTGCCCATATGATGGGAATTGACGGCACCTGGCGGCGCAACTGCCTGGTCGAGGACATCTCCGAGACCGGCGCCAAGCTGACCGTCGAGGGCACCGTCACCGGCCTTGCCTTGAAGGAATTCTTCCTGCTGCTGTCGTCCACCGGTCTTGCCTATCGCCGCTGCGAACTCTCCTGGGTCAATGGCGAGCAGATCGGCGTCGCGTTCCTCAAGCCGGACGCCAAGAAGCGTAACAACCGCAAGAATGCGTCCTCGGACGTCGTGGAAGTCTGAGCCTTCCCAAGCGGGCCACCACACCCGGTCGCATCGCTGTCATATTGGACCGCTAAAGCCTGCCTGGCGGCGGCGCGCTCAGGCGCCGACTGCCAACGCGTTTTCGAGCGAAGTGGACACCGGGTTCGCGTGACGAAAGCGCGTCCAATCAAAAACCTGGAGTCTTTCCCCGTTTCCATGAAACGGTGAAAACTTTAGTTTGCTGTTTGCGATTCGCCGCAAGCGGCCCCGAGGAGCGCATGCCGACCAAGCCTCATACCGCCATGGTTCTTGCCGCCGGTTTCGGCACCCGCATGCGGCCGCTGACCGATCATATGCCCAAGCCCCTGGTGGTGGTGGCGGGCAAGCCGCTGCTCGATCATGTGCTCGACCGCCTTGCCGAGGCCGCCGTCGGCAAGGCCGTGGTCAACGTGCATTATCTCGGCGAGCAGATTATGGCTCATGTCGCGGAGCGAGCGCGCCCGCGCGTGACAATTTCCGACGAGCGCGACGTGGTGCTTGGCACCGGCGGCGGCGTGGTCAAGGCGTTGCCGCTGCTCGGTGACGACCCGTTCTTCCTTCTCAATGCCGACACCATCTGGATCGACAGCGTGCAGCCCAATCTCGACCGGCTCGCCAGCGCCTTCGATCCGGCACAGATGGACATCCTGCTCTTGATGGCGCCGACCGCGAACAGCATTGGCTATGACGGCCCCGGCGACTACGCCATGACCGCAGACGGGCGGCTGCACAGGCGCAAAGAGCAGCAGGTCGCGCCGTTCGTCTATGCCGGCGTCGCCATTCTCTCCCCCACGATCTTCAAGGACGCGCCGCAGGGCGAATTTTCGCTGACCCGTCTGTTCGACACTGCCGCCGAGCGCGAGCGGCTGTTTGGACTGCGGCTCGAAGGCGTCTGGATGCATGTTGGCACCCCGGACGCGGTGCAGGCCGCCGAGGATGCGGTACTCGCCAGCGTCGCCTGATTGCTGTCGCAGCGGTCCTTGACCGTGCCATGATGGGTCCGTATCGAATCGGACCCCATGCGCGTTTTCAACATCCCCGCCTCAGTGCCGTTTCTGCGCACGGTCATCGCCGCCCTGATCGACGGCGAGCTGATCGCGGGCTTTGAGGCGCGCGCGCAGCCCGAGCGTCTCGCCGACGCCACGCTCTATCTGCCGACCCAGCGCGCCTGCCGCATGGCGCGCGAGGTGTTCCTCGACGTGCTCGGCACCGATGCCGTGCTGCTGCCGCGCATCAAGGCACTTGGCGGCATCGACGAGGACGAGCTTGAATTCGCGCAGGCCGAATCTGGCGAAGAATTCGCTGCGCTCGACATCCCGCCCGCACTGGGATCGCTGGAGCGGCGGCTGGCGCTGGCGCGACTGGTGGCGCAATGGGCCAAACAGCTCGCGCCCGGCGATCCCGCCGCCGCGCCGCTGGTGATGGGCGGTCCCGCCGCCAGCCTTGCGCTGGCCGACGATCTCGCCCGTCTGATGGACGACATGGCAACGCGCGGCGTTGCCTGGGATGCACTCGATAGCCTCGTGCCCGATGATCTCGACCGCTACTGGCAATTGACGCTGAAGTTCCTGCGCATCGCCAAGGACGCATGGCCCGTGATTCTCGCCGCAACCGGTACCATCGAACCTGCGCTGCGGCGCGATCGCCTGATTGAAGCCGAAGCCGCGCGGCTGACCTCACATCACACCGGCCCGGTGATCGCGGCGGGTTCGACCGGCTCGATGCCGGCCACCGCGAAATTCCTGCACGCCATCGCTGGCCTGAAACACGGCGCGGTGGTGTTGCCCGGCCTCGACACCGATCTCGACGAGGACGCCTGGAATGCAATCGGCGGCAGCGACGACACCGAGAGCAGCAACACGCCGTTGCCGAGTCATCCGCAATTCGCGTTGCATGGTCTGCTTGCGCGTTTCGGCATCAGTCGCCGCGACGTCGTCACGCTCGCACCGCCCGCGCCGCAAGGCCGCGAGATTTTGACCTCGGAATTGATGCGGCCGGCGAGCGCCAGCGCGCGCTGGCGCGAACGCCTTGCTGAACCCTCCGTCGAAGCCGCAATCGCGATTGCCAGTCAGAATCTCACGGTGATCGAGGCGGCCAATCCGGAAATGGAGGCGCTGGCGATCGCGGTGGCGATGCGCGAGGCGCGCGAACACGACATCCCCGCGGCGCTGGTGACGCCCGATCGCGCGCTGGCACGGCGGGTGATGGCGGCGCTGGGGCGCTGGCAACTGGCGTACGACGATTCCGGCGGCGATTCCCTGATGGATACGCAAGCAGGTATCTTCGCGCGGCTCGCTGCGCAAACCGCCGCCGAGGATCTGGCGCCCGCGCCGGTGCTCGCGCTGCTCAAGCATCCGCTGTTTCGATTGGGCGCAGCGCAAGGCGCTTACGCCGAGACTATTGCCGATCTCGAGATCGCGCTCTATCGCGGCACGCGCCCGTCGGCGGGCTGCGCCGGGCTGATGCGCGACCTGGCGCAGTTCTGCGACGAGCACGCCAGACTGCGGCGCGGCGAACTCTCCTCGCTGCACCCCTCCGAGCCGCGCGCGGCGCTACCGCCGGAACGGCTCGCCGCGGGGCAGGTGTTTGTCGCCAAACTGTGCGAGGCGCTGCAACCGCTCGCCGATCTCAAGGCCAATGCGGCGCATGATTTCAGCACGGTGGCACAGCAGCACCGCGCGATTCTCGAGGCGCTATCGCGCGACCAGAACGACATCGCGATTTTGTTTGAAGGAACCGGCGGCGAAGAACTCGCCAACACCTTCGACGATCTTGCCGCGATGGGCACACCGAGCGGACTTGCCGTCACCCGGACGGATTATCCGGAGACCTTCAGGACCCTGTTCGCCGACCGCATCGTGCGGCGGCCGCAAACCGATGGCGCGAAGCTGCGCATCTATGGTCCGCTGGAAGCACGCCTCACGCAATGCGACCGCGTCATACTCGGCGGCCTCGTGGAAAGCGTTTGGCCACCGGCACCGCGCATCGACCCCTGGCTCAGCCGTCCGATGCGTCATGATCTCGGCCTCGATCTGCCGGAGCGGCGCATCGGCCTGTCGGCGCATGACTTCGCGCAACTGCTCGGCACCAAGGAAGTGCTTCTCACCCATGCCGCCAAGATCGGCGGCGCACCGGCCGTCGCCTCGCGCTTTTTGCATCGCCTTGAGGCGGTCGCGGGCGAGGTGCGCTGGAACAAAGCAAAAGCGCGCGGCGATGTCTATGTCGGTCATGCGGAGACGCTTGATCATCCTGCGGCGGTGACGCCGCAGTCGCCGCCGCAACCGAAACCGCCGCGCGCGTTGCGGCCGTTGAAAATGTCGGTCACCGAGATCGAGGACTGGCTGCGTGATCCCTACACGATCTACGCCAAGCGTATCCTGAAGCTGATCCCGCTCGATCCGGTCGACATGCCGCTGTCGGCGGCGGATCGCGGCTCGGCGATCCATGCCGCGCTGGGCGAGTTCTCCGAGACTTTCGCGGCGGCATTGCCGGACGATCCGGTCGGCGCGCTGGTCGCGATCGGCGAAAAACATTTCGCGTCGCTGATGGAGCGCCCCGAGGCGCGCGCGCTGTGGTGGCCGCGCTTTTTGCGTATCGCCGACTGGTTCGGCGGCTGGGAGACCGGGCGGCGGCTCAATGTCGCGCGCATCGCGGCGGAAATCCGTGGCGAGATTACGATTCCGCTGGACGGCGCGCGCGCTTTCACACTGTCGGCGCGCGCCGACCGGATCGAGCATCGCAGCGATCGCACCTTTGCCATTGTCGATTACAAGACCGGCCAGCCGCCGACCGGCCGGCAAGTCTATCTCGGCCTGTCGCCGCAACTCACGCTGGAAGCGGCGATCCTGCGCGAGGGCGGCTTTGACGGCATTGCCGCCGGCAGTTCGGTCAGCGAGATTCTCTATGTCAGACTCAGCGGCAACAATCCGCCGGGCGAGGAACGGCTGCTTGAACTGAAGCTCAATCGCGGCGATCAACCACAGGCGCCGGACGATGCGGCAAGCGCGGCACGGGCTAAGCTGGAAGCGCTGATCCGCAGCTTCGAGAATGAGGCGCAGCCTTATAACTCTCTCAATCTTTCGATGTGGTCGAATCGCTACGGCACCTACGACAATCTTGCCCGCATCAAGGAATGGTCCGCAACCGGCGGCGCCAGCGGAGACAAGGAATGAGCACACGCCAGAATATTCCGCAGGCGGTGCGTGACGCGCAGGCCAAGGCCTCCGATCCGGCCGGCTCGGTATTCGTCACCGCCAATGCCGGTTCCGGCAAGACCCATGTGCTGGTCAACCGTGTGATCCGTCTGTTGCTCGGCGGCGTGGCGCCGGAAAAAATCCTCTGCATCACCTTCACTAAAGCAGCCGCCGCCAACATGGCGGAGCGCGTCTTCACCACGCTTGGCCACTGGGTCACGCTCGACGATGCCGCGCTCGATGCCGCCATTGTCGAGACCGGCGCACCGCGGCCGAATACCCGGCAGCGCCGCCGCGCCCGCGAATTGTTCGCCTGCGCGCTGGAGACGCCGGGCGGCTTGAAGGTGCAGACCATCCACGCGCTGTGCACCCGCCTGCTGCAGCAGTTTCCGTTCGAGGCCAACGTGCCGGCGCGCTTTGCCGTGCTCGACGACCGCGATCAGGCCGCGATGATGGAGCGCGCCAACATCGCGGTGCTGCTCGCGGCCTCCGCCGGTCCGGAGAGCGCCGAGGGCCGCGCACTCCAAATCGCGATGGCGAGCGCCGCCGACGCTAACTTCCGCGAAGTGGTGCGCGAAGCCTGCCTCAGCCGGCAGAATATGCTGGCCTGGGCCGATCAGGCCGGCGATCCGCAGACCGCGCTGGCGCAGCTTGCGCAGACCCTCGGTGTCGGTGCCGATGAACACCTTGAGGACATCGAACGCGAAATCGTCGAAGGCCCCTATCTACCGTCGTCCGAATGGGCAGCAGCGGCGGCGGTCCTGGAGACCGGCAGCACGAACGACGTCAAGCAGGCAACGCGACTACGTCAGGCGCTCGCCGAGGCGGGCAGCGCGCGGGTCGATGGCTATCTTGGCGTGTTCCTGACCGACAAGATGGAGCCGCGCAAATCGCTCGCAACCAAGAAAATCAGCGATGCCCGGCCGGATTTCACGCAGCGCCTGGAGCATGAATGCGAGCGCGTGGCGGCGCTGCTGCAAAAGCGCCGCGCCGTCGCCGCGCGCGAGCGCACCCATGCGCTGCTGGTGATCGCAAGCGCCGTCGCCGCGCATTATCGCCGCGAGAAGCAAGCGCGCGGCGTGCTCGATTATGACGACCTGATCGACAAGACGCTGGCGATGCTGGACAACGTCTCTGCCGGCTGGGTGCATTTCAAGCTCGACCGCGGCGTCGATCATGTGCTGATCGACGAAGCGCAGGACACCAGCCCCCGGCAATGGGACATCGTCGAGCGCATCATCGCCGAATTCACCGCCGGCAAGGGCGCGCGCGACGGCGTCAAGCGCACCGTGTTCGCGGTCGGCGACGAGAAGCAGTCGATCTTCTCGTTCCAGGGTGCCGAGCCGCGCGAGTTCGACCTGCGCAAGCGCGATATCGGTGCGCGTTTCAAAGCGGCGCAACTCAGCTTCGAGCCCGTGTCGTTCAATTATTCGTTCCGCTCCGGCGTCAGCGTGCTGCAATCAGTCTCCGCGACCTTCGCCACGCCGGACATCTTCCGCAGCGTCACCACCGACAGCGGCGGCATGCCACCGCACATGGCGCTCGGCGACGCCGCGCCCGCCATGGTGGAGTTGTGGGATCTCGAAGCCGCAGACGAGCGCCCGGAAATCGAAGGCTGGCGCGCGCCGTTCGACGCGGTGTCGGAAACCAGCCCCGATGTGCGACTGGCCAAGCGGGTGCAGCGCGCGATCTCCGACTTGATCGACCGCCGCGAGATGACGGGGCCAGCCGGCAAGCGGCGGCCGCTCTCTTATGGTGACATTCTGATTCTGGTGCGGCGTCGCGGCACCGCGTTCGACGCCGTGATCCAGGCGCTGAAACATGCGCGGATTCCGGTGGCTGGCGCCGACCGGCTGAAACTGACCGAGCATATCGCGATCATCGACCTGATGAATCTCGCCGACGCGCTGCTGCTGCCGCGCGATGATCTGGCGCTCGCGGTCGCGCTGAAAAGTCCGTTGTTCGGCCTCGACGACGACGATCTGCTGCTGATCGCACCGCAGCGCAAGGGAACATTGCGGGGCGCGTTGGCCGCACATGCCGCCGAGAATGCGAAGCTGCACGACGCGCTGACACGGCTGGAGCGCTGCGAGCGCCGCTTTGCGCAGGAGACACCGTTCGCGTTCTACTCCTGGCTGCTCGGCGGCGACCGCGGGCGGGCGCGCATGCTTGCCCGGCTTGGACCGGAAGCCAACGACGCGCTCGACGAATTCCTTGAACTCGCGCTGAGCTATGAGCGCAAGGAAGCCGCGTCGCTGCAGGGCTTCATGGCCTGGCTGCGTTCGGCCGATATCGAGATCAAGCGCGACATGGAAATCCGCCGCGACGAGGTGCGGGTGATGACCGCACACGGCGCCAAGGGCCTCGAAGCCGCCGTGGTGTTCCTGATCGACACCACGCGTTCGCCGGCGGAATCGCAGCGCCTGTCGCTGGTGCGGCTGCCGCAGGGCAACGCTGCGCCCGGCGCACCAAACGTCGTAGTCTGGACCGGCCGCAAGGCCGACGATCCGCCCGCCGTAGCGGGGGCACGCGCGGCGATGACCGGCGAGACCGACGACGAGTACCGGCGGCTGCTCTATGTGGCGATGACCCGCGCCGCCGACCGGTTGATCGTCGGCGGCATGCTGCCCGGCAATCGCAACGAGCCGCCGCCGACCTCGTGGTACTGCCTGATCCGTGACGGCCTGGAACGCTCCGGCCTGCAGATGCAGATGGTAGAGACTTCTCACGGCCCGGTGCGGCGCTACGGCCGGCCGGAGGATTTCGATCTGCCGACGGCCGAGGCGCCCGCAGCGCAAGACGCTTTCTCCGAACCTGCGCCGATATGGCTGCGGAGCATGGCGCCGCGCGACCTCAGCACGGACGCCCTGCTGCGTCCGTCCGATCCGCCCGATGAGCAGGACGTGGCAGCCCGTTCGCCGCAATCCGTTGAAGCGCGCGCCCGCGCACGGCAGCGTGGCACGCTGGTGCATCGTCTGCTGCAATCGCTGCCGAACCTGCCGGCAACGCAACGCAGGGATGCGGCGATGGCGTTTCTGACGCGCCACGCACGCGACGCCAGCGGTTGGACCCCGCCGGAGCGCGAAGCACTCGCAACGCAAGTGCTGGCCCTCATCGACGATCCGCAATTCGCGTCGGTGTTCGCCTCCGGCAGCCGCGCGGAGGTGCCGATCATCGGCCGATTGCAACGGCGACACGGTTCGCCGCTGTTGGTCTCGGGCCAGATCGACCGCCTCGCGATCACGCAGCGCGAGATTCTGATCGTCGATTACAAGACCAACCAGGCGCCGCCGCGCACGCCGCAAGACGCCCCGCGCGCCTATCTGCGGCAGATGGCGCTCTACCGCGCCGTGCTCGCCAAACTTTACCCCGATCGCGCCGTCCGCTGCTGGCTATTGTGGACCGAACGTCCTGAAATCATGGAACTTTCCACCGCCGCCCTTGACGCCGAACTGAAGCCGTATCATGTGATCGTGACTAACCTTGACCCCGCAACCGGCCGTTCATAGGTTGGCATCATCAATTCCAGCGCAATTCTGAATTCAGCGCTTTTCCCGAACAACGAGGCATATCATGAGCGTGGGCAAGGTTTCGGACGCCGACTTCGAGGCAGAGGTTCTCAAGGCGGAAGGTCCGGTCGTCGTCGACTTCTGGGCGGAGTGGTGCGGCCCCTGCCGCATGATCGCGCCCGCCCTCGACGAAATCGCCGGCGCGATGGGCGACAAGGTGAAAATCGTCAAGCTCAACGTCGACGAGAGCCCGAAGACCGCGTCGAAGTATGGCGTGATGTCGATCCCCACCCTGATGATCTTCAAGGGCGGCGAGATGGCTTCGCGCCAAGTCGGCGCCGCGCCGAAGCAGAAGCTGCAGCAGTGGATCAGCGCGGCGGTGTAATGCTGATTTAATATCGGATTGTTGTGTCGAGCGGCCAGCGCAAGCTGGCCGTTGGCATTTGCGCAGTCGCGTAGTGCTTACAGAGGCGGTGTGCCGTTGTCCGCCAGCACATGGCCGGCGAGATAAAGCGAGCCGGTAACAAGGATGCGCGGCGGCACCTCATAGGCCAGCGCCGCGATCCGGCGCAGCGCCGCTTCCACGCTATCGGCAATCTCCACGCGCATGTCGAGCGCGCGCGCCGCATCGGCCAGTTTCTGCGGCGGCATCGCATTGTCGTTGCCCGGAATTGGTACCGCGATGATGTGGCGCGTCAGTCCGGCGAAATTGGCCAGGAAGCCGGCGGCATCCTTGTTGCCCATCATGCCGGCGACAATCACCAGCGGGCGCGACGCGCGCTCCTCAAGGTCGCCAAGCGCGGCGGCGACGATGCGGCCGCCATCCGGATTGTGGCCGCCGTCGAGCCACAGCTCAGCATCCTTCGGCGCAACGCCGACCAGACGGCCCGAGGTGAGCGGCTGCATCCGCGCCGGCCATTCGGCACGGGCAATGCCCTGCTCGAATGCCGCAGGCTCCAGCTTGAGCGTCTCGATCGCGCGCAGCGCCGCGATCGCAAGCCCGGCATTGTCGAACTGATGACGACCGAATAGCCGGGGCGCGGCGAGATCCAGCAGACCGCGTTCATCCTGATAGACCAGACGGCCATGCTCGACATTGACGTGCCAGTCCTGCGTCGCCGCGTGCAGCGGCGCGCGCAATTTGCGCGCCGCGCTCTCGATCACCGCCATGGCGTCCGGCAGCTGCTCGGTACAGATCACCGGCACCTGCTTCTTGATGATGCCGGCTTTTTCGCCCGCGATCTGCGCCAGCGTCTCGCCGAGAAATTCGGTGTGATCGATGCCGATCGGTGTGATTACGCTAGCGAGCGGCGCATCGATCACATTGGTGGCATCGAGCCGCCCGCCAAGTCCGACTTCCAGCAGCAGCACGTCGGCGGGATGATCGGCGAACAGGCAGAACGCCGCCGCGGTCTCGATCTCGAACACGGTGATCGGCACGCCGGCATTGGCGCGCTCGCAGCGGTCCAGCACCACGCGGAGCTGCTCGTCGGTGGCGAGGACGCCGCCGCCGACTTTTCCCAGGCGAAAGCGTTCGTTGAAGCGCACCAGATGCGGCGAGGTGTAGACATGCACGCGCAAGCCCGCGGCTTCGAGAATGGCGCGCATGAACGCCACCGTCGACCCCTTGCCGTTGGTGCCAGCGACGTGAATGACTGGCGGCAGCTTCTTTTCGGGATGACCCAGCGCACCCAGAATGCGCCACATCCGATCCAGCGTCAGGTCGATGCGCTTGGGATGCAGGCTGGTGAGCCGCGCCAACAGATCATCCAGCGCGGCCGAGCGTGGGACGTCAGCACTCACGCCGGAGACGCGGCTACATCGACGTCCGGCGGCAGCGACGGGCGCATCGTCTGCGCGGCGTCGGACGCGGGAGCCTTGGTCAGGAGGCGGCACAGCCGCGCCAGTGTCGGGCGCAGATCATGGCGATGCACCACCATGTCCACCATGCCGTGGTCTTTGAGATATTCAGCGCGCTGGAAGCCTTCCGGCAGTTTCTCGCGAATGGTCTGCTCGATCACGCGCGCACCGGCAAAGCCGATCATCGCACCAGGCTCGGCGATCTGCACGTCGCCCAGCATCGCATAGGAGGCGGTGACACCGCCGGTGGTCGGATTGGTCAGCACCACGATGTAGGGCTGCTTCGCCTCGCGCAGCAGCTGGATCGCCACCGTGGTGCGCGGCATCTGCATCAGCGACAGAATGCCTTCCTGCATCCGCGCGCCGCCGGAGGCCGCGAACATGATGAAGGGCGCCTTCTTTTCGACAGCGAGTTCAAGTCCGCGAACGATGGCCTCGCCCGCCGCCATGCCGAGCGAGCCGCCCATGAAATCGAAATCCTGCACCGCGACCACCGCGGGCGCACCTTCGAGACGACCGAAGCCGACCTTCAGTGCGTCATGCATGCCGGTCTTGGCGCGGGCATCGCGGATGCGGTCGACATATTTGCGTTCGTCGCGGAATTTCAACGGATCGGCCATCACGTCCGGCAGCGCGACATCGAACCAGGTCTCGTTGTCGAAGATCGATTTGAGACGCGCAGTCGCGCCCATGCGCATGTGATAGTTGGAGCCGGGAATGACGAACTGGTTCGCCTCGACATCCTTGTAGAAAACCAGCTGGCCGGAATCCGGACACTTGATCCACAAATTCTCCGGCGTCTCGCGCTTGAGGAAGCTGCGGATCTTCGGCCGGACAACGCTGTTCAACCAGTTCATGTTTTAAACTCCGTGACGTCGCGATCTCTTGGCGACGATCCAGTCCTTCCCCTTCGGGAAAGGCGGCAGGCTCCAGAGTACGGAGCACATGCCAATGAGGTTTTAACCAAGATGAGCCTCCCCGCATAGATGCGGTTCGGCACCGCCGCCCGCAAGGGCGAAGGCCGAAAAGCTATTCCGCAGCCTGCTTTGCGCCGTGCACGCCCTGCGCCAGTGCCGCGGCAAGATCGACCACCGCCGGAACGGTCTTGGCAGTGGCGCGGCCGTCCGCATCGAGTGTGGCACGCAGAACATCGATCAGCGCCGAGCCGACCACCGCGCCATCGGCTGCCTGCGCGATGTTGCGGGCCGCCTCCGGTGTGCGGATGCCGAAACCGACGCAGACCGGCAGCGGCGTGTGGCGCTTGATACGCGCCACCGCGTCCGACACCGCGCTGGCATTGGCGCTGGCCGAGCCGGTGATGCCGGTGATCGAGACGTAGTAGACAAAGCCCGAGGTGTTGGCGAGCACCGCCGGCAGCCGCTTGTCGTCGGTGGTCGGGGTCGCCAGACGAATGAAGCTCAATCCCGCCTTCAGCGCCGGCAGGCACAATTCGGTGTCTTCTTCCGGCGGCAGATCGACCACGATCAAACCATCCACGCCGGCGGTTTTCGCGTCATCCAGAAAACGATCGACGCCGTAAATGTAGATCGGGTTGTAATAGCCCATCAGCACGATCGGCGTGGCGTTATCGCCCTTGCGGAAATCACGCACCAGATCGAGCGTCTTTTTCAGCGTCATGCCGGCCTTCAGCGCACGCAAGCCGGCGGCCTAAATCGCGGGGCCGTCCGCCATCGGATCGGTGAACGGCATGCCGAGCTCGATCACGTCCGCACCAGCCTTCGGCAGCGCCTTGATGATGGCGAGCGAGGTCGCAGGGTCGGGATCGCCGCACATCAAAAAGGTGACGAACGCCGCGCGGCCTTCCTTGGCGAGTTCGGCAAACTTGGTATCGATGCGCGTGGTCACTTTTTTCTGCCTCTAAGAATATCGCCGACCTGCGGCACGTCCTTGTCGCCGCGGCCCGACAGATTGACCACCATCAGATGATCGCGCGGCCGCTTCGGCGCGAGTTCCATCAGCTTGGCGATGGCATGCGCCGGCTCCAACGCCGGAATGATGCCCTCGAGTCGCGACAGCAGCTGAAACGCCGCGAGCGCCTCCTCGTCGGTCGCCGAGAGATAGGTGACGCGGCCGGTCTCATGCAGCCAGGAATGCTCCGGACCGATGCCGGGATAATCGAGACCGGCGGAAATCGAATGCGCGTCCTGGATCTGGCCGTCATCATCCATCAGCAGATAGGTGCGATTGCCATGCAGCACGCCGGGCCGGCCGCCGGCGATCGACGCCGCATGCAGATTCGTCAAACCATGGCCGGCCGCCTCAACGCCGAAAATCTCCACGGACGGATCGTCGAGGAAGGGATGGAACAGGCCCATCGCATTGGAGCCGCCGCCGATGCAGGCGACCAGCGAATCCGGCAAGCGGCCTTCGGCCTCCTGAATCTGCGCGCGGGTCTCGTGGCCGATCACCGACTGAAAATCGCGCACCATCATCGGATAAGGATGCGGACCGGCGACGGTGCCGATGCAATAGAACGTGGTCGCGACATTGGTCACCCAGTCGCGCAGCGCATCATTCATCGCATCCTTCAGCGTGCGGGTGCCGGACTGCACCGGCACCACCTTGGCGCCAAGCATTTCCATGCGGATCACGTTGGGCTGCTGCCGCTCGACATCGACCGCGCCCATATAGACGATGCATTCAAGCCCGAAGCGCGCGCACAGCGTTGCGGTGGCGACGCCGTGTTGGCCCGCGCCGGTCTCGGCGATGATCCGCTTCTTGCCCATGCGGCGCGCGACCATGATCTGGCCGAGCACGTTGTTGACCTTGTGCGAGCCGGTGTGATTGAGCTCCTCGCGCTTCAGATAAATCTTCGCGCCGCCGAGATGCTCGGTCAGCCGCTCGGCGTAATACAAAGGCGAGGGCCGGCCGACATAATGCGCAAGGTAGCCGTTCATCTCCTTCTGGAACGCCGGATCGGCCTTGGCCTCCGCATAGGCCTTTTCCAGATCGAGGATCAGCGGCATCAGCGTCTCGGCGACGAAGCGTCCGCCGAAAATGCCGAAATGTCCGCGCTCGTCAGGACCGGAGCGGAAGGAATTGGGTTTGGACAGACTCATGCACTGGTGACTTTCGTATTTTGCAACGCGCTTTCCGCCGCGCGCGCGGCGCGGATGAAGGCACGGATCATCTCGGAATCCTTGACGCCGGGCGCGCGTTCGACGCCGGAGGAGACATCGACGCCGCCGGCGCGGGTGATGCCGACCGCCTCCGCCACATTAGCGATGTTCAAGCCGCCGGACAGCATGAAGGAACGATCGTTTCCGATGTCGTCAAGCAGATGCCAGTCGAACGGCACGCCGAGACCGCCCGGACGGGTGGCGTCTTTCGGCGCACGGGCGTCGAACAGAATGCGGTCGGCGGCCGCCGCATAGCCCGGCACAGCGGCCAGATCCTCGCGGCTCGCCACCGCGATCGCCTTCATCACCGGCAGGCCGAAACGCTGCTTGATGTCGCGCACGCGCGCGATGCTCTCGCGACCATGCAATTGCAGCCAGTCGGGCCGCAATGTCTCGACAATGTTGGCGAGCGTGGCGTCGTCGGCATCGACCGTCAGCGCGACTTTCGCCGCGCGGCCCGCGGCAAGCCGGCCAAACTCGCGCGCCGCATCCAGCGACAGATGGCGCGGCGAGGCCGGGAAGAACACGAACCCCACCATGTCAGCCCCCGCGCCCAGAGCCGCTTCAAGCGTCTCAGGCGTGGACAGACCACAAATTTTCACGACCAACGACATGGCGTTCCGGTGAAATGGACAGGGATGGGGCGGGTTCTACAACGTCGGGCCGGGCTTGTCTTGCCCGATGGCCAGCGGCCGGGCGGCCCCGCGCGGCTCTCCCGGAGGAAGCTGGGCCGGCGGCACCAGCGGCGCCCCGTAGGTCTGCCGGGGAGAGACCGAAAATCCGCTCTGGGCCCGCTGGTTGGCCAATTGCTGGCGCGCCTCGCGGGCCTCGGCCTCGTGGCGCCGCGCGGCGCGGCGCCAGTGACGCTGGCCGAACCAGGTCGCGACGCTGCCTGCCACCACGCCCAGCATCGCCACCGCAATAATCACGATGAACAGCGGCAAAGTCAGCGCCACCGAAGGATCGCCGGAACTAAACGGGTCGAACGACAGCGTCACGAATTGCCGGTTGGCCACCGCGAAGGCCAGCAGGATCAGCGCCAGCGGCACGATCACAATGGCATTGAGGATTTTGCGCATCCCGATCCTTCTTCGCTGCGATCAGCGATGCACGGACCCGGGCGGATCAGTTCGCGCCGAGATCGCCCTGACCGTCGTTGTCGCGGTTGAGCCGTTCGCGCATTTCCTTGCCGGTCTTGAAGAACGGCACGCTCTTCTGCTCGACCGGAACATGCGCTCCGGTGCGCGGATTGCGCCCGGCGCGGGCCGGACGATGCTTGACCGAAAACGCGCCAAAGCCACGCAACTCGACCCGATCGCCCCGCGCGAGCGCGGCGACGATTTCATCGAGGATCGCATTCACAATGTTCTCCACGTCTCTTTGATAGAGGTGGGGATTGTGCTCGGCGATGCGCTGAACCAGCTCGGATTTGATCATCTAACGAGACACTCTTGAAATTTGCTGCACCATTTCCTTGAAAAAGCCTTGAACTGTCAAGTCGCTAAATCCGGCAGAAGGGTGCGAAAAGACGTGATAATTGGCGTTTTCGAGCCTCACCAATTGTGGCACGACAACTGAAAGCAGATTCAGACATTCACAATTGGCATCACCGGCCCGCCGGCGGCTGCCAGATTGCAAGCATGCCCTCGAGCCCCAGCCGATCAGCCGCCGCAACCACACCATTCTGCTCAAGGCTGCGCGCCAGCGACGACAGGCCCAGCGTATCGAGCGCGACAGCAAGGCTCGCACGCAAGAACGTCATGTCGCCGAACCGCGGCGACAGCTTGAAATCACGTACCGGCAACTCGGAACCGATCTTCTTGTTCGCCACCAACCAGGCCACCGCGGTTTTTTCATCGCCAAGTTGATCGACCAGCTTCAGGCCGATCGCCTGCCGGCCGGTGAAGACGCGGCCATCCGCCACGGTCTGCAGATTGGCGTCGTCCATGCCGCGCCGGCTCTTCACCAGATCGCGAAACCATGCGTAGGAATCCTTCACCAGCGCGTCGAGCGCGGCGCGCGCTTCCGGCGAGGTCGGCTCATAGCCGTTCGGCGCGGCCTTCAGCGGCGACGACTTCACTTCCTCGATCTTGACGCCGATGGTTTTCAAGAGCTCCGAGACGTTGGGAATCTGAAACAGCACACCGATCGAGCCGACCAGCGAGCTCTGCTGCGCGATGATGTGATCGGAAGCGAGCGCGGCGATATAGCCGCCCGATGCGGCAAGGCCCTCGACCACCACGACCAGCGGCTTCTTCGCCTTGAGACGCGTCAGCGCGTCGTAAAGCTGCTCAGAGCCCGCGGTAGTGCCGCCGGGCGAATTGATGTGCACGATGACAGCGGCCGCTGCCGACTTCTCCAGGCGCTCCAGCGCCTCGACGCGCGCCTGATCGCTGCGGATCAGGCCATCGATCTTGACCCGGGCGATCGCGCTTGAGCCGGACAGCGCGTTGCGGCCCGCTGGCGTCGCCAGCACGCCGATCCCCGCGATCGCGATAATCACGGCGAACGCGGCCACGATACGCCAGAAGGTGAGCTTGCGCCGGATGCGGCGGCGATCGACGATCAGATCGGAATCAAGCGACATGGAAATTCCCCCGAGAAACTTTGGAGCGTCCGGCGCAACGCGCGACACCATATCGTCCGCACGTCCTTGATAGGAGGTAACTTCATTACATCAAATGCCATGTAATTTGAAGAAGTTGCCCTGCGCGGTTCCGCACACCAAAAGAACATTACGCGCGCGGCACGCGAAACAGCGCAGCAAAAATAAAAACAGCAAAACAAAAGGGCTCCGGAAAAATCCGGAGCCCTGATCTTAGCGACAAAATACGTCGCGCGGTTGCTTACTTCTCGCGCTTCTTGAGCGCGTTGCCGAGAATGTCGCCCAGCGTCGCGCCCGAATCGGACGAGCCGTACTGCGCGATGGCTTCCTTCTCCTCGGCGACTTCCAGCGCCTTGATCGACACCTGGACCTTGCGGGCCTTCTTGTCGAACTGGATGACGCGGGCGTCGACCTTCTCACCGACCGCGAAGCGCTCGGCGCGCTGGTCGTTGCGATCGCGCGCAAGCTCCGAACGCTTGATGAAGGTGGTGAAGTCGGTGCCGGTGATCTGCACCTCGATGCCGGTATCCTTGACCTCGAGGATTTCGCAGGTCACGACAGCGCCCTTCTTGACGTCGCCGGGCTCCGCGAACGGATCGCCTTCGAGCTGCTTGATGCCGAGCGAAATGCGCTCCTTCTCGACATCGACATCGAGGACGATGGCCTTGACCATGTCGCCCTTCTTGAAGTTGTCGATCACCTGCTCGCCCGGCTGCTTCCAGTCGAGGTCGGACAGATGGACCATGCCGTCGACGTCGCCGTCGAGGCCGAGGAACAGGCCGAACTCGGTCTTGTTCTTGACTTCGCCTTCCACGGTCGAGCCGACCGGGAACTTCTCGACGAACACTTCCCACGGATTGCGCATGGTCTGCTTGAGACCGAGCGAGATGCGGCGCTTGGCGGAATCCACCTCAAGCACCTGCACTTCGACTTCCTGCGAGGTCGAAACGATCTTGCCGGGGTGCATGTTCTTCTTGGTCCACGACATCTCTGAGACGTGGATCAGACCTTCGATGCCCGGCTCGAGCTCGACGAACGCACCGTAGTCGGTGATGTTGGTGACGCGGCCGGTGAAGCGCGCGTTGAGCGGATACTTGGCCTCGATGCCCTGCCACGGATCGTCCAGCAGTTGCTTCATGCCGAGCGAGATGCGGTGGGTCTCGTGGTTGATCTTGATGATCTTGACCTTCACCGTCTGACCGATGGTCAGCACCTCGGTCGGGTGGTTGACGCGGCGCCAGGCGATATCGGTGACGTGCAGCAGGCCGTCGATGCCGCCGAGATCAACGAACGCACCGTAATCGGTGATGTTCTTGACCACACCATCGATGATCTGGCCCTCTTCGAGGTTCTGCACCAGCTCCTGACGCTGCTCGGCGCGGGTCTCCTCAAGCACCGTGCGGCGCGACACCACGATGTTGCCGCGGCGGCGATCCATCTTGAGGATCTGGAACGGCTGCGAATTGTTCATCAGCGGCGCAACGTCGCGGATCGGACGAATGTCGACCTGCGAGCGCGGCAGGAAGGCGACAGCGCCGTCGAGATCGACGGTGAAACCACCCTTGACCTGATTGAAGATAACGCCGTGAACCTTCTCGTTGTTGTTGAAGGCCTTCTCGAGCTTGCCCCAGCTTTCTTCGCGGCGCGCCTTGTCGCGCGACAGCACGGCTTCGCCGAGCGCATTCTCGATCCGGTCGAGGAACACCTCGACTTCGTCACCGACCTTGAGATCGTTCTCGCGACCCGGGCCGTTGAATTCACGCAGCGCCACGCGGCCTTCGGTCTTCAGGCCGACATCGATGACGGCCATGTCCTTCTCAATCGCAACAACCTTGCCCTTGATGACGGAGCTTTCCTGCAGGTTGCCGCCAGCGAAGGACTCGTCGAGCATCGCGGCAAAATCATCGCGGGACGGATTATAAGAGGTAGCACTCGAAGCCATTTGTTCTCCAGATCGCGGTATGCCGGCAGCATGGTTGAAGGGCGTATCGCGCAGCCAGTGTCAAAGGTCCGCAAACTTTGACGACCGTCATGCGAATCCAGTGGATTCACAAACGGGCCGGCGGGAAGCCTGTATGAGCGATACGATGAATGTCGCGCGCGAGCGCGTCTTAAAGCCGTCCGAGGCCAGAACGAATATCGACGTCGATGGCGGCGGAGCGGGCATTCCTCCAACGACGACGAAGGCTCAAACCCTCGCCGGCCCGCTCGGACGGCCTCGATGATGTCGATGGCAAATCCGGACGCGCTGCATATAGCCGCCGCCGCGCAGCGGGGCAAGTGCCGGACCGGCGAAAGGCCGCTCCGGACGCCTCCCTCATCAGGCTGATAACCCGCTGACCGAAAGGGATATTTGGGCCGTTTCCCGGGGTCCGGAGCGGTAATCCGGGAGGCATCCCGGCAGGAATCCAGTCCGGACGCGCTTTAGCGTCCGGCGCGGACCGCTTCGACAATGGCGATGGCGGCCCGCACCCCGCCCTCGATATCGAGATTGGAGTTGTCGAGGACATGCGCATCGGACGCCGGCCGCAGCGGCGCGATTGGGCGATTGCAGTCGCGCTCGTCGCGGCGGAGGATGTCAGCCAGCACCAGGGCCTCGTCAGCCGCTTCGCCGCGGCTCCGCGCCTCCAGCGTGCGGCGCCGCGCCCGCACCGCCGCGTCGGCGACGACGAAAATCTTCACATCGGCATCCGGGCAGATCACCGTCCCGATATCGCGGCCGTCGAGCACCGCGCCCGGCGGGTCAGCGGCGAACTGGCGCTGGAAATTCACCAGCGCCTCACGCACCCGCGGAATCGCCGAGATCACCGAGGCGGCGTTACCGACCTCCTGGGTCTTGAGCACCGGATCGCCGAATTTTTCCGGATCGAACTCAAGCGCGGCGGCAACCGCGCGCTCCTCATCGGCAAGATCCGCACCCGCATCGAGCAGCGCCTTGGCCACCGCGCGATAGATGACTCCGGTGTCGAGATGGCGGTAGCCGTAATGATGGGCAAGACGCTTGCCCAGCGTGCCCTTGCCCGATGCGGCGGGTCCGTCGATGGCGATAATCATGCGAATTCCGCTCCGAGACCGCGCATCATCGGCACGAAATCGGGGAAGCTGGTGGCGATGAAGGCGGTGTCGTCCACCTTCACCGGCGCATCGGAGGCGAGCCCCATCACCAGCGCCGACATCGCGATGCGATGATCCATATGCGTGGCGACCAGGCCGCCGCCCGGCACCTGGCCCTTGCCCGCTACGATCAGATCGTCGCCGGAAATCTCCACCGCGACGCCGTTGACCCGCAACATGTCGGCGGTGGCCTCCAGCCGGTCGGATTCCTTGACCCGCAATTCCTTCAGGCCGCGCATGATGGTGGTGCCTTCGGCAAACGCCGCAGCGACCGCCAGCACAAGATATTCGTCAATCATCGACGGTGCGCGCTCCGGCGGCACCTCGACGCCGCGCAGCTTCGAGGCCCGCACCCGCAACTGCGCCATCGGCTCGCCGGTGTCGCCGCGCTGATCGCTCTCCTCGATCGAGGCGCCCATCTCGCGCAATGTCGTGAACAGCCCGGTGCGCAGCGGATTGGTCATCACATCGGTCAGCACGAGATCGGAGCCCGGCACGATCAATGCCGCCACCAGCGGAAACGCCGCCGAGGACGGATCGGCCGGCACCACGACACTCGCGCCATGCAGTTCGGGCTGGCCGGTCAGCGAAATCCGGCGGCCGTGCGCACCTTCCGGCTCCGTGACAACCTGCGCGCCGAAATGCGCCAGCATCAGTTCGGTGTGATCGCGGCTCGCCTCCTGCTCGATCACCGTGGTGACGCCCGGCGCCGACAGGCCGGCGAGCAGCACAGCCGACTTGATCTGTGCCGAGGCGACCGGGGTGCGATAGACCATCGGGATCGGATCGCGGGCACCGGCCAGCGTCAGCGGCAGCCGGCCGCCATCGGCGCTCGCGGTGACACGGGCGCCCATCAGTTCGAGCGGATCGAGAATCCGGCGCATCGGCCGCGAGCGCAGCGAGGCGTCGCCGTCGAAGGTCGCCGCAATCGGGCAGCCCGCCACCGCGCCCATGGCGAGGCGGCAGCCGGTTCCGCTGTTGCCGAAATCGAGCGGCGCGGCCGGCGCGGCAAAGCCGCCGACCCCGACACCCCGGACCGACCAGGCTCCCGGACCGGTTCGCTCCACTTTAGCGCCGAGCGCCGCCATCGCCTTGGCGGTATTGAGGACGTCCTCGCCCTCCAGAAGGCCGGAAATCCGGGTCTCCCCCACCGCCAGCGCCCCCAGAATCAGGGCCCGGTGTGAAATCGACTTATCTCCGGGCACCCGCACCCGGCCGCTGAGGGCGGGGCTGCGACGGGCTTCCAGCGGCGTTCGATGATCGGAATTGGTCAAGATAGGGGTCCCCTCCGGCTAGGCGGCTCCTACCACGGGGCCCGGGCAAGGTCACGCATCAGTCACGATGCGCAAGAACCGCTATTGACAGCGGCGATGCAACTAGCCAAGTGAAGCACCGTTTTCCAAGAACACTTCCCCAGGACGCAGCCCGTGGCCAAAGCCGATCTCGGAACCAAACGCACCTGCCCGGTGACAGGCAAGAAGTTCTACGACCTCAACAAGAACCCGGTGATTTCGCCCTATACCGGCGAGATTGTGCCGATCGCGCCGGTGGCACCGCCGCGCGGCCGCGCCGACGCCACCGCGCGCTCCTCCGCAGCCTCCAATGCAGCCGATACGCAGGAAGTGGAGACGGAGGAGGAGTTGGTGTCGCTCGAGGAAGCCGACGCCGAGGAGAACACCGGCAAGGTCAAGGCCGTGGTGCCCGAATCGGAGGACGACATCGAGGTCGACGAATCGCTCGACGACGATGACGACGATTTCGACCTTCATTCCTGAAGAGGAAGAGGACGACGAAGACGTCACCGACATCATTGGTGATGTTTCCGGTGATGAAGAGACTTGAGATCGGGCCTGAACTGTGATTGTTCAGGCCTCGCCGCCGCAACGGTGGTGACGATTTGAGGGTTCGGACCTAACCAGCGCCGAACCCACGATGTTGGGGCCATAGCTCAGCTGGGAGAGCGCTTGCATGGCATGCAAGAGGTCGGCGGTTCGATCCCGCCTGGCTCCACCAATCCTCCGCTGGCGCCCCCTGCACACGACGCCCTGCCCACCCTCTTCCGGCCTGCCCGGACGTGCGGCAAAAAATATTTTTCCATCGGTCGGCTACTCTCCGCTCCGGCGGGCGATCTTGAACGCACCCGGTTCCCTCTCCATATTGTTGCTATCCGGACGGGCTGAACGCCACCGGTAGGGTGCCGCAAGGGCCCTTGGGCGCAAGATCCGCCAAAGTGCCGGCAAATCGGCTGTCACTTTTGCGGGTGGCGCGCGTCAAAGTCGCTTCGAGAGGACTTTGGGATGTCTCGTGTTCCTTCGTTGTCCAGTCCGTTCCTTCTGGGATTCGACGAAATCGAGCGTGCGCTCGATCGCGTCGTCAAAGGCGCCGACGGCTATCCTCCGTACAACATCGAGCGGTGCGAGCGCGAAAGCGGTCAACCCGAGCGATTGCGGATCACTCTGGCGGTGGCGGGTTTCACCCGCGACCAGCTCGACGTGACCACGGAGGAGAACCAGCTTGTGATCCGGGGCCGCCAGCAGGACGACAAGGCCAGGCACTACATTCATCGCGGCATTGCCGCACGGCACTTCCAGCGCACCTTCGTACTGGCGGACGGAATGTACGTGCTCGGCGCGGATCTGAAGAACGGGCTGCTGTCGATCGATCTCGCCCGGCCGGAGCCTGAACGGGTCGTTAAGACGATAGCCATCAATGAACACGAATAATGCAACTGGTAGCGGACTCGACCGCTTGTCTCTAGTTAAGGAGTCGAGGACATGACTGAAGCCACACTGAACTTCGGGCCTGCCGTTTCACTGGAGGCGTTGGCCTCGCTGGGCGAGGGCCACATCGCCTATGTCAAACAAATTCGCTCCGAGGACGTGCCGGACCTGTTTCCGCAGGCGCCGCAGATCGCGCCGGGCCTGAAGCTGTTCGCGCTTCACGCCGCCGACGGCACGCCGATCATGCTGACCGATAGCCGCGAAGCGGCGATCGCCAACGCATGGAGCAACGAGCTGGAGACCGTCAGCGTCCACTGAGCGTCCTGACCGCACCAACGACATGACCGAACAAAGCGGCGGCGCGGCATCGCGCTGCCGCTTTTCGTTTGCATTGCGGCGCCGACCGGAGGAATGACGGATATGCGCATCCCGCCCTTTGACCTTGTCAGGCGGGTTTGTATGGTTGCCAACCCTCCACCCCGACACGGAAAATCGTCATGCCAGCCTATCGCTCCCGTACTTCCACCCATGGCCGCAACATGGCCGGCGCTCGCGGCCTGTGGCGCGCGACGGGCATGAAGAACGAGGATTTCGGCAAGCCGATCATCGCCGTGGTTAATTCCTTCACCCAGTTCGTGCCGGGCCACGTCCACCTGAAGGATCTCGGCCAGCTGGTCGCGCGAGAGATCGAGAAGGCCGGCGGCGTTGCCAAGGAATTCAACACCATCGCGGTCGATGACGGCATCGCCATGGGCCATGACGGCATGCTCTACAGCCTGCCCTCCCGCGAGATCATCGCCGACAGCGTCGAATACATGGTCAACGCGCATTGCGCCGACGCGATGGTGTGCATCTCCAATTGCGACAAGATCACCCCCGGCATGCTGATGGCCTCGCTGCGGCTCAACATTCCGACGGTGTTCGTGTCGGGCGGCCCGATGGAATCGGGCAAGGTCACGCTCAACGGCAAGGTTCAGTCCGTCGACCTGATCGACGCCATGGTCGCGGCCGCCGACGACAACGTCAGCGACGCGGATGTCGAGGTGATCGAGCGCTCCGCCTGCCCGACTTGCGGATCGTGCTCCGGCATGTTCACGGCGAATTCGATGAACTGCCTGACCGAAGCGCTCGGCCTCGCACTGCCCGGCAACGGCTCGGTGCTCGCTACTCACGCCGACCGCAAGGGCCTGTTCGTCGAAGCCGGACATCTGATCGTGGATCTTGCGCGGCGCTATTACGAACAGGACGATGCCAACGTCCTGCCGCGCAACATCGCGAACGTCAAGGCATTCGAGACCGCGATGACTCTCGACATTTCAATGGGCGGTTCGACCAACACCGTCCTGCATTTGCTCGCGGCCGCCTATGAAGGCGAGGTGCCGTTCACCATGAAGGATATCGACCGGCTGTCGCGCCGCGTGCCGGTGCTGTGCAAGGTCGCGCCGGCGGTTGCCGACGTGCATCTCGAAGACGTGCATCGCGCCGGCGGCATCATGGGCATTCTCGGCGAACTCGATCGCGCCGGCCTGCTCGACACCAGTCTGCCCTCGGTGCACAGCGCTTCGCTCAAGGAAGCGCTGGATCGCTGGGACATCAAGCGCACCAAAAGCGAGAGCGTGCGGACGTTCTATCGCGCGGCACCGGGCGGCGTGCCGACCCAGACCGCATTCAGCCAGGACAAGCGCTACGACGAACTCGACACCGACCGCGCCAAGGGCTGCATCCGCGATGCCGACCATGCCTTCTCGAAGGACGGCGGCCTCGCCGTATTATATGGCAACATCGCGCTCGACGGCTGCATCGTAAAGACCGCGGGCGTCGATGAGAGCATCCTCAAATTCAAGGGCCCGGCGCGTATTTTCGAAAGCCAGGACGCGGCGGTCGCCGCCATCCTCGGCAACAAGATCAAGGCCGGCGACGTGGTGCTCATTCGCTACGAAGGACCGCGCGGCGGACCCGGCATGCAGGAAATGCTGTATCCGACGAGCTATCTGAAATCGAAAGGACTCGGCAAGCAGTGCGCGCTGATCACCGACGGCCGTTTCTCGGGCGGATCGTCGGGCCTGTCGATCGGCCACGTCTCGCCCGAAGCGGCGGAAGGCGGCGCCATCGGCCTGGTCGAGGAAGGCGACATCATCGAATTCGACATTCCGAACCGCTCGGTTCATCTCGCGATCAGCGACGAGCAGCTCGCAGCGCGGCGCGCGGCGATGGAAGCGCGTGGCGACGCCGCGTGGAAGCCGGGTGTGCGTACGCGCAAGGTGTCGATGGCGCTGAAGGCCTACGCCGCCTTTGCCACCAGCGCCGCGCAGGGCGCGGTGCGTGTGGTGCGCGACTGATCCTGGCTGTTGAAACGAAAAAGCCGCGGCGCCCTGGCGCTGCGGCTTTTTTATTGGCGCGCGTTCACGGGAAATAAAGTTACGCGGCGGTCGCCGGCGGCATTGCCAGCACCGAATACAGCGCCTGCGCATCGCGCGAGGCACGCAGCTTCTTGGCGACATCCTGATCGCGCAGCAGCCGGGCAATCCGCGCCAGCGCCTTGAGGTGATCGGCGCCAGCGCCTTCCGGCGCGAGCAGCAGGAACAAAAGATCGACCGGCTCGCCGTCCATCGCCTCGAAATCGATCGGACGCTCCAGCCGCGCGAACATGCCGAACAGCTTGTCGAGCTTGGGCAGCTTGCCGTGCGGAATGGCGATGCCATAGCCGACCGCGGTGGTGCCGAGCTTCTCACGCTGCAGCAGCACCTCGAAGATTGCCCGCTCGTTCTGTCCGGTCAGTCCCGCCGCATGCGCCGCCAACTCCATCAGCGCCTGCTTCTTGCTGTTGACTTTCAGCGCCGGGAGAATCGCCCCCGGCGCGACAAGGTCAGTAATCGTCATGGACCGTTCCGATGAAAGTTGAACCGTTGACGGCTAAAAAATGACCGCTGTGGAGGTGGAGTTGCGTCAAGCCATATTCAAGCCGGCGGCCCCGGAGCTGTCCGGGGCAAGCCATTTCAAGGCGGCGGACCATATTGTCGGTCCGTGAGGGCGTCAAGCCGCCCTCCCCCGCCATTAGCCGCTCGCGGGAGGATCAACCCAGCCTAAATTGCCGTCCGAACGTCGATAAATAACGTTAACGCGGCCACTGCTGCCATGCTGAAACACCATGGCGGCAGCCCCGGTCAGATCAAGTTCCATCACCGCCTCACTGACCGAAAAGCGCCGCAGCGACTTGGTCGATTCAGCGATGATGACCGGATTGAACGCGGTGACTTCGCCGTCCGCCTCGGTATCCATGCCTTCGATCACATAGCTCGAGGCCGAAATGCCCTTACCATCGAGCGCAGCCAAAGCTGCGGAAGCCGCATGCGCCTTGCGGGCCGAACGATCCTTCAGGCGACTCTTGTAACGGCGCAGCCGCTTCTCGATCTGGAGCAATGCCTGATCGGCGCTGGCATACGCATCCGCCGCCATCGCGTCGGCTTCAAGCGTGATTCCCGAATCAAGATGAAGCGCGCAATCGGTGCGGAATCCAAAACCGTCCTTACTGAGTGTGATATGGCCTGAATAATTTCCGTCAAAATATTTTCTGAGAACTTCCTCGGTGCGGGCAATGATGCGTTCACGCAGGGCTTCGCCAACACTGATGCTTTTTCCAGAAACTCGGAGGGTCATGTCTTCCTCGCTCCTTGGTCAGACCGACCACAAGGATCGCCAAACGCCGAGCGAAGGTCAAGCCGGGGCGGTGTCGCGGGATCGGTCAGTGGACGACGATGATGACGGTGGCGTTGTCGTGTTGAGAGCATGACCGAGCATGCTCTGCTTATCGCGGCGACGCTGCACCGATGATGGGATTCGCATGGCTTCACGATATTTCGCGACCGTTCTTCGGGCGATATCAATTCCGTCACCGCGCAAACGTTCCACCAGCGTATCATCTGATAGTATAGCACCCGGCTCTTCGGCGTCGATCAACTGTTTGATGCGGTGCCGCACGGATTCGGCGGAATGCGCTTCCCCGCCGTCGGCCGACGCGATCGAGGCGGTGAAGAAATATTTCAGCTCGAAAATGCCGCGGTTGGTCGCCATGTATTTGTTGGCGGTGACGCGCGACACAGTCAATTCATGCATCTGGATAGCATCCGCGACCGCCTTGAGGTTGAGCGGACGCAAATGTGCCACGCCCTGCGTGAAAAAGCCGTCCTGCTGACGAACGATCTCCGAAGCCACTTTCAGGATGGTGCGGGCGCGCTGATCGAGTGCGCGCACCAGCCAGGTCGCGTTCTGTAGGCAGTCGGTGAAATAGGATTTGTCACCATCCTTGCGCGTTGTTTTCGACAATTCTGCATAATAGGTCTGGTTGACCAGCACCTTTGGCAAGGTGTCGCTGTTGAGTTCGACCAGCCAGCCGCCATCGGGACCGGGCCGCACATAAACGTCGGGCACCACGGTCTGCGCTTTGGTCGATCCGAATTTCAGTCCGGGCTTGGGATCGAGATGGCGGATTTCGCCGATCATCTCGGCGATGTCCTCATCATCGACGCCGCAAATCTTGCGCAGGCCGGCAATGTCGCGTTTGGCAAGCAGATCGAGATGCTCGACCAGCGCCCGCATCGCCGGATCGTAGCGATCGCGTTCGCGGAGCTGGATGGCGAGACATTCACTGAGCGAACGCGCGCACACGCCGGGCGGATCAAAGCTCTGCAGCACCGCGAGCACGGCCTCGACGGTCTCTTCCGTCGCGCCGAGCCGCTCCGCAGCCTGACCGAGATCGGACGGCAGATAGCCGGCATCGTCAACAAGATCGATCAGATACTGACCGATCATGCGCTGCGACGGATCGGTCATCGACACCGCAAGCTGTTCGGCGAGATGATCGTGCAACGACAGCTCGGCGGCAACGAAGGCCTCCAGATTGTAGTCGTCATCGTTCGAGGCGCCACCGCCCCATTCGGTGTAGGCGGTTGGCGCCGCGTCCTGCGCGTTGCGCGCGGCGGCTTCCGACGGCTCCTCGGAAAACACGTTATCGAGACCGCTGTCGAAGGTCTGTTCCATGTCGGCGCGGCTGCCGAGATCGCGGTTGATCCAGTCCTCCGCCGGCGCGTCGAAACCGTCGCGCAACGCGGCCCCCTCGCCGTCCGCGCCCGAGACCGAACCGGGATCGTCGCCAAAACCATCCTCGCCGCCATCCGCCGATTTCGACAATGCCGTGCCGTCAGCGGCGTTTTCAGCATGCGCCTCGCCGCGCACCGGCGGCTCGTCGTCGCTGGCGCGTTCCAGCAGCGGATTGCGCTCGAGTTCCTCCTCGACGAAGGTCGCCAGATCGAGATTCGACAGTTGCAGCAGCTTGATCGCCTGCATCAACTGCGGCGTCATCACCAGCGACTGCGACTGGCGAAATTCCAAGCGTTGCGTGATCGCCATGAGGACTAAGGCCCGGACCGGAAACTGGTCCGATTCTTGCTTATTTATGCGCGAATGTATACGGCTTGACGACCCTGAAATTCAGCCTAAAGCGCGCCGGCCTCAAACCGGACCGTCGTCGCGGTGTCCGAATCGCGCCCCTAGAGGCGGAACTCGTCGCCGAGATACAGGCGGCGGACATCCGGATCGTTGACGATCTCTTCGGGGTGGCCTTCGGTCAGCACCTCGCCGGCATAGACGATGTAGGCACGGTCGGTCAGGCCGAGGGTTTCACGGACATTGTGGTCGGTGATCAGGACGCCGATGCCGCGATTGGTGAGATGGCGCACCAGTTCCTGAATATCACCCACCGCAATCGGGTCGATGCCGGCAAAAGGCTCGTCGAGCAGCATGTAGTTCGGCCGCGAGGCCAGCGCGCGCGCGATTTCCACACGCCGCCGCTCGCCGCCGGACAGCGCGATCGCCGGCGACTTGCGCAGCCGGGTAATGTGGAACTCCTCGAGCAGCGAGGTCAGTTCCTGCTCGCGCTTGCGGCGGTCCGGTTCCACCACTTCGAGCACTGCCCGGATGTTGTCCTCCACCGTGAGACCCCGGAAGATCGAGGCTTCCTGCGGCAGATAGCCGATGCCGAGCCGGGCGCGCTGATACATCGGCATGCTGGTGACGTCGTGACCGTCGAGTTCGACGCGGCCGCGATCGGCCTTGATCAGGCCGGTGATCATGTAGAACACCGTGGTCTTGCCGGCGCCGTTCGGGCCGAGCAGGCCGACCGCTTCGCCGCGGCGGACATAGATGCTGACGCCGCGCACCACCTTGCGCGAACCAAAACTTTTTTCGATGCCGTGGATCGCGAGATAGCCGGTGCGAGCCCGTGGCTGCGCCGCGCCATTGCCGTCCCGGCGCGGCTGCGGCCGCAGTTCCTCGCGGGGAATATCGCGCGGAATCGGCGGCGCGTGCCGCTCGAACGAGGCCGGGTCATAAGGCGCCGAGTTCATAAGATGACGAGTTGTAGGACGCCGGGTCGTAAGGCGCGCCCTCATATTCGGGCAGCGGCTGCGCCTCGCGCCGCACCGGCGCATCGCGCATCGGCTCGCGCGAGGATGGCACGCCGCGGATGGTGTTGAAGATGTCACCCATGCGTTCGCCCAGCGAGGTGATATCGGCGGACGACCGCGCAAAGCCCTGCCGTCCCCGGGCCGGGGTTCGGCGGCGGAAAATGCGCAGGAAATCCACCATCTCGCTTCGATCAGCCTTTCGGGATGACTTGCCGGACCACCGGCGCCGGAAAGCGCCGGTGAGGAATCGCCGCCGCTTCAACATGACCGGGGAAACCGGTTTTGCCCAGCGCCTCTGCGATCCTCCGTCTCCCGGATGGACTGGCCGGGGGCCGCAAGATCGTCGCCGCCTGATACAGATTCGCCGCCCCGGGTTCAACCTCGGGGCTGCAATTCATGCGGCATACTGTTGAGTTTCAAGGGTTTTCCCGGCGCCTGAGAGCCCCCTTCGCGACCGCCGGGTTTTTTCTCTTTCTCCATTCCGGTCAGACTGTTCAACGGCGAGCCACCGCTGGAGCCGGACGACTGGAACATGCCGGAGACGCCGCGCCCGCCATCGGATTCGACGCGTGAGACGCCGGTGGTCATATCGACCACCAGGCGATCGCCGCGCAGCACATTCTTGTCCTTGGTCAGCACCACGCCGCCGAGCATCGTCACGGTATTGGCCTTCATGTCGAACACGCCGGTCTGGCCGGTGACGGTCTGATCCTTCTGCGTGACGATCACGCCGCCGCGCGCCTCGAGCCGCCGGATCGAGGTGCTGCCGCCCGGGCCCGGCATCGCCGACTTCACCGCAGGCTTGGCGCTGCTCTTGTCCTCGGTGTCGTAGAACACCACCAGCGTCTTGGAGCGCATCGTGGTGTCGCCCTGCACCACCTTGACGTTGCCGGAGAAGGTCGCGGCCTTGTCCTTGTCGCGCATCTCCAGCGACTGGGCGTCGATCTGGATCGGCTTGTCGCGATTCTGCGAAAAGCCCTGCATCGCGTTCGGCACGCCCTGCACCGTGCTCTGCGCCTGCGCCGAACCGGCCGCCAGCAACAGGCCGACGACCGCGCCGAGACACGCAGCACCGCGCCGCATCCGGCGCGGCGCGGCGGCCCGCGTGTGATCGTGAGAATTCTTTCGTGACATCGGGACCGTCATTGCGCCGCCGCATCCTGCACGGCGGGTGTTTCCGTAGCCGCTTTGTTTTTCTTCGCCGCATCATCGCGGATCAGGATCATCGAAACGCCGCCGTCAAACCGCACCAGCGCGCCGTTCTCGGTGATCTCCAGCCGCTGCGCATCGAGCGTTCCGTTCAAAAGCTTGACCGCGACCGGCTCGTCCGAGGTCACCGCGCCGCGCCCGACATCGACCACGGCCTGCGTCAGCCGCGCCTCATAGCCGGTGGACGACTGCAGGAAGATATCTTCCTGCAAGGTGAGGAGCTGGCTCTTGGTATCGAACAGGCCGCGGCGCGCATCCATGGTCAGGCCGGACTTGTCCTGCATCTGCACCTTGGCGCGCAACTCGCTGAGCTCGACATTGGTCGGATTGGTGACATCCTGCGTTGCGGTCTTGGCCCACAATTCATAGGGCCGCTGGTCCGGCGTGAAGCCAGCAAGGTGCGGCGAGTCCATCGTGATGCGCGTGCCCGACACCGCAAGATTGCCGATGCTGAGCGGCAGCTTGGCGAGGATGCGAAACGGATTGAAGATCGAGACCGCAGCGATCAGCAGCAACGCGCCCGCCACCGCGATCGGCACCGCCTTGCGCAGAAAGCGCACACGGCGGCTGTGGCGCACGGCTAACAGATAGCGCGCGTCCGCTCCGGCCTGATAGCTTTGACTTGCCACCGAATGCACCAGCCGCTCCGAAACCTTTAAAGGCCGTGAACCTGTTCCGGCCGCGCCGGATTAAGAATATTCTATGCCGGGGCGGCGCGATTTGCAGCCGCTTTCGAGCCCAGCCCCTCCGCAAAGACCCAACGAGTGTGACCGAAACAGGGCGCGAGCCTGCGCAGAACCGGCCGATCGAGCGGCCTTATGAGTGCGCGAAGATATCGTCGTTTTCCCAGCCCTGCAGATCGAGCAGGGCCCGCGTCGGCAGGAACCTGAAACAGGCCTCGGCCAGCTCGGTGCGGCCCTCGCGCAGCAGCATGGCATCGAGCTTGGCGCGCAGCGCATGCAGATGCAGCACGTCGGATGCGGCATAGGTCAGCTGCGCCTCGCTCAGCGACGCCGCGCCCCAATCGCTCGACTGCTGCTGCTTCGACAGTTCGACGCCGAGCACTTCGCGCGCGAGATCCTTGAGGCCGTGACGGTCGGTATAGGTGCGCACCAGACGCGAGACGATCTTGGTGCAATAGACCGGCTGCGGCATCACGCCGAGGGTGTGATAGAGCACCGCAAGATCGAAGCGCGCGAAATGGAAGATCTTGGTGATGTTGGGGTCGCCCAGCAGCTTCTTCAGGTTCGGCGCCTCGACCTGCCCTGCGGGAATCTGCACCACATCGGCGCTGCCGTCGCCGTTCGACAATTGCACCACGCACAACCTGTCGCGATGCGGGTTAAGTCCCAGCGTCTCGGTGTCGATCGCCACCGAGTCGGTGTAGCGGGAAATATCCGGCAAATCGCCGCGGTGCAGGCGGATGGTCATGAAAGTAGCCTCGTCGAATCGGTGCTGGTTAAATTAACGGCCAACGGCCTGCGGCGCGAGAGCGGATCGCAATGCCCGTACCTAGCGCCACAGCCCGTAGGATGCCCATTTCGTCTCAGGAATACGCGGGCCGATCTTGTAGCTGAAGGACAGCACCTTGAGATGGTCGGGCGTGCCCTTGCAGGTGAAGGAAAAGGCGTACCACTGTCCCTTGCTGCGAAATGCGCCACCAGTGCCCTTCACGGTGTCGCCGCGATGCTGGGGATGGGAGGTCACGTCGCTCTTGGCGGGGTCGAGACGCTTCAGACTGGCGTAGAACCGTTCATTCCCGGCGAGGGCCGGTGCGGTCCACAGGCACCCGACGGCAGTCAGAATCACGGCTGCATATTTCACTGACCATCCCCTAAGGGCTGGATCACCACCCTCATGAAGTTTGAGTTTGCTAGGTTTTTCGAGCCTAACGGCACGCGGTTGTGTATCGCCCCCATGTGCCGGCCGCAAGCTTCCGGGCCGCAGGTCAGCCGACACGTCGGTCTCGTAAGGCCTTGCCCGCGTTGTTCTTATTGCGCTCCCAAGCCAACAGTTTCTTGCACGCGCATGACTGGCGGGGGATTCCATCGGCCCGTGAGCGCCTCGGACTTCGGGCTGTAGAGCCGCATCAAGACATTGAAAGGACCCTTCGGCGCCGGCAGCCAGTTCGCTTCCAACTCCTTTCCGGGGCTTTCGTTCTGGAAATAAAGATCGAGGGATCCATCGGCATTGTATTTGAACGGCATCCAGCTGCTCACCGCGAAGCGACTGAGGCTGTTGGGGACTTGAAAGCCCTGCTGATCGTAAAGGGTGATCGACCAGAAGGCGCGAACCGGCGGCAACGCATCCTTATCGAAGTGGATCGTGTATTTGTTGACGCCATCGAGCGGCTGGCCAGACCCATCACCAAGATTGTTCGGATAGATCGCGTCCTCGGGAAGGTTGGCACCGAGCCCCTGCTGCGCAATGATCGCGCGCTTGAGATAATAGTTGCCGTAGACACCCATGGTGTCGGTGTTCATCAACCAATTGCTCGAGACCCGCGCAAGGGTCGGCGTTTTCCACGCCATGAGTTTCAGTGCAGTCTCAGGGGCATCTTCGAGCCCCTTCCTCACGGCTGGCGGCACGCTCGCGATATCGAAGCTTTTGCCCGGCTCGATGCCGATGCGCTTCATCTGCGCGAGGATGGGCTCATCGGTAAGATGGGGCGTGTTGACCTTGAGAAGCTCGGCTGCATAGGCGAAGAACTTGCCGGAGGGCATGGTGTCGACCTGTGTCTTGGGCGGAGTCTTCATGTCCACGCTCGGATCGATCTTGACCTCGATGGGCTTGGACGCCTGGCCCCATTGCGACAAGGGCGTCACCTTGTAGCCAGCTTGAATCGCGTGAACCGCCGGATAATCCGCCGGGCCGTCCGTTTTGGTGCGGCCAATGATCCAGACGTAGGAGGTCGGCGCGCTGATGCGCGTCATTCCGCTGGGAACGCTTCCGCTCCAGCCCGGTGGGGTGACCAGGAAGGTGGCCGCCTGCGTTCCCGTCGTGCGCCACCCGGGCGAGGCGAACACATCGGTCCACATATCGAGCATCGGCAAGAGATAATACCGTCCATTGGTGTCCGGCGCCGATATGACCAGTGGCCCCTTGGTCAGGTCGAGCCACGCACTCGAATACAGCGTATCGAAATTGGCTCGCACCACGGTTTTGAAGTCCGGCGGCGGATATTCCGGAACGCTGACGAACATATTCATCGGCCCCCTGCCGAACTCCTTGCCGGGCTCGCTATTTGTCATCTGCCGGCGCGTAATATCCATCGATACGAGTGAGTAGAGATAGAGGTAGGCGTCGACGCCAATCGCACGCGCCTCCTCTTCCGTCACAGCCGGTGGGGCGCTCTGAGCGAGTGCTGCGGGCGAGAGCAGCGCGAACAGGCAAAGAGGCAAAACAAATCTCATGCTTCCTCGGTTCATGACACACTCCGTTCGATCTGATTTCTACGGCCTTCGATGTCTGACTTATCGCATCCGCTGAAACGGCGGCGGCGACCAAGCGTCATTGAGCGCATCATTGCGCGGCGCGTCCCTGCGCATTGTCGGCCCGACCGGGCCGAACTTCGGCGCTGGCAACCAGTTCGCCTCCTTGTCTTGTCGGGTGATTCGGTCTGGACGTAGACCAAGAATGATCGGCCCGCGGCTGAGAGCGAGCCAAGCAAATGAAGAGCGTGTCAAAGCTGAGGCACACCACATCGCGGGCGTTGTCGGCCGGGTAACTGCGGAAATATGCGAATTGATTTATCGGCGCTTGCCCGGTCACGGTTGTCGCGGTCGGCCCACATGCGGCCGCCAGCGCAGTCCCTCCTCGCGCGGTAAGCGACGCCGCGCCGATACCACCCTTTACCCCGTCGCGCAGCGTGATCTCAGATTTGTGCACGACGGCCCCCGTTAGGTCGGCAGGCTAGAAAACCAAGTGAGAGATCCGGCTCACTGGCGCGGAATCGAAGGAAACGAAACGCCACCGTTTCTGTATTGATTTAGATCAATGGGACCGGCCCGTTGTGCGGATCAAAAAAAGCCGAACGGGGATGGACCTGGAAGCCAGGCATGCACGCTGTGTCCCGGTACGGATACCGGTCAGCGGCTCAAATTCCCTGCAAATGAGCGATGACAATCGCTTGGAGAGGGGATGGTGCCCAGGAAAGGACTCGAACCTTCACGCCTTGCAGCACAGGTACCTGAAACCTGCGTGTCTACCAATTCCACCACCTGGGCTTGAGGGCGGTTAGTACGGATCGGCCGCGCGCTTGTCAAATTTCAAATTCGCCGGCCGTCGGCCGGAGCCGACAAGGGTCTGTACAGTGCGAAAGCGATGTCGTATCGCGACACAAATCAAGGTCACAGCGCACCGGTTGGCTATTCTAGGCCCTTCATTTTGCAGGAAACATCCATGACAGCGCCCCTCGACACCCTGGTCACGGTTTTTGGCGGATCGGGCTTTCTCGGCCGCCATGTGGTCCGGGCGCTGGCCAAGCGCGACTACCGGCTCCGGGTCGGGGTGCGGCGGCCGGAACTCGCCGGCCACCTGCAGCCACTCGGCAAGGTCAGCCAGATCAATCCGGTGCAGGCCAACATCCGCTATCCGGCCTCGATCGAGGCCGCGATGCGCGGCTCCAGCATCGTCGTCAACCTGGTCGGCATCCTGACCGAGAGCGGCGCGCAGAAATTCAACGTGGTGCAGGCCGAAGGCGCGCAAATCGTCGCCGAGGCGGCGAGCCGGATCGGCGCCCGCGTCGTCCATGTCTCGGCCATCGGCGCCGATGCCAATTCCGCCTCGCGCTACGCCAAGTCCAAGGCGGCCGGCGAGGCGGCGGTGCTCGCGGCCGTGCCGTCGGCCACCATCATCCGTCCCTCGGTGGTGTTCGGCCCGGAGGATCAGTTCACCAACCGCTTCGCGGCGCTGGCGCGATTGCTGCCGGTGCTGCCGCTGGTCGGCGGCGAGACGCGGATGCAGCCGGTCTATGTCGGCGATGTCGCCACCGCGATCGCGGATGCGGTCGATGGCAAGACGCAAGCCGGCGCGACCTACGAGCTTGGCGGACCGGAAGTGATGACGATGCGCCAGATCGTCGAGTTCGTGCTCGCCACCACCGGCCGCGACCCCATGCTGCTGCCGCTGCCGTTCCCGCTCGCCAGTTTGCAGGCGCGCTTCCTGCAGTTCGCGCCGGGCGATTTCAAGCTGACGCCCGATCAGGTCGAGCTGCTGCGGAACGACAACGTGGTATCGGACGCGGCAAAGGCCGCAGGACGGACGCTGGAGGGCCTCGGCATATTGCCGGAATCGCTGGCGGCGGTGGCGCCGTCCTATCTCTGGCGTTTCCGCAAAACCGGACAGTTCGCGCAGAACGGCACCTGACGCCCCGCGCCGGACGACGCTATTTTCCCAGCGCCAGCGCGATCAGGCCGAGCGTGCCGACGATCACGCGCCACCACGCGAACAGCTCAAAGCCGTGCCGCGTGACATAGCTCAGGAACGTCTTGACCACGATGATCGCGGTGATGAACGACACCGCGAAACCCACCGCGATGATCAGCGAGTGATCCATCGTCATGTCGGCGCGGCTCTTATAGACGTCATAGACGAACGCGCCGAGCATGGTCGGGATCGCGAGAAAGAACGAGAACTCGGCGGCGGCGCGCTTGTCGGCGCCGAACAGCATCGCCGCCACGATCGAAGCGCCGGAGCGCGACACGCCCGGAATCATCGCCGCACATTGCGCGATGCCGATGCCAAGATACATCGGCAGCGGAAACGCCGTGGCATCGCGGTGCCGCGGGTTGAAGTCCTGCTGATCAACCCACAGCAGCACCGCACCGCCGGCGATCAGCGAGAAACACACCACCCACGGATTGAACAGCACGTTCTTGATGAAGCCGCCGAACAGCAGGCCGAGCACCACCGCGGGAAAAAACGCCAGCAACACGCCGATCACGAAACGCTGCGCCGCAGGATCGGAGAACATGCCGAGCGCGATGCGCCACAACCGCGCGAAATAAATCGCCAGAATCGCCAGAATCGCGCCGAGCTGGATCAGCACCGCGAACGTCTTCCAGAAATTCTGCTGGTCGAGATCCATGAAGCGTTCGACCAGCAGCAGATGGCCGGTCGAGGACACAGGCAGGAACTCGGTCACCCCCTCGACAATCCCGAGGACGACGGCCTTGAAGATATCGGTCAGCATAAAGGGAATCCGCAAATACTGGAGGGCGCGAACCGCGCCCTTGTCGCCTATTCGTTCTCCCCCCGCAATGCGAAAAGAACGGAAATGACGGTTGCCAGCGGCGGAAGCTTGGGTAGGTTGGGCGCAAGGATCGGCCCTGCGAAACTCAGCTTGATCTCGTTCTCATTTCCGCCGGAGAGCTTTTCTTAAGCTTCTTCTTAAGTTTCGCCGGTCTATCTGTGGTCAGCATGTTCACCCTGTTTCATCATCCCTTGTGTCCCCGCTCGCGTTTCGTCCGCCTTGCTCTCAACGAACACGGCCTCGATTCGCGCCTGGTCGAGGAGAAGGTCTGGGAACGGCGCGAGGCGTTTCTGGTGATGAATCCGGCTGCCACGACGCCGGTGATGGTGGCCGAGGGCATGCCGCCGATTCCCGGCGCCAGCATCATCGCCGAATATCTCGACGAGAACTCACGGCGAATCGCTCGGCGAGCACCGGCTGTTGCCGCAACAGCCCGGCGAGCGCATCGAGGTGCGCCGCCTGATGTCGTGGTTCAACGAAAAATTCTACGAGGAGGCGAGCGGCCCGCTGGTCACCGAACGAATCTACAAGCGCTACATGAGTCCCGAGCAGGGCGGCGGCGCGCCGTCCACCGAGGTGCTGCGCGCGGCGAGGTCCAATACGCGCTATCATCTCGCTTATATCGGCTGGCTCGCCCGCACCCGCAACTTCCTCGCCGGCGACCGGCTGACCTATGCCGATCTCGTCGCCGCTGCGCATCTGTCGGCGATCGACTATCTCGGCGACGTGCCCTGGAGCGCGGACGATGCCGCCAAGGCCTGGTATGTGCGCATCAAGTCACGCCCGGCGTTCCGGCCGCTGCTCAATGAATGGCTCGCCGGTCTGCCCGCGCCGGCGCACTACATCGATCTCGATTTCTAAAACGCGCGCTTCAGAAAGCGCCCGTGGCGCTTCAGCACAATTCCTTCACCGCCGCGAGAATGCGCGCGATGTCCTGCGGCCGCGACAGCCGGTGATCGCCGTCCTGCACCAGCGTCAGCACCACATCGTCGCTCGGCAGGCAATGCGTCAGCGTGAAGGCGTGCTGCCAGGGCACGTCCGCGTCCTGCGCGCCCTGCAGGATGCGCACCGGACAGCCGACCTCGATGGTGCCGCCGAGCAGGAGATGGTTGCGGCCTTCCTCGATCAGGGTACGAGTGATCGGATAGGGATCGCCATAGTCGGAGCGGCGGTACCAGACGCCCTTGGTTTCGATTTCGGCGCGAATGTCCGGCGGGAACGCCTTCCACATCAGCTCTTCGGTGAAATCCGGCGCCGGCGCGATCAGCACCAGGCCCGCCAGCGAGGCCCGCTGCGGCGTGCCGCGGCGCCGCGCCAGCGCACGCGCCAGCAACAGCGCCATCCAGCCGCCCATCGAGGAACCGATCAGAATTTGCGGGCCCTCGCAGAAGGCATCGAACACCGCGAGGCTTTCCTCATGCCACTGACCGATGGTGCCGTCGGCGAAATCGCCGTCGGATTCGCCATGACCGGAATAATCGAAGCGCACGCAGGCCCGCTTCTCCTCGGCAGCGAAGGCATCGAGTGCGACGGCCTTGGTGCCCTTCATGTCGGATTTGAACCCGCCGAGCCAGAACAGCCCCGGGGAGGCACCGGCACGCCGGCGCACGGCGATGCGCCGCCTGGCGCCATCGGTTCCGACATCGAGAAAGGCAGGCGGAGAGACAGAATCGTCGGTCATCTGCAGGATCATGGCTGATGGGCAAGATGCCTGTTATGAGTGCACCGGCATTGTCGCGTCAATGTCATACCGGGCGATCGGGAACGCGGCCGGGGCATGGACGACGTGACTGAAATACCTCGCATTTGAGGTTTCTGCCCGAGGCCACGCCACGATCCTTGCCCGACAGCCGTTTATCCTTCAAAATAGCGCCTTCCTTCACAACATCGGAGACCGTCCCATTCGCCGTCCCAACAGAGCCCCGCCCACAGTCGCCAAAGACGGGCCGCGCACCAACGATGAAATCCGCAACCTCACCATTCAGCTGATCGATCAGACCGGGCTCAATCACGGCACCATCGAGACTGCTGTTGCAGTGAAGATGGCGATGGAGGCCGGTATGGACCTCGTCGAGATTTCGCCGAACAACAATCCTCCCGTTTGCAAGATCATGGACTACGGGAAGTACAAGTATTCGGCGCAGAAGAAGGCCGCCGAGGCCCGTAAGAAGCAGAAGGTGGTCGAGATCAAGGAGATCAAGCTCCGCCCGATGATCGACGACCATGACTATGACGTCAAAATGCGCGCGATGCTGCGGTTCTTCGAGGAAGGCGACAAGGTCAAGATCACCTTGCGCTATCGTGGCCGTGAAATGGCGCATCAGGAGATCGGCACCAAGCTGCTCGACAAGGTGAAAGCTGCCGTTGCCGATGTCGCCAAGGTCGAACAGGATCCCCGGTTCGAAGGCCGTCAGGTGGTGATGGTTCTGGCGCCGCGCTGAGCGCCGCTGCCTCTGCCATCACACTCCTATCCTTGCGAAAACGGCCCGTCGCAGGACGGGCCGTTTTGTTTTTCGCTTGCCGCGCGAGTGATGGCGTTACGACGTCCGGCTCGCCTCCCAAGCGGGCGCAAAAATCGGCCAGCCGCCTCAATCCCTTTGCCGACCGGGCGCCAACCTCCAACGCAGTTTCAACCGGCCGAAGCGCCGTTAAGCGTTGCCAATTTGCCGCCGCTCTGCCATAAGCCGGACCTTCATCGCCCGGCTGATCAAGGGCTGCCGTGGCGATGCCCATGCCGACTGTCTCCACGCGGAGATTAATCGAGCATAATCAACGCTCTAGCGAGCAATTTGCCGACGAGACGCCTTTCGGGGCGCTTCAGACACGGCCATTAGGAGAGCCAAATGCCCAAGTTGAAGACCAAGTCGGGCGCCAAAAAGCGCTTCAAAGTTACCGGCACCGGGAAAGTGGTGTCTGCCCATGCAGGCAAGCGCCACGGCATGATCAAGCGGACGAAAAAGCAGATTCGTCAGCTTCGCGGCACCCGCACGCTGTTCAAGACCGACGGCGATAACGTCAAGCAGTACTTCTTGCCAAACGCCTGATCACCCGGCCACGCTTCCCGCGCGGCACTCTGTCACCATTACACTTTTCAGATGAAGGAGATCAGTCATGGCTCGCGTTAAACGCGGTGTGACGGCTCACGCCAAGCATAAGAAAGTCTACGACGCCGCCAAGGGTTTCCGCGGCCGCCGCAAGAACACCATCCGCGCCGCCAAGGCGGCTGTCGACAAAGCCGGGCAATACGCGTTCATCGGCCGCAAGCTGAAGAAGCGCAATTTCCGCGCTTTGTGGATCCAGCGTATCAACGCCGCCGTGCGTCCGTTCGGCCTGACCTACAGCCGATTTATCGACGGCCTCGCCAAGTCGGGTGTCGTGGTCGATCGCAAGGTGCTGTCGGATCTCGCGATCCACGAGCCTGCGGCGTTCCAAGCGATCGCTGAGAAGGCTAAAGCCGCACTCGCGGCTTAAGCCCTCAACAGGCCGCGCTCGCGGCCTGAAGCTTGCCCCTCTTGAACGAGGCCGATACGACCGGGGCGTGATGCGCCCCGTTCCGTTCGGCTGGATGAATCGAGTCCCCGCCGGACGGTTTCAACAACCGCTCCGATGGGTCTTGTGATGTCCGATCTCGCCAATCTCCAGAACGATATTCTTGCCGCCATTGCGGCCGCACCCGACGAAGCGGCGCTTGAGGCGGTGCGCGTCGGCGCGCTCGGCAAGAAGGGCTCGGTCTCCGCGCTGCTCGCGACCCTCGGCAAAATGTCGCCGGAGGAACGCAAGACCGAAGGCGCCGCGATCAACGCCGCCAAGGACGCCATCACGCAGGCGCTCACCACGCGGCGCGACGTTCTGAAAAACGCCGCGCTCGATGCCCGCCTCGCCTCCGAGACCATCGACGTCACGCTGCCAACTCGCGAGACCCCCGCCGAGACCGGCCGCATCCATCCGCTCAGTCAGGTGATGGATGAGCTGACCGCGATCTTTGCCGATATGGGCTTCTCGATCGCCGAAGGTCCGGACATCGAGACCGACGATTACAATTTCACCAAGCTAAATTTCCCCGAAGGCCATCCGGCGCGGGAAATGCACGACACCTTCTTCTTTAACCGCAAGGCGGATGGCGAACGCCCGCTGCTGCGCACCCACACCTCGCCGGTGCAGGTGCGCACCATGCTTTCACAGAAGCCGCCGATCCGGGTGATCTGCCCCGGCCGCACCTACCGCATCAACTCAGATGCGACCCACACCCCGCAATTCCATCAGGTCGAAGGCCTTGTCATCGACAAGGGCTCGCATCTCGGTCACCTGAAATGGATTCTCGCCGAATTCTGCAAGGCGTTCTTCGAGGTCGACAACGTCAAGATGAAATTCCGTCCCTCGTTCTTCCCCTTCACCGAGCCGTCGCTGGAAGTCGATATTCAGTGCCGCCGCGAGAAGGGCGAGATTCGCTTCGGCGAAGGCAATGACTGGCTGGAGATTCTCGGCTGCGGCATGGTGCATCCCAACGTGCTGCGCGCCTGCGGCATCGATCCCGACGTCTATCAGGGCTTCGCCTGGGGCATGGGCATCGACCGCATCGCGATGCTGAAATACGGCATCAACGACCTGCGCCAGATGTTCGAGAGCGACGTGCGCTGGATCAACCATTACGGATTCAAGCCGCTCGATGTGCCGACGCTGGCGGGAGGGTTGAGTTCGTGAGAACGGCAGCGTGTCCCCTCCCCCGCTTGCGGGGGAGGGTCAGGGAGGGGGCAATGGTCGATGAGCCGAAGCGGCCGGTCTGGCACATCCGGGCCTCGACGCGCGACAACGCGCTCCGCCTTCGCCGCAATGCGACCGATGCCGAGCGATTGATCTGGAAAGAACTACGTGCCCATCGCCTCGATGGCGCGGGCTTCCGCCGCCAAACTCCTGTCGGGCCCTTCATCGTCGACTTCATCTGCCATGCCGCCCGCCTCATCATCGAGATCGACGGCGGCCAGCACTACGAGCCTCCCGGTCTTGCGGCTGACGCCGCGCGCGACTCCTATCTGAAGGCCGCAGGCTTCGACATTTTGCGTTTCAGCAATACTGATGTGCTGACCAATCTGCCCGGCGTTCTCGAAACAATTCTCGTTTTTGCAAGAAAGAAGAACCCCCTCCCAGCCTCCCCCGCGAGCGGGGGAGGAGAAGAGGGCGGAGACACACCATGAAATTCACTCTCTCCTGGCTGAAAGAGCATCTCGACACCGACGAGCCGCTCGAAAAGATCGCCGACACCCTCACCATGATCGGCCTCGAGGTCGAGCATCTCGAGGACAAGGCGAAGGCGCTGGCGCCCTTCACCATCGCCAAGGTGATCTCGGCGCAGCAGCATCCGAACGCGGATCGCCTGCGCGTGTGCATGGTCGATACCGGTGACGGCGGCGCGCCGGTGCAGGTGGTCTGCGGCGCGCCGAACGCGCGCGAGGGCCTTGTCAGCGTGTTCTCGCCGCCCGGCACCTACATTCCCGGCAAGGGCATTACGTTAGGAGTGGGCACCATTCGCGGCGTCGAGAGCCGCGGCATGCTGTGCTCGGCTGCCGAGCTTGAACTCTCCGAGGACCATGACGGCATCATCGAATTGCCGGCGGATGCGCCGCTCGGCAAGGCCTATGCGGAATGGGCCAGCCTTGGCGATCCGGTCATCGAAATCAATCTGACGCCGAACCGCGCCGACTGCACCGGCGTGCACGGCATCGCGCGCGACCTTGGCGCCGCCGACATCGGCAAGTTCAAGGATCCGGCGCCGAAACAGATCAAGGGCGAATTCCCCTGCCCGGTCGAGGTGAAGATCGACGATCCCGCGCTGTGTCCCGGCTTCGCGCTGCGCCTCGTGCGCGGCGTCAAGAACGGCCCCTCGCCGGAATGGCTGCAGCGCCGCCTCGCCTCGATCGGCCTGCGCCCGATCAACGCGCTGGTCGACATCACCAATTTCATGACCTTCGACCGCGGCCGCCCGCTGCATGTGTTCGACGCCGCCAAGGTCAAGGGCAGCCTCACCATCCGCCGCGCCAAGGATGGCGAGCAGTTCCTCGCGCTCGACGGCAAGACCTACACGCTCGACAACGCCATGTGCGTGATCGCCGACGAGAGCGGCGCGGAATCGCTGGCCGGCATCATGGGCGGCGAGACCACCGGCTGCGACGAGACCACCACCGACGTGCTGATCGAATCGGCGCTGTGGAACGAGATCAACATCGCGCAGACCGGCCGCAAGCTCGGCATCAATTCCGATGCGCGCTATCGCTTTGAGCGCGGCGTCGATCCGGCCTTCATGGTGCCGGGTCTCGAGCTGGCGACCAGGCTGGTGCTCAACCTGTGCGGCGGCACGCCGTCGCAGATCACGGTTGCCGGCAATGCCCATGGCGACGACCGCATCATCGATTTCCTGCTCGACGAGGTGAAGCGCCTCGCCGGCATCGATGTGCCGCTGCCCGACATCCGCCGCATCCTCAGCCATCTCGGCTTCATGCTCGCAGGGACTGGGCCGGTGGTGAAGATCGCGGTGCCGTCATGGCGCGCCGACGTCCACGGCAAGGCCGACATCGTCGAGGAGATCGTGCGCATGATCGGCGTCGATCGCGTGCCGCTGACGCCGTTCGATCGTGGCGAGGCGCCGCGCAAGCCGGTGCTGACGCCGATGCAGCTGCGCACCCGCCGCGCCAAGCGCGCTTTGGCCGCCCGCGGCATGATGGAAGCGGTGACCTGGTCGTTCGTCTCCAAGACGCAAGCCGAACTGTTTGGCGGCGGCAGCGCCGAACTCGCGCTCGCCAATCCGATTGCGTCTGATCTGTCCGACATGCGGCCCTCGCTGGTCGCCGGGCTGATCGCCGCCGCGCAGGCCAATGCCGATCGCGGCTATTCCGATATCGCGCTGTTCGAGGTCGGGCAGATTTTCCGCGGCGACCGCCCCGAGGATCAGTTCATCGCGGCGAGCGGCGTGCGCCGCGGCCTCGCCTCAGCGCAAGGCATGGGCCGCTCCTGGACGGGCAGCACCGCGGTCGATGCGTTCGACGCCAAGGCCGACGCCTTTGCGGTGCTGGCGGCGGCCGGCGCGCCGACCCAAGGCTTGCAGATCGTGCCGTGCTCCGAGGCGAAGAACGCACCGGCATGGCTGCATCCCGGCCGCTCCGGCGTGATCCAGATCGGCCCGCAGAACGTGCTCGGTCATTTCGGCGAGCTGCATCCGCGCGCGCTCGCGGCGCTGAAAGCCGACGGCCCGCTGGTCGCGTTTGAAGTGATCCTCGACCGCATTCCCGATGCGAAAGCGAAGCCGACCCGCGCCAAGCCGCTGCTCGAACTCTCCGCCTTCCAGCCGGTGTCGCGCGACTTCGCCTTCGTGGTCGACCGCACCGTCAAGGCCGCCGAGATCGTGCGCGCCGCGCAAAGCGCCGACCGCAAGCTGATCACCAATGTCACGGTGTTCGACGTCTATGCCGGCAAGGGTATCGACGAAGCCAAGAAGTCGGTTGCGATCGCGGTGACGCTGCAGCCGCGCGACAAGACGCTGACCGATCAGGAGATCGAGGCGGTGGCGACGAAGATTGTCGGCGAGGTGACCAAGCGCACCGGCGGGATGCTGCGCGTCTGAGCGCAGTCGTCCAGGCTCAATAGCGCGACCCCGGCCACGAAAACCGGCTCGGAGGCGGCGCGGGCGCGTGATGCTGCGCAGGAGCCTTGCGCCGCGCCGGTTTCGCCGCCGCTTCACCCTTGCCGCTGAGTTTCTTGAGCACTGCATCCGCCGCGCGCTCGCCGGAATTCCAGGCCCCGCCGACCGTGCCCCATTGGGTGTCGTGCACCGCCTCGCCGGCGAAGAACACTGCGCCAAGCGGTTCGGCCAGAATCTTGCGCGCCGGCGCGCCGCCGGGCTGCGCCGCCGACATCGCGCCGAGCACATGCGGCATGTCGTTCCAGCGCGTCGCGCTGGTGCGCTTCAGCGCCTTCTCGACATCGCCGCCGAACAGTTTCTTCAGCCACTCGGTCGCAAACGCCGTCATCGCCGCTTCGCCTTTGGCCGACAGATCGCGGCCGAACCCGCCCGCGACATCGACCTCGCAAAGCGAAGTGCCGCCGACATTGGCAATGAGACAGCCGGTACGATTGTCGCTGCTCTGCTCGATCAGAACATCGTCATGGCCAAGGCCAAGCGGGTTGCCGGGCAATTCGAGCGCGATGTGATCGAAGCTGCCGAGCGGCAGTTTTGCTACCGCATCCTGCTGCCGCTTCGGCAAATCCGGCGCGAATTTGATCCGGCCGGCGGCAAGCACACCGGTGGACACCGTGACGATCACCGCGCGCGCGGTCAGCGTGCCTGCACGCGTCTCGATCTTCGCGTCGCGATTGCTCCACGCGATCCGCGTCACCGGCGTCGACAGCGCCACCGGCAGACCGTCGCCAAGCCTGGTGATCAAGGTGCCGAGGCCCTGATCGCAAGCGGCAATCGGATCGCGCGGCATCATGGCGGCAAGGTCGACCGCCGACAGATCGGCAAGATCGCAGCCGGCGGCGAGCGGCCCCAGCACGAAATTGGCGGTGCCCGCCCATTCGCGCAGATCCTTCGGCAGGGCCGACGCGGCGGCGATATCTGCGCGGCCGCGCGCCGCCTCGTTGATGGCGCGGTTGGCGCGCACCAGCAGCGCGAGAAAATCCTCGGCCTCGCCGGCGCGGGCATTGCGGCGGCCGACGCGGATTTTCTGGCCGCGCTGCGCCGGAGCCACCCGCAAGCCTGCCTGCCGCGCCAGCGCCGGCAGCGGGCTGATGTCGAAATTGTAGAGCCAGCGCGCGCCGCGTTCGAACGACACATCGAACATCGCGTGATCGCTCGCGCAGCGTCCGCCGATCGTGCCGGAGGCTTCGATCACGACCACCTTGCGGCCGGCGGCGACAAGACGCCGCGCCGCCGCGATTCCAGCCGCGCCAGCCCCGATCACCGCCACGTCGGCCTCGCGCGGCAGCGGCACGGCCCATGCCGGCGTGAAGGCCGGCAGCGCCATCGCTGCCGAGCCGGCGAGGAAATCGCGGCGCGTGATTGTCATTTCATGGTTTCCGAAGCTTCAACCGCAGACGAGAACACCACGCGAACTTGCCGGAATGGAAGCCTGTTCGCAACGGTCATGGTGAATAACCGGTAATGAGGCTGACAGAGCTGTGAACGAAGTGGCAATCGCTTTCGACGAAAATTTGAGGCAAGAACAAGTGGCGGCCTGAATGCGCCCGCACCAGGGAAGACCATCATGGGCTTTGTGCTCGATACGGTCGGCAAGCTTATCGCGCGCTACCTCCAGAAGGAGGTGCCGGGCTATGAACCCTTCACACCCAGCGATCCGGAACGGCTGCGCAGCCTGCTCGAAGAAGGCGACGTGTTGCTGGTCGAAGGCAACAACCGCGTTTCCGGCATCATCAAATATCTGACGCAATCGACCTGGTCGCATTCCGCGCTCTATGTCGGGCCGATCGACGGCGCGAGAGAGCCGAACGGCGAACCGCATGTACTGATCGAAGCCAATGTCGGCGCCGGCGTCGAGACCGCGCCGCTGTCGAAGTATCTTGCTTATCACACCCGCGTGTGCCGCCCGGTCGGATTGTCGTATGAAGACCGCACCACGGTGTGCCGCTACGCCATCAACCGCATCGGCTTCGGCTACGACACCAAGAACATCATCGACCTGATGCGCTACCTCATTCCGCTGCCGGTGCCGCAGCGCTGGCGACGACGCATGATTTCGCTGGGCTCGGGCGATCCGACCAAAATCATCTGTTCGGCGTTGATCGCGCAGGCGTTCGGCGCGGTGCGCTATCCGATCCTGCCGCGCATCACCCGCGCCAGCAGTCGACAGGCGCGGCGGGAAATTCTGCACATCCGCAATTCGTCACTCTACATGCCGCGCGATTTCGACATCTCGCCCTATTTCCAGGTGGTCAAGCCGACCATCGAACACGGCTTCGACTACACCACGCTGCACTGGGCCGATACGCCCAAGCCGCCCCAGGAGGTGGCGGAGGAAGACGATCCCTTTCCAGAGGGAGTCTTCGAAGCAGCGGGCCTAGTGCCCGAACTCTCCGAATCCAGCAACGTGGCGGGGGTTCTCACGCCGCAGTCTGCAGAACACATTCCAGAGTGCGCGAACTGACAATCCGCGGCTGCGACCTTGTCGCGCTTTTCTCCAATATCTAAATCTGGCTTGGCATAACGGAGGAGAGCCCATGCTCGACGCGGCCGCCAAGGCACTGTCGCAGATTCTGTCGCCGCCGATGCGCGCGATCCTGTGGAAATCGGTTGGACTGGCGCTGGTCCTGATCGTGGCCACAGCGGTCACGCTGCAACGTGCGCTGAGCTGGTTCGCAGGCTCGGGCGAGGTCTGGATCGAATCCGCGCTCGGACCCGGCTTCCATACCCCCCTCGTCGTCCTGTCCTGGTTCGTCTCGATCGCCGCGGGACTTGGCATCGTGCTCGGCGCGGTGTTCCTGATGCCTGCCATTACCTCGCTGGTCGCCAGCGTGTTCGTCGATGATGTCGCCGATATTGTCGAGCGCGACCACTATCCGGCGGAGCGACCCGGCGAGGCGCTGCCGATCGGCCGCGCCCTGATCGAAGGCGCCAAGACCGCGGCGCTGACCATCCTGGTCTATCTGCTGGCGCTGCCGTTCGTGTTCTTCGCCGGTGTCGGCGTGATCGCATTCTTCGTCGCCACCGCATGGCTGCTCGGCCGGGAATATTTCGAGCTTGCGGCGATGCGCTTCCGCACCCCCGCCGAGGCCAAGGCGATGCGGCGGCAGAACGCCGCGCAGGTGTTCACCGCCGGCCTTGTGATCGCGGCATTCGTCTCGATCCCGATCATCAATCTGGCGACGCCGCTGTTCGGCATGGCCTTCATGGTCCACATGCACAAGCGATTGTCCGGCGGTCCTCGCGCGGAGTTGATCGAGCCGGCGCGCAAATCCGGTGCTCCGGCAGGCTAAACCCGTAACGAAACGGCGCTTTCGTCCGTAACACCGAATGACGCCGCGCTGTGCGGCGGAATGAGCGGAAAGATCCGGAAATGACGTTGTTCGTGCTGGCCTATCTTGGCGGCGTGCTGACCATCCTCAGTCCCTGCATCCTGCCGGTGCTGCCTTTCGTGTTCGCGCGCGCCGATCGTCCCTTTTTGCGCAGCGGCCTGCCGATGCTGATCGGCATGGCGCTGACCTTCGCGCTGATCGCGACCCTCGCCGCGGTCGGCGGCGGCTGGGCGGTGGAAGCCAATCAATATGGCCGCATCGCGGCGATTGCTTTGCTGGCGCTGTTCGGACTGACGCTGCTGTTTCCGGCCTTGTCCGACTGGATGACACGGCCGCTGGTCGCGCTCGGCGCGCGGCTGTCGCAATCGGCGCAGGACGCCGGCGATGCGTCCATCGTGCCGTCGCTGCTGCTTGGTATTGCCACCGGACTGTTGTGGGCGCCATGCGCCGGCCCGGTGCTCGGCCTCATTCTCACCGGCGCGGCCTTGCAAGGCGCCAATCTGCAGACATCGCTGCTACTCGCCGCTTACGCTGCCGGCGCAGCAACTTCGCTCGCGCTGGCACTCTTGGTCGGCGGCCGGCTGTTCGCGGCGATGAAACGCTCGATTGGCGTTGGCGAATGGATCAAGCGCGGCCTCGGCGCCGCAGTGCTGGCAGCGGTGGTGGCGATCGCGCTCGGCCTCGACACCGGCCTCCTGACGCGGCTGTCGCTCGCGAGCACCGCCTCGCTTGAACAGAACCTGCTCGACCGCTTCCACGCCACGCCGCGCGGCGGCGCAAGCACCGCAATGATGATGCAGGCCAAGCCCGGTGCGAACGGCGACGGCGCAGGCAGCAAAACCTTGCCGATCGAAGGCGAGATGCCAACGCTGCCCGCCGCCACCGCCTGGCTGAACTCGCAGCCGCTGACCAATGCCGATCTCAAGGGCAAGGTGGTGCTGGTCGATTTCTGGACCTACTCCTGCATCAACTGCCTGCGCACATTGCCTTATGTTCGCGCCTGGGCCGAGAAGTACAAGGATCAGGGCCTTGTGGTGATCGGCGTGCACACGCCGGAATTCGCCTTCGAGAAGAAACTCGACAATGTGAAGCAGGCGACGGTTGACCTGAAGGTGGGTTATCCGGTCGCGGTCGATAACGACTACGCGATCTGGCGCGCCTTCCACAATCAATACTGGCCGGCGCATTACTTCATCGACGCCAAGGGCTTCATCCGCCACATGCATGCCGGCGAAGGCAATTACGACGAATCCGAACGTGTGATTCAGCAACTGCTCGCGGAAGCCGGCAAGGGCGTGGGGTTGATGCCGCTGGTCAGCGTCAGCGGCGCGGGCGCGGAAGCCGCCAGCAATGGCGAAGTGCGCTCGCCGGAGACCTATGTCGGCTACGACCGCGCCGAGAATTTCATCTCGACCGGCGGCGCGGTGCAGGACGCGCCGCATGTCTACAATCTCGGCACGCCGAAACTCAATGAATGGGGCCTGACCGGCGACTGGACCGTAGGCGAGGAGCACGCTGCGCTCAACGCCAAGGACGGCGGCATCGTCTATCGCTTTCATGCCCGCGACCTGCATCTGGTGCTCGGTCCGGCGGCGGACGGCAAGCCGATTCGTTTCCGCGTCACCCTCGACGGCGCGGCGCCGGGCGAGAATCACGGCACCGACATCAATGCGCAGGGTTATGGCACGATCACCGGGCAGCGGCTTTATCAGTTGATCCGGCAGAAAGGCGAGATCACTGAGCGCACCTTCAAGATCGAGTTTCTCGATCCCGGCGCGCAGGCTTACGCCTTCACCTTCGGCTGATGCGTTAATGCGTTTCTCGCTGCGCTGTCATGGCGCGGCGAGGAACACCGTCTTTTCCGGCCAACGGCACAGATCGTTGATGATGCATTTTTCGCACAGCGGCCGCCGCGCGATGCAGGTGTAGCGGCCGTGCAGGATCAGCCAGTGATGGGCATGCCGCATGAATTCATCCGGCACCACGTCAAGCAGGCGCAATTCGACCTCCAGCGGCGTCTTGCCCGGCGCGAGGCCGGTGCGGTTGCCGACCCGAAACAGATGGGTGTCGACCGCAATGGTCGGCTCGCCAAAGGCGATATTGAGCACCACATTGGCGGTCTTGCGCCCCACCCCCGGCAACGCTTCCAGCGCGGCGCGGTCGCGCGGCACCTCGCCGCCATACAGCGCGATCAACTGTTCCGACAGCGCGATGACATTCTTGGCCTTGGTGCGATAGAGCCCGATGGTCTTGATCAACTCGCGCACCCTCTCCTCGCCGAGCGCCACCATCTTCTGCGGCGTGTCGGCGACCGGAAACAGATGGCGCGTTGCCTTGTTGACCCCGGCATCGGTCGCTTGCGCCGACAGCACCACGGCGACCAGCAGCGTGTAGGAATTGAGATGCTCCAGCTCGCCCTTCGGCTCGGGATTGGCGGTGCGAAAACGCGCGAACGCCTCGCGCACCTCCGCCGCGCTCCACGGCTTGGTGGTGGCCTTCGATTTCGGCTTGGCGGTCTGACTTGCTCCAGCCTTGACTTTGCGCCCCGCATCTTTCGCAATGGCGGTGCGGGATTTGCGCGCCTTGGCGGCGGCTGTCGTCGTGGTCCTCGCGCCCGTATTTTTTGCCATGATCCCGGTATACTGAAGCGCCATGACCAGCGGCAATGATTTTGACAGCGGTCTCGACCCGCAACCGATCCTGTTTTCCGCCGAGCTGACGCCGCATCGCTCGCTCAGCCGGCGCAGCTTCACCGTGCTGATGGCCGTGATCGCGGCGATGAGCTTTGCCGCCGGTCTTGTGTTCGCGCTGATGGGCGCCTGGCCGGTGTTCGTTTTTTTCGGCCTCGATTTGCTGATCATCTATTGGGCGTTCCGGGTCAACTTCGCCCGCGCCGGCGCACGCGAGGAAATCAGCATCACACCGTCCGAACTGCGGGTGCGGCGGGTCAGCCATCGCGGCCACACCATGGAATGGACCTTCAATCCGCTGTGGGTCCGGCTCGACCAGCAGATTGACGACGAATTCGGCGTCGAGAAAATCTATCTCGCCTCGCACGGGCACCGGGTGTCAATCGGCAATTTTCTCGGTCCAGACGAAAAAGCGAGCTTCGCCAAGGCGTTAACGGTCGCCCTGCAAGCCGCCAAACGCGGCCCGACCTACAATCCGATCACCTGATGGCCGCGCCGGTGTCGCTGTCGGAAATCGGGTGGAGACGCGCGCCGTTCCGGCCTAGACCAGCACCATGATGACCATGCCCCTGATCCCAGAACCGGCGTCCTTTGCCACCGCCTCCGAACGGATCGCGCGCAATGCCGCGCATGGCGACGCGCTGCGCGATTACGACACCGTGCGCCGCGCCATCGCCTTCATCTCCGAGCACTGGCGCGGCCAGCCGACCACCGAGGAGATGGCGGAAGCGGTCAGCGTCACGCCGGACGAGCTGCATCATCTGTTCCGGCGCTGGGCCGGACTGACACCGAAGGCCTTCGTGCAGGCGCTGACGCTCGACAATGCCAAGCGCCTGTTGCGCGACTCGGCCAGCGTGCTCGACGTCACTTATGACTCCGGCCTGTCGAGTCCTGCGCGGCTGCATGATCTGTTCGTCACCCACGAGGCGATGTCGCCCGGCGAATGGAAGAAGGGCGGCGCCGGCATGACGCTGCATTACGGCTTCCACCCCTCGCCTTTCGGCATGGCGGCGATCATCGCCAGCGAGCGCGGCCTTGCCGGTCTTGCCTTTGCCGACGAAGGCGAGGAGCAGGCGGCACTGATCGATATGCAGCAACGCTGGCCGCTCGCGACCCATATCGAGGATGCGGCCTTGACCGGCGCACTGGCGTCACGGATTTTCGACCCAGCGCAGTGGTGCGCCAACCAGCCGCTGCGCGTGGTGCTGATCGGCACCGATTTCGAAGTCCGGGTGTGGGAGACGCTGTTGAAAATCCCGCTGGGCGGCGCCACCACCTATTCCGATGTCGCGCGCAAGATCAACGCGCCAAAAGCCTCGCGCGCGGTCGGCGCCGCGGTCGGCCGTAATCCGATCTCATTCGTGGTGCCGTGCCATCGCGTGCTCGGCAAAAGCGGCGCGCTCACCGGCTATCACTGGGGCCTCACCCGCAAGCGCGCGATGCTGGGCTGGGAAACCGGCCGCGCCGGGACGATCTAGCGCTTGCATTCACAGAGGCCTCGTACACGTCATTGCCGGGCATAGCCCGTCGAAGACGGGCGTGGACGCCCTTGTGACCCGGCAACCCATCATTTTTTGAAAAGATGGATGCCCGGATCAAGTCCGGGCATGACGAATGATGTCTCCGCCGAAAACGGAAAGCCTCTAACCCGCCAGATCTTCTTTCGACTCCACCGTCGAGTCCGCGTTGAGGCGGTAGATGATCGGCACGCCGGTGCCGACTTCGCGCTTGAGGATGCCTTCGGGCGAGAGTTTTTCCAGCACCATGATCAGCGCGCGCAGCGAATTGCCGTGCGCCACCACCAGCGTGCGCTGGCCGCGCAGCACGCCGGGCAGAATTTCCTGCACGTAATAAGGCAGCGTGCGCGCCAGCGTATCCTTGAGGCTTTCGCCGCCGGGCGGCGCGATATCGAACGAGCGGCGCCAGATATGGACCTGCTCGTCGCCCCATTTCTTGCGCGCCTCGTCCTTGTTGAGGCCCGACAGATCGCCATAGTCGCGTTCGTTGAGCGCCTGATGCTTGGTCACCGCAAGCTGCGGCTGGCCAAGCTCGGCGAGCGCAAGCTCCAACGTATGCTGCGCGCGGATGAGCTGCGAGGTGTAGGCCACGTCAAACGACAGGTTCTTCGCCTTCAATTTGCGGCCGGCATCGCGCGCCTCGGCGACGCCCTTCTCGGTGATGTCCGGATCGCGCCAGCCGGTGAAAAGGTTCTTCAAATTCCATTCGCTCTGGCCATGACGCACCAGCACGAGAAGACGATCACTCATAACGCTATCCTGCAGACTGTATTGCGGAGAGATAAATCAAACGGCGCTGAGCCCCAGCACGTCGGTCATCGAGTAATGACCGGGCTTGCGGCCATGCGCCCACATCGCGGCCTTGATCGCGCCATGGGCGAAGATTTTGCGATCCTCGGATTTGTGCGCGAGCTCGAGCCGCTCATAGGGGCCGGCGAAGATCACGGTGTGGTCGCCGGTCACGGTGCCGCCGCGCAGCGTGGCAAAGCCGATGTCGCCGCTCCGGCGCTCGCCGGTATAGCCGTCGCGGGCGCGCACCGAGTTCTTGGTGAGATCGATGCCGCGTCCTTCCGCCGCCGCCTGACCGAGCATGTAGGCGGTGCCGGAAGGCGCATCGATCTTGGCGCGGTGATGCATTTCCAGCACCTCGATGTCGAAATCCGGATCGAGCGATTTGGCCACCTGCTTGACCAGCGCGGCGAGCAGATTGACGCCGAGGCTCATATTGCCGGACTGCACCACAATGGCGCGCGAGGTCACGCTCTTGATCACGGCATTGTCGGACACCGACAGGCCGGTGGTGCCGATGACATGAACGAGGCCGCGCTCGGCTGCGATCGCAACATTGGCGATGGTCGCCGCCGGCACGGTGAAATCGACGATGCCGTCGGCGTTCTTCGACAGCGTCCAGAGATCGGCCGACAGTTCGATGCCGTTGGCAGGCAGGCCGGCGAGCACGCCGGCATCCTGGCCGAGCAGCTCGGAGGTCGGCGCTTCCAGCGCGCCGGTCAGCACCGCACCCGGCGTCTCCGCCAGCGCACGAATGAGCGTGCGGCCCATCCGGCCACCGGCTCCCGCCACGATCAATCGCATCTCGGACATGGTGCGCCCCTCAAGAATAATCTTGCGGGTATAGCGGCGCAGGCAACCGACGTCCACTTTCGCCGTCTCATGCCTTCGCATGAGCGCATGCGGCGCCGGTATTTCCCGCCCTCAGGAGGCGCGGGCGGCGATCTCGGCGACGATGGCGTCGGCCGCGACCTTCGGATCGGCGGCGGCAATGATCGGGCGGCCGACCACGAGATAATCCGCGCCGGAGGCAATCGCCCGCGCCGGGGTCATGATCCGCTTCTGGTCGCCCGCGGCGCTGCCGGTAGGACGGATGCCCGGCGTCACCAGCTTCATCGCCGGGTCGATGATGCGGCGCAGATTGGCCGCCTCCTCCGCCGAGCAGACGAGGCCATCAACGCCAAGCTCCTGCGCCTGCCGCGCCCGCTTCTCCACCAGTTCGGTGACGCCGAGCCGGTAACCGGCTTCTTCGAGATCGGCATTGTCGTAGGAGGTCAGCACGGTGACGGCGAGGATCTGCAACGTCGAGTCCTGCGCCGCCGCGACCGCTGCCTTCATGGTTTGCGGATAGGCATGGACGGTGAGGAAGGTCGCGCCGAGCTTGGCGAGATTCGCAACGCCGCTCGCTACCGTGTTGCCGATGTCATGCAGCTTGAGATCGACGAACACCTTCTTGCCGTCGCGCACCAGATCGCCGATCAGTGCAAGACCGCCGGCATAAGCGAGCTGATAGCCGATCTTGTAGAACGTCGCGCTGTCGCCGAGTTTGCTCACGACATTGAGCGCCGTGGCAATGTCCGGCACGTCGAGAGCGACAATCAGGCGATCGCGCGGCGTGATATTCTGTATCGGCACTCGTCAACCTCACATCATGCGTTGGGTTACATCGATCAATTGCCGCATCGTGGCGCGCAGCATCTCGGCGTCGCGACCATCCTTGAGCCGGCCCATCTCATCGAAGGCACGGTCGGCGAACGGCAGCGCGATCTGTTGCGGGATCACATGGGCGCCGCAGCCCTGCGCCAGAATCTGTCGCAGCGCCTGCAATGCGGCCAGCCCGCCGGAGCGCCGCTCCGAGGCCGCGCCGAGCGCGATCACCCGGTCGCGGAACGCCTGACCGGCAGCTTCGTTGCGCTCGCGCGCGCGGCTGATCCAGTCGATCGCATTCTTCAGCAGCGGCGGCACCGAGGCGTTGTATTCCGGGCTTGCGATGAACAGACCGTGGTGCGCGCCGATCATGCGCTTGAGATCGCGCGCCGCCTCCGGCACGCCGGCCTTCGCCTCATGGCCGGCGTCGTAGATCGGCAGCGGAAAATCCTCGAGCGAGATGCGCGTGACCTCGACATCGGCCAGCGCAAGTTCCTTGGTGACGGCGGCGGCCAGCCGCACGTTGAGCGAGCCGCTCCGGATCGAGCCGGGAATGACAAGGATCTTCACCGCAGCCATGCTGCAGGATTAGCTCATGATGGGTGGGGGTTGAATCATTATTGTCGTCATGGCCGGGCTTTGACCCGGCCATCCACGTCTTTGGACTTGGCCCGCTGGAGAAGGGAAGGCTCTCGCGCCGCCGAAAGATCAGCCCTTGCGATAGACCCAGACGCGCGCCGGCGGCAGGTTCATCCAGATCCGCTCGGAGGCCTGGGTCTTGACGCCCGGCAGCGATTTCGGGATCGGCGGGGCGACGGAATAAGTGAATTGGATGAAGGGTGCGCCCGGCAGCAGCCGGACAAAGGAATCGCGCAGCAGCTTGAGGCGGGTCAGCATCGGCTTGGTGACCAGCGGCAGTCCCGAGACCACGGCGGCGACCTCTTTCAGCGAAGCCAGTGTGGTGTCGAGATGATAGGCGTCGCCCTGGATCACCGTCGCCTGCGGATAGCGTTCGCGCAGCAGCGCGCAGAAGCCGGGATCGAATTCGACCAGCACGAGGCGCGTCTGGTCCACACCATGCGCGATCAGGGCATCGGTGATCGCGCCGGTGCCCGGCCCAAGTTCGACGACCGGTCCTTTGGATTCGCGATCGACATATTGTGCGATGGTACGGGCGAGAATCTTGCCCGACGGCATCACCGCGCCCATGTGCAGCGGCTTTTCGATCCACGAGCGAAGAAAGCGGACCTCATCGTCAAGACGAAGCGGCTTCTTGAGCGCGCGCGCGGATTGCAAAGCCATGGCGTTACCAACCGGACCCGATCTTGGAGGCGGGCCTTTTAAATTTCTTCATGAATGGATACAGCGCGCGAGCGCGCACGGTCAAGTTCCGTCTCAGGACGCAGCACTGCGTGATCCGAAGAAGTCCTTGACCATCTTGAAGAAACCCGAAGCTTCCGGCTGGGTCTCACCGGACGACAGCTTTTCGAACTCGGCCAGCAGCTCCTTTTGCCGCTTGGTCAGATTTTGCGGGGTTTCCACCACAACCTGAACGTACATGTCGCCGGTCTGGCGCGAGCGCAGCACCGGCATGCCCTTGCCGACAATCCGGAAACGGCGGCCGGACTGGGTGCCGCCCGGTACCTTCACCTTCGTCTTGCCCTTGTCGATGGTCGGCACCTCGAATTCGCCGCCCATCGCGGCGGCCACCATCGAGACCGGCACCCGGCAATGCAAATCCGCGCCATCGCGCTGGAAGAACTGATGCGAGGCGAGCGAGAGGAAAATATAGAGATCGCCCGCGGGGCCGCCCTGCACGCCGGCCTCGCCCTCGCCGCCGAGCCGGATCCGGGTTCCGTCCTCGACGCCCGGCGGAATGTTGACCGAGAGCGAGCGGTCCTTCTGAACGCGGCCCTGGCCCGAACAGGACGGGCACGGCGTTTCGATGGTCTGGCCGCGGCCCTGACAACTCGGGCAGGTCCGCTCCAGCGTGAAGAAGCCCTGGGCTTGGCGCACCCGGCCGACGCCGCCGCAGGTGGTGCAAGCTTTTGGCTTGGTGCCGGCCTTGGCGCCGGTGCCCGAACAGGCTTCGCAGGTCACCGCGACCGGAATGTTGATCTGCGCGGTCTTACCGGTGAAGGCTTCCTCGAGCGTGATCTCCATATTGTAGCGCAGGTCCGCGCCGCGCTCGCGGCCACCGCGCGCGCGGCCGGACATGCCGAACAGATCCTCGAAGATGTCGGAGAACGACGAGGCGAAGCCCGCGCCGAAGCCGTGACCGTGGCCGCCTCCGCCACCCTGCTCAAACGCGGCATGGCCGTAGCGGTCATAGGCGGCGCGCTTGTTGCTGTCCTTGAGGACCTCGTAGGCCTCGGAGATTTCCTTGAACTTATGTTCGCAGGACGGATCGCCCGGATTCTTGTCCGGATGCCATTTCATCGCGAGCTTGCGGAAGGCGGATTTGAGACCGGCCTCGTCAACCGTGCGTTCGACTTCCAGCGTCTCGTAATAGCAAGTCTTGGTCATAGCGTCGCATCCGTCATCGCGCCCTCGCCGGCAAGCCGGTCGCGGATGTCATCCAGCTTCCAGAGGCCCAGCGACTTGTCCTTGTAGATACCTTTTTTCTCGGTGCAGTTTTCGTTCAGCAGCCTGACCGGCGGCGGCAGCGAGAACGGCGGCTGCGCCAGATTGAGGACGCGCCAGCCACCGGTCTTGATATCGGTGTTGGCGGTGCGATCCGCAAAGGTCGTGGCCATCAGATAGATCGATCCGCTGGCGGCGATATTGCGCAGGGCGGCGAAGGCGTCGGCATAGGACAGATGCACCAGACAGTCGCGGCACAGCACAAGATCCACCGTCGGCAGGGCATCGGTGGTGATGTCGAGCTTGGCAAAACGGATATTGGCGCGCTGGTGCTCGGCCTGGTCGCGCGCGATCACCGCCTCGACGATATCCGCGCCGGTGTAATCCACTCCGGACAGATCGACGTGCCGCATCCAGTTGAAGTCGCCGCAGGGCGCATCGAGCATGGAGCGGATGCCGAAATCCCGGATAATATCCGACAGGCCCGCGCGCACCGCTGCGGTCTGCTCCAGCGCCGATCCGGTGCCGGAGCGGGACTCCGGGCTCTTCCAGCGGTTACGGGTATAGACATCGGTGAAAACCGACTCAATGTCGCCCGCGACTTCGGCCTTGCGGCCGAAGCGGCGACGAAAGAAGTTGCGCGCGGCTTCGCTCCAGCGTCGCCCCGGCGTCGGCTGGGCGGGCGTCACAGGACGCCCTCCCCTGCCGGAGCAGATCGCAAGACAGCAGGCCGACGCATGGCCGTCAGGCCGACTTCTTGCTGTTCTTGTCGTCGTCGACCTCGGTGAACTCCGCGTCGACAACGTCATCCTTGGCGGCGTCCTTCGCCGCGTCACGGGCCGCATCGCTTTCGGCCTGCTGCTGATACATCGCCTCGCCAAGCTTCATCGAAGCCTGTGCCAGCGCGCTGGTCTTGGTCTTGATGGCTTCGGAATCGTCGCCCTTCAAGGCCTCCTTGAGATCCGCCAGCGCGTCCTCGATCGCCTTGCGCTCGGGCTCGCCAACCTTCGAGCCATGCTCGGCCAGCGCCTTCTCGGTGGAATGCACCAGCGCGTCGGCATGGTTCTTGGCATCGACCGCCTCGCGGCGCTTCTTGTCCTCGGCCGCGTTGGCTTCGGCGTCCTTGACCATCTTCTCGATGTCGGCGTCCGACAGACCACCGGAGGCCTGGATGCGGATCTGCTGCTCCTTGCCGGTCGCCTTGTCCTTGGCCGAGACGTTGACGATGCCGTTGGCGTCGATGTCGAAGGTGACCTCGATCTGCGGCATGCCGCGCGGCGCCGGCGGAATGCCCATCAGGTCGAACTGACCCAGCGCCTTGTTGTCCGCCGCCATCTCGCGCTCGCCCTGGAACACGCGAATGGTCACGGCATTCTGGTTGTCCTCGGCAGTCGAGAACACCTGGCTCTTCTTGGTCGGGATCGTGGTGTTGCGCTCGATGATGCGGGTGAACACGCCGCCCAGCGTCTCGATGCCGAGCGACAGCGGAGTGACGTCGAGCAGCAGCACGTCCTTGACGTCGCCCTGCAGCACGCCGGCCTGAATCGCCGCGCCGATCGCCACCACCTCATCGGGGTTGACGCCCTTGTGCGGATCCTTGCCGAAGAACTGCTTCACGACTTCCTGAATCTTCGGCATGCGGGTCATGCCGCCGACCAGCACCACTTCGCCGATTTCACCGGCGGTGAGGCCGGCATCCTTCAGCGCCTTGCGGCACGGCTCGATGGTCTTCTCCACGAGATCCTCGACCAGCGCCTCGAACTTGGCGCGGGTGAGCTTCATGGTCAGATGCTTCGGACCGGAAGCATCCGCGGTGATGAACGGCAGGTTGATTTCGGTCTGTGTGGTCGACGACAGCTCGATCTTGGCCTTCTCCGCAGCTTCCTTCAGGCGCTGCAGCGCGAGCTTGTCGTTGCGCAGGTTGATGCCCTGCTCCTTCTGGAATTCATCGGCGAGATAGCCGACCAGACGCATGTCGAAATCTTCGCCGCCGAGGAAGGTGTCGCCGTTGGTCGACTTCACCTCGAACACGCCGTCGCCGATTTCAAGAATCGAGACGTCGAAGGTGCCGCCGCCGAGGTCGTAGACCGCGATGGTGCCCTGCTTCGACTTGTCGAGGCCGTAGGCCAGCGCGGCCGCGGTCGGCTCGTTGATGATGCGCAGCACTTCAAGGCCGGCGATCTTGCCGGCGTCCTTGGTGGCCTGACGCTGGGCGTCGTTGAAATAAGCGGGAACGGTGATCACCGCCTGATCGACCTTCTGGCCGAGATGGGCTTCCGCGGTCTCCTTCATCTTCTGGAGAATGAAGGCGGAGACCTGCGAGGGCGAATAGGTCTTGCCGTCGGCCTCGACCCAGGCGTCGCCGTTCGATGCCTTGACGATCTTGTAGGGGACAAGCTTCTTGTCCTTCTCAACCGTCGGATCGTCGTAGCGGCGGCCGATCAGGCGCTTGACAGCGAAAATGGTCTTTTCCGGATTGGTGACGGCCTGACGCTTGGCCGGCTGGCCGACAAGGCGCTCATCGTCGTCGGTCAGTGCGACGATCGACGGGGTGGTGCGCATACCTTCGGCATTTTCGATAACTTTAGGCGATTTGCCATCCATGACGGCAACACACGAATTGGTGGTGCCAAGATCGATCCCGATGACCTTTCCCATGGTCTGTCTATCCTTCTTTTTACGGCAGGCTGGCCGGGCCCTGACGGCACACCAAATCCCAGCCCCCAAAATAGTTGAAACGCGCGATCTGCGACGCTCCGCCTCATATAGGACAGGGGGTCGGGGCCGCAAGGACCGGACCCGCATCCGCCTCACGAAAACGCGATTCTTTTGCTGAGTGGGCAACATCCCGCCAGACCCGGCAGAACAGGTCGCAATTAACCAGCAGCAATCCATCGGCCAAGCAAAATCTGCTCCGCCCCCGGCGGAGGAATCGCCGCGCTGCCAGCCTGTCAAGCCGGGAGCGGGGCTAGAACCGGCCGAGGCCCTCCACTAAGCTGCCGGCGCGCCGCCCGGCATGTGGCCCGGTATCAGCGCGGCGCAGGACGCGATCCGTTCCGACCATCGAACGGCCTTATTGAGACAGCAGTCAGGTTTCATGAAACACAGCATCCGCATCATCACCGCCGCGCTGGTGTTCGCCACGGCCGGACTGACCCTCGCAATTCCGGCGCGTGCCGCCGACGCGGTCTATCCGAACGGCGCCCGTATCGGCCTCGTGCCGATGGCGGGCCTCGCGACCGCCACCGATTTCGTCGGCTTCGTCTCCGCTGACCAGGCTGTGAAGGTCGGAGTCACCGAATTGCCCGAGGCCGCCTACACCGCGATCGACGCCGCCATCAAGGAAGGCAAATCGCCGGCGCAGGGGCCGAAGGCCGAGCCGTTCGAGACCCCGACCCGCAAGGGCTATTTCGCGGTCGAGACCGGCAAGGAAGGCAACACGCCGGTGAAAACCTATTCGCTGATCCTGCCCGGCGACAAGTTCGCCGGCTATGTGATCGCGCAGGTCCGCGAAGGCGCCGACCAGAGTTTTTCGGAAGATGCTATCCGCAAGATGCTCGCCACCACGGTCCTGCGCAGCGAAATCCCGGTCGAAGAACAGCTCAGCCTGCTCAGCTTCAAGGTCGGCGACCTCGCCGGATTCAAGACGGTGCGCACCATCGCGCCGCGCTCGGCGGTCCTGCTGGTCGATGGCGATGCCGACGCCACGCTGGACAGCACACCCTACATGATGATCGGCCTCTTGCAGGGCAGTCCGGCGCAGCCGGAAGATCGCAGCCGCTTCGCCGAGCAGGTCGCGACCACGATTCCGGGCCTGCGCAACGCCCGCATCACCTCCAACGAGCCAATCCGCATCGAAGGCTCGGCCGGCTATGAAACGCGGATCGAAGCGGTCAGCGGCAAGAACGACACCCCGGTGATGATCGTGCAGTGGCTGCGCTTCGGCGGCAGCAATGCGGTGATGCGGATTGTCGGCAGCACGCCGAAGGACGCGTGGTCGAAGGTCTTTCCACGCTTCCGCGCGGTGCGCGACGGCATCGGCACGCGCTGACGCCTTCAGGCCTTCCGTTCTTTAGCGGCGAAGGATGGCAATGCCATCGACCGTCTCGACCTGCCGGTAATCCTTGAGCAGCACCGCCACGTCGGGATGGGCCTCGAGCCAGACCTGCCAGTCATCATTGGCGCGATCGACCAGCACCACATCCGGCCTGTGTGTCTTGATGTCTTCGATCAGCATGGCGCGCTCATGCGCGGCATAGGCTTGCAGGGCAGCTTTCCGGCGCGCGTCGAGCGCGCCGGTCTGTTCGAGATAGGCGACGTTCTGCGCCACCCACAGGCCCTGCTGGCGTGAGGCCCAGGTGCCGTGCAGCGCGCGCACCAGCGGATGGCCGAGCGAGAATTCGGCGCTGATCGCCAGCATGGTCGGATTGGGTCCCAGCCGTGCGACACGCTCCTGCAACGCGCCGGAAGACAGTCCGGCGTTGAACCAGACCAGCGCGGCCACGAAGAGCACCGCGAGCCGCGCCGAAAGGTTCAGGCCGCGCGGGCGGTCGGCGGCGGATTCAACCCGGTAGCGCGCCAGCGTCACGGCGACCGCGATCATGGCAAGCGCGATCATCGGATAGGAATGGTAAGGCCAGCCCTTGCGCTGGAGCAGATACGCCAGTGCAAATCCGCTCGAGGCCGCGAGCAGCAGCCACACCGGCGCATCGAGCCGTTCGCGGCGGTCGAACAACAGCACCGACACCACCAATGCGGCCCACAGCAACATGGCGGGCTTGATCAGCATCGCGCCCGGCGACAGCCCGACCGGCAGATAGACATCGCGCACCAGCGGCCCGATCACGGTGAAATAGGCCGGATGAAAGGCGGCGACATAGCCGGCATAGCCAAGCATCAATGCCGCGGCGATGATGTTCTCCGCGACAAAAAGCTTGCGCCATGAACGGCCATGAATTGCGAGCGCCACCGCGGCCAGCGCCACGGCGCAGATGAAATGCGGCTTGAAGGCGAGCGTCAGTCCCGCGCCGAGACCCGCAACAACAATCGCCCAGCGCGCCGGCGTCTCGCCATCAGCGCGCACCGCCCAGAGCGCGAGCAGCGGCAGCAATGTCAGCAGCGCGATGTGTTCGCGCTGGCCGAACTGCCGCATCGGCAGGATCGCCAGCACAATGAGCGTGAAAATTGCGAGCAGCCAGCGATTGCCGGGCACCGCGATGGTTCGCGAGACCGACGCGCCTTGCAGGATCCGCGCGGCCAGTCCGAGCGACAGCGCGATGGCGCAAAAAACCAGCGCATCGACCACGGTCTCCGGCGCCACATGCAACACGCGCCCGATCAGCAGAGCCGGAAGATAGGCCAGCACCGCAATCGGCGGATTGGTTTCGAGCACATCGCGATAAAGCGCCTCGCCGCCGAGCACGCGCTCGCCGACGGTGAGCAGCCAGCTGATGTCGGTGTTGGCGGGCACCAGATGCCGCTCAAAAATAGGGAGCGCGAACACCAGAGCGACCGACAGCCGGGGCCGCGCGCGCAGCCACGCCAAAGGCCGCAGCCACGACGCAACAGACCGAGAATGCGAGTGAGGAACGCGCGCTCCGCGAAACGGTATCGACATGGCGGTGTCCGTCGGTATCCGGCGGACACTAGGAAGAAGCCCTTAACAACCCATGTCAGGCGATGCCGCGATTTGGGCGTGATTGCCGGTATCGGCGCCGGGAACTGCCCCGCCGCCGGACTTCAGCTCTCTTTCGGCGGTGCTTTGGAGACCGCGACCAGCGCCGGGCGCAGCACCCGCTCGCCGATCATATAGCCGGCCTGGATCACCTGCACCACGGTGCCCGACGGCACCGACGCGTCCGGCACCTCGTACATCGCCTGCTGCACGTTGGGATCGAACTTCTCGCCGATCGGATCGAATTTCTGCACGCCGTTCTTTTCCAGTGTCCGGTGCAGCGAACGCTCGGTGATCTCGACGCCCTCGATCAGGCCCTTGAGGCCGGCATCGGCGGAATCCTTCGCCTCGGCCGGCACCGCATCGAGCGCGCGCTGCAGATTGTCGGCGATCTCCAGCACATCACGCGCGAATCCGGCGATGCCATAGCTGCGCGCATCGGCGACCTCGCGCTGGGTCCGCTTGCGCAGATTTTCCATCTCCGCCAGCGTGCGCAGCATCCGGTCCTTGGCCTCGGCGGCTTCCTTGACCAGCGCCTCGGACGGCGTCTCTTCCGGCTCGTCGGGCATGATGTAGGGCTTGGAGACGCGCGGCTCGGCGGGCTTGCTGCCCGCATCCTCCGCCACCTTCTCGGAAAAATCCTTCTGCCCGTCGCTCTCGGTCATCACGCGTCCACTGTCTGATTGATACTGCTGATTGGTACTGCTGAATTTACAGATTGAAGCTGCTGGCTGGCATATCGGCGTTCGGCCGCGAAAAATCAAGCACCGTGCCGCACCGGAACACTATTTGCCGAGCATCTGGCTGACGATCCGGGCGGCATAATCCACCATCGGAATCACCCGGGCGTAGTTCAGCCGGGTCGGTCCGATCACGCCGAGCACCCCGACGATCTGCCCCGCGCTGTCGCGATAGGGCGAGATGATGGTCGAGGAGCCGGACAGCGAAAACAGCTTGTTTTCCGATCCGATGAAAATGCGCACGCCCTCGGCCTGTTCCGCAAGGCCGAGCAGATCGACCACGCCCTTTTTGGTTTCGAGATCGTCGAACAGCAGCCGCACCCGCTCGAGATCCTCCATCGCATGCAGATCGTCGAGCAGATTGGCGTGGCCGCGCACGATCAGCTGGCGTTCCTCGCCGCCGCCGCCGGACCAGCTCGCGATCCCGGCAGCGATCACCTTCTGCGTCAACTGATCGAGTTCGGTGCGGCTTTGTTGCAGAGCGACTTCAAGCTCGGCGCGCGCTTCGGCCAGCGTGCGGCCGCGAATCCGCGCATTAAGAAAGTTTCCGGCTTCGGTCAGCGCCGAGGTCGGCACGCCGGGCGGCAATTTCAGCACGCGGTTTTCGACCTGGCTGTCCTCGGCCACCAGCACCACCAAAGCCTGCTCCGGCTCAAGCCGGACGAATTCGATGTGCTTGAGCCGCGCATTGGATTTCGCGGTCAGCACCACGGTTGCCGTACGAGTAAGCCCCGACAGCCGCGTCAAGGCTTCGCTGAGCGCGGCCTCGACCGACTGGCCGCGTCCGATCGCGGACAATTGAGTCTGGATCGACTGCCGCTCCGTCTCAGTCAGGTCGCCGACCTGCATCAGGGCATCGACAAAAAAGCGCAGGCCGCGCTCGGTCGGCAATCGTCCCGCCGAGGTGTGCGGCGCGTAGATCAGGCCGAGCTGTTCCAGATCCGACATCACATTGCGCACCGAGGCCGGCGACAGCGGCACCGAGATCAGGCGCGAAATGTTGCGCGAGCCGACCGGCTCGCCGGTGGCGAGATAGTTTTCGACGATCTGCCGAAAGATATCACGCGAGCGCTCGTTGAGCTGCGCGAGCCCGGCTGTCGGCGTGATGAGATGGCTGATCGGATCGTGATGGGACAAGGGATGCTCCGGGCGGCCTTGGAGGGCAACCTTTCCTGCTCGATGTGGCGCCAGCCTCAATGTGTCCATCGCGCGGGCCAATGACAAGCCGTTTTTCCGGAGCCTTTCCAAAGGGTTTCCGAAGCCGCGCAAATCGGCGGCGGGATCGCGGCGCCAGCCCTTGCCGCCGCAGGCCCACCCCCCTAAAAGCACCGCAGATCGTCACACCCCGTCATGCCGGAGGATACCCATGCGGCCAAGCCGTCGCGCGCCCGATGAACTGCGTCCCGTCTCGCTGGAGCGCGGCGTGGTCAAATATGCCGAAGGCTCCTGCATGGTGAAATTCGGCGACACCCATGTGCTGGTGACCGCGACGCTGGAAGAGCGGCTGCCGCCCTGGCTCAAGGGTCAGGGCCGCGGCTGGGTCACCGCCGAATATGGCATGCTGCCGCGCGCCACCCATGAACGCACCCGCCGCGAGGCCTCCTCCGGCAAGCAGAGCGGCCGTACCGTCGAAATCCAGCGCCTGATCGGCCGCGCGCTGCGCACCACGGTCGATCTGGTCGCGCTCGGCGAGCGCCAGATCACGGTGGACTGCGACGTCATTCAGGCCGATGGCGGCACCCGCACCGCCTCGATCACCGGGGCGTGGGTCGCGCTGGCGGACTGCCTGCAATGGATGAAGGCGCGCAACATGCTCAAGACCGACACCGTGCTGCGCGACAACGTCGCGGCGGTCTCCTGCGGCATCTATAACGGCACGCCGGTGCTCGATCTCGATTATGCCGAGGATTCGGAAGCGGAGACCGACGCCAATTTCGTCATGACCGGCGATGGCCGTCTCATTGAGGTGCAGGGCACCGCCGAGCGCACGCCGTTCTCGCAGGACGAGTTCCTCAAGCTGATGGCGCTCGCCGGCACGGGCGTCGGACGGCTGGTGGAATTGCAGAAGATCGCGATGGCCTGATTTGCGCTCGTCATCCCGCGACACGACGGATAATTTCGAGACCATGACTGCACACCGCAAAATCACCGGACGGCTCGTGATCGCGACCCACAATCCCGGCAAGCTGGCCGAGATGCGCGAACTCCTGGCGCCTTACGGCATCGACGCGGTGTCGGCCGGCGAGCTTGGCCTGTTCGAGCCGGAGGAAACCGGCACCACCTTTCAGGCCAATGCGCGCATCAAGGCAGTCGCCGCCGCGCAGGCTGCCGGGCTGCCGGCATTTGCCGACGATTCCGGACTCGCGGTCGATGCATTGGGCGGCCAGCCGGGAATTTTGTCGGCACGCTGGGCCGGACCGTCGAAGGATTTCAACGCGGCGATGACGCGGATCGAGCGCCTGCTGCAGGAACACGGCGCCACCGAGCCCGCGCAGCGCGGCGCGCATTTCGTCTCGGCTTTGTGCGTGGCCTGGCCCGACGATCATGTCGAGGAAGTCGAAGCGAAGGTCGAGGGCATTCTGGTGTGGCCACCGCGCGGAACTGCCGGCTTCGGCTACGATCCGGCCTTCCTGCCGCACGGCCATGAGCGTACCTTCGGCGAGATGACCAGCATCGAGAAACACGGACTGCCGCCGCACGGCCTCGGCCTGTCGCACCGCGCCAAAGCCTTCGTGAAGCTCGCGGAGATCTGTCTTGAGCGCTGACGCACACAACGCTTTCGGCGTCTATGTGCACTGGCCGTTCTGCCTGTCGAAATGTCCGTATTGCGACTTCAACAGTCATGTGCGGCATGCCGCGATCGATGAAGAACGTTTCGCGCGTGCCTTCGCCCGCGAGATCGAGACCACCGCCGCGCGCGCGCCAGGTCGCGAAGTCACCTCGATCTTTCTCGGCGGCGGCACGCCCTCGCTGATGCAGCCGCAGACGGTCGGCGCCATTCTCGACGCCATCGCCAAGCACTGGCGCGTCGCGCCCGATGTCGAAGTCTCGCTCGAAGCCAATCCGACCAGCGTCGAGGCGACACGGTTTCGCGGCTATCGCGCCGCCGGCGTCAACCGCGTCTCGCTCGGTGTGCAGGCGCTCGACGACACGTCATTGAAGGCGCTGGGCCGCCTGCACAGCGCCCGCGAGGCGCTCGATGCGGTGGCGATCGCGCGCGCGGCGTTCGATCGCTATTCGTTCGACCTGATCTATGCGCGGCCCGACCAGACCCCGCAGGCCTGGACCGAGGAACTGAGCTACGCGATCTCGGAAGCCGCCGAACATCTGTCGCTGTATCAGCTGACCATCGAGCCGGACACGCCGTTTTTCGGCCTGCATGCGGCGGGCAAGCTGAAAACGCCGGACGAGGCGCTGGCGCGCACGCTCTATGACGTGACGCAGGAAATCTGCGCGCGGCACGGCCTGCCGGCTTACGAAATCTCCAATCACGCGCGGCCGGGCGCGGAGTGCCGGCACAATCTGGTCTACTGGCGCGGCCAGGAATATGCCGGCATCGGCCCCGGCGCGCATGGCCGGCTCGACATCGATGGAAAGCGTCACGCCACCGCTACCGAGAAGCGGCCGGAGAGCTGGCTGCTGCATGTCGAGACGCAGGGCCACGGCGTCACCAGCGACGACATCCTCTCCAGCGAGGAACGCGCCGACGAATTTCTGCTGATGGGGCTGCGGCTCAGTGAAGGCATCGACCCGCAGCGTTATGCGGCGCTCGCCGGCCGCACCCTCGATCCGCATCGCATCGCGACGCTGAAGGATGACGGCGCGATCAGCGTCGGCGCCGATGGACGACTGCGGGTCACCCAGGAAGGCTTTCCGCTGCTCGATGCGGTGGTCGCCGATCTCGCGGCGTAATCTCAGGGAGTTGTTGAGAGCACGCTCGCACGACGCCGCAACGAGCCTTGTCATTGCCGGGCTCGACCCGGCAATCCATCATCTTGAACAGCTCGTTTGTTTGATGGATGCCCGGGTCAAGCGGGCATGATGATTTCTTACAAACTTAGGCAGCTCTACGCGCCAAAGCTCTTCGGCGAGCCGGCGACGATCTGGCCGCCACCCGCGGTGACGCGCAGCACCGCAAGGCCGCGCTCGTTGGTGCCATCGGCACGGAAACGAAACAGCCCGTCGATACCGGTGAAGCCCGATGGGTTGGTCAGCACATCGGGGGCGAAACGCTGGCCGCCCTGCTTCGCCAGCGCCGCTACCAGCGCCACCGAATCATAAGCCAGCGTCGCGGTGCGCACCGGGTCCTGGCCGTATTTGGCGCGGTAGCGTTTGGCGAAAGCGCGATAGCCGGACGGATCGGGCGCGGCATAGACCCCGCCCTGCAGCGCGGCGTCGCCGAACACCCGTGGGCTGTCCCACAATCCGGTGCCGAGCAGTTGCACGCGCTTGAGATCGGCGCCGCTCGCGCGCAGCGTTTCGGAGACACGCGCCAGCGCATCGCCGTCATCGGCGAGCAGCAGCGCGTCGGCCGAGCCGAGCGCCTGCGCGACGTTGCGCGCCGCGCCCTGCAGCTGCGCGGCATCGGTGCCGTATTTCTCGAACGCCACCACGCGGCCGCTCTTGCGCGCCACCGCCTGCTTGAACGCACTCTCCACCACATTGCCGTAGGCATTCTCCGGCAGCAGCGCCGCGAACGAACGTTTGCCGGTGCCGGCGGCGTAATCGACGATCCGGGTAACATCGGATTCGGGCAGGAAGCTCAGCAGATAGACGCCGCGCCCGGCGACGCTCGAATCGGTCGAGAACGCCACCACCGGCACGTTGCGGCCGCGCGCGACCTGCGCCACCGCCGGGACCGAGAGGCCGAACAGCGGTCCGAGAATGATCTGCGCGCCCTCGTCGACCGCCTGCTGCGCCGCCTGCTGGGCACGCTGCGGCGTGCCGGCGTCATCCTTGATCAGAAGCTGGAGATCCGGATTGTGGAATTCGGCGAGCGCCATCTCCGCGGCGTTTTTCATCGCGGTGCCGGCCACGCCGGCATTGCCCGCGCCCGACAGCGGCAGGATCATGCCGACCTTGACCTGACCGGTGCCGACCGCCGTCCCCTGCTGCTCCGGACCTGCCGGACCGGGCGGCGGCTGGTCGCTGCTGCCAGAGAACAGATTGGAGCCGACGCCGGCGCAGCCCGCCACCAGCGGCGCGGTCAGGATCAGACCGACCGCACCACGGCGGCTGGGTCCGGATCGTCCAAAACGGTGTCGGGAAGAATCGGTCATGGTGTCGTGTATGTATCCAGCGGCACGTCCGGATCGGTCCGGACCGAGGCCGGGCGATCTGGAACGGGATTTCCGGCATATTGTCGGCGAAGACGACGGCAAACAAAAGATTTATGACGCGCTTCTGTGCAATACTTCAAGTTGTCGCCGTTGCGCCACGGTTTTTGCCGCCAATCCGAGCCGATGTCCGTTCATATACCACGCACCAAGCACGCCCCCGCCGAATCCGAAGCCTCGTTCATCGTCGCCGGGCAGCAGGTGAACGCGCCACGACTCGCCGCCGGGCTCTATCTCGTCGCGACGCCGATCGGCAATCTCGGCGACATCACCCTGCGTGCGCTGGAGACCCTCGCCGCTGCCGACATCGTCGCCTGCGAGGACACGCGGATGACGCGGCGGCTGCTGGAGCGCTACGGCATCAAGGCTTCGCTCACGCCCTATCATGAACACAACGCCGCCTCCGCGCGGCCACGACTGCTCGCCGCGCTCGCGCAAGGCGCGTCGATTGCGCTGGTGTCGGATGCCGGCACGCCGCTGATCTCCGATCCGGGATTCAAACTGGTACGCGAGGTCTGCGCCGCCGGCCATGCGGTGACGGCGCTGCCGGGGCCGTCCTCGGTGCTTGCCGCGCTCAGCCTCGCCGCGCTGCCGACCGACCGCTTCTTTTTCGAAGGATTTCTGCCGGCGAAGCAGACCGCGCGGCGCACCCGCCTCACCGAGCTGGCGCGGATCGACGCCACGCTGGTGATGTTCGAATCGGGATCGCGGCTGGCGGACTCGCTGCGCGATCTCGCCGAGATTTTTGGCGCGCGCGAGATCGCGATCTGCCGCGAACTGACCAAGCTGCACGAGGAGATCCGCCGCGCGCCGCTGCCTGAGCTTGCGGCAATGGCGGAGACGCTGGAGACACGCGGCGAATTCGTGCTGGTGATCGGCCCGCCGGCGGCGGACGCGGGCAGAATGAGTGACGAGGCGCTCGATGCCATACTGTGCGCGGCATTGGCGCAAGGCAGCGTCAAGGACGCGGTGGCGCATGCGGTTGAATTGTCCGGCCGACCGCGCCGCGAGGTCTATACGCGCGCGCTCGAACTGTCGAAACCGGACGATGGCGAGGCGTGAGCCGTCATCGCAAGACGCCGATCCGGCGCGTATCGCCGCGTTCCGCACCGGGCTGTCCGCCGAAACCCGCGCCTGTGTCTATCTGCTCGCCAAGGGCTATCGCATTCTGGCGCGGCGCCATCGCACACCGCAGGGCGAGATCGACGTGGTGGCGCGGCGTGGCACGACGCTGGTGTTCGTCGAGGTGAAGGCCCGTGCGAGCCTTGATGACGCTGCCTATGCGGTAACGCCGCATCAGCGCGCGCGCATCGCCGCCGCCGCGCAGGCCTGGTTGATGACGCATCCCGATCATGCAAATCTGGATTGCCGGTTCGACGTCATTCTGATTGCGCCGAAACGCTTTCCGCGCCATCTGAAAGCGGCCTTCGACAGCGAAAGCTGACCGCCGGCCATTCCGCCGTTCTTCGCCCTGCCCGCCAACCTGCCTGTGGACCCTGCCATGAAGCTCAAAGTCGCCGTCCAGATGGACCCGATCGCACGGATCAATGTTCGCGGCGATTCGACCTTCGCGCTGCTGCTGGAGGCGCAGAAGCGCGGCCACACGCTGTCTTATTACACGCCGGAAAAACTGTCGCTGTCGGGCAATGACGTGGTGGCGAGCGTGCAGCCGCTCACCGTGCGCGATCAGGAGGCCGATCACTTCACCCTCGGCGAGGCCAAGCGCGCGCATCTTGCCGACTACGACGTCGTGCTGCTGCGGCAGGATCCGCCGTTCGATCTGGCCTACATCACCACCACGCATCTGCTCGAGCGCATCCATCCGAACACGCTGGTGGTGAACGATCCGGCCGGCGTGCGGGACGCGCCGGAAAAAGTCTTTGTGATGGAATTCGCCGATCTGATGCCGCCGACGTTGATCTCGCGCGACAAGGACGAGATCAATCTGTTCCGCGCAACGCATGGCGAAGTGGTGTTCAAGCCGCTCTACGGCCATGGCGGCGCCGCCGTGTTTCATATCGGTCCGAAGGACATGAATTTCGGCTCGCTCTACGACCTGTTCTCCACCACCTTCCGCGAGCCGTGGGTGGTCCAGAAATTCCTGCCCGGCGTGAAGCACGGCGACAAGCGCATCCTTTTGGTCGACGGCGTGTTCGCCGGCGCCATCAACCGCGTGCCGGCACCGGATGATTTGCGCTCCAATATGGTTCGCGGCGGTGCAGCACAGGCCACCGACCTCACGCCGCGCGAGCGCGAGATTTGCGAGCGGCTCGGACCGGCCCTGCGCGAACGCGGGCTCTTGTTCGTCGGCATCGACGTGATCGACGGCCATCTCACCGAGATCAACGTCACCTCGCCGACTGGTATACGCGCCATCGCCAAGGTCGGCGGTCCGGACGTCGCGGCGCTGATCTGGGACCGCATCGAGACCAAGCGGCGCTGATTTCCAATTTATCCAGCCAGCTTTAATCAATTGCTGACCATCCTCTGCCAATCTGTTTGCCGTTATATTTGATCTGGCATAGCTCCGGGCCGTCGGGCGGGGCACGATGCTCTTTTATTTTGCCTCTTATACGAAATTGCTGATCGACCCATGGCACTTGAGGTTTTCAGCGGCACATCGATTCCGCGCGAGCTCACCACGGCCGCGATGGAATTCCTGTGGACGAAATGGAAGACGCTGCATGCCACCGGCGACCTGACGCTGCAGCGGCTGGTCGAGGAGTCGTCCTATCCGCTGCGCCAGAACTGCGTGTTCATGATGAAGCTCGGCGACGACTTCGTTTACATGTATGTCGGCGAAACCATGCAGCGGGAGATCGGCCGCAATCTGTCCGGCACCATGCTATCCGCCAACGACACGCCGCTCAGCCGCGATTACATTTCGGTCTATCGTCAGGTCAGCGAACGGATGCAGCCGGTGTGCATGCGCTACACCTCGCCGCGCAAGCAGTCCGGACAGATCTGGCAACGCCTGGTGCTGCCGATCAGGATCGCCTCGGATTCGGTGATGCTGGTGGTGTATTCCGAGCTGATCAGCCATCACATGGAAGTCTACGATCATCTGTTCCGCACCGCGCGCGACGCGATGGTCATTGCCTGTCCGATCACCAATGATGTCGGCCACACCGTTGACGGCTGGGTGGTGATGATGAACGACGCCGCCCGCACGTTGCTGGATTTCACCGGCAGCATCGGCAATCTGCGGCTGTCGGAAATGCCGCAATTTTCCGGCATCGATTTCTGGGGCCGGCTCTATGCGCCGAAGGGCAGCGCCGGTTTCGCGCCGCTGTCGATGCCGAATTTCGAGATCGAGCTGATGCGGTTTCCGCATGTGTTCGGCCTGCGGCTGCACCCCAAGGTGATGCCGCAGATCCGCGACGGCGTGCCGCTGGTGCCAGCGTAAGGCCGCGACGGCCGCGGCTGGTCCTGCTCTTGCATCGACCGGATCGCAGATGACACTTATCGCAGTTGTTCTACCTTCGCTGCCATGTCGGGGTATCGGCTCACCCTATAGGTCGCGTTTTCGCACTTCAGCACCCACACCTCGTGATCTGGCCCCGATAGTTTGTCATCCCGCGTAGCGCTCTGAGGCTTGTCGCAAGCAATTCCTTGGCTGCGTATCTGAGCGGCGAGCATGTCCTTTGGCGTTTCACCTGCTGCATTCGCTACAGATTGAAGAAGATGCCCACCTGTCGGCAGAGAGCCGCCGAGGATCGTCAGAATAGAGATCGCACAACGTCGATACTTGCCCATGACGACATCGGCTCGTTGGCTGGAGTGCGAATTGCGAACATGACGGCCACGTGGCCGTTCGGGGTCATAAACGGATGGGCATAGAGTGACCGTGTGTATCGCGCCCGCCTATTGATTTAGGTCAACGCGTCGATGCGATCATCCCGAGTGCAGCTCCGGTAGAGCATCGCCGGAGGCGCGGGGTGGGGGAAAGGCTCTATCGCAGCACCTGGACACGCGCCCCAGAAGTGACGTGAGGCTTGCCTATTCCACTCCTTCCCTGCCTCCCGACAACAAGGTCTTCTCCAACATCTTCCAGAGTTGGCGGCCGATGTACCTCAGCGCTGCGAATGCGGAAGTACCCCTCCTGGGCACCTCCTCCTCCTCAACCAATCACGTCAGTCCCTGCGGGCCGCGCTCACCGGCGGCGGCCGATTCGGCATGTTCGCTAAATGTTCTTGCGCGGCCCCGCGAAGCTGCTAGAGTTCCCGGCAGGCGTTTTCTCGCTTTGAGTGTATCGGCTGCTACGCACACGCGCCTTGAGCCGGTTCAGCGGCGGACAAGCGCCCCGGAGTGGGGGCCATGGTTCAGCACGTCTCGACGGTGGCGTTCGAAGGCATCGAGGCCCGCGCGGTCGATGTCCAGGTTCAGGTCGCGCCCGGCCTGCCCGCTTTCACGATTGTGGGTCCGATTAACCCCAAATCACGATATGGATTAAGCCCTCGCTTTTGAACGGCTTTTCCGATGCAATTCCGCGCTTATTCCTACCTCCGAATGTCCACCGACATCCAGCTCAAGGGGGACAGCCGGCGTCGCCAGCTCGAGGCCTCCAGTTCCTACGCAGAGGCCCACGGCCTAGAACTGGCCAAGGAGGACCAGCTCGAAGACATCGGGATTTCCGCTTTCAAGGGAGCTAACGTCAAGGAGGGCGCGCTTGGGCGGTTCCTAGAGGCCATCGAGAGCGGTTCGGTGCCGAAAGGCTCTTACCTGCTTGTGGAGTCTCTCGATCGCATCAGCCGGCAGAAAATCAGCGCCGGACTGTCCCTCTTCCTGCGAATCATCAACGCCGGGATCAACGTAGTCACACTAACTGACAAGCGCGTCTATCGGGCTGGCGAACCGGACCTCACCGACCTCATCGTGTCCCTCGTCACCATGAGTCGAGCCCATGAGGAGTCGGTCGTTAAGAGCCAGCGGCTCGGTGCGGCGTGGAAGAACAAACGGGAGCAGGCCTCTTCCGGTCGTCCGATGACAAAATGGGCCCCGGCCTGGCTTAAGCTCTCCTCGGACCGAAAAGCGTACGAAATCATCCCAGAGCGGGCTGAGATCGTCAAACGCATCTATCGAGAGGCTGCCTCCGGCCTCGGGATGTACACGATAGCGGGGCGATTGAACGCAGAGGGCACGCCCACGTTCAACCAATCAAATGGATGGCATCAGTCTTACATCGCGAAGATCTTGCAGAATCGAGCCACTATCGGGGAGTTTCAGCCCTGCGTCAGAGACGACAAAAATCACCGCGTTCCCGAAGGTGCAGCCGTCCAAGGCTACTATCCGCCCATCATTGACGAGAGTCTCTACTTTCGCGCGCAGCATGGCAAAGAGCAGCGTAAGGGCAAGGCGGCCGGACGAAAGGGTAGGGCGTTCGCTAACCTTTTTTCTGGTCTAGCGACCTGCGCTTATTGTGGCTCGCTAGTTTCTTACGAGAACAAGGGCTCCGGGCCTAAAGGCGGCGCATATCTCATTTGCAACAATGCCCGGCGTAAGCTTGGGTGCGGTGCTCGGAGATGGAGGTATCAGGATTTCGAAGCCTCCTTCCTCGCATTCGTCCAAGAGCTCGACCTGCGCAGCCTTTTGAGTGCCGCTGAGGACAGCCAGATCCGTACGCGGCTCGAAGCTGAGATTGAGGCGATACAGGGAGAACTGACCGCTATCTCGAAACTGATGGACCAGACTTATGCTCTGCTTTCGTCGACCGGCACTATGGAATTCATCAGCGACAAACTGAAGGAACTCGACGCGAAACGAGGCGATCTGTCCTCGAGGTTAAGTGAAAAAGAAGCGGAAAAAATTGCGTTTCAATCTAAAGAGGAACGCTTTCAGACAGGCCGAGACGAAATTAATACCTTAGTCACCGCGCTTCAGGGCGCGCCAACCTCGGAATTGTATAAGCTCCGTGCGCAGATCGCATCCAGGTTGCGGGCAATCGTTGCCTCACTACGTATCGCGCCTTTGGGAAATCTCTCGAGCCCAGAATTGCTAACGACCCCCATGGGCGAGATTATGAATCGCCCCGACCATGAAGTGCTGCAGATTATCACGATGATGGCAGAATTTCCTGGCGACACCCGCCCTTATTTCGCTGTTGGTTTCGAAAATGCCGCAACGAGAATCGTTTATCCGCAAAACAGCGACCCGCTGAGCTACGATATTCAAGTCGAAGCTATGGGAGGCGTCGGTTTTAGAGTTCGATAGGGCCAGCGTGGAAAATAAGCTCGATAAATCGCGCCTAGATTAGACATTTCGCTGCTTGAAAGCCGCCCCAGGAAAGAAATGAAGAGCCATGGAAAAGGAGTTCACTCGAAAGGAGCTCTATGACCTAGTTTGGTCACAACCCATGAAAACCGTGGCTGCAAATGTCGGCATATCGGATGTCGCGCTCGCCAAGCACTGCAGGAAATCTAATATTCCTATCCCGGGTCGTGGCTACTGGGCGCGAAAACAGGCCGGACAACGCGTTATGCCGATCGCATTGCCTGCTCGTTTTTTTGGAGCATCTGACCAATCGGGGGATCAAGTAATCATCATCGTTATTATTGGGGGTCGGATTGGCCCGAGAAATTCTTGAACGAGCCAATACCGGCAGAGCCGACCTTTGATGAAGACTTGGATGCAGTCAGCGAGCGGGCACTAAAACTAGTTGGCAAGGTCAGATGCCCGCGCAAATTCGATCCCGTCCATCCTCTTGTCGCAAAGCTTCTTGCTCAAGACGAAGAAAGACGCGCGGAATTCTTAAAATGGGGGTCGAGCTATTACGCTCCAAAGTATGATGCTGGGATCGAACGAAGACGTCTATTGATAATCAATGCCCTGTTTCTAGCAGCTGTAGGCATCGGATGTCGTCCATCAATGAGCACGTCAAAGTACTCTCAGGATTATGGCTCTGAAAGAGCCATAATCATTACGATCAGCAGTTGCGATATAAGGTTCACGATCGAACGCTACCAGCCGAAGAAGGAAGCCAAGAGCGAAAAGCTTCGCCTAGCCTTTAATGAGGGCCGAGAAAAGCCAGACGCCGCGAAAAACTGGGAAGATAACGACGAATATTCGATTGAAGGACAGTTGAGCGAAATACTCGCTGCAATGTTAGTTCGCGCCGAGGCGTCGTACCGCCAGAGCCTGGTGTCGCATAGGGATTGGATCATCGAACGAAAGATCGATGCGGAAGCAGAGCTAAAGCGTCGAAAAGAGGAGGCCGAACGAAAAGCAAAAGAGGCTCGAGAGAGGCTCGAAAGAGAAAACATTGGCCGATTGCTTGCGCAGGCTAATGCGCTTGATAAGGCCAATCGAATTAGAACCTATGTCCAAACAGCACGCCTCAAAGCGGCGGAAGCGACCATTTCTTTCGAGAGGTTCGAAAAATGGGCAAGCTGGGCCAATAAGGAGGCAGATCGCATCGATCCCTTGCAGAATGGATTACTGCTGAGGACTATCGCGGAAACTTCAGAGACTGAAGATACTTGATCCTCCATCATCAAACGCGCTTATTGAGCGAAAGCGGTTGGCGAAGCCAGCCGGCGTTATGGACTGATGATACTATATGCATTCGATCATTAGTAAGTGCCCGCCAAAGGCGGTGTGAAAAATAGATCCGCCTCGTCCCAATGCTCTCACGGACCAACTCAACAGAAATTTATTGCACCCGCTATTTTGTTTCTTGAACAGTACAGGGCTACTGAATCTGCATCTGAGATGGACGGCTTCCGCAGCGGCACGACGATAACATTAACGCCGACGAGCTAAAAATCTCATGCTTCTGAAGCAAATCATGCAAGCAGTCACAACTCGATACCGTCGCACCAAATTTCTTCGAGCTCTGCTCGTGAGGAGGGCAGCTCAATTCAAGTCAATCCAAAAGCAGGCGCGACGTCATTAGTCCAAATTTCAACTGCCGGTACCCCCTCACGCGCGTCGATGTTGATTTGCTCCAGAGACACATCGGGCGCGCTGGCTGCCGATCCCACGTATCTGATTTCTAAGGACCCAGCTTCGATCTTTCGTGCAGGCCAAATGGCATGAAAGCGCTTCTGAGAGCGTAGAGCTAGACGAACGGCACGTTCATCGATCGACGGGAGTAGGTGAGACGCGAAAATATCGTCGGCGCGAGGATTTATTACTTCCGCCGTTTCGGCAAGAACGATCTTGGGAACTGAAAGGCGAAAGGTGTCGGATAGCCAGCGTTGGTGATTGAGTGTAAAGTCTACAACATAAAATGGAGGGGCTGTGAGCCAATAATGCCCTGCCTCGAAGCCCTCGCCTTCATGTTCATCAAACACCGCGAAACGTCTTAATTCACCATCAGCTCTTCGCATGGTTACGGAGCCCTTTATAACCGTGCTCCATACCCCAAGGCGGTCTAACATTTTGTGTCAACATACTTGTGACCGCAATACATGATCCCATCCACTGATGTCGGTCGAGTCGGGCTGTAATAATAGGCGCGATTTTGGTTAGAACATTTTTGACGTGTGTTTCGTACTCGCTGGTCCGTTCTCGATGCAGAACCCATTCTGCGTAACATTCAAGAAATCGTGGATTGCGCTTTTCCTGCACTAGAAATGCAGCTTCGTCGTAGAAGCCCGGCACTGAGACATCGATCTGCAGTCTTTCAAAACATGTCTGCAGTTCGTTCCGTCGGTGCGTTGCGTTCAGCTTTTTGCGTTTTGCCTCGCCCATTATGCTATTTCCTGTTGACGACCTCCTTTCCTGACAAGGAGCTTGGCTTACCGGTTCTAAACAATCGCAACTAGTTCTACTCGCTCCCGAGTTACCATCGTTATCAGCTTTTTATAGCGCTTCGAATTCGGATAACTTCGCACGGAATAGACTGGTTCGGAGATCAGTTTGCGCCATCGGTTTTCATTTAAGATGAAAATCGCATCATCCGACTCCACTACCAGCCCAGCATCACTACCTTGAGCAGATAAGACGCGTGCCGGTGGTTTATCTTTCAGGCCAGCGCGATGAGGATTCGTTATTTCGCCGTTCCGCGCCAAATAAAATCGATAAAAACCATCGCTGGCGAGCACCCACAATACGTCTTTGAATAGAAACGTATGGGTTGCCGAAGCCAGCTTTGCAATCAATCGATTTAGTTGGGCGGTTTCTGCGTCGAAGCCTCGGCCGGGCACCTCCGTCAACTCTAGACTATCGCGCGCATCATCGACAAACGCTTCGTCTGACCGCTTTGGAGCAGAGCGACGTTCCACCGAATAGAGTTCGACCTCAGTAGCGTTGACGAGGCAAGAGATCGCGTTGCCGTTGAGCTCGATTGCGTAAGAACGGTCGGCAAAATGGTCGAATGAAATACGCCATTTACGGTCCTCAGATCCAGCACCCACACCTAAAACGCCACCAGCAGAACCGCAGGCAGCGGCCACCGCGCCGAAACGAGCTAGAATTTGCCGGGCAGGGAGTTCCGACACGCGTTGGTCGTCTAAACTATCAACAGCTGATTGACCGATCCGGCTCTCTTTTAAGTCGTTTCGACCGAGAGCGATGAACTGCCGAATTCCGTTATCAGATCCAACAAAAGCCCGTCCGTTGTAGAAGCGAACATCCAATATAGAGCGACACCGACCATTGGTCTTGAAGATATACGAGAATTTATCGACATCTGTTGGCGTCACCTCGATAGGTTCGTCACTTGACAACAAATTGGCGAGACTTGATGAATCTTGATTTGGTGCTTGATGATGACGAATGCACTGATTGTTTGAGAACAGTGCGGCTGCCGCATCCGCGTTGCCGTTCAGGCGCTCCTCGCAATACTTCCCAACATCAAATGCTCGAACGACACCGTCCTTTGCAAAAAGCCAAGCAAAATCGAAATAAAGGTAGGCATCTACAAAGTCGCCCGACAAATGAAAACGCTTGAGCCTCATATCTTGCCCTTTCGCATTCTGGTTGCGGTCAAGTCGTCGATCGCTTTGTTGTCTTCCCACTTCTCTATTAAGTCAGTTGGAATCTCATAATCTCGATTTGAGAGTGCAGAAACGGGATAACCATGCCAAGGACCTGGATGGATGTCGCAGGCAGGGAAAAAGGCCATCCGCTCTCCGTTGAGGCCGACTACGACGTCTGCTTTGGGCGACACCCACCAATAATCACCGGAGGCACTTAGCCAACCTTCCTTTTCGCTTTGGTCAAAATACGTAAACTCTGCAGCCCGAGCGATGGACGAACACCATAGCGTCTTCCCGGGCTTCAGTTTGGGCTGCCGATGGTAATTTAACGATTTGTACGTCCGCTTTTTGCCAGCCGTGTAGCCAAAGACAATCCCATCGGGGTCAACTGCAATCTGCACCATGATCTCCGTCCAATCCCATCGCCTAGCTGTCGGAGGATTGCGGCTCTATTCAAAATGACGAGACAATGTCAAAGAACCGATTCTGCACTGAGCCGGCAGCTGCACCAAATCAATTGATTATATGAACCGTCCACCAGGCGGAGGACAGTCACTAATCAAAGCGGTACCACGTTGACTTCGCTAGATCCGTTGTCGTTGAAAACGTGGCAGGTGGATCGGTCTTAAATCCCGCATCGAGAAGATCGAGAATTTTTTCCCGAGAATATCCCTGCTATCGAGAAACTCGAAGAAAAGTTCTTTTTCAACTGGGAAGATTTGAGTTCTCGGCTCTTCTTCAGTCTGCAGCTGCTTCGCCAACTTATACGTGTTGATGGATCCTCTCGCGTTGGCGGGGTTAATGCCGTGCTTGTCTACCATCCAATCGGGACGTCATTTCGATTGGTCCATCCGTAGGCGTTAGGCCCATCCGTCTTCGGATCTCCCGAGCAACGGCGAGAGGTATCTGTGCTTGCGTTCCGCGCGCTAGGCGTAGCCTCAGCGAAATTGCTGGCCAGTCGGCGTTAGGGGAAAGTATGGTCCCAGGTGGAGGTGGCTTCACTGGATCGGAAGTCGAATTCTTCGGCTTCGGAACTGCAACATGCTTTGCAGCAAACAACGCGGTTTTATTGCGGGCAGATCGGCTCAACGCCCTCATCGTGGTTCGTAAGACAGCTTCGCTCCTCACGTATTCAAGAGCAATCAGCTTTTTTAGGAGATCATCGTTGAGTGGCAGAACAAATCCACTTTTCATGTCAATCAGCTCTTTCATATAAGTGCTGATCTTTTTCTCGATTTCCGATCCGACTTTGTCCGTTATTCCTAAAGCGAGCTCCTCGTTCTGAAATAATCCGGCCTGTGTGAGATTATTCGATCCAACAAACGCTTTTATTTCGTTGGTATTTCGAAAGCAGTAAAACTTCGGGTGAAAGATCGGTCCAGCCTCATTGTGCCGCACGTAGGCGTGGAGAGCTTTCGTTTTGGTGCTCGTTGAAAGGTCGATCAGGCCTCGGAGACCCTCTATCGACGTGTTCTCTTTGTCGATCCCGACGACTATAGAGATATTCGCTGACCGCTTCAAAGCGGCAAGCAGGCTGTCCTGTAATTGCAAAAGACCCGAACGCCTTACCCAAGCGACGGCTATATCCACTTGCGTCCACTTCTTATCAGAAAGCTCACTGGCAAGGGCTTTCCCAAATTGGTGCGTACCATTCTGAACGAGTAATTCCATGCTCCCTCCGAATTGACTTCGGAGAGTTTGGAACTGGTGAAATGCAACGCAAGAAAAATTGACGTACACCTTGATACGAGTGATATTAATGACTTATATCGAAGTGTTGACCCCAATGCATAAGGCATACGCCTATGTGCCTTTAGAAATGAACGTGAAGTTCGAAGGATATGCGAAGAGATGCGGCCTAACTTCACGCTCTGAGCTGCTCAAACTATTGATCAAACGCGAGCTTAGGCTTCGTCGGTTACCCACTGCGTTGCGCATCGGCGCCCCGGGAGGCAGCAAGCGGTTGCCGCTCGCAAAAAGATAACAGCTCACCTGTCTAAAGACTTAGCCGTTTCGTTTTCAAAACACATCGATAGTCTCGGCCTCTCCGCATCGCTTGCTGCATCGATGCTCGTTCAAAGCGAATTGAATGAGCGCTGGCTTGAGGCTGCAATCGGATGGGAGCCTCGACAATGATCCCCCAAGTCCAGCTTGTCGACGACCTCTCACGCCCAAGTTATGGTCGGTCCGTCGCTGGTAGAGCAGCACCGCTGGCCCAAATACTTCGGCTTGCATCCTCAGAGATTGAGTTCGCGCTACCGCGAGGATTCTCGCTCGAATGGATTGCGGATACTCAGGTTCAGGACAGAGTCCGTGATATGCCATTGAGGCATCGGTCGGCATGGGCTTTAGTCGCATTAGCTCTTATGGAAAGTGCTTCCACTGGCAGAGAGCCGTCCATCTCACGCTCTTTGGTTTGGTTTGGCGATCCTATAAGTGCTCAACTTATAGGAAACTTAAGTCTTGAAGTGGCTGAGGGAGCAATCAGTTCAGTCGCAAAGACTGAAGGTATCGAAAGCCTTTATCCGTATGTACTCGACCTTTTCGGTCCTACATCGCGTCTCGATGTCATTCGGGACGAGACGCGCGAAGCCGATCGGCACGCTCGCAAGAAAGTCGGTTCATTTTATACTCCCTCCGATGTTGCGGATTTTATGGTCTCGACGATCAGCGACGACATCGCCAACAATTTCTGGTTTGACCCGGCGTGTGGAAGTGGTGTTTTCCTTCTCGCTGCCCTAAAGACGGCTGCGTTGGAGAATCCGTCTCCTGACTTCATTGTGCGCTTTGTCACGCATAATCTTCATGGCGTTGACATTAGCCAGCAATCGGCCGACTTCACTGCATTCTCCCTTTGCAATGCTATCACTCGTCGTGTTCCGTATAAGTCACTTCTCCCGATCTGGGTCAGCATTCGCCGAAATGTCTTGGCGATTGACGCCCTTTCCATTGAGGCGAGAGAAAGTGGGCGGGAAGCTGTCACCCTGGAAGGTCTTTTTGGTCCCATCAATAGACCGGTACGCATGCTTTGCAATCCGCCCTACGTTTCAAACTCTTCCGCCAGCGGACTGACCGCATATTCCGCGCCTTATCTTTCGTTCACAGAGCTTGCTTGGAAGATATGTACGCGGACGACAGACAAAGCGTCCCTAGTGTTACCACTTTCAGTTGTTGCCAACCGCGCTAGTGACCATTGCCGCTTTAGGTCGGAACTAGTCAAGAATGGCGGTAGCTGGACGATGCTGAGCTTTGATCGTCAACCCCATGCTCTGTTCGGAGAGGATGCCAAAACACGTGCAACTATTGTTGTAAGGCGCCATTCCAAGCAATTCGAGCTCTTTACTAGCGGTCTACTCAAATGGACGAGTAAACAAAGAGCCACGATTTTCACTGAGCAACGCGCCGTGAAATTGGACGGCGTTAGCATATCAAGATTTGTTCCAAAGCTTGGCGGTAACGAGGAGGCGTGTTTTTATAAGGCACTCACCACATACCGGATGAGATCGCCCAAGCGCCCAGTGATCGGGTCAATCGCTCCTTCTTTCGTTGCCAAGGAGGCATCTGATCTAACGTTGTTTATTGGGGGCACAGCCTATAACTACATTAATGTGTTTCGCAACTATCCCCCGCCTCCGCGCTTAGTCGGTAGCCTAAGCAGCAGCAGGGTTCATCATCTCGCCTTCCAATCATCCGAAGGTGCGTGTGTTGGCTTCGCACTTTTATCCAGTCTGACAGCTTTTTGGTTATGGCACGTGGAAGCCGATGGCTTCCACGTGACGTCAAGATTTATAGACGAGTTGCCGCTGTTCGACCTGCAGTTCTCAGTTTCACAGACTGACGAGCTAGCTCTACTTGGGAAGCAGCTCTGGGAGGAGGCGGCCAGAAATACCTTGCCAAGTAACAACGGCGGTAAATGGACCTACGCTTTCAGGCCTGAGTTCAACTCAGTTGCGAGACGTCGAGTTGATGAATTGATCATAAAAGGCGTTGGATTTGATTCTCTGCATGGTGGAGTTGCTGCTGGACTTCAATCATCGAGTGACGTCAATCGACGGAAAAGACCGAACACTTCGTGCATTGGAACACGACAGCACAGCACAGCGCAGAAAGTCATGACGAAATGAAAAAAATATCAGATTCTAGTAAAAAAGAAGAGCGTCGTGACCAAGGAAGAATGGCGTGAGTATACTAAGACAGTGTGGAGCATTGCTAATACATCTCACAAAGATCATCCTGCGATCTTCCCGACTGAGATTCCGCATCGTCTCATCAAACTCTTTTCGTTTTGGGGTGAGACCGTTTTGGATCCGTTTGCGGGAACCGGATCAACTGCGATCGCGGCGCTGAAGCTCGGTCGTAAGGCCATTTGTTTTGACCAAAATCCAGATTATTTGAAAATAGCGAAGGTCAGGGCGAAGGCCGAAGACGTCAAAAATCTGGAACACTTGCAACTGATCTGCGGCGATTGCCGTGATATGCAGCCTTTAAAGGACAATTCTGTCGATCTAATCGTCACGAAGTCCTCCTTATTGGAACAAAGCAAACTACGGCAACTCTGGGAAAAATCTCGGAAAGATCGAAAGCTACGCGGACTTCATTGATGAAATGAGGAAGGTCTTCCACGAATGCTTCCGTGTTCTCAGGCCTGGTCGGAAACTATGTGTAGTGACGGCTAATGTGAATCAGCACACCGATCACGGTCTTCTTACTTTCCCTCTGAGTACCGACCTAGCGAACAGCATGCGCGAAATTGGATTGGTGATGATAAATGAGATTATTTGGTCGAAAGATGGTACCGGCGGCCGTTGGGGTTCTGCTAATGGTCAACGACCAATTTTTGGAAGCTATCCGTACCCACCAAATTTCTTGTTCAAGAATGTCCATGAGTACATTCTGATATTCTCCAAGCCATCAATCAAAAAGACGACAGGCTCGAAAGTGAAATCCTACAACGACTTGATGACTGCATCAGCACAAGTTGCTCAAGCTGCCGAGTAGGGTATCTCTTAACTCCTCGGCTTTGTAGGGATGTGTCCCATCTCTTGATGTTCTTAGAGTACCCGTGCGCAAAGCGATACTTCGCTTCACTTAGGGCCTCGGCAAAGGACCGGTTTGGTCCAGCTGTAAAATTAGCACCAGAGACCGATCCGCATTTTTCAGCCCGCGAGGTACTGCCTAGCCAAATCGGAGATATTGATGGCTCTAGGCAAACAGGCAAAGACTCTTACTGGCGACCAAATAGGCGCTCTCCTCGGCTTTGTCGAAACTACCCGACATGCAACGAGAAACAAGGTTATCTGCTTTTTGTCTGTCCGAGCAGGCCTCCGGGCTCACGAGATAGCCCACATCACTTGGCACATGCTCTCTAATGCATCCGGCTCAATTGGGTCAGAACTTCGATTGGAAGATAGGGCAAGCAAGGGTCGTTCGGGGCGGATAATCCCACTTAATCAAGAGCTCCGGGGCGGCGATGGTCTCATTTTTAGCCCACGGCGCCGAAGCGCTTCAGCAACGACAGCTGGACGATGTGCACCTGTAGAGTTGTCGTACTCGCTGATAGTTTTGCGATCGAGCAAGTCGGCAATCTTCAAAACAGGAGCGGCGAGATCAACGAGTGTTTCCGGGCTAAGGACGACCTTCTCATTCGAAGCGAAGCGGATGTTGACTAGCTTTTGTGAAGCGATCTGATCGACCAAGCCGGCTCGGTGGGCCAAGACATTACGCAGTGTGTAGGCGTCATCAAGATAACTTAATAGCGGCTCGATTGCGTTGATCTTTGAACCGGTTAAGTTCGCGAAGGTTCGGATGCGCTGGACGAGCCCCCTTGTTTTCCGGATCTCGCCGAACAGCTTGTCGCCTTCAGTTGTCCGCTGGTTGGTAGTCGAGTTGAAGAGCTTGCTTCTGTTGGCGATGTAGGCATCCAGAAAGTTCGTGAAATAGGCCTCGAACGCAGCCGACAAGATCACGATGCGGTTTGTAATGACGGCATGACGATAGTCGGACGAGCGTGCAAGGAAGGAATTGCGGCTCAGAGCGTTAATCCGGCTCCTCAATTCGGGTACGTAGAACATATCCGGGATAGACGCTTCAGGCGGAATGTCCTTGTAGTTCGCGACCACGTGGCTTTTCGCGATTTCGATACATAACAACTCAGCCCACATCCCATGACATGCATCCCCCCAAACAGCTTTTAAAGCCTTCAGATGTTCAGAAGCGCCCACAACACTCTCCTGCTCCATTTTCGAAATTATGATGACCTAGATCACATATTCCGACAATGATCGAGATAACCTCGCAAGGGCGTAGCGGAAGCTGATTTATGTTGAAGCAGCCCGGAATGTTCGGTTTGGATAGGGGGCCAATGTCAGTTGATATGCGAAGCGGTCGTCGGATCGTGTGACTGATGATACATGGCCCATTCTATAATCAGTTCACCTAACCGGTTGACCAGATATAGCGATTTTTTCGACCGTCGTTTGCTTGCGGTGAGTACTGATTATAAAAATGCCATATCCCGCACTCGTATAATCAGTGAGGTAGGAATGTCTGCTTTGCGGCACTTTTCGGCAACCCCGACTTAGCTCGCCGCGGGCATCCAAGTTTCAAATTGGGATGGGGTCGAGGGTTAGGTGTGGTCGAGAAGACCAAACTTAAGCCGGAGCACGAAGTCGTCGAGGTCGTGACCCGACGCCGTGCAGAATTGCACGATGTCGGACCACGTCACGTAGTCGGAGGGGTCTCGAAGCATGACGTGTGGCTCGTCCCTATCGTTTATCGTCGCGGCCAAATCGACGGAACCAACTCCGTATCTTTTAAGCGCATCTCCGAGCGATTTTATTTTTGCATGTCCAATTTTGAACGCGCTCTTGATGTCATCGACGTGAACACAGACGCTGGCCCTCTTTAGTTTAAAGGCGCGACGTATCACGCTGGCCATAAACTTCCGCTCATCTTCGGGCACGCTCTCCATTTTTTTGATAAAGGCTTCGACCTGCTTTTGACGTTCCGGCTCTTGCTCCGGGCACAATTTCGCGTCCGGCAGCAAACGCTCTATCTCGGCAAACGACCCAGGCAAGGTCGAAATCAAAGAATCCGTTGAATCGACGTAGCTATTCTTAAATGCCTGCTGGAGGGAATTATTGAGGCCCTTAAACTTATTCTCGTGATCGCCTTGCTCGCCCACGTAGGCGCGACCCTCGGGATCGATGCATGCTTGGCGAAGGGCATCGAATTCCAGCGCGCCCTTGATCCAGGAAAACCGATTGTCGACGGGTTGCCCCACCGACTTCTGGTCGTGGGAATCGCTTCCATGGAGGCAGGGCTTGCAGCCGTCATATCGTGCGTGCAGGCTCCTCCACCGTCACGCCAGATCGCTGACCAAGCCAGAATTCTCGCTGGGCGGGACTGCTCGAGAAGATAATATGGGCAAATTTCTCGATCTCCTGTCGCACCGTGGTATCGGCGGCCTGCCGCACGCCTGACGTGCCATCACCGGCCCCGCCGGCGACGGCGATCAGGATATTCTTCTTCGCCCATTCGCTTTCGTTGATGACCTTGCGCAGTTGGTCGAAGTTGACCTTGAACTGCGTCGCACCGTGCCGGAGCGCCACGTCGTCATCCGTGATTGTCGGATCAGCGCGCTTTCCAAGCTTGATCAGCTCATCGCGCGTGCAATCGAAACGGTCGTTGTAAGCGTGGAACTGCAGGCGCTTGAGGATGCGCTTCACCTCGACAAGATGCTCGGGATCTTCGGGGCTGACCAGCAGGTGGGTGTTCACGAACCCCGACTTCGCCGCAACATCAAGGCGCAGCTCGATGTTTGGGAAGAGCAGTTGCACACTGCGTAGCCGGCCGGCGGCCTTGCGCTTGAGGAATTCCTCGTAGGTGTCGGTGACGTAATAGTCGGTGACTGCGATCGCTTCGATCTTCGGCACCAGGCCCTCGAGCGTCGTGAGATAGGTCTCCCATGGGTCGGTGGCACCGAATTGGTTGTTAAGGATGGTACCGGGCGCATGGATATGAGGCTCCCATCGGTGCCATTCCGAACCGCGACTGATCATGCGTCCCCCTTCGTCCCCGAAGCAGTTTCCTCCTAGTTAAGTGCCAGCGCAACTATTGGTAGAAGGCGACTGCTGCTGGCCCTCTCGCTCCAGGTAGATAACGCTACACAACCTGCTTTTGCGTGAGACTGAGAACTTTGTCGAAAAGGCAAACACCGCCAAGGTCAGCAATGAACCAGAAGCGGGCGCTCATCAGGCGCCCATAGTCCCAATCGCTGCCGATCAGCGCATACTGAAATCCGCATTCGGACCATATCGGCTCCGATAGCACAACGCGATCGGACCGATGTCATGCGCACTGAGCGTTGCCAGCACCCTGAGGATCGCATTCAGCGAGGCCGAATTTTTGAAATCGATTTTGGTGAAGCGCCGGTGCGGTGCGGGGCCACTATCGGCGCTCCCTTTAGCGCCACTTCCGACATCGCGGGGGCCGTCCGCGTAAACCGATCGAGGAGATATGGATATCCGGTACCTCGGGGGAAATTTCCGGTGCCACTCAACAAACAGGCGAAGACCTTATCACGGGGGCAGATCGAAGCGATCCTTGGCTGCCTTAAGGCCACCCGGCATGCTCCCCGAAACACTGTGATCTGTCTTCTATCGGTGAGGGCCGGCTTAAGGGCACACGAGATAGCACATTTGACTTGGGCGATGGTGTCCGACGCCACCGATACAATCGGACCGGACCTCCGGCTGGAGGATCGGGCCAGCAAGGGGCGCTCCGGTCGCGTCGTTCCGATGAGCAAGGACCTTCGTGAGGCCCTCATTGTGTGGCGGACCGAGCAAAATCCTCGATCCGAGTTCATTGTATCGACCGAACGGTCATCCCGGACCTCGGCCCAAGCTGTCGTGAACATGTTCTTCCGGTGGTACTCCGAGCTCGGATTCGTTGGCTGCTCCAGCCACTCCGGAAGACGAACCTTCATCACGAACGCGGCCCGGAAGATATCGTCAGTCGGGGGCTCGCTCCGGGACGTCCAGATGCTCGCCGGACACAGTGACCTCCGGATCACTCAGCGATACATCGACGGCGAGGCGGACGCTCAACGCCGGGTAGTCGAGCTCCTCTGAACAAAAATAAAAGCTTCTATTAAGACCATCTGATCGCATTTCTTCCTAAGTACTCAGCAGATCTACTCTCCAGATGGATGGCCTCCGGAGTGTAATTGCCCCATCAATTCATACCATGATCGTCTTCGCGACGGCATATGGTCAGCTGTTATCAGAATCGATCAACAACCGTTCAATAACTGACCAAACGACGATCAGTACCGAACAACAGGTCTAGACTTAGGCAATGCTCCAATAATGGGTTACCCGCAAAATCCAAAACTGCTGAAAGCCTCTCTAACAACCGGCTTTTCAGAAATTATTCAAGATCGAATTGACGCCGGGTACTCTTGCGATCTCGTAACGATACTGTTCAACCAAATGAATGGATCGCAACCAAAGCTAATCGATCAAATGAGAGATCAGATTCAGCAAGTCTATTCAACGTTTGTCACGCGTGTTAATCGAAAACCAAGAGCGGTTCCGAACCACCAACTGCCTCTGCTGATCGGAGCTCTTGACCTCCCGGTATATAAGAAGGACCGGGCTTCCGCGCCGTCGGTTCTATTAAATGGAGGGCTTCATTTTCATGGTGCCCTGATGGTTCCTCCAAATTCTCGGCTCAAGGACGAAGTGGCCAATCACTTTGCAACTAAATTCGATCTCTATGGAGGTCATTCGACCGGCATAGCCCGAATAGATATTCGTCCCGTCACACACGATCGAGTGAAAGTACTGGACTACATTCTCAAGACGATTGGGAACGGCAGGCTCTCTTACGACGATGCAATCGTGGTCTTGCCTCGCTCAAGAACCGAACTCTCGGTCCATCGACGTAACTTGAGCTTGGCGTAATCTCAGGCCGAATTACTGCCCTGCCAGCAGCAGGCCTCGCTTCCTCGCTATTCCACAAGTTGATCAATCAGACCAATTGGTGATTGCCTGATGGCGGCTCTCAAATTCCGGCGAGTAACACTCCACCTATCATCAGAAGCCATTGGAAATGGAGATCGCGTATTGATCAAACGGTTTGCAATGGCCCCATCCAAGAGCGGTGCGCGCGAAGCTTTCATCGCTAGAATGGCGATGAAAGGAAAATTGCTCCAGACGAGTTGATATTCCGGGAATCCGGCATCGAGGATGACTTGCTCAAGCTCATCCTGAGTCCATAGAACCATCTGACCACGCAACTCACGTTCTTTCGATAGAACTTCCTTCTCTGTAAATCCGTTCGAAAGCTTATAATCATAGAACGGGAACGTCAGCGCGTCTTGGAGACGAGAAGTGCGAGCCAGCACCTTCTCAGCGACAAGAATAGCCCCTCCATCGATAAGACCAGAGTGGAGTCTTCTCAACAGAGGAAGCCGATCACCTTCTTTCAGGAACTGGAGGGTGAACAAGCTGCTGACCAATGAGCAGTTCTGGTACCCAGCGTAAGTCCTTACGTCTTCCGTCAAGAAGTTCAAGTTTTTGGATTGGTAGCAATCCCATGAACTCGCGAACGCGCTCTCCATGTCGAGCCCGACATAAGAGACGTTGGATCGACTCGCGTTATATTGAGAGATCTCGTGTAACAGTTTTCCCGTTGAGCATCCGACGTCGACCACTTTCGTGTCAGCACGTACGAAGCGTCGGGAAAGTCCGATGCACTTGCTCATAAGATCGTCATATCCGGGAATGGATTGACCGATGTGCGCTTGGAATGTCGGCGCCTGAGCGCGAAAAGAAAAATCCTCGACGCTCATTCAGCCGCTCCGTAGGGTTTGAGCACTTTTTCATAGATGCTCTCGGCGAGAGCAGCAGTGAGAAGAGGTGGCACCATACGACAAATCCGCTCAGCCGCCTGCGACATGGTTCCTGTCAAGATGAAGTCGTCGGGAAGGCCCGATAACCTCTTCAGTTCAGGGATGGTGAATTTCCTGTCGTGCAGCGGATGACACACTCCGGTGAGGCCATTCGGCTTTTGACCGGATGCAGTCAACGTGGGCGCAGGCAAGTCCCACGATGTTCGGACGAGGCTGAAGTGCTTGGTTTCACCCGGTGAAACATGACAAAGCTTCGTGTTTCTCGCTGGCTCTTTCGGGAGTTTGCGAATGAGACCCGCCAAGGAGCTCGTGCGCGCCGACTTTGCATACGGCGCAACATCCATCGAGGACTGATCGAGGTCGGCAAGCGCGTCGCGGATCGTAGGGTTAGACGCGGTTGGTATTGGGAACACCGTCCCGACGTCGCGGTCCGAATGAATGCCCACTTTTTTTCCGACATCGTGGCGGATGCCCACGAGGAATGCCCTTCTACGTTTTTGAGCAACGCCATGATCGTGGGCGACCAAAATTTTCGCTTGGGTGAAATAGCGAGCACCAAGTGTGCGGATCACGCCAGCAAAAATCTCCGATCCAGTAGTGAGAATCTCCGGAACGTTCTCCATGACCACCGTCTTAGCGTCGACTTCGATCGCAAATTCCGCGAAGTCGTGGGCAAGAGTTGCGATGTGGCTCTGGCGTACGTCCGAGTACGAACGCATGACGTCTTGGTCAGTGATGCCGCTGCCGACTGAGCTGAACTGGCAACAGGGCGGGGAACCATCGAGGAGATCGAGTTGCCCTCGGGTTGTTCCGGATTTTGCAAGAAAGATGTCGAGCGTCGCGGACGACCGGATCAACTCGCGGATATCGCGGGTATCCAAGTGGCAATCTGGATAATTCGACCGGTACGTACGGGCGGCCTCAGGGACAAACTCATTTGCCCCCAACACCGCTCCACCGGCGAGCCGATATCCGGTCGAAGATCCGCCACCGCCCGAAAACGTACTGATCACAGTAAATTTCCGCGCCGACGACCGTTCACGAACAAGGTCCATTTTGTAGGGCCGATAGAGTGATGCCTTTTTCGATCCCACTAAAGCCGCGGATTCTTCAGGCCGAGCAGAGAGAGACGTCCTCATCATGCGGCTCCCTGCAGGCTTGGCATCTCCGACCATGCATCGTCGCCGACAAGGCATTCCCAGCCAGGGGATGCTTGTGAAGCGAAGACATGCAACTTCGATCTGGCATTCGGCGCAAGTTGAACGGCCAGCGTCTTGCCGTCATGTTTCTCGCTATCCCAGACTCCGTTGATGTTCGGCAGTTCTTGCGAACCCGATCTCGTAGCAACGATTGCAATCTTGGCATCGCTAACTTCGGCCGAGGATGGCCTTTCAAGCAGGTAGACCTTCTTCACATACTTGAAGCCGGAGTAAGGGAGGACAAGATCCGCGACGACGGGGTAGTTGTGAAGTTCCGTCACACAAACCGCAATGGCAGCGTGTGCGATAAGCTCGTTCACGCGATAGGCAGCGCTCAAGGCGTCGGCGGTCGCATATTCCTGTTGAAAGCGACGATTATCCTTGCCGGTAGGCGTAAGATAAACGAGTTCGGCGGCAGAACGATCGTCCTCGTGTCGCTTCTCACTGATAATGTCCCCTTCGGGAATCTGAGCGATACTGGGAGAGGCTTTCTTTCGCCTCAGATCCTTTTTCTGCTGCACCAGAAATTCGCGGTTCACGTCACCGTCCGCTTTTGCCAACAAGTCTGCGATTGTCGCAACCGGATCGGATTCGGTCTCGACTTCCCGGTAGAGCTGGACGGCTTCATAGAACGTGGAATAGCCAGGATTCAGCCGCGACATGATCTCTGGACGGCGAAGAATTTCCGCATGCGCGCCTATCGCGCTGAGCTTGGAGATTTTTGGAGACTGTCCCTCCGCACGAGCTTCCGCCTTGGAGATGAATCCACATTCCACCAAGTGCTGAAAGAATTCCGCTCTCTCGGACGAACCGGGCCCAAACGTCTGCATCGCGAAATGTGCGATTTGGCCGGCTTGGATGATTGCTTCAGTCCCAGCGCGGACGCACTCCAACAGGGCATGAGCGAGGACTTCAGGACTAAACTCGCCCTGGGGCAGGCTGGTGCTACCCAGCACCGAGATCCCTCTCTTAAGGTCAGTTGCGTTCGACGTCGCAGCTGCGACAGCTTTGGATTCCAACATAGCCGATCTCCTTTCGTGGGCGGGACGCCCGAGAACGGCTGTCTAAATTGCACATGAAGAGAGACCGCGCAGCAAGAACCGATGCGAGGAAATTCGACAATTTTCTGTCGAATTAATTTTGGACGTAATCGCCGGTGGCAGTGTTGAATCCATCCTTCGAAAGAATCTGGTGGTGCTCGGAGATGACGCGCGTCAAAACGTTCTCGATGCTCGCTTCCGACAAGCCCGGGTCTGCAATTTTCACGCACTCGACTACGAATCGATTCGTGGGTCGCGCAAAGCCGGCTTTCGTAGACCGCTTCAAGTGGCTCCCGTTTGTGGCGTCCGCATAGGACCGCACCAAACCTTTGATAAGATACTCCAAGTTATTTAGTGACTTACGGCCGCGCCGGGCACTCATACGATCTTGGGCATCGCTCAGGATCTGATCTAATTCCATCACGCTTTGGAAACGTTCGGTTAGATCTGCTGCGTTCGGACCAGTTCTTGAACGCCAATCCTCTAATCCAGCATTGAAGAAGATCTTGTCGTCCTTCAGACATTCGCCTTCGTTCAGCAATTTTCGGATTGCGTTTCGCATTCGGGCGATGCGCCGTTTCGTTTTCAACGAGCGTTGTTCAGCAGCTATCCTAATTCGGTATTGAGCAATTGCCGCTCGGATCATGATGCGGCCAATCTCCGGTATAGGAGCGGCAGCGCAAATTCGCTTCCAATCTTCTGTCGAGGTATGCTCCTCGAGGTGGATGACGTGGTCCTTTTTCTTGCGGAAGCTTATTTTTCCTCCGCGCTGGATGATATTGGATTTACGGCGCTGTGAAGTGGATGTTTTCTTCGACTTCATCACGTGTCAGCCATCAGCTTGTTTATAATGCACTTCACCGTAACTCTGGCTGGCATGCGGTCGCTAGGTCGCTGAAAAGCGTGCGGCTGAAGTGGAAGGGCTCGGTGGAACGGTTGGGGGCGAGAACCCTTCGAGCCAAAGTAGAAGGTGGGCGGGATTGGTCACCCAATCTCTGGGGACAGCAAGCTGATTTCTTTACAATTGATTAAGCGCGGTGCCGGGCTCCTGCCCGGTTAATTATACCAACTATCACCATTGTTGGACTGCCTGACAAGGCGGTGTCCGAGGCGCGCGAACGGGTCCGCGCCGCATTGATTGCCTCCGGTCTGGCGCTGCCGGCGCGGCGCATCACCGTCAATCTCGCCCCCGCCGATCTGCCCAAGGAAGGTAGCCATTACGACCTGCCGATCGCGCTCGGCCTGATGGCGGCGATGGGCGCCATTCCGCCCGACGCCTTGAGCGGCTTCACCGTGCTCGGCGAACTCGGTCTCGACGGCTCGATCGCGGCGGTGGCGGGCGTGCTGCCGGCGGCGATCGGCGCCAATTCCCGCGACGAGGGCCTGATCTGCCCGGCCGCCTGCGGCGCGGAGGCGGCATGGGCCAGTCCCGACAGCCAGATCATCGCCGCCGCCTCGCTGATCCAGATCGCCAATCACTTCAAAGGCACACAGCTGCTCTCGCGCCCCGAGCCGAAAATGGCGGAAGCCGCCGCAACCACGCTCGACCTGCGCGACATCAAAGGCCAGGAAAGCGCCAAACGCGCGCTCGAGATCGCCGCCGCCGGTGGTCATCATTTGCTGATGATCGGATCCCCCGGCGCCGGCAAATCGATGCTGGCCGCGCGGCTGCCCTCGATCCTGCCGCCGAGCGTTGCAGCGCCGATTATCAAGGCCGGATTTCCGGACCGCTGCTCGACCGCATCGATCTGCGCATCGAGGTGCCGGCGGTGACCGCCGCCGATCTGATCCTGCCGCCGCCGGCCGAAGGCTCCGCCGAAGTCGCGGCGCGGGTCGCGGCCGCGCGCGCCGTGCAGACCGCGCGCTACGCGGCGATCGGGCTGCCGCAGATCCGCACCAATGCCGAAGCGCCCGCCGCGGTGCTCGACGATATCGCGCAGCCGGATTCGCAGAGCCTTGCGCTGCTGCGCGACGCCGCCGAGACCATGCGGCTGTCGGTGCGCGGCTATCACCGCGTGCTGCGGGTGGCGCGCACGCTGGCCGATCTCGACGGCGCGGCCAAAATCGGCCGCCGCCATCTCGCCGAGGCGCTGTCCTACCGCGTGCTGGCCGAGGATCAGAAGCGCGCCGCCTGAATTCCGCACGCCGCAAAGCCGCTTGTGCCATTTCGCATCACAATTGCGCGCCGTAAACCTGACGGTAACGCATCCTCTTTACGCTTTGAGAACCATAGCCCGCACAGTGCGGCTGGCTGTCAGTATCGAGTAGCGTTCCATGTTGCGTATGAGGATTTGGGCGGCCACCGCCCCGGTGTTGATCGCGAGCGCGTTCGCCGGCGGACATATCGTCGCAAGCCCGCGACCCTGCATCCCGCTCGACGGCGTTTCGGTGTGGCTCGGCACCACCCCCTGGCAGGACCAGCGCCACGTCTCCTTCACCACCGATCCGAAAACCGCGACGGTGCGGGTGCAGATCGTCGACAGCCCGGAGCTGGCCGATTTTGCCATCGTCGACGACATCAACACCCCGGATGCCGCCAGCTGCGGCGCAGACACCGCGCCGCGCTATGTCAGCGTCGCACCGCATGTATCTGCCTCCGAGCCGGTGATTTACCTCACGACCGAGCCGGGCGCGGACTATCGCATTTTCGTGCAATCGAACAACGCCACCGCGCAGGATGCCGCGGCACTGATCGTCGGCGCCGCGCTGACGCCCGCGACGCGCCAACGTCTCGCCGCCGCGCTGTAAAACTCCGCTTTACAGCCGGTTAATCATATCCGCATCGCCGCGAGCGAAACGTCGCCGCCTCAAGCACTTCGCAACGATCGGCGCAGCACTCTGCGCCAGCGTTGATCTTGCGTGATCGCTGACCGGAGTGACCCCATGGCTGCGGCCCTGCGTTTAAAAAACCGATTGAGGCGGCTCACCCGCCGCTATCCGCGCATCAATTTTGCGATCCGCTCGTGCGTGATCTTTTCGGCGACATTCGGTGGCGCCTATGGCTTTCTCGCCGGCTCCACCTCCAGCGCTGCGTCCTACGATCCGCACGCCTTCGCGATCGGCGCGAGCTTTTTGTTCGCGATCGCCTGCGTTGCGCTGGCGATGCTCAGCATGCGGATGCGCTGGTTGCGGCAGAAGATGCGCAAGATCGCCGCGCATAATGAAGCGCTGATCGATCGCAACTGGGAGCTGAAGGAAGCCGAAGAGCGCGCCCGCAGCCTGTTCGAATCGCAGAGCGATCTGATCGTGCTGCGCGACGCGCAGGGCCGCATCACCTATGTCAACGAGGCGTTCTGCGCCTTCACCCACAAATCACGCACCGAGTTGCTCGGCTCCGATTTCGCGCTGGCCGTGATCGAACAGGGCGAGGCCGCGGTGGAATCGAACGGCACGCGGGTGCACGACCAGCGCGTCGAGAGCGCGACGGGTCCACGCTGGATCGCCTGGCGCGAGAGCCTGGTGCGCCCTGACGCCGGCCATCCCGCCGAACTGCAATGCGTCGGCCGCGACGTCACCGACCGCACCGAGACCGAACGCGCGCTCGGCGACGCCCGCGATCACGCCAATGCCGCCAACCGCGCCAAGTCGCGTTTCCTCGCAATGGCCTCGCATGAAATTCGCACGCCGCTGAACGGCATCATCGGCATGAGCGGCCTGTTGCTCGATACCCCGTTGACGCCCGAACAGGCGACCTACGCCAAGGCGGTCAAGACCTCCGGCGATGCACTGCTGTCGCTGATCGAGGAGCTGCTCGATTTTTCCAAGATCGAAGCCGGCAAGATCGATCTCGAACAGCGCGCCTTCGAGCTTGCGCCTTTGATCGAGGAGATCACCGAATTGCTGGCGCCGCGCGCGCAGGCGCGCCAGATCGAGATCGCCTGCTATATCGACGAGCGGCTGCCGCGCGAAGTGGTCGGCGATGCCGCGCGGCTGCGCCAGGTGCTGCTCAACCTCGCCGGCAACGCCATCAAGTTCACCTCGGTCGGCGGCGTCGCGCTGATCGTCGAGCCGGGCATCTGGCCGGGCGAGATCAGCTTTTTGGTGCGCGACACCGGCATCGGCATCGCGCCGGAGGCGCAGGAGCGCATCTTCCGCGAATTCGAGCAGGCCAATGAGCGCATCGCGAAGAACTATGGCGGCACCGGGCTTGGCCTGTCGATCAGCGAGCGGCTGGTGCGCCGCATGGGCGGCCGCATCGCGCTGCAGAGCGCGCCGGGCGAAGGCGCGACCTTCGAGATCTCGATCCCGCTGAAATCCTCCGACGCCGCCATCCCGGTGCTGGATGCGCCGGACATGACCGGCAAGCCGGTGATGCTGGTAGCGCCGCAGACCATCGAGGCCTCGCTGGTGGCGCGGCGGCTGGAACGCTGGGGCGCGCCGACCTGCATGGTGGCCGACGCCTTCGTGGCGCGCGCGCTGCTGCCGGAACGCGCCTGGCACGCGGTGATCGTCGATCACGCACTCGGCGCCGCCGAGGTGCAGGCGCTCGGCGAAGCCGCCAGGCACCACGCCGTGCACCGCATCGCGATGTTCACGCCGGCGGAGCGGCACGATCTGCAGCCCGCCGCGATGAATGCCTTCAACGGCTATCTGGTGAAGCCGCTGCGTGCCGCCTCGCTGGCCGCACGCCTCACCGCCGACACCGCGCCGCTGGTGCCCGAGGACGACAGCGGCACCGCCGCCGCCCCGGTGAAAGCCGCCAAGGGCCTCTCGATCCTGGTCTCCGAGGATAACGAGATCAACGCGCTGTTGATGCGCTCGCTGCTGACGCGGCTCGGCCATCGCCCGGTGATTTCGGTCAACGGCCGCGAAGCATTCGAATCCTGGCTGGCGGCGGAAACCGCCGGCACGCCGTATGACGTCGTGCTGATGGACGTGCAGATGCCGGAGCTTGATGGCGTCGAGGCCACCAAACTGATCCGCGCCCGCGAGACCGAGCGCGGCATGGCGCACACCAAAATTCTGGCGCTGACCGCCAACACGCTGGTGGAAGATCGCTATGCCTGCTTCGAGGCCGGCATGGACGGCTTCCTGATCAAGCCGCTCGACCGCGACAAGCTGATCGAGGCGCTCGACGGCCTGGTGCCGGCCTCCGACATCGCCGCGTAACATCCACCACATCTTGCCGGGTGTCATAAAACCGTATGACACCCGTGCTTAGTGGGACCCGGAAGCCGCTTCGATTCCTCTCGATGACAGCGGCGGCAAGGGCGCGATGCGTGGTGACGGACAATCCGGTTTCAAACCGGGGTTGATGCAGCAATGGCTGACGCCGCAGGCGCTGCGGCTCGCCGTCCCGCAGCGGCTGATGCCGGGCGCAGGACTGCCGTTCAAACCGCTAGACGAGATCGCCGCGCCTCACCTCTCGCTCGGCCGCATCGGCCCGCTCGAAGTGCGGCTCGCCGCCAGGCCCTCCGACATCAAGCGCGCGCAGAAGCTGCGCTACAAGGTGTTCTACCGCGACGGCCATGCGATCGCCGATGCCGCGACACTGTTGGCGCGCCGCGACAAGGACGCCTTCGACAAGGTCTGCGATCATCTGCTGGTGGTCGATCATGCCGCCAAACCCTCGATGAGCGGCAAGCAGCCGGTGGTCGGCACCTATCGGCTATTGCGGCAGGAGATCGCCGAGGCGCAGGGCGGCTTCTACAGCGAGAGCGAATTCGACATCGCGGCGCTGACCGAACGGCACGGCGATCTGCGCTTTCTCGAACTCGGCCGCTCCTGCGTGCTGCCGCCCTATCGCACCAAGCGCACCATGGAGCTGCTCTGGCACGGCATCTGGCGCTATGTGCGGCGCCACCGCATGGATGTGATGATCGGCTGCGCCAGCCTGCAGGGCACCGATCCGGACCGGCTCGCGCTGCAGCTGTCGTTCCTGCATCACTTCGCCCGCGCGCCGGACGCCTGGCGCGCCAGCGCCCATGCCTCGCGCTATGTCGAGATGAATCGCATCGCCAAGGAGGCGATCGATGCCAAGGCGGCGCTGCGCGAGTTGCCGCCGCTGATCAAGGGCTATCTGCGGGTCGGTGCCTTCATCGGCGACGGCGCGGTGATCGACCATCAGTTCGGCACCACCGACGTACTGGTGGTGATGCCGGTGGCGGCGATCGCGGAGCGCTACATCGAGCATTTCGGCGCCGAGACCGGCCGCCACGCGGCGTGAATTCTACAGCCGCCGCAGCGACACCGTTTCCACCACATGGTCGCCTCCCTTTTTCAGGATCAGCGTGGCGCGCGGCCGCGTCGGCAAAATATTTTCGCGCAGGTTGACCACGTTGGTGGTGTTCCAGATCGACATCGCCTTCTTGACCGCGTCCTCGTCCGACAGCGTGGCGTAGCGGTGGAAATAGGACCGCGGATCGCTGAACGCGGTGCCGCGCAAAGTGAGGAATCGCTCGACATACCAGTCCTGCAGCACAGTTTCGTCGGCGTCGATATAGACCGAGAAGTCGAAGAAATCGGAGACGAACGGCACCGCTTTGCCGTCGGCCGGCAGGCGTCCGGTCTGCAGCACGTTCAACCCTTCCACGATCAGAATGTCGGGCTGGTCGATCTCGATCCATTGATCGGGCACGATGTCGTAGGTCAGATGCGAATAGACCGGCGCGCGCACATGCGGCCGGCCCGCTTTGACCTCGCTGAGGAATTGCAGCACCGCGCGCAGATCGTAGCTTTCCGGAAAGCCTTTCTTCTGCATCAGGCCTTCGCGCTCGAGCACCGCGTTGGGGTAGAGAAAGCCGTCGGTGGTGACGAGATCGACCCGCGGCCGCGGCGACCAGCGCGCGAGCAGCGCCTGCAGCACGCGCGCGGTGGTGGATTTTCCCACCGCGACCGAACCGGCGACGCCGATGATGTAGGGCATCTTGCGGTCGCGGATGCGCAGGAAGTGCCGCTGCAGCACGAACAGCCGCTGCGCCGCCGTGACATAATCCGACAACAGCCGCGACAGCGGCAGGTAGATCTCCTCGACCTCCATCATGTCGAGGCGGTCGTGCATCGAACGCATGCGGGCGACTTCGTCCGGCGTCAGCGTCATCGGCGTGTCGTCGCGCAGCTTCGCCCAGTCGGCGCGCGAGAACGTCCGGTACGGGTCGTATTGATTCTGGTCGGCTCTCATTTCCATGAGCCCGTATCCTTACCTTCGGCCCGTCCGGAACAGCATGTGCGGAAGCCCCACCTGCCGCCGCCCGACTTAAACGGCGCCGTCCTCACAACGACTTCAGTCGCGCTTGCGCGCGGCCTTCTCTTCCAGTCCCGACATCTGGGTGCGGCGCGCCAGCGCCTCCTCGACATCGGCCAGCGCGACGCCGCGCGATTTCAGCAGCACCAAGAGATGGAACAGAAGATCGGCGCTTTCGGCGATCAGATGCTCGCGGTTGTTCTCGACCGCCGCGATCACGGTCTCGACCGCCTCTTCCCCGAATTTCTTGGCGCAATGTTCGGTGCCCTTGTCGAGCAGCTTGCGCGTGTAGGACGCCTCGCCGCCGGAGGCGGCGCGGGTTTCGATAATCGAGACCAGCTCGTGGATGGTGAAACGGCTCATGGCGGGCAATCTATCATCGGGGGCGGGGCGGCAGTTACAAAATTGTCACGCGTCAGGGATCGAGACGCATCGGCAGGCCGGCGCGCAGCATGTGCTCCTTGGCCTGGCGCACCGAAAATTCCCCAAAATGGAAGATCGAGGCGGCCAGCACCGCCGTGGCGTGGCCCTCGCGGATGCCAGCGACCAGATGATCGAGATTACCGACGCCGCCGGAGGCGATCACCGGCACGTTGATGCTGTCGGCGATGGCGCGGGTCAGCGGAATGTCGAAGCCCTGCCTGGTGCCGTCGCGGTCCATCGAGGTCAGCAAAATCTCGCCGGCGCCGAGCGCCACCACTTCCTGGGCGTATTCGATGGCGTCGATGCCGGTTTCCTTGCGCCCGCCATGGGTGAAGATTTCCCAGCGGTCGCCGCCGGACCGCTTGACCCGCTTGGCGTCGATCGCAACCACGATGCACTGGTTGCCGAATTTTTCAGCCGCCTCGCGCACGAATTCGCGCCGGTTCACCGCCGCTGAATTGATCGACACCTTGTCGGCGCCATAGTTCAAGAGCGTGCGGATATCGGAAACCTCGCGCACGCCGCCGCCGACGGTCAGCGGCATGAAGCAGGCTTCCGCCGTACGCCGCACCACGTCGAGGATGGTGCCGCGATTCTCATGCGTCGCGGTGATGTCGAGGAAGCAAAGCTCGTCCGCGCCCGCCGCGTCATAGGCGATCGCCGCTTCCACCGGATCGCCGGCGTCGCGCAGATCGACGAAATTGACGCCCTTGACCACGCGGCCGTCCTTGACGTCGAGACAGGGGATGACGCGAACCTTGAACATCAGGTTGCCCGTGCCGCTTTGATCAATGCCAGTGCCTCACCCGGATCAATACGGCCATCATAGAGCGCGCGGCCGGAGATTGCGCCTTCAAGTTTTTGCGCGCGCGGTGTCAGCAATGCCTTCACATCGTCGATGGAAGCCAGCCCGCCCGAGGCGATCACCGGGATCGAGATGCTATCGGCGAGCGCGATGGTGGCGTCGAGATTGAGGCCCTTGAGCAGGCCGTCGCGAGCGATGTCGGTGAAGATGATCGCGGCGACGCCGGCATCCTCGAAGCGCTTGGCGATGTCGAGCGCGATGACGGTCGAGGTTTCGGCCCAGCCTTCCACCGCGACCCTGCCGTCGCGCGCGTCGAGACCGACCGCGACGCGGCCGGGATATTTCTTCGCCGCCTCTTTGACGAAGGCCGGATCGCGCACCGCGGCGGTGCCGATGATGACACGGCTGATGCCCTTGCCGAGCCAGGCTTCCAGCGTCGCCATGTCGCGAATGCCGCCGCCGAGCTGCACCGGCATGGTGACGGTTTTCAGCATCGCCTCCACCGCCTGCGCGTTGACCGGCTTGCCGGCAAAGGCGCCGTCGAGATCGACGACATGCAGATACTCAAAGCCCTGATCCTGGAAGGCGCGGGCCTGCGCCGCGGGATCAAGGTTGAACACGGTGGCGCGGGCCATGTCGCCCTGCTCGAGGCGGACGCACTGGCCGTTCTTCAGATCGATGGCGGGAAAGAGGATCACGGTTTCCACTTAAGAAAATTGGCGATCAGCGCCAGCCCGAACCGCTGGCTCTTCTCGGGATGAAACTGGGTACCGATCGCGGTGTCCCTGGCGACGATTGCGGTGAGCGGCCCGCCATAGTCGGCGCGCGCCACCACGTCGCTCTCGTTGGCGGCGTTGAGGTGATAGGAGTGCACGAAATAAGCATGGCGGCCCTTGTCGCCAAGCGGCAGGCCGGCCAGCACCGCGTGCTCGCGCACCAGATCGAGCGTGTTCCAGCCCATATGCGGGATTTTCAGACTCTCGTCGCGCGGGGTGATCTTTTCGACATCGCCGGCGATCCAGCCGAGCCCCGGCGTGGTGACATATTCCTTGCCCTGCGTCGCCATCAATTGCATGCCGACGCAGATGCCGAAGAACGGCCGCGCCTTGTCCTGCACGGCTTGCGTCATCGCCTCGACCATGCCGTCGAGCGCGTCGAGGCCCTTGCGGCAATCGGCGAACGCGCCGACGCCGGGCAGCACGATACGGTCGGCGCGATAGACCACTTCCGGATCGCGCGTCACCGTGATGCTCTGCGGCTGCTCCAGCGCGCGCGCGGCGCGCTCGAAGGCCTTCGCCGCCGAGTGCAGATTGCCGGAACCGTAATCGATAATGGCAACGCTCACCGCAAGGCTCCCGGTGCAGGAAAGAATCCGGCGGCGTCATCCGCCAGCGAGGCATGCGGCATCGGGTGCAACGCCGAACTCGCGCGGCTTGGGCTCGCGGCCGGCGTGCCGCTCCAGCGCGCGAAGAACTTGCGCTCGGCGGCCTCTTCGTCGTCGGCCACCACCAGATCGATCTGCCGCCATTTGCGGCGCGACAGCGTCCAGCGCCGCAACGAAGCCGCCTCGAAACCCATGAACAGCGCGACCACCGCCATCGCCCACATCCGCGTCGAGGCACCGGCGCCGGCCGCCCACAGCGCGCCTTCCAGCACCAGCGAGAAGGCGAGATAGCCGAGCAGCGCCAGCCACAGCCGGTGCCAGATCAGCCACAGGATCGCGGCAACGAACGCCCAAAAATGAAATCCGTCGCGGACGAACACAATCCGGTCCGGCGAACTGCGGACATCGACGCCATAGCCGGCCGGCGCATGCACTGTGTAGACCGCCATGTCTGTTCTCCGGAGATGCGGCGCGGCCTTGGGGATTGACCGCAGGCCATGCCGTTTTAGCCGCCGAGCTGGCCCTTGGTCGAGGGCACCTCGCCCCGCGCTGCCGGATCGATCGCCACCGCGGCGCGCAGCGCCCGGGCGAGACCCTTGAAGCAGGATTCGGCGATATGATGGCTGTTCTCGCCATACAGCGTTTCGACATGCAGCGTGATGCCGGCATTGATGGCGAAGGCGTTGAACCATTCGCGCACCAGCTCGGTGTCGAACGCACCGACCTTGTCGCGCGGGAAATCCGCCTTGAACACCAGCACCGGCCGGCCGGAAATGTCGATCACCACGCGCGTCAGCGTCTCGTCCATCGGCATGTGGACCCCGGCATAGCGGGTGATGCCGCGCATGTCGCCAAGCGCCTGCTTCACCGCCTGGCCGAGCGCGATGCCGACATCCTCGGTGGTGTGGTGATGATCGACATGCAGGTCGCCGTCGGCCTTCACCGTGATGTCGATGCGCGAATGCCGCGCCAGAAGATCAAGCATGTGATCGAAGAAACCGATCCCGGTCGCGACATCGGACACGCCGGTGCCGTCCAGATTGACCGACACCGCGATGTCGGTTTCCTTGGTCTTGCGCTTGATCGTTGCCGTGCGCATCAAAACTCGCTCCGCAGCTTGCGCGTTGCCCGGAATCGCAGCGGTTTGCCGCCGGAAAGACGCGCCGAAAGATATCCGGGCGCCTTTTAACAGGCTGATAACGCCTTCGCTACTGCGGGAGAGGCCCGATTCGGCCGATCCCGAGGCTATGGTGAGCAAAATCGGCGGTTCAGCCCGCCGCAATTTGCATCCCCGCCCGCCAATCCCTAAATCAGGCGGCATCAAGGGGTATCTCCATGCAAGGTTCACAGCCAGAGATCTGGCACGGCACCACCATTCTCACCGTCCGCAAGGGCGGCAAAGTGGTGATCGGCGGCGACGGCCAGGTCTCGATCGGCCAGACCGTGATCAAGTCCAACGCCAAAAAGGTCCGCAAGCTCGGCAAAGGCGACGTGATCGGCGGCTTCGCCGGCGCCACCGCCGACGCTTTCACCCTGTTCGAGCGGCTCGAGGCCAAGCTCGAGCAATATCCGGGGCAGCTCACCCGCGCCTGCGTCGAACTCGCCAAGGATTGGCGTACCGACCGCTATCTGCGCCGGCTCGAAGCCATGATGATCGTCGCCGACAAGGACGTCTCGCTGGTGCTGACCGGCACCGGCGACGTGCTGGAGCCGGAAGCCGGCGTGATGGCGATCGGCTCCGGCGGCAATTACGCGCTGGCGGCGGCGCGCGCGCTCGCCGATTCAGGACACGACGCCGAGACCATCGTGCGCCGCTCTCTCGATATCGCCGCCGACATCTGCGTTTACACCAACCGCAATGTAACGCTGGAAACGCTGGCGGCGGGCTAACACCGTGGCCTCATAGGTCGAGATGGCGCTGCGCGCCTCCTCACCATGAGGAGATACATTTCATGAGGGCGTAACCCTCCGGGCGACCATCCTCATCCTGAGGAAGCCGCGAAGCGGCTGTCTCGAAGGATCAGGCCTGAGCAGAGACCGTACATCGATGACCGACTTTTCTCCCCGCGAAATCGTCTCCGAACTCGACCGCTTCATTGTCGGACAAAACGACGCCAAGCGCGCGGTCGCCATCGCGCTGCGCAACCGCTGGCGGCGGCTGCAACTCGAAGGCAACCTGCGCGAGGAGGTGCTGCCGAAGAACATCCTGATGATCGGGCCGACCGGCGTCGGCAAGACCGAGATCGCGCGCCGTCTGGCGCGGCTCGCCGCGGCGCCTTTCATCAAGGTGGAGGCGACCAAGTTCACCGAGGTCGGTTATGTCGGGCGCGATGTCGAACAGATCGTGCGCGATCTGGTCGAAGTCGGCATCACCCAGATGCGCGAGAAGAAGCGCAAGGACGTGCGGGCCAAGGCCCAGCTCGCCGCCGAGGAGCGCGTGCTCGATGCGCTGGTCGGTGCCAATGCCGGCGCGGCGACGCGGGATTCGTTCCGTCGCAAGCTGCGTGCCGGCGAACTCAACGACAAGGAAATCGAGATCGAGACCCAGAGCGGCGGCGGCTCGCCGATGTTCGAGATTCCCGGCATGCCGGGGGCGCAGGTCGGCGCGATCTCGATCGGCGACATCTTCGGCAAGATGGGCGGCCGCACCAAGACGCGGCGGCTCACCGTCTCCGATTCCCACGAGGTGCTGGTCAACGAGGAATCCGACAAGCTGCTCGACGACGACCAGCTCACCCAGGAAGCGATTCATCTGGTCGAGAACAACGGCATCGTGTTCCTCGACGAGATCGACAAGATCTGCGTCCGCGACGGCGTGCGCTCGGGCGATGTCTCGCGCGAGGGTGTACAGCGCGATCTGTTGCCGCTGATCGAAGGCACCACCGTCTCCACCAAGCACGGCCAGGTCAAGACCGACCATATCCTGTTCATCGCCTCCGGCGCGTTCCACATCGCCAAACCCTCCGACCTGCTGCCGGAATTGCAGGGCCGCCTGCCGATCCGCGTCGAATTGCAGGCGCTGACCCGCGACGATCTGCGCCGCATCCTCACCGAGCCGGAAGCCTCGCTGATCAAGCAGTATGTCGCGCTGATGCAGACCGAGGGCGTCACCCTCGACATCACCGACGACGCCATCGACGCGCTGGCCGATGTCGCGGTGGCGGTAAACGCCACGGTCGAGAACATCGGCGCGCGGCGGCTGCAGACGGTGATGGAGCGGGTGCTCGACGACACCTCGTTCCACGCCCCCGACATGAACGGGCAGACCGTTACCATCGACGGCGCCTATGTGCAGAAGCACATCGGCGATCTTGCGAAGAACACGGATTTGAGCCGGTTTATTTTGTAAGTGACGTTCTCAGCCCGTTCCTCTCCACCGTCATTGCGAGCGAAGCGAAGCAATCCAGGCATAAACCTAATCCTCATCCTGAGGAGCATCGCGCAGCGATGCGTCTCGAAGGATGAGGCCTCATGGTTCGAGACGTCGCTGACGCTCCTCCTCACCATGAGGAACTGGATTGCTTCGTCGCTTGCGCTCCTCGCAATGACGGGAAGAAACTCGGCCACATAAATCATATCATGGCCGGGCTCGTCCCGGCCATCCACGCCCCTCTTCTGTCGCCAAGACGTGGATGCCCGGCACAAGGCCGGGCATGACAGGGTTACGCACAGCGTAAGATTACCGCGCCCGCCGCACCCGCACATAGAGCGCGCCGGCGCCGCCATGGCCGATATGCGCCTCCTCGAAGCCAACCACGAGGCCGCGGAATTCCGGCAGCGCCAGCCATTCCGGCACCTGACGGCGCAGCACGCCGCGCTCGGACTCCCCTACGCTGCTGCGGCCCTTGCCGGTGATCACCAGCACGAAGGTCAGCCCGTCCTCGCTGGCGCCGCGCAGAAAACTCAAGAGCGCGCGATGCGCCCGCGCCTGGGTCATGCCGTGCAGATCGAGCCGCGCCTCGATCTCGCTGCGGCCGCGCGACAGCTTGGCGCGTTCACGACGCCCGAGCGGCGCCAGCGGCGGCGGCGCCGGTGGCGCTTTGATCGCTTTCGGCGCGACAATCACGGGCGGCTGCTTCTCCGCCCTCGCTTTCGCGCGTGCCTTCTCCGCCACCGGCTCGGCCTCGACCGCTGCCGCCTTGGGGGCGCGCGGTTTCCTGCGCAGCGGCTTGATGCTTTTGGCGACGCTCTCCCACAGCGCCAACTCCTCGCTGCTCAGGCCGCGGCGGCGGCGTGGCGGTGGCGGCGCATCATCGGCAGGTGGCGAACGTTTCATTTCGCCTCGCGCCCACGATTGGACGGCTGTGGCGCGGCCTTGTCGGCAGGCGGCGGCGCCGGCGCCGCCTGATCCGGTTTGTCGGATGATGGTTTCGCCGATGAGGCCTTGGCGGAATCCTTTGCGGATGTGTCTTTCGCGTCCGTGGCCGGTTTTGCCGTCGCAGGCTTGTCTGTCGTCTCGGGCTTTATGGCGTCGGGCTTGGGCGCATCCTTTTGCGGGAAACGTTTGGCAATCGCCGCCGAGGGCCGCGGATCGGGCAGCGGCACGGTGCGGCCGCGCGCCAGCGGATCGACCGACTTCGGCAGCAGCAATGCGAAGCGCGCCGCATTCTTGATCCGCCCGGCGATGCGGCCGGCCTCAAGGCCCGCACCGAAATAAATGTCGGCGCGCGCCGGGCCGATGATGGCAGAGCCGGTGTCCTGCGCCACCATCAGGCGGCGGAACGGCGTGGTGGATGCATCCCCCTCGATCGGCAACGTGGCGTCGATGTAAAACGGCGTGCCGTACAGATGCAGCCCCTTGTCCACCGCGATCGAGCGTCCCGGCGTCAACGGCACGCCCTGCGCACCGAGCGGCTCGTCTTTCTCGCCGAGCGCAACCTCGCGGAAGAACACATAGGATTTGTTCTGGCGGCGCAGCTCGTCGGCCGCGCCCGGATTCTGCTCCATGTATTCGCGGATGCGCTGCATCGACATCTGCTCTCGCGGAATGATGTTGCGCTCGATCAGGATGCGCCCCACCGGCGTATAGGGATAGCCGTTATGCGCATCATAATTGATCCGCACAATGGTGCCGTCGGCAAGCTTGATCCGCGCCGAGCCCTGAATCTGGATGAACAACAGATCGGTCTGACTCTTGAGCCAGACCACTTCGAGGCCGCGCCCGGCAATCGCGCCATCTTCGATGGCGGCGCGGTCGTAATACGGCACCAGCTTGCGGCGGCCGATCTTGCGGAACACCTCGCCCTTGTTCGGCATGCTCGGCGAGGCCTGATTGAAGCCGCGCACGAACAGATTGGAGGGCCTGCGATAGACCGGCACGTTGTAGACATCGGTGCGGGTGCGCGAGCCATCCACCACAGGTTCATAATAACCCGTGACAAAACCCGCCTCCTCGCCGAGTCGCGAAATCTCCACCGGAACGAAATGCTGCTCGAAGAAACCGCGCGCCGCCGCATTGCCCGTAATCTTCGCCTTGTTGGCGGCGCGGCATGGCTCGCGCAGCGCGGTCCCCAAGAACTTATCGTCGGGCGGCGGCGTGCGCTGGGCTAAAATCGGCGTGCAACTGTTGCGGAAGGTCTTGAAGGCGGCAAGCTGGTCGTCGTCGCCCCAGCCCGCGATCTCGCTCCAGGCGCGCGGCGCATATTGCACGCCGGGAATTTCCAACGGCCAGTGGATGCTGTGCGGCGGCGGTCGATGATGAACGGGGGCAGGCTCGGGCGGGGCCTTGTGGCGCGAGGACCGCGCATCGACCGAAGCGACGAATAGCGTCGCCGCGACCAGGCCGGCACCGCCGGCCCAGAGCCAGACGCGGCGCGCGTTACTGCCCGCTTTCCGTACCAACCAGTTTCCAGTTCGGGTCACGAGAGGTGACGTCGCGCGAGAACGTCCAGACATCTGTGACATCGGTCAGCTTTTCCGAATTGCCGTCGATCACCGCGCCGTCCTTATCGCGAGTGACCGAGATCATCTGCGACACAAACCGGACCGTAATATGGGCGATGCGGTCGCGCACGCCGGCACTGACGATGTCGGCCTTGTCGATCGAGGCGAAACGCGTCTCCACCTTCTCGCCGCGCTGCTCGCGGCCGCGGATCGCCGCCTCGAATCCCTCATAGACCTCGGCCGACAGCAGATCCTTCAGCGAGCGGCGGTCGCCATTGGCGAACGCCAGCACGATCATCTCATAGGCGCCCTTAGCACCGGAGATGAAATGCTGCGCGTTGAACGAGGCGTCGCTCGCGGCGACCTGATCGAGGCCGGTGGCCAGCGCGCTGTCCGGGGCAGCGATGCCCTTCCAGCGGTCCGGCGCGGGCTCAGGCTCGGCGGCAGGCGCGCGTGCGGTCTGGTCGATGGTGGTGGCGCCGGGCAACGGCACCACATTGTCGTTGCCGCCGCGGGCAATATCGCGGGCCGCGCGGTCGAAAGGCGGGCGCTCGGCGCCGGTGCGCTGGCCCAGCACGTTGCGCAACCGCAGGAAAATGAAGACGGCCAAGGCCAGGAAAATAATGGTGTAAATGTCCACGTCGATTCACTTTCTGATCGGTGCCGTCACCGAGTCATGCTGTCCGCCATTCGCGCCGGCGGCATCTCGAAGCGCCGACAGATCAATGACTGACGACATATCGGGTTTCAGCGACGGCTCCCTCGCGCATCCAATGGGCGCGATACTCATCTAGGCACGAAACCCGGCGACGCCAACATTACCTTTTGACGCGCCCGCCGGGGACGAGACTGCCGACCAAACAAGGTTAAAATCGTTTGATTGCAGCCAATTGCAGCAATTCTACCCCATCCGCGAGGGCTGTCCAACCGGGCCGGGCCACTTTTGCGGCGGCGCCGGCCTATCGTCCTTGTCGAATGCGGCAGGGCTATGATAGCCACTCGCCCCGACAGTCTTATCGACGCGACACACCTGCAGGAGAGACCGATGACCAATGGCAATGGCGCGCCCACCGAGGAAGACGCCCCTCCGCAGCTCAGCGTCCTCGCGCAATATATCAAGGACTTCTCGTTCGAGAATCCGAACGCGCCGACCTCGCTGGCGCCGCAGCAAACTCAGCCGTCGATCGGCATCCAGATCAATGTCGGCGCCCGCAATGTCGGCGATCAGGATTACGAAGTGTCGCTGACCATCGAGGGCAAGGCCGAAGGCGCCGGCGCGGTGATGTTTGCCTTCGAACTGGTCTATGCCGGCGTATTCCGCGTCCAGAACGTGGCGCAGGAGAACATGCACCCGCTGGTGATGATCGAATGCCCGCGCCTGTTGTTCCCATTCGCCCGCGAGATCATCTCGACCGCAACGCGCAATGGCGGCTTCCCGCCGCTGATGCTCGATCCGGTCGATTTCGTCGGACTGTACCGCCAGAACATGGCGCGGCAGGCCGAACAGCAGCAGATCAAGCCGAGCTGATCGAAGCCGCACGCCTCAAGCGCTGCGTTCAGTTTTCGCCGTATTCCCGCCAGATCGCCTTCTCGCCCAGCGTGGCGATGAAGGCGCGGTGCGCCTCGCGCTCCTCGGGGCTGACGCGCGGCGCCAGCGGCTGTTCGCGCACCCGCCGCACCACCTCGATCGCCCCGCCCCGCGCGCTGCGGTGCGTTTCCGCCAGAACGAGCGTGGACTGCCGCGCGCCGATCAGGTCGATATAGACCTCGGCGAGCAGTTCGGCGTCGAGCAGCGCGCCGTGCTTGGTGCGCTTTGAATTGTCGATCGCATAGCGCGAGCACAGATCGTCGAGCCGGTTCGACACGCCGGGATGCTTGCGCCGCGCCAGCAGCAGAGTGTCGACCAGCCGCTCCTTCGGGATCGCCTTGCGCTTGATCTTGTCGAGTTCGGCATTGATGAAGCCGATGTCGAACGAGGCGTTGTGGATGATCAACGGCGCATCGCCGAGAAAAGCGAGGAATTCGTCCACCACCGCACTGAATAGCGGCTTGTCGGCGAGAAACTCGGTGGAGAGGCCGTGCACCGCGAACGCCTCTTCCGGCATGTCGCGCTCGGGATTGAGATAGACGTGATAGACCTGCCCGGTCGGCATGTGGTTGAACATCTCGACACAACCGATCTCGACCAGGCGATCGCCGCGCAAGGGATCGAGGCCGGTGGTTTCGGTATCGAGAACGATTTCACGCATGATTTGAAGACAGACCAGCGGTCGGAGTTGACGGGAACCGTCGAATCAGCGGCGGCGTCTCGGCATGGTAGCGACTTTGCCGAGGATTTCGGCAATCCGTTGCCGCACCGGCTCCAGCCCATCCCCGGTATCCACCACAAAATCAGCGCGGCGGCGCTTCTCGGCATCGGGCATCTGCCGCGCGATGACCGCCTCCAGCTTGTCGGGCGTCATGGTGTCCCGCTCAAGGATGCGGGCGCGCTGGATTTCCGGCGTCGTGGTCACCACCACCACCGCATCCACCCGTGAGTCGGCGCCGGTCTCGTACAATAAAGGAATGTCGAGCAACGCGACCGGCGCGCCGTTCTGCTGCGCCTCGCGCAGAAACGCCTGCTCATGTGCGCGCAGCATCGGATGCACGATGGCCTCTAACCGCTGCATCGCCGCGGCATTGCCGACGACATGACCGGACAGTTTTTGCCGATCGACCCGGCCACCCACGGTGCTGCCGGGAAACGCCGCCTCGATCGCCGGCGCCGCCTCGCCTTCATAGATCGCATGCACGGTGGCGTCGGCGTCGTAGACCGGCACGCCGGCCGCGGCGAACAATTTCGCGGTGGTGGATTTGCCCATCCCGATTGAGCCGGTCAGGCCGAGCACGAACATTTGGTGATCCTTGCTGGGTGACGTCATGATCTATAGCGGGGCATGGCCAATGGCGCGCAGGAAGCCAAGCAGCGGCAACAGCGGCAGGCCGAGAATGGTGAAATAATCGCCCTCGATCTGGTCGAACAGATGCACGCCGACGCCTTCGAGCTGATAGGCGCCGACACTCGCGGTGACCGCCGCACCGGCGCAATCGAGATAGCGCGCGATGTCGTCATCGCCGAGCGCGCGCATGGTCATCCGCGCCACCGCAACATGGGCGAACAGCACCTCATCGTCCTGCGCCACCACCACCGCCGAATTGAGATGATGGGTGTTGCCGGCCAGCGCACGCAGCTGCTCGGCGGCGGCGGCGCGGTCGGCCGGCTTGGAAAATCGCCGCGCGCCGAGCGCCAGCGTCTGGTCGGCGCCGATCACGATCCGGCCCGGCTGCTGCCGCGCGATATGCAGCGCCTTCTCCCGCGCCAGCAATTCGGCGATCTGCTCCGGCGCCGCCAATCCGGACGAGACTTCAATCGCGCGCTCATCAATATCCGCCGGCAGCGCGACGAAATCGATCCTGGCGTTGCGCAGCAGGGTCTGCCGTGCGCCGCTTTGCGAAGCGAGAATGACGGCGGACGGCGGGTTCACGGCAGCCATGCGCGCATCAGTTCCGGTGCCGCTGCCGGTCGGCGTAGAGCTTCATCACCGCCGCCGCGGTTTCCTCGATCGAACGGCGGGTGACGTCGAGCAGCGGCCAGTCGTATTTGACGCTGAGCTTGCGGGAGAACGCCACCTCCTCCGCCACTGCCTGCCGGTCGGTGTAGGAATCCTCCGCTGATATTTTCGCGCCGATGCCGAGCAGACGGTTCTGCCGCACCTGCACCAGCCGCTCGGGCGTCGCGTGCAGGCTGACCACCAGCGGGTTCTTCAGCGTTTCGAGCTGCGGCGGAATCGGAATCCCCGGCACCAGTGGCACGTTGGCGGTGCGCACGCCGCGATTGGCAAGATAGATCGAGGTCGGCGTCTTCGAGGTGCGCGACACCCCGACCAGCACCACGTCGGCGTCCTCCAGCCCTTCGACATGCTGGCCGTCGTCATGCATCATGGTGTAGTTCAGCGCGTCGATCCGTTTGAAATAATCCGCGTTCAGCGTGTGCTGGGCGCCGACCCGCTGGGTGGTTTCGCGGCCGAGATAGGCGCGGAACAGTTGCATCACCGGTCCGATGATCGACAGGCTCGGAATATTGATATCCCTGCACTTGGTCTCCAGCCGCTCGACCAGATCCTTCTCGAGCAAAGTGAACAACACGATGCCGGGCGCTTCCTCGATCTCGGCCAGCACGCGGTCGAGTTGCTTCTGGCTGCGCACCAAGGGATAGACATGCTCGACCGGGGTAACATTGGCATATTGCGCGGTGACCGCGCGCGCCACCGTGATCAGCGTTTCGCCGGTGGAATCCGAGATCATGTGAAGATGGAAATAACTGCCGCTAGCAGGCACCTTGCCTCCGATCGATCCGCTGCTCGCTTGTCCAGCCGCTGTGAACTTCTGTGAATCCCTGTGGGAAGATCGGCCCCCGGACGTCCGAAAGACGCGCCGATTGTATAACCCGCCCGGTTGTTCACATCTCTATCTGCGGGAGATGACGCAAACGGTGCGCGAAAGTCTATCGGGGTTATGTGGATTTGTCTTGGGATAATCCGGTGATCACGATCCGCAAATCGTTGATGTTGTCGCGGTTTTCGGATCGTGCCGATCAATGCCGGATGTCAGGGACAAAACGGCGCGGTGTGGACAAACGCCGGATGAGAACGGGACAGCGTTGTGTCAGCGCTAATCACGGTTACGCAAACTCAAACCTTAAGAATCTAGATAGGTTATTAGGAAGGTGTGGAGCCGATCCCTTGTGCCCTAGGGCATGCATGGAAGAGCTTTGCAGGAAGAAGTTGTTTCGAAATGGATCGTTCCTGCGCTTTGCAGGTGGTGTTTGATCCAGCTCACCTTCTCGCTTTCTGCGATGGTGCGTTGTCGCGTCCGGCTTGGTTGAATCGCCTTGCGGCGGCGCCCGGTTTCAGCGATATCGGGATCGCTTCTCTCCCGCCTCTTCAAGCTGCGTGATCGTGTCGATGTATGAATGGATCAAGGCGCTGCATGTGATCGCCGTCATCTCATGGATGGCGGGCATGCTCTACCTGCCGCGATTGTTCGTCTACCATTGCGACGCCGAACCCGGCTCGGTGCAGTCCAAGACCTTCAAGGTGATGGAATATCGGCTGCTGAAATTCATCATCAATCCGGCGATGATTGTCGCCTGGCTGGCCGGCGGATGGCTGGTCTGGCAGGGCGGCTGGTATGTTTCGGGCTGGTTTCACGCCAAATTCTTGCTGGTCCTGATCCTGTCGGGCGTGCACGGCTATCTGGCCAGCCGGACGCGTGATTTCAGGCTCGACCGCAATACCAGATCTAAGAAATTATATCGTATTATCAATGAGATACCTGCCGTTTTGATGATCGGTATCGTCATTCTGGTGATCGTCAAGCCGTTTTAGGCACACGATTCAACCAATGATTTTGTTTGCGTGGCCGGCGGTGATTTTCTATAGTTCGTTCATCCTCTCGAACGCAGGCAGATGTGGTTGAGCTCCGGTTCCCTCGGGCCGGCCGTCACGTCAGGTTCAAAGCCTCCCGGCACCTTCCTCACTCAAGCCCTGCAAACCCAGACCCTCGGTACCCACTCGTTCGCGTGTTTTTGGCAGACCGCAGCTCCCTCACCTCCTTCCTCTTCCGGCTTCTCCACAGGACACTCCCATGCGGGAAATGAAACTTCAGGATCTCAAGAGCAAAACACCGGCGGAGCTTGTCTCCTTTGCCGAGGAGCTTGGGGTCGAAAACGCCAGCACCATGCGCAAGCAGGAGTTGATGTTCGCTATTCTCAAGCAATTGGCGATTCAGGAAACCGACATCATCGGCGAAGGCGTCGTCGAGATCCTGTCGGACGGTTTCGGTTTTCTACGCTCGTCCGATGCCAACTACCTGCCGGGACCGGACGACATCTACGTCTCGCCCTCGCAGATCCGCCGTTTCGGCTTGCGCACCGGCGACACCATCGAGGGCCATATCCGCTCGCCGAAGGAGGGCGAACGTTATTTCGCGCTGCTCAAGGTCAACACGCTGAACTTCGAGGACCCCGAGAAGTCCAAGCACAAGGTCAATTTCGACAACCTGACGCCGCTGTTTCCCGATGAGCGGTTCAAGCTTGAGATCGACGATCCGACCCGCAAGGATCTGTCGCCGCGCGTCATCGATATTGTCGCCCCGATCGGCAAGGGCCAGCGCGCTTTGATCGTGGCGCCGCCGCGCACCGGCAAGACCGTGCTGATGCAGAACATCGCGCATTCGATCACCGCCAACCATCCGGAATGCTATCTGATCGTGCTGCTGATCGACGAGCGTCCGGAAGAAGTCACCGACATGCAGCGTTCGGTGAAGGGCGAGGTGGTGTCGTCGACCTTCGACGAGCCGGCGGTGCGTCACGTCCAGGTCGCCGAAATGGTGATCGAGAAGGCCAAGCGCCTGGTGGAACATGGCCGCGATGTGGTGATCCTGCTCGATTCGATCACCCGTCTTGGCCGCGCCTACAACACCGTGGTGCCGTCCTCCGGCAAGGTGCTGACCGGCGGTGTCGACGCCAACGCGCTGCAGCGGCCCAAGCGGTTCTTCGGCGCCGCGCGCAACATCGAGGAAGGCGGCTCGCTTACCATCATCGCCACCGCGCTGGTCGATACCGGCAGCCGCATGGACGAAGTGATCTTCGAAGAGTTCAAGGGCACCGGCAACTCCGAACTGATCCTCGACCGCAAGGTCGCGGACAAGCGCACCTTCCCGGCGATCGACATCGCCCGCTCCGGCACCCGCAAGGAAGAGCTGATTACCGACTCGCACGTGCTCAAGAAGATGTATGTGCTGCGCCGCATCCTCAACCCGATGGGCACGATGGACGCGATCGACTTCCTGCTCGACAAGCTGCGCAACACCAAGAACAACGCCGAGTTCTTCGAGTTCGATGAACACCTGACGCGGTCGCGTCATCGATTTTCGGCTAACACGTTCAGCAAAATGCCCGGCTTTGTGCCGGGCATTTTCATTGGACGGTGGATGATCGGACGTGGCGGCGCGTGGCCGCGTCATGACAATGGTGCGCCCTCTTCTCCCTCATCGCCCTTTTTGTTGACCAGCTCCACCAGCGCATCCGGCGTCGTCACCGGCAGCGAGCAGGTCTGGCCGCGGCAGACGAAGGCCGCAGCACGGCCGGCCGCGGCAGCGAGCTGCGCCTGCGCCGGATGATCGGCCGCCAGCGCTTCCGCATCCGGTGCGTGCAGCACGATGACGTTGGCATGCGGCAGCTTGTGCGCGGCGGCGAGCAGCGCATCGGCCGCCTCGCTTTTGCCGACCACCACGATTTCCGCGCCGGTCAGATAGAGGTCGAGCGCGTTGAGCAGCGACAGATGGCCGAACATGTTCTTCGCCGCCTGCCCCAGCGTGGCCCCGAACAGCAGCGCGGTCTTGCGGCGCCAGCGTTCGTCGCCGGTCTGCGCCGCGAGCCGCACGATATTCTGCGCGATCAGGCCGGTGTGATTGGGAATGGCGTCGTCGGTGGTGGCATGCGGCCGGATGATCAGGCCTTCGGCATCGTCGGCGGTGAGATAGTAACCGCCATGCTCGCCGTCGGCGTAATGAGTATCGAGCGCATCCTGCCAGGCGATCGCCTGGGTCAGGAACGGCGCATCGCCGGTTGCTTCATAAAGCGCGAGCGCGGCGCGGATCATCGCCGCATAATCGGAAGCGAGGCCGGGCAACAGCAATTTGCCGGCGCGCCAGGAATGGCCGAGCCGGCCGTTGCGCGTCATCTTGGTGGCGACGAAGCCGAAGGTGGTGCAGGCCAGCGTCAGCCAGTCGGGCTCGTCGAACGCACCCGCCGCATGCGCCAGCGCGGTGATCGCAAGTCCGTTCCAGTCGGCCAGAACCTTGTCGTCGAGACCGGGACGCGCCCGCTTGTCGCGCGCCTGCATCAGCACCGCGCGCATCGCCGCGAGCTGTTCGGCCTCGAGCGGCGTGTCGTCGCCGCTCGTCAGCCGATTGAGGATGGTGTGACCCTCGAAATTACCTTCGGCGGTGACGTCATATTTGGCGGCGAAGAAGGTCGCATCGTCGGTGCCGAGCAGGCGCTCGATCTCGCTCTGCGACCAGACATAGAACTTGCCCTCCTCGCCTTCGGAATCGGCATCGAGCGACGAGGCGAAGCCGCCTTCCGGCGTGCGCATTTCGCGGCGCAGCCAGCCGACCGTCTCGGCCGCGCGCTGGCGATAGAGCGGATCGGGCTTGCGCGCGTAATCCAGCGCCAGCATGTCGAGGATCTGCGCGTTGTCGTACAGCATCTTCTCGAAATGCGGCACCAGCCATTTGTCATCGACCGAATAGCGCGCGTAGCCGCCGCCGAGATGATCGTAGATGCCGCCCTGGCTCATGCGCGTCAGCGCCAGCGCGGCGGTGGTGAAAAAGCGTTCGTCCGCGGTGCGTGCGCCGGCGCGCCAGAGAAATTCCAGCATCGTGCATTGCGGAAATTTCGGCGCGCCCTGCAGTCCGCCATGGGTCGGGTCGGTGGCGCGTGCGATCGACTGCGCCGCGGTGTTGAGTTCGTCATAGCCGAGGGTGGTGAGGCCGGCGTGGCTGCGCTCCGACAATTGCGCGACGATCGCGGTGTGATTCTGCACCACTTTGTCCGGCTGCTCGCGAAACACCTGCGCGACATTGCGCAGCACGTCGGTGAAGGCGGCGCGGCCATATTGCGCGTGCTTCGGGAAATAGGTGCCGCCCCAGACCGGCCCGCCTTCCGGCGTCAGGAACATGGTCAGCGGCCAGCCGCCCTGCTGGCCCAGCGCATGCAGCGCGTGCATATAGATCTGGTCGATATCCGGCCGCTCCTCGCGGTCGACCTTGATGTTGACGAACAGCTCGTTCATCACCGCCGCGGTGGCGTCGTCCTCGAAGCTCTCATGCGCCATCACATGGCACCAGTGGCAGGCGGCGTAGCCGACCGAAAGCAGGATCGGCTTGCCGGTGCGCTGGGCCTCGGCCAAAGCCTCCGGACCCCACGGCCACCAGTCGACCGGGTTATGCTGATGCTGCAGGAGATAAGGGCTGGTCTCGCTGGCCAATCGATTCTTGTGCGTTGCAGCATCATTCATGTTGCGGTCCTGTTGCATATATTGCGTTGCACAAAATGACTCCGGGCATGTTAGGTGCCCGGAACCCGTCCCACTGGCATGATTTCCATTGCCCGCGCAAATGCTGTTGAACAAATAAGCCATGCTGTCACACGCGCAAACCATCTACGCTCTGGCCTCCGGCCGTCTGCCTTCGGCGATTGCCGTGGTCCGACTGTCCGGGCCGCAGGCGCGCGTCGCGCTGGAGAAACTCTGCGGCCGGTTGCCGGTGCAGCGGGTCGCCACGCTGGCGACCTTGCGGGCAGGGGACCGTGAGCCGATCGACGAGAGCGTGGCGCTGTGGTTTCCGGCGCCGCATTCGGCGACCGGCGAGGATGTCGCCGAATTCCAGGTCCATGGCGGCCGCGCCGTGGTCGCGGCGTTGTTCGAGGCGTTCGCGGCGATCGAGGGTCTGCGCCCGGCCGAGCCCGGCGAATTCACCCGCCGCGCCTTCGAGAACGGCAAGCTCGATCTCACCGAAGCCGAAGGCCTCGATGATCTCATTCATGCCGACACCGACCGCCAGCGCCGTCAGGCGCTGCGTCATCTCAAAGGACTGCTTGGCGCCAAAGCCGAAGACTGGCGCCGCCAGATCATCGAGGCCTCGGCGCTGATCGAAGCCGGCATCGATTTTTCCGACGAGGGCGACGTACAGCAGGAATTGCTCGCGCCGGCGCTGCGAAGGATCGCCGCGTTGAAAGCGGAAATCGCGGAAACCCTTAGTTTTGCCGGGCGCGGCGAGCGTCTGCGCGACGGCCTGATCGTCGCGATTGCCGGTCCGCCCAATGCCGGCAAATCGACGTTGCTCAATCGCCTAGCGCGGCGCGAGGTGGCGATTGTCTCGCCGCATGCCGGCACCACGCGCGACGTGATCGAAGTGCATCTCGATCTCGACGGTTATCCTGTGACGCTGCTCGACACCGCCGGCATGCGCGACACCGACGATCCGGTGGAGCAGGAGGGCGTGCGCCGCGCGCGTGAGCGGGCGCGGCATGCCGATCTCGTCCTCTGGCTGAGCGACGCCACGGCTGGCGACAGCGATCAGCCACCGGCCGAGCTTCCCACCACCGACGCGCCGGTCTGGATCGTGCGCAACAAATGCGATCTGGCGGGCGGCGCGGCCAATCAGCGCGGGGCGCGATTCGCGATTTCGGCGGCGCAGGGCGAGGGGCTGCCGGAGCTGATCACCGCCCTGGTCGAATTCGCCCGCGACTATTTCGGCGCAGGCGAGGCGGCGCTGGTCAGTCGCGCCCGGCACCGCGATCTGCTGCGGGCCACGGTCGAGGCGCTCGGCCGGGCGGAAGCGGCGGCGGAGCGGGGCGAGGAGCTGCTGGCCGAGGAACTCCGAATTGCGATTCATTCCTTGGGACGGCTGACTGGGCGGGTGGATGTCGAGGATATTCTTGACGTTATTTTCCGTGAATTTTGTATTGGGAAATAAAATAAAGGTAATTAGAAACCATCAATTGTTTCACGTGAAACAATTTTGATTGACCGTCTGCGGGTCGTTTCACGTGAAACATGATGGCCGCTTTGTCGTCATGGCCGGGCTTGACCCGGCCATCCCCGTCTTTGCCCCGTTACCTTAATCCACAGTTGGTCCAACTCCTCATGGTGAGGAGGCGCCGAGCGCCGTCCTAAACCATGAGGCCAGGAGCGGGGAGCCGGGGTGGCCTCATCCATCGATGACGCATCGCAGGTGCGATGCTCTCAGGATGAGGATTGGGCTGCGCTGACCCATCAAGCTGCTCATCACGAATCGTCTTTCCGCTTTCATCGCCGCGCGATAAAAGGGCGCCCATGCGCGCATCATTCGACGTCATTGTGATTGGCGGTGGTCATGCCGGCTGCGAAGCCGCGGCTGCGGCGGCGCGGATAGGGGCCAAGACCGCCCTGGTCACCCATCAGTTCGCCACCATCGGCGCGATGTCGTGCAACCCGGCGATCGGCGGTCTCGGCAAGGGCCATCTGGTCCGCGAGATCGACGCGCTGGACGGCCTGATGGGCCGGATGGCCGATGCCGGTGGCATCCAGTTCCGGGTGCTGAATCGCCGCAAGGGCCCGGCGGTGCGCGGCCCCCGCGCCCAGATCGACCGCAAGCTTTATGCCCGCGCCATGCAGGCCGCGATCCGCGAGACTGCCAATCTGACCGTGATCGAGGGCGAGGCCGACGATCTGCTGCTTCAGGGCGGCAAAATCGCCGGAATCAGGCTGGCCGATGGCCGCGCCTTCACCACCGGCGCCGTGGTCATCACCACCGGCACCTTTTTGCGCGGCCTGATCCACCTTGGCGAAAAGAACTGGCCGGCCGGGCGGATCGGCGAGGCTCCGGCGCTCGGCCTGTCAAAAGCCTTCGAGCGGGCCGGTTTCACCCTCGGCCGGCTGAAAACCGGCACCCCGGCGCGGCTCGATGGCACCACCATCGACTGGGCGGCGGTGGAAATGCAGCCCGGCGATGATCCGGCCGAGCCGTTTTCGGTGCTGACCGAGGCAATCACCACGCCGCAGATCGAATGCGGCATCACCCGCACCACGCCGGCCACCCACGACATCATCCGCGCCAATGTGCACCGCTCGCCGATGTATTCCGGCCAGATCACCAGCATCGGGCCGCGTTATTGCCCCTCGATCGAGGACAAGATTGTCCGCTTCGGCGATCGCGACGGCCACCAGATCTTTCTGGAGCCGGAAGGGCTCGACGACACCACGGTTTACCCCAACGGCATCTCGACCTCGCTGCCGGAAGAGGTGCAGCAGGCGATCCTGACCACGATTCCGGGTCTGGAGCATGCCCATATCATCCGGCCGGGCTACGCCATTGAATACGACCATGTCGATCCGCGTGAACTGGAGCCGACGCTGGAGACCAAGCGGGTGCCGGGCCTGTTTCTGGCCGGCCAGATCAACGGCACCACCGGCTATGAGGAGGCGGGAGCGCAGGGACTGGTCGCCGGACTCAATGCTGCTTTGGCCGCCGGGGGCGGGGATTCCGTGGTGTTCGACCGCGCCGACGGCTATCTCGGGGTCATGATCGACGATCTGGTGACCCGCGGCATTACCGAACCGTACCGGATGTTCACCTCGCGGGCCGAATATCGCCTGACTTTGCGGGCGGATAACGCCGATCAGCGGCTGACCGCGCGCGGCGTCGCGCTCGGCTGCGTCGGTTCGGAGCGCGCCGCTTATCATGCCGCCAAGATGGCGGCGCTGCAAAGCGCTAAGGCACTGGCGAAATCGCTCGCGATCACCCCGAATGAGGGGCTGAAGCACGGTCTTAGCCTCAACCGCGACGGCCAGCGCCGCTCGGCGTTCGAGCTCTTGGCCTATCCGGAGATCGAATGGCCGCAGGTGGCGGCGATCTGGCCGGAACTGGCGGCGATCGACCCGGTGATTGCCACCCATCTTGAGATCGACGCCAAATATGATGTCTATCTCGCCCGGCAGGCCGCCGATGTCAGCGCCTTCCGCCGCGACGAGAGCCTGATCCTGGCCGATGTGGACTATGCCCAGGTACCGGGACTGTCGAACGAGGCCCGCCACAAGCTGGAGACGGTACGGCCGCGCACCATCGGGCAGGCGGCGCGGATCGAGGCCATGACCCCGGCGGCTTTGGCGATCCTGGCGGCCTATCTGCGCCGGCAGGCCCGGGGGAAGGCGGGTTCGGAGACAAGCGGCTGCGACACATTCGGTCGTCATCACCGGGCTTGACCCGGTGATCCACGCCCTTTCTTAAATGCGGGTAGACGTGGATGGCCGGGACCAGCCCGGCCATGACGAGGAGTAAGGCACCGTTTCACGTGAAACAGTCCTGCCGTCCGGGCGTGGTAGAATAAATTAAGTCGAATCGCGGCCCTCGGAGGGGCTCTTGGCGCAATCTAATATTCTCGATCTGGCCGCCGACCGGGCGCGGGCTCTGGCGCTGACGCCTGTTTCACGTGAAACAGCGCAGCGGCTCGATGCCTATGTCGCCCTTCTTCTGCAATGGCAGGCCAAGACCAACCTGGTGGCGCCCTCGACCCTGCCGCAGCTGTGGACCCGGCATGTTTCGGATTCTCTGCAGCTGCTCGATCTCGCTCCGACCGCCAAAATCTGGGTCGATTTCGGCAGCGGCGGCGGCTTTCCCGGCATCGTGCTGGCCTGTGCGCTGGCGCAGACCGCGGACGCCATGGTGCATCTGGTCGAACGCAACGCCAAGAAGGCCGCGTTCCTGCGCGAGGCGCTGCGGGTCACCGGCGGCCGCGGCACCGTGCACCTGTCGGATATCGGGGATTACGTGGACAGTTTTTCCGGCAAAGCGGATTGCGTCACCGCTCGGGCGCTGGCTCCGCTACAGATATTGCTCGGCTTCGCGGAACCCTTGGTGCAAGGTGGCGCAAAAGCGATCTTCCTCAAGGGTCAAGATGTAGAGTTGGAATTGACGGAAGCCACTAAATACTGGAAAATTGAACCTCAACTTCATCCCAGCCGTACCGGCGACGGTCGGCTGGTGGAGGTCGATCGGATCGAGCGGCGTGATCCGGTATCCGCCGCCAACAGGCATGGTCAGGCGCATGGACGGAATTGACGGGATTTTCAACGGCGAGGGCGGGACGGCGCAAGACGCCGGCCATCCGCGCATTCTGGCGCTGGCCAACCAGAAGGGCGGGGTCGGCAAGACCACCACCGCGATCAATCTCGGCACGGCGCTGGCCGCGATTGGCGAGCGGGTGCTGATCGTCGATCTCGATCCGCAGGGCAACGCCTCCACCGGGCTCGGCATCGACCGCCGCAACCGCAACTGCTCGACCTATGACGTGCTGGTCGGCGAAGCGAAATTGCGCGAGGCGATCGTGCCGACCGCGGTGCCGCGGCTGCATATCGCCGCCTCCACCATGGACCTGTCCGGCCTCGAGCTCGAACTTGGCACCACGCGCGACCGCGCCTTCCGGCTGCGCGACGCGATCGCCGATCTCAACAAGAACGTCGCGCCGGATACCGACTACACCTATGTGCTGATCGACTGTCCGCCGTCGCTCAATTTGATCACGGTAAACGCGATGGCCGCGGCGCATGCCATTCTGGTGCCGTTGCAGTGCGAGTTCTTCGCGCTCGAAGGTCTGTCGCAGTTGCTGCAGACCGTGGAGCAGGTGCGCACCACGCTCAATCCGACGCTGACCATTCACGGCATCGTGCTGACCATGTTCGACTCGCGCAACAACCTGTCGAACCAGGTTGTCGCCGACGTGCGCGAGTTCATGGGCAGCAAGGTCTACGAGACCATGATCCCGCGCAACGTGCGCGTCTCGGAAGCGCCGTCCTACGGCAAGCCGGTGCTGGTCTACGATCTGAAGTGCGTCGGCAGCGAAGCCTATCTCAAGCTCGCGACCGAAGTGATCCAGCGCGAGCGCGAGCTGCGGACGCATTAGAGCATGATCCCGAAAGTGGGCACCGGTTTTCGGACAAGATCATGCTCAATCGAAAAGCCGGCGCGGGGCGACCCGAACATTACAGGTAATGTTGATTTAATACGCAGTTCATCTTCCGAAAATCACGGATGTTTCTCGGTGGATGGAGTGCGCTCGAAGGCGTGGAGTGCGTAAGGTGAGTGCAAGGGAGACGGCGATGGCCGACGAAGCGCGTTCGCGACTGGGGCGTGGTCTTGCAAGCCTGATCGGCGATGTCGGCGGCGAGGCGGCGCATGTCGAGCGTCCCGCGCGCACGCCGCGCAAGGTGCCGATTGAATTTCTCAAAGCCAATCCGCGCAACCCGCGCCGGATGTTTTCCGACGCCGAACTCGATGAGCTCTCCGCGTCGATCAAGCAGCACGGCGTGATCCAGCCGATCGTGGTGCGCGCGGTGAAGGGCGCCCAGGATCGTTACGAGATCATCGCCGGCGAACGGCGCTGGCGCGCATCGCAGCGCGCGGGTCTGCATGAAGTGCCGATCGTCACCATCGACGTCAGCGACTCTGACGCGCTCGAGATCGCGATCATCGAGAACGTGCAGCGGTCCGATCTCAACGCGATGGAAGAAGCGCAGGGCTATCACGCGCTCGCCAACGAATACAAACGCAGCGCCGAGGACATCGCCAAAATCGTCGGCAAGAGCCGCAGCCATGTCGCCAACATGATGCGGCTGACGAAATTGCCCGACGCGGTGCAGGCGCTGATCTCCGAAGGCAAACTGACCGCGGGCCATGCGCGCGCGCTGATCAACGTGCCCGATCCGCTCGCTGCTGCGAAGCGCATCGTAGAGGAAGGCCTCACCGTGCGTCAGGTCGAGGCGCTGGCGCATGAGGAAGGTGTGCCGGAGCGTCCGGCGCAGATCGCGCGGGCGAAAGCCGGCCGCGCGCCGAAGGATGCCGACACGCTGGCATTGGAAAAACGCATCAGCGATGTGCTCGGCCTCAAGGTCAGCGTCGATCATCGCGACCCCGGCGGCACCGTCCAGATCAAGTACGGCGATCTCGATCAGCTCGACGAAATTCTGCGACGGCTGGAAAGCGGGCGCTGATTTCCGCCCAGTACTTGAATCTTGCTTAACTCAGGACAAGGCAGTTTGTGTCCCCGGCGCGATGCAGCGTGCAACGCTGCTTCGCAGAACCGGGACCGTCGCAAACTCTGAATGTGGAACGGCCCCGGATCAGCAGCGCGACATCCCATGTCGCGCCGCGTCCGGGGTACACGGCTTCATGTTATCCGCGCCGCCGTGCGTTGACGGCAATCGACAGCAGCGCGCGCTGCGCGATGGTGCTGGCCAGGTCCGGCTGCTTGCGCATGTCGAAGGCGGCTTCGGCAAGCTGCGCAATGGTTTTCAGCAATCGCTCCGTGCTCGCCTGGCGCAGCGCGGTTTCCACCAGCGGCTTGCGCGAGAAGTGCAGACGCGGAAACCCGCTGTCCAGCGCCTCCATCGCGCTGCGGCCTTCGTCGATCAAGAGCCGCGCCTTGTGCAATTGCGCGGCCTGCCGCTGTGCCGAGGCGATGATCATGCCGGGATAGGTGCCGGCGGCCATCGCCTTGGCGAAGGCGGTTTCCATCTCGGCGACGCGGCCGGCGAACGCGCCATCGACAATCGGATCGAGCGCAAGGCCCGAGGCATCGGTGACGATCGCAGCGACATCCGCGAGCGTGATCTCACGCGCGCCGTGGGCGTAGAGCGCGAGCTTGCGGATTTCGTTGCGCGAGGCCTGCCGGTCGCCGCCGAGCAAGGCGGTGAGGGCGGCGCGGGCATCCGGCGCGATGCGTAGGTTCGAGGCGCGCAATTCATCGTCGATCAGCCGCGCCAGATCGCGCTCGGTGTCGGCGTAGCAGGCGATCGCGACGGCAGCCTTGGCGCGCTCGCAGGCCTTGCGCAGCGGCGCATCGGGCCGCAGTTCGCCGGCCTCAATCACGATGCGGCAATCCTTCGGCGGCATCTCGGCAAGCGTGTCGATGCCGCTGGCGAAATTGCGCGTGCCGGCGCGAATCCGGATCGCGCGGCGGCCGCCGAACAGCGGCACCGTCATCGCTTCATCGACCAGGCGCGAGGGCTCGGCGGCGAGATCGTCGCCGTCGATCTTCACCATCGAGAACGGATCGTTCGGATCATCGACGGCGGAGGCGAGCAGCGCATCGGCGCGCTCGCGCACCAGACCCGCATCCGGCCCATACAGCAGAATGATCGGACGGCCCGGATCGGGACGCGCAAGGAAGCTGTCGATCTCTTTGCCGCGCAGCGCTGTCATGCGGGCGTCCCGCGCAAGCGCCGGTCAGGTGCCGGCATACATGAAGGAGGCGAGCCGGGTCGAGATCGCGTCCGCGATCACCTTGGCGGCGCGATCCTCGGCGTCACGCAACCCGCGCTGGCGCGCGAAACGCTGTTCCTGTCCGGGGATGTCGTAGGAGACGCGTGCGGTCGAGGAGCCGGTCATCACCACCTTGTCGGTCACGATTTCGCGCAGCTGATAGGTTGCGTCGATGCCGTAGTTCTCGATATTGGGCAGCGAGGTGGTGGGATCGACGATCACCGACAGGCGCGAGGTCCGCAACTGCAGAACCAGCTTGTGGGTCGGCGGTGCGCCGGTGGCGCCGCCATAGGCCCGGAACATCAGCTCGTTGCGGATCGCTACGCCAAGCCGCGCCTCGCGCGAACCGTTCGGCACGGCAACCGGCGGGAATTCCACCGCGGCGAGTCTGTCGCGCAATCCCGGTCCGCCATCGAGGGTTCGCTCGGCATACATCGGCTGAAAGCAGCCGGCGGTCAGCGCGGCCAGAGCGGCCACGGCTGCCAGCCGCGCGACGATGCGGGTCTTAAACCACGACATTCACGATCCTTTGCGGAACCACAATGATCTTGCGGGGCGAGGCCCCGGCCAGGGCGGTTTTTACCGCATCGAGCGCCAAAACGGCAGCCTCAATTTCCGGATTCGTGGCATTTCGGCCAATCGTGACATCACCGCGCTTTTTACCGTTGACCTGAACCGGCAGGGTCATGGTGTCCTCGACCAGCAAAGCCGGCTCGACCTCGGGCCAGCGCGCCTCGGACACCAGTCCTTCGCCGCCGAGTACGCTCCAGCATTCCTCGGCGAGATGCGGCATCATCGGCGAGACGAGGCGCACCAGGATGTCGAACGCCTCGCGCACCGCGCCGGCCAGCGCCGGCTCCTTGGCGAACGACTTGGCGGGGTCGTCGACGGTTTCGGCCAGCGTGCCGACAAAGGCATAGAGTTTGGCGATCGCGGTGTTGAAACGCAGCCGCTCGATTGCTGCCGACACATCGGCCAGCGCGCGATGTGTCGCCGAGCGCAGCGCCTTTGCCGCGGCGTCATCGTTGTTCAGCACCATCTCGGCGCGGGGCGGCAACAGCGGCGCGGCAACATTGACCAGACGCCAGATGCGCTGCACGAAACGATTGGCGCCCTGCACGCCCTCCTCGCTCCAGATCACGTCGCGGTCCGGCGGAGAGTCCGACAGCATGAACCAGCGCGCGGTGTCGGCACCGTAGCTGCCGATGATATCGTCGGGATCGACGGTGTTGCGCTTGGACTTCGACATCTTCTCGATCGAGCCGATCTCGATCGTCTCGCCGGTGCCGAGCAAAGTGGCGGTGCGCTGTTCGCCGAGGCCTTCGATCTTGATCTCGCTCGGCGCGGCCCAGCTTCCGTCGGCCTTCTTGTAGGTTTCATGCACCACCATACCCTGCGTGAACAGGCCGGCGAACGGCTCGTCGAAACCGACATGGCCGGTGGCTTTCATCGCGCGGGTGAAGAAGCGCGAATACAAAAGATGCAGGATCGCGTGCTCGATGCCGCCGATATACTGATCGACCGGCATCATCGCATCGGCCACCTTGCGCGTGGTCGGCGCGTTCTCGTTCCACGGATCGGTGAAGCGCGCGAAGTACCACGACGAATCCACGAAGGTGTCCATGGTGTCGGTCTCGCGCCGCGCGTGCGGGTTGCCGCATTGCGGGCAAGCCACCGTCTTCCATGCGGTGTGACGGTCGAGCGGATTGCCCGGACGGTCGAATTCGACATCGTCCGGCAGCTTCACCGGCAGATCCTTGATCGGCACCGGCACGATGCCGCAGGTCTCGCAGTGAATGATCGGAATCGGGCAGCCCCAGTAACGCTGGCGCGAAATGCCCCAGTCGCGCAGCCGGAAATTGACCTGGCGCTTGGCGACGACGCGGTTGCCGAGCGTCGCCGCCTCCAGCCGCTTCGCCACTTCTTCCTTGGCCTCCGCGATGGTCATGCCGTCGAGGAAGCGCGAATTGATCATGCGGCCATCGCCATCATAGGCGGTGTCGGTGATGACGAAGCTCTTAGGGTCCTGTCCCTCCGGGCAGACCACCGGGATGTTGCCGAGGCCGTATTTGTTGACGAAGTCGAGGTCGCGCTGGTCGTGCGCGGGGCAGCCGAAGATTGCGCCGGTGCCGTAATCCATCAGCACGAAATTGGCGACATAGACCGGCAGCTGCCATGACGGATCGAGCGGATGCACCGCCTTGATGCCGGTGTCGAAGCCCATCTTCTCCGCGGTCTCGATTTCCGCCAGTGCCGTGCCGTGGCGATGGCACTCCTCGATGAAGGCAGCGAGCGCCGGATTTGTCTTCGCGGCCGCCGCGGCAAGCGGATGATCCGGCGACAGCGCGACGAACTTGGCGCCGAACAAGGTGTCGGGCCGTGTGGTGAAGACTTCGACTTCGCTTTCGCCGGCCGGCGTGGTCTTGCCGTCGAGCGCGAAGCGCACCAGCAGGCCTTCGGAACGGCCGATCCAGTTGCGCTGCATCAGGCGGACCTTGTCGGGCCAGCGATCGAGCCTGTCGATCGCCGACAACAGATCGTCGGCGTAGTCGCTGATCTTGAAGAACCACTGAGTCAATTCGCGCTGTTCGACCAGCGCGCCGGAGCGCCAGCCGCGTCCGTCGATCACCTGCTCGTTGGCGAGCACGGTCTGATCGACCGGGTCCCAGTTCACCTTGGACTGCTTGCGCTCGACCAGGCCCGCTTTGAGGAAGTCGAGGAACATCCGCTGCTGGTGCTTGTAGTAGGATGGATCGCAGGTCGCGATCTCGCGCGACCAGTCCAGCGACAGGCCCATCGATTTGAGCTGCGCCTTCATGGTGGCGATGTTGGCGTAGGTCCATTTCGCCGGATGGGTCTTGTTCTGCATCGCGGCGTTTTCCGCCGGCATGCCGAAAGCATCCCAGCCCATCGGATGCAGCACGTTGTAGCCCTTGGCCCGCATGTAGCGCGCGATCACGTCGCCCATGGTGTAGTTGCGGACGTGACCCATGTGGATGCGCCCCGACGGGTAGGGGAACATTTCGAGCACGTAGTATTTCGGCCGGGGATCGTCGTTGCGGGTCGTGAAGATACCCTGCTCATCCCATTTCTGTTGCCACCGCGGTTCGGATTCGCGGGCGTTGTAACGTTCGGTGCTCATGGAGTCGGGGTCTGCTTGGTTGGAAGATGGCCAACTCATACGTGGTTTCGGCGCGGGAGGAAACCATGCGAAACGGCCCGATCGGCATGCGGGCAGGCCGGAAAGGACCGATCAATCGGCTTTGGGACACGAAAAGCCGGAATCGGGAGCGCGCGGTTCCATGCGGTTGCGCGAAGGCTTCGATGAAGCCGGCGCGGCGGGCCTCAGCTCGCCAGCGACAGCGCCTTGGTGTCGGTCCGGATCAGGGCGTGGGCGACCGCGGTGTTGCGGCCGCGGCGCTTGGCGGCATAGAGCGCGGCGTCGGCGGCTTCGACCAGGGTCTCGGGGTGGGCGCCCTCGCTCGGCGTCACCGAGGCGACGCCGGCGCTGATCGTGACATAGCGAAAATCGCTCATGCTGTGCGGGAGCGCCAGTGCCTCGATTGCGGCGCGGACCATTTCACCGATCTCAAGCGCCTTGCTGCCTTCGGTGTTCGGCAGCAACAGGCAGAACTCCTCGCCGCCATAACGCGCGGCAAAACCCGATGTCCGCATCGCCGTCGCGGACAGGACTTCGCCGATCTTGCCGAGGCAGGTGTCGCCCTCGGGATGACCGTAAGTGTCGTTGAACAGCTTGAAATGATCGACGTCGATCATGATCAGCGAAATCGCGGAATTGGTCTGGACCGCCTTCATCCATTCGAAATCAAGCCGGCTCTGGAAGCCGCGGCGGTTGGCAAGGCCGGAAATGACGTCGACCGACGCCATCACGGTGAGACGGTTGTTGGTTGCGACGAGATCGCGTTCGCGCTCGGCGAGCTGGGCCGCCATGCGATTGAAGGCGCGTGCGAGAGGCTTGAATTCTCGCGGCAGCGACGTGCTGAGGGTTCGCGACGACAAATCGCCGGCGCCGAAACGCTCCGCCATGTTGATGATGACGTTGATCGGGTGAATGATCAGCCGCTCGGCGACCACCCATGCGCCGATCAGCGCCCCAAGGATGATCAATGCGAATTTGCCGTAGGCGGTGCGGATGTTGTGGTCGATGTCGCCAAGCATCTTGGCTTCGTTGATGCTCGCGATCATCCGCCCAGAGGTGCCTTCGACACTGGCGTAGGTTACGATCTGCGTTTCGCCTTCGGCGGTGGTGGAGGTCATTGTACCGGATCCCCGGGCGAGATTGATTTCACGCGCCGTCACGGCGTCGAGCAGGGCGGTGTCCTTCAGCGGCTTGCCGATCATGCCGGCGTTTTCCGAGCTCGCCGCAAGGACGGTGCCTTCGCCGTCGACAAAGACCGCCGACATGCCGGGACGTTTCTGGGCCCGGCTCAGCAGTTGCGATATCCACTTCATGTCGATCGCGGCGATGACGACGGCCTTCTTGCCGCTGGTGAAATTCATCGCCGGATACGCGGCGATCACCGTCGGCAGATTTGCCGCCCGGCTGAAAATGTAGTCGCTGATGACGAAGGTGGAGGTATAGAGCGCGCGCTGGAAATAGTCGCGGTCGTGGAGGTCGAGCCCGATCACACTGGATACGGTCGAGCAGCTCACGATGCCGTCGGTGTCGATGACGGACAGGCTGCGAATCCAGGTGAGGTCGACCCGCGCGGTGGCGCGCAGGATGGCGCAACCTTGGGTCGCGTCGTGAGCGGCACCAAAGATATAGGCGGATGATCTGAGAATGGTCTGCACCGTCAGCACGATGTCACGCTGGGCTTCGGCTGTATGGCGCGCAAGTTCGGTGAGCTCGGCGCCCGCAAGCTCGATCTGCCTGGCGCGGGTTTCCTCGAGCCCGCGCACGCGATCGAACATCAGCGGCGACACGAGAATCAGCGCAAGCACGATGAGGCGCGCCCGTATTCCTACGAGCGACTTGAGTTTGGAAGGCTGGCAGCCGAAAGTGATGCCGCGCATCGAAGGGTCCCCTTGCCCCGTGCCGACACTAGAAAAAAGGGCTCAAGAACCTTTTCTCCGATTTGCTAAAATTGGAGCTTTCCTGCATGTATTTCGCGGTGAGCACGCCAATGACGACTGAAACGACCTCCCCGGTAACTTCCGGTTTACCAAGCGGTCTTGCTGCCGTGGAGCAGGAGATCGCGCGCGCCTGCAAGCAGGCGGGTCGCGACCGCAGTTCGGTCACGCTGATCGCGGTCTCGAAGACGTTTCATGCCTCGACCATCGCGCCGGTGATCGCAGCGGGGCAGCGCCAGTTCGGCGAGAACCGGGTGCAGGAAGCCAAGGCGAAATGGCCGCCGCTGCGCGCCGCCTGTCCTGATCTGACGCTGCATCTGATCGGTCCGCTGCAATCCAACAAGGCGAAAGAGGCGGTCGCGCTGTTCGATGCAATTCATTCCGTCGATCGCCCGAGCATCTGTGCGGCGCTCGCCAAGGAAATCAAAGCGCAACAGCGCGATCCGGTGTTGTTTGTGCAGATCAACACCGGCGAAGAACCGCAAAAGGCTGGCGTCGCGCCGCAGGAGGCCGATGCGTTTCTGGCGAGCTGCCGCGATGAGTACGGCCTGAAAATTTCCGGTCTGATGTGCATTCCGCCGGTCGATGAAGCGCCGGGACCGCATTTTGCTTTGACGGCGAAAATCGCGGCGCGCAACGGCCTCAAGCTGCTGTCGATGGGCATGAGCGCGGACTTTGCCACCGCCATCCAGTTCGGCGCCACTCACATCCGGGTCGGCTCCGCGATTTTCGGACATCGCTAGCCCGTGCCGCGCTTGCGCGGAATTTCGCCAATCACGATGCGGGTCGTCGGCCCGATGCGTGCGAGCAGGCGCAGCATCGCCGTCCTGGTCATGCCGACGCAGCCGGCGGTCGGCGAAAATGCTTCGCGCGCAAGATGCAGGAACACGGCGCTGCCGCGTCCCGGAATGTGCGGGCGGGTGTTGTGGTCGATCTCGATGATGAAGTCGTAGAGGTGATCGTCGCGGGTCAGCCGGTCGCCGCTGGCGTCCGCGCTGAGCCGGATCGGCTGATTGTAGTGGCGCTGCGCCGGATCCTCCGACCAGGCATCGTCCGGCCGGATCGGCCGGACCGGCAGGAAGGTGCGCGGCCGCGGATGCCGGTCTGCCCGCCACCACAGCCGGACCGGATGGAACAGCCCCCGCGGGGTGCCGCCGTCACCCTCGCGCTTGTCGGCCCGGATGCCGCCCCGCCCGAGTGCCACCGGAACCACCTGATGGCCGGCCAGCAGCCAACCCTGCTGCGGGCGGCCGGCGGCGGCGCGAATCAGCATTTCGGACAGCGCCCGATCACGAGGTGTTGTCCGGTCAGGGCTGGGATAGTGCGGGGAGGCCATTGGCTGGGGGAACTCTTTCTTGCGCTTTTGCGTCCAAATGCTCTATTTCGCCATTGTCTTGCTGCACCAACGGTTTCAAACAGAACGTAAGGATTGGACGTAATGGCCAACGCTCGCAAGATCCTGATCGTGGACGACGACAACGATCTGCGCGACGCTCTGATGGAGCAATTGTCGCTTCACGAGGAATTCGAACCGTTAGCCGCCGAAAACGGCGCCAAGGGCGCGCTGGCGGCGAAGACCAGTTCGCCGGATCTCGTGCTGATGGATGTCGGGCTGCCCGACACCGACGGCCGCGAAGTGGTGCGCAGCCTGCGCAAAGGCGGCTTCAAGGCGCCGATCATCATGCTGACCGGCCATGACACCGAATCCGACACCATCCTTGGCCTTGAGTCCGGCGCCAATGACTACGTCGCCAAGCCGTTCCGCTTTGCGGTGCTGCTGGCGCGAATCCGCGCCCAGCTTCGCCAGCATGAAGCCAGCGAGGACGCCGTGTTCTCGGTCGGGCCCTACAGCTTCCGGCCCGGCTCGAAGATGCTGACCGGAGCCAACTCCAAGAAGGTCCGGCTCACCGAGAAGGAGACAGCCATCCTGCGCTTTCTCTATCGCGCCGGCCAACAGCCGGTGACGCGGGAAACGCTGCTGCAGGAGGTGTGGGGCTACAATTCCGGCGTCACCACCCATACGCTGGAGACCCATATCTACCGGCTGCGCCAGAAGATCGAGAAAGATGCCGCCGGCCCGGAGATCCTGGTGACCGAGTTCGGGCGGCTACAAGCTTGTCCCATGATCCGGCCGTGCGAAAAATTAAGCGCGGTATGCTAGCCTCGCCGCATCATGTCGATTGACGACGATATCGCGTTGCTTGCGCGCGTCCCGGCGCTGAATCTGCTTGGGATGGCGGCGTTGCAGGTGCTCGCCATCGGGGCCGAACAGCGCGATCTCGGTTATGGCGACAAGCTGTTTCACGCCGGCGATATCGCCGATGCTGGCTATGTGGTGCGGCGCGGCTCGTTTCGCGTCACCGCCGGCGAAGGCGGCCGCGAAGTCATCGCCGGTCCGGGCGAGTTGATCGGCGAGCTTGCATTGATCGTCGAGATGCGTCGGCCCGCGACCGCGGTCGCGCTCGAACCTTCGACCGTGGTGCGGGTGTCGCGGACGCTGTATCAGCGCGTGCTGGAAAGCCATCCCGAAGCGGCGCGGCGGGTGCGCGACGATCTTGCCGAGCGCACCAACGCCGCCACGATGGCAATCGCTCGGCTTACCGCGAAGCTGACTTAACCTCCGATTCTCACAGATCGAATCTTACAGGTCGAACGTCGCCGTCACCGGCACGTGATCCGACGGGCGCTCCCAGCTGCGCGCGTCGCGCAGAATCCTGAAGTCGGTGATCTTCTCGCCGAGCGCCTGCGACGCCCAGATATGGTCGAGTCGACGGCCGCGATTGCCGACCGTCCAGTCAGCGGCGCGGTAGCTCCACCAGGTATAGACCTTCTCGGATTCGGGGATGCGCTGGCGCGCGATGTCGATCCAGTTGCCACATTCCTTCACCGCGAGCAATTTTTCGCATTCGATCGGCGTGTGCGACACCACGTTGAGAAGCTGCTTATGCGACCAGACGTCGTGTTCGAGCGGTGCGATATTGAGATCGCCGACCAGAATGTGGCGATCGCCGGTCTTGGGATGCAGCGGCTCGCAGCTTCGCATCTCGTCGAGGAACGACAGCTTGTGTTCGAATTTCGGATTGGCCGCGGGATCGGGAATGTCGCCGCCGGCCGGCACGTAGAAATTATGCAGCACCAGCGGCGCTTTGAGCCTGGCCTTCTCGCCGAAGCAGACCGAGATGTGGCGCGAATCCACCTTGCCGCAGAAGACGCGCACATCGCTCGAGTCGAACGGCAGTTTCGAGGCGATGGCGACGCCGTGATAGCCCTTTTGGCCGTTGATCGCGATGTGCTCGTAACCGAGCTGCTTCAACCGCTTTAGCGGAAAGGCATCGTCGGGGCACTTGGTTTCCTGCAGGCACAGCACGTCCGGCCGCGCGCTTTTCAGGAGTTTGGCGACAAGCTCGATGCGCAGTCGCACCGAATTGATGTTCCAGGTGGTGACGGAAAAACGCATCGCGATCCGAAGGCGGGACAGGCGCGGCGGATGCGCCGTATGTGATGAAGCCGACGCCTTGTAGCGCGAAGGCTGCAGCGAAGTCGAGTTTGAGGATCGACGATTGAGTTGCGGGCGGCTAGTTCGAGCCGCCCTGATAGTTGGTGTAGTCGATCTTGAACAGGCCGGGATCGAGTTTTTTCGAGGTGTCCAGATTGTAGACCGCGACAGTGGTGTCATAGCCCTGCGGATCGGTCACGGTCCATTGCTTGAGCTTGTTGTCCTTGGCGCCGACCATCAGCATCAGGCGGCTGGTGCCGACCAGCGGCTGCTTTTCCTCGATCGTGATGCTGACATAGAGGTCGTCGGTGGCGATCCCCACCACATTGGTATCCTTGAGCAGGTCGATCCGGTCCGACAGCAGGAAACGCAACGGCGTCTGCGACAGCGGATAGACGTCCTGTGTTGCGAGCTTGCGGTCGCGCACGATCACGCTGCTACCGTCGGCGACGATCGCGATCGGGCTCGGCGCGTCGTATTCGAAACGGATCTTGCCGGGCTTCTGCAGATAGAGATCACCGGTGGTGCGGCTGCCGTCCGGCCCGACCTGGACGAAATTGCCGGAGACGTTCTGCAGCGACGACAGATAGGTGCTGACCTTGCCGGCGAGCATGCGCTGGTTGGCGTCGAAAGCCGGAGTCGCCGCCGCGGCGGCGCCACCGAACAGATTGCGCAGATCGGGGATCAGCGGGTTCGGTGCGGGCTCGTTTCGTTTTGGCGCGGCTGGGACCGGGGCGGCGGCGGCTGGTGCGGTCGCGACCGGTGCGGGCGGCACCAGTGGCGGCGTGTCGGATGCTGCGACGTCGCCGCGCGCCTTCGGTGCGGCCCTCGGCAGCGGCACGGTCTCGGCCAGCGCGGCGGACGCCATCAGCGCGACAAGGCCGATCGCTGCCGCAAGACGGAGCGCGGCCCGTTCGGTGCGGATGCGGCGCGGGAACAGATGGGGCAAGGGCAGGGACCGCGAACCGGAAGCTTGAATCTGAAGGTCTTTGCTCAACGATCCGTCCTGCTGCGTCGATTCGGGGAGGCCGGCTTTCTGGGCCGGCGCGGTGGTGCGCATTATGCTGCTTCGGTTAGCTGCAAGCTATGGCGATTTCGCGGCTTGGCCAGAGGTATGATCGGGCGGCGAATCAGAACCGATCTTCTTCTTCGGGCAAGAGAATTTCGCGTTTTCCGGCGTGATTCGGCTGGCCGACGATACCTTCCTCCTCCATCCGTTCCATCAGTGTCGCGGCGCGGTTGTAGCCGATCTGCAGCCGGCGCTGGATATAGCTGGTCGAGGCCTTGCGGTCGCGTTTGACGATGGCGACCGCCTGGGCGAACAGGTCCGCCTCCGCGCCCTGTCCGGCCATCCCGGTGGCGTCGAACACCGCGCCGTCCTCGTCGGTTTCCTCCTCGGAGGTGACGGCCTCGAGATATTCCGGCTGGCCCTGTGTCTTGAGGTGGCGGACGATCTTCTCCACCTCCTCGTCCGAGACGAACGGGCCGTGGACGCGGCTGATGCGGCCGCCGCCCGCCATATAGAGCATGTCGCCCTGGCCAAGCAGTTGCTCGGCGCCCATTTCGCCGAGAATGGTACGGCTGTCGATTTTCGACGTCACCTGGAAGGAAATGCGGGTCGGGAAGTTCGCCTTGATGGTGCCGGTGATGACGTCCACCGAAGGGCGCTGGGTGGCGAGAATCACATGCAGGCCGGCAGCGCGGGCCATCTGCGCGAGGCGCTGCACCGCGCCCTCGATGTCCTTGCCGGCCACCATCATCAGGTCGGCCATCTCATCGACGATGATGACAATATAGGGCAGCGGCTCGAGTTCGAGCTTCTCTTCCTCGTAGATCGCCTTGCCAGTGTCCTTATCGAAGCCGGTATGCACTGTGCGGGTTAGTTCCTCGCCTCTGGCCTTGGCTTCGGCGACGCGCGCATTGTAGCCGTCGACGTTGCGCACGCCGAGCTTGGCCATGTTCTTGTAGCGTTGCTCCATCTCGCGCACCGCCCATTTCAGGGCGACCACCGCCTTCTTCGGATCGGTGACGACCGGCGTTAGCAGATGCGGGATACCGTCATAGACCGACAGTTCGAGCATCTTCGGATCGACCATGATGAGGCGGCACTGGTCCGGACGCAGCCGGTACACCAGCGACAGGATCATGGTGTTGATCGCGACCGATTTGCCCGAGCCGGTGGTGCCGGCGATCAAGAGATGCGGCATCCGCGCAAGATCGACGATGGTGGCGACACCGCCGATGGTCTTGCCGAGGCACAGCGGCAGCTTGGCGCTCGACTCCGCGGCATCCTTGGAGGCGAGCAGTTCACGCAGGTAAACCTTCTCGCGGTGATGATTCGGCAATTCGATGCCGATGGCGTTGCGGCCGGGCACCACGGCGACGCGCGCCGAAATCGCGCTCATCGAGCGGGCGATATCGTCGGCAAGGCCGATCACGCGGGACGATTTGATGCCGGGCGCGGGTTCGAGTTCGTAGAGCGTGACGACCGGACCGGGATGCGCGTTGGTGATTTCGCCGCGTACGCCGAAGTCCTGCAGCACGCCTTCGAGCGCACGCGAATTTTCTTCCAATTCGTCCTTGCTCAGGGTCATGCGGTCCGACGCCTTGGGCGCGGCGAGCACCGAGAGCGGCGGCAACGCGAAGGCGCCCTTGCGCGTGGTGGTCTTGGCGGCGGCACGCTTGCGCGGCGCCGGCCGGACCTCTTCCTCTTCCTCGTCGTCCTCTTCTTCCTCGTCCTCGTATTCCTCTTCCTCCGCGTCGGTTTCGGGAACCAGCGAGGGGCTGGAGCGAGTACCGAGATTGGGCTCGAGACGATCGAAAGAACGGACACGCGAGGATTCGTTGCGCCCGACGGCGAGCGAGAACAGCGCGACCAGCATCCGGCCAAGCCGCGCCTTGAGGCTGAGCGCCGCATGCACCAGCCAGCCGAGCGAAACGGAGCGGCGGTCGCTCTCATCCTCGTCGAGATTGTCGTCGTCCTCGTCGTCGAGCGAAGCCGGCACGCGCTCGGCGACCTTCTCCTGCGATCCCGCACCCGCCGCAACGACGAAGGTGCCGATCATCGCCGCGCCAAGCACGAGGCCCAGCACCAGACGATAAAGAAAGCCGGGCGGGCCGAACACCACGGCGGGCACGCGCACGATGGCATCGCCAACCACGCCGCCAAGACCAGTCGGCAGCGGCCATGCCGCGCTGCGCGGCCAGCAGCTCGCAAAGCCTGCCGCAATCGCGGCGCAGAGGATCCAGCAGCCGATGCGAATTGCTTCGCGGTCGAAATGCCGATGCGTGAGCAGACGCCAGCCCCACACCGCGATCGGCAGGATCACCATGATCGCCCCAAGGCCGAGAATCTGCATGAGGAGATCGGCGCCGATCGCGCCGGGCCAGCCCATGATGTTCCTGATCCGCCCCGATGTAGCGTGGCTGAGGCTCGGATCCTGCACCGACCACGTCATCAATGCTGCGGCGGCGAGGCAGGACAACACCAGCACGCCGAGACCGGCGAGCTCGCGCAGGCGTCGCATCAGCATCTCGCGGATAGGGTCGGACATCTGCCCGACCAGTGGAATGACGCGTTCGATCGATGCCATGTCCCGCCTAGCCCCGCGGCTCGTTCAAGCTCTGCCCGTCCAGTACCTGCACCATACGTTGCAGGGCCTCTGCCGTTGTTTCTTCGTCTTGCACCAGCGCGACGCGGATATAGCCTGCGCCCGGATTGCTGCCGTCCGCCTGCGGACGCGCGAGATAACTACCCGGCAGCACCCGCACGCCGCCTTCCTTGAACAACTTCACGGTCGCGGCTTCGTCGCCGCCGTGCTCGGAAACATCGAGCCACATGCAGAAGCCGCCGGCGGGGCGCTTGTAGCCGAAGCGATCGCCGATGAACTGGTCGGCGAGATCGAACTTGAACTTGTAGAGGCGGCGATTCTCGTTGACATGCGCCTCGTCGCCATAGGCGGCAATCGCAACATGCTGCAGCGGCACCGGCACCTGCGGCGCCGCGACGTTGCGCAATTCGTGGAAGTGCGTGAGGAAATTTTTATCGCCGGCGACGAAGCCGACACGCAGTCCCGGCAGGTTCGATCGCTTCGACAGCGACTGGAATGCGACGACATTGCTGAAGTCTGCGCCGGCGTTCTCCAGCATGCTGCCGGGCGCGCTGCGCGTGTAGATCTCCGAATAGCATTCGTCGCTGAACACGATGAAGCCGTGACGGTCGGCAAGCTGTTTGACGCGCGTGAAATAGTCCGGCGTGGCGACCGCGCCCTGCGGATTGGCGGGGGATGCGAGATAGAACGCGACGGTGCGCGCCAGCAAGGCCTCGTCGAGCGAATTGAGATCGGGCAGGAAACCGTGATCGCGCACGGCCGGCAGGAACACAGGCTCGCAGCCCGCCGCGCGGGCGCCCGCCGCGTAGGCCGGATAAAACGGATTGGGCAGCAGGATGGCCGGCGTGCCGGCGCGCGGCGCGACGTAACGGGAGGCGGCGACGGCGGCGTAGAACAATCCCTCGCGGCTGCCGTTCAGCGCAAGAATTTCGGTTTCGGGATCGAGCGCGCGGGGCAGCGCGTAGCGCTGCGCCATCCAGCCGGCGGCTGCCTTCCGAAATGGCGGGATGCCGCGCGACATCGGATAGCGGCCGAAATCCGCGGTGTGCCTCGCCAGTACCTCGCCGACGAAGCCCGGGATGGGATGCTGCGGTTCGCCAAGGGATAGGTTTATCAATGGCTTGCCGGGGTGATACGGCTTCAGCAGATCCGCCAGGCGGGCAAAGGGCGACCGCTCGCCGCTCGAAGATGCGGACGATGCCGGGCGGGGGGAAGCGGTCATGACCATGCGTGGCGTCGGCACTTTGGAACAAAAGGGTGCGATCGCGGATCGCGCGACTATGGATCAGATCACCATAGGTGCGGCGAGGTTAAGACCTGATTAACCAAGCCTTTTTCGTCATGCGCGGGCGGCCCGGAGGAGCAGTGGCCAAAGAGGCCAAAGAGAAAGGCCCCAGCTTGCGCTGGAGCCTTTCGGGCGACCGGAACGGTGCCGGGTGTTCCGCCCCGGTCGCCAGCCCTTACATGTTGTAGGCGCGCTCGGTGTGCTCAGTGAGATCGAGACCCTCGCGTTCGACTTCGACGCTGGCCCGCAGGCCGACGATGATATCGACGACCTTGTAGAGCACCGCCGAGCCGATACCCGAGTAGATCAGCGTGGTCGCCACCGCCTTGCCCTGTGCCAGCATCTGGGTCGCCATGTCGTAATCGGCGATCTTGCCAGCGACGTAGTCCATCACGCCGCTGCCGCCGAGCGCCGGGTTGACCAGGATGCCGGTCGCCAGCGCTCCGATGATGCCGCCGACACAGTGCACGCCGAAGACGTCGAGGCTGTCATCATAGCCGAGCGCATTCTTCAGCACGGTGCAGGCGAACAGGCAGACCATGCCGGCGACGAGGCCGAGCACGATCGCCCCCATCGGGCCGGAGAAGCCGGCCGCCGGCGTCACCGCGACGAGGCCTGCGACCGCGCCCGACAATGCGCCCAGCAGCGAGGGATGGCCGCGCACGACCCATTCGGCGAACATCCATGACAGCGCCGCCGCGGCGGTGGCGAGGAAGGTGTTGGCCATCGCCAGCGCCGCGCCGCCGGAGGCTTCCAGCGCCGAGCCGGCGTTGAAGCCGAACCAGCCGACCCAGAGGAGCGATGCGCCGATCATGGTCATGGTCAGTGAGTGCGGCGCCATCAATTCGCGGCCGTAGCCGGTGCGCTTGCCGATCAGGATCGCGCCGACGAGGCCGGCGATGCCCGCATTGATGTGCACCACGGTGCCGCCGGCGAAGTCGAGCGCGCCCCACAGGAAGATCCGCCCGCCGTCAGCCATTACCTCGTCGAGCTTGGCCTGCGCCGCCGTCTTTGCCGCGCCGTCGGTCGCGGCTGCGAGGGCTTTCACCGCGTCGCTGATCGCATCGGGACCGGCCCAGTACCAGACCATGTGGGCGATCGGGAAATAGATCAGCGTTACCCAGAGCGGCACGAACAGAGCGATGGCGGCAAAGCGCATGCGTTCGGCGAACGCGCCGACGATCAGCGCCGGCGTGATCGCGGCGAAGGTCATCTGGAAGCAGAAATAGACCAGCTCCGAGATGTTGACGTCGACCGAGAAGGTGCCTGCCGCCGACTCAGGTGTGATGCCGGTCATGAAGGCTTTGGCGAGGCCGCCGAGATAGGCCGAGCCGCCGGTGAAGGTGAGGCTGTAGCCATACAGTGCCCAGATGATGCAGACGATGCAGACGGTGTAGAACACCTGCGCCAGCACCGAGAGCATGTTCTTGGAGCGCACGAGGCCGCCATAGAACAGCGCGAGGCCCGGAATTGTCATCAACAGCACGAGAACCGTCGATGTCATCATCCAGGCGTTGTCGCCCTTGTTGATGGTGGGCGCGGCGAAGGCCGCGGTCGCAGGCAAGAGGCCGAGTGCGAAGGCTACCAGTCCCGCGCCGATAGGACGTTTGAACGTCATTTTATTGTACTCCTGATGGGATAAGGGTGAGCGCGAAATCACAGCGCGGCGTCGTCGGCCTCGCCGGTGCGGATGCGCACGGCGTGGTCGAGGCTGATGACGAAAATCTTGCCGTCGCCGATCTGGCCGGTCTTGGCCGCGGCGGTAATGGCTTCGATGGTTTTGTCGACCTGGTTCGAGGCGACCGCGACCTCGAGTTTGATCTTGGGCAGGAAGCTCACCGCGTATTCAGCGCCGCGATAGATTTCGGTGTGGCCCTTCTGCCGGCCGTAGCCCTTCACCTCCGTCACCGTGAGGCCGTGAACGCCGATGGCCGTCAGGGCATCGCGGACCTCCTCCAGCTTGAATGGCTTGATAATGGCCATAACGATTTTCATGGGTTGTTCCCCGCTTCAGCCCGATATGCCGGGCGCTCTCGACTAAGGGTCGCCGCGCGAAGACGGATACTTCGCAAGGCACCAGCCGCAGTCAGGGAATCAAATGCCGTGCCAAACTCGCCACAAACGCTAAGGATTTCTAAATCCTGCAGTTTTGGCGCCTGCAAAGCCACAGGCGGGGAGCGGCCAAGAAGCCACGCTTAAACAAGCGACAGACCTGCCTGAAAAATAATCAGCGACAGGTAATCGACATATTTTTGCTTAATATTAAAGCGAGTAGCTGCCGCCAGCTGATGGTTGCGGCTCGCTCGGTGGCCGGGACGAGGCGACCCCGCCCCTGTAATCTGGCTATTGCAGCGCCTCGCCGTGCTGGGTGATGTCGAGGCCCTCGACCTCGTTTTCATGGGAGACCCGGATCTTGACCATCAGGTCGATCGCCTTGAGCAGCACGAAGGTCATGCCGCCGGCCCACAGCAGCGTCACCGCGACGCCGTAGACCTGGATCAGCAACAGCTGCGGATTGCCTTCGAGCAGGCCGGAGGTGCCGCCGATCGCCGAGGTTGCGAACACGCCCGTCATCAGGGTTCCGATCAACCCGCCGATGCCATGGATGCCGAACACATCGAGGGTGTCGTCATACTTGAAGCGGTGCTTGAGACTGGTGCAGGCCCAGTAGCAGATCATGCCTGCGATCAGGCCGACCAGCAGCGCCTGGCCGGGCGTGACGAACCCTGCGGCCGGCGTGATGGTACCAAGCCCGGCCACCGCGCCCGACATCATTCCAAGCACGGAAGGCTTGCGGCGCGTGGCCCATTCGATCACGCTCCACATCAGCGCGCCGGCGCAGGCGGCAAGATGTGTGGCGAGGATCGCCATCACCGCGCGGGAGTTGGCCTGCAACGCCGAGCCGCCGTTAAAGCCGAACCAGCCGACCCACAACAGGCCGGTGCCGATTACCGCAAGCGACAGGTCATGCGGTGCGAGATTTTCCGAGCCGTAGCCGCGGCGGCTGCCGAGCACCATGGCGGCGACAAGACCTGCGGTGCCGGCGCTGAGATGAATCACAAGGCCGCCGGCGAAATCGAGCACGCCGGCCTGACCGAGAAAGCCGCCGCCCCAGATCCAGTGCGCCAGCGGCACATAGACCACCGTGAACCAGGCGATGCAGAAGACCATGTAGGAGGAGAAGCGCATGCGGTCGGCGACCGAGCCGGCAATCAGCGCCACGGCAATGATGCCGAACGCCATCTGGTAAAGCACGAACAGCGATTCCGGGATGGTTTTGGCCAACGGGTTGATGCTGTCCATGGTCATGCCCATCAGCATGAAACGCTGGAAGGTGCCGAGGCCCGGGCCATTGCCAGTGAAGACAAGGCTGTAGCCGTAGGCCACCCAGAGAATCGAAATCACCGCGACCGCGGCGAGACTCTGCGCCATGGTCGCCAGAATGTTCTTCTTGCGCACCATGCCGGCATAGAACAACGCAAGTCCCGGGACCGTCATCATCAAGACGAACGCGGTGGCAACGATCATCCAGGCGGTGTCCGCCGTGTCGATGCCGCCCGCCGACCCCTCAGGCCCGGCCCATGCCGGTGTGATGAGAAGCGCAGTGGCAATAGCGGTGTTGACGATACGACGGATGCAATGCGTCATGGAACGGTCTCGGCAATAGTCTTTAAAAACTGCGACGGAAACCATATTCCGCGCAAATTACCCCGGCGCGCTTACAGCGCGTCGTTGTCGGTCTCCCCGGTGCGGATGCGCAGTGCGCGATCGATCGGCGTGACGAACACCTTGCCGTCGCCAATCTGCCCGGTGCGGGCCGTCTTGGTGATGGCTTCGATGGTGCGATCGACAAGATCGGTCGCGACCGCGATCTCGATGCGCAGTTTGGGCAGGAAGTTCACCACATATTCGGCGCCGCGATAGATTTCGGTATGGCCTTTCTGGCGGCCATAGCCTTTGACCTCGGTCACGGTCATGCCGTGGATACCGATCGCGGTCAGCGCCAGACGCACTTCGTCGAGCTTGAACGGCTTGATGATCGCGGTGACGAGTTTCATGATGCGCTCCCCGTGCCGCGTCGGCACGGCGCGGCAAGCAACGTCTTATGCCACTCCTTGGGCTAGGATGTGGAGAAAAATCGCCTGTGAGGCGCAGCGGTAACGCCGGCTTGACCGCTATTCCCCTGGACTATTCCCGTCGCTCGCGGATCGAGCCTTCCTGGGCGACCGAGGCGACCAGCGTGCCGTCCGGCTTGAAGATCAGCCCGCGTGACAGCCCGCGTCCGGCGCGCGCACTCGGGCTGTCCTGGCTGTAGAGCAGCCATTCGTCGGCGCGGAACGGGCGGTGAAACCACATCGCGTGGTCGAGGCTGGCCGCCGACACCGATTTGTCGAACACGGTACGGCCGTAGCGCGCCATGGCGGCGTCGAGCAGCGAAAAGTCAGAGGCATAAGCCAATGCGCACAGATGCAGCGCCGGATCGTCCGGCAGCTTCGCCGCCGTCCTGATCCAGATATGCATGCGGCCATCTGGAATCTTCTTGCCGAGATAGCGTTTGAATTCAACCGGCCGCAATTCGATCGGCCGCTCCAATTCGTAATAGCGGCGGATGAAATCCGGCATGTGCTCGAGCAGCAATTCGCTGTCGTCGGGGGCAAGACGGTCCGGCGGCGGCACCTCGGGCATCCGCTCCTCGTGGTTGAACGGGCTTTTTTCCTCGGCGTGAAACGACACCATCATCGAGAAGATCGCGTTGCCGTGCTGGACTGCGGTGACGCGCCGGGTCGAGTAACTCTTGCCGTCGCGCAGCCGTTCGACCTGATAGATGATCGGCACGCGCGGATCACCCGGCAGGATGAAATAGCAATGCAGCGAATGGGGCATACGCCCCTCGACCGTGCGGCAGGCGGCGACGAGGGCCTGACCGATCACCTGGCCGCCGAACACGCGCTGCCATTCGGTTTTCGGGCTGGTGCCGCGAAACAGGTTCACTTCGAGCGGCTCGAGGTCGAGGACGGAAATCAGATCGATCAGACTGCTCGACATGCCACCATTCCATCGCAACGTGTTCCCTGACATGCCGCACGGATGGATCGATGCGGGTTTTCGCTGCTTGGGAAACCCTGATACAACGAGCTGTTCGAGGCAAGAGCGGGAGCGGATCAGGCATCATGACGGCACAACGCGAAATCGTGATCGGCGGCGGCGCGTTCGCCGGGTTGGCGCTGGCGCTGGCGCTGCGCCAGGGGCTTGGCCGCGACCTGCCGGTGATCGTGGCCGATCCGGCGCTTGCCACGCGGCCGAGCCGCGATCCGCGTGCGTCAGCCATTGTTGCCGCCTGCCGCCGCCTGTTCGAGGCGCTCGAGGTCTGGGGCGAGGTTGCCGAAACCGCCCAGCCGATTCTCGACATGGTGATCACCGACAGCGAGGTCGAGGATGCGACGCGCTCGGTATTCCTGACCTTCAACGGCGATGTCGATCCCGGCGAACCGTTCGCGCATATGGTGGAGAACCGTTATCTGATCGACGCGCTGGTGCGGCGCGCCGAGAGCGAGGGTATCGAACTGAGGCAGATCGGCGTCTCGGGTTTCGAGACCGAGGAGGGCGGCATCCGTGTCTCCTTCAGCGACGGGAGCAGCCTTGATGCCAGCCTGCTGGTGGCTGCCGATGGCGCGCGGTCGCAATTGCGCCAGCGCGCCGGCATCACGACCCATGGCTGGGACTACGATCAGTCCGGCATTGTTGTCACGGTGGGCCATGAGCGGGATCATGGCGGCCGCGCCGAAGAACATTTCCTGCCTGCGGGGCCGTTCGCGATCCTGCCGTTGAAGGGCCGGCGCTCGTCGCTGGTGTGGACGGAAAAACGTGCCGAGGCTGCGCGGATCATCGCGCTGCCGGAAGACGATTTCCGAGCCGAACTGGAGAAACGTTTCGGCCTGCACCTTGGCGAGGTGAAGCCGCTCGACAAGCCGCGTGCATTTCCGCTCGGCTATTTCGTGGCCCGCTCGTTTGTCGCCGAACGCCTCGCGCTGGTCGGCGACGCGGCGCATGTGATTCACCCCATTGCCGGACAGGGCCTCAATCTCGGTCTCAAGGATATCGCAGCGCTGGCCGAGGCGGTGGTCGATGCGGCGCGACTTGGCATCGATGTCGGGCAGGCCGATGTGCTGGATCGCTATCAACGCTGGCGGCGTTTCGACACTATGGCGATGGGTGTCGCCACCAATGTGCTGAACGGATTGTTCTCCAACGAATCGACGGTGCTGCGCAGCGTGCGCGATATCGGTCTTGGTCTGGTCGATCGCGTGCCGCCGCTGAAGAAAGCGTTCATTCGTCAGGCCGCCGGTCTCACCGGCGAAGTGCCGCGGCTGCTGCGCGGCGAGGCGCTCTAGCGTTTCGTTCACGTCTCACATTGGCGGCTTGCCGAGCAGCTTGCGTACCACGTCGTCCGGATCGGCGAAGGTCAGTGCCGGCGCAAGCGGTGCCAATGCCGCCGCATTCGCATAACCCCAATTCACCGCGCCGAAGTCGAGTCCCGCCTTGCGCGCGGCCTCGCCGTCGCGCACTTCATCGCCAATGCAGATGATGCGATCGGCATCGATATTGAGTCGTCGTCGCACCTGCGTGAACTTCGCAGCCTTGCCGAACAGCGATGCGCCGCAGGCGTAGCACGACATCAGCTCTGCCGCCGGTCCCAATGCACGGTGGACATTGCTCTCCGAATCCGAACTCACCATCGCAAGCCGGATGCCCGCGGTGTGCAGCGCGCCGAGCATGGTCATAATGCCAGGAAACAGCGGAATATCGGCGAGATGCGCGGTTTTCAGCCGGCGCATGTCGCGTGCGATCAGCGGCAGCCGCCATTGCGGTACCTTGAGCGCCGTGATGATCTCGCGCGAGCTCTTGCCGCGCAGGGCCTCGATTTCGCTCTCGATGATGCGCTTGAAGCCGTGGCGGTCGGCCATCGTGTTGATGATGCGCAGGAACCACGGAAAGCTGTCGGACAGCGTGCCGTCGAGATCGAAGATGATGAGATCGTACCGTGTCATGTGGCGCCGGCGCGGGGCTGGCCGCGGGCGTCAGCCGAGCTTCCGGGCCTCTTCCGGCAGCATGATCGGAATGCCGTCGCGGATCGGATAAGCGAGTTTCGCGGCACGCGAAATCAGTTCCTGCGCCGCCGCATCATATTCGAGCCGGCTCTTGGTCAGAGGGCAGACCAAAATCTCGAGCAGTTTCGGATCGACGGGATCGGAGCGCTCGCTCACGGGCAAAGGCAGGTCGGTCATGACAGTTCCTGTGAGATCGGACAGATCAAACTAAAGCGGCGGCCAGGCACGGATCAATCGGATTCTATTGCACCGGCGGATCGCCCGAGGTCTGCTTCCGGGCAAGGTCCATCTGCGTGATGGCGATCAGGATTTCGGCGCGGGTCTTGAGGTCCGGCGCTTCCAGCATCGCCTGCTTCTCGGCAGTGCCGTAGGGCGACATCATCGCCAGTGCATTCACCAGCGCCTCATTCGGCGCGGAGTCGATGCCGTCCCAATCCACCTTCAGCTCGTTGGCCTTGAGAAATTCGGTCAGGGTGTCGAGCAGCGCCTTGCGATCGACCGCCTCCTCACCCTTGCGGGCGATGAAGTCGTCCACGAAGGCAAAGAAATCCACCTTGCATTGCCGGTAGGGCGTCAGCACCGACAGTTCCTCGATCACCTTGAAGCGGGCGATCCCGGTCAGCTCCAGAATGTAACGGCCATCGCCGGTTTCGGAGAACTGGGTGATGCGCCCGACGCAGCCGACGCGAAACAGCGTCGGATGATTCTCGCTATGAGAATGCGTGGTGTCTGGCTGGATCATGCCGATCATACGGTGGCCGTCGCGCAAAGCGTCGTCCACCATTTCGAGATAGCGCGGCTCGAAGATGTTGAGCGGCATCTGGCCGCGCGGCAGCAGCAGCGCGCCAGCCAGCGGAAATACCGGGATCACCTCCGGAAGATCGGCGGGGCCTCGATATTCGGTGTTGATCGGCATCCGCTGCTCCTCCGCTCAGACTGAGTGCCGTCAGGAAAACAGGATGGTCGACAGGCGCTTGCGGCCCTCGATGGTGGCGTCGTCGTCCGGACCCCACGCTTCGAAGAGCTGCACGAGTTGCTTGCGCGCCCCGTCGTCGTTCCATTTGCGATCACGCTTGACAATTTCCATCAGATGGCTGGCGGCTTCCTCGCGCCGGTTCTTGGCGTTGAGGGCGGTGGCGAGATCGAAGCGCGCCTGATGGTCGCGCGGATCGGCGGCGATCTTCTTCTCCAGTTCCTCGATCGGGCCGACCGCGCTGGCCTGCTCGGCAAGATCGAGCATGCTCTGCACCGCGGAGATCGCCGCCTCGCCACGCTTGGATTCGGGGACCATCGCAAGGGTCTGCTTGGCCTGTTCGAGCGCACCGGCCACCACATAGCAGCGGGCAAGACCGGCGATGGCCGGAATGCTGGCGCTGTCATTGCTGAGAGCCTGGGCATAGATCGACGCGGCGCTGGCGGCATCGCCCTCGGCCAGCAGGGCTTCAGCCTCCGCGAGCAGGTCGGCGGTCTCGCCGGCGGCGGGCATGCCCTTGGTGATCTTGTCGATAAAGGCGTTGATCTGGCTTTCCGGCACCGCGCCCATGAAGCCGTCGGCCGGCTGGCCGTTGACGAAGGCGATCACCGCCGGAATCGACTGGATTCCCATCTGGCCGGGGATCGCCGGATGCTCGTCGATGTTCATCTTGACCAGCTTGACCCGGCCTTTGGCGGCCCGGACCGCTTTTTCGATGATCGGGGTTAATTGCTTGCAGGGCCCGCACCAGGGCGCCCAGAAATCGATCAGCACCGGCTGGCGCTTCGATTCCTCGATCACGTCCTTCACAAAGGTCTGGGTCGCGGTGTCCTTGATCAGATCGGACGGCGTCGCGCCGGCTGTTCCGCTGGCTTCATCGATAATGGTCAATGGATCCTCGCCTGCAGGCTATGGGGATGCCGGCTTTTAGCACGGCCAAGGCCATAAATGGCGGTCCGGGGCCCGATTTTCAATCACCGTCCGTCCTTTAAGCCTCAAGGCTAGCCCGGAACCACGGGGTGGAGGCGGGGCGGGACAAAAAATAGAACGCGATTCGCTGCCGTCCGGCTGTTGCATTGCCGCGTTGCTTTTGGCATAGGTTTGCCCGGCGGCGCGAGGACGCGCCCCCAATTCTCTGCGATGCGGGTGTAGCTCAGGGGTAGAGCACGACCTTGCCAAGGTCGGGGTCGAGGGTTCGAAATCCCTTCGCCCGCTCCAGAATTGGCACTCTGACAAGCCGCCGCAAGGCGGCTTTGTCGTTTCTGCGGCGCGAGGCGAAGCGGGCGCGGAGCCGTCCAACCATTCCGCGCCTTGCGCGTTGCTCCCGGCAGGGAGGACTGAATGGCCGGACATTACGATCTGCAGCGGTTTGTCGAGGCCCAGGCTCCCGTCTATGCGCGGGTGTTGGGCGAATTGCGGGCCGGGCGGAAACAGACCCACTGGATCTGGTTCATCTTTCCGCAGATCGAGGGGCTCGGCTACAGCGCGATGGCGCAGCGATTCGCCATTGCCTCACGGGACGAGGCTGCTGCCTATCTGGCCCACCGCGTACTCGGCGCGCGGCTGCGTGAATGTACCGCTCTGGTGAATGCAATCGAGGGACGTTCGGTGCATGACATCTTCGGCTATCCGGACGACATGAAATTCCATTCCTCGATGACCTTGTTCGCCGAGGCCAGCGGCGACGCGGCCCCGTTTCTGCCGGCGCTTGAAAAATATTTTGGCGGCGCGCGTGACGGCGCGACCTTGACCCGGCTGTGACGGATCGCGCATGCAGCGCGATATTCAACGCGAGGTTGATCCGATGACAAAGACGCCGGTGGTGATGACGGGAGTTGACGCGGTTGCGACCTCGACGCTGCGGATCGACACCCCGCAGGCCGGCTTCTTCGATATCACGCGGGAGGCCCGCGCCTTCCTGCGTGAGGCACGGGCGGGCACCGGCGCGCTGACGTTGTTCGTGCGCCATACCTCGGCCTCGCTGACCATTCAGGAGAACGCCGATCCCGATGTGCTGGCTGATCTGATGACCGTGCTCGATCGCCTCGCGCCGGAAAACGGCGGCTGGCGGCATCACAGCGAGGGCCCAGACGACATGCCGGCCCACATCAAGAGCATGCTGACCGCGTGCAGCCTTCAGATTCCGGTGATCGACGGCGCGCCGGTGCTCGGCACCTGGCAGGGCATCTACCTGATCGAGCATCGCGCCCGGCCGCACCGGCGCGAGATCGTGCTGCAATTCATCGGTCAGAGCGGCGGCTGAGCCCCCTCAGCGCGGCCGTTGCAAAGCCTCCAGCGGCGGCATCGCCATCACCTTGACGCCCGGCGGCGGCACGTCGTCGTCCGGCACGAAGAAATCCGGCATCAATTCCACCGAGGGATCGACGCGATAGCGTTCGAAATCGGTGACGCCATGGGCATGGAGCAGGGTGTCGTCGATGCAGAAATGGCCGGTGAATTCGTGCGCCGGCTTGGTAAGAATGACATGCGCCGCATCGGCCACGATTTCGGGCGTGCGGCTCGCGCGCATCATGGCGTCGCCGCCGAGCAAATTGCCGACCGCCGCGGTGGCGATGGTGGTGCGCGGCCACAGCGCATTGACCGCGATGCCGTCATTCTTGAGTTCGCCTGCCAGCCCGAGCACGCACATGCTCATGCCGTATTTGGCGATGGTGTAGGCGGTGGATGGCGCGAACCACTTCGTATTCATGTCCAGCGGTGGCGACAGCATCAGGATGTGCGGATTCGCGGCTTTCTTCAGATGCGGGATGCAGGTCTTCGACACCAGAAAGGTGCCGCGGGTGTTGATCGCCATCATCAGGTCGAATCGCTTCATTTCGGTCGCCTGTACCGGCGAGAGGCTGATGGCGCTGGCATTGTTGATGCAGATGTCGATGCCGCCGAATTCCGCCACGGCCTGTTCAACGGCGGTGGCGACCTGCGCCTCGTTGCGGATATCGCAGGCCACGGCCAGCGCCTTGCCGCCCGCCGCACGAATCTGGTCGGCGGCGGTGTGGATCGTGCCTTCGAGCTTGGGCTGCGGCGTTGTGGTCTTGGCCGCGATCACGATGTTGGCGCCGTCGCGCGCGGCGCGGAGTGCGATCGCAAGCCCGATGCCGCGACTGCCGCCGGAAATGAACAGCGTCTTGTCCTTCAGCGTGGTCATGCGGCGGCCTCGTCTGTCATGGCGCCGGCGGCGCAAAGCCGAACAGGCGCTGCGGATTGTCGGTGAGGATCTGGTTGCGGGTCGGCTCGTCCGGCGCCCAGTCGGCGAGCAGATCGAGCAGATCGGCGACGAACGGCATCGTGCCCCAATTGGCGACATGCGGCCAGTCCGAACCCCAGACGCAGCGCTGCGGCGCGGCCTCGATCAGCCGCTGGGCAAATGGGATGGTGTCGGGATAGCCCGGGCTGTCCGTGCTGTTGCGATAGGCACCCGACAGCCGCACCCAGGCGCCGTCGCGCAGCAGCGTGAGCAGCGTTGTAAAGCCATCGTGATCGACGCCGCGTGCGGTCGGGAAATGGCCCATGTGATCGACCAGAAACGGCACCGGCAGCTTTGCGAGGCGCGTGGCCAGCGCGGGAAGGTCGCCGGCATCGATCAGGAATTGAAGATGCCATCCCATCTCGCGGCAGATCGCGCCATAGGCCTCGATCTGATCGAAGCTGATGCCGCCGCCGCGATACATCATGTTGATGCGCAGTCCGACCACGCCGGCGTCCCGCAGCGCGGCGCGCTCGCGGTCCGGGCAATCGGGCGCGATCACCGCGATGCCACGCAGACGCTGGCGATGGGAACGCAAGGTCTGCGTGAGCAGGCGATTGTCGGTGCCGTGCACGCTGATCTGGGTCAGCACGCCATAACTCATGGCGGTGGCGTCGAGCATGGCGAGATAGGCGTCCGCACTGGCAGGCGACGGGGTGTAGCTGCGCGGTGTGACCAGCGGATAGTTCGGCGGCGCGCCGATGACATGGGCGTGGGTATCGACCGCACCGCGCGGCACGCGAAAGCGCGAAGCGCCGCGTTGCGCGGCGGGCGGCTCCGGACAGGCCGGAGCTTGTCCTTCGCCGGCGTCAGCCATGAGCCGGCGGCAACGCCGCGAAGCCGGCCTGCAGACCCTGGATCAGATCTGATTCGGCTTCGAGGCCGATCGACAGCCGCAGCAAGCCATCGGTGATGCCGGCGGCGCGGCGCGCCTCTGGCGTCATGCCTGCATGCGTCATGGTGGTCGGGTGCGCGATCAGGCTTTCGACACCGCCGAGCGATTCGGCGAGCGTGAACACCTTTACCGCCTCGACAAAGGCGCGCACTGCCTCGACGCCACCGGCAAGCTCAAAGCTCAGCATGGCGCCGAAGCCGGCCTGCTGCGCCTTGGCTAGGGTATGGCCGGGATGCGACAACAAACCGGGGTAATGCACCACGCTGACATGCGGATGTTGCGCCAGGAAGTTCGCGACAGCCTGCGCGTTGGCCTGCTGGCGTTCGATACGTGGAAACAGCGTGCGCAGGCCGCGCAGCGTCAGATAGGAATCAAACGTCGCGCCGATGGTGCCCGTCACGTTAGCCCAGTGCGCCAGCGCATCGACATCGGCCTGCGCGGCGGCGATCACGGCGCCGCCGACCACGTCGGAATGGCCGTTGAGATATTTGGTGGTGGAGTGGATCACATAATCAGCGCCGAGTTCGATCGGCCGCTGCAGCGCCGGTGACAGGAAGGTGTTGTCGACCGCGGTCTGTGCGCCGGCGGCCTTGGCCAGTGCCGCAATCGCCTTGATATCGACAATGCGCATCAATGGATTGCTTGGCGTCTCTAACAGCACGAGGCGCGGCGACTGCTTCAGCGCGGCGGCGAGAGCAGCCGGATCGTTCTGGTCGATGAAGGTCACCTTGAAATGGCCGCGCTGATGCCTCGCGGCGAGCAGGCGATAGGTGCCGCCATAGCAGTCGTGCGGCGCGACGATCAGCTCGTCACGCCCGACCTGCGCAAGCACAAGATCGACCGCGGCCATGCCGGAGGATACGATCACCGCGCCGGCGCCGCCTTCCAGCTTGGCGAGCGTCTGCGCCAGCATGTCCCGGGTCGGATTGCTGGTGCGGGTGTATTCATACGGGCCGCCGCGCTCGAAGCCGGCGAAGGCGAAGGTGCTGGACAGATAGATCGGCGGGGTGACCGCGCCGAAATTATTGTCGGAGGCGATGCCGTTGGCAGCCGCGATCGTCTCCGGCTTGATGGTCTGGGACATGGGGATCGGTTCCTGGCGGATGCCGATCTGTAGAGCATTTTCCGCCAGACTTAAATCCGCTCTTCCGCTTTAAATATTGGCGCCGACCAGCACGTCGTTGAAGTGTCGGCCTTCCTTCACCTCGGGAACATAGCCTGCGCGGATCGCGAAATCGCCGAAACGCTCGCCGGCCTGCCGATCGCGGGCGTAGTGGGCGATCACCTTCTCGAGGGTGGCGAGGATTTTGCTTTCGCCGACATTCTCCAGCAGCATCTTGTTGAGCCGCTGGCCGTGGAAGCCGCCGCCAAGATAGAGGTTGTATTTTCCCGGCGCGCGGCCGGTGAGCGCGATCTCGGCGATGTAGGGCCGGGCGCAGCCATTGGGGCAGCCGGTCATGCGGATGGTGATCGGTTCCTCGCGCAGGCCGTGCTGCGCCAGAATCCCCTCGATTTTGCCGACCAGCGTCGGCAGATAGCGTTCGCTCTCGGCCATTGCGAGACCGCAGGTCGGCAGCGCGACGCACGCCATCGAATTCAGCCGCAGACCGCTGAGCGTATCAAAGCCATTGAGGCCGTACTGCTTCAGCAGCTTGTCGATCTCGGGCCGCGCCTTCGATTCGACGTCGGCGATGATCAGGTTCTGGTTCGGCGTGATCCGGAACATGCCTTTGTGGATGCGCGCGATCTCGCACAGCCCATCCATCATCGGACGGCCAGGCTCGTTGATGACGCGGCCGTTCTGGATGAACAGCGTGCAGTGCTCGCGGCCGTCCTCGCCGCGGGTCCAGCCGAGCGGATCGCCGTTAGTGGTGAAGGTGTAGGGTTTTGCCGGCGCCAGCGGGAAGCCGAGGTGACGCTCGATCTCCGCCTTGATCCAGTCGAGGCCCTTGTCGTCGATGGTGTATTTAAAGCGCGCATGCATGCGGTCGAGCCGATCGCCATGGTCGCGCTGCACCGTCATTACCGCATCGATGGTCTCGATCACTTTGGTCGACCTCGACATAGCCAATCACGTCGGCAAGGCGAGGATAAGTTTCCGGTGCGCTGTCGGTGCGGCCCATACCGCCGCCGATCGCGACGTTGAAGCCCTTCAGCTCGCCGTTCTCGACGATGGCGATCAGGCCGAGGTCCTGCGAGTAGACGTCGATGTCGTTGCTCGGCGGAATCGCGAAGCCGATCTTGAATTTGCGCGGCATGTAGGTCCGCCCGTAGAACGGCTCTTCATTGGTCGCGTTCGGGTCGCGCTCCTCGCTCGTACCAGATCTCGCGATAGGCGCCGGTCTTGTGGATGGCGTGATCGCTGGCGCGTTTCGCCAGCGCATAGACTTCGGCATGGACGCGGGAGAGCTGCGGATTGACGGTCGCCATCACGCCGCGGGAATCGTCGCCGCATGCCGCCTTGGTGTCGAGCAACACCTCGCGCAGGCCCCTGATCACCGGACGCAGGTTCTGTTTCAGCACGCGGTGCAGCTGGAAGGTCTGGCGCGTGGTCAACCGTAGCGTCTCGCCGGCATAAGCGCGGCCGAGTTCATCGAGCTTGAGCCATTGCGAAGGACTGCAGACGCCGCCCGGCAGGCGGACACGCGCCATGAAGCCATAGGCCGGCTCGAGTTTCTGATGCCGGCGCTCGTCGCGGATGTCGCGGTCGTCCTGCTGATAGATGCCGTGAAACTTCATCAGTTTGTTGTCACTCGGCAACACGCTGCCGGTGATTGGATCGGCAAGGCTCGCGGCGATGGTGCCGCGCAGCTGATCGCTGTTGGCTTTCAGCGTTTCATCAGGGCCGAGCTTGTCGAGCGGCTGCGACAGGTCGCGGCTGCGATCGGTTTGTTTGGTGATATCGAGCATGATCGGCCTCAATAAACGTCCAGTTGATAGCGATGGTCGCGTTGCAGCCCGCCGAGATAGTCGTGGGCGGCTTCACGATCGAGCCCGCCATGGCGCTCGACGATCTCTGTCAGTGCGGCATGCACGTCGGGCGCGAGATGGGCGGCGTCGCCGCAGACATAGAGATGGGCGCCTTCCTCGAGCCAGGCATAGATGTCGCGGCCCTGATCGCGCAGGCGGTCCTGCACATAGATCTTCTGCGCGCCGTCGCGCGAGAACGCGACGTCCATCCGGCTGAGCACGCCATCCTTGAGATAGGTCTGCCATTCGACCTGATAGAGAAAGTCGCTGCGGAAATTGCGTTCGCCGAACACCAGCCAGGAGCGGCCCTCCGCGCCGCGCGCCTCGCGCTCCTGCAGGAAGGCGCGATAGGGCGCAACGCCGGTGCCGGCGCCGATCATGATGATCGACGTGTCGTCCTCGGGCAGACGGAAATGCGAGTTCGTCTGGATGTAGATCGGCAGCGTTGTGTCGGGTTCGGCGCGCTGCGCCAGATGACCGGAAGCTACGCCCATGCGCGGCAGGCCGTTGAGATCGTAGCGCACCGTGCTGACGGTAAGATGCGCCTCCTCGGGCGAAGCCGCGAGGCTGGAGGCGATCGAATAGAGTCGCGGCTGCAGCGGCCGCAGGCCGGCGACGAAGGTCTGGGCGTCGATGCCGGGCGCGGCGAACTGGCTGACAACGTCGAGCACATGATGAGCGCGCAGGAACGCCGTGCGCGCTTCGGCCTGATCGGCGCCGCGCAGGCCCTGCAATTGCTTGGCACCGGTGATGTCGGCCCAATGCTCGATGAAGCGCGGTGTCGCGGCGGTGATCTCGAAGGCGGAGGTCAGTGCCTCGCGCAGGCCGGTGGTCTGCTGTTTCACGGTGACCGGCGCGTCGGCCGTCAGCGCCAGCCGCTCGATCAGCGCGTCGACCAAGGCGGGATCGTTCTGCGCGACTATGCCAAGCGCGTCGCCCGGCTCGTAGACGAGGCCGGATTCGGCGAGCGAGAGTTCGATGTGACGGGTTTCCTTGCTGGAACCGCGGCCGGTCAGCACGAGGTTGTCGATCACCGTGGCGGTGAAGGGATTCTTCTTGTCGTAGACGGTCGCGGCCGATGCGGGGGCGGCGGCCACCTGCACAGCGGCGGGTGCGGCGAGCTCAGGCTGCAGCGTCGGCTCGGGCGCGAGTGTCTTGACGATGCCGGCGATCCAGCCTGGCGCGACCTCTTCATAATCGACATCGCAATCGACACGCGGCTCGATCCGCTGGGCACCGAGTTCTTCGAGACGCTGGTCGATCCGCTTGCCGGCGCCGCAATACTGCTCATAGGTGGAATCGCCGAGCGCCAGCACCGCGAAACGCAGGTTCGGCAGCTTCGGCGCCTTGCGGCCTTCCAGGAATTCAAAGAACGACTTGGCCGATTGCGGCGGGTCGCCCTCGCCGTGGGTGCTGGCGATGAACAGGACGTCCTGCTCGTCCTTGAGCTTGCGGGTCTTGTAGGTGGCGACGTCGGAGACGACCGGCTCCAGGCCTTTCTCGCGTGCCGCTTCCGCCAGTGCCTTGGCGAGGCCGGCGCTGTTGCCGGTTTCGCTGGCGTAAAGAATCGTCAGGGTGCGGGTTGTGGCCGGGAGCGCGACGGGCGTTGTGGCATCGGAGACCGGCGAGGAGCGGACAAGGTCGCCGGTGGTTTGGGCCGAATGATTGAGGCCCGCGAAATAACCGCTGAGCCACAACGCCTGCCCCGGCTTTAGCGAAGTTGCGAGGGTGCTGATCTGCTCCCACTGTTCGACGGTCAGGCCGGGACCCGCAAATTCGAGTTTGGTCATCGTATCGTATCCGTGCTGCGGAACCTCGCGCGCACAGGTCGCGCATGGGTCCGCCGAGGCCGTGAAAGGCGCGGCCACCATCTGCATCAACAGCCGTCCGCGGCGGCTGATTGCAGGCGAGAAGTCATTGATATAGCGGGTAAATGCGCGTTTTTGGCTGTGCCCAACAAATAAGATAGTTTTGCCAGAAAGCGCCGCGCGCGCGCAGGGTTTGTCCTGCGTGCGTTATGCGTGGGAGCCGAAAATTACGGACCGGTTCCGTATTTTGAAACAACCATCGCGCGCCGGATTGCCGGTCAGTCACCGGCGGCAGTGGCGCCGCGCGTGCGCGGATCAGGTGCGCCAAGCCAGCCACGCGCGCTCGCGGCGATCGAATTGGCCGAGGTCTGACCAAGCGGACTTGCGATGTGATGGCCACGGGTGCGCAGCCCGTCGAGAATGTCGTTCGAAAATCCGGCTTCGACGCGCACCTCGTCCGGTTGCCATTGATGGTGCAGCCGTGGCGTTGCCACCGCCTGTGCGACGTTCATCCGGTGGTCGAGCACGTTGACGATCACCTGCAGCACCGTGGAGATGATACGGCTGCCGCCGGGTGAGCCGGTCACCAGTATCACCTTGCCGTTCTTCAGCACGATGGTCGGCGTCATCGACGACAGTGGCCGCTTCCCGGGGCCGGGCAGGTTGGCTTCGAAGCCGACCAGACCGTAGGCATTCGATGCGCCGGGCGCGGCGGTGAAGTCGTCGAGCTCGTTGTTGAGCAGCACTCCGGTGCCTTCGGCGACGAGGCCGACGCCGTAGCTGAAGTTGAGAGTGTAGGTGTTGCTGACCGCATTGCCGTTGCGATCAACCACCGAGAAATGCGTGGTGTTGGTCCCTTCGCGCTGCGCCGCTCCTGAAAACAATGCGGCCCAAGGCGTTGCGGTCGCAGGATCGATGGTGGCGCGCTGACGCGCGGCATAGTCCTTGGACAGGAGTTGCGTCACCGGCGCATTGACGAACGCCGGATCGCCGAGATAGCGGGCGCGGTCGGCATAGCTGCGCTTCATCGCCTCGATCAGAAGATGCAGCGTGTCGGCCGAGCGCGCCGGCATTTGCTTCAGCTTGAATCCCTCGAGGATGTTCAGCGTCTCCAGCAACACCACGCCGCCGGAGGACGGCAGCGGCATCGAAACGATGTCATAGCCGCGATAGCGACCGCGTACCGGTTTACGCTCGATGACCTTGTAGGCTTTCAGATCATCCGGCGTGATCAGGCCGCCGGCGGCGCGAATGCCTGCTGACAGCTGTTCGGCGACTTTGCCTTCATAGAAGCCGCGTGCACCTTGTGCGGCGATCGCCTCCAGCGTGACGGCCAGATCGCTCTGGATCAGCCGGTCGCCTTCGCGCAGCGAACTGCCGTCGGGGCGAGAGAAGATTTTGCGGCTTGCCGGCCATTGCGCCAGCCGCGGATGCCACTCCGGCAGCGTATCGGCGATATCGTCGGTGATGATGAAGCCGTCGCGTGCGAGCTTGATCGCAGGCGCGAGCAGGTCGCGCAGCGTGAACTTTCCCGAGCCGTATTTCTCCAGTGCCAGCGCCAGTCCGGCCACGGTACCCGGCACGCCGATGCCAAGCGCCTGGTCGCGCGACTTCGCCGGATCCGGCTTGCCATCGGCGCCGAGAAACATCTCACGCGTTGCGGTGGCGGGCGCGGTCTCGCGGTAATCCAGTGCGATGTCGCGCCCGGTTCTGGCGAGGTGGATCACCATGAAGCCGCCACCGCCGATGTTGCCAGCGCGCGGATAGGTCACCGCCATGGCAAAGCCGGTGGCGACCGCCGCATCGACCGCATTGCCGCCGCGCTTGAGAATATCCGCGCCGATGTCGGCCGCCAGTCTCTCCTGCCCCACCACCATGCCGCGTTGCGCGGCCACCGGCGCGACGGTGTCGAACGCGGGCGAGGCGTAGGGTGTCGTACGGAAGTCCTGCGCCGAAGCGCTATGGAGGCCGATCAGCCCGATAGCCACGACCAAAAGCGCGCGCATCACTCCTGATCGCGTCATCGATGGCTTCCGGTTCATCGAATGGTTTGCCAAAATCCGTTCGCCCAAAAGTCGTGCGCTCCTGCGTGGTTGTTTTATAAGCAGATACCAAGCATGAGGCTATCTGCTCCCGCGATTGGGCGAGAATGAGAATGACGTCGAACCTGGCACATGACCTTGTCGTGAACGAGCCGGCCACGCAGGCGCGTAGCGCCTATCCGCCGCGCTCGGCAGTGATCGGCTGGGTGCTGTTCGACTGGGCGGCGCAGCCTTACTTCACGCTGATCACGACTTTTGTGTTCGCGCCGTATTTCGCAACTCATGTCGCACCGGATCCTGCGACCGGCCAATCGCTGTGGGGGTTTGCCACCGCGGCGGCGGGCCTGCTGATCGCGCTGTTCTCGCCGGTGCTTGGCGCCATCGCCGACGCGGGCGGACGGCGTAAGCCGTGGATTGTGGCATTCGGCACGCTGCTGGTGATCGGCTCCGCGTTGTTGTGGATCGGACGGCCGGGTGATCCCACTGTGATCCTGCCAGTGTTGCTGGCGTTCGGCGTCGCCACTATCGGCGCAGAATTTGCCACCGTATTCAACAATGCGATGATGCCGACGCTGGTGCCGCCGGAAAAGCTCGGCCGCCTGTCGGGCACTGGCTGGGCCACCGGCTATATCGGCGGCATCGTCAGCCTTGTCCTGGTGCTTGGTTTTCTCGCCGCCAATGTCGAAACCGGCCAGACCCTGCTGGGTTTCTCGCCGTTGTTCGGTCTCGACCCGGTGACGCATCAAGGCGATCGTATCACCGGGCCGCTGACCGGGCTGTGGTTCATGATCTTCGTGCTGCCGATGCTCCTGCTGACGCCGGATCATGCTGCCAAGGCACCGGCGCTCGGTGCGGTTCGCGAAGGTCTGCGCGAATTACGCGAGACCCTGACATCGCTGCCGCGCCAGCCGGTGATGGCGACATTTCTGATCGCCAACATGGTCTATACCGATGCGTTGATCGCGCTTTTCGCGTTCGGCGGCATCTACGCCGCCGGCACCTTCGGCTGGCAGACGATCCAGATCGGCACTTTCGGCATTCTGCTCGCCTGCTCCGGCACGCTCGGAGCCTGGCTCGGCGGCAAGCTTGATGACCGCTTCGGTCCAAAGACGGTGATCACCGGCAGCATGCTGATCCTGCTCACCGCGATCATTCTTATTCTCTCGATCGATCGGCAGACGCTGCTGTTCATCATTAAAGTCGCGCCACCGGAGCCAGGCGAAGGCTTGTTCGCCGCGCCGGCCGAGCAGGCCTATCTCGTGCTCGGTTTCTTCATCGGCCTTGCCGCAGGTCCCTTGCAGGCGGCGTCCCGCACGCTGCTGGTGCGGCTCGCGCCGCGTGAGCGGATCACGCAATATTTCGGCCTGTTCGCCCTCTCGGGCAAAGTGACGTCGTTCCTCGCTCCGCTGGTGGTCGGCATCGTCACTGCGATCACCGCCAGCCAGAAGGCGGGCATGGCGATGCTGATCGTGTTCTTCCTCGCAGGCCTGGTGTTGCTGTCGCGTGTCCAGGACCCCGCGCGTGCGAGGGGCGAGAGCGATCTTTAGTGCTTGAAGTGGCGTGTGCCGGTGAACGCCATGGCGATGCCATGCTGGTTCGCCGCCGCAATCACCTCTTCGTCGCGCACTGAACCGCCCGGTTGAATCACCGCGGTGGCGCCGGCCTCGATCGCGACCAGGAGACCATCGGCGAACGGGAAGAACGCGTCTGAGGCGACCACCGAGCCTTTCGTCATCGGCGCGGCGAGCTTGAGTGCGGCTGCCGCATCCTGCGCCTTGCGCGCGGCGATGCGTGCCGAATCTACCCGGCTCATCTGGCCTGCGCCAATGCCGACGGTGGCGAGATCCTTGGCATAGATGATGGTGTTTGACTTCACATGCTTGGCGACGCGGAAGGCGAAGCGCAGATCCGCCAGCTCCTTCTCGCTCGGCGCACGCTGCGTCACGGTCCTCAGCGTCATGTCGTCGACCACTGCATTGTCGCGGCTTTGCACCAGCAAGCCGCCGGCGACGGTTTTTGCCGTCAGGCCGCGCGCGCGGGGGTCGGGCAGGCCGCCAGCGAGCAGCAGGCGCAGGTTCTTCTTCGTCGCGACAATCGCGATCGCCTCGTCGGTGGCGTCGGGGGCGATAATGACCTCGGTGAAGATTTCGGTGATGGCCCGCGCCGCTGCAGCGTCGAGCGTGCGGTTGAGCGCAACGATGCCGCCGAACGCCGAGGTCGAATCGCAGGCCAGCGCCTTGCGATAGGCCGAGACCAGATCGGAGCCCTCGGCCACGCCGCAGGGATTGGCGTGTTTGACGATGACGCAGGCGGCGGTGCGCGCCGCGTCGAACTCGCCAATGCATTCATAAGCGGCGTCGGTGTCGTTGATGTTGTTGTAGGAGAGCTGCTTGCCCTGCACCTGCCGCGCGGTGGCGACGCCCGGCCGCTGGTCGGAGGTGACATAGAACGCCGCGCTCTGGTGCGGGTTCTCGCCATAACGCAGCGCCTCGCTGAGGCGACCGCCGATGGCGCGGAAATCCGGTGTCGTAATTTCGAGCCGATCGGCGAACCAGTTGGAGATCGCCGCGTCATAGGCGGCGGTGCGGGCATAGGCTTTGGCGGCAAGGCGCTTGCGCAGCGCCAAAGTGGTCGCGCCGCCATGCGCGGTGAGTTCGTCGAGCACGGCCTGATAGTCGGCGGGCTCGACCACCACGGCGACGTCGTCATGATTCTTCGCCGCGGCGCGGATCATCGCCGGTCCGCCGATGTCGATATTTTCGATGCAATCCTCTTCGCTGGCGCCCTTGTTCACGGTCGCTTCGAACGGATAGAGATTGACCACCAGGAGATCGATCGGCGCGATGCCGTGATCCTTCATCGATTGCGCGTGTTCGGCATTGTCGCGGATCGCAAGCAGGCCGCCATGCACCTTGGGATGCAGCGTCTTGACCCGCCCGTCCATCATCTCCGGAAAGCCGGTCAGCTCGGAGACATCCTTCACCTTGAGGCCGGCTTCGGCGATGGCCCGGGCGGTGCCGCCGGTGGAGACAAGATCGATGCCATGGCCGGCGAGGGCGCGGGCGAATTCGATCAGGCCGGTCTTGTCGGAAACGGAAAGCAGTGCGCGGGTCACGCGGCGCGGATGGTTGGTCATGAGGGCAGTCCGGTTGTGAGAGGCCTACGCGCTAGCACGGTTTGCCGCTGGGCAAAACCAAACAGATGGCTAAAAGCTGGCCTAAAGCGGCAATTCCGGCTCGCGCCGCGCCTCGCGCCGGGCGGCGGTGACCGACGGGGAGGCGGCCGAGCGGGCAAAGCTCCAGCGGATGGTGGATACCTGCCGGGCCTGCTGGCGGATCACGATCTGCGAGGTGCGGCGCGGGCCGTCGAAACCGGCGAGAAACACGCTGTCCTCGAGTTCGACCTTGTCGTCCGGCGCCTCGAAGGTCCAGACCTCGCGGTTCGGCAGCACCAGCATGGCACCATGACCGTCGCTGAGCCGACTCGCCTTGATCGAGGGATGCAAATGGAAGCGCAGCGCGTAATCGTCGGCGCCGCGAAATGCCGCGCCCGGCGCCTTGGCCAGCGTATCCTCGCCGCCGAGCCGGGTGCCGTCGGTGGAGAGCGTCAGCACGCGCTGGTGAGTGACGTTGAATTGCTTGAGATAGCCGTCGTGCGACGCGGTCAGGATCATGCCCTCCGCTGTCGCTTCGCGGTAGGAGTTGACGTGCTTCGGTCCGCCGACGATCGGCGCGCCCTGCAGCAGCTTCTTCACCGCCGACAGTTCGACGAACTGGCATGACGATGTTTCATTGTAGGTAAGGGTCGAATGCGCCGCGGTGCTGCGTGCGAAGCTGCGCCAGTTGTCGCGGCTGGTCGCGGGAATTCCGCAATTGACCACAATGCGATTGGTGCCGGACGACAGCTCGAAGGCAAGGCAGCCGGCATGCGCCTCGTGGCTGACATTCGGCGGCGGCGGCGGGCCGGTATCGACAATCACGGTGGTCGGCCCGGCGTCGAGCCGCTGATAGCCGGTATGCGGCATGTGCGCCATCGGCGTGCCGTGGGTGTCATCATAGGCAAGTAGGCTTGCCACCACGCCGGAGGGCGTTGCGCTCATGCCGTTGAACAGCGCGAAGCTGCCGTCGCCGTGACGGAAGAAGCGCATCATCGGCATGATGCGGTCGATTGCATTGAGCAGCGCGGGAGGTGGCGCGATGTTGCGCGTCGCGAAGGTCTGCCGCAGCGGCAGGAGATCGAGCAGCAGTTCGATCAGCGCGCCGGGATTGCGCGAGATGTGGCCGCCATCGGGCAGGATCTGGCGCTGCAGTTCGTCGGACAGCCGCCGCGTCGCGCCGCGAATATGCTTGGCTTGATTGGCGAGACAGAGCGAGGCGTAGCACAGCGCGATCAGAACCTGCAGCCGCGCCACGCCGTCGGGAATGTCGAGCATGGTGTAACGCAGGTAGCGGATCTCGCGCGTCAGGTGGCGCAGGAAGCGGCGATAGAACCGGCTGTCGGCATCGTTCAGCACCAGCGGCGCCTGCGACAGGAACGAGATCACCCGCCGTGCCAGGACGTCGGGACGACGGCCGAGCGGATTCCTGCGGCGCGAACCCGACAGCCAGTCGTCGAGCAGCGCGCGGGCATTGGCGCGGGTGATGGCGGAGTCGGCGGCGCGCAGATGACGCAGCCAGCCGAAGCCGAGCAAAGTGGCTTCCCAGTCTTCCGACGGCGGCGCGAGGTCGAACACCGAGCGGCCGTAGCAGGTGACGATCTTGCCGGCGAAGACAAAGCGGCCGGAATAGATTTCGGCGGCGCGCGTGGCGTCGGTGATGCGCAGGTCGTGCGGCGCGATCAGCAGGCGGTCGGTACGGCCGGGCCAGAACCGCGACAGCGCCACCGAATTGCTGCTGGCACGCGCCATCACGCTGCGCGCGGCGCGGCCGAGCAGAAGTCCGGAGATGCGTCTTTGTCCAGCGACCGACACGAGTGCCTTGAAGTGAGAAGGGAATCCTTATCACCCTTTTAGTCTGGAAAAGTCGGCAAGGCACTATTTTGGCTCGGACCGAGACTTGCCTGTTGATGGCTCCGTGTAGATCTTCACATCGCCTTGGTCAGCCGGGCGGCATAGAAGCCGTCGAGGCCGCCGAGCTTCGGGTCGGCATGGGGCAGGAAGCAGGGCAAGGTGCGCAAATCGCCGTCGGGCGTGATCAGTTCCGACAGCCCGGCAACCTCGCTGGCCTCGACCGGCTGGCGTTTCACGCTTGAATCGGCGTCGAGCAGGGCGGCGATCGCCTGTTCGCCTTCCTCGGGCTCGAGCGAACAGGTGCAGTACACCAGCGTGCCGCCGGGCCTGAGCAGCGACACGCCTTTCTGCAGCAGGCGGCGTTGCAGGGCGGTGAGCGCGCCGATATCGGTCTCGCCCTTCAGCCAAGCGACATCGGGATGGCGGCGGATGGTGCCGGTGGCCGTGCAGGGCGCATCGAGCAGGATGGCGTCGAACTGCCCGCCCTCCCATTCGGTGGCGTCTGCGACCACCGTCGTGGCGTCGAGCGCAAGACGGCTCAGATTGTCCTTGAGGCGGGCAATGCGCGCCGGCGATCGGTCGATCGCGGTCACCCGGGCGCCGGCAAGCGCAAGTTGCGCGGTCTTGCCGCCGGGCGCGGCGCACAGATCGGCGACGTCCTTGCCGGCGATATCGCCCAGCAGGCGCGCCGGCAGCGCGGCCGCGGCATCCTGCACCCACCATTGGCCTTCAGTGAAGCCGGGCAGCATGGTGACCGATCCCTGCAGCGGGGTGCGGACCGTGCCGAGCACCAGCGCCTCACCGTGTAGCCGGGTTGCCCAACTCTGCGGGTCGGATTTCACCGTGAGGTCGAGTGGCGGCTCGTGGGCGACGGCGGCGGCCATCGCGCGAGCGTTATCCTCACCGTAGTGAGCAACCCAGCGCGTCACCAGCCAGGGTGGCAGATCGATCATCTCGCTGGCGACTTCAGCAATCAGCGGCTGTCCCTCGCGGGCGCAGCGCCGCAGCACGGCATTGATGAGCCCGGCATATTTCGCGGCGCGCCGGTCCGCCTGCACCAGACGCACCGACAGATCGACGGCGGCGTGATCGGGAACATCCATCCAGAGAATCTGCGCGGCGCCGATCAGCAGCGCGCTCTGCGCGCGGGGTGCGTCGGTCGGGACGCCGCGGTCGAGCAGCCGCGACAGCAGATGACCGAGCGTGCCGAGCCGGCGCAGGATGGTGGCGACCAGGCGGCGCATCAGCGCACGATCGCGATCCGACAGGGTTTTCAGGCCGGGGTGCGCGGCGGCGCCTTCGAGCTGGTCATCGAGGGTGCGGCGCTTGTGCAGAACGCCGTCGAGAATATCGGCGGCTATCCGACGCGCGGCGAGGCCGGGCACCTCGGGCGGCGGGACGAATCGTGAGGACTTCATAGGGAGCAAGCATCCCGGAGTAGACATCAAAAAAAGCGACAGCGTCGCGGCGAGACTCCAACTCGTGACACGCGAATATGCCAAATGTAAGAATCCGTCCTCCTCGCATGACGCAGCAAAGCGAGCCAGCCGGCACCGGTGTTTTTCTGCACCAATTCACAACTGGCGGGTGGATCGCGATCGCATTCGGTACGATGATCCGGTGTCAGGAGTGTTTTGCGATGACGGATGATTCGCCCTCTCTCAAATCCACATCGGTCGATTCCGCAGCGGGCGCCTCGACGCCCCCGCGCAAGCCGTTATCGCCAGCGGCGCAGCGGGCGCTCGCGGAGGCCGAGGCACGCCGTGCGGCGGCCCGCGCCAGCAGTCAGGAGCAGGCAAAGGAGATCGCCGGCCCGCAGGGCCCGGAGCCGACCCGCTATGGCGACTGGGAAAAGAAGGGCATAGCTTCCGACTTCTAGCCGGGGCTGAACGGCTTCAAATAAAACAACCTTAGATTGTGCTTGTCTCGGTGCGGGATTCGGCTTATTTAGGGATATGTTCCTAGGTGGCCACAGCCATGCAGGCACCCTGCGAGGATTGCAGCGCGGCACCGCGCCAAGCCCGCTGCTGCTCCGGCTTTGTGTTCGTGGCGGGCATTGCGCTCGGCTCGCTGCTGCCCTGGCAGGGGTCTTGGCACGGGTTCTGGCCAAGCGCGGGGTGGCAGCCGAACGTTTCAGTGTCTGCTCCGATGGAGGGCGCACCCCGCACCATTGGGCCGCGCGGGCCGGATGCTGTTTTGCGCCAGCCAGCCGAAGTGCTTCGTGTCATTGATGGCGATACGTTCGAGGCGCGGGTCCGGTTATGGCCTGGGCTCGAGATGACGACGCGGGTGCGGCTGCGCGGCATCGATGCGCCGGAACTGAAATCTGCCTGCGCGGATGAATTTGTCCGCGCCCAGACGGCGCGTGAGGCGCTGGAGACCTTGCTGGCCGAGGGCCGTGTCGCGATTTTCAATATCGGCCCCGATAAATATCACGGCCGGGTGGTTGCCGATGTAGCGACGCGGCAGACGCCGGACGTGTCGGCGGCACTGCTCGCGGCGGGGCATGCGCGGCTCTATCAGGGCGGACGACGCGGGAACTGGTGCGCGACGGCCAGTCGCTAGATGACGGAAGGCGCGGCACCAAAACAAAAGCCCCGCTTGAGGCGGGGCCTGTCACATCAATGATGCCGTATCAGCGCGGGGTGACCACCACCGGCGTGCCGACCGAGACGCGCTCGTAGAGATCGGTGATGTCCTGGTTGTACATCCGCACGCAGCCATAGGAGACATAGCCGCCGACCGAATTCGGCACGTTGGTGCCGTGAATCGCGTATTCGCCGCCGGCCAGCGTCATCGCCGCCACGCCCATCGGATTGCGCGGCGAGCCGCCTTCGATGACGTCGGGAATTGAAGGCTTGTCGCGCTTCACCTCGGCGGGCGGTGCCCAGGCCGGATTGCGGTATTTGCCGCTGATCTGCGTGACGCCGGCCCATTGCTTGCCGGGTTTGCCGACGCCGACCGGATAGCGCACTGCGCGCTGGTCATCGAGGATCAGATAGAGGCGGCGTTCCTTGGTCTTCACGATGATGGTGCCGGGGGCATAGCCGTTCGGGGAGGCGACAAGATCGGGTCTTGCTTGCGCCGGGGTACTGAGCGTCGATCCCACCAGCAGCGCCGCGCCGAGCGCGACCATCAATTTACCCGACATCCTTGGTCTCCAGTGATTTTCCATACCGCCAGGCAGTCCGCGTAACTCTGCGCATCAGGCGCGAAAGGCGCGCGCGGCGATGGCTCTAAAAAGAAAATTACCGCGGCGAAGTAAAGGACCGGAAAACAACAGTCGGGTTGAAACCGGCATGTAAACGAAAGATGCGGCTAACAATCATGTGATTGTCAGCCGCATCCGGATGGCTTGGAAATGAGAAAGGCTTGGAAATGAGACCGGGGTCCCGTCGCAACGGGACCCCGGGAAAAGGACCGCTCAGGCCTGCACGGTCTTGCGGTTCTGGCGGTTGTTGACGAGGTCGGTGACCACGCCGGGATCGGCCAGCGTCGTGGTGTCGCCGAGAGCCGAGGGCTCGTCCTCGGCGATCTTGCGCAGGATGCGGCGCATGATCTTGCCGGAGCGGGTCTTCGGCAGGCCCGGCGCGAACTGGATCAGATCCGGCGAGGCGATCGGGCCGATGTCCTTGCGGACCCAGGCGACCAGCTCCTTGCGCAGCTCCTCGGTCGGCTCGATGCCGGCCATCAGGGTGACATAGGCGTAGATGCCCTGGCCCTTGATGTCGTGCGGGTAGCCGACAACGGCGGCCTCGGAAACCTTCTCATGCGCCACCAGCGAGCTTTCGACCTCGGCGGTGCCCATGCGGTGGCCGGAGACGTTGATCACGTCATCAACGCGGCCGGTGATCCAGTAATAGCCGTCGGCGTCGCGGCGGCAGCCGTCGCCGGAGAAGTACTTGCCCTTGTAGGTGGAGAAGTAGGTCTGCTCGAAACGCTCGTGGTCGCCATAGACGGTGCGAATCTGACCCGGCCAAGAGCGGGCGATACACAGATTGCCGCTGCCTTCGCCAATGATTTCCTTGCCGTCGGCATCGACGAGCTGCGGCACGACGCCGAAGAACGGCAGCGTCGCCGAGCCCGGTTTCTGCGCGATCGCGCCCGGCAGCGGCGAGATCATGATGCCGCCGGTCTCGGTCTGCCACCAGGTGTCGACCACCGGGCAGCGGCTGTCGCCGACTACGCGATGATACCATTCCCAGGCCTCTGGATTGATCGGCTCGCCGACCGAGCCGAGCAGACGCAGCGATTTGCGCGAGGTCTTCTTTACCGGCTCGTCGCCGGCTTGCATCAGCGCGCGGATCGCGGTCGGCGCGGTGTAGAAGATGTTGACCTTGTGCTTGTCGATCACGTTCCAGAACCGCGAATTATCCGGATAGTTCGGCACGCCCTCGAACATCATGGTGGTCGCGCCGTTGCACAGCGGTCCATAGAGAATGTAGCTGTGGCCGGTGACCCAGCCGACGTCGGCGGTGCACCAGTAGATGTCGCCGTCATGATAGTCGAAGACGTATTGATGAGTCATCGACACGAAGATCAGATAGCCGGCGGTGGTGTGCAGCACGCCCTTCGGCTTGCCGGTCGAGCCCGAGGTGTAGAGGATGAACAGCGGGTCTTCCGCATTCATCGGCTCGCACGGGCAGTTGCTGTCAACCACGGCCGCGGCCTCATGGTACCAGACGTCGCGCTTCGGATCCATGTTGACCTTGCCGCCGGTGCGCTTGACCACGATCACCCAGTCGACTTCGCCGTTGACCTTCTCGATCGCGGCATCGACGTTGGCCTTCATCGCGATGGTGCGGCCGCCGCGCAGGCCCTCGTCGGAGGTGATGATGACGCGGGAATCGCAGTCGCGCAGGCGGCCTGCGATCGAGTCGGGCGAGAAGCCGCCGAACACAACCGAGTGAATCGCGCCGATGCGGGCGCAGGCCAGAATGGCGTAGGCCGCTTCCGGGATCATCGGCAGGTAGATGGTGACGCGGTCGCCCTTCTTGACGTTGCGCAGCCGCAGGATGTTGGCCATCTTGCAGACTTCGTCGTGCAGCTCGCGATAGGTGATGTGGCGCGACTCCGACGGATCGTCGCCTTCCCAGATGATCGCGGTCTGGTCGCCGCGCGTCGCCAGATGGCGGTCGATGCAGTTATAGGCGGCGTTGAGAACGCCATCCTCGAACCACTTGATCGAGACCTTGCCGAGTTCGAATGAGGCGTTATCGACCTTGGTGAAGGGCTTGACCCAATCGACGCGCTTGGCCTGTTCGGCCCAGAAAGCGGTCGGGTCTTTCACCGAGCGGTCGTACATCTCGCGATACTTCGCGGCGTCGACATAAGCGCGTTTGGCCCACTCGGGGGTGACCTCATAAATCTTATCGGACATATTTTCCTCCACACACAACCGTCGCGCCGAGATCGGTCTCCGACGCTTTATTTATTGGGGCGGATTATGCGCTTGCGCGGGGGGCGCCGACAAGGCGCATTCCTTAGGACTTTTGTCGGACCGATATTTGAAAAATCGATTTCAGGATCGCGATCGCCCGCATCAGACGGGGTTTGCCGCGGTATCGACGGGGCCGAGCATCCAGATCGAGGTGTGTTTGATTGCGGCATCCTCGATGTCGCGCAGCACCGGCACGTCATACTCCGCGATTCTGCGCAATTTGCTCTGAGGCAAATAGCTGCGACCCGGATCGCCGATCAAAATTGTCGCACCCGCAAGGGATTGGCACCGCAGGAAGTCGAAGGCGCGTGCGGCGGTGTCGCGCTCGTAGAAAATGTCGCCGGCAAGGACGACATCCCAGCGCCGGCCGGTCGGCACGATGAGAAGATCCGTATCGATCAGCGACACGCTCACGTTGTTCTGCCGCGCGTTGAGCTCGGCTGCCGCCCGTGCGAAGGCGTCGATGTCGGCGACCGTGACCTCGGCCGCGCCGGCTTTCAGCGCCGCGATTGCGACCAGGCCGGAGCCGCTGGCGAGATCGAGCACGGTTTTGCCACGCACGAGGTGCGGGTGATCAAGCAGATGACGGCCGAGCGCCTGACCGCCGGCCCAGGCGAACGCCCAGAACGGAGGCGGCAGGCCGCTCTCGCCCATTTCCTGCTCGGTCTTGTGCCAGAGCGGCACCGCCTCATCGGCGAGAAACATCACAATTTCGGGGATCAGCGGCACCGGGCCGAGCCGGGTGTTGGCGCGGATGAAGGCGGCCTTGTCGAGGATCGGCTCTGGCGCGGTTTCCATGTCGCTCCTTCGCTCCCCTCTCCCGTAAGGCGAGGGGGCGACGTTACAGCCCGCCCATCTTGCAGACCAGCTTCCACTGTTCGGGCGTCACGCTCTGCACCGACAGCCGCGAATATTTCAGCAATTCCATATCGGCGAGTTTTGTTTCGGCCTTCACCGCCGCCAGCGTCACCGGCTTCTTCAGCGGCTTGTCGGCCTTGATGTCGACGCAGACGAACTTACCGGTCGGATCGGTCGGGTCGGGATAGTGCTCGCGGATGATTTCGGCGATGCCGACGATCTCCTTGCCCTCGTTGGAGTGGTAGTAGAAGGCGCGGTCGCCCTTTTTCATTTTCATCATGTTGAGCTTGGCGGTGTGGTTGCGCACGCCGGTCCAGGCTTCGCCCTTCGCGCCCTTGGCGACCTGCTGATCCCACGACCAGACCGACGGTTCGGACTTCACCAGCCAGTAATTCACGATCGGTCTTATCCCTCCGCCTTGAACGGCCGCGTCAGCAGCGTCTCGATCGCCTCGTTGATGGTGAGCGCGCCGCCGAGCACCGCAGCCACCGCCCGCGCCACCGGCATATCGATGTTCTTCTGTTCGGCCATTTCCACCAGCACCGGCGCGGTGAACTCGCCCTCGCTGAGACTATCGCGCGAGGGTTTGTCGCCGCGTCCGAGCGCGAGGCCGTAGGAGAAGTTACGCGACTGCGCGCTGGAACAGGTCAGAATCAGGTCACCGAGACCTGACAGTCCGGCGATGGTTTCGCTGCGCGCGCCACAGGCTTTGCCGAACCGCATCAGTTCGGCAAAGCCGCGCGTCGTCAGCGCCGCCAGCGCGGAGGCGCCAAGCGCCTTGCCGACCACGATGCCGGCGGCGATTGCCAGCACGTTTTTGGCCGCGCCGCCGATCTCGACACCGCGCACGTCGGTCGAGTGATAGGGCCGGAAGGTCGCCGAGCCGAGCGCATGCACTAGCGCGGTCGCCAGCGCGTTGTCCTGCGCTGCGAGTGTCACGGCGGTCGGCAGGCCGCGGGCAACGTCGCTGGCGAAGCTCGGGCCCGACAGAATCGCGGGCCGCGCACCCGGCATCACATCGGTGACGACCTCGGTCATGAACTTGCGCGTGCCGCGCTCGATACCCTTGGCGCACACCACGACCGGCGTGCCTTTGGCCAGATGCGGCGCCAGCGCCTGCGCTACCGCGCGCATTGTCTGCGCCGGCGTGACCAGCAGGATAACATCGGCCCTGGCGCCGGCGGCAAGATCCGCCGTGACGGCAATGGATGATTCAAGCCGCACCCCGGCGAGCCGCGGTGCTTCGCGCGTTGTCGCGATGGTCGCGGCGATCTGCGGATCGCGCGCATAGAGCGTGACGTTGCGGCCGGCCCGCGCCGCCGCATTGGCGAGCGCGGTGCCCCAGGCGCCCGCGCCGATCACCGTGATGTTGTGGAGCGCCATCGCTTCCCCTTGCTAGTGTCGCGCGCGGGTATTGAGGAGTGCGGCCGGTGTCTTGCTCTCCTCGTCGAGCTTCCAGCGCGCGCGGGGCGGCGCGTCCATCTGATCGACCAGGCCGAGCGCAAGGCGTTCGGCGCCGGCCCATGCGATCATCGCGCCATTGTCGGTGCACAGGCGCGGCGGCGGGACGATCAACGTGGTCTGTGCGTTGGCAGCGACATCCTGCAGCGCGTTGCGGATCGCAAGATTGGCGGCGACGCCGCCGGCCGCCACCAGCGCGTGGGGCGCGCCGAACCGTTCGCGGAACAGCTTCAGCCCGACCGCAATCCGGTCGGTGACCGAGTCCAGCACAGCGGCCTGGAAGCTTGCGCACAGGTCGTTGCGATCCTGCGGCTCCAGCGGCATCAGCCGCTGCGCTTCGCTGCGTACCGCGGTCTTCAGTCCCGACAGCGAGAAATTCGCGTCGGTTCGGCCGAGCATCGGGCGCGGAAAAGCGAAGCGGGCGGGATCGCCGTTTTGCGCGGCGCGTTCGACCTGCGGTCCGCCCGGATAGGGCAGGTCGAGCATCTTCGCCACTTTGTCGAACGCTTCGCCCACGGCGTCGTCGACCGTGGTGCCGAGGCGGACATAGTCGCCGACGCCGAGCACGGCGACGATCTGGGTATGACCGCCGGAAGCAAGAAACAGGCAATAGGGAAACGCCAGAGCCGTGGTGAGGCGCGGCGTCAATGCGTGGGCTTCGAGATGGTTGACCGCAATCAGCGGCGTCGCATGCACCATCGCGATCGCCTTGGCGGTGGTCAGCCCGACGATGACGCCGCCGATCAGGCCGGGACCGGCGGCGGCCGCAACCCCCGAGAGCTGCGAAAACTCAACGCCGGCTTCTTTTATCGCCGCTGCGATGATGCCGTCCAGCATGTCGACATGGGCGCGGGCGGCGATCTCCGGCACCACGCCACCGAACGGCGCGTGCTCATCGATCTGGGAGCGCACGATGTTGGAGAGAATCCTGCCGCTGCCATCGGGCAGGCGCTCGATCACCGCGGCGGCGGTTTCGTCGCAGGTGGTCTCGATGCCAAGAACCAAAGTGGAAGTATCGTGCGCCAAATCGAAGCTCTGTCTGTCCCGTTCGCAGCCTGTGATGGCGTAGCATGAGCAAGCGCGGGGCAAAAGTGGGTTCCGGAATCGGTTCGACCAAGCCATGCCATCTCGCATGCCGCGCCGTTCTGTGCCACAACCGCGCCGATGTTTGCGCGCCGGAGTGGAGTAAATGGCAGTTTTTGTGACACGGCCCGGTCCGGACGGTGCCAAGACAGCGGCGGCGCTGCGCGCCAAGGGCTATGAGACGCTGGTGTCGCCGGCGCTGCGCTTCGAGCCGCAGCCCTATCATGATGATGAAGCGGACTATGATGCTGTGATCGTCACCAGCGCCAACGCGCTGCGCGCCATCGCGGACGAGCCGGGTCTGGCAAGGCTGCGGAAACTGAAATTATTCGCAGTCGGCGGCGCTTCGGCTGAAGCGGCGCTCCATCACGGTTTTACGAAAGTCGTCAGCGCCGAGGGCGACGGTGCTTCGTTGCGTGATCTCATCGTCAAGACGATGAAGAAAAAGGGCACGCTGTGCTATCTCGCTGGCGCCGATCTGTCCCGCGATCTGGTGGGCGAACTGCGCGAGCGCGGCTTCACTGTGGTCAAGCATGTGACCTATCGCATGACGCCGGTCGGCCGGTTGCCGGACGATGCGGTCGCAAGCTTCAATGCTCATGAGGTCGAGGCGGTGCTGCATTACTCCCGGCGCAGCGCGCGCGCGTTCTTGGGGGCGGCGCAATCCTCCGGCGTCGAGATTCTGGCGCTGGCGCTGCCGCATTGTTGCATTTCCTCAGCCGTCGGCGCGACGCTGCACGAGGCGGGCGCGAGCCGCGTGGTGGTAGCGCGGACCCCCGACGAAGATGCTATGTTCGATGCACTGGACCGGACGCTGAAGCCATCGTTGCGGTAAAGCGGCCGGGGAGAATCTGCTAAGGGTTGATCCAGCGCAGATCGGAACAGGCCGGCAGGAGTATTGCCATGGACGATGACAAACCCGGCGACAGCAACAATGATGTGCCGCGGGGGCCTGCGTCCGGCCGCCGCAAACGACCGGCTCCGACCATCGACCTTGAGGCATCCGAGATTTCCCAAGTGACCGAGCCTGCCCCTGCGACCGAGGAGACGGTGGCGGTGCCGGAAACCGAGACGCCCCCGGCTCCCGAACAACCGCGTCCGCGCTCGTCCGCGGCAGCGCTGCTGCTATCCGCACTGACTGGTGCTGCGACCGCGGCACTGCTGGTCGGCGGCGCGTATCTGGGCGGCTGGCTCGACGGTCCGGAGCGCACGGTGTCGGTTCCGGTGCCGGACACGACCGCCACGCAGGCGCTGGCCTCGCGTCTTGATCGCCTCGAGGCGAAAACCAGTGCGCCGCCTGCCGCTACCCCCGATCCGGCGCTGACCGCGCGTCTTGCCGCGCTGGAATCCTCGCTCGGCACGGTGCGCGGTGATCTCGACAAGCTCCGTGCGCAAGGCGAGGCGACACGCATGCGCGTTGAAGCCGTGGCCTCCGCGCCGCGCGAGGCCGCCACGCCGGCTCCCGCGCCCGATTTATCCGGCATCGAGCAGCGCCTGACGCAACTCGATCGCGCCACGGCGACACTGAAGGCCGAGATGCCGGCACGCGTGACATCGCAAGCGGGCGAAAAGGCATGGTCGCGGGTTGCCGCCGCGACCTGGCTCGATCAGGCGGTGCGGCAGGGTGCGCCGTTCGCAGAGGCATTGAATGCGGCAAAGGCGTTGTCCGATGATCCGGCAGCACTGGCGCCGCTCGATCGATTTGCCGCGCAAGGCGTGCCGACCACGAAGGCGCTGAGCCGCGATCTGCTGGCGCTGTTGCCGGGGCTCGTATCCAAGGCCGAAACCAAACCGAAGGATCCGCCCTCTACTGCGGCAGCATCCGGTGGTGTTCTCGATCGTCTGCAGCACAGCGCCGCGCGGCTGGTGCATGTGCATCGCGTTGACGATGCCGCTTCCGAGCGCGCCGCGTTGATCGCGCGTGTCAGCGCGCTGGCGCAACGTGACGACATCGCGGAGGCGCGGCGTGTTCTGATGGCATTGCCGGAGAGCGAGCGCGCGGGTCTGCGCGACTGGTTCGCCAAGTTTGAATCGCGTGAGGCGGCGCTCGCAGCGGCGCATCGCTTCGCACAGGCGGCGATGGCGGCGCTTGCACAGACAACGGCGGCGCGGTCGTCGCAATAGCCATTTGAACGACAGGGCGGATCATGCTTCGGATCGTATTCTTTCTGGCCTTGATCGCGGCGGTGGCGCTCGGCGTCACCTGGATCGCGGAGCAGGGCGGCGGCATCGCGCTGTCATGGGGCGTGTGGCGGGTCGAGACCTCGTTGCCGGTCTTCATTCTGGTGTTCACCATCGCGCTGGCCGCGGCGATACTGGCGTGGTCGATCCTGCGCGGCCTCTGGCGCACCCCGGCGCGGATTGCGCAGCTCCGGCATCGCCGCCGCGCGGCGCGTGGCCGCGATGCCATCACCAGCGGCTTGATCGCGGTCGGCACCGGCGATCATTTCGCCGCGCGCCGTCATGCTGGCGTGGCGCGGCGGTTGGCGCATCAGGATCCGCTGACGCTTTTGCTGAATGCGCAGACTGCGCAGCTTGACGGCGATCGCGATGGTGCACAGCGGGCGTTCCGCGCGATGGCGGAGCGCGACGATACCCGGTTGCTCGGCCTGCGCGGCCTGTTCATTGAGGCGCAACGCAACGACGATCCCTATACCGCGGTGGCGATGGCGGAAGAGGCGTTGAAGATCGCGCCGGCCTCGCCCTGGGCGTCGCATGCGGTGCTCGGATTTCGCTGCGCCAAGGGCGACTGGGATGGTGCGCTCGCCATTCTCGACAATAATTTCGCCGCCGGTCTGATCGACCCCGAACCCTATCGCCGCCAGCGCGGTGTGTTGCTGACGGCGCGTGCGCTGGAGGCCGAGCACAGCGACCGCGAATTGTCGCGCACGAGCGCGATGGAGGCGGTCAAGCTCGCGCCGACACTGGAGCCTGCGGCCGCGCTGGCGGCAAAGTTTCTCAGCGAGGATAACCAGATCAGGCGCGCCATGCGCATCATCGAGGCGGCGTGGGTCGCGCAGCCGCATCCCGATCTCGCCGATGCCTATGCGCATGTCCGGCTTGGCGATGCGGCGCGCGAGCGGTTGTCGCGGATCGAGACGCTGGCGAAGAAAGCGCCGGATCATCTTGAAAGCGGCCTCGCACTGGCGCGGGCCGCGATCGATGCGAGCGAGTTTTCCCGCGCTCGTGAAGCTCTGGCACCGTTTATTGCCGCGCCGACCCAGCGTGTTGCGCTGTTGATGGCCGAGCTTGAGCGCGCCGAACATGGCGATGACGGCCGGGCGCGAAGCTGGATGTTGCGTGCGGTGCGCGCCGCGCACGATCCGGCATGGACGGCCGATGGCTATGTGTCGGATCGCTGGCGACCGATCTCGCCGGTCACCGGACGGCTCGATGCTTTTCAGTGGGTGACGCCGGTCGCGGCATTGCCATCCGAGACTCGCGGCGCGATCGAGGGTGCGATTGACGGTGCGGTGCCGGAAGAGGCGTTGCCGTCTCCGCCGTCAGTGCTGCCCGAGCCGGCCAAGCCCTCTGAACCGGAGGAGATCACACCGCCGCTGGTTGAACTGGCGGCCGAGCCCGCGCCGGACAGGCAGGATCAGGCCAAGCCAGAAACAAAGGTGGCGGCGGATAACCCGCCCGTGGTCTCTGCTGCGCAGGCTGCGCCCGCCCCCAAGCCGGCCACCGGAGGCGAGACGGCCCCGCCCCCGATCTTCCGGCCCCGACCGGCGAACGAAAAGGCTGCGGCGCCGCCGGCGGTGATTCCGTTGGTGCGCGCGCCGGATGACCCGGGCGTGCCGGACGTTGTTGCCGAGAACGGGTTCGACGATCCGGACCGGCCGGAGGTCGGCCAACCGGGTGGCTGGCGCGGTTTTCTCGCCCGGCTGGTGGGGTGAGGGCGATCGTTCCGGGCGCGGCAACCTTGCCAAGCCGGGCCATCGCCGGTATCACGGGCCCATAACAGAATGGGGCGTCAGAGCTCCATCGCGGCTGCCGCAATAGCTCAGTTGGTAGAGCACGTCATTCGTAATGACGGGGTCACAGGTTCGAGTCCTGTTTGCGGCACCACCATTTTCCATCATTGACGACCGGTAACACACGCAGGGATTTGACGGCTGCGCCGCCATCCTCCTGAGCGCGGAACCGGGCCACATTGCCGGAGTTTCATTCTCCGGACATGGAGCGGACAGGATGATGGATTATTTCAGCCACAGGCTTGTTCAGGATTTTGAGTGCGGTCGTTCATGCTCGAAAAATTGCGGACCTTCATTTCTGACGTGGTGGCTCCGGGCGCTCAGCCCCGGGTGTTTGACGATAATGACTATCGGCTGGCCGCCACGGCCCTCCTGATCCATCTGATCTCGCTCGACGGCGAGCCCTCGGCGCTGGAAAAACGCAAGCTGCATACGCTGCTCGAATACCGGTTCGAGCTCGATCCCGGCACCGCCGACGCCCTGATCAAGGATGCGACGCTGGTCGAAGGCGAAGCGGTCGATCTCTATCATTTCACCAGTGTGATCATGCGCTCGGTCAATGAAGCGGGCCGTCTGCGGATTATCGAAATGATGTGGGAACTGGTGTATGTTGATGGCAATGTCACCGAATTCGAGGACAATGTGGTCTGGCGTGCGGCCGATCTGCTCGGCATCTCCCAGCGCGACCGCATCAACCTCAAGCGGCGCGTCTCCGGCGGTCTCGACACCAACCCGACAGCCTGAGCCGACGGCTTTCACAAGCGTGCACAGCGTTGGCGGCGGCGCCGGGGCGGTCCCGGCAATCCCAGAAGCATACCGATGACACAGACTGTGACGTTGATCACTGGCGCTTCGTCCGGCATCGGCGCGGAGCTTGCGCGGATATTTGCCGCCCGCGGCCACAGCACCGTGCTGGTGGCGCGCCGTCTGGATCGGCTGACCGCGTTGGCGGACGAGATTGCCGCTGCCGGTGGCGAGCGTCCGATCACCTTGGCGTGCGATCTGCAGGCGAGCGGGGCCTGTGATGTCCTTGCCACCGAGCTTGCCGCGCTCGATCTCGAGGTCGAGATCATTGTCAACAATGCCGGCTTCGGCCTGTTCGGCCGCGCCATGCATATGGACCGCGCGAACCAGCTTGCCATGGTCGATCTCAATATCCGCGCCTTGACCGATTTGTCGCTGCGCTTTGCCGACAGCCTGGTGCGCAACAAAGGCGGCCTGCTCAATGTGGCCTCGATCGCCGCCTTTCTGCCGGGGCCGGGGATGGCGGTCTATTACGCCAGTAAAGCGTTCGTGTTGTCGTTCACCGAAGCGATGCGCGCCGAGCTTGGGCCGCAGGGCGTGCGGGTGACGGCACTGTGCCCCGGACCGGTGCCGACTGAATTCCAGGCGCGAGCCGGTTTCGCGCCGGGGCTGGATTTCAGCGCTGCTCAACGTGTCGGCGCGGGATGTCGCGATGGCGGGCTATCGCGGCCTGATGGCCAACAAGCGCGTGGTGCTGCCCGGGCTTGGCATCCGGGTGATTCCCTTCCTGTTGCGATTCGCGCCGCGCGCCTTCGTGCTGTCGACCGTGGCGCGGGTGCAGCGCTCGCGCTGACGCATATGGGCATCCCGCGCGTCAACGCGCGGGCCGGGTCACGATATCGATCTCCGAGGTCAGCGTGCGGTGGACCGGGCACTTGTCCGCGATCTCCAGCAGTTTCCGGCGTTGCTCGTCATCGAGCGGACCCTCCATCGCAATCACCCGATCGATCCGGCTGATCATGCCTTCCTGCGTTTCGCAGGTTTCGCAATCCTTGGCGTAAATCCGGCTGTGCTTCAGCATCACCGTGGTGCGTGCCAGCGGGATCGATTTGCGTTCCGCATAGAGCCGCATCGTCATGGAGGTGCAGGCGCCGAGCCCGGCGAGCAGGAAATCGTAAGGGCCGGGCCCGGTGTCGAGGCCGCCGGCGGAAACCGGCTCGTCGGCGATCATGCGATGCCTGCCGACCGAGATGATCTGCTGGAAGGTGCTGGCCCGCGTTTCCCGGACCACGACGCCGTCCGTGATTTCCGGAACGGCTGAGTCTGAAGCCGGTGCGGTATCGAGATAGCGCGAAGCCCAGGCTGCGATCATGTCGGCGACATAGGCTGCGTCTTCCTTGCGGGTCAGGAGATGATCGGCGCCGGCCAGCGAAACAAAGCTCTTGGGATGCTTTGCCGCGAGGAAAATCTGGGTGGCGTGTTCGATGCCGACGATGTCGTCGGTCGGCGAGTGAAACACCAAGAGCGCCTTGTGCAGCGTCTTGATGTGGTCGGTCAGCGCCTGCGAGGCGATATCGTCGAGAAAATTCCGACTGATCCGGAACGGGCGGCCCGCCAGCGAGACTTCGGCCTCGCCCGCCGCGCGGATGGCGGCGATCCGATCCTTGAACAGTCCGGTGACATGGCCGGGATCGAACGGCGCGGCGATGGTCGCCACCGCCCGCGCCTCGGGTATCCGCCCCGCCGCGGCGAGGATCGCCGCACCGCCGAGGCTGTGGCCGATCAGCAGCGCCGGTGCCGCATGGGTCTTGCGCAGATGGTCCGCGGCATGGAGCAGGTCGGCGACGTTGGAGGAGAAATTGGTGTTGGCGAATTCGCCTTCGCTGGCGCCGAGGCCGGTAAAATCGAAACGCAGCACCGCGATGCCGCGTCGCGTCAGCCCATCGGCGATGCGCCGGGCGCCGAGCGCGTCCTTGCCGCAGGTGAAGCAATGCGCGAGCAGCGCGAAGGCGGAGGGCGGACCGTCCGGCAGGTCAAGTGCGGCGGCGAGCAGTTGCCCGCCCGCGCCCGGAAACTGAAATCGCTGGGTCGGCATATCGGGTCTCCCATCCGTGCTGGACAATGCCGCGGAGAAGTGTGGCAGAGGTCGTCCAGCCCGGCCAATCAAGGACACGGGAGCGGCTGCGGAGAACAGACAGGACGAGAACAGGACGGATCAGGGAGGAAATTGGTGGAGCCAGGCGGGATCGAACCGCCGACCTCGTCATTGCGAACGACGCGCTCTCCCAGCTGAGCTATGGCCCCGTCGGCCGGATCGGCAAGGCGGTCCCGGCGAACGGCGTCATTTACAGTCCCCTCCCGCGCCAAGTCAAGAACGCCGAAAATGCCGGATCGGGAAAGATTGTGGCTCCGTTCCGGCCGGGAACATCCCTTGTTTGGATGCGGATGAACCGATATTGAGTGAGGGTCTTGAGGATCAACCCAGAGCCAGAGCAGCCATGCGCGCCATTCTCGATATCGTTTTGATCATTCTCGATCTCTATGTCTGGCTGCTGATCGCCTCGGCGATCCTGTCCTGGTTGATCGCTTTCAACGTGGTCAACACGCGCAATCAGTTCGTCGCCTCGGTTGCCGAGTTTCTCTACAAGATCACCGAACCGGCGCTGCGTCCGATCCGCAATCTGATGCCGAATTTCGGCGGCCTCGATATCTCGCCGATCATCGTCATCCTGGTCATCATGTTCCTGCAGCGCGTCATCACCTATTACATCTATCCCAACGTGATCTGATCGCGCCGGCGTCGGCGGCGATGGAACCGTGGCGTTTCTCGGTACAGGGGGCCTTGCTTTCGGTGCGGGTCACGCCGCGCGGCGGCCGTGACGCAATCGACGGCATCGAGACGCTGGCCAATGGCCGCGCCGTGCTGAAAGTGCGGGTGCGTGCGGTCGCCGAGGGCGGCGAGGCCAACCGCGCGGTGACCGAGCTTCTGGCCAGGGCGCTCAAGGTGCCGAAAGGCAGCGTGCGCGTCGCCTCCGGCGTCACCTCGCGCCTGAAGCAGATCACGGTCGAGGGCGATCCCAAGCGCCTCGCGGAATCCTTGAAGGCCGCGGCTGCTGCCGGTCGCGGCAATGACGAAACTGAATAGTGAAAGGGAGCCTGATGCCGGCGCAGATCATTGACGGGAAAATCATCGCGGCCGGGCTGCGCGCCAAGGTGGCCGAGGAGGTCGCGCGGGTCAAACGCGAGCATGATCTGCTGCCCGGGCTTGCGGTGGTCCTGATCGGCACCGATCCGGCCTCCGAGGTTTACGTCCGCAACAAGGCGAAGCAGACCGAAGCCGCCGGCATGGCCTCGTTCGAACACAAGCTGCCGGCGGAGACTTCGCAGGCCGAGGTGCTGGCGCTGATCGCCAAGCTCAACCGCGATCCGTCGGTGCACGGCATTCTGGTGCAATTGCCGCTGCCCAAGGGCCTCGATGCCAACACCATCGTCAACGCCATCGATCCGGCCAAGGATGTCGACGGCCTGCATCCGGTCAATGCCGGGCGGCTCGCCAGCGGCCTGCCCGCGCTCACGCCGTGCACGCCGCTCGGCTCCATCATTTTGGCGAAGACCGTGCATGGCTCGCTCGAGGGCATGAATGCCATCGTCATCGGTCGCTCCAATCTGGTCGGGCGGCCGCTGGTGCAGTTGCTGCTCAATGAAAACGCCACGGTCACCATCGCTCATTCGCGCACCCGTGATCTCGCATCGCTGTGCCGGCAGGCCGATCTGGTGTTCGCTGCGGTCGGCCGTCCCGAGATGGTCAAGGGCGGATGGCTCAAGCCGCGCGCGACAGTGATCGATGTCGGCATCAACCGCATTCCTGGCGCGGACGGCAAGAACCGCCTGGTCGGTGACGTCGCCTATGACGAGGCGATGCAGGTCGCCGGCGCAGTGACCCCGGTGCCCGGCGGTGTCGGGCAGATGACGGTGGCGTGCCTGCTGGTCAATACGCTGCGCGCCGCCTGCGCGATCAAAGGATTGCCCGCACCTGCGGTGTAATGCAGGGCGGTCTCCTCCGGTCGCGCCGACAGCGCGGCGTCATCGATAATCCGATCGAGGGCTTGGCTTACTTCTTGGCCTTGGCGCGCGCGATGCCGTCGAGGATCAGCTTGTGCGCGGCTTCCGCGCTTTCCCAGCGCAGCACCTTGACCCATTTGTTGGGCTCGAGATCCTTGTAGTGTTCGAAGAAGTGCTGGATCTGCTCCAGCGTAATCTCCGGCAGGTCGTTGTAATTCTGGATGCGGTCGTAGCGCTTGGTCAGCTTGGAGGTCGGCACCGCGACGATCTTTTCATCACCGCCGGCCTCGTCTTCCATCAACAGCACGCCGACCGGGCGCACCGCCATCACCGCGCCGGGCACGATGGCGCGGGTGCTCGCCACCAGCACGTCGCACGGGTCGCCATCCTCCGACAAAGTGTGCGGGATGAAGCCGTAGTTTCCGGGGTAGCGCATCGCGGTGTAGAGGAAACGATCCACCACCAGCGTGCCAGCCGCCTTGTCGAGTTCGTACTTGATCGGCTCGCCGCCGACCGGAACTTCGATGACAACGTTGACTTCATGCGGCGGATTGGGGCCAAGCGAAATGGCGTCGATATTCATAATAGGCCTTGGTTTGTGATGGGACTAACGGGCCCGGCGATCGATCCGATCAGCCGGGATATCGTTGCGCCCGGTTTACCGGCTTTTGCGTTGCGATGGAAACAGAACCGAACGCATTGCAGCAAGAAAAGCGCTCGGGCAAAGAGCGGCGGGATGTGGGGATAATGCGGCTATTGGGTGTGGGGCCGTGCGGCTTACGCGCCCCAGGCGAATGCGACCTTGTCGAGCGACTTGGCGCCGAACTGCTCGGATGAGCGCGCGACCATGCGGCCGCCGAGGCTGCGGTAGAAGCCCACCGCCGGATCGTTATCCGATAGCGCCCAGATCACCATGCTTCTGAGGCCGCTCTGGGCGAGATCGCGCTTGGCAGCGTTGAACAGCCGACGGCCGAAGCCGAGGCCCTGGAACTCCGGACGCAGGTAAAGCTCGTAGATTTCGCCTTCGAATTGCAGGCTGCGGGCGCGGTTGCGGCCGTAATTGGCATAGCCCGCGATCTTGTCGCCGAAGCACAGCACGCTGACCCGGCTGCCCTTGCGGATCGCACTGTCCCACCATTGCGGACCGCGCCGGTTGATCAGCTTTTCCAGCTCCGCGCCGGGGATGATGCCCTGATAGGCGGCGCGCCATGCCTCGTCGTGAGTCTCCGCCACCGCAGGGGCGTCGGGTGCTTTGGCCGGCCGGACCTCGATCAGGATCGTGCTCATGGCTCAATCAAAGCAAGTCACCGCGCGCTGTTCAAGCTCCATCGTTAATTATCGGTTAACGTGTGGGGTTTTTGCACCAGCGGCGTTCAGGTTGTACCGAAAAAGGACAGGTCGTACCAAGGCTTGGCATCAAGATGCCAGCAGGCAATGATCCGGAACCATGAGATGGCATGTGCTTCCGGCGGCTTGCGTTTGGCTGATCGCATCAGGGCATTGTGGCGATGCTTGGGCGCAGACGTCGCCGCGTAGCGATGCGCAGGGCCATCTCGGCGCGCAGGATGCGGCTGGCGCGCCTTACCGGCGGCAGTCCTGGCTGGTGCCGACGCAGGATCAGCATACGCCTTCACACGCTCTGTTGTTTCGTCCGCAAGGCGAGGGGCCGTTTCGCATCGCGCTGATCGCGCATGCTTCGACACAAAATAAAATCCGCCGTGTGCAGATGGCGCAGCCGGATTATCCTGCGCTGGTCGCGGCATTGGTGGCGCGCGGCTTTGCCGTATTGATACCGGAGCGTCCCGGTCACGGCGCAACCAGCGGGACATATCTCGAGGATCAGGGCGACTGCGCGGATCCTGATTACCGGCGCGCGGGGCAGGCGACCGCTGATGCGATCTGGCACGCGTTGGCGTTCATTCGCGCGCAATCCTTCGCAAAGAAGGATGGTGCCTTGGTCATCGCACATTCCGCAGGCGGCTGGGGGGCGCTGGCGCTGGCGGATCGCAGCCCGCGCGATATTGCTGCAATCATTGCTTTCGCACCGGGACGAGGCGGTCGCGCCGACGACCGTCCGGGCAATGTTTGCGCGCAGGATCGATTGATCGCCACGGCGACAGACTTTGGCAGACATGCCCGCGTGCCGGTGCACTGGCTGGTTGCGCAGAACGACAGTTATTTTCCGCCGGCACTGTCGCGGCAGATGTTTGATGCGTTTTGCGCCACCGGCAAGGATCGTGTGAGATTTCAGGTGCTGCCGCCGTTTGGCGCGGACGGTCATGGGCTGGCGGAGGCTGCAAACACAAACGAGCTTGGCCGTTTGCTCGATGAGGCATTGAGCGGCGCGGCGCCGAAGGCAATGCAGCAGCGATAGCTACGCCAGCGTCGTCAATGTCGCCATCACTTCGCCCGCCGCGCGCACGCCGGTTTCCTGCGCACCGTGGGCGGTGGAGAAAAAGTTTGGCGAGGTCGCTTCGCCGGCGAAAAACAGTCGATTATCGATTGGCGTGGCGAGCACAGCGCGATCATCGGCGTGGCCCGGCAGCGCATGCGAATAGGAGCCCTGCGCGAATTCGTCATGCGCCCAGCGTGACGAACCTAGCACCCGCAACTTGTTGCGAATACCTGCGCCGAGCAGCGCCACCAGTTCGTCGATCGCCTGCGCCGCCAGGGCGCCGTCGCCCTGATCGCTGAGGCTGCGGGCAAAGCTGCCGCCGAAAAAGCCCTCGATGCAATTCTGCCCCATCGGGCGCAGGTGGTAGCTGCCGGTGCCGACGCGGTCGGACGCGCCATAGAGATGGCCGTCGACCGGGAGCGCCTCCGGCTCGTCCAGCGCCAGCATCACCTTGTCGGCGAGCCCGAGCGGCAGCCCCGCCGCTGCTGCAACTTTCTCCGGCAACGGCGGGTGAAAGCGGATGGTCTCGTTGGCCATCAGATTGGTTGGCACGGTGACGATGACTTTCTGCGCATGCAAGATGCCGCGCGAGGTCTCGATCCGCAGATCGGGGCCGGAGTGGTCGATCAGCGTGACGCGGGTGTCGAGTGCCACCGGACATGGCGCGCCATAGGCTGCGATCAGCGCGCCATAGCCGCGCCGCACCCGCCAGTTCACGCCGGTATCTTCATAGGCATCGGCGTCATAGACCGACACGGTGTCGAGTTCGCAGCCATTGACATAGGTGCTGATGGAATCGATCCGCGCGTTCCAGCGATTGCCGGGCTGGAGCCACTGGCTGGCGGCCGAATCCTCCGGCAGATCAGACGCGGCTTCGAGACGCGCCTCGAAGGCGTCCATCGCCTGCAGATAGGCTTCGCGCTCCATGCGGGGAAAGCCGATATCGAGACTTTGCTCGCGCCATTTCGGCCGCGTCTCGTCGATCGCAAAGCCAAGCTCGCGCGCGATCGGCACGAACGGATTCTTATCGGCGGAGTGCAGCCACTCGCAGCCGAGGTCGAACAGCACGTTGTGCTGCGTATATTGAATGGTGTGGCTGCGGCCGCCGATGCGATTGCGGCCCTCCAGCACGATCAGCGGAATACCGGCGTGGTGCAGGGTGCGCGCCGCGGCAAGTCCCGCCGCACCGGCGCCGATGATGGCGACATCGATCTCGGAGGGAAGGGACATGGAGTTCCATCACCTTTGAATGACGCGGCGGGACGGGGATTACATCCCGTCATGTCCGGGCGCAGCTGTTCGAAGAATGGCGGCGCTTCGCTAGCCTATGTCCGGGGCACCACGCTTTTCTCAGTCCTAAACGTAGATGGCCGGGACAAGCCCGGCCATGACGCAGCAAAGTATAGGTTTGCAGCCTCAGCCCGCCAAGGCTTCCTTGCTCTTCTCGGCGCGCTTGCGCTCGTTCGGATCGAGATGGCGCTTGCGCAGCCGGATCGACTTTGGCGTGATCTCGACCAGTTCGTCGTCCTCGATGTAGGCGAGCGCCTTTTCCAGCGTCATGCGGATCGGCGGGGTCAGGCGCACCGCCTCGTCCTTCGACGTGGTGCGGATGTTGGTGAGCTGCTTGCCCTTGAGCACGTTGATCTCGAGATCGTTGTCGCGGGTGTGCTCGCCGACGATCATGCCGCGATAAACGCGCCAGCCCGGCTCGATCATCATCGGGCCGCGATCTTCCAGTTTGAACATGGCGTAGGCCACCGCCTCGCCCTGATCGTTGGAAATCAGCACGCCGTTGCGACGGCCCTGGATCTCGCCCTTATAAGCCGCGTAGCCGTGGAACAGGCGGTTCATGATCGCGGTGCCGCGGGTATCGGTGAGCAGCTCGCTCTGGTAGCCGATCAGGCCGCGGGTCGGCGCATGGAACACGAGGCGCAGGCGATTGCCGCCGGAGGGGCGCATCTCGATCATCTCGGCCTTGCGCTCGCTCATCTTCTGCACAACCACGCCGGAGAATTCCTCATCGACGTCGATCACGACTTCCTCGATCGGCTCCTGCAGCTGGCCGCTCTCGTCCTTGTTCAGCACGACGCGCGGACGCGACACCGACAGCTCGAAGCCTTCGCGGCGCATGGTCTCGATCAGGATCGCGAGCTGCAATTCGCCGCGTCCCGACACTTCCATCGAATCCTTGTCGGCAGCTTCGACCACGCGCAGCGCGACGTTGCCCTCGGCTTCGCGCAGCAGGCGGTCGCGGATCAGGCGGCTCGTCACCTTGTCGCCTTCGGTGCCGGCGAGCGGCGAATTGTTGACGATGAACGACATCGACACTGTCGGCGGATCGATCGGCTGCGCCTGCAGCGGCGTCTCCACCGTGGGATCGCAGAAGGTGTCGGCGACGGTGCCCTTGGTCAGACCGGCGATGGCGACGATGTCGCCGGCTTCGGCGAGTTCGACCGGCTGGCGCTCGAGGCCGCGGAAGGCGAGGATCTTCGAGATGCGCCCGGTCTCCACCGTCTTGCCGTCGCGCGACAGCACCTTGACGCTTTGGTTCGGCTTGACGCTGCCGGACGCGATGCGGCCGGTGATGATGCGGCCGAGATAGGGGTTGGCTTCGAGAATGGTGCCGAGCAGGCGGAACGGTCCTTCTTCGACCTGCGGCGGCGCGACATGCTTCAGCACCAGCTCGAACAGCGGCTTCATGCCGTTGGCGTTGTCTTCGGGAGTCGTGCCCATCCAGCCGTTCTTGCCGGAGCCGTAGAGGATCGGGAAGTCGAGCTGCTCGTCGGTGGCGTCGAGCGCGGCGAACAGATCGAACACCTCGTTGAGCACTTCGGTGGTGCGGGCGTCGGAGCGGTCCACCTTGTTGATGGCGACGATCGGCTTGAGGCCGAGCTTGAGCGCTTTGCCGACCACGAATTTGGTCTGCGGCATCGGGCCTTCGGCGGCGTCGACGAGGACGATCACGCCATCGACCATCGACAGGATGCGCTCGACCTCGCCGCCGAAGTCGGCGTGGCCCGGGGTGTCGACGATGTTGATCTGGGTTTCGCCCCACTGCACCGAGGTGCATTTGGCGAGAATGGTGATACCGCGTTCGCGCTCGAGATCGTTGGAGTCCATCGCGCGCTCGACGGTGCGCTGGTTCTCGCGGTAGGTGCCGGACTGCTGCAGCAGCTTGTCGACGAGGGTGGTCTTGCCATGGTCGACATGGGCGATGATGGCGATATTTCGCAAATTCATATGTTTCACCGGTTGGGCGTCACGGGCAGTCACAGGGGGACGCCAAAAAAACTGGCCCGGTCCATCGGAGCCGGGCACGCACGCCTCACTTCGCCAAAATCAGATCCGGGCGTCCGGCGCGTTGCGGCGGAATATAGTCAGAACCCGTCCGAACACAATCTGCAATTGGCCCCGGAATTGGGCATTTTTGCAGAATGCTTAAGTGAGCCGCCCGGGCGTCATCTAGCGACATGCGGCCGTGGCGGGCGCTGCGGTTCCGGCAGGCTGATCAGGAACGATTTGCGGTCGGCGACCGCGTTGTGGAACTGCTCCAGAGCGATGCTGAAGGCGGTGAGCGAACCCTCCTCAATGGCGCCGTCCTCAAAGCAATGCAGCGTCTCGCTCATGATGGTGTCGGCCTCCGCCTGCATCGCGTCGAGTTCCTCGATCGAGGTGGCTTTGCGGGCTTCCGGCAGCATCTCCAGCAGGCGTTCGCGCAGTGAGGTGTTCGTGGTGCGCTCGTCACGGCGCATGAACCCGGCGAACCAGGCGCCCGCCGAGCCCATCACCGACAGGATCATGATGACGCCCCAGATATAGTCGCTGTACTTGTCGAGGAAGCTCTTCTCCTCGCCATCGACGAAGGCGGCCGCGCCGGGATGGGCGGGGATGGCGGCATCCTTGTCGGTGTCCGGGGTCTCGATCTTGGCGGCCTGCGGGAACTCGTTGATCACCGCCTGCCGCGCGGCAAACAACTGACGGGCAAAGGCGGCGACCGTGGTGTCGGAGAGCGAGCGCCGCGCCACGAAATGATGGCCGAAGCTGATGGTGGTCACGGTGTCGTCGGGGCGTGGCGGCGCGGCATTGAAGGAGCCGGCGGGAATTTCGCCCGAGTCATAGGCGGCGAATTTCTGCGCGATCGCCTCGGCGGTATCGAGCGAGAGGAAGGTCGGCTCGGCGCCGCGCGCCGTGGCGGCGATCGCCTCGGCGGTAATCCGGCTGTTGAGCGGCCCGACCGCGAGATAGGCGTCGAGCTTCTGGCTGCGCAGCGCCTCGGAAATACCGGTGGTGGCGAACTGTACGATATGGACGCTGTCGGGTGAGACGCCCGACTGATCGAGAATGACGTTGAGCAGATTGACGTTGGCCTTGGTGCGGCCGATCACGCCGATCCGCTTGCCGGCCAGTTGCTTGATGCTGGTGATCTTGGATTTCTTCGGGCCGCCGCCCGGCACCCACAGTGTGACGAAATTCTTGCGCAGGAATGCGACCGCGCCGGCGTCTTTCGGAAAATCGACATCGGCGCGGACGATGGCGAGATCGACCTTGCCGGTGCTGAGGTTCGCGGCGCTTTCGGTCGCGCCCTCGGTGATGACAGGCCGCAGGCGAATCTTGGCGTGATCGCGGGCGAACGCCTGGGTCAGTGCCTGCACCACCTTGACGTCGTCGCTGTTAGGCGGGCCGACCGCGATCCGCAGCGTAATGGGCCGGTTGATATAATACACGATGCCGCCCATGGCGGTGCCAAGGCCGAGCACGCAGGCGAGCAGCAGCAGCCACATCCGGATCCGGGCGCGCGACTTGGACGAGGAATATTGCCCGTGGGGGGATATCATCGCGGCGGGTTTCGAATCCTGGTGCGTCGGCGCCATTTATCACCGTTTGCTGGAGTTCGGCTGCGCCCTGGCGGTAATCTTACCAGATGCCTGCCGCCGGCGCTCGCCTGAATGGGAACGTGGTGAGTGGCTGGTACTCATGAATTCACGCCCGAAAAATGGCGGGAGCCATTCTCTGTCCAGGATTTAAGCAATCCCAAAATAAGAACCTCGTGATCGGGGTTTGGTTCATTCGAGATCGAGGAGATGATGATGACGGAGCGGTTAACGGTGGATGCGCGGCGGGCGGCCCTGGCCGAGTTGCCGGGCTGGTCCGAGGTGGCGGGCCGCGATGCGATCGCGCGGACCTTCGTGTTCGCGGATTTCAACGAGGCGTTCGGCTTCATGACCCGCGCCGCGCTGGTGGCCGAGAAGAACGACCATCACCCCGAATGGCGCAATGTCTACAAGACGGTGGAGGTGGTGCTCTCCACCCATGATGCGGGCGGCCTGACCCGGCGCGACATCGCATTGGCGCGGGCGATGAACGCGATCGCGGACGGGCGCGGCCCCTAAGTCGGCGGCGAGCCTGCTTGCGCCGGGCTATCGCCGACACCAGATCAGCTGCGGCTCTCCCGCGACCTGGAGCGGGTCTGCAGCGGATTTGGCGAGGTGAGTGCCGCGATGGCGACCGATCACATTTTCGATTTCGATCCGGCCGGCAAGCTGGCTCAGGATCCCGAGCGGGTCCGCAAAAGCTTCTGGAGGAAGATCAAGCGCGTCGCCGCGCAATTGCCCTTCGCCGAGGACCTGCTCGCCGCTTACTACTGCGCGTTCGATCGCCAGACCCCGCGTCATGTCCAGGTGGCGCTGCTCGGCGCGGTTGCCTATTTCATTCTGCCGTTTGATTTTGCGCCGGACATGCTGCCGGTGCTCGGCTTCACCGACGATGCCGCAGTGCTCGCGGCGACCATCCGCATGGTGGCGAGCTACATCCGCTCCGATCATCGCGAGGCCGCCCGCGCTGCGCTGCATCGTGGTCTTGAGCCCGATGCGGCGTGAGCGGTTGGTCTTGCGGTTCCGCGTGTTGCATGCGCGCCAAGCGGGCTCGATCGACGGATCATCCAACGCTTAAGTGATTGGCAGCCTTTTCAATCAGGCGTTTCTTGGTTATTCCATCAGAGTCGCGGCGGTCACTCTCCGCGGCGTCCGATTCGATCCTGCAAAGAGGTTCTCATGTCTGTGCGGCGACTGTGGACGATGCTCGCGATGATCATGCTGGCATGCGGCTTCACAGACCTCGCTTCCGCACAGACCGCGCCGGCCAAGGGCGCGAAGGCCGCTGCGCCGAAAGCTAAGCCGGCGGCAAAGCCTGCCGCGGCGGGCAGCGCCGAGCCGACGCTGGTTGGGCAATTCGGGCAGTGGGGCGCCTATGTTGCTTCGCCGGGCGGCAAGAAGGTCTGCTTCGCGCTCGCCAAGCCGACATCGTCCAAGACCAATCCGCCGAACCGTCCCCGCGATCCGGCCTATGCCTTCATCTCGACGCGGCCTGCTGAGAAGGTGGTCAACGAGGTCTCGATCATGATCGGCTACCAGCTCAAGCCGGGCGCGGACTCCTCGCTGGAAATCGGCAATGCGCGCTATGCGATGTATTCGCAGGGTGATGGGCTCTGGATCAAGAATGCGGCCGAGGAAGACCGCATGGTCGATGCCATGCGCAAGGGCGCCGATGCCACGGTCAAAGGCGTCTCCTCCAAGGGAACCCAGACCACGGATGTGTTTTCCCTGAAGGGGCTGGCCCAGGCGCTCGACCGCCTGGCGCAGGATTGCAAGCGTTAAGACGGTCGCAATCGGCGGATATTCGTCCTATATAGCGTCTGGAATTTAGTTTCCCGTCATGGCCGGGTCGTTCTTTCGAACGGCTATGTTTTGGCCATCCACGTCTGTTTTGGGTCAACCGAAGACGTAGATGCCTGCGACGAGCGTGGGCATGACAACCAGCCTTATCCGAAACCGATTGTACCGACATGACTGACGCAACTGACGCGCTGAGCGTTCTGGAAAAGACCGCCCTCGAAAGCTATGTGCCGCCGGCGCAGCCGTCGCTGATCGGCCTGTCGCGCGAAGAGATCGCGGACCGGCTTGGCGAAATCGGCGTGCCGGCCGGCCAGCGCAAGATGCGCGTGCAGCAGCTCTGGCACTGGATGTATGTGCGTGGGGCGCAGGACTTTGCGAAGATGACCAACGTCTCCAAGGATATGCGCGCGGCGCTCGCCGCGCATTTTACTTTGGCGCGGCCCGAAGTGGTGGCCGAGCAGATCTCCAATGACGGCACCCGCAAATGGCTGCTGCGGCTGCCGTCCGGCCACGCCGCCGAGCGGCCGCACGAGGTCGAGTGCGTCTATATCCCGGAGACCGACCGCGGCACGCTGTGCGTCTCCTCGCAGGTCGGCTGCACGCTGAACTGTTCGTTCTGCCACACCGGCACGCAGCGTCTGGTGCGCAATCTCACTGCTGGCGAGATCGTCGGGCAGGTGATGGTGGCGCGCGATCGCCTCAATGACTGGGTCGATCGCCAGACCCCGAACGGCAACCGCCTCGTCACCAACGTGGTGATGATGGGCATGGGCGAGCCGCTCTACAATTTCGACGCGGTGCGCGATGCGCTGCTGATCGTCTCCGACGGCGAGGGCATTGCGCTGTCACGCCGGCGCATCACGCTCTCGACCTCGGGCGTGGTGCCGAATATCGCGCGCATGGGCGAGGAGACCGGCGTGATGCTGGCGATCTCGCTGCATGCGGTGCGCGACGAGCTGCGCAACGAACTGGTGCCGCTCAATCGCAAATATCCGATCGCCGAACTGCTCGATGCCTGCCGCGCCTATCCCGGCTCGTCCAACGCGCGGCGCATCACTTTCGAATATGTGATGCTGAAGGGCGTCAACGATTCGCTCGACGACGCCAAGTTGCTAGTGAAGCTGCTCAAGGGCATTCCGGCGAAGATCAATCTTATTCCGTTCAATCCCTGGCCCGGGACGAAGTACGAATGCTCCGACTGGGACCAGATCGAGAAGTTCTCCGAATATGTTTTCAACGCCGGCTATTCTTCGCCGGTGCGCACGCCGCGCGGCCGCGACATTCTCGCCGCCTGCGGTCAGCTCAAATCCGAGACCGAGAAACTGTCGGCGCGCGAGCGGCAGGCGTTGCGCGCGATGGCGATGACGGACTAGGGCATGATCCCGAAAGGTGCGACGCGGTTTTCGGATAAGATCATGCCCAAACATGAAGAGTATTTCCCATGGCGCTGATCGGACGGTTGTTCGCGATCTTCTTCGGTTTCTTCGCCGCGTGCTTCGTGGCGGGATTGGTGGCGGTGGTCACCCTGCTGTTTCCGGAGATGACCGACGTGTCGCTGCGCGACATGAACGGTGATGTGATCGATGTCCTGATCGGGTTCGGGTTTCTCCTGGTCAGCGGCTTTGCCCTGCTGCCGGCGTTGTTTCTCATTCTCATCACCGAAGCGTTCTCGATCCGCAGCATCCTCGCCTATGCCATTCTCGGCGGCCTTGCCGGGCTGTGCAGCTATCTCGCCTTCATTCCATTCGACACGGTGGCGATGACGTTCGATGGCATCGTGCGGCGGCATCTCGAAATCATGGTCGGCTCGGGCATTCTCGGCGGCGTGGTCTACTGGCTGATCGCGGGCCGCAATGCCGGCGTCTGGCGCGGCGAGCCGCCGTCCCGGCCGCCGCAGACCGTCGAGCCCGGACGGTGAGCGCCGCGATGCAGCTTTCCTTCACCGTCCGCCTCGGCTAGACAGCGCAGCCATGAACCGGACCGGACTCTATATCGCGCTCGCGCTGTCGCTCGGCTTCGGATTGCTGTTCGGGCTTTATCCCGAGCTCGATCTGAAGATCGCCGCGCTGTTCTACGACGCGGTGGCGAAGACCTTCCCGATGAAGGCGAACTGGCCTGCGATTATCGCGCGCGAGGCCGCGATGTGGATCGCGTGGGCCTTCGCCCTGCCGGCTTTGATCGCGCTGGTGGTCAAGCTGCTGCGCCCGGTCAAGCCGCTGATGATGTCCGGCCGCAAGATGGCGTTCTTGCTGCTGACGATCTTTCTGTCGGCGATCGTGCTCTCCAACATCGCCTTCAAGACTTATTGGGGCCGTCCGCGCCCGGTCAGCGTGACGGAGTTCAATGGCGGCCTCGAATTCAAGCCGTGGTGGGATCCGCGCGGCCAATGCCCGAAGAACTGCTCGTTCTTTTCCGGTGAGGGCGCGACCGCGTTCTGGACCTATGCGCCCGCCGCGCTGGCGCCGCCGCAATGGCGCCCGCTGGCCTATGCCGGCGCCTCCGCGTTCGGTTTCGCCACCGGCGGCCTGCGCATGACCTTCGGCGGTCATTTTGCGACTGACGTGATCTTCTCCGGGCTCGTCACCTTTCTGGTGATCTGGCTGATCTACGGCCTGATCTATCGCTGGCCTTCGACGCGGATGACGGATGCCGGCATCGATGCCTGGCTGACGCGGGTGGCGTGGCCGGGCTATCGCTGGATGCAGAAGCGGCTCGGCCGCGAGGTCGGCCCCTCGCCCCGGGTCAGGCCGGGAGAGAAAACCGGAAGCCAGACTTTGTTATCCTGAACCGCTATTTGCGCCGGGGCGACGAGAATTAGTCACTATCAGCGGCTTCCCATCATCCCGCAATTTTTCTATAGAAAGCCGATCTGATCTCGGCGACGAGGTCGGGCCATTGCCCCGCCTGACCCAACATGTCAGCCGCCACTAAACGCGTTCCCGTCCGCGCGAGGCCTGTTCGTCGCGCATCCAAACCGCCAAACGAAATTGCCCGAATGGACGTTCTATGAGTACGATTCTGAAGAGCCTTCCCAAAGGAGAAAATGTCGGCATCGCTTTCTCGGGCGGGCTCGACACCAGCGCAGCGCTGCTTTGGATGAAGCAAAAAGGCGCCCGCGTCTTTGCCTATACCGCCAATCTGGGCCAGCCTGACGAGGCCGATTACGACGAGATTCCGCGCAAGGCCATGGAGTTTGGCGCCGAGAAAGCCCGCCTCGTGGATTGCCGCACGCAACTGGTTCACGAAGGAATTGCCGCGATTCAATCGGGCGCATTCCATGTTTCGACCGGCGGCATCGCATACTTCAACACCACTCCGCTTGGCCGCGCCGTGACCGGCACGATGCTGGTCTCGGCCATGAAGGAGGATGGTGTCAACATCTGGGGCGACGGCTCGACATACAAAGGCAACGATATTGAGCGGTTCTACCGCTACGGACTGCTGACCAACCCGGACTTGCGGATCTACAAACCCTGGCTCGACCAGCAATTCATCGACGAACTGGGCGGCCGCGCGGAAATGTCGGCGTTCATGACCGCCCACGGTTTCGCTTACAAGATGAGCGCCGAAAAGGCGTATTCGACCGATAGCAATATCCTTGGCGCGACGCATGAGGCCAAGGATCTCGAACACCTCGACAGCGGCATCAAGATCGTCAATCCGATCATGGGCGTTCCGTTCTGGCGTGACGACTGCGCCGTCAAGGCTGAAAAGGTCGCAATACGATTTGTGGAAGGTCAGCCCGTTGCGCTGAACGGTCAGACCTTCGCAGATCCTGTCGCGCTGTTCCTCGAGGCCAATGCCGTCGGTGGCCGACATGGCCTTGGCATGAGCGACCAGATCGAGAACCGGATCATCGAAGCGAAGAGTCGCGGTATCTACGAGGCGCCAGGCATGGCGCTGCTCCACATCGCCTATGAACGTCTCGTCACCGGCATTCACAACGAAGACACCATCGAGCAGTACCGGATCAGCGGCATGCGGCTTGGCCGATTGCTCTACCAGGGGCGGTGGTTCGATTCCCAGGCCTTGATGCTGCGGGAAACGGCGCAGCGTTGGGTGGCTCGCGCGATCACTGGCGAGGTGACGCTCGAACTGCGCCGCGGCAACGACTACTCGATCCTGAACACCGAGAGTCCCAATTTGACCTATCAGCCTGAGCGGTTGAGCATGGAGAAGGTCGAGGATGCGGCGTTCACGCCAGGCGACCGCATCGGTCAGTTGACCATGCGCAACCTCGATATTTCCGATACGCGGGGCAAACTAGATCTCTACACCAAGACGGGCTTGCTGTCGGCCGGGGAGGGTTCTCACATCCCCAAGCTCGACAGCGACAAAAGCTGAAACACACTGGGGCGCCGCAACCGGAAACGGGATCGCACATGGGCTGGGAGTATATTGCGCCGGATGGGGAGATCTTCTCCCCTCATCGGTATCCCAACGGGCTTTACCGCGTGGCCGATCCTGCCTTGGGCGACGTAAAGCATCATGCCAAGAATCAGCTTTCGGTCCGCGAAGATCAGATCGAAGGTTATTTGCAGCGTGGGTTTTCGTTGCGCATGAAGGGTGATGTCGAAGGAAAGGTGAATCTGATTTCGCCGTCAGAGATCAGGCGAATTTGAGTGATCGCACTCCAAGTCAAAACCGGCCGGGATTTTTCCCGGCCTTTTTGTTGGGTGATTGTGTCCCGCGCTACGCGATCTTCTCCGTCCAATACGCCACTGTGCTGTAGGGCACGCTCACCTCGTCCTTGCCGGACAGCGCGGGCGTCGCGTCGATCAGCGCGCGCATTTTCGTGACCACCTTCGCCTCTTCATCGGCTGGCAGCGCCGCGATGAAGCTGGTGGAGCGCAGGCGGTTGATGATCACGTCCTCCGGCGCGCCGCGATGGACGTGGCGGAAATGATCCTCCTGCAGCGGTGTCAGCCCGTCGAATGGAAACACGCCTCGCCAGGTGCCGTTGCTAAAGCGCGGTGTGTCGCCTTCGTAGGGCGTGAGGATCGCCGACAGTTGCGAAATCCAGTCGATGGTCTCGTCCCGCATGTTCCAGATCAGGCCGAGTTTGCCGCCGGGCTTCAGCACGCGATGGATTTCGGCGAGTGCCGCGCGGGTGGCGAACCAATGAAAGGCCTGCGCACAGGTCAGCGCATCCACGGAATTGTCGGGGAGCGGAATCGCGGTGGCGGTGCCCTCAAGGACCTCGACATCCGGCAGCAAGTTTGCAAGCTGCTCGCGCATCTGCCGCACCGGCTCCACCGCGATCACCCGCGCGCCGGTCTTGACGAGATGCTGGGTGAATTTGCCGGTGCCGGCGCCGAGATCGATCGCGGTCCGGCCGGCTTCAAGGCCGAGGCGCTGGCGCAGCCAGTCCACGATTTCGTGCGGATAATCGGGACGGCCGCGCGCGTACATTGCGGCCTTGGAGGTGTAGCCCTTGGCGGCGGCGTGGTGGATCGGTCCGGCAATATCGTTCATCGCATGCTCCTGCAGGCGGCATCATGCGCCCGATCCGCCGGGTGGGACCAGATAGAAAAATGGCCGGGAGATCATCCCGGCCATTGTCATTTGGATAGTTCGTTGGGTCAGCGCGGCGCGGCGTTGGCCTCGCCGCCGTTGAGCAGCGGCGTGATGTTGCGCACCGTGACGCGACGGTTGCGCCGCTCCGGTCCATCGGTCGGCACCTTGAGGTACTGCTCGCCGTAACCCTGCGAGGTGAGGTTCTCCGCGGGTACGCCGAACTGCTGGGTGAGCAGCGTCGCCGCCGATTCGGCACGGCGATCCGACAGCGACAGATTGTCGACGTCGTTGCCCACCGCGTCGGTGTGACCTTCGATCAGGAACACTGTCTGCGGGTTGTGCTGGATGGCGCGGTTGATGCCGTCGGCGATCACCTGCAACCTGCCGGCCTGATCGGGCGGGATCTCCCACGATCCGGTCTCGAAGTTGATGGTGTCGAGATCGATGCTCGGCATGCGCTGGCGCACCGACGGGCTGTAGCGGATTTCATCGAGCGAATAAGGCCGCTCGATGCGCTCCACCGGAGGCGCGATCATCGTGTCGTAGATCAGGTCCGGCGAAGCATCTTCCGCCTCGACGATGTAGCGGTTCTGCGGAATGCGCAGCACCGGCGGCGGCAGCGCGACGAAGTAACCGCCGATCGCGCCGGCCACCATACCGGCGGCCAGGCCGGCGCCGAAGCCGGGTCCGCGCCGCCTGTTGTCGATGATCACGACCTCGCGGCCGTCGCGATCGCGGCGGATGCGACGCAGCAGGCTGCCATTGTTGTCGTTGATGGTGATGATCTGCGTGCCGTCGGGCCGCACCACGATGGTGCGGGTGTCGTTGCCCTCGCGGGTCACGCGCACGTCACGCGCACCATAGCGGAAGCGATCGACATCGTTGTGCCGCACGAAGGACTGGCCGTTCGGATCCTGGATGATCACGCGGCCCGGCTCGCGGATGACGGTACGCCCGCCTTCCGTGGTCTGCTGGCGTTGGTTGCGGAAATCTTCCATCCGCCGGCCGCCGGCGGGCGGGGCGTTGGTTGGAATTGGCGCGGCGGTGACGGCGGGTGCTGCCGGCAAGGGCGCCGCGACCGGCGCGGTGGCCGGTGCTGCCGGGGTGCCGGCCGGCATGCCCGGCGGTGGTCCGCGGCGTTCACTGCGCGTGCCGGGGGCGGCCGGCGGTGTTGTCGGCGCGGCGCCAGGTACCGGTGGGCTGGCCGGCGTGGACGGCGCGGCATTCGGGGCCGGTGTCGGTGAAGTGGCCGGTGCCGCAGGTGCGGCGTTCGGGGTTGGGGCGGCAGGCGCCGTTGCGCCGGGCAGAGGGCGCGCACCCGGCGGTGTGGTGACCGCGTTGGGCGCTGCCTTCGGAGCGGCGGGTGCTGCCGATGGCGCGGCTGGCGGCGTGGTTGCTGCCGGCGGTGTGGTGGGCGCCGCCGCCGGAGGTGGTGCGCCCGGTGCCGGACGCGACGGCGTCACGTCGCGAATGCCCGGCGGAATCGGAGGTGCATTGTCGGGCCGGCGCTGCGGGGTCTCGCCGCGCTGGCCCGGTGCCTCAGGACGACGCGGCGGCTCGCCGCGCTGTGCGGGCGGTGGCGGTGCGCCTGGCGCGGCTTTCGGCGCCTCGGGTGCGCGCTGCTGTGGCGCGGCTGGAGCGGCCTTGGGAACTGCGGGGGGCGCAGTGTGAGGGACTGCCGGCGGCGGGGCGGGCCGCGCAGCGGGCGGCGGCGGCGGAGCGGGACGCGCGGGCGCCGGTGCAGCCTTCGGCGGAGCCGGCGGTGCAGGCGGTGCGGGTGGCGCGGCCTTCGGTGGAGCCGGTGGCGCTGCCTTCGGAGCGGCGGGAGGCGCAGCTTTCGGTGGCGCTTTGGGCGCTTCCTTCTGGTCGGGCGCGGCCTGCGCGACGAACGCATTCGCAGCGTTCAGCGCCGCCGTGTCGGCGGACGCGGGAAGCTGCGACAGCGACAGCGCCGAGATCGCGGTGGTGGCAAGAAGGAGCAGTCTGAAATTTTTCATGATGACCTTATGTGAGAGCCTGTCCGTCAGCGAAATTCATGACGAGCCATTGCGGCGTCATGCCGAAGTTCGACGATCTCCGAATAACCGTGCGGCGGGAGTGTGGCAAAGCCGCGTGCAAAACCGTGCATTTCGCGTGAATCGTCGCGCTATGCGGCTGAACACAGTCTGAACGCGACAAGTCGATGATCCCGGCAGTATGACGCATGAACACGGGGCGCCCTGTGTGTCATGTCGTTGGGCTGATCGCATCGGTGGCGGGATTGGGAGCGCGCGGTCCGTCCGGCCCGCGTGTGGGGACTTCATCCGGCGCGGTGCCGGGAAGCTCCTGTGGCTGCGGCGGCGCGCCGGGCTCGCGCATCGGCGGCGGCACATCCGGCTGCGGATTGCCGGGCGGCTGTTCTGGCAAAGGCTCGCTCGGACGGCCCGGCTGGATCGGCGGATCTTCCTGCGGGTCCTGCTGCGGTGTCGGCTGCTGAGGTGGCTGTGCCATCAGAAAACCTTGCATCGGTTTGACTTCACCACATGACCGCCAGGCATGATTGCTCTCCCGATTCCCCAACGCCAAGGCAGCGATCATGTTCCTCGACACAAACAGCAAACTGTAAGGACAAGACAAGGCAGGCTCGACAGCTCCTCCGGTTGCAAACATGATGACGCAAACATGTTGCGTCGATCGGACAAGGAGAAAACATGCCCGTCGCCTATTGGTGCGTTCTGATCGCCGCACTGTTGCCGATCATCTGGGTGGCGCTCGCCAAATGGGGCGAGCCGACCAAAAACCAGTATCCGCGCGAGGAGGTTGACGATCTGCCGCCGCGCAAGCGCCGCGCCTATGCCGCGCACCAGAATGCGTATGAGAATTTTCCGTTCTTCGCCGCGGCGGTGATCATCGCGCTGACGTCGGGCGCGCCGCTCGCCGCCGTAAACTGGCTCGCGCTGGTGTATGTCATTCTGCGCGTCGTGCACGGGCTGTGCTATGTCGGCAATTATAGCACGCAGCGTTCGATCGTTTATGCGCTCGGTTGGTTCACCAACATCGCGATCTTCGTGCTGCCGGCATTCAGCTAGCCGGCGACGAAAACAGCGGGCGCTTCAGTGTCCGCGCAGCAAATGCAATTGGTTGCCGACCAGAAGGGTGTTGCTGCGGGTCTTGTCAGCCATGGTGTAGCCGCGCACCAGCATGTCATCGATGCAATCGCGCCGCCAGGTCTTGCGTTCCAGATGCTCGATCGCCACCGCGGTCGGCCACAGGTCGGGTGGCGCATCCCTGAAAAAGCTGGTCAGCGCGCGATCCTCATAACCTTCGATATCGATCTTCATGGTGTCGATCCGGCTGATGCCGGTCTCGTGCAACACGCTGAGCAGCGGCAGCGCAGGGACCTTGATTCCGGTCGCTGAGGGGGTGTCGCTGATATGGCTGGCACCGAGATTGCCGCCGTCGGTCTCGATCGTGAGTTCGCCCGCCACGTCGGCAGTTGCCGCCGCGATGATCGTGATGTTGGCGAGCTGCGAGGCGCGGGCGTTGAAAGCAAGCCGGCCGCGCGACACCGGATGCGGCTCGATCGCGACGACGCGGCCGCGCTCGCCGACATGCCGCGCCAGCGCCAGCGCATAGGTGCCGACATTGGCGCCGATGTCGATGACCACGCCGTCGGCAGGCGTATGGCGACGCAGGAAATCGAGTTCGGGCAGATTGTAGCCGGGATTGAACAGTACGCCGCGTTCGGTGCCACTGGCCTGATGATGCAAGCGGAACGAAGCGCCCTGATAGGTCGCGTCGATCGGGCCCGGCCGCAGCAGATTGACGATGCGCGACAGCATCGGGCGGAACGCGCCCCGCTTCAGACGAGAACTGTGGGCGGCCGCGATCACCGCGCGTTGCCACGGCGTTGGAGCAAAGGCGCCGAACGGCAATTCGTCGGGCGGTTGGTCGGTGGCTGCGTTCATGTTCTAGTCATCGCGCGGGAACCGCGACGGTTCAAGAAGAATAGAGATATCGAAAGAGGAGTTGTTAAAACGAAAGACAGCCTGTTGAAAAAATGGTTTGCCGGCGCCTGCGCCAGCTTCAGTATTCTTGAATCAGAATAATCTGGCGACAGCTGCGCTGTCGCCCTGACCGGCGCGGCGGACTGCCGTCGGCACGAAAACTCAAACCTGCCGTTCGACCAGCTTCAATTTCAGGTCGGCAATCGCCTTCGCCGGGTTGAGACCCTTGGGGCAGGCCTTGGCACAATTCATGATGGTGTGGCAGCGATAGAGCCGGAACGGGTCCTCGAGATTGTCGAGCCGCTCCCCGGTGGCCTCGTCGCGGCTGTCGTTGACCCAGCGGTCGGCCTGCAGCAGCGCGGCCGGGCCGAGATAGCGATCGCTATTCCACCAGTAGCTCGGGCATGAGGTCGAGCAGCAGGCGCACAGGATGCATTCGTAGAGTCCGTTGAGCTTGGAGCGGTCCTCCGGCGACTGCTTCCATTCCTTCTGCGGGGTCGCGCTGGTGGTGTGCAGCCACGGTTCGATCGAGGCGTATTGCGCGTAGAAATTGGTGAGGTCCGGCACGAGGTCCTTCACCACCGGCTGATGCGGCAGCGGCTTGATGCTGACCGCGCCGGTATCGACATCATGCATCGAGCAGGTGCAGGCCAGCGTGTTCTTGCCGTCGATGTTCATGGCGCAGGAGCCGCAGACGCCTTCGCGGCAGGATCGGCGGAAGGTCAGCGTCGGGTCGATGTGGTTCTTGATCCAGATCAGGCCGTCGAGCACCATCGGGCCGCAATCGGCGGTGTCGACATGATAGGTGTCGATGGTCGGGTTCTTACCGTCGTCCGGATTCCAGCGATAGATCTTGAATTCGCGGGTTTCGGTCGCGCCTTCCGGCGCCGCCCAGGTCTTGCCCTCGGAGATCGTGGAATTTTTCGGCAGGGTGAATTGAACCATGACTTCGCCTTCGTCCGTCATCCATGTTCACTTGTCATTGCCGGGCTTGACCCGGCAATCCATCCTTTTTGAAGATGGATGCGCGGGCATAGGCGTTTTAGAACGCCGTTCTTCGAACGGCTATGCCCGCGCATGACAATTCAGCAGCTCAATACACGCGCGCTTTCGGCGGAATGTACTGAACGTCGTTGGTCATCGTGTAGCTGTGCACCGGCCGGTAATCGATCGTGGTGTTGCCCTTGGCGTCGGCCCAGGCCAGCGTGTGCTTCATCCAGTTCTTGTCGTCGCGGTCGGCATAATCCTCGCGTGCGTGGGCGCCGCGGCTCTCGGTGCGGTTCGCCGCCGAGTCCATCGTCACCACCGCCTGCGCGATCAGGTTGTCGAACTCCAGCGTCTCGACGAGATCGGTATTCCACACCAGCGTGCGATCGGTCACGTCGATGTCGGTGATGCCGCTCTTGACCTTGTGGATCAGGTCCTGGCCCTCGTGCAGCACTTCGCCGGTGCGGAACACCGCGCAGTTGTTCTGCATCACGCGCTGCATGGAATCGCGCAGCCGCGCGGTCGGCGTGCCGCCGGAGGCGTAGCGGAAACGGTCGAGCCGGCCGAGCGCGAGCTCGGCGGAGTTGGACGGCAGGTCGGGCTGCCTGGCGTTGACGGTGAGCTTGTCGGCGCAGCGCAGCGCCGCCGAACGGCCGAACACCACGAGATCGATCAGCGAGTTCGAACCGAGCCGGTTGGCGCCGTGCACCGAGACGCAGGCGGCTTCGCCCACCGCCATCAGGCCGGGCACCACCGCGTCATTGTCGTCGCCCTTCTTGATCACGACCTCGCCGTGGAAGTTGGTCGGGATGCCGCCCATGTTGTAGTGCACGGTCGGCAGCACCGGGATCGGCTCGCGCGTGACATCGACGCCGGCGAAAATCTTCGCCGATTCCGAAATGCCCGGCAGCCGCTCGTGCAGCACGGCGGGATCGAGGTGATCGAGGTGCAGGAAGATGTGATCCTTCTTCTTGCCGACGCCGCGACCCTCGCGGATTTCAATGGTCATTGCGCGCGAGACCACGTCGCGCGAGGCGAGGTCCTTGGCGGACGGCGCGTAACGCTCCATGAAGCGCTCGCCTTCGGAATTGACGAGATAGCCGCCTTCGCCGCGCGCGCCCTCGGTGATCAGGCAGCCCGCCGGGAAGATGCCGGTCGGATGGAATTGCACGAACTCCATGTCCTGCAGCGGCAGGCCGGCGCGCAGCACCATCGCGCCGCCGTCGCCGGTGCAGGTGTGCGCCGAGGTGCAGGACAGATAGGCGCGGCCATAGCCGCCGGTGGCGAGGATCGTGGTCTGGGCGCGGAAGCGGTGCAGCGTGCCGTCGTCGAGCTTGAGCGCGATCACGCCGCGGCAGGCGCCCTGGTCGTCCATGATGAGGTCGATGGCGAAGAATTCGATGAAGAATTCCGCCGAGTGGCGCAGCGCCTGGCCGTACATCGTGTGCAGCATGGCGTGGCCGGTGCGGTCGGCGGCGGCGCAGGTGCGTTGCGCCTGGCCCTTGCCGTAATCGACGGTCATGCCGCCGAACGGACGCTGGAAGATCTTGCCTTCCTCGGTGCGCGAGAACGGCACGCCCCAGTGCTCGAGTTCGTAGACCGCTTCGGGCGCGTTGCGCACCATGTATTCGATGGAGTCCTGATCGCCGAGCCAGTCCGATCCCTTGACGGTGTCGTACATGTGCCAGCGCCAGTCGTCAGGATGCATGTTGCCGAGCGAGGCGGAGATGCCGCCCTGCGCCGCCACGGTGTGCGAGCGGGTCGGAAACACCTTGGTGATGCAGGCGGTGCGCAGGCCTGCCTCGCTGCAGCCGACCACCGCGCGCAGTCCAGCGCCACCGGCGCCGACCACGATCACATCGTAAGTGTGGTCTTCGATGGGGTAGGCCGGTCCGGACTTGCTGCTGGCCGCCATGCGCTAAACTCCGGATGATAGTTTGACGATCGCGTAGATCGAGGCGAGGCCGATCGCAAACGCGAAGAAATTATTGGCGATGATGGCGGCGAGCTTGGTCTTCTCGGCGCTGACATAGTCCTCGATCACCACCTGCAAGCCGATCTTCATGTGCCAGACGCTGGCGACGATGAAGAGGATCATCAGGATCGCCACCAGCGGCGAGCCGAGGATCTGGGCCGCGGCGGCCTGGCTGCGGCCGAGCAGCATCATGATCACGATGATGACCGGCACGAACAGCAGCACCAGCGCGATGGCGGTGAGGCGCTGGCGGAAGAAATCGGAGGTGCCGCCATGGGCGGAGCCGAGATGGCGGACGCGGCTGAGCGGGGTGCGCATCGAGCCCTGAGTTTTCTGGCTGCTCATCGGCCGCCTCCGATGGCGAAAGCTGCGATCCACAGCGCGATGGTGAGGACGATGCCACCAATCAGCGCAGCGCGGGTCAGCCATTCCCGTTCCGCAGGCTCAAAACCATAACCGAGGTCCCAGACGACGTGCCGGATGCCGCTCAGCATGTGATGAATCAGCGCCCAGGTGTAGCCGAACACAACGATGCGGCCGATCCAGCTGCCGGTGAAGGCCTGCAAAGCCGCATAGGCGTTCGGCCCGGATGCGGTTGCAATGAGCCACCACGCCATCAACAGTGTGCCGACATAAAGCGCGACACCGGTAATGCGGTGAATGATGGACATGACCATTGTCAGTGTCCACCGGTAGGTCAGGAAGGGTGAAAGCGGGCGGTCGATCCTGGGGGTCATCGGCAGCTTTGACGGTTGCGGCAAAAGATCGATGCGGCGTGAAGGGACCGTTAGATGCTTTCTATTTACGGAGTCGAAACAGACAGCGCAACGCAGAAATCACTCAAAAATGAATATCAATTCGTTTCTTTTGTTTTTTACAAGAAAAACCCGCTATGCTTGACGAATGTGTAGACGAAGTGCCAATACCAAAAACTGAAATGAATTAATGTTCATAACATAATTCACTTCCGGTTTTCTGCCCCGCCCTCCTCTGAAAGCGCCGATCCATGATCGCAGGACTGAATCTCTCCGAGCTTGGCGAACTCGCCATGCTGCTGGTGGTGGTCGGAGCCATTGCCGGATTTCTTGCCGGCATGTTTGGCATCGGCGGCGGCGCGGTCCTGGTGCCGGTGCTGTACGAATGCTTCCGCCTGACCGGCGTTCCGCTCGAGGCGCGGATGCCGCTGTGCATCGGCACCTCGCTTGCCATCATCATTCCAACCGCGATCCGGTCCTACGCCGCGCATCGCGCGCGTGGCAGCGTCGATATGGAGGTGGTGCGCAAATGGGCGGTGCCGATCCTGCTCGGCGTGGTCGCCGGCAGTGTGATCGCGCGCTACGCGCCGGAACGGTTGTTCAAGATCGTGTTCGTGGTTGTCGCCTGGTCGGCGGCGGCGCGGTTGCTGTTTGGCCGCCAGGACTGGCGCTTCGGCGACGACTTGCCGGACGGCTGGATGATGAAACTCTATGGCTGGGTGGTCGGCCTGCTCTCGACCTTGATGGGAATCGGCGGCGGGCTGTTCTCCAATCTGCTGATGACGTTCTACGGCCGCAGCATCCATCAATCGGTGGCGACCTCGGCCGGTCTTGCGGTGCTGATCTCGATTCCGGGCGCGCTGGGATACATCTATGCCGGCTGGCCGGCGGCAGAACGCTTTCCTGGCGTGCTGGCGCTGCAGTTTCCGTTTGCGGTCGGCTACATCTCGCTGATCGGCGCGGCGCTGGTGATGCCGACCAGCCTTCTGGTGGCGCCGCTCGGCGTCAAGGTCGCGCATGCGATGTCAAAGCACGCATTGGAGATCGCGTTCGGCATCTATCTTCTGGCTATGGGTAGCCGCTTCTTCGTGGCGCTGGTCTACGCTTAAACAGCGCGCGACCGCACAGGAAAGCGCGCGCCTCAGGGCTTGGCGTAGAGCTTGGTGTAAGCGTTGCGCAGCACGTTCTTCTGCACCTTGCCCATGGTGTTGCGCGGCAGCTCATCGATGAACAGCACGCGCTTGGGCAGCTTGAATTTCGCCAGCCGTCCGTCGAGCGCACGCATCACGTCGGCTTCTTCCAGCGCCGCGCCCTTCTCGCGCACCACCACGGCGGTGACGCCCTCGCCAAGATCGCCGTGCGGCAGGCCGATCACCGCGCTCTCGGTGACGCCGACGATGGCATCGATCTCGCTCTCGACTTCTTTCGGATAGACGTTGAAGCCGCCGGAGATCACGAGATCCTTGCCGCGCCCGACGATGTGGACATAGCCCTTGTCGTCGATCTTGCCGAGGTCGCCGGTGATGAAGAACCCGTCGGGACGGAATTCAGTCCGGGTTTTTTCCGGCAGCCGCCAGTAGCCCTTGAACACGTTGGGGCCTTTCACCTCGATCATACCGATCTCGCCGCGCGGCAATTCCTTGCCGGTGTCGGGGTCGGTGACGCGCGCACTGACGCCGGGCAGCGGAAAGCCGACCGCGCCGGGCACCCGCTCGCCGTCATAAGGGTTCGAGGTGTTCATGTTGGTTTCGGTCATGCCGTAGCGTTCGAGCACGGCGTGGCCGGTGCGGGCCGACCATTCGCGATGGGTCTCGGCGAGCAGCGGTGCCGACCCCGACACGAACAGGCGCATGTGGCTGGTTGCCTCCCGCGTCAGCCGCGGGTTCTGCAGCAGGCGGGTATAGAAGGTCGGCACGCCCATCAGCACCGTGGCGCGCGCCATCAGATCGATGATGCGATCGGTGTCGAACTTGTTGAGGAAGATCATCGCCGCGCGCGAGAACAGCGTGGTGTTGCTCGCCACGAACAGGCCGTGGGTGTGATAGATCGGCAGCGCGTGGATCAGCACGTCCTTGTTGGAAAAGCGCCAGACCTCCTTCAGCGTCAGCGAATTGGACGCGAGGTTGGCGTGCGTCAGCATGGCGCCCTTCGAGCGCCCGGTGGTGCCGGAAGTGTAGAGAATGGCGGCGAGATCGTCGTCGGCGCGCGCCACGGTCGCGAACGTGGTGTCGGCTGCGGCTGCGCCATCGGCGAGCGAGCCATGCCCGCTGGCGTCGAGCGTATCGACCTTGGCGCCGACCTTCTCCGCGATCGCCCTGATGCCGTCGGCCTTCGACGGATCGCAGACAATCAGCGCCGGCTCGGCGTCGCCGAAGAAATAAGACAGCTCGTTGAGGGTGTAGGCGGTGTTGAGCGGCAGGAACACCGCGCCGGCGCGCACGGTGGCGAGATACAGCACCAGCGCCGGCACCGATTTCTCGGTTTGCGACGCAACACGGTCGCCGGGCTTGACGCCGCGCGACACCAGATAATTCGCATAGCGTCCCGACAGCGCGATCAGGTCGCCATAGCTGATTTTCACGCCATCCGGTGTCTCGATCGCGAGCCGCGCGGGATCGTCGAGTTGATCGAACAGGCGGGAGAACAGATTGGCGTTGGTGCTCATGGGAAATATCCGGCGCATGTGGCGGGAGAGAAATCCGCTTTAGCAAAATCGCGCCGCCTCAGGCAATGCAGACGAAAGATCAGCCCAGCCTTGCGCTGTCGTCACGGCTTGATTTCGCGGGCGGTTGAGAGTGTGCGCGGGCGTTTGTGCACGGCGCAGTGTGAAAACCCAGTGTCGCCCGCGGCGCGGCGCGCGGGTCTCAGTCGCGCAGCGGCCGCTGGAACGCGCTGATGATGGCGCCGAGCGCCAGCATCGCCGCGGAAATGTTCAGCGCGTAGGACAGGCTGCCCAGCGCGTCGGTGATAGCGCCGATCGCGATCGGTCCGAGAATCTGGCCGAGGCCGAACGCCACGGTGATGATGGCGATGACCTTGGGCCAGGCCGCGGGCGGATAGTTGAAACGCGCGAAGGCGGTGGTGGCGATGGTGACGGCGAGGAACGCCGCGCCGAACACGAAGGCCGAGATCGCCAGCATGGTCGGCGATGTCGAGATCAGCGCCAGCGCCGCGCCGACGCCGGTGAGGCCGATCATCAGCGCCATCGCCATGCCGCTTTGTCCGCGCGCGATCAGCGGCCGCCACAGCCAGGGCGACAGGTAGCCGCCAACGCCGATCAAAACCCAGAAGGCGCTCTGGGCAAAAGCGCCGCCGCCGGCATCGCGGACATAGGCGATCATGAAAGTCATGTAGGCGATGTAGCCGGCACCGTAGAGAAAATAGCCTGCGAGATAGGGCAGGATCGGCCGCAGCGGCGCATCGGTCGATTCATTCGCCCCGTCTGTCGCAAAACCGCGCGGCAGCGACAATGCGAGCGGCACCGCCATCGCCAGCGCGATCGCCGCCAGCGCGGTCCACACGATCCACCACGAACCTGCGCCGAATGCCTGCAGCAGGAACGGCGCCACCGATCCGGAGATGATGATGCCGAAGGCCGGGCCGGTGTAGAACAGCCCGATCAGCAGCGCCGATTGCGCGGGGCGCGATTGCGCGATCGAGGCGGCCAGTGCGCCGCCGGCGACCTGCGCGATGCCGGCGCCCGCCCCCGACACAAAGCGCGCGGTGGCGAAGGGCACCGCCTCGCCGGTCATCGCGCAGAACACCAGCGACACGACGCCGATCAGCGTTCCGAGCCCGATTGTTTTCGATAGACCGAGGACGCGTACCACCGGCGCACCGATCAACGCCCCGGCGAGATAGCCCACCGCGTTGATGGTGTTCATCGAGCCGGCGGTGGCATAGGACCAGCCGAGCGAATCCCGCATGTCGGGCAGCACCAGCGCGTAGGCGAAGCGCCCCATGCCGAGGCCGATGGCCGTTGCGAAAGCGAGGATCAGGACGGTGCGGAAGGGATGGGCAAAGGGTGTCGGGGAGACATCCGGGCTGGGCATGAAAGGGGCTCTATCCCGCGTTTTCAAGGGCTTATCCGCCCGGCCGATGCGGCTTGCAAAAACCGCAACATCGCTCTAGCAAGTCCGCACATTTCACCTGCGGCCACAATCACCAATAAGGCATATCGATCATGACAACGCATAAACTCTTGCTTCTTCCCGGCGATGGCATTGGCCCCGAGGTCATGGCCGAAGTGAAGCGCCTGATCGACTGGCTGAACACGCAGGGCATCGCCAAGTTCGAGACCGAGACCGGCCTCGTCGGCGGCTGCAGCTACGATGCCGACAAGGTGGCGATCACCGACAAGACTGTCGCGCTTGCCAAGGCGGCGGATGCCATCATTCTCGGCGCGGTCGGTGGTCCGAAGTGGGATCCGGTGCCGTTCGACGTCCGCCCCGAGGCGGGCCTGCTGCGGCTGCGCAAGGATCTCGAACTGTTCGCCAACCTGCGCCCGGCGATCTGCTATCCGGCGCTCGCCGATTCCTCGAGCCTGAAGCGCGAGATCGTCGAGGGCCTCGATCTCATGATCGTGCGCGAACTGACCGGCGGCGTCTATTTCGGCGAGCCGAAGGAAATCACCGATCTCGGCAATGGCCAGAAGCGCGCGGTCGATACCCAGGTCTACGAGACCTATGAGATCGAGCGCATCGCCCGCGTTGCCTTCGAGTTGGCGCGCAAGCGCCGCAACAAGGTGACGTCGATGGAGAAGCGCAACGTCATGAAGAGCGGCCTGCTCTGGAATGAGGTTGTCACCCGCGTGCACGCCAACGAATACAAGGATGTCGAGCTCGAGCATCAGCTCGCCGATTCCGGCGGCATGCAGCTCGTGCGCCGTCCCAAGCAGTTCGACGTCATCGTCACGGACAATCTGTTCGGCGACGTGCTGTCGGATATCGCGGCGATGCTGACCGGCTCGCTCGGCATGCTGCCGTCCGCTTCGCTCGGCGCGGTCGACGCCAAGACCGGCAAGCGCTCTGCGCTGTACGAGCCGGTGCACGGCTCGGCGCCCGACATTGCCGGCAAGGGCCTTGCCAACCCGGTCGCGATGCTGACCTCGTTCGGCATGGCGCTGCGCTATTCGTTCGACATGGGCCAGCTCGCCGACACCATCGACAAGGCGATCGCCAATGTGCTCGATCAGGGCATCCGCACCGGCGACATCAAGTCGGAAGGCTCGAAAGTGGTTTCGACCACGCAGATGGGCGAAGCGATCCTCAAGGAAATCCAGAAGCTGCACGCCTGAGCGCGGTCTTCTCACGCTCAATAAAAATGCCCGGCGAAAGCCGGGCATTTTGTTTGAGACGGTTTGTCGGAAGCGGTTTGTTGCAGGCGAACGCCGCAAAGAAATCAGTAAAGCGGGAAGGCTTCCGGGTAGCCGCCGAGATCAAAGTAGTCATTGAGCGGCTGGCGGCCCTGATAAATGCGGTCGATGCTGCGACCGTAATAATAGCCCGGCGGATTGACATAGTCGGTGTACTTGCGCTCGCCGGGCAGCACTTCGGTGCCGGCGTCGAGCCAGGAGCGGCGGGTCACGTAGACGCGGGTGCGCGGGCCGGACTGATAGGAATAGTTTGGACCATTGCTGCGCACGGCGACGCGCTCACGCTTCTTCGGCGCGGCGTCGGCGCTGGGGACGTTGAGGGCCATCGCGGCGGCGGCACCGATCGCCAGTGCGATCGCGAAGGATTTTGCACGGCAAACCGGCGCGACAAATTTCAAGGTCATTATGTCCTCATGGAATCCAGATTGCGGCCATATTACCCGGTCCCGAGCGCGAGCCACAAGGTGAATTGAGCCACACTCCGGCACAATAAGCCGCGGGGCGTCGAAAATGTTTCATGCGTGACAGGGATTTAGCGGTACCTCGGTCAGAGGCGGCCGCGCAGCACCGGCTCCTGCGCCTGGGTGATCCAGTCGCCGGTAAAGGCCTGTGTGCCGCAGCCGGTCCGGCGCAGTTCGGCGCGGGCGAACAGCGCGGCGAGCCTCGGATCATTGCCGGCGCTGAGCAGCATCAGGCGATCCAGCGCGCAGGCGAGAAAGGCCCGCTGCTCGGGGATCGGCAGCTTCTGACAGGACCAGCCGCTGAGCCGCAGTGCCGGGGCATCGAAGCTGGTGACGAAGCCGAGGCAGGCGGCGGCGGCCTCAGAGCCGGAAAAGCGGATCAGGCTGACCGGGCCGAGCTTGCTGGTGATGACGCCCGCGGCCTCGCTCTGGGTGGCCTGCGGCAGCCCGATCCGGGCAGCGATGTCGGTGCCGACCGTCTGGGGCGCCATGGTCTCGTCGCCGGGACGGTAGACCTCCATCTCGACGGTGGCCTCGGGGCCGGGCGGCACCGCCCAGCGCATGAGGTCCTTGCGGCCGCCTTCGGGGTGCCGGAAAATCTGGTAAGGCTCTGGAATCCCGCCAGAATCGAGGTGGGTGACGGCAAACGCCGCCTGCGGCCGACTGGCCATGATCCAGTCCTGCTCCTGCGGAACGGGAGCCGAGGCGACCGCGGCGGCTGGTGCCGCGGCGAACAGGTCGGCGAGCAGGACCGTCAGCACCGCCAGACCCGAGGCGTAGGCCAGCAGGCGGACGAAAATCATCCGGCGGGTGTCGCGGCTGGTGCGCAGCAGGGGATGGATTTCGCTCAAATTCGGCGGCGGCAGGTCGGTCGTGGCGTGCTTCATAATGGTCGTTGCGCTTCAATTCTTGAAACCGACGCGATCTCCTGCGATGGAAGGGCAGGCGGCCGTGCCGGACACCGCGTGTGCGTTGTGTCGGCGGCGTTTTTCGCATAGAAGCGCTCGCTCTTTCCTTTCTGCGGAACGCGGCGGGCAGGGCTTTTTCCTTCGGAGAGTCAACGATGGGTTACAAGGTTGCGTGCGTTGGAGCGACCGGCAATGTGGGCCGGGAGATGCTCAACATTCTCAGTGATCGCGCCTTTCCGGCCGACGAGGTGGTGGCGCTGGCCTCACGTCGCAGCCTGGGCGTCGAGGTGTCGTTCGGCGACCGCACCCTGAAAGTCAAAGCTCTCGAGAATTACGATTTCAGCGATGTCGATATCTGCCTGATGTCGGCGGGCGGCGACGTGTCGAAGGAATGGTCGCCGAAGATCGCGGCGCAGGGCGCGGTGGTGATCGATAACTCCTCGGCCTGGCGTTATGATTCCGACGTGCCGCTGATCGTGCCGGAAGTGAACGCCGATGCAGTCGCCGGCTACACCAAGCGCAACATCATCGCCAATCCGAACTGCTCGACCGCGCAGCTCGTGGTGGCGCTGAAGCCGCTGCACGACGCGGCGACCATCAAGCGCGTGGTGGTCTCGACCTATCAGTCGGTGTCCGGCGCCGGCAAGGATGCGATGGACGAACTGTTCTCGCAGACCAAGTCGGTCTACACCAACGACGAACTGGTGACGAAGAAGTTTCCGAAGCGGATCGCCTTCAACGTGATCCCGCAGATCGATGTCTTCATGGAGGACGGCTACACCAAGGAAGAGTGGAAGATGCTGGCCGAGACCAAGAAGATTCTCGACCCGAAGATTCAGCTCACCGCCACCTGCGTTCGTGTGCCGGTGTTCATCGGCCACTCCGAGTCGGTCAATGTCGAATTCGCCAAGCCGATCACGCCGGACGAGGCGCGCGAGATTCTGCGCAAGGCGCCGGGGGTGCTGGTGATCGACAAGCACGAGCCGGGCGGCTACGCGACGCCGTACGAATGCGCCGGCGAGGATGCCACCTACATCAGCCGCATCCGCGAGGACGCCACGGTGGAGAACGGCCTCGCGTTCTGGTGCGTGTCGGACAATCTGCGCAAGGGCGCGGCGCTGAACGCCATTCAGATCGCCGAGTGCCTGATCAACCGCAAGCTGCTGCAGCCAAAGAAAAAGGCGGCCTAAGAGGCCGCCGCTGCCCGATTGAACAAGCCGCCTTCGGGCGGCTTGTTTTTTGGGAAGCATGATCCGGAAAAGCGTGAAGCGGCTTTCCGAAGCGATCATGCCCGAACAATAGACCCGCTTAGTTCGACTACCCTTGAAGCGGATGAGGCGCGGCGCCTTCATATCCCAACGGAAGTGTCTGGGTCACTGTCTGGAATTCCCCGGTCGAACGGTCGAGGATCGACAGCGAGCCCTCCGCGACACCGAAATAAGCGCCGTGCAGAAGCAGCTTGCCGCGCTCGACCAGGATGCGCACGCACGGGAAGGTCATCAGATTCTTCAGACTGGTCGAAACGGCTTTCTTCTCGATCCGGGTGATGAACTCCCGCTCGGTCTCGCGCGGATCGCGGCCTTCGCCTTCCATCGCCGGCGCGAGCAGCGACATCCATTTGCCGATGAAATCGCCGGGCGACAACGGCGCCGAATCCTGCACCAGCGCCTTGATGCCGCCGCACTGGGCGTGACCGAGCACCACGATGTGCTTGACCTTCAGCACCTGCACCGCGAATTCCAATGCCGAGGACACGCCATGCGCCTCGCCGTCCGGCGCGTAAGGCGGAACGAGATTGGCGACGTTGCGCACCACGAACAACCCGCCGGGGCCGGCGTCGAAGATCACTTCCGGCGAGACGCGGGAGTCGCAGCAGCCGATCACCATGACTTCCGGCGATTGCCCGCCATCGGCGAGTTCGCGGTAACGCGATTGCTCGGTCGGCAGACGATGTTCCGCGAAGGAGCGATAACCGGAGATCAGTTGCTTGGGAAATGTAGCTGGCATGGTTCGCCTCAAAAATAACTGGCAATGGCTAACCATGATCCAGCCTCCAGAGCAAGACTTCCGTCCCGTTCGTCAGGATGCTATCGCGTGCGGCTGATATGTCTCTGGAGAGGGTTTGATGATCCGCCCACGCCGCAGTGTTCTGTTCATGCCGGGTTCGAATGCGCGCGCCATCGCCAAGGCGCGCACCCTGCCCGCGGACGGCATCATTCTCGATCTGGAGGATTCGGTGGCGCCGGACGCCAAGGCCGGCGCACGGGCACAGATTGCGCAGGAAGCCGCTGCCGGCGGCTTCGGCGGACGTGAGCTGGTCATTCGCGTCAATCATCTGCAGTCGCCCTGGTGGCAGGACGATCTGGCGATGGCCGCGAAGGCCAAGCCCGATGCGGTGCTGGTGCCGAAGATCCTCGGCCCCGACGACATCGACTTGATCGCGCGCAAGCTCGATGAACTGAAAGCCGATCCGGCGCTGCGGGTCTGGGTGATGATCGAAACGCCGCTCGCGGTGGTGCGCATCAATGAGATCGCGGCGCGCGCCACCGATGCATCATCGCGGCTCAACGCATTCGTGGTCGGGCCGAACGATATCGCGCTGGAAACGCGGATGCGGATGCTGCCGGGCCGCGCCACCATGGTGCCGATGTTCTCCGGTATCATCCTCGCGGCCCGCGCCTATGGCGTCGAGATTCTCGACGGCCCCTATAGCGATTTCAGCAATGCCACGGGCTTTGCCGAGGAATGCGCGCAGGCGCGCGATCTCGGCTTCGACGGCAAGACATTGATTCATCCCTCGCAGATCGATGCGGCAAACGCGACCTTCACGCCGCCGGCCGAAGAGCTTGTGCGTTCGCGTGCCATCATCGCGGCATTCGAGCTGCCGGAGAATGCCGGCAAGGGTGCGATCCGTTTCGAGGGCCAGATGGTGGAGCGCCTGCACGCCGAGATGGCGCGGCGCACGATTGCGATGTCGGAGGCGATCGCGGCGCTGCAGGCCGCGTAACTCTTGCGACGCATCGGCCGCGCAAGCGCCAGATACGCGATATGAAAATGGCCGGGAAAACCCGGCCATCATGCATTCCATCGTAGGTATGAGGCGTCTCACAGCCAGGGGCGCTCCGTCTTTTCCTTGACCTCGAAGGTGTCGATGGATTTCTTCTTCTCCATCGTCAGGCCGATATCGTCGAGGCCGTTGAGCAGGCAGTGCTTGCGGAACGGATCGATCTCGAACGTCACGACGCCGCCATCGGGGCCGCGGATTTCCTGCTTCTCAAGATCGATCGTCAGCGTGGCGTTGGCGCCGCGATCGGCGTCGTCGAACAGCTTCTCAAGCTCCTCATGGGTGACGCGGATCGGCAGCAGGCCGTTCTTGAAGCAGTTGTTGTAGAAGATGTCGCCGAACGAGGTCGAGATGATGCAGCGGATGCCGAAATCGGCCAGCGCCCAGGGCGCATGCTCGCGCGAGGAGCCGCAGCCGAAATTGTCGCCCGCGACCAGGATTTTCGCCTGGCGATAGGCCGGCTTGTTGAGCACGAAATTCGGGTTCTCGCTGCCGTCGTCGTTGTAACGCTGCTCGGAGAACAGGCCCTTGCCGAGACCGGTGCGCTTGATGGTCTTGAGGTACTGTTTGGGGATGATCATGTCGGTGTCGACATTGATGATCTTCAGCGCGGCGGCGACCCCGTTCAGGGTGGTGAATTTTTCCATGGTCGTCTTTCGTCAGCCTTGTTGGCCAGCCTCGGCGAAGCCACTGGAGTGGCCGGATTTAGACGGGTTCTATCGCGATTGCGGGTTCCGGCAAAGACCAAATTGATTGAACTCTTTCAAGGTGTTGTCACGGCGCGGTTGACGTGCGCGCCGCAATCGGGAACCTTGCCCCGATCATAGCCGGAATGGAGAGCGAACATGGGTGCGAGGCTGCGGCGGATCTGGGCAGCGGGCGGTCTGGCGCTGATTTGCGGCCTCGGCCTTGGTGTCTCGCCTGCCGCCGCGCAGTCCGTCCCGTCCATTTTGGCTGCGCCTGCCGGCAACACAGGACCGACGGTACAGGATGTCTCGGCGCAGAGCCGGCGTCGGGCCGCTCGCCGCGCGCCGCATCGCGTCCGGATCTACACGCCGCAACTCGGCCCGAATTCGGTGCGGGTGTGCGATGCGTTTTACGAGCAGGAATACCGCCCGAGCGGCACTGTGATCGTGCCGCGGATGCAATGCTACTGGCGCGGCTGATCGCGCGATCCTGCACAGGCGAGCGGCGGTGGACGAATCTTGCGTGCTGGTGTTCACGCAAGCGCCGCAAAGATGAAGATCGCATTCACTTGGCGTTCACCCCGCATCTCTCATGCTGATGATGTCGCGCAAGCGGCGGAACCGATGCGTGGCGCGTGAGTTGTTACGCGTCACACAGCCAGAGCATGACAAGGAGAGCAATGAGTATGAAAAAGTTTCTCGGTTTTCTTGCGGTCGCGGGTTTGATGTTCGCGGCAATGCCAGCGCAGCAGGCGAATGCCTCGTCGCTGACGAGTCCGCTGGGTGTCGCGACCGCCGGTCATGTGTCCGAGAGCGGCAGCATGACGACCGAGGTTCATTACCGCGGCCATCGCCACTGGAATCGCGGCCATCATCGTGGCTGGTACCGCGGTCATCATCGCGGCTGGCGTCATGGCTACCGTCACCGCCATCATCATCGCTACTGGTAAGCTTTTCGCCTGACCGGCTGCAGCGTTCGTCTTGTTGCAGCCGGAACGGCATCCTAGATGTTCGCCAAGGGCCCGCGCTGCGGGCTGGTTTTACGGTTTCGGCATGACCGTTTCCCTCCGCAAGGCACGTCGACGGCTATGCCGGATTGCGAGGAGAAGAGTTGTCAGGAGAAGACCGTAGGAGGAGTTCATGAAGACAGTTTTCGGGGCGGCACTCGTTGCCGCTGCTTTGGCGTTTGCGGGCCTCGCCTCGTCGGCGCCCACGCAAGCTTCGCCTCTCGCCGCCGGGTCGGATCATGCCAAGACCATTGAACCGGCTCTGACCGATGTCAGCGCCTATCGCCGTTACTATGGTCGTCGCTATTATGGTCGTCGCTACTACGGCCGGCGCTACTACCGTCCGTACTATCGTGGGTACTATCGGCCTTACTACAGGCCGTATTATCGTCCGTATTACCGGCCCTATGGCTACGGTTATGGATATCGGCCCTATGGCTATGGTTACGGATATCGGCCCGGCCTTTTTTTCGGGTTCTAAGTTCGCCGCATAGGCCGAACAGAATAGGTTACGCATACGAAAACAGGCGCTCTTGCGAGCGCCTGTTTTCGTATGCGGTTGATGTCGCGCCGGCTTACGAGCGCCACTCGCGGATGTCGACGAAGTGGCCGGCGATCGCCGCCGCCGCCGCCATCGCCGGCGAGACGAGATGGGTGCGGCCCTTGAAACCCTGACGGCCTTCGAAATTGCGGTTCGAGGTCGAGGCGCAGCGCTCTTCCGGCGCGAGCTTGTCGGGATTCATCGCCAGACACATCGAGCAGCCCGGCTCGCGCCATTCGAAGCCCGCCTTGAGGAAGATCTTGTCGAGACCCTCGGCTTCCGCCTGCTCCTTCACCAGACCCGAACCCGGCACGATCATCGCGTTGACATTGGCGTTGACGTGATGGCCGTTCACGACCTTGGCCGCGGCGCGCAGATCCTCGATGCGGCCGTTGGTGCACGAGCCGATGAAGACGCGGTCGAGCTTGATGTCGGTGATCTTGGTCCCCGCCTTGAGCCCCATGTAGTCGAGCGCGCGTTGCTTCGACAGCCGCTTCGCCTCGTCGGCGATCTTGGCCGGATCGGGCACCATGCCGGACACCGATGCGACGTCCTCGGGCGAGGTGCCCCAGGTCACGATCGGCGGCAGGTTGGCGGCATCGAGCCGGATTTCGTGGTCGAAATGCGCGCCCTCGTCGGTGCGCAGCGTGCCCCAATAGCGGATCGCGCGATCCCAGGCTTCGCCGGTCGGCGCCATCGGCCGGCCTTTGAGGAATTCATAGGCCTTCTCGTCCGGCGCGACGAGGCCGGCGCGCGCGCCGCCCTCGATCGACATGTTGCAGACCGTCATGCGGCCTTCCATGGTCAGCGCGCGGATCGCTTCGCCGGCATATTCCAGCACGTAGCCGGTGCCGCCCGCGGTACCGATCTCGCCGATGATGGCAAGGATGATGTCCTTCGCGGTGACGCCCTCGGGCAGCTTGCCGTCGACGACGGCGCGCATGTTCTTGGCCTTCTTCTGGATCAGCGTCTGGGTGGCGAGCACATGCTCGACCTCGGAGGTGCCGATGCCGTGCGCCAGCGCACCGAACGCGCCATGCGTCGAGGTGTGGCTGTCGCCGCACACGATGGTGGTGCCGGGCAGGGTGAAGCCCTGCTCCGGGCCGATGACGTGGACGATGCCCTGCCGCTTGTCGAATTCGTTGAAGTACTGCACGCCGAACTCGCGCGCGTTCTCGGCGAGGGCTGCGATCTGCTCGGCGCTTTCCGGATCGGGATTGGGTTTGGAGCGATCGGTGGTCGGCACGTTGTGATCGACCACGGCGAGCGTCTTGCCCGGCGCGTGGACCTTGCGGCCCGCGGTGCGCAGTCCCTCGAATGCCTGCGGCGAGGTCACCTCATGGACGAGATGGCGGTCGATGTAGATCAGGCAGGTGCCGTCGGGCTGCTCGTCAACCAGATGATCGTTCCAGATCTTGTCGTAGAGTGTGGTCGGTTTGGCCATGGTCGCCTGTTCGCTTGTCGCTTTTCGGGGATATGTCGCGGCGCTGCCGGGCAGGCACCTGCTTCTGCGGGGCTTTTTACTCGCATAACGCCCGGCAGGAAAGTATCCTCGATATAGGATACTGCATGGGGGTACTCAATGACTGCACGACCACCGGTTGCCCCCTATCTCACGGTTTCGCCTGCCGCCGGCGCCATCGCCTTTTACACCGCCGCGTTCGATGCCCGGCAGAAGGCGTTGATGCCGGCGCTCGACGGCATGCGGATCATGCATTGCGAGCTCGAGATCAACGGCGGAACCGTGTTCGTGGCCGACGCCTTCCCTGAATTCGGCAAGGTGCGCACGCCACTGCCGGCTGAGCCGGTCACCGCGTCGGTGAAGTCTTGAATTCGCCACCTCCGAGCAAGTGGACGAGACCTTCGCCCGTGCCACCAAGCTCGGCGCGGTCGGCGAGCTGACGCCGACGCATTCGTTCTGGGGCACGCGCACCGCGATCCTGCGTGATCCGTTCGGCCATCGTTGGATCATGAACGGGCCGCTGACGACCTGAGACGAAGACCAGATCGCGAAAACAAAAAACGCGGCAAATGCCGCGTTTTATAGTGTCGCCGTGAGAAGGGTCGCTGCGAAAAGCGTTGCCGTGAACGGCCGCGCTTACTCGGCGGGCGCTGCCTGACGGGTTTCCTGCTTCTCGACGATGCGCGCCGACTTGCCGCGCAGGCCACGCAGATAATACAGCTTGGCGCGACGCACCTTGCCGCGACGCACGACCTTGATCGAGTCGATCATCGGCGAGTAGATCGGGAAGACGCGCTCGACGCCCTCGCCGTAGGAAATCTTGCGCACGGTGAAGCTCTCGTTGAGCCCGCCGCCGTTGCGGCCGATGCACACGCCTTCATAGGCCTGCACGCGGGTGCGGTCGCCTTCCTTGACCTTGACGTTGACGGTCACGGTGTCGCCCGGTCCGAACTCGGGAATGGTCTTGCCGGCGGCCAGTTTCTCGAGCTGTTCCTGCTCGAGCTGTTGGATGATGTTCATTGCTCAACTCCATCGGGCGACGCGCCCGAAAGGGGCAGCGCGAAAATCCGTATCCAGCACATGCGCGGATTGGGCGGTCCTATACGCGAAAGATCAGCCCTTGTCACCCTTTCGGGGCGTTTTTTGACGTTTTGGCCGCGCCTTCCGCGGGCCGGGCGGCCCACAGGTCAGGCCGGCGGGCCTGCGTCAGGGCCTCGGCCTCGGCCCGGCGCCAGGCTTCGATCCGGGCATGGTCGCCGGAGATCAGAATTTCCGGAATGGATCGGCCCTCGAAGCTCTGCGGCCGGGTGAATTGCGGGTATTCCAAAAGCCCGTCGGAGAAGCTTTCCTCGGTTCCCGAGGCCAGCTTGCCCATCACCCCCGGCAGCAGCCGGACGCAGGCGTCGATCAGCACCATGGCGCCGAGTTCCCCGCCGGACAGCACATAATCGCCGATCGAGACCTCCTCGAGGCCCCGTGCCTCGATCACCCGCTGGTCCACGCCCTCGAACCGGCCACAAACGATCAACGGGCCGGGTCCGGCGGCAAGCTCGCTCACCCGCGACTGGGTCAATGGCCGACCGCGCGGGCTCATCAAGAGGCGCGGGCGCTCGGGGGCGATGGCGGCGGCATCGATCGCGGCGGCCAGTACGTCGGCGCGCAGCACCATGCCGGGGCCGCCGCCGGCCGGGGTGTCGTCAACGCTGCGGTGCTTGTCGGTGGCGGCGTCGCGGATGTCGCGGGCCTCCAGCGCCCACAGCCCGGCGCCGAGGGCGCGGCCGGCAAGGCTGATGCCGAGCGGACCCGGAAACATTTCCGGAAACAGCGTGAGCACAGTGGCGCGCCACATGATGCGAAGGTCCTCGGCCTTGGTCGTTGTACGGCGGTTGCCAAAGCCGGCCGATTGTAGCGTGCCGGCGTGGGCGGGCTAGGCGTCGGCGTCGTCCGGCGTATCGCCTTCGACCTCGCCCGGCAATTCGATCACCGCATGGCCCTTGGCAAGATCGACGCTCGGCACCACGGCGTTGGTGAAGGGCAGCAGCAGCGTCGGGCCGCGCGCGGGCGCGATCTCGATGATGTCGCCGGCGCCGAAATTATGGATCGCGACGATCTTGCCGATCGCCGCGCCCTGCGTGTCGATCGCGGCAAGTCCGATCAGGTCGGCATGATAATATTCGTCGGCCTCGGTGGCCGGCAGCGCCTCGCGCGGAATGTAAAGCTCGAGGCCGTTGACCCGCTCGGCATCGTCACGCGTGGCGATGCCGCTCAGCGCCGCGACGAGATGGTCCTTCGCCACGCGTGCGCGCAGCACTTCAAACTGCCGCGCGCCGTCCTTGGTCGACAGCGGACCATAATGCAACACCGCGAGCGGGTCTCCGGTGAATGGCCACAGCTTCACCTCGCCGCGCACCCCATGCGCGGCACCGATTTTCGCAACACAGATCGGCGCCGCCTTGCTCACGCGAAAGCGCGATTAGGCCTTCGCCGCTTCGGCGGCAGCCTTGCGCTCCTTGCGCGGCACGGCCTTCTCGGGGTTGTTGCGCGGCGCGCGCTTCTTGACGCCAGCGGCATCGAGGAAGCGCATCACGCGGTCCGACGGCTGCGCGCCCTTGGCGAGCCAGGCCTTGACCTTGTCCATGTCGAGCTTGAGGCGCGCTTCGTTGTCCTTCGGCAGTAGCGGATTGAAGTGGCCGAGACGCTCGATGAAGCGGCCGTCGCGCGGAAAGCGCGAGTCGGCGACGACGACGTGATAGACCGGGCGCTTCTTGGTGCCGGCGCGGGCGAGGCGAATGACGACTGACATCTAAGTTCTCCGTAAGTGTTCGAATGAGGTGAATGCGTTCGGGTTATTTTTTCTTGCCCAGCCCCGGAAATCCGCCGAGGCCCGGCAATGTTGGTTTCCCCAGGCCCGGCAGGCCCGGAAAATCTTTCGGCAGCGTCGGCGCGCCCTGCGGAATACCGCCGGGCATCTTCGCTGCAAGCTCTTTCATCGCTTCGGGCGAGGGCATGCCATTGCCGCCAAAGCCCATCATCTGCGCCATGCCGGCCAGCGGGCCGCGCTTGCCCTGACCCATGGCCTTCATCATGTCGGCCATGTTCCGGTGCATCTTGAGTAGCTTGTTGACCTCCTCGACCTTGAGGCCCGCGCCGGCGGCGATGCGCTTCTTGCGGCTGGCTTTCAGGATGTCGGGGTTCTTGCGCTCCTCGCGGGTCATCGAATCGATCACCGCCATCTGACGCTTGATGACTTTCTCGTCGAGATTGGCGGCGGCAAGCTGGTTCTTCATCTTGGCGATGCCGGGCACCATGCCCATCAGGCCGCCGATGCCGCCCATGTTCTGCATCTGGACAAGCTGGTCGCGCAGGTCGGCAAGGTCGAACTTGCCCTTGCGCATTTTCTCGGCGGCGCGCGCCGCTTTCTCGGCGTCGATATGCGCGGCGGCCTTTTCGACCAGCGACACCACGTCGCCCATGCCGAGGATGCGGCCGGCGATGCGCGAGGGATGGAAGTCCTCCAGCGCGTCGGTCTTTTCGCCGGTGCCGATCAGCTTGATCGGCTTGCCGGTGACGGCGCGCATCGACAGCGCGGCGCCGCCGCGGCCGTCGCCGTCCACGCGGGTCAGCACGATGCCGGTGAGGCCGACGCGATCATTGAAGGCGCGGGCGAGATTGACGGCGTCCTGGCCGGTCAGCGCGTCGGCGACCAGCAGCACTTCATGCGGATTGGCAGCGGCCTTCACCGCGGCGGCTTCGCGCATCATCTCTTCGTCGAGTGTGGTGCGGCCGGCGGTGTCGAGCAGCACCACGTCATAGCCGCCGAGCTTGCCGGCCTGGATCGCGCGCTGTGCGATCTGGGTCGGCATCTGGCCGGCGACGATCGGCAGGGTCTCGATCTGAAGATCGCGGCCGAGCACTGCGAGCTGTTCCTGCGCCGCCGGGCGATAGACGTCGAGCGACGCCATCAGCACCTTCTTCTTGTCGCGCTGGGTGAGGCGGCGGGCGAGCTTGGCGGTGGTGGTGGTCTTACCGGAGCCCTGCAGGCCGACCATCATCATTGGCACCGGCGCGGCGGCATTGAGGTCGATGAGCTGGCCGTCGGCGCCGAGCGTTTCCACGAGCTGGTCGTGGACGATCTTCACCACCATCTGGCCCGGCGTCACCGACTTGATGACGGTGGCGCCGATCGCCTGCTCGCGCACCTTCTCGGTGAAGGAGCGCACCACGTCGAGCGCGACGTCGGCCTCCAGCAGCGCGCGGCGGACCTCGCGCATCGCGGCATCAACATCGGCTTCCGACAGCGCACCGCGCCGCGTCAGCTTGTCGAGAATACCTCCGAGCCTTTCCGACAGATTGTCGAACATGCGGCGCTTGACCTGTTGCTCCCGAAGGAGGTGAAAATCCAAACACGTTTGCGCCCGAGGGCGCACAGCGCTGTCGGGCGTTGGCCTCCGGCATCCAGCACCGGGCGGCGGGTCGAAAAGAAAATCTTTCCGAGAAACCGCGCGGTTAAAGCCCGGGGGGCCGGGAAAGTCAAGAAAGGACCCGGAAATGGCTGATTTCGCGGCCCAAACCGGCCGGGAACCCGGAGCGGCGGGCTGGGAGCGGCGGGTTCCGGCCAAGCCGTCCCTGCTCGCGAAGCTGTCACTTGCCCTGTCGGGGTGGATCGGGGCAATCGAGGGATCATGTCCATCACCGCCGCTGCTTTTTCGGCCTGTTCACCGGTCTTGCTGCCCTGCTCGGGGGATCGGCTTTCGGGGCCTCGCGCATGAAGACCTATGACGGGCCGCCTTCCGACCATTTTGACGGGTTGCATTTTTTCGATCCGGACGGCGCGCCGCCGCGCTCACTCTGGGATCTGCTGCGCTGGCGCCTCACCCAGCAGCAGGCGCGCTGGCCGGAGCATGCGCCGAGCGGATTTTCCGACACCCCGCCGCCGCGCGTCACCGGCACGACAGCGCGGCTGTCCTACGTTGGCCATGCCAGCTGGCTGATCCAGACCGGCGGTCTCAACATCCTGGTCGATCCGGTGTGGTCGGAGCGTTGCTCGCCGGTCAGCTTTGCCGGGCCCAAGCGCGTCAACGCGCCGGGCATCGCCTTCGAGGCGCTGCCGACCATCGATGCCGTGCTGGTCTCGCACGGCCATTACGATCATCTCGACGTCGCGACATTGTCGAAACTCGCCGCGAAGTTTTCGCCGCGCGTGATCACGCCGCTCGGCAACGACGCGATCATGCGCGCGAACGACGAGGCGATCCGCGCCGAGGCCTATGACTGGAATGAACGCATCGAGATCGGCGGCGGCGTCGCGGTGACGCTGGTGGCGACGCGGCACTGGACCGCGCGCGGCCTGTTCGACCACAACAAGACGTTATGGGCGAGCTTCGTGCTGGAGACCCCCGCGGGCAAAATCTACATCGTCTGCGATTCCGGCTATGGCGACGGCACCCATTTTCGAAAGGTGCGCGACGCCCATGGCGCGCCGCGGCTCGCGATCCTGCCGATCGGCGCCTATGAGCCGCGCTGGTTCATGCGCGAGCAGCACATGAATCCGGCGGATGCCGTGAAGGCGCTGGCGGATTGCGGCGCAGCGCAGGCGCTGGCGCATCATCACGGCACGTTCCAGCTCACCGATGAAGCGATCGACGCGCCGGTGCAAGATCTTGCCGCCGCGCTCGATGCCGCCAGCCGGCCGCGCGAGATGTTTGTCGTGCTGAAGCCGGGGCAGGTGTTCGAGATCTGAACTCAATACGTCATTGCCGGGCATAGCCTGTCGAAGACGGGCGTAAACGCCCTTGTGACCCGGCAATCCATCTTTCTCGATGGATGCGCGGATCAAGTCCGCGCATGACAAATGTGGAACTTCTTTAACAGCAAAAAGACTCTACTGTGCCTTCGGCCTGATCTCGTACGACACCGCGACGGTGATGCGCAGGGTTTCCTCGCCCTGCGCGACCGGGGCCGCCGCCATCGGTGCGGCCGTGCGCCGATAGGCGATCGGCGCGGGGCCACCGCCCTCCGAGATGCTGAGCGGTGCGCCGAGCGCGACGCCGGCCGCGCCGGCATAGATCTCGGCCTTGCGCCGCGCGTCGGCGAGCGCCTCGACGCGCGCCTCGTCCAGCAGCTTAGAAGTCTGCGACACCGTGAAGCTGATGCCGCTGATGTCGTTGGCGCCGTTGCCGACCAGCGTGTCGATCACATTGGCGAGCTTGGTGATGTCACGGATCGTCACGGTGACGCGGTTGCTGGCGCGATAGCCGATGATCTGGGTCGGCCCGCCCGACGCGCGGGTCGAGGTTTCCGGCTGCAGCGACAGCCGTGAAGTCTGGAAATCCTTTTCCGCGATGCCGGCGCTCTTCAGCGCCAGCAGCACCACGCCCATCGCTTTGTTGTTGGCTTCGCTGGCCTCGCGCGCGGTCTTGGCGGTGGTGGTGACGCCGCCGTCGATCTGGGCAAGATCGGGCGGCACCGAAATCGTGGCCTCGCCGGTCACCGAGATCGCCGCCGGCTCCGAGGTTTGCGCCTGTGCCGGGGCCATCGCGCAGATCAGGGCGAGCGCGGCGAGAAGATGACGGATCATGGCGGGTCCTCCGGTTATTTCAGCGGCACGAAGACATTGATGACGAGCTTGTCCTCGGCGGTCTTCAACGGGTCGGTGACATATTCCTCGATGAAGGTATCGCGGGCCTCGAGCTTCTTTTCGTCGAGATGATTGGTGATCGCCTCGTAGGTGTTGTCCATGTTGTCGTAGGAGCCGCGATGGACGAATTTCAGCGTCCGGCCTTCCGGCGATTTGCCGATGCTGGTGTCCTTGCCGAGATTCTTCGGCTCCTGCTCGACCGGAATTTCAGCAAGGAAGGTGAAGCCGGCATCATCGGTCGAGGTGTAGACCACCATCATCGGCCCGGTGGCGGCGATGTTCTGCTTCTCCAGCAGCGCGGTCAGGGTTTTCAGCGACGCGGTGATGGTCTCGAAGGCCGCGTCCCAATTCGCCTTGCCTTTCAGTGTCACCACCTTCTGCGCCGTCAAAGTGATCTCCTCGCCGAACGGATCGGCCTGGGTTTTCTGTTCGGCCGGTGGCGTGGCGGGCGCGGGTGTCGCCGCCGGAGGTGTGGTTGCAGCGGGCGCTGTTGTGGCAGGCGCTGGTGTGGACGGAGTGGCGGTGGCCGGCGGCGCCGCAGGCGGGGTCGTGCCGGAAGCTGGCGGTGTCGCGGGCGTGGCGGATGAGGCCGCGGGCGGCACGGCTGGAGTTGCAGCGGCGGGCGCCGTGTTGTCGGGAGCCGGTGTGGTGGCGGGCGTGGCCGTGGAGGGCGTCGTCGCAGCCGGTGGCGTTGCGGGTGGCGCTGACGGCGTTTGTGCGAAGGCGCTGGACCAGGCGACCGAAACGGCGACGGGCAGGACAGCAAGCAAGGCCGGAAGGGTGAGCGACCGGGCGGTGCGGGGGCGGTTCATTCCAAAAGTCTCCATCGGGTCTCGGGTGTTTCGCGGGCCGCAAAAGGCCGCCGAACCTGGTGTCCCGAATTCGAAGTTCGCCTCGTTTTGCAGCACGCTCCATAGCGAACTTCGGATTCGAAAGGACACTAGAAAACTATGATTCCAGTGTGGTTTTGGTTCGCAAGTCCGCAAAACGGGCTCGCATTGCAACGATGCAGAGTTGCGAACCGCCACACTAGCATGCGGCCCGCTGATCGTCTGCGGCCGGATCTTCGGATTCGCGCCACTGAGGCAACCAAACGCGGCGGCGGCAAGGCAAAGCGCACAAGTGAACGCGGCGCGGCTGGTCAATCCGCCGATCTTCGCCATATAAGACGGCTGAAGGATCTGACCATGAGCCCGCTCGCCAACCACAGCTTCGCCAAGATGAACGGCATCGGCAACGAGATCGTTGTCGTCGACCTGCGCCAATCCGCCGCCAGCGTCAGCCCCGATGAAGCGCGCGCCATCGCCGCGCCGGAGGCTGTGCCCTACGATCAGTTGATGGTGCTGCAGCCGCCGCGGCTTGCCGGCACCAGCGCCTTCATCCGCATCTACAACAATGACGGCTCGGAAGCCGGCGCCTGCGGCAACGGCATGCGCTGCGTGGCAAAGCAGGTGTTCGCGCAGACCGGCGAGCGCGCCGCCACTTTCGAGACCCGCGCCGGGCTGCTCAATTGCTGGCAGGGGCCGACGCCGGAGACCTTCACGGTGGACATGGGCACGCCGAAATTCGACTGGCGCGACATCCCGCTGGCCGAGGAATTTCGCGACACCCGCTACATCGAATTGCAGGTCGGGCCGATCGATGCGCCGGTGCTGCATTCGCCCTCAGTGGTCAGCATGGGCAACCCGCATGCGATCTTCTGGGTCGACGATATCCACGCCTACGATCTCGAACGCTTCGGGCCGCTTTTGGAAAACCATCCGATATTTCCCGAGCGCGCCAACATCACGCTGGCGCAGATCGTCGATCGCGAGCACATCGTGATGCGCACCTGGGAGCGCGGGGCGGGCCTCACCAGGGCCTGCGGCTCTGCGGCCTGCGCGACGGCGGTCGCGGCGGCGCGCCTCAAGCGCACCGGGCGCACCGTCAACATGGCGCTGCCCGGCGGCAATCTTACGATCGAGTGGCGCGAGAGCGACGATCATGTGCTGATGACCGGCCCGGCGGTGCTGGAATTCGAGGGCCGGTTCGATCCGGCCGTGTTCGCGAATGTCGCCTGACAATGACGCTGTCGCTCGTCACCTTCGGCTGCCGCCTCAACATCGCCGAATCCGAGACGATCCGGCGCGAGGCCGAAGCTGCGGGTCTTGATGAGACCATCGTGGTCAACACCTGCGCAGTGACCGGCGAGGCGGTGGCGCAGGCGCGGCAGTCGATCCGCAAATTGCGCCGCGATCATCCGCATCGGCGCATCATTGTCACCGGCTGCGCCGCGCAGACCGACGCGCCGATGTTCGCGGCAATGCCGGAAGTCGATCGCGTGCTCGGCAATGACGACAAGCTGCATGGCGAGGCGTGGCGCAGGACGCGCGCGGCGTTCGAGGCCCAGCCGTTCGGCCTCGCGGGTGAAGAGAAGATCGCGGTCGCCGACATCATGGCGGTGCGCGAGATGTCGCCGCATCTGGTCGAGGGTTTTCAGAGCGGGCTGCCACGCGCCTTCGTGCAGGTGCAGAACGGCTGCGATCATCGCTGCACCTTCTGCATCATTCCGTTTGGGCGCGGCAATTCGCGTTCGGTGCCGATGGGCGCGGTGGTCGATCAGGTCCGCGCGCTGGCCGAAGCGGGTCATGCCGAGATCGTGCTGACCGGCGTGGACCTGACCAGCTACGGCGCCGACCTGCCCGGCGCGCCGAAGCTCGGCATGCTGACCAAACAGATTTTGAAGCATGTGCCCGAATTGCAGCGGCTGCGGATTTCCTCGCTCGACGCAATCGAGGTCGATGTCGATCTCTTCGACGTCATCGCCAGCGAGGCGCGGCTGATGCCGCATCTGCATCTGTCGCTGCAGGCCGGCGACGACCTGATCCTGAAGCGGATGAAGCGGCGGCACGCGCGCGCGGACGCGATCGCATTCTGCGATCAGGTGCGGCGGCTGCGGCCGGACATCGCGTTCGGTGCCGACATCATCGCCGGCTTTCCGACCGAGACCGAAGAGATGTTCGCGCGCTCGCAGGATCTGGTCGAGGAATGTGGCCTGACCTTCCTGCATGTGTTTCCGTATTCGCCGCGACCCGGCACCCCGGCGGCGAAAATGCCGCAGATCGATGGCCGCGTGATCAAGGAGCGCGCCCGCCGGTTGCGCGAGCGCGGCGAGGTGGCGCTGCGGCGGCGGCTCGTGTCCGAGCGCGGCGCGACGCGTCAGGTGTTGATCGAAAGCGCGACCCAGGGCCGCACCGAACATTTCCTGCCGGTGGCGATCGAAGGCGGCGTTGCCGGTCGCGTCCGCGCGATGACCATCACCGGCGATGACGGCGTGCGGCTACGCGCCTGAGGCGACAAGCTCCGGCGCAGCCGCGTCCTCGCCGTTCCATCCGCACGCCTTGAGGCGCGGATGCAGATGCTCCGGCGCGGGGGCGACCACGCGCACCGGCGGCTTGTTCTTCGACAGCGGAATCACGATCTCGCGCGCGTGCAGATGCAGACTTGGTTCACCAAAGCGCGGACCGCTGCCATAAATATTGTCGCCGACAATCGGAAAGCCGGACGCCGCGCAATGCACGCGCAATTGATGGGTGCGGCCGGTGATCGGTTCCAGCGCCAGCCAGGCGAGGCCCTCGCCGCGGCCCAGCACTTTCCAGCGCGACAGCGATGGCAGGCCTTTCGGGTCCGGCTTCTGCCACCAGCCGCGCGTCTCATCGAGCCGGCCGAGCGGAATGTCGATTTCGCCTTCATCGGCGGCCGGACCGCCTTCGACCACCGCCCAATAGGTCTTGTCGATCTTGCCGTGCTTGAACAGCAGCCCGAGCGAGGCGGTCGCCTTGCGATGGCGGCCGAGCACCAGGCATCCCGAGGTGTCGCGGTCGAGCCGATGCGCCAGCACCGGCGGGCGCGGCAGGCCGTAGCGCAGCGCGTCGAACGAGGCTTCGAGATTGGGCCCGCCCTTGGGGCCGCGATGCACGGCGATGCCCGCCGGCTTGTCGATCACCAGCATCAGGCCATCGCGATGAAGCACGCGGGCCTGCATTTCCTCCGGGGTCGGTTGCGGCGTATCCATGATGCGGGAACAGCTTTCGTTTGCAGCCCGAACCGGCTAACACACGGCTCCAATTGTTGACAAATCACATATGACCAACGAGCCGCAGGACAAACCCAAGCAAAGCTGGTGGAAGCGTCTCTCCGCCGGGCTGAAGCGCACCTCGAGTTCGCTCGGCGGCGCGGTGGCGGATCTCGTTACCAAGCGCAAGCTCGACCGCGCCATGCTCGAGGATATCGAGGACGTGCTGCTGCGCGCCGATCTCGGCACCGAGGTCGCGGGTCGCATCGCGGCGGCGGTCGGCGATGGCCGTTATGACAAATCGGTGTCGGCGGAGGACGTGCAGGGCATCGTCGCCACCGAGGTCGAGAAGGTGCTCGGCGCGGTGGCCAAGCCGCTGGTGATCGACACCGCGCACAAGCCGTTCGTCATTCTGGTGGTCGGCGTCAACGGTTCCGGCAAGACCACCACCATCGGCAAGCTCGCGGCGAAGTTCAGCCATGAGGGCCACAAGGTGATGCTGGCGGCGGGCGACACCTTCCGCGCCGCCGCGATCGAACAGTTGAAAATCTGGGGCGAGCGCACCGGTGCGCCGGTGATCGCGCGCCCGCACGGTTCGGATTCGGCGGGGCTTGCCTTCGAGGCGGTGGAAGCGGCGAAGGCCGAGGGCCGCGACATTCTGCTCATCGACACCGCCGGCCGCTTGCAGAACAAGACAGAGCTGATGGTGGAGCTGGAGAAGGTCGCGCGCGTCATCAAGAAGGTCGATGCCAGCGCGCCGCATGCGGTGCTGCTGGTGCTGGATGCCACCGTCGGTCAGAATGCGCTGTCGCAGGTCGAGGCGTTCGGCAAGACCGCAGGTGTCACCGGCCTGGTGATGACCAAGCTCGACGGCACCGCGCGCGGCGGCATTCTGGTGGCACTGGCGGAGAAATACCGCCTGCCGGTGCATTTCATCGGTGTCGGCGAAGGCGTCGACGATCTTGCGCCGTTCACCGCGCGCGATTTCGCGCTCGCCATCGCGGGCAAGGACACGGACTGATCGGTCTGCGCAGCGGCGCAGATCGGCGAGCGATAGGATTTGCAACGAGATGGATAAACCCGCACCGCATCCGCTGTTCAAGCTTGCCACCGAGCTTGGCCCGCTGCTGGTGTTCTTCGCCGCCAATGCCAAGTTCGACCTGTTCGTGGCGACGGGGGCGTTCATGGCTGCGATCATCGTCGCGACCATCGCCTCCTATGTGGTGACCAAACATGTGCCGCTGATGGCGCTGGTCACCGCGGTGATCGTGCTGGTGTTCGGCGGCCTGACGCTGTTCCTGCACGACGAGACCTTCATCAAGGTCAAGCCGACTATCATCTACGGGCTGTTCGCCGGCACGCTGTTCGCCGGGCTGCTGATGGGCCGTTCCTTCATCGCCATCATGTTCGATCAGGTGTTCAACCTGACGCCGGCAGGCTGGCGCGCGCTCACCGCCCGCTGGGCCGGCTTCTTTGTTTTCATGGCGGTGCTCAACGAGGTGATCTGGCGCACCCAGAGCACCGATTTCTGGGTGGCGTTCAAGGCGTTCGGCGCGGTGCCGATCACCGCGCTGTTCGCGATGACGCAGATGCCGCTGATCAAGCGCTATTCGATCGAGCCCGCCACCGACGAGGTCAGTGACACCGAGCGCGGCGATATCACGAAGGGGTAGATGGACATCCTCATGGTGAGGAGCGAGGCGATAGCCTCGCGTCTCGAACCATGAGGCCGTGTGTGGTGGGCCTCATCCTGCGAGACGCGCGCCATAGCGGGCGTAGCCTTCGTAGATTTGGCTACGTAGCGCGCTCCTCAGGATGAGGAGCAACCTCTCCCCGCCAGGACGGGGAAGAGGATTCAGGCGGTACTTCACTTCTGCTTGGCGATGATCTGGTCCTTGATCCCGGCGTAGGTCTTTTCCGGCAGGATCTTCTTCTGCACCAGCTCGTCCTTACCCTTGTAGGGGCGGCCCTTGATGATCGCGGCGGAGTACGCCTCGCCGATGCCCTTCAGCTCCTTAAGCTGGTCGGCGCTGGCCGAGTTGATGTCGAGTAATTCCTTTTTGGTGTCGGCCTTGGCTGCGGGAGCCATCATCATCTTGTCGGACTTCGGCACCATCTTGTCGCCGGTGGCCGGCTGGGTGGCCTGGGCGAACAGCGGCGATGCCGTCATTAGGCCAAGCGCGAGCACGGCGGCGGTCAATGAAGCAAATTTCGAATAACGCATGGATGTCCCTCCAAGGACAGTGATTGCAATGCCTCCAAGCTATGTGCGGATTCGTGGCTGCGCCATGGCGGCGAAATGAACGGCAGATAAATCCGCGAAATTATTTTGGCGAATAGCGCCGGCCGGCGGGGCGCGCGATCAGGAGCCGGCGCGCAGCGCCTTTTCGATCTCGGGCTTGAGCGTACGCTCGAGATTGTCCGGGGTGATCGGGCCGATCAGCTTGTAGGCGATGGCGCCGTCGCGGCCGACCACGAAGGTCTCCGGCACGCCGTAGACGCCCCATTCGATCGCGGCGCGGCCGTTGTCGTCGGCGCCGACCGCCGCGAACGGATTGCCGTAGCGGCCGAGGAAGCGCCGCGCATTGTCGGGCACGTCCTTGTAGTTGATACCGAGAATGCGGATACGCTTGTCCTGCGCAAGCTGCGTGAGCAGCGGCGCTTCGTCATGGCAGGGCACGCACCACGAGGCCCAGACATTGATGACGCTGACCTCGCCCTTGAACGTCGCGGGGTCGAGGCCGGGCACCGCCTGGCCGTCGAGGGTCAGGCTCTCGATCGGCGGCAGGATGGTCTGCGGCGCGGGCCGTCCGATCAGCGCCGAGGGAATCCGCGAATGATCGCCGGCGCCGAGGCCGAACCAGAACATCAGCGCCACCCCGGCGAAGGCGACCAGCGGCAGCGCGATCAGCCAGGAGCGGCGGGCGCGGGCGGGCGTCGGCGCCGTGCTCATGACGGCTCGCCCGGGCGCGACGCCGAGCGGCGGGAAACGCCGCTGGCTTCGAGATCGCGCAGGGTTTTCTGCTGGTGGCGCTGGTCGATCACGATCCACAGGATCAGCCCGATCACCACGGCGGCGACCAGCGCGTAGGAGGCGAGGATGAAATCGGCATAGGGACCGAGCGGGGTGAGGAGGTGCATCGGATCACGTGCCCTGTCGGCTGGCCTGGATCATCTGCAGCGTGCGCACCCGCCGCCGCAGCATCTCGTTGCGCATCGCTGCCAGATGCAGCGTCACGAACAGCAGCGAGAAGCCGAGCGCCATGATCAGCAGCGGAACGAGAAAGGCGCGGTCGAGTGTCGGCCCGCCCATGCGGATCACCGAGGCGCCCTGATGCAGCGTGTTCCACCAGTCGACCGAGAACTTGATGATCGGAATGTTGATCGCGCCGACCAGCGTCAGCACCGCGGCGGCCCGCGCCGCGCGCGAAGGATCCTCAACCGCGCGCCACAGCGCGATCAGGCCGAGATACATCAGGAACAGCACCAGCACCGAGGTTAGCCGCGCATCCCACTGCCAGTAGGTGCCCCACATCGGGCGGCCCCACAGCGAGCCGGTCACCAGCGCAAGAAAGGTGAAGGCGGCGCCGATCGGCGCGGCCGCCTTGGCCGAGACGTCGGCGAGCGGATGCCGCCACACCAGCGTGCCGAGCGCCGACAGCGTCATCACGCCCCACACGAACATCGACAGCCACGCATTGGGCACGTGGATGAACATGATCTTGACCGTCGCGCCCTGCTGGTAGTCGTCGGGCGCGAGCCATGACTGATACAGCCCGACCGCGAGCAACAGCGCGGTCGCGATGGCGAGCCAGGGCAGAACGCGCGCCGTGAAGGCGAGAAAGCGCGTCGGGTTGGCAAGGTCGATCAGCGGCATGATGGTCCTGACAGCATGGTGTCCTGATAATCGCGCGCGGCGCGGGAGGCAATGCAGGAAGGCGTCATGCCGGATGAATTCGGCGACAGCGTGCCGCTGTGCCGCATCCGCGCGAGTCGGGGCCTTTCATCGTTCCACGGAAACGGTGAAAGACCCCAGGTCCTTGATTGGACGCGTTTTCTTCACGGCGAACCGGTGCCGCTTCGCTCGAAAACGCTCTAGTTCAGTCCTTGGCGCAGGGCGGCGGCGGCGGCGAACGGGCCGACCACCAGGCTTGCCAGCGACAGCGCGCACAGCACCGAGAACGGCGTGCCGAATTTCGCCGGTTCCAGGATCGCGGTGTTGGAGGCGGCGACCCCGAAGATCAGGATCGGGATCGACAGCGGCAGCACCAGCACCGCGAGCAGCAGCCCGCCGCGGCGCAGCGTCACCGCGAGCGCGGCGCCGATCATGCCGGTGAGGGTGAGCGCCGGCGTGCCGGCAAGCAAGGTCAGCGCCACCGCGAAAGTGGCTTCCGGTTCGAGGTTGAGCAGGATGCCGAGAAACGGCGTTGCCAGGATCAGCGGCACGCCGGTGGCGAGCCAGTGCGCCAGCGCCTTGGCGGCGCAGCTCAATTCCAGCGGCACCCGGCCCATGGTGATGAGGTCGAGCGAGCCGTCGTCGAGATCGGCGGTGAACAGGCGGTCGAGCGTCAGCAGGCTGGCCAGCATGGCGCCGAGCCAGAGCACAGCGGGGCCGAGCCGCTTGAGCAGCGGAATGTCCGGGCCGAGCGCGAACGGCATCAGCACCACCACGGTGAGGAAGAACAGCACGCCGATCGGCGCGCCGCCGCCGACGCGCAGGGCGATGCGCAGGTCGCGGCGGATCAAAGCGGAGAGGGCGCTCACGTCGCGCCTCCGATCCGCAACTCCTGCGCGGCGATGCCGAGCGGGGTGTGGGTCGCAGCGGCGATCAGGCCGCCGGCATTCAGATGTGTGGTCATGATCGCGGCGAAGGCCGCCTGCCCCGCGGTGTCGAGCGCCGAGGTCGGCTCGTCGAGCAGCCAGAGCGGCCGCTTCACCGCGATCAGCCGCGCCATCGACAGCCGCCGCCGCTGTCCGGCGGACAGATACGCCGCCGGCAGATTGGCGACATGGCCAAGCCCGGCGGCCTGCAGGCTGGCGGAGAGATCCGCGCCTCCGCCGCCAAGATAGTCCTGCCAGAAGGCGAGGTTTTCCCGCGCCGTCAGCGCACCCTTGATCGGATCGCGGTGGCCGAGATAGTGCGCCTGCTCGGCAAGGGTGAGTTCGGTGTCGCCGCCCTCCAGCGTCACCGCGCCGCCGGAGATCGGCAGTAGCCCGGCGATGATCCGCAGCAGCGAGGATTTGCCGGCGCCATTGGCTCCCGTCACCGCCAGCGCGGTGCCGGCGGCCAGGGCGAAATCAAGGCCAGCGAAGATTCCCCGCCCGCCGCGCACGCATGTCACCCCCCGCCCGTATAGCTGCATTTCATTTTCCGAAAAGTTGAGGAGAGTCAGGCCCCTCGAAGCGACATAACTGCCTGTCCGAAAGGCGAAGCGACCATTGTCGTGTGGCGGATAGTTTGGAAAGGCTCTATAAAACCGGAACTTGGTGCAGCACACAATGCGCCCAAACAAGACCGGCGGGTGCCAACCCGTAACGGTGCTGTAATACCTGAAAAAAGGTCATCCTCACAACTCGGGACTTTGCTCATGCCTTCGCTCGACAGTTTCAAAAGCCAGAAAACGCTCAAAGTGGGAGGCAAGACCTACGTCTATTACAGCCTCCCGGCGGCGGAAAAAAACGGGCTTAAGGGAATTTCGCGGCTGCCTTATTCAATGAAGGTGCTGCTTGAGAATATGCTGCGCAACGAGGACGGCCGCACCGTCAAGAAAGAAGACATCGTTGCTTTCGCGCAATGGGCCAAGAAGCGCAAGCTGGAGCACGAAATCGCTTTCCGTCCGGCCCGCGTCCTGATGCAGGATTTCACCGGCGTGCCGGCGGTGGTCGATCTCGCTGCGATGCGCAACGCGATGAAGGCGCTCGGCGGCGATGCCGAGAAGATCAACCCGCTGGTGCCGGTCGATCTCGTCATCGACCACTCGGTGATCGTTAACTTCTTCGGAGACAACAAGGCGTTCGGCAAGAACGTCACCGAGGAATACAAGCAGAACCAGGAACGCTACGAATTCCTGAAATGGGGCCAGAAGGCGTTCACGAACTTCTCGGTGGTGCCGCCCGGCACCGGCATCTGCCACCAGGTCAATCTTGAATATCTGGCGCAGACGGTCTGGACCAAGAAAGAGAAGCTCACCATCGGCAAGAAGAAGGGCACCTTCGAGGTCGCCTATCCCGACACGCTGGTCGGCACCGATTCGCACACCACCATGGTCAACGGCCTTGCCGTGCTCGGCTGGGGCGTCGGCGGCATCGAGGCCGAGGCCGCGATGCTCGGCCAGCCGCTGTCGATGCTGCTGCCCGACGTGGTCGGCTTCAAGCTCAAGGGCCAGCTCAAGGAAGGCGTCACCGCCACCGACCTCGTGCTCACCGTCACGCAGATGCTGCGCAAGCAGGGCGTGGTCGGCAAGTTCGTCGAATTCTTCGGCCCCGGTCTCGATCACCTGTCGGTCGCCGACAAGGCCACCATCGGCAACATGGCGCCGGAATATGGCGCGACCTGCGGCTTCTTCCCGGTCGACAAGGAAACCATCGAATATCTCAAGACCTCGGGCCGCAAGGCGGACCGTGTTGCGCTGGTGGCGAAATACACCAAGGCGCAGGGTCTCTATCGCGATGCTAGCACGCCGGATCCGCTGTTCACCGAAACGCTGACGCTCGATCTCAAGGACGTGGTGCCTTCGCTCGCCGGACCGAAGCGTCCGGAAGGACGCGTCGCGCTGCCGGGCGTTCCCGACGGTTTCCGCGCCGCGCTCGCCAGCGAATACAAGAAGACCTCCGACACCGAGAAGCGTTATCCGGTCGCCGGCCGCAACTTCGATCTCGGCCATGGCGACGTGGTGATCGCCGCGATCACCTCCTGCACCAACACCTCGAATCCGAGCGTGCTGATGGCCGCCGGCCTGCTCGCGCGCAATGCCGCCGCCAAGGGCCTTGCCGCCAAGCCGTGGGTGAAGACCTCGCTCGCGCCGGGCAGCCAGGTGGTCGCCGAATATCTCGCCAATTCCGGGCTGCAGCTCTCGCTCGACAAGGTCGGCTTCAATCTCGTCGGCTTCGGCTGCACCACCTGCATCGGCAATTCCGGTCCGCTGCCGGAGGAGATCTCCAAGTCGATCAACGACAACAACATCGTCGCCGCGGCGACGCTGTCGGGCAACCGCAACTTCGAGGGCCGTGTCTCGCCGGACGTGCAGGCGAACTATCTCGCCTCGCCGCCGCTGGTGGTGGCCTACGCGATCGCCGGCAATGTCGGCATCAACCTCGCCACCGAGCCGCTCGGCATCGGCCGCGACGGCAAGCCGGTCTACCTCAAGGACATCTGGCCGACCTCGAAGGAGGTCAACGCCTTCATCAAGAAGTACGTCACCTCGACGGTCTTCAAAAAGAAGTACGCCGATGTGTTCAAGGGCGACACCAACTGGCGCAAGATCAAGACCACGGCGAGCGACACCTACAAGTGGAACATGAGCTCCACCTATGTGCAGAACCCGCCTTACTTCGAGGGCATCAAGAAGACGCCGGAGCCGATCGTCGACATCGTCGACGCGCGCATCCTCGCGATGTTCGGCGACAAGATCACCACCGACCACATCTCGCCGGCCGGTTCGATCAAGCTGACCTCGCCCGCCGGCAAGTATCTGTCGGAGCATCAGGTGCGGCCCGCCGACTTCAACCAGTACGGCACGCGGCGCGGCAATCATGAAGTGATGATGCGCGGCACCTTCGCCAACATCCGCATCAAGAACCACATGCTCAAGGGCGCCGATGGCAACATTCCCGAAGGCGGCATGACCAAGCACTGGCCTGACGGCGCGGAAATGTCGATCTACGACGCCGCGATGAAATATCAGCAAGAGAAGGTGCCGCTGGTGGTGTTCGCCGGCGCCGAATACGGCAACGGTTCCTCGCGCGATTGGGCAGCAAAGGGTACGCGCCTGCTCGGCGTGCGCGCCGTGGTGGCGCAGAGCTTCGAGCGCATCCACCGCTCCAACCTCGTCGGCATGGGCGTGTTGCCGCTGACCTTCGAGGAGGGCACGTCGTGGTCGTCGCTCGGATTGAAGGGCGACGAAACCGTCACCATCCGCGGCCTGCAGGGCGATCTCCGGCCGCGCCAGAAGCTCACCGCGGAAATCGTCGCCGCCGATGGCGGCGTCAAGAGCGTGTCGCTGCTGTGTCGCATCGACACGCTGGACGAGCTCGAATATTACCGCAACGGTGGTATTCTCCACTACGTGCTGCGTAACCTCGCGGCCTAATTCACGGTTCGTGATCAACGAATCCGTGAACAGGCTCACCGCGACGTGAGTGGCAGAAGATGGGAAGGCGGCCTATGAACGGGCTGCCTTCCGTCGTTTTGGGACAGGTTTGGATCGAGGGTCGGAATTGAACGATCACGATTGCAATATTGGAGCGGACGCCCTTCGTCGCGACGGATCGCGTCATGTTGCTTCGCGTCAGGCGGATCGTGCGGCTCGCAGTGTGATTCAAAGTTTGACTCACGGATGGGTGCACGGCGTGGCGGCCGGTCTTGTCGGCGTCTGCATGGTGATGACGACGAGCACGCAGCTATTCGCCGATCCGCGGGCGGTGGTGGAATTGTTCACCTCGCAGGGTTGCTCGTCCTGTCCACCGGCCGACAAGATGCTCGGCGAGCTGGCCAAGGATCCTTCGCTGGTCGCGCTCAGCCTGCCGATCGATTACTGGGATTATCTCGGCTGGAAGGACACGCTGGCGGATTCGCGGTTTTCCGCGCGCCAGAAAGCCTATTCGCATATGCGCGGCGACCGCAAGGTCTATACGCCGCAGGTCGTCGTCAACGGCGTTACCCATGTGCTCGGCAGCGACCGCGCCGGCATCGAGGCGGCGGTGGCGAGCACCCAGGCTCGTCAGGGCGTCATGAAAGTGCCGGTGCGGGTGACGCGCGATGGCGGCCATCTCAACGTGTCGGTCGCCGCCAGCGCCAACCAGCGTGGCGAAGTCTGGATCTGCGCGATTTCAAAGGCGGTGCCGATCACCATCAACCGCGGCGAAAATCGCGGCCATCAGGTGATCTATCATAACGTCGTGCGCAACGTGCTGAAGGTCGGCGACTGGAACGGTGCCGCCGGCAACTGGACCGTGCCGCTGGAGAACATCACGCGCGAGGGCATCGACGCCGCCGCGGTCTTTGTCCAGAACGGCAATCGCGACAAGCCGGGCGCGATGCTCGGCGCCGCCTACACCTCGCTCAACTAGGCTGCTCCCATCAGACGGGCTGCAACGTCGCGCTGTGTTTTGCTGCAGTCGGCGGCGTCCGCGCGCGCAAGTCCGGACAAACAAAAAAAAGGGCCAACTGACGTTGGCCCTGAGAAGTCAGAAGAGAAGAGAGGATGCCTGTCGGCGAAAAAACTAGACCCGATCCTGACGACCCCGGGGGGCTGGGGGCTGAGGAATCCGGTGCCGAGAGGACCGGGTCAACGCAGTGATTGTTTTTCGCAATCCAGCACGGCGAGCGGTGGGCCGAATTCGGGCGGCATTGTGATCATTTCTAACGTTGGCGTGAAGCTGTTGCCCGGCAGGTGGGGGCTTGCAGGATGGCCCGTTGCGGCCGATCATGTGATTCACGCGACAGGGAGATGCCGATGGGTTTCGGTCCGGGGGAGACGGATTTGACCGAGGGGCGGGCAGCCGCTGCTGCCGGGTTGCCGAACCGGGTCACTTTCAACCGCCTCGAACTCAACCGCATCCTCAATTTGTACGGCCGCATGGTCTCCGACGGCGAATGGCGCGACTATGCCATCGACTTCCTCAAGGACCGTGCGGTGTTTTCGATCTTCCGCCGCGCCTCCGAGATTCCGATCTATCGCATCGAGAAGGACCCGCGGCTGGCCCGCAAGCAGGGCGCCTATAGCGTGATCTCGGCGAGCGGGCAGGTGCTGCGGCGCGGCCACGAGCTTGAGCGCGTGCTGCTGGTGATCGACCGCAAGCTGGCGCTGGTGTGAGCGCGCTTCAAGCCGGCGCGAACTGATCGTAGGCCCGCAGCGTGTCGGCGGCATACATCAGCGCCGGTCCGCCGCCCATATAGACGCACATCGCCATCACCTCGGCGACTTCCGCGCTGCTCGCGCCGAGATCGTGCAGCGCCTTGACGTGAAAGCCGATGCAGCCGTCGCAGCGCTGGCTGACGCCAATCGCGAGCGCGATCAGTTCCTTGGTCTTCTTGCTCAGCGCGCCGTCGGCGCCTTTGGCCAGCGCATAGAATCCCTTCATGGCGTCCGGGCTGAGCTTGGCAAGCTCGCGGGTGTATTCGGAAATATCCTGGGTGAGGGCTTTGTAGTCCTTTGCCATGAACGCGACTCCATGTTGACAGGTTATATTTTTATGATATTAGAAAAACATAATATGTAAAGAGGCAGCGATGGGTGTTGTCGATGAAATGCCGCCCAAGGCGGATCTGGCAGCCGATTTTCTCAAAGGCCTCGCCAATCCGGACCGGCTGTTGATCCTGTGCGCGCTGTCGCAGGGCGAACGCAATGTCACCGATCTGATCGAGGCGACCGGTATCGCGCAAAGCTCGATGTCGCAGCACCTCGCCAAGCTGAAGTCCGAGGGCATCGTCGCGTGGCGTCGCGACCATCGCAATTTGTTTTATGCCATCGCCCATCCCGCCGCGCGTGCGGTGATGAAGGTGCTCTACGAACATTTCTGCAAGAAGTGAGGATGACCGAGATGACCACCGTAACCTCCGCTACCGTGACGCCGCGCGAAGCCGCTGCATGGCTGGCCTCCGGCGAGGCCGTGCTGATCGACGTGCGCGAGCCCGACGAGTTCAAGACCGAACACATCGCCAGCGCCGCGTCGCTGCCGCTTTCGGCGGTCGGCGGCGCGTTGCCGCAGATGCAAATTCCTGCCGGCCGCCGCATCATTTTCCAGTGCGCCAAAGGCGGGCGCGGCGAGCAGGCCTGCCGGATCGCGCAGACCGCCGCCGAGGGTCATCCCATCTACAACCTCGCCGGCGGCATCGCGGCGTGGAAGGAGGCCGGCCTGCCGGTGGCGGGCGCGTCGTCCGGTGGCCTCACGATTTTCCGTCAGGTGCAGATCGGTGCCGGGCTGTTCGTGCTGCTGGCGGTGCTCGCGGGCTTTGCCGGTTATTCCGCCGGCTTCGCCTTTGCCGGCATGGTCGGCGCGATGCTGATTTTCGCCGGCCTCACCGGCTGGTGCGGCATGGCGATGCTGCTGGCCCGGATGCCGTGGAACCGGGCGTGATCGTTCGGCGATCGACGGATGAGTTAGGCGGACGCCGGCGCGGGTGTCGTGCGGCCGCCTTCGCCGAGCGCAAGCTGCATCTGCACTGAATCCAGCCAGCGTCCGAATTTGAATCCGACATCGGGATGGGTGCCGATCATGGCAAAGCCGGCGCGCCTATGCAGGCCGATCGAGGCGGTGTTGGCGGAGTCGCCGATCACCGCGATCATCTGGCGGAAGCCGCGCGCGGTGCATTGCGCGATCAGTTCGGTGAGCAGCGCGCTGCCGACGCCGCGCCGATAGTAGGCCGGATCGAGATAGACCGAATTCTCCACCGTGTAGCGATAGGCCGGGCGCGGCCGATAGGGTCCGGCATAGGCGTAGCCGGCGACGCGGCCCTCCGTCATGGCGACGAGATAGGGGAAGCCGCCCGTGACCAGCGCCGCGAACCGCCGGCTCATCTCCGCCTCGTCGGGCGGCGTCAGCTCGAAGCTCGCGGTCTTCTCGCGCACCTCGAAGGCGTAGATCGCGGTGATGGCGGGAATATCGGCGCTGGTAGCCGGTCTGATGGTGACGTCGCTCATGGCGCGACCATAAATTTGCGAGGGTCAAAACAAAAGCGCCAAAACAAAAGCCCCGGCGCGAGGCCGGGGCTTGATCTCTTGAAGGCTCTCGCCTCGCTTACTCGCGCTGTCCGAGGAGCTGCAGCAGCAGCGTGAACAGGTTGATGAAGTTGAGGTAGAGCGACAGCGCGCCGGTGATAGCGGCCCGCTCGGCCATCTCGCCGCCCTGCGCGGCGTAGCCGTAGATGTAGTCGTTCTTCAGCCGCTGGGTGTCCCAGGCGGTGAGGCCGGCGAACACGAGAACGCCGATCACCGACACCACGAACTGTAGCATCGAGCTTGCGATGAACAGGTTGACGAGGCTCGCGAGGATGACGCCGAACAGGCCCATCAGCAGGAACGAGCCCATGCCCGTCATGTCACGCTTGGTGGTGTAGCCGTAGACGCTCAACGCACCGAACGATGCCGCCGTGATGAAGAACACCCGCACGATCGAGGAGTGGGTGTAGACCAAAAAGATCGACGACAGCGAAATGCCCATCAGCGCCGAGAACACCCAGAACAGCAACTGGGCGGTGGCGGGCTGCAGGCGGTTGATGCCGAAGGAGATGGCGAACACCATCACCAGCGGGGCGAGGATGAACAGCCACTTCAGCGGGCTGACGAACATCGCGACGCCGAACGATGTCAGGAAGGTGCTGCCGATCTTGCCGGCGGCGGCGCCGGCATCGCCGGTGGTTGCCGCCATGTACACGCCGAGCGCGGCAAGGCCGGTGATGGCCAGACCGATCGCCATGTAGTTGTAGATCTTGAGCATGTAGGCGCGCAGGCCGGCGTCCACAGCCACAGCGTCGGCACGGCCAACCCCGGCGCGGCCGAAAGGCGAGGCGTAATTGCGATCCAAGTCCGACATTGTCGAAACCTTTTGTTAGAGTGTCCGGAGACTGCACGAGATCTGCAGCGCTACCGAGATAGCTTGTTCAGAGCCGTATCTGACGCCATCGCGTGATGGTATCAAGTCGTAATCTGAATCTTCTTCGTATGTGGGAAACTATCATATTCGTCGCAAGTTACCTGGCGCGGCGGAATGTCGCAAAAATCGGCGCAGGGCCTGCTACAAATTGTCATAAGTTGCGCAACACACTCGCCGGCTTCTGATGAAGCGCAATTAATGTTCCGGTAAGACCCAAGGCAATCGTCACCACCAGCGCCGCCAGCACCACCAGCGCCGCGCTGTCTGCCTGCCAGATGAAACTCAGGGTCATCAGTCGGGTGACGATCTGCCAGGCGGCAATCGAGCCCGCCGCCACTCCAAACACCGCAGTGGCCAGTCCGATCAATAGATATTCGAGCACGTACCCGCCGACGAGGCGCGCGCGGGTCGCGCCAAGCGTCTTGAGGATCACCGCATCATAGACCCGGTGGCGGTGGCCGGCGGCGAGCGCGCCGCCCAGCACCAGCAAAGCGGAGAGCAACGTCACCGCGCTGGCGCCGCGGATGGCCAGCACAAGGTTGGTCACCACCGCGCCGATGCTTTGCAGAGCGTCGCGCACCCGCACGCTGGTTACCGAGGGGAAGGCGGCGGCGACCCGCCGGATCAGCTCTGCGTCACCCGCAGGGCTGGACTGCTGCTCGGTCAGGGTGGCGATATGGGTGTGCGGCGCGCCGGCGAAAGCGTCCGGCGAATAGACCAGCACGAAATTGATGCCGAGACTCTGCCAGTCGACCGCGCGCAAATTGCTGATCGTCGCGGTGATGTCGCGGCCGAGCACATTGACGGTGATGCTGTCGCCGACCTTGAGGCCCAGTCCGTCGGCAATTTTCTTCTCCAATGAGACCTGCGGGCCACCGGATTGTTCTGCGCTCCACCATGTTCCGGCCACCACTTTGGAACCGCGCGGCACTTCATTCGCATAGGTCAGGCCACGGTCGCTCTGCAGCACCCAGGTGGCGTCGGTCGCGGGTTTGAGGTCTTCGGCCTTGACGCCGCGCGCGGCAACGATGCGTCCGCGCAGCATCGGCACATTCTCGACATGCGCGGTCGGCTCGATTTGCTTCAGAAAATCGCTAAAGCGACCGGCCTCACCTGCAGGAATGTCGATGAAATAATAGGCCGGCGCGTGCTCGGGCAGCGCCGCCATGAACTGGCGGCGCAAATTGCCGTCGATCTGGGTGATGGTCACCAGCACCGCAAGACCGAGACCGAGCGACAGCACCACCGAGGGGGTCAGGGCACCGGGGCGGTGGATGTTGGCGAGCGCCAGCCGCAGCATCGGCGCGCGCGGGCGCGGCAGGCGTGCGGCAATGGCCATCAGCAGCGATGCCACCGCGCGCAGCAGCACGAAGGCGGCCACGCTGGCGGCGACGAAGATCGCGGCGACGCGCTTGTCATAGGCGAGCCCGATCGCCAGGGCGACGAGCAGCAGCGCGGCCCCCGCGGTCAGGAACAGGTCGCGCGGCCGCGGCCGGCGCGGCTGCGGCGCGATGTCCTCGCGGAACAGCGCCGCCACCGGCACGTCATGCACCCGGCCGAGCGGCCATAATGCGAAGGCCAGCGCGGAGAGCAGGCCATAGAGCAGCGCCAGCGCCAGGCCCGCCGGATGCAGCATCGGCGCCACCGGCAGCGGCAGCACCTTGCCGAACGCGCCGGCGATCACATACGGCGTCGCCGCGCCAAGCACGAGGCCGATACCGGCGCCGAGCGCCGCCAGCAGCATCACCTGAATCAGATAGATCGCGAACACCTCGCGCCCGGTGGCGCCGAGTGCCTTGAAGGTCGCGATCACGTCGCGGCGCTGGTCGAGATGGCTGCGCACCGCATTGGCGACACCGACGCCGCCGACCAAAAGCGCGGCAAGGCCGACCAGGGTCAGGAACTGGGTGAAGCGGGTGATGTTGCGCTCGAGTTGCGGCGAGGCGTTGCGGCTGCTGCGGATCTCCCAGCCGGCCTGCGGGAACTGCGCACGGGCGTCATCGATCAGGCGCTGCGTCGCGGCCTCATCGCTCGCCGCATCCGGCAGGCGCACGCGATAGCCCCAATGCACCAGACTGCCGGGCTGCAGCAGGCGGGTGGCGCGCAGCGCCTCGATGCTGACCAGAAAGCGCGGGCCGAAGCCGATGCCGCCCGACAGCTTGTCCGGTTCGGCGCTGACGATGCTGCGAATGACGAAGGAGGCATCGCCCACGCTGACACGGTCGCCGAGCTTGAGGCCGAGCCGCGCCAGCAGCAGCGGATCGGCGGCAGCGCCGAACGCACCGTCCTGTTGCGCGAGAATCTCGGCAAGCGGCAATGGCGGCTCGCGCGTCACCTCGCCGAGCAGCGGATAGGCGGCATCGACCGCCTTGAGATCGACCAGCGCCAGCTCGCCGCTCGGTGCGCGCGCCATCGCGCGCAAGGTCGCGGCGCTTGAGACGCGGCCTTGCCGGTCAAGCAACGCGCGCTCCTCTGCCGTGGCCTCGCGCTGGGTCAGCACGAACGACGCATCGCCGCCGAGCAAAGTGCGGCCCTGCCGGTCGAGACCGTTGCTGAGGCTGTCGGCCACCGCGCCGACGCCGGCAATCGACATCACGCCGAGCGCGATGCAGGCGATGAAGACATAGAAGCCGCGCAGCCCGCCGCGCAGTTCGCGCAGCGCAAAGCGCAGCGGCAGCCATGAGGAGCGCCGCGAGGTGTGTGCTGTGATCTGTGTTGTCATGCCAGCGAGGCCGTTTCGACCCAGTGCCGCTCGCCGGCCGGTCCCTCGATGTGGCCGGAGCGCAGCCGCACCACGCGGTCGCAACGCTGCGCCAGCGTTGCATCATGCGTCACCAGCACCAGCGTCATGCCGCGCTCGCGCTGGGTGGAGAACAGAAGATCGGCGATCTGCTGGCCTGTGGTCTCGTCGAGATTGCCGGTCGGCTCGTCGGCGACAAGAATTGCGGGATCGGGCGCCAGCGCGCGCGCCAGGGCCACGCGCTGCTGCTCGCCGCCGGAGAGCTGCGCCGGATAATGATGCAGCCGCTCGCCGAGGCCGACCGCCTGCAATTCACGCGCAGCGCGCTGATGCGCGTCGGCTTTGCCGGCGAGTTCGAGCGGCACCGCGACATTTTCCAGCGCGGTCATGGTGGGAATGAGATGGAACGACTGAAAGACAATGCCGACCTGACGGCCGCGAAAGCGCGCGAGGTCGTCCTCGCCGAGGGCGTTGAAAGAGGTGCCGTCGATCACCACCTCTCCGCTGTCGGGGCGCTCCAGCCCCGCCATCACCATCAGCAGGGTGGATTTACCCGAGCCGGAGGGGCCGATCAGGCCGACGGCCTCGCCGGGGCCGATCCGCAGGCTGACATTCTTGAGGATGTGGACCCGTGCGGCACCGCGACCGAGCGACAGGTTGATGCCGGAGATGGCAATGATGTCCGGCGTCGCGCCGGTGGTGGTCGATGAGGATTTGATGAGACTGTCCATGCGGATGTCATATGGGAGCCTGAACGTGGCGGTCGAGAGGCTGGCCCGCGTCTTTTGGCTGGCGGCCGCGATCACGGGAACGACATTGATGGCCCATTCCGCGCTGGCGCAGACGCCGCCCGCCGTGCCGGCCAAGCCGGTCAAGCTGGTGTTTTTCGGCGATTCCCTGACGGCGGGTTACGGCCTGCCGGCGCCTGCGGCCTTTCCGGCGCGGCTGCAGCAGGCGCTGCGCGGCAAGGGCATCGATGTCGAGATTGTGAACGCCGGCGTGTCGGGCGACACCACCTCGGGCGGCCGCGACCGGCTGGAGTGGTCGGTGCCGCCGGACACCCAGGCGGTGATTCTGGAGCTTGGCGCCAACGATGCGCTGCGCGGCATCGATCCGAAAGTCAGCCGCGCCGCGCTTGATGATATTCTGACAAAACTGAAGGCGCGCAACATCGCGGTGCTGTTGTGCGGCATGGTGGCGCCGCCGAATTACGGCGCCGACTACGCGCAGGCGTTCAACAGTCTCTATCCCGAGTTGGCGAAGAAGCACGGCGTGCCGCTATATCCGTTCTTCCTCGACGGCGTCGCGGGAGAAGCGCAGTTCAATCAGCCCGACGGGATGCATCCGACCGCCGCCGGTGTTGATGTGATCGTGAGCCGGATTCTGCCAAGTGTCGAGACGTTCCTGCGGGGACTCGGAACCCGGCAGTCCGCCGCACGTCCCTGAGGATGATGCACCAAGGGCGGCGCTGCTTGCTTCGCAATGTCACGCGCACGCGGTAAAAACAGGGCAGTGATTCGCGCTGCGTGATTCGACGACTCCACTTGGTACCCGCAGGTCCTCTTTCGCATCGGGGAGTGTTGTGATGCCACGTCTGTTCACCGGGTTGGAAATCCCCCCTGACATCAGCCAAACGCTGTCGAGCCTGCGTGGCGGCCTGCCCGGGGCGCGCTGGATCGATCCCGAAAATTATCACGTCACCTTGCGCTTCATCGGTGATATCGACGGCGTCGCCGCGAACGAGATCGCCTCGACGCTGGAGCGGATCAACCGCAAGCCGTTCGAGGTCGAGGTGCAGGGCCTTGCCAGCTTCGGCGGCAAGAAACCGCGTGCGGTGGTTGCCTCGGTGACGCCGACCCGACCCCTGATGGAATTGCAGGCCGAGCTTGAGCGGCTGATGCGGCGGTTCGGTTTCGATCCGGAGGGTCGCAAATTCACCCCGCATGTCACGCTGGCGCGGCTGCGCGACGCCGCGCCGCGCGATGTCGCCGATTATCTGTCGGTGCGCGGCTATTTCCCGACCCGCAAGTTCACCGCCGATCGCTTCGTGCTGTTCTCCTCGCGGGCCTCGGTCGGCGGCGGGCCGTATGTGGTCGAGGATGCCTATGCGCTGAGTGCCTGACTCCCGCGCAGAGGGGCTTGCATTTTTGGGTGCTTGCATTTTTTGCGCCGCTGGGGCCGTTAGTGCATCATGGATGCATCCTTGTCTGCCTTCCGCCGGCACTATGAGACCCTGATCGCCTCCGGTGCGATCGAGCCCGACGCCGCGCAGGTCGGCGCGGTCGAGGCGTTCTCGGCGCTGGACCAGCACCTGGCCCATTACAAGCCGCGCAAGGCCGGGCTGTTCGGCCGCCTGTTCGCCGACAAGGATGCCGAGCCGCCGCGCGGGCTTTATCTCCACGGCGATGTCGGCCGCGGCAAGACCATGCTGATGGACCTGTTCTTCCGGGAGAGCCAGGTCGCGCACAAGCGCCGCGCCCATTTCCATGAGTTCATGGCCGACGTGCACGAGCGCATCTACAGCTTCCGCTCGAAGATCGCGGCGCGCGAAATCGCCGATGCCGATCCGATCCAGCTCACGGCGAATTCGATCTTCGAGGATGCGTGGCTGCTCTGCTTCGACGAATTCCACGTCACGGATATCGCCGACGCCATGATCCTCGGCCGGCTGTTCTGCAAACTGTTCGAGCTTGGCACCGTGGTGGTGGCGACCTCCAACGTCGCGCCCGACGATCTCTACAAAGACGGCCTCAATCGCGCGCTGTTCCTGCCGTTCATCGCGCAGATCGAGGCGCGCATGAAGGTGCTGCGGCTCGAGGCGCGCACCGATTACCGGATGGAGAAACTCGCCGGGGTCAAGATGTGGCTGGTGCCGCCGGACGATGCGGCGCGCGCCGCGCTCGATGCCGCCTGGCTGAAACTCACCGGCAGCGAAGCCGCGCCGCCGCGCGAAATTCCGCTCAAGGGCCGGGTGCTGGAGATTCCGCATTCGGCCAATGGCGTCGCTCGCTTCACCTTCGAGGAAATTTGCGAACGGCCGCTCGGCCCGTCCGACTATTTGCGGATCGCGCGCGACTATCACACCGTGCTGATCGATGACGTGATAGCGATGCAGTATGAGGAGCGTAATCCGGCCAAGCGCTTCATCGCGCTGATCGACGCGCTCTATGAGAACCACGTCAAGCTGATGGCCTCCGCCGAGGTCGAGCTTCCCAATCTGTATCACGCCGAGGAAGGCTACGAGGCCAAGGAATTCGCCCGCACCATTTCGCGCATCACCGAAATGGGCTCGCAATCCTATCTCGCGCTGCCTCACGGCCGCCGCGACTCCACCGCGACCGGCGCCAGCACGGGTCTGGTCGAAACCTGACGCGAGGTCCTTGCGTTTTCGTCACGCGAACCGGTGCCGACTTCGCCCGAAAACGCTTTAGCTCCGAATTCCGGAATTTACCGGATTCCGAAATTTGCGCCGCACGACCGCACCGGTTCGCCTTTATGTCAAACGAAGGGCGACTTGAACGGGCTGCGTGAAAGGTCTAACCACCTTGCGGCTTTCCTCCATCCCCTGTCGGTTCAAAGGACAAAATTCATGGCGCGCAACAAAATTGCATTGATTGGGTCGGGTCAGATCGGTGGCACGCTCGCGCACCTCGTCGGACTGAAAGAACTTGGCGACGTGGTGATGTTCGACATCGCCGAAGGCATCCCGCAGGGCAAGTCGCTTGATATCGCTCAATCCTCGCCGATCAACGGCTTCGATGCCGCGTTCTCCGGCACCAACTCCTACGAGGGACTGGCCGGCGCCGATGTCTGCATCGTCACCGCCGGCGTGCCGCGCAAGCCGGGCATGAGCCGCGACGATCTGCTCGGCATCAACCTCAAGGTGATGGAGCAGGTCGGTGCCGGCATCAAGAAGTATGCACCCGACGCATTCGTGATCTGCATAACCAATCCGCTCGACGCCATGGTCTGGGCGCTGCAGAAGTCGTCCGGGCTGCCCGCCAAGAAGGTGGTCGGCATGGCCGGCGTGCTGGATTCGGCGCGCTTCCGTTATTTCCTCGCCGACGAGTTCAATGTTTCGGTCGAGGACGTCACCGCCTTCGTGCTCGGCGGCCATGGCGACAGCATGGTGCCGCTGGTGAAGTACTCCACCGTGGCCGGCATTCCGCTGCCCGACCTCGTCAAGATGGGCTGGACCTCGCAGGCCCGCCTCGATGAGATCGTCACCCGCACCCGCAATGGCGGCGCCGAGATCGTCAATCTGCTCAAGACCGGCTCGGCCTTCTACGCCCCGGCCGCCTCCGCCATCGCGATGGCCGAGAGCTACCTGCGCGACAAGAAGCGCGTGGTGCCCTGCGCCGCCCATCTCAACGGCGAATACGGCGTCAAGGACATGTATGTCGGCGTGCCGGTGGTGATCGGCGCCAAGGGTGTCGAGCGCATTGTCGAGATCGAGCTGTCCGGCAAGGATCGCGAAGGCTTCGACAAGTCGGTCGCCGCCGTGCAGGGCCTGGTCGATGCCTGCAAGAAGATCGCCCCCGATCTGCTCGGCAAATAAACGCGCTGAGTGCGAAATATTTCGTCAGATGAAACGGCCGGTCTTGTGACCGGCCGTTTTTGTCTGCGACTTTTGTCGCTGCGACAAAAATTCCGTTTGGCATTTCAAACGCCAGCGCATGACGTTGCGATAGTTCGAATTGCTAATTCACCTCTTGGGCGTTTTCGCCGCGAATTTTCGCCCTAAATGGTGTTATAAGGTACGTGCATCATATCGAGATCGCCAAATCGAACTCCGCGTTCGGTTTTTCAGGCGTCATTCAATTCAGGACGTGACTATGTCTCGCCAGGCTGCGAACGCCAACTTCGCTCTCACTTCCTTCCTCGACGGCGCCAACGCCACCTTCATCGACGATCTTTACGCCCGCTACGAAGCCGATCCGGCCTCGGTCGATCCGGAGTGGCAGGAGTTCTTCAAGAGCCTGAAGGACGCCCCGGCGGACATCGAGGACAACGCCAGGGGGCCATCGTGGGAAAAGCCGCATTGGCCGCCGACCCCAAGCGATGAGCTGACCTCGGCGCTCGACAGCAACTGGGCGCAGGTCGAGCAGGTCATCACCACCAAGATCGCCGCCAAGGCTACCGCGCCGGGCGGCTTCAAGGGCGCTCCCGACATTCTGCAGGCGACGCGCGATTCGGTGCGCGCTTTGATGCTGATCCGCGCCTACCGCATGCGCGGCCATTTCCACGCCAATCTCGATCCGCTCGGCATCGAGAATCAGCCGGACCACGAGGAGCTCGATCCGCGCTCCTACGGCTTCGAGGACGGCGACTACGACCGCAAGATCTTCCTCGATCACGTGCTCGGTCTCGAATACGGCACGCTGCGCGAGATCGTCGCGATCTGCGAGCGCACTTATTGCCAGACGCTCGGCGTCGAGTTCATGCACATCTCCAATCCGCAGCAGAAGGCGTGGATTCAGGAGCGCATCGAGGGGCCGGACAAGGAGATCTCCTTCACCCGCGAGGGCCGGCGCGCCATTTTGATGAAGCTTGTCGAGGCCGAAGGCTTCGAGAAGTTCTGCGACCTCAAATTCACCGGCACCAAGCGTTTCGGTCTCGATGGCGGCGAGGCGCTGATCCCGGCGCTCGAACAGATCATCAAGCGCGGCGGCAATCTCGGCCTGCGCGACATCGTGCTCGGCATGCCGCATCGCGGCCGCCTCAACGTGCTGACCCAGGTGATGGGCAAGCCGCACCGCGCGCTGTTCCATGAATTCAAGGGCGGCTCGGCCAACCCCGACGAGGTCGAGGGTTCGGGCGACGTCAAATACCATCTCGGCGCCTCGTCGGACCGCGAATTCGACGGCCACAAGGTGCATCTGTCGCTCACCGCCAACCCGTCGCATCTCGAGATCGTCGATCCGGTGGTGATGGGCAAGGTGCGCGCCAAGCAGGACCAGAACGGCGATCCGCCGGACGACCGCATCTCGGTGCTGCCGCTTTTGATGCACGGCGACGCCGCCTTCGCCGGCCAGGGCGTGGTGGCCGAATGTTTCGCGCTGTCGGATCTCAAGGGCTACCGCACCGGTGGCTCGCTGCATTTCATCGTCAACAACCAGATCGGCTTCACCACCTATCCGCGCTACTCGCGCTCCTCGCCCTATCCGTCCGATGTGGCGAAGATGATCGACGCGCCGATCTTCCATGTGAACGGCGACGATCCCGAAGCGGTGGTGTTCGCCGCCAAGGTGGCGATCGAGTTCCGGCAGAAATTCCACAAGCCGGTCGTGATCGACATGTTCTGCTACCGCCGGCACGGCCACAACGAGGGCGACGAGCCCGCGTTCACCCAGCCGGTGATGTATCGCAAGATCGCGAACCATCCCTCGACGCTCGACATCTACGCCAAGCGCCTGGTCGCCGAAGGCGTGATGACCGAGGGCGAGGTCAATAAAGCCAAGGCCGACTGGCGCGCGCGGCTCGACGCCGAGCTCGAGGCCGGCAGCGGCTACAGGCCGAACAAGGCCGACTGGCTCGACGGCAAATGGGCAGGCTTCAAATCCGCCGATCTCGGCGAGGATCCGCGCCGCGGCGACACCGGCGTTTCGCTCGATGCCATGAAGGAGATCGGCCGCGCGATCACCGTGGTGCCGGACGGCTTCCGCGTGCACCGCACGGCGCAGCGTTTCCTCGACAACCGCGCCAAGGCGATCGAGAGCGGCGAGGGCATCGACTGGGCGACCGGCGAGGCGCTGGCGTTCTGCACGCTGCTCAAGGACGGTCATCGCGTCCGCCTTTCCGGACAGGATTCGGAGCGCGGCACCTTCTCGCAGCGCCATTCGGTGCTGTTCGATCAGGAAGACGAGAGCCGCTACACGCCGTTCAATCATCTCGGCGGCGCGCAGGGCCAGTACGAGGTCATCAACTCGATGCTGTCCGAGGAGGCCGTGCTCGGTTTCGAATACGGCTATTCGCTGACCGAGCCGAACGCGCTGACCTTGTGGGAGGCGCAGTTCGGTGACTTCGCCAACGGCGCGCAGGTGCTGTTCGACCAGTTCATCTCCTCGGCCGAGCGCAAATGGCTGCGCATGTCCGGCCTCGTCTGCATGCTGCCGCACGGCTATGAAGGCCAGGGACCGGAGCACTCCTCGGCGCGGCTCGAGCGTTTCCTGCAGATGTGCGCCGAAGACAACATGCAGGTGGTCTATTCGACCACCCCGGCCAACCACTTCCATGTGCTGCGCCGCCAGCTCAAGCGCGAGATCCGCAAGCCGCTGATCCTGATGACGCCGAAGTCGCTGCTGCGCCACAAGCGCGCGGTGTCGCGGCTCGACGAAATGGGACCGGGCACCTCGTTCCATCGCGTGCTGCTCGACGACGCGGAGAAGGGCGGCGAGATCAAGCTCGCTCCCGACAACAAGATCCGCCGCGTCGTGCTGTGCACCGGCAAGGTCTATTACGACCTTTACGAGGAGCGCGAGAAGCGCGGCATCGACGACATCTATCTGCTGCGCATCGAGCAGCTTTATCCGGTGCCGCTGAAGACGCTGGTACAGGTGCTCGAACGCTTCAAGGGCGCGGAATTCATCTGGTGTCAGGAGGAGCCGCGCAACATGGGCGCGTGGCACTTCATCGAGCCGTATCTTGAGTGGGTGCTCAATCAGATCGGCGCCGCCGGCAAGCGGCCGCGCTATGCCGGACGCGCCGCGGCGGCCGCGACCGCGACCGGCCTGATGTCCAAGCATCTCGCCCAGCTCAAGGCGCTGCTCGACGAGGCGCTCGGCTGACGGTGATTTTGGTTGAAGTGATACTGACGAAGCGTTGACGGCCCCCGCCGCTCACGACGCAAGAGGACGAAACATGGCTGAAATTCGCGTTCCAACCCTTGGTGAATCCGTCACCGAGGCGACCATTGGCCGCTGGTTCAAGAAGACCGGCGATGCGGTCGCGGTCGATGAGCCTCTGGTGGAGCTCGAGACCGACAAGGTCACCATCGAAGTGCCCGCGCCGTTCGCCGGCACGCTCGGCGAGATCGTCGCCAAGGACGGCGAGACCGTCGCGGTCGGCGCGCTGCTCGGCCAGATTTCCGAAGGCGGCGGTGCCGCGGCCAAACCGTCCGCCGCCGCGAAGCCCGCCGAGCCGGCGCCCGCGAAGCCGTCCGCCGCGGCGGCTGCTCCCGTGCAAAAATCGCCGCCCGCCGACGCGCCGCAGGCGCCGTCGGTGCGCAAGCTGTCGGCCGAGAGCGGCGTCAATGCCTCCACCGTGCCGGGCTCGGGCCGCGACGGCCGCGTCACCAAGGGCGACATGCTGGCGGCGATCGAGCGCGCCGCTTCGGCGCCGACCGCGGTCAACCAGCCCGCCGCCGCGATTCAGGTTCGCGCGCCGTCACCGGCCGACGATGCCGCGCGCGAAGAGCGGGTGAAGATGACGCGGCTGCGCCAGACCATCGCCCGCCGCCTCAAGGATGTGCAGAACACCGCCGCGATGCTGACGACCTTCAACGAGGTCGACATGACCAACGTCATGGCGATGCGCGGCCACTACAAGGATCTGTTCGAGAAGAAGCACGGCAACAAGCTCGGCTTCATGGGCTTCTTCGTGAAGGCCTGCGTGCAGGCGCTGAAGGAAATCCCGGCGGTCAACGCCGAGATCGACGGCGGCGACCTGATCTACAAGAACTACTATCACATCGGCGTCGCGGTCGGCACCGACAAGGGTCTCGTGGTGCCGGTGGTGCGCGAGTGCGACCACAAGTCGATCGCCGACATTGAGAAGACCATCGCCGATTACGGCAAGCGCGCGCGCGACGGCCAACTCAAGATCGAAGAGATGCAGGGCGGCACCTTCACCATCACCAATGGCGGCGTCTACGGCTCCTTGATGTCGACGCCGATCCTCAACGCGCCGCAGTCCGCCATTCTCGGCATGCACAAGATCCAGGACCGTCCGGTCGCGATCGGCGGCAAGGTCGAAATTCGGCCGATGATGTATCTCGCGCTGTCCTACGATCACCGCGTGATCGACGGCAAGGAAGCGGTGTCCTTCCTCGTCCGCGTCAAGGAAAACCTCGAAGACCCCGCCCGCCTCGTGCTCGATCTGTAATTCATTCCGTCATGCCCGGCTTGCGCCGGGCATCCCGCCTCGATGTGCATTCCTTGATGCGCATGTGGCAGCAAAACGTGGATGGCCGAGACGAGCCCGGCCATGACGATGGAAAGTTCGGAGTAGTTCCCCATGTCTTTCGATCTCATCGTTATCGGCACCGGCCCGGGCGGCTATGTCTGCGCCATTCGCGCGGCGCAGCTCGGCATGAAGGTCGCGGTGGTGGAGAAGAACCCGACCTTCGGCGGCACCTGCCTCAATGTCGGTTGCATTCCCTCCAAGGCGCTGCTGCAGGCCTCCGAGCGTTTCGAGGAAGTCGCGCATCTGTTGCCGAAGATGGGCATCAATGCCGGCACGCCGAAGCTCGATCTCGATGCGATGATGAAGTTCAAGAGCGAGGGCGTCGACGGCAACGTCAAGGGCATCGGCTTCCTGTTCAAGAAGAACAAGATCGAGACCTTCGCGGGCACTGGCCGCATCGCCGCTCCCGGCAAGGTCGAGGTGAAGGGCGCCGACGGCAAGACCCAGACGCTGGAGACCAAGAACATCGTCATCGCCACCGGCTCGGATGTCGCCAGGCTCAAGGGCATCGAGATCGACGAGAAGCGCATCGTGTCCTCGACCGGCGCGCTCACCCTCGACAAGGTGCCGCAAAGCCTGCTGGTGGTCGGCGCCGGCGTGATCGGCCTTGAGCTCGGCTCGGTGTGGCGGCGGCTCGGCGCGCAGGTCACGGTGGTCGAATTCCTCGACCGCATCATTCCCGGCATGGATGGCGAAGTCGCCAAATCGTTCCAGCGCATCCTCGAGAAGCAGGGTTTTGCCTTCAAGCTCGGCATGAAAGTCACCGGCGTCGATTCTTCGGGCAAGAAGCTCAAGGCGCAGATCGAGCCGGCGACCGGCGGCAAGGCGGAGACCATCGAGGCCGATGTGGTGCTGGTCGCGATCGGCCGCGTGCCTTACACCGACGGTCTCGGGCTGAAGGAAGCCGGCGTTGCGCTCGACGAGCGCGGCCGGGTCAAGACCGACAGCCACTTCGCCACCAATGTGCAGGGCATCTACGCGATCGGCGATGTCATCGCCGGACCGATGCTGGCGCACAAGGCGGAGGACGAGGGCATCGCGGTGGCCGAAATCCTCGCCGGCCAGGCCGGCCACACCAATTATGACGTGATCCCGAGCGTGATCTACACCGCGCCGGAAGTCGCTTCGGTCGGTAAGACCGAGGAAGAACTCAAGCAGGCCGGCGTCGCCTACAGCGTCGGCAAGTTTCCGTTCACCGCCAATGCGCGCACCAAGGTCAACCAGACCACCGATGGCTTTGTGAAGATTCTGGCCGACGCCAAGACCGACCGCGTGCTCGGCGCGCACATCGTCGGCGCCGAGGCCGGCGAGATGATCCACGAGGCGGCGGTGCTGATGGAGTTCGGCGGAGCGGCGGAAGACCTTGCGCGCACCTGCCACGCGCACCCGACCCGCTCCGAAGCGGTCAAGGAAGCCGCCCTTGCGGTGGCCAAGCGCGCCATCCATATGTGAACTATCACGCACGACACCGAGATCGTGTGAGCGGCGGGACGACAAGTCCCGCCGTATGTTTTTGTTCGTCGCGTTTCCGCGAGGGTGAAGGGGCGTCGCCGCCGCGGTTCATGATTGCGTGATGGCAATCACGAAGTTGCGCGGGTTCAGCCGCAGATAAGCCGCCGCGATCCGGCAGTTGTTCTGCAACCGAAAACGAGCTTCGCCGCGCGCGCCGATGCGTCGTCGCGTGGCGACTGAAAGAAAGCCATGCGCCGGCTGCTGCGTCCGCTCTGGGTTCTGCTTGCGATACTCTTCCTGATCGAGGCGTGGCTGTGGGATCACCTGCAGCCGGTGGTGGCGCGCGTGGTCGATCTCATTCCGCTGCGCGCGCTGAAGGCGTGGTGCGCCGCGCGGGTGCGGCATCTGTCGCCGGGCGCCAGTCTTTTGGTGTTTCTCGTGCCGGCGATTCCGCTGCTGCCGCTGAAAGTGGTCGGGGTCTGGCTGCTGGCGCATGACTATTTCATTAGCGCAGCCCTCGTGATCGTGTTGGCCAAGCTGCTCGGCGTCGGCGTCACCGCTTTCGTGTTCGACATCACCCGCAACAAATTGCTGAAGATGGCGTGGTTTCGCTGGCTCTACGAGCTGATCCTCGCGCTGCGCGAGCGCGCGCACGCGTTGCTGGCGCCGTTCAAGCAGCAGATCCGGCAGGCGTGGCGGCGGCTGCGCCGCCGCTCGTCGGCGAGCTTCGTGCAGCGCCTGCGCCGCCGGGTGCAGATGTCGCGGTGAAATCCCGCGAGCAAAATGCGAGCCTCCGCCATGCATTGCGTCGTCATCGTCGGGCATAGCCGTTCGGAAGAACGGCGTCGCTTCGCTTGCCTATGACCCGGTGATCCACGGCTTACTTTGAAATATGTTGAACCGCGTGGATGGCCGGGACAAAGCCCGGCCATGACGGATTTGGGCACTGCGCTGGTTCTACATCAGATGCACGGCATGCGGCGCGAACAGGCCGATGCAGGTGAAGCCGATGCCGATCAGCGCCAGCAGGCCCGAGCCCCAGGCCAGCGCCGCTATGCCGGTGATGATGGTGGCCGAGGCCAGCACGATGCCGATCTGGAACGCGGCGGAGGCCAGTTCGAAGTGATGATACTTGGCCGAGGCGAGATCGCGCTGATGCTCGGCATGCTTGGCGCGCTCGGCGAGCTGCTCGGAGCCTTCGCCGGTCTCCGGCTCGTTGCGATAGCGCGCCGCGGTCTTCTTCCAGTCGTCGAGCTGTTTCGCCGCCGCTGCCTTCAGCGCCTCGTCGGTGAAGAGGCCGCTATAGATTTTCATTTCCTCGGCGGCGGTCTGCACCGTGGTGCGGCGGATGCTTTTGGCCTGGAAGAACGCCCACAGATTCGACGCCTCGACATTCTTGCTGATCGCCTCGGTCTGCGCGCTTTTGCCGAGCGTCTCCGACAGCGCCAGGAACAGCGCGATGATCGCGATCAGCAGCGCGATCTTCTTGTTGGAGCCGGATGCGTGCTCCGCGTGTTCGGCGTGTTCCATGCTTTCATGCGCACCCATGCAGGTCGGTCTCCATCGTTGGCCTGCGCCCACGATTGACTGAACCGCGTTGTCCGCGCAAGGGCGGCCGGCGTGCCGTCACATGACAAATTTGAGGGTGAGGCGCGCCGGTCACGTCCCTAAATGACGGCCTCACGCCCTCGGGTGCGCGGTCCGGTAGACGTCCATCAGCCGTTCGGCATCGACGCCGGTATAGATCTGCGTGGTGGAGAGCGAGGCGTGGCCAAGCAATTCCTGAATCGCGCGCAAATCGCCGCCGCGTGACAGCAGGTGGGTGGCGAAGGAATGGCGCAGCGCATGCGGCGTCGCGCTGTCGGGCAGGCCGAGCGCGCCGCGCAGCCGCGCCATGGTGAGCTGGATGATGCGCGGCGAGAGCGGGCCGCCGCGCGCGCCGACGAACAGCGGCGCGTCGGCGGGCAAGGGATACGGGCAGGCTTTGATGTAGTCCGCGATCAAATCGAGCACGGTCTGCAGCACCGGCACCATCCGGGTCTTGTTGCCCTTGCCAATGACGGTGATGACATCGTTGCCGCCGGGCGGGGGAATGTCGCGGCGCTTGAGTCCGAGCGCTTCGGAAATGCGCAGGCCGGAGCCGTACAGCAGCGCCATCACCGCGGCGTCGCGCGCCCAGATCCACGGCTCGCGGTCCTCGCCGGCGCGGATCTCGGCGTCGGCCATCTGCTTGGCGGCCTGCATCTGAATCGGCTTCGGCAGGCTCTTGCCGATCTTCGGCGCGCGGATCGCCGACAGCGCGCCGACCTTGCCCTTGCCCTCGCGCTCCAGGAACTTGCCGAACGAGCGCAGCCCGGCCAGCGCCCGCATCAGCGAGCGGCCGCCGATGTCGCTTGCGCGGCGCGATGCCATGAAGGCGCGCACGTCCATGGTTTCGATGTCGGCGAATTTCTTCAGCGTCACCGCGCCGCCCCAGTGGCCGCCGAGAAACACCAGGCACTGGCGCAAATCGCGCTCATAGGCTTCCAGCGTCTTCGGCGACAGCCGCCGTTCGCTGCGCAGATGGGTCAGCCAGCGCGCGATTTCAGCCTGGAGGTCGAATGCGGCGCAGGCCAGCGGTGCGTCGGGGTCGCGGCGGGGGATAGGACTGGCCTTTGCAGGAACGGGCTTTACAGGAGCAGCCTTGGCCATGACGGGTCCGGTTCTTGACAGATCGTGCTTTATCGCACCTGTTTCCTTACCGCCCCGTAACCGCTTTGCTCTTCGGATTCGCGCAACCATGGCCAGACGAGTTGTCGATGTTCTCGTCCCCGTGGCGCTGGACCGGACCTATTCCTATCGTGTGCCCGACGGCAGCGCGCTCGCGCCCGGCGACGTGGTGAGTGTGCCGCTCGGCGCGCGTGAAGTCACCGCCGTGGTGTGGACGGACAATCCCAATCCCGATCCGAAACTGCACAACCGTCTCAAGGATGCCGGCGAGCCGATCGGCGTGCCGCCGCTGCGCGAGGAACTGCGCCGCTTCGTCGATTGGGTGGCGGATTACACGCTGTCGGCGCGCGGCATGGTGCTGCGGATGACGCTGCGGATGGGCGAACATCTCGGCCCCGAGCGCGTCCGCCTTGGCGTGCGGCTGGTCGGCACGGTGCCGCAGCGCATGACCCCGGCGCGCCGCCGTGCCATCGAATGCCTGTCGGATGGCTTGCTGCACGGCAAGTCGGATGCGGCGCGCGAGGCCGGTGTCAGCGTCTCGGTGATCGATGGTCTGGTCGATGAGGGCACCCTCGCGGTCGAGCCATTGCCGCGCGAGAAAGTGCCGGAGCCCGATCCGGATTTTGCCGCGCCGGATTTCTCGCCGGAGCAACAGGGCGCCGCTGCGACCTTGAAGGCGATGGCGGCGGAGGACGGCTTTCGTGTCGCGCTGCTCGACGGCGTCACCGGCTCCGGCAAGACCGAGGTGTATTTCGAGGCGGTGGCGGAGACCATCCGGCGCGGCAAGCAGGCGCTGATCCTGATGCCGGAGATCGCGCTGACCGGACAATTTCTCGATCGCTTCGCGCGGCGGTTCGGCGTGCGGCCGCTGGAATGGCATTCCGAACTGACCCCGCGTACCCGTGCCCGCAACTGGGCGGCGATCGCGGCGGGCGAGGCGCGCGCGGTGGTCGGCGCGCGCTCGGCATTGTTCCTGCCTTACGCCGACCTTGGCCTTGTCGTGGTCGATGAGGAACACGACCAGGCCTACAAGCAGAGCGACGGCGCGCATTATCACGCCCGCGACATGGCGGTGGTGCGCGGCCACATCGCCAAAATTCCGGTGGTGCTGGCGTCGGGGACGCCCTCGGTCGAGAGCGAGGTCAATGCGCGCAAGGGGCGCTACACCCGCGTCGCGCTGCCGTCGCGGTTCGGCGGCCAGCACATGCCGCAGATCGAGGCGATCGATCTGCGCCGCGAAGGCCCGCCGCGCGGCCGCTTCATCTCGCCGCGTCTGGCCGAGCAGGTGCGCCATGCGGTCGAGCGCAAGGAGCAGGCGCTCTTGTTTCTCAATCGCCGCGGCTACGCGCCGCTGACGCTGTGCCGCGCCTGCGGTCATCGCTTCGCCTGCAACATCTGCGACGCGTGGCTGGTCGATCATCGCTTCCGCCAGCGCCTGGTCTGTCACCACTGCGGCTTCTCGGTGCCGCGCCCGCATCTGTGCCCGCAATGCGGCGCGGAGGAATTGCTTGCCGCCATCGGTCCCGGCGTCGAGCGGTTGCAGGAGGAAGCAGCCAGCCTGTTTCCCGAGGCGCGCACCATGGTGCTGTCGAGCGATCTCATCACCGACATCGAGACCATGCGGTCGGAACTGAACGAGATCGCGGAAGGGCGCGTCGATATCATCGTCGGCACGCAGCTGGTGGCGAAGGGGCATAACTTCCCGCGCCTCAATCTGGTCGGCGTGATCGATGCGGATCTCGGTCTTGGCAATGGCGATCCGCGCGCCGCCGAGCGCACCTTCCAATTGCTCAATCAGGTGATCGGCCGCGCCGGGCGCGAGCAGGGCCGCGGCGTCGGATTCTTGCAGACGCATCAGCCCGAGCATCCGGTGATGAAGGCGCTGGTCGCCTGCGACCGCGAGGCGTTCTACGACAGCGAGATCGAGCAGCGCGAACGTGCGCTGTATCCGCCGTTCGGCCGTCTCGCCGCGATGATCATCGCGGCCGGCGACCGGCCAAGCGCCGAAGGCTTTGCCCGCAAGCTTGCGGCGATTGCGCCGCGCCACGATGCGGTGCGGGTGCTCGGCCCGGCCGAGGCGCCGCTCGCGGTGATCAAGGGCCGCTATCGCTTCCGTCTGCTGGTGAAGTCGGCGCGCAATGTCGATCTGTCGCGTTACCTGCGCGACTGGCTCGCCGCCGCGCCGAACACCAAGGGCAGCCTCACCCTCGAAGTCGACGTCGATCCGCAGAGCTTTCTGTGATTGCTGCGCTGTCTCTCATTTTGTGATTGCAGTGATCCCTCATCCTGAGGAGCGCGCACTTGCGCGCGTCTCGAAGGATGAGGCCGGGATGTTTAGTGACCGCGTGGCCTCATGATTCGAGACGCGAGGCGTTCGCCTCGCTCCTCACCATGAGGAGCCCTGATGGATTGAGGGCAAGGGACCGTGCTGAATGAAAAAGCCGGCGCAACCGACGCCGGCCCTTTCAACGCAAACGCGGCCAACGCTACGCACTCAGTCGATCGAGCATGATGTGATCCGAAAACCGCTTCGCACTTTTCGGCATCATGCTCATGCTTACTGAACTTCCGCGACCACCATGCCGACGCCGCGGCCGGTGAGGCCGATGGCATGCGCCGCGCCCTTGGAGAGATCGAGTACCCGGCCGCGAATGAACGGGCCGCGGTCGTTGACGGTGACGACCACGCTGCGGCCGCCGTGGGTGACTTTCAGACGGGTGCCGAACGGCAGCGAGCGGTGCGCGGCGGTCATGGCGTTCTGGTTGAATCGCTGACCGGAGGCGGTGCGGCTGCCGGACTCGTTGCCGTAATAAGAAGCCATGCCGGAGAAGTTGCGGCTGTGGCTGGCCGAGGCCTGGGCGTCCCGCCAATGCTTGCGGGGGGCTGCGACGCCGGCGGTCGCACTGACGGCAACCATGGCCGCTGTCGCGGCGGCGATCATCGAGGCATTCCGGATCCTCAAGGATCGGCGCGGCACGCGTCGTAAAGCATTGATCATCAAGTCTGTCCCTCGTTATCGTATATCCATTCCGATGCAGGCTAGAGAATTGCTGCATCTGCGTGGCGGGACCGATCATTCAATAATGAGGCATAAGCGCGGCAGGGGATGTTGTTCCCTGGATTGCCCTATATCTGCAGGAATGAGCGTTAGACTATCTGTCAGAACGAATACTTAGAGATATAAATACTCACCAAAGACATATATTAAAGATTACTGAAGAGGGAGGATGAGAATCCTGCTCGGCAACTAAAACGGCCGAATACTTAGGGGATGCACGTTCCCTACATTTTTGCATGGCGTCATGCGCAGGGCGGGACAAGTGCATGGGAACCTGCGCGTCGCGACCGAACCGGGCGGGCCCCTGAGGGGGCGGTCGGAAGGGCGGGGCGGCGCGTCCGCTCGGCCACCTGGAGTCGCCACAGTGGCTGCGACATTGCGACCCGGGTTCAAAAGTCTTAGACTTAAAGCTGGTACGCTCGATTGGCAGGCGTCGTCATATTGCACCTGCTCGCGCCCTATGTTAGCAAACCGGCGATTTTCAAGGCATCGGGTCCATCGTTACTGCCGAAAATCGAAGTCCAGCTTGAATCTCAAGGACTTGCATCGCTTTGGTGTCGTTCACGGCATCGTGGTTTGGCGAGAGTTTTTCCTTGGGTGTTTCAATAGCAGAAGAGCATTTCGTGGCCACTGAAGATCCATCGGTTTCGGGCGTGTCCGGTCGTTACGCGACGGCCCTGTTTGAACTCGCGCGCGACGAAAAATGCGTCGACGCCGTCAAGGCGGATCTCGAAAAGTTTTCCGCCCTCCTCAACGACAGTCCCGACCTTGTGCGTCTCGTGCGCAGTCCGGTGTTCACCGCCGAGATGCAGGGCAAGGCACTGGGTTCGGTGCTGGAGCGCGCCGGCATCGGCGGCATCACCGCCAATTTCCTCAAGGTTCTGACCGCCAACCGCCGTCTGTTCGCGGTGGCGGATGTCATTCGCGCCTTCCGCGCGCTGGTGGCCAAGTTCAAGGGCGAGGCAACCGCCGACGTCACCGTCGCCGAGAAGCTGAGCGACAAGAATCTCGACGCCCTCAAGGCCGCGCTGAAGTCAGTGTCGGGCAAGGATGTCGACCTCAACGTGAAGATTGATCCTTCGATTATCGGCGGGCTTATCGTCAAGCTCGGCAGCCGCATGGTCGATAGCTCGCTTCGCACCAAACTCAATTCGATCAAGCACGCGATGAAAGAGGCAGGCTGATGGACATCCGCGCCGCGGAAATTTCCGCAATCCTCAAGGACCAGATCAAGAATTTCGGCCAGGAAGCCGAAGTCTCCGAAGTCGGTCAGGTTCTCTCGGTCGGCGACGGCATTGCCCGCGTCTACGGCCTCGACAACGTCCAGGCCGGCGAAATGGTCGAGTTCGAGAACGGCACCCGCGGCATGGCCCTCAATCTCGAAACCGACAACGTCGGCATCGTGATCTTCGGCGCTGACCGCGAGATCAAGGAAGGCCAGACCGTCAAGCGCACCCGCTCGATCGTGGACACCCCGGTCGGCAAGGGCCTGCTCGGCCGCGTCGTCGACGCGCTCGGCAATCCGATCGACGGCAAGGGCCCGATCCAGGCCACCGAACGCAAGCGCGTCGACGTCAAGGCGCCCGGCATCATTCCGCGCAAGTCGGTCAACGAGCCGATGGCGACCGGCCTCAAGGCGATCGACGCTTTGATCCCCGTCGGCCGCGGCCAGCGCGAATTGATCATCGGCGACCGCCAGACCGGCAAGACCGCGATCGCGCTCGACACCATCCTCAACCAGAAGCCGCTCAACGTCGCGGGCGCACCCGAGGGCCAGAAGCTCTATTGCGTCTACGTCGCGATCGGCCAGAAGCGTTCCACCGTCGCGCAGTTCGTGAAGGTGCTCGAAGAGCAGGGCGCGCTGGAATATTCGATCGTCGTCGCCGCCACCGCCTCGGACCCGGCGCCGATGCAGTACCTCGCGCCGTTCACCGGCTGCACCATGGGCGAGTACTTCCGCGACAACGGCATGCACGCCGTGATCATCTATGACGACCTCTCCAAGCAGGCCGTCGCCTACCGCCAGATGTCGCTGCTGCTGCGCCGCCCGCCGGGCCGCGAAGCCTATCCCGGCGACGTGTTCTACCTGCACTCCCGCCTGCTCGAGCGCGCCGCCAAGCTGAACGACCAGCAGGGCAATGGCTCGCTGACCGCGCTGCCGGTGATCGAGACCCAGGCCAACGACGTGTCGGCCTACATTCCGACCAACGTGATTTCGATCACCGACGGCCAGATCTTCCTCGAGACCGACCTGTTCTTCCAGGGCATCCGCCCGGCGGTGAACGTCGGCCTCTCGGTGTCGCGCGTCGGATCGTCGGCGCAGACCAAGGCGATGAAGAAGGTCGCCGGCAAGATCAAGGGCGAGCTCGCGCAGTACCGCGAAATGGCGGCGTTCGCGCAGTTCGGCTCCGACCTCGACGCCTCGACCCAGCGCCTGCTCAACCGCGGCGCGCGTCTGACCGAACTCCTGAAGCAGCCGCAGTTCTCGCCGCTGAAGATGGAAGAGCAGGTCGTGGTGATCTACGCCGGCGTCAACGGCTATCTCGACACGCTTCCGCGTCAACAAGGTGCGTGCGTTCGAGGACGGCCTGCTCGTCGCTGCTGCGCGGCAAGCATGCCGACATTCTCGATGCGATCCGCGACCAGCCGCGATCTGTCGGACGACACCGCCGCCAAGCTCAAGAGCGCGGTCGACGGCTTACGCCAAGACCTTCGCATAAGTGCTTCATGGCCGGGCTTGCCCCGGCCATCGCCGTGTTTGACGCGGCAACAAGTTGAGACGTGAACGTCCGGACAGGGCCGGGCGTGACGAAGACAGAGACGCTGGATCGAAGATGGCTTCTCTCAAGGACATGCGTGTCCGCATCGCCTCGACCAAGGCGACGCAGAAGATCACCAAGGCCATGCAGATGGTCGCGGCTTCCAAGCTGCGCCGCGCGCAGACCGCTGCCGAAGCGGCGCGTCCCTATGCCGAGCGTATGAGTACGGTGATTTCCAACATCGCCGGCGCCGCCGCCGGATCGAGCAACGCGCCGCGTCTGCTCGCCGGTACCGGCAGCGACAAGGTCCATCTGCTGCTGGTCTGCACCGGCGAGCGCGGCCTGTCCGGCGCCTTCAACTCCTCGATCGTCCGTCTCGCCCGCGACAAGCGCGCTGGCGCTGATGGGCCGAGGGCAAGGAGGTCAAATTCTTCTGCGTCGGCCGCAAGGGTTACGAGCAGCTTCGCCGCCAGTTCGACAAGCAGATCATCGAGCAACATCGAGCTGCGCTCGGTGCAAGCGTGCTCGGCTACAAGAACGCCGAGGAGATCGCCAAGAAGATCGTCGGCATGTTCGAGGCCGGCGACTTCGACGTCTGCACGCTGTTCTACTCGCGCTTCAAGTCGGTGATCGCGCAGATCCCGACCGCCGCAGCAGATCATCCCGCTGGTGATCGAGGACAGGCGACGGCAACGGCGCGGCCGCGGTCTACGAATACGAGCCGGACGAGGACGAAATCCTTGCCGACCTGCTGCCGCGCAACATCGCGGTGCAGATCTTCCGCGCGCTGCTCGAGAACAACGCTTCGTTCTACGGCGCGCAGATGAGCGCGATGGACAACGCCACCCGCAACGCCGGCGACATGATCCGCAAGCAGACCCTGATCTACAACCGCACCCGACAGGCGATGATCACGAAGGAGCTGATCGAGATCATCTCCGGCGCCGAGGCAATCTGAGGAAGATCGCGCATGGCTTATTCGACCAAGGCAACGACTTCCGGCGGCCGCAACGGTCGCGCCGTGCTCGACAATGGCGGTCTGGCGCTGGCGATGGCGCTGCCGAAGGAGCTCGGCGGCAACGGCGAGGGCCACAATCCCGAGCAGCTGTTCGCGCTCGGCTGGTCGGCCTGCTTCGGCCAGGCGATTCTGGTGCTCGCCAAGAAGCACGGTCTCGACGGTCAGGCCGCGAAGGTGACCTGCGACGTGACCCTGAACGTCAACGACGGCGCATTCTCGCTCGCCGCCGAACTGAAGGTCGCCCTGCCGGGCGCCGACAAGGCCAAGCTTCAGGCCCTGATCGAAGATGCTCACACGATTTGTCCGTATTCGAAGGCGACGAAGGGCAACGTGCCCGTCAAGCTGACCGTCGTCTGAAGTTATCAAGGAGAGAGTTTCCATGGCCCAACCCGCCAACCAGGTCGGACGCATCACGCAGGTCATCGGCGCCGTCGTCGACGTGCAGTTCGACGGCCATCTGCCGGCGATCCTGAACGCGATCGAAACCAAGAACAGCGGCAACCGTCTGGTGCTCGAAGTCGCGCAGCATCTCGGCGAATCGACCGTGCGCACCATCGCGATGGACACCACCGAGGGTCTGGTCCGCGGTCAGGAAGTCACCGACACCGGCTCGCCGATCAGCGGTGCCGGTCGGCGAGGGCACGCTCGGCCGCATCATGAACGTGATCGGCGAGCCGGTCGACGAAGGCGGTCCGGTCAAGGCGGAAGGCACCCGCGCGATCCACCAGGATGCGCCGGCCTACACCGAGCAGTCGACCGAAGCGGAAATTCTCGTCACCGGCATCAAGGTCGTCGACTTGCTCGCGCCTTACGCCAAGGGCGGCAAGATCGGCCTGTTCGGCGGCGCCGGCGTCGGCAAGACCGTGCTGATTCAGGAGCTGATCAACAACGTCGCCAAGGCCCACGGCGGCTACTCGGTGTTCGCCGGCGTCGGCGAGCGTACCCGCGAGGGCAACGACCTCTATCACGAGTTCATCGAATCCGGCGTCAACAAGAAGGGCGGCGGCGAAGGCTCGAAGTGCGCGCTCGTCTACGGCCAGATGAACGAGCCGCCGGGCGCCCGCGCCCGCGTCGGCCTCACCGGCCTCACCGTCGCCGAGCACTTCCGCGACCAGGGCCAGGACGTGCTGTTCTTCGTCGACAACATCTTCCGCTTCACGCAGGCGGGTTCGGAAGTGTCGGCGCTGCTCGGCCGTATTCCTTCGGCGGTGGGCTATCAGCCGACGCTGGCGACCGACATGGGCGCTCTGCAGGAGCGCATCACCACCACCACCAAGGGCTCGATCACCTCGGTGCAGGCGATTTACGTGCCGGCCGACGACTTGACCGACCCGGCGCCGGCCACCTCGTTCGCCCACTTGGACGCGACCACGGTGCTCAACCGCGCGATCTCGGAAAAGGGCATCTATCCGGCGGTGGACCCGCTCGACTCGACCTCGCGCATGCTCTCGCCGCTGGTTGTCGGCGAGGAGCATTACCAGACCGCGCGCATGGTCCAGCAGATCCTCCAGCGCTACAAGGCGCTGCAGGACATCATCGCCATTCTCGGCATGGACGAACTGTCCGAAGAGGACAAGCTGACGGTGGCCCGCGCCCGCAAGATCGAGCGCTTCCTGTCGCAGCCGTTCCACGTCGCCGAAGTCTTCACCGGCTCGCCGGGCAAGTTCGTCGAGCTCGCCGACACCATCAAGGGCTTCCGCGGCCTGTGCGAGGGCAAGTACGACCATCTGCCGGAAGCGGCGTTCTACATGGTCGGCACCATCGAAGAAGCCGTCGAGAAGGGCAAGAAGCTCGCGGCGGAAGCGGCGTAACCTCTTAGCCTCGCCCTGAGGAGCCGGCCGCAAGACCGGCGTCTCAAGGGCGAGGCAACGATATCGCGGCCTCATCCTTCGAGACGGCGCAAGAGCGTCTCCTCAGGATGAGGAACGGAAAGCGGATGTAACAAGATGGCCAACACCTTTCACTTCAATCTGGTCTCGCCGGAAAAGATCGCCTTCTCGGGCGACGTCGAGCAGGTCGACATTCCGGGCGTCGAGGGCGATTTCGGCGTGCTGGCCGGTCACTCGCCGCTGGTGGCGAGCATTCGCCCCGGCATCATGACCGTCACGGCGCATGGCAAGCGTGAGAAGATTATCGTGCTGGGCGGCCTTGCCGAGATTTCGGAGAAGGGCCTCACCGTGCTCGCCGACACCGCGACCTCGGTGGCCGAGCTTGATCGCCTCTCCTTCGCCGCGCGGATCGAGGAGATGGAAGAGAAGCTGAAGGACGAGGAGCCGGGCGACGAGCTCGACAAGGCGATCGCGCGGATCGACCACTTCAAGGTGATCCAGCAGCAGATCGTCTCCACCGGGATGCACTGAGCGCACGACGGCGCGGACATCATTTGGAATGAAAAAGCCCCGCGCGAGCGGGGCTTTTTTGCATGTGAACGGAGGGCTTCCGGGAGCTCCGCTCTCGTCATGGCCGGGCTTGACCCGGCCATCCACGTGGATCGGCGCAGTATGACAGCAAGACGTGGATCACCGGGACAAGCCCGGTGATGACGGCTGAGCGTGTCGCACGAGCTTTTTCCCTCATAGTGCGGAGCGAGGCAGAGCCCCGCGTCTCGAACCATGAGGCCGTCGCGGCTCATCAGGCCCTCATCCATCGAGACGCGCGAAGTCGCGCTCCTCAGGATGAGGATTCAATTCGGCGATGACGAGCGAGGCTGGTGTAGCGGGATGGCGATCGCCTTACTTGCCGGCGAAGCGGGAGAACTCCGCGACCACGCGCTCATAGACCGGGCGTTTGAACGGCACCACGAGATCGGGCAGGTTCTGCATCGGCTCCCAGCGCCAGTCCATGAATTCCGGCTTGTGGCCGGCGGGGCAGGCGACATTGATCTCGCTGTCGTCGCCGGTGAAGCGCATCGCGTACCATTTCTGCCGCTGGCCGCGATAACGGCCCTTCCAGGCGCGCCCGGCGATGGTGCGCGGAATGTCGTAGGTCAGCCACTCCGGAACCTCGGCGAGTTTCTCCACCGAGCGTGCATTGGTCTCTTCGAACAATTCGCGCTTGGCGGCGGCCCAGTGGTCCTCGCCGGAATCGACGCCGCCCTGCGGCATCTGCCATACATGAGTCTGATCGACATGCTCGGGTCCGCCGACGCGGCGGCCGATGAACACCCGGCCCTCGGCGTTGAGCAGCATCATTCCGACGCAAGTCCGGTAAGGCAAATCATCGTAACGCGGCATGGTTCAGCCCTGTGATCGAGGTCGGAGGCCGGAACTGGATGAGCGCGGGCATTGCCGAACGGCGACGACCGCTGCGTGACCCTGTTCTAGCTCGATTTTGATTTCGTCATCACCGTTGTCAACGGTGCCAGCAGCAGGCCGCGGCTCTCGAGCTGCCTCGCCCAGAGGCCGATGCGCTCGATCGAGACCGGCAAAGCCGAGGCGACGCCGATGGCGCTGCCGCGCTCGCGCGCGATCGCTTCCAGCCGCGCCAGCGTCTTGTCGATCTCGGCGGCGGTCGGCACCGTGTCGATGGTGGCGTCGGCCTTGGCGAACGGCATCGCCTGGGTTTCGGCGAGCGGGCCGGCGAGGCTGCGTGGCGCCGCGCCGTCGTCGAGCCAGCCGAGCCCGCGCTTGGCGGCTTCCTTGATGATCGGCTGCAGCGCCGGCTCGGTGACCGAGAACCGCGCGCCCATGAAATTGGCAAGGCCGACATAGCCCTGGAAGCGGCTCATGTGCCACATCAGGCGATCGATGTTCTGCTCGGTGGGCAACGCGGTCAGCAGGGTCTGCGGGCCGGGATCGTTGTCGGGATAGTCGAACGGCTCCATCGGAATTTGCAGCAGCACCTCGTGCTTCTGCGCCCGCGCCTGTCCGACCAGCCTGGCCGGATCGGCGCCGTAGGGCGTGAAGGCCAGCGCCACCGCGGCCGGCAGCTTCATGATGGCATCATTTGTTTTGGCGGCGCCGACGCCAAGCCCGGTGACCACGATGGCGATGCTCGGCGTGGTGGCGGCGCGGGTGCGCTGCAGGTCGGTCGCGAAGGCATAGGCGCGGAACGGCCGCAGTCCCTCAGCGGCGACCGGCACGAGGCCGTAACGGGTGTTCTCCAGCAGTTTCGGATTGGCCGGGGCGACGGGAGATGCCGGGGTGTCGGGCGCAGCGGTTCCATTCGGCGCATCGCCCGCGCCGATCACCATTTCGCGGCGCTGGCCGCTCGAGCCATCGATGATGGTGACGGTCTTCTGGCCGGCGGTCTCAGCGGTGGCCGGTGTCGCGGCGGGCTGCGGCGTGGTCGCGGCCTGCGGCTTGGTGCCGGGCAAGGTCGCCGGATCGTAAGCGAGTTTTGCAATCGGCTCGCCGCCAAACGGATTGCTGCTGAACAGCGCGAAGCCGGCAAAGGTGACGAGAAACGTGCCCAGCACCGTCGCGAGCGCCTGCTGCGACGTGAACGGCAGGCGAACGCGCCGCTTGCGCGGCACATCCTGTCCGAGCGGCGCGCTGAGATCATCGACCACGGTGCAAGGCCCTGCGAATCATCCGCGGCAGCCTAGCATGACAGGGGTAGATCGCCTTGCCCGGCGGCGGTCTCGGGAACCGCGCCGAGCATGGCGTTGTAGCGCGCCAGCCAGGCATGGGTGTGGCGGCGCCGTCGGCCTGAATTTCGGGATCGTTCGGCAGATAGAGTTCGCCCGCGATCATCTTCTGCTTTTCGGTTGTCGCCATCCTCTCCGAATAAAAAAAGGCGGCCATCGCGGCCGCCTTTTCGCTGAAGCTGATTGCGATCTCAGTTCGCGGCCTTGGCCTTGGTGTCGTCCTTGGCGGGCACCGTGGTCGAGGCGTTCTGCTTGATGCCGTGCAACAGGTCGTCGGCCATCTTGAGCGCCTTGTCGTCCTTGGCGTCCGGCGGCACGTAAGACTGCGAGCCGGTTTCCTCCTGGCCTTCCGCCTTGAGGTGGCCGCGCAGCGACGCCTCGCCCTTGGTGTCGGTGCGGGTCTTGAGCTCGTCCGGCACGTCCTGCAACACTTCGATGTCCGGGCTGATGCCCTTGGCCTGGATCGACTTGCCCGACGGCGTGAAGTAGCGCGCCGTGGTCAGGCGCAGCGCGCCGTTGCCGGAGCCGAGCGGGATGATGGTCTGCACCGAGCCCTTGCCGAACGAGCGGGTGCCGATCACGGTGGCGCGCTTGTGGTCCTGCAATGCGCCGGCGACGATCTCGGAGGCCGAGGCCGAGCCGCCATTGATCAGCACGATCACCGGCTTGCTCTTGGCAAGATCGCCGGGCTTGGCGGTGCGGCGCTGGGTTTCCTCGGCGTTGCGGCCGCGGGTCGAGACGATCTCGCCGCGATCGAGGAAGGCGTCGGACACCGACACCGCCTCTTCGAGCAGGCCGCCCGGATTGTTGCGCAAATCGAGGATGTAGCCCTTGAGCTTGTCGGCACCGATCTGCGTGGTCAGGTTGGCCATCTCGCGCTTGAGGCCTTCGGTGGTCTGCTCGTTGAACGAGGTGATGCGGATATAGGCGATGTCGTTGTTCTCGACACGGGCGCGCACCGCGCGCACGCGGATGTTGTCGCGGGTCAGCGTCACCTCGATCGGCTTGTCCTGACCCTTGCGCATGATCTTGAGCCTGATCTTGGTGTTGACCGGCCCGCGCATCTTCTCGACCGCCTGGTTCAGGGTGAGGCCCTGCACCGCCTCGTCGTCGAGATTGGTGATGATGTCGTTGGCCATGATGCCGGCCTTGGAGGCGGGCGTGTCGTCGATCGGCGACACCACCTTGATCAGGCCGTCTTCCATCGTGACCTCGATGCCGAGACCGCCGAACTCGCCGCGGGTCTGCACCTGCATGTCCTTGAAGCTCTTCGCATCCATGTAGCTCGAATGCGGATCGAGGCCGGTCAGCATGCCGCTGATCGCCGATTCGACCAGCTTGCTGTCGTCGGGCTTCTCGACATAGTCGCTGCGGACGCGGTCGAACACGTCGCCGAACAGATTGAGCTGGCGGTAAGTGTCCGCGGCGGCGGCGCGCGCGGTGGTGCCCATCAGCGAGGCGCGCGGCTGCGTCAGGAACAGGGTCGCAGCGGCGCCGGCCGCGGCGCTAAGAAGAATGAGGGAAGTCTTGCGCATCATCCGCGAACCTTTTCGCCTTCACTTTTGGCCCACCATGGACCTGGGTCGATTGGAGTGCCGTCTTTGCGGAACTCAATATAAAGCACGGGCTGGCTTGAGGGAGCCGCCAGAATCGAGGCGATCTGGGACTGGGACCCCATGGTCGCCACCGGTTCACCGGTCAATACAAACTGGCCAATGTTGACCGAAATACGTTCCACTCCGGCAAGAAGCACATGATATCCGCCGCCGGCGTTGAGGATCAAGAGTTGTCCGTAGCTGCGGAACGGGCCGGCATAGACCACCCAGCAATCACACGGGGTTGTGACCTGCGCCCCCGGCTTGGTGGCGATGGAAATGCCCCGTTCCTGGCCGCCATTGCCATCGGAACCGCCGAAATTGCGGATCTGGGTGCCGTTAACCGGCAGCGGTAATAATTTCTTGGCCGAAGCGAAGGCGATGGCCGGGGAGAGCCGGGCCGGGTTCTTCAGCGCCCCGAGATTGGGCTTGCCGTTCAGCGTCGCCGGCGTGCCCTTCAGCTCGGCGGCCGCCGCGGCCTGGGCGGCGCTTTTCAGGTCGAGCTCCATCTTGGCGATCAGGCTTTGCAGACTGTCGGCCTGCTTGGCGAGACCGGCGGCGCGCTGGCGCTCGGTATCCATGTCGCGCGCCGCTTCGGCCTCGCGGGTCTGGCGCTCCTGCACCAATGCGGCGAGCCGGGGCTGTTCGGCATCGAGCTGGTCGCGGTCGGCTTTCAGGCGCTCGCGTTCCTCGGCGATGTTCTTGCGCACGGCGACCAGATCGCCGATTTCACTGGCGAGTTTTTTCGCGCGGGCGCGCATTTCCGGCACCGCCGAGCCGAGCAGGATCGCGGTGCGCAGCGATTGCAGCGCATCTTCCGGCCGCACGAACAATGCAGGCGGCGCGCGGCGCCCGGCGCGCTGCAAGGCCGCCAGCACTTCGGCGACCTCGCCGCGCCGCGATTCCAGCGAGGCGCGCATCTGCTGCTCGCGCGCATCGAGCGGGCGCAGGCGGGTTTCGGTGTCGGCGATATTGGTCTCGATGCCGCGCACCTTTGCTGCGATATCGATCAATTGCTGGTTGAGCCGGGCGCGGTCCTGACCGAGCGCGGCGATTTCCGCCTTGAGTTTCTGCGCGGCCTCGTCGGCGGCTTTCTGCCGCGCGCGCATCGCTTCGAGTTCCTCGGTGCGCTGCTTGATGGCGTCGGCGTCCGGCACGGGTGGGGTGGTCGCAGGCGTGTTGGCCGCAGGTGTGCCCGTCGCCGCGCTTTGGGCCTGCGCGGGACCGGCCAGCATCAGCGCCGCGAGCAGCGCCGGAATGCAAAGCCTGGGTGCCATCGGCAGGACGCTGCGCATGGTGTCACGCCCGGTGATAGGGATGGCCGGACAAAATCGTCGCGGCGCGGTAGATCTGTTCCAGCAACATGATGCGCACCATCTGATGCGGCCAGGTCGCCTTGCCGAAGGCGAGGCTGATTTTTGCCTTGCCGCGCAACTCCGGCGCCAACCCGTCCGCGCCGCCGATGACAAAAACGATACTGGGCATGGCCTCGTCGCGCCAGCGTCCGACATGGCGCGCCAGCGCCATGCTGTCGAGATTGTCGCCATGCTCATCGAGCGCGACCAGGATCGCGCGGTCGGGAACGAGAGCCGCGATCGCGGCGGCTTCCTCGGCGATGCGGGTGCGGGTCTCGCCGCTGCGGCTTTCCGCGATCTCGTGAATCTCAAGGCCGCGAAAGCCGAGCTTGCGGCCGATGTCGTCGAACCGCGCGCGGTAACGCTCAGCCAGCTCCCGTTCGGGGCCTTGCTTGAGACGGCCGATGGCGATGACGATGACGCGCATAAATGACGCTTATCATGCGACCGCGCGCTTTCATACGGCGCGACGCCGCCATCAGATTCGCGCGACAAACGCCTTCAGCGCGCTCTCGCTGCCGGTTTCTCCGAAGTCCACATCTTCTCGAGATTGTAGAACTCGCGGACCTCTGGCCTGAAGATATGCACGATCACATCGCCGGAATCGATCAGCACCCAATCGCAATTGGGCATGCCTTCGATGTGAGGGGCCACGATCCCGATCTCCTTCAGGCCCTTGGCGACATCATCCGCAATCGCGCCGACATGGCGATTCACCCGTCCGGTGGTGATGACCATGTAGTCGGTGAGAGAGGATTTGCTGCGAAGGTCGATGGTGACCGTTTCTTCCGCCTTCATGTCATCGAGGCGGGAGAGGATCAGGTGCAGTGTCGCTTCGGCGTCAGGGCGCGCCTTTACGACAGCGATGGGCGAGGATGCTTTTCCAGCCCGGGACAATACAGATGCGGTCAGGGACCACTCCTTTTCACTGTATCGCGGGCGCCGAATCCGAAGCACCCGCCATTGATAATACGCATGTGGGGTTAATGGTTTCAATCCGCCAGCATCTGGTTCCAGCAACTGCGCGGCGAAGTGTTGCAATCAGGTCTTCCAGCTGCCGTCCGGGTTCCGCAGCCCGGTGGAGGACAGCGACGATTTCATGCCGGTGAGGAAGGTCCATGCCGGCGGAGCGCGGGTGGCAAGTTCGCCGGCGGCGCGCTCGTCGATGCGATAGCGCGCCAGCGCCTGTGCGGCCGGCGCGGACAGCGCGCGGAAACTGTCGGGCGGCCGGTCGATCACCGCGATCGGCACCGCGGAGGCGATGCCCTGCCAGTTCTGCCAGCGATGGAATTGCGCGAGATTGTCGGCGCCCATGATCCAGACAAAGCGCACGCCGGAGCAGCGCCGCCGCAGGTAGTCCAGCGTGTCCGCAGTGTAGCGCGTGCCGATGACGGATTCGAGACAGCTCACATCGATGCGCGGATGACGGGCGAGGCGCATCGCCGCCGCCTTGCGTTCCTCGGCGTCGCGCAGCGCGCCATGCTCCTTGAGCGGATTGCCCGGCGTCACCAGCCACCAGATGCGGTCGAGCTTGAGCCGCTTCATCGCATACAAGCTGATGGCGCGGTGCGCGTCATGCGGTGGGTTGAACGAGCCGCCGAGCAGGCCGATCCGCATGCCATCGGCATGCGGCGGCACGATGTCGCCCGGCGCGTGCGCGATGGTCACGGCCGGGTCTGTCCGGTGCCGTGCACGCGGTATTTGAAGCTGGTCAGTTGATCGACGCCGACCGGCCCGCGAGCGTGGAATTTGCCGGTGGCAATGCCGATCTCGGCGCCGAAGCCGAACTCGCCGCCATCGGCGAATTGGGTCGAGGCATTGTGCAGCACGATGGCGGAGTCGACCTCGTTGAGGAATTTTTGCGCCGCCGCCGCATCCTCGGTGACGATGGCGTCGGTGTGGTGCGAGCCGTAGGTCTCGATATGCGCGATCGCATCGTCGATGCCGTCCACCACGCGCGCGGCGATGATGGCGTCCTCATATTCGGTGGCCCAGTCCTGGTCGGTCGCAGGCTTCACGCGGGCGTCGGCGCGCTGCACTTGATCGTCGCCGCGCACCTCGCAGCCGGCGTCGATCAGCATGGCGACCAGCGGCTTGAGCTGCGCCGGCGCGGCGGCCTTGTCGATCAGCAGCGTTTCGGCCGCACCGCAGACGCCGGGACGGCGCATCTTGGCATTGAGGACAATGCTCTTGGCCATATCGAGCTTCGCGGCCTTGTCGACAAAGACATGGTTGACACCTTCGAGATGGGCGAACACCGGCACGCGCGCTTCGGCTTCGACGCGTGCGACCAGACTCTTGCCGCCGCGCGGCACGATCACATCGATGCCGCCACCAAGGCCGGTGAGCAGCAGGCCGACCGCCGCACGGTCGCGCGTCGGCACCAGCGTGATAGCTTCTTCCGGCAGTTTGGCTTCGCGCAATCCCTGCGCCAGACAAAGATGAATCGCGCGGCAGGAGCGGAAGCTGTCGGAGCCGCCGCGCAGGATCACCGCGTTGCCGGATTTCAGGCACAGCGCACCGGCATCGGCGAGCACGTTGGGGCGGCTCTCGAAGATCACCGCGGCGACGCCGAGCGGCACGCGCACGCGCTCGATGGTCATGCCGTTCGGCCGCTGCCAGCGTTCGGTGACGGCGCCGACCGGATCGTTGATGTCGCGTACCACCTCGATGCCGCTCGCCATTGCCTCGATCCGCGCATCGGTCAAGGTGAGGCGGTCGATGAACGCCTCGGTCGCGCCGTTGGCGCGCGCTTCAGTGACGTCCTCGGCGTTGGCGGCGAGGATTTGCGACGCGGCGGCGCGGATGGCGTTCGCCATCGCGCCGAGCGCGGCGTTCTTCTGCGCGGTCGGCGCCAGCGCCAGCACGCGCGCGGCGCGCCGGGCGCCGGCGGCGAGGGCCGCCATCTGGGCCGGCAGGCCGGCGGCGTCGGGAGCGGCTTTCAGGGAAGCGTTCATGACAGGTAATGTAGGTTTAATACTGAGTTAATGTATGCCGTAGCACAGAAACGGCGACCCCGCGAGACGGCCGGTCGGCCTCTGCCGAGGGCGGCTCATTTGCCGGTCTCGAGCCCGCGTGGCCCCGCCACCACGAGGTCGTCGCGGTGGATCATTTCGGTGCGGCCGCTGATGCCGAGAATCTGCGCCGCGTCTGACGACGAACGGCCCTTGATGAGCTCGGCATTCTCGGCGTCGTAGGCGACAAGGCCGCGGCCGATCTCGTGACCGTCGGGTCCGCGCACGATCACTGCATCGCCGCGCGCGAAATCGCCGTCGATCCGCACGATGCCGGCCGGCAACAGACTCTTGCCGGCATACAGTGCGGCGACCGCGCCGGCATCGATGATCAGCGTGCCCTTCGGCTCCAGCGAACCCGCGATCCAGCGTTTGCGTGCGGTGACCGGATTGGCCGGCGTCAGAAACCAGGTGCAGCGGCCGCCATCGGCGATGGCTTTCAGCGGATGATCGATCTTGCCGGAGGCGATCAGCATATGTGTGCCGGCCGAGGTTGCGATCTTCGCGGCCTCGATCTTGGTGCGCATGCCGCCGCGCGACAATTCGGATTCGGCTGCGCCCGCCATCGCCTCGATGTCTGCGGTCACCGCATCGACCACCGGAATCAATTTCGCATTCGGATTGGCGCCGGGCGGCGCGGTATAGAGGCCGTCGATGTCGGAGAGCAGGATCAACAGATCGGCGCTGGTCATGGTGGCGACGCGCGCGGCGAGGCGATCATTGTCGCCATAGCGGATTTCGTTGGTTGCCACCGTGTCGTTCTCGTTGATCACCGGCACCGCGCGCCACTCCAGCAACTTGGAAATGGTGGAACGCGCGTTGAGATAACGGCGGCGTTCTTCGGTGTCCTGCAGCGTCACCAGAATCTGGCCGGTGCCGATGTCATACTGTTCGAGCGTTTTGGCCCAGATCCGCGCCAGCGCGATCTGGCCGACTGCGGCGGCGGCCTGGCTTTCCTCAAGCTTCAAGGTGCCGCCCGGCAGCTTCAATTTGCTGCGGCCGAGCGCGATCGAGCCCGACGAGACGATGAGGATGTCGCGGCCTTCCTTGTGAAGGCGGGCGATGTCGGCGACCAGCGCCTCCAGCCATCGCGTTTTGACTTCGCCGGCGGCCGCATCGATCAGCAGCGAGGAGCCGACTTTGACGACGATGCGGCGAAAATTTTTCAGCTTGGGATGAGACATGAGACAGTACGATGAGAGGGCAATGGCGCGTGCAGGCGATCAGCTCGACAATGGGCTCCATGACGATGGCGCGGGAGCGTCGTCTGGTTCGCCTTGCGGCTCGCCCTTGGCCTTGGCCGAGACCGGTGCCTGATCGATCACCTCGATGAGCGCGCGCAGCACTTCGGTCACCCCTTCGCGGGTCACACCCGAGATCAGCATCGGCGTCTTCTTCGCCGCGCGTTTCAGGCGCGCCTTCTGCTCCTTGAGCACATCGGGTCCCACCGCGTCGATTTTGTTGAGCGCGACGATCTCGATCTTGTCGGCAAGTCCCTCGTCATAGGCTTCGAGTTCGTTGCGCACGGTCTTGTAGGCCTTGCCGGCATGTTCGCAGGTGGCATCGACCAGATGCAGCAGTACGCGGCAGCGTTCGACATGGCCGAGAAAGCGGTCGCCAAGCCCGGTGCCTTCATGGGCGCCTTCGATCAGGCCCGGAATGTCCGCGAGCACGAATTCGCGGCCATCGACGTGGACCACGCCAAGCTGCGGATGCAATGTGGTGAACGCATAATCGGCGATCTTCGGCTTGGCTGCGCTGACGACGGAGAGGAAGGTCGACTTGCCGGCATTCGGCAGGCCGACAAGGCCGGCGTCGGCGATCAGTTTCATGCGCAACCAGATCCAGCGTTCCTCGCCGGGCTGGCCCGGATTGGCGTGACGCGGAGCGCGGTTGGTCGAGCTTTTGAAATGCGCGTTGCCGAAGCCGCCATTGCCGCCTTTTGCCAGCACGACCTTCTCACCGAGCTTGGTGAGATCGTGCAGCAGCGTCTCGCGATCCTCGTCGAAGATCTGGGTGCCGACCGGCACCTTCAGCACGATGTCCTTGCCGCTCGCGCCATGGCGATCGCTGCCCATGCCATGCACGCCCTTCTGCGCCTTGAAGTGCTGCTGGTAGCGATAATCGATCAGGGTGTTGAGGCCATCGACCGCCTCGACGATGACGTCGCCGCCGCGGCCGCCATTGCCGCCGTTCGGTCCGCCATACTCGATGAACTTCTCGCGGCGAAACGCCACGCAGCCGTTGCCGCCGTCGCCGGAGCGGATGTAGACCTTGGCTTCATCGAGAAATTTCATGGCCTATCCGTAACGCAGGGGTGTGCGCCCGACAACCGCCGGGCGCCACCCGATTGCGCTCTATTTGATGCTCTGTTTAACGGCGGGTCGCGTCGTTCCAGCCCTTGAGCGAGGCCCAGACGGCGCGTTCCAGCCGGAAGCGGTCAACCGGGGTGGACGAGCCCAGCGCCAGGAAGCGATGCAGCTCGACGCCGGTCCACTGGAAGCCGCATTTTTCCAGCACATGGCGCGATGCCGGGTTCAGCACCCGCGCGCCGGACAGGATGCGGGTGATCGCGAATTCCTCGAAGGCATAGTCGATCACCGCGCGCGCAGCTTCGGTGCCAAAGCCGCGGCCCCAATGCTCGGCGCCCAGGCAATAACCAAGCTCCGGCGTGCCCTCGACCTCCCAGGCCAGGCTGGCAAGGCCGATCGGCTGGTTCTTGTGCTCGATCAGAAACGTGGTCATGCCGCCGGCATTGGCGACGGCGGAAACGAAGTTGACGGCATCGTAGGTCGAGTAAGGATGTGGCACGCGGCGCAGGTTAATGGCGACGCGTTTGTCGCCGACGATGCGGGCGATGCCTTTTACGTCCGCGAGCGTCGGCTGGCGCAGCACCAGCCGCTCGGTCTCGAGGACGACGGTACTCGTGTCCCGGCAGGTCCGGGTAGGCAGTTCCTGCAACATCGAAGGCTCCTTGCTGGGGTTTGAATAACCCCGGAAACGTGAAAGGGGAGGCCGGTTCCCCGTCTCCCCTTTGCGAGCCTTGATGCGCTCCGCCGGATCAACAGGACCGGCAGACGCTTATGTGTCTACCGTTTATTCCGCCGCGGCCGCCATCGGAACAACCGATACGAACGTGCGGCCGTTGGCTTTGGCACGGAACTCAACGCGACCTTCAACCTTGGCAAACAAGGTGTGGTCCGTGCCCATGCCGACGTTGAGGCCGGGATGCCAAGTGGTGCCGCGCTGGCGCGCAATGATGTTGCCCGGAATCACGTGCTCGCCGCCGAACGCCTTCACTCCAAGGCGCTTGCCAGCCGAGTCGCGTCCGTTGCGCGATGAACCGCCTGCTTTTTTATGAGCCATAGCTCGTCTCCAAAACTTCTGGTGTCTCTATAGATCGATTCCGTTGCGGAATCATCTTACTTTTTGTTGGTTGTCGCCTTCGCGGCCGGCTTTTTTGCCGTTGCGGGCTTCGCGGCCTTGGGCGCGGCGGCTTTCTTGGCCGGGGCCTTCTTCGCCTTTGGAGCCTCGTCACCGGATTCCGGCGCAGCAGCGGCCTTCTTTTCCTTCTTCGCCCGCGGTCCCACGCTCGGGGCCTTGCCGTCGGTCAGGATCTCGGTGACACGGATCACCGTGATCTCGTCGCGATAGCCGCGCTTGCGCTTCGAATTCTTGCGGCGGCGCTTCTTGAAGGCGATGACCTTCGGGCCGCGCTTGTGGTCCAGCACTTCAGCGGCGACCGATGCGCCCGAGACAAACGGGGCACCGAGAACCGGCGTGTCGCCGCCAACGAGCAGCACTTCGCCGAGCTGCACGATCGAGCCGACTTCGCCAGCGATCTTGCCAATTTCAAGCACATCATCCGGAACGACACGGAACTGCCGGCCGCCGGTTTTGATGACTGCGAACATCGTTTTTATCCTTCGTGTTCATCCCGGCGCTCGGGCGAACCCGGGCCGGCTTCTTTTTCAGTCGTTATGGTAAGCGCCACCGGACACCACGTTGGGCGTCCATGCGGTTGCGCTCGGTGAGTTTTGACGGCATGGAGCCGCGCAAAAACGAACGGCGCGAGAACGCCCCGCGCCGGGTGCCGGGACTTATAGCCGCCCAAGGCCATGAGTCAAGCCAAACGCCCGGCAAAATCGGCCAAAATCGAAGGAAATCCGGGCGTTTGGGCGGGTTTTGCCATCGCAGTGGCAGGGCATTTTTGCCATGCAACCATCTGGTTCCCGCACCGTTGTCACCGGGCAGGCCCGGCGGACGGGTCATTGGGTGAGGGCGACCAGGGCATGGCTGAGGACACGCTGGCGACCGCGGGCATCGGTAAGCATGGAGCGTTGCGCCTGCCCTCGGTCGATATCGACAGCTACAACATTGAGTTGAAGGATGAAGACGGCTTTCTCGGTGACCGCGCCAGCAAGGGCGCGTTTCAAGACATCCTTGATGGCTGGCGCAAGCCGCTGAAGAAAGGCGGCGATGATCCGTTCGGTGGCAAGGCTACCGAAGAAATCGGCAAGAAGCAGCTCGACGACATGCTGATCGGCGACGATGTCGAGGCCGCCGCTATCGTTCACAGCGCGGTGGAGGATTTCGCGCAGGAGCTTGCCTTCGTGACGCAGCGCTTCCTCAAGACCAAATCCTGGGACAAGACCGAGGCGATCGTGGTCGGCGGCGGTTTCCGGCAGAGCCGGATCGGCGAACTTGCGATCGCGCGCGCCCGCATCATCCTCAAGGCTGAGGGCTTCAAGACCGAGCTGGTGCCGATCCGTTTTCATCCGGACGAGGCGGGCCTGATCGGCTGCGCACATCTCGCCCCATCATGGATTTTCGCCGCGCATGACAGCCTTCTCGCGGTCGATATTGGCGGCAGCAATATCCGCTGCGGGGTGGTCGAAACCCGGCAGAAAAAGGCGCCGGACCTCTCCAAGGCCGGAGTGTGGAAATCCAAGCTCTGGCGTCATGCCGAGGACGAGCCGACCCGCGAGGGCGCGGTAAAGCGCCTCTCCGGCATGCTGAAGGATTTCATCGGCGAGGCGGAAAAAGAAGGCCTCAAGCTTGCGCCGTTTATTGGCGTGTCGTGCCCCGGCGTGATCGCTGAGGACGGCGCCATCGAGAAGGGTGCGCAAAACCTTCCCGGCAATTGGGAAAGCAGCAAGTTCAACCTGCCGGCGAGCCTGATGGAGGCGATCCCGACCATCGGCGAGCACGACACGGTGGTCCTGATGCATAATGATGGCGTGGTGCAGGGCCTCAGCGAGATTCCCTTCATGCAGGACTACAAACGCTGGGGAATCCTGACCATCGGTACCGGGCTCGGCAATGCGCGGTTCACCAACCGCAGCCCCAATGAGAAGAAATCCGCCGACAAGGACAAGAACGGCAAGAAAAAGAGCTGATTGGACGGGGGGACGACGAAATCCGGCCTTGCGGCCGGGATGCGCACGCCGGACGCCTTGCGGTGCGCGGCAACCTCGCCTAAAAGTCCCGCGACCCCGGCGCTTCGGCGCCGATTTGGCGCCTGGAGAGGTGGCAGAGTGGTCGAATGCACCGCACTCGAAATGCGGCATAGGTGCAAGCCTATCGGGGGTTCGAATCCCTCCCTCTCCGCCATCGAGCTTGCAAGCATCTGAAAACGCTCAAGGTATTAAGTCGTAAGGACCTCTAAACCGCCAATTGCGTCGCGGACTGAAGCTAGTTTGACGGCAGCTAGGTCGATGTCGCTCGATGAGTGTGCAGCAGCCTACATTGCCGCCCATCGTTCAGGATGGCGCAACGTAAAGCACGCAAGCCAGTGGGCGAATACCATTGCTACCTATTGCTCGCCTGTTTGCTTTACGATCTGCTCAACCGCGGTGAGTTGCAGTCCTACCGCGAGGGCAAGTCGCGGAAGATCACTGTTGCCTCCCTGCGCGAGTATGTTGGCCAGCCAAAAAAACCAAAGACAAGTCGACTTGGACGGCGCGCGCGACCCGCGCACGCGCCGCGAAGCGTGCAGCGCGGTAGAAATGGCGCCGAGACGCTCCAAAAATCGCGGTGGAACATCACGGTACGTCGGGATGACGCATTTCATGATGAACACAGCTGCGTGGAAGAGCCTGGATGCCACAGCCCGCGCGATCTATCTCCACATGGCGATGCTTTATGCGGGCCCCGGGTCTAACAACGGTCGACTGCACTATTCTGTTAGGGAGGCTGCCGCCGAACTCCGGATCGGAAAATCCACGACGCAGCGCGCGCTCCAGTTGCTGACCGATCGAGGCTTTATCGTTGTTATGCAACGCGGCGGCTTTACTCTGAAAAAACGTCATGCCACGGAATGGCGTTTGACCAACTTCCCGTCGGATCTTGATGGCAGCTTTGCTACCAAGGATTACCTGCGTTGGCCCCGAAAAGAGGCTGAAGCCGATCCCCCCAACGAAACCGTAAAGTACCCAGAGCGAAGCTGATCGGTACCTACAGGGGGACCGAGCGCCCATGGGAGTACGGTAGACATTCAGGAGCTGCTCGTAGCTATAGCCTTCGGTTGCGGGTGATTTGACGCGCCGGATCGCTTTTATTGCACTCGACGCACGAATGGAGCGCCCTGAAGAAAGGGTATTCCAGATCGATGTAATGACCTTAGCCGCGTCTAATAGGGCGCGTTATGTAATGGCCGCCCTGACAATCTTGCGAGCTTTTGTCGTCCATGCCGGTCCAGCACTTAGTCCTGCCCTTGGCTCGTTTGAAATGTGGTCTGATCACGGTCGGCGATCGTATGGCTTGGCGAAGCCGATCCGCTGGCTAATACCTTTAAGGTTCGTGAAGGCGATCCGGAAAGAGAAGCAACATCGATTATTCTAAACGCGCTTCCCGCCAATAAATCATGGACCGTTATCCATCACGCTCCATCTCTCGGCGCCACTTCACTCAAAGAGATTGTCGCCGGTGAAATCCGGGCCGGCATCGCCAGCCGCGATCGCTAGTCTACCGAGCCTCTCTCGGTGATGAGAGCGAACTTCCTACAAGCCTAGTATCCAGCCGAAGAAAACAAGGAGACCGCGTCCAAGCGACGCAAAGTCGGCAGTAAACACCGCAAGGACGCTGAACAACGGTTGGTGTCATTTCTGCGATTTCTTGTCCGCGATTTCCTGGCGACAAAGCCGTGCGGGACATCACGCGCGACGATCTCAAAAGCTATCGCGACGTTCTCGGTCAGCTCTCCGTCCGCCTTATGAAGTGCGCTTCCGAATCAACGATATGCGGCTTGCGATCGAACAAAACACGAGCCGCTATGTGCAGAAACCTTCATATACCACGATCCACGTGGATCGTGGTACTGCGCAACACTTCGAGCAACACAAAAAACTCGAGCAACACATCGGAGGCAGGCATGGGCCGACAAGGGAAGCAGCACTACACTCGACTCACCGAGCCGCTCGTCCGCGACAACGGGGTCCTGCGGCCTGCCTCTTGGAAGGAGGCCCTTGATCGCGCGGCCGAGGGCTTCCGCCGCAACCGCGAGCTCCACGGCCCCGACGCATTCGGCATGTTCGCCTGCTCCCGCTCGACCAACGAGCTGAACTTCATCGCTCAGAAGTTCGCCCGGGCAGTGATCGGCACCAACAACATCGACTCCTGTAACAGAACTTGACACGCTCCTAGCGTCGCCGGTCTGGTGACAGTATTCGGTGCTGGCGGTGGCACCTCTTCCTACCGCGAAATTGAAGATGCCGATCTGATCATCTTCTGGGGCTCCAATGCCCGGGAGGCCCATCCGATCTTCTTCCATCACGCCCTGAAGGGAATCCATAAGGGCGCCAAAGTGTATTCTGTCGACCCGCGCCGGTGCAAAACGGCCGAGTGGGCCGACACGTGGCTCGGTCTGGACGTCGGCACCGACGTCGCGCTGGCCTACGGTATCGGTCGCGAGATCATCCATGCCGGTTTGGTCAACAAGGAGTTCCTCGCGAACGCCACCACCGGGTTTGAAGAGTACATTGCCGCATGCGAGCCGTGGACTCTGGAAGTCACTTCCCGTGAGACGGGTGTGCCCGCGGAGCTGATCCGTGAGCTTGCACACGACTATGCCAAGGCGAAGCGCGCTCAGCTCTGCTGGACGCTCGGCATCACGGAGCATCACAACGGCACCGACAACGTGCGGGCGCTGTGCAACCTCGCCCTGCTCACCGGCCAGGTCGGCCGTTGGGGTGCGGGCCTCGTTCCGGTGCGCGGTCAGAACAACGTGCAGGGCGGCGGCGACATGGGGGCGATCCCCAAGAACCTGCCGGGATTCCAGAGCGTCGAGAATGCCGAGCATCGCGCGAAGTTCGAGCGCATGTGGGGCGTCACGCTGCCTCCGAAGGGCGGCTTGACACTCTCGGAGATGATGGAGGCGATGGACGAGGGTCACCTCACCAGCGTCTACATCGTGGGCGAGAACCCGGTGCAGTCCGACGCCGACACCACAGCGGTGGAGCGGCGGCTGAGGAACCTGGACCACTTGGTCGTGCAGGACATCTTCCTCACCAAGACCGCCTCGCTCGCCGACGTCGTACTCCCCTGCACGGCCGCTTGGTGCGAGAGCGAGGGCACCTTCACCAACAGCGAACGGCGGGTCCAGCTCGTGCGTAAGGCACTGGAGCCGCCGGGGAGCGCAAAGGACGACATCGAGATCATCCGCCTGATGGCGGAGCGTCTTGGGCACGTCTGGCCGATCCAGACTGCGGAGCAGATCTGGGACGAGCTGCGCGCGCTGTCGCCGGCACACCATGGAATGACCTACCGGGTGCTCGAAGAACGGGGCGGGGTACAGTGGCCCTTCCCTGATGAGAACGGGCCCGAGTCACCGTTCCTGCACGGCCGGCTCTGGGAGAAGGATCCCGAGAAGCGCGGACGCCTGGCGCCGTTCGGCATCGTCGAGCACAAACTGCCGGTGGACAAGCTCAACGACGAGTTCCCGCTGCGCCTGACGACCGGCCGACGACTGACCGACTACAACACCGGCGTGCAGTCCGGCGGCTTCAACTCGCCGATCCGCGTCGGCGGCTGCGTCGACATCTCTCCGGAGGATATGGTTCGGCTCGACATCGATGAGGGCGAGGTGGTCCGGGTGACTTCGCGCCGCGGATCCGTGCTGGCACCCGCGCGTCGGGATCCGGGCCTGCGTCCTGGGCTGCTTTTCATGGCCTGCAACTTCCCAGACGAGGTGGACACCAACTCGCTCACCATCGAGGCGAACGATCCCATCGCGAAAACCGCGGAGTTCAAGGCGACAGCAGTCAAGGTGGAGAAGACCAACGAGGCTCTCCCCGAAGAGAGCGACATTGCCGACTTCATCGATCACGAGCGCCAGGACAACGAGCTCGCGACCGCGAATTAGGAAGGATGAGTTGTGGATCTGAAGTTCTCCAACGCCGAGCCGTTCGCAGAGGAACGCGATGCAATCGATCGGCGGCTTGGTGGGCCCGGCGAGGGCGGCTGGCACGGCGGTGAACGTGACGAGCAGGACCACCGGCGCGCACACACCGGCCATGCGGCTCGGGGCCGGCGGCACCTCGTCATGGAGGCGCTACACGCAGTGAACGATCGCGTCGGCTGGATCAGTCCCGGTGCGCTGAACTACATTGGAAAACGGCTCAGTGTGTCGGCAGCCGACGTCTACAGCGTCGCGACGTTCTATGGGCTGTTTTCCACCAACCCGCGGCCGAAGCGCATCGTGCACGTCTGCACTGACATCGCCTGTATGGCGCGCGGATCAACGGAGGTCTGTGCCGACCTCGAGAAGCGGCTGGGTCCGGCCGGCGCCATAAGCGGCTGGAAGCACAGTCCCTGTCTCGGCGTGTGCGAGCGCGCCCCTGCCGCATTGGCGGTGGAGGCCGGCGACCCGCCTCACGAGCACCTGATCGGGCCCGCCACCGTCGATGAGGTCGCCCTCGCGCTGGATGCCGGTCCCGCGGCACTCGCAGCCGAGGCGTCACCGATCATGGCAGTGCCACAGGCCGGCAAAGAAGGCCTGATCCTGCTCAAGCGCATCGGCCGGGTCGACCCGGAGAGCATCGACGACTATCTTGCGACCGACGGCTACGCCGGACTGCGGCGGGCGTTCGAGATGGGAGCCGGACAGGTCATCAGCGAGGTCAAGGACTCCCGGCTGATGGGTCGCGGTGGGGCGGCGTTCCCGACCGGCATCAAGTGGGAGAGCACCGCCAAACAGCCTGCGACGCCTCGCTACCTCGTCTGCAACGCCGACGAGAGCGAGCCCGGCACGTTCAAGGATCGAGCCATCCTCGAGGGCGACCCGTTCGCGTTGATCGAGTCGATGACCATCGCCGGTTACGCCATCGGTGCCGAGCGGGGCTACATCTACCTGCGCGGCGAGTACCCCCGCGCCTACCGGATGCTGCGCAACGCCATCGAAAAGGCCTGCGAACGCGGATTCTTGGGTACCGACATCCTGGGCACCGGGTGGAGCTTCGAGCTGGAGATCCGGCGCGGTGCCGGCGCCTACATCTGCGGCGAGGAGACCGCGATCTTCAACTCGATCGAGGGCTATCGCGGCGAACCGCGCACCAAGCCGCCCTTCCCGTTCGAGGCCGGCCTCTTCGGCAAGCCGACGGTGGTCAACAACGTCGAGACCTTGTGCAACGTGCCGCTGATCATGCAGATGGGCGGCGCGCAGTACGCCAAGATCGGGACCGAGGGCTCCACCGGGCCCAAGCTGTTCTGCGTGTCGGGCAACCTCGTGCGCCCCGGCGTCTACGAGGTGCCGTTCGGCGCGACCCTGGGCGAGGTTCTCGAACTGGCCGGCGGCGTTCCGCAGGGCCGAACCCTGCAGGCGGTGCTGCTCGGCGGCGCGGCAGGCGGGTTCGTGCGCGCTGATGAGCTTCACATCCCGCTTACCTTCGAGGGTGCCCGCGCCAACAAGACCACCCTGGGCTCGGGCGTGGTGCTGGCTTTTGACGACACCGTCGATCTCTCCGGCATTCTGCTGCGGATCGCGAGCTTCTTCCGCGACGAATCTTGCGGCCAGTGCGTACCCTGCCGGGTGGGCACGGTGCGCCAGGAGGAAGCGCTGCTGCGCATTATGCACAACGGCCGCGATGCTGCGGCCAAGGGACAGGACATCCACCTGCTGCGCGATGTGGGCCAGGTGATGAAGGATGCCTCGATCTGCGGCCTCGGCCAGGCCGCCTGGAATGCCGTCGAGTTCGGCCATCGACCGCCTCGGCGTACTGGAGGGGAGTAAATGAACGCACACGATCCGGGTGCCGCCGGCAAGATGGACACGTCCGTCCCGCTGGTCACGATCACCATCGACGGCGAGGAGGTGAGCGTCCCGGAGGGCAGCACCATCCTGACTGCCTGTAACGCGGCGGGGAAGGACACGCCTACGCTCTGCTACGGCGACACCCTCACGCCCAAGAATGCCTGCCGGGTCTGCATGGTCGAGCTCGAAGGCTCGCGCGTCCTCGTGCCCTCCTGCTCCCGCAAGGTCCAGCCCGGCATGGTGGTCAAGACCGACAGCGAACGGGTGCGGCACAGCCGTCGCCTCGTGCTGGAACTGCTCGGTTCTTCGGTCGACCTGTCGACCACTCCGCGGATTCCCGAGTGGATGGAGCGCTACGACGCCGACCCGGATCGTTACGGTGAAAGAGCCGGCGAGAGCCTCAGGCGCGACGTCCACGAGCCGGGCGAGCACCACGCCGGGAACGGCAGCGTTGCGGCGACGATGAGTCAGCCGGTCAAGGTCGACAACGACCTCTATGTGCGCGACTACAGCAAGTGCATCCTCTGCTACAAGTGCGTGGACGCCTGCGGGAGCCAGTGGCAGAACAGCTTCGCGATCCAGATCGCGGGGCGCGGGTTCGACGCCCAGATCTCCACCGAGTACGCTGCGGAGCTGCCAGACTCCGCGTGCGTCTTCTGCGGCAACTGCGTGGAGGTATGTCCGACGGGGGCGCTGTCGTTCAAGTCAGAGTACGACATGCGCGCCGCAGGCACCTGGGACGAGTCGCAGCAGACCCAGACCACCACGGTGTGCACCTACTGCGGTGTCGGCTGCAACGTGAACCTGCATGTCCAGGACAACAAGATCGTCAAGGTGACCTCGCCCCACGATCACGACATCGGCCACGGTAACCTGTGCATCAAGGGCAGGTTCGGCTTCCCGCACGTCCAGAGCCGCAAAGAAGACGGCAACGACTAGCGGCCCACAGCCTGTTGTCCTGCCTCGACACCTGTGCCCTCGACCCGATTCACCGCACTACCTCGCGGTGCTCGTCATCGATCCGGTGCGTCCAGCCGCGTCCGTCCAGGTGCTCCAGCAGCGGGATCGCCACCCGGCGGCGGGTACCCAAGGCCTGCCGTGCCTGACTGGTGGTGAACGGTTGCGGCAGTTGCGCCAGTGCCCGTATCGCAAGCGCCGGCGCGGACGGCAGCAGCACCACACCTCCTTGAAGACGTAACACCCGCCGGACGCGCTCGGCTGCTGCCAACTCGCGGACCCCTAAGCCGAGGGCAGCCAGCTCGTCGACCTTCGGTGCGAGAAAGGGATTTGCGAGCAGCCGCGCCTCAAGCTCGGCCACCCCGGCCTCGGCGCGGCCCAGGTCGGTGCGGGCCCGCGGTAGCCGGACGTAACCATTGTGCTGCTCGAGGCCGGCATCCGCGGCGAGCTGATCGATGAAATGCGCTGCGGGCGCACCAAGGGCGTCGCGCACGGCCCCTTGGGAGACGCCGGGCGTGAGCTGGTCCCGCTGGGCGTCGTTCTCCACCAGGGCTCGCAGCTGCCGTCGCCACTCGTCATACGTGGGAAGGTGCACCCACCAGCCGCTTAACTCACGGACCTCGGGTGGCGGTGCGGCATCGGGACCCACCAGGCTGATCCGGCGCAGGTAGTCCACCTCCACGGCGCCCCGGCCGGCCACCTTGGCCAGCACGTCACCCTCGGGTGGCATGGTGGCCAGCGCCACCCCGCGCCGGGTACTATCCCCGCGGCGCAGCAGCCGCGGCGGATCCGGATCCAGCACACCGACGCCGCCGAGCACGAGGTGACGTGCCGGATCGCGGAGCAGCAGCCGGTCGCCCACAATCAGCGGCAGCGGCCAGTCGAGGGTGATCCGGGCGTGCTCGGCATTGAAGCAGCGCAGCTGAGCCGGCACGGTCGCCGTCCCGACATGCACGGTAAGTTGTCCGGGCACCTCGTCGAGCGCAGCACCCCCGATACGGCGCACATCGACGACTGTGGCCATGAGCCAGGCGCCGGGTGCGATCAGTGCTTGGCCGCGACGGACGTCCCCCGCGGATACACCGCGCAGGTTGACCGCGGCCCGGTTCATGGGGCGAAGGGTGTCGGCAGGCGAGTCCCGCGATTCCAGGGCGCGAACGACGACCTCGCGCGGCTCCCGCCCATCGCCGACCACCACGAGCCGGTCACCCTTGGTCAGCGTACCGGCGACGAGGGTGCCGGTTACCACCGTGCCCGCCCCCGAGACGCTGAACGAGCGGTCGATCCACAGCCGGAGCCGACCGCTGGCGTCGGGCGCGGGCGCTTCGGCCAGGACGCCGTCGAGGACCTGCCTGAGCCTGTCCAATCCGGTGCCCTGCACGGCCGATACGGCGACCGCTGGCGCGTCGCGCAGACCGGTGTGCGCGAGCTCGCTGTGGGCACGCTCGATGGTCGCCGCCACGAGGTCGGGCGCGCGGTCGGCCTTGGTCACCACGATCAGCCCGTGGCGGATGCCGAGCGCTGCGATAGCATCGCGGTGGTCGGTGGATTGCGCCGACCAACCTTCGTCGGCAGCCACCACAAAGCACACCACCGGCACCGTCCCCAAGCCGGCCAGCGCGTTGCGGATGAATCGCCCGTGGCCGGGCACGTCCACGAAGGCGACCTCCCGGCCGGAGGGCAGTGTCGTCCAGGCGAACCCGAGGTCGATGGTGAGCCCGCGCCGGCGCTCCTCCTCCCAGCGGTCCGGCTCCATCCCGGTCAGTGCGCGGACCAGGGTGCTCTTGCCGTGGTCGACGTGACCGGCCGTCGCGACGACGTGCGTCGTCATCGCTCGTCGCGCGGGCTGTCGACCACTTCGGCGGTGTCGGGGTTGCGGCGATTGGCGGAGGCGGACAGGAATCGAACCTGCCAGACCGAGTTACTCGGTCTCACCGATTTTGAAGACCGGGAGGGCCACCAGGACCCCAAACGCCTCCAAGCGCTCTCACATCGAACACTCATCTCGCCGAGCGCTCTCCGTTGAAGGCATATGCCTGACCGATGCACAAGTGCACACATAGGGCAGCGGGCGGCACCATCCATCGCCCCGGCTCGACCTCGGTCATGAAAGCTCTTCCAAAATGCGTTGATATTGCGTTCTGCAATGCTTAGGAAACGCTTTGATTGTCGAGAAGAAGTTTGAACTGTGCAATATGCATTCGTGTGCAATTTTCTTCTGTCAAATAGTCGAATGCAACGATCGATGGGCATATTTGAGCTTCCCAGCGGTTTTTTGGCGCCAATAGCGGCAGGGGATAATTGTGCTGTTTGAGGTGACCGATGCGAAAGATTCCGAGGGTCGCGTACACGCTTGAGTTCAAGTTGGAGGCGGTGCGCCGAGTAAGAAGCGGTGAAGCGGCGAGTCGTGTGGCGCGAAGGATCTGGAGATGGCTCGCAACAGCGATTACGGGCTGATGATCTGGGACTGCAAGAGCACCGGAACGCTGAGCAATGTGATTGAACTTCTGAGGGACAGGAAAAAGACGGTCGTTTTCGCAAACTAAGGAAAAGATTTCGTCACCATATCCGACAAGGCTGGGCTGAATCGCCTTCTTACATTCATGTCCGCGCAGGCTCGCGCGAAGGCGGAAGAAAAAATCAGGCTCTCATCAAAGATCGCGAGCATTGCGCAGGGGCAATTCGACCTTGATATCGCGTGCAAGCAATCTCCTTCGGATTCAGATGCCGAAAGGTCAACTCTTCAGAGTCACGACGACAATCACGTTCATAGCGAGAGCATGAAGCTAAGCTCAGAGCTCATGTTCGAGCTCAAGGAGCATATCGCTCGAACTCAATTGAACCAATCGCAAGCCGCTAAGCTGTTTGGAGTGACCCAGCCTCGAATCTCGGACCTTACCCGAGGCAAGGTAGATTTGTTCGGCCTGGACGGTCTCGTGAACATGGCGGGGACGGCAGGGTTGCGGGTGGAGATGCGCGTACGAAAATCCGCAAAATAGATTCCCAAAGGGACCCTAGTGAGATGAGCGTGGGTAGAGACGGGGGTAGGATAGATGAAGTCGATAAAAATATAGCAATATCAACATCGTCGGACTTCCTCTCCGCCACTTCACGTTGATTGCGCTTCACGGTTCGATATTTTCCGAACGTCGGCACTTCCGATGAGGTCCGGCGCGGGTCATAAGTTTTACTGTGCCGATGGGCATTTTGCTGTCTCTCGCCTGACCAGGCTTTCGCCGTGCGCCGCTTCGATTTCATTGAACCTGCTGTCATGCTGGCCACGGTGCTGCAATGGCTCGTCCTTGCCACTGTAACCGGGGTGATTGTCGGCAGCGGCACCAGCCTGTTTCTGCATGGCCTGTTCTTCATGACGGATCGCACGGCGGCGATCCCGTTTTGGCTGCAGATGCTGCTGCTGCCGGCGGGTGGTCTGCTGAACGGATTGCTGCTGCATTACGGCTATCGCATCGACAGATCAGGACTAAAGGACACGGTGATGGCGGCCGTTCATACGCAGACCGGCCGCATGCCGTTCCTGACTATGCCGATTAAGCCGGTGGCGGCCATTATCACGCTGGCGAGCGGGGGCTCGGCCGGCAAGGAAGGGCCGTGCTCGCATATCGGCGCGTCGCTCGCGGCGGCGATTGGTCAGCTGCTGCATCTGAACACTGAACTGCGTCAGCGCATTGTGGCCTGCGGCGTCAGCGCCGGTTTCGCCGGCGTGTTCGGTACGCCGATTGCTGGCGCGATCTATGGTGTCGAGGTGCTGGCGATCGGACGTCTACGCCACGACTTTCTGTTTCCGGCCATTGTCGCCGGGGTCGTCTCACATCAGGTCAGCATCTATTGGGGTGTGCCGTACCAGTACTATCACTTCACGAGCCTGCCGGAATTTTCCGAAATCCTGTTTCTCAAGACCCTGGTGCTCGGCGTGATCTGTGGACTTGTCGCACTGGTCTTCGTCGAATTCGTGCATCGTACGAGATGGCTGTTCGGACGCCTGCGGGCCCGCTTCGATCTGTGGCCGCCTTTGATGCCGCTGGGTGGCGGTGTGTTGCTGTCGCTGCTGATCCTGGTGATCCCGACCGACTATCTCGGCCTGAGTCTGCCGCTGATGGACCGCGCCCTCGGCGGCGAGCCGATGCCTTATCTCGGCTTTCTGTGGAAGAGCCTGCTGGTCGCCATCACAATTGGTTCGGGCTTCTACGGCGGTATCGTCACGCCGCAATTCGTCATTGGCGCGGTGGCTGGCAATGCGTTCGCGCATCTGTTCGGGCTCGATCCAATGTTGGGAGCGGCGGTCGGTCTGGTCGGCGTTGTGGCTTCGGCCTCGAATACGCCGGTGGCTGCGATCCTGATGGGCGTGGAATTGTTCGGGGGGACGATTGGCACGCTCTACGTCGCGGGCGCCGCCATCGCCGCCTATCTGATGATCGGTCACCGCAGCATCTATCCCGGCCAGCGCCTCGCCTACGCCAAATCATCATGGATGAGGGTGCGGCCGGATGCGCCGGTCGATGCCGAGAAAGTGCGGCTATCCTACGGGCTGCTGCGGTGGTGGCGGCAGCGTTGGCCATAGTGGAGGCGACTGCGAGGTCGCGAATGCAACACAGCGCATTCACCGCGTGACCTTCCGGGAGCGTGAGCCGCTGCACAGCCTACTTCGCTATGCAGCTTTCGATTTTGCGACGTGCGTGGCGATTGCGTCCATCAGTGCGGGAGACAGGCAATCATACGGTTCGACGCCCAACTCATTGAGACGCGCTCTCGGCGGCTTGCGCCTTCCGCAGCGTTTGCGCCTTGTTTCTTCCGCTGGACCGCGCCCGCTGCTCGCAGGTCGTCCGCAGATGTTCGAGCTCTTCCTCGGTCAGATGCTCGATACCGATGATGCTGTTGTGCACCTCGCTGACCCGGATCAGTTCGTCGAGCTTGACCTGGATCGCGGCGCTGTCGCGGTTCTGCGAATTCTGGATCAGGAACACCATCAGGAAGGTGATGATGGTGGTGCCGGTGTTGATCACCAATTGCCAGGTATCGGAATAGCCGAAAATCGGGCCGGTGATCGCCCACGCCACGATCAAACCAGCCGCCAGCAGGAACGTACCGGCCTTGCCGGCCATATGCGACGACCAGTTCGCCACTTCGGCAAATACCGCGCCCACGCGACCGTGTTTTTCTCTTTGGGGCCTCTTGCCCATCTGCTGCTCCTCTACCGGTCTGTCGATGACCCAGCGCCAACTCCCCCAATCGTCAAGTCGCCGGTTAGTTTCACGGGATTTGCGCCCGTGCGCCGGTATGGGCGGCGGGACAGGGCGGCTCCGGGGCAGCCGCGCAATCTTGATCTATCTCAGGGATCGTGCGTGGATAGAGCTTAGAAAAAGGCAGGCTAGCGCCCCGGATGCACCGGAGGCCGGTCGTGGTCGGAGCTGAACATGCAGATCAGGACAGTCATGGCGAGTCTTGCGCTCGACCAGCCGAACGAGGCCTGCCTTGTGGTGGCTGGTGATATCGCCGAACGGTTTGGCGCAGGGGCGATCGGCATTGCGGCATCGGATCTGCGGCCGCCGCTTTATTACGCCGAAGGCGAATATGCTGAAAAGCTGTTCGCCGAGGAGCAGGCAGTGATCGAATCGCGGCTGGCAGAGCTTGAAACCGTGTATCGCGCCTCATTGGGCAAACGGGCGAAGACCGTCGAGTGGCGCTCCAGTCTACAGTTTCCGACGACTTATATTGTCGATCAGGCCCGTGCTGCCGATCTCGTGGTTTGTGGCCAGCCTTCGACGCCGAGCATCGATTCCTATTCCTTCGCAGATCCGAACGACATCGTGATGCAAGCCGGCCGCCCGGTGCTGGTCGTGCCTCCTGCTGTTCGGCAGCTTGATCTGCGTAGCGTGCTGGTGGCGTGGAAGAACACCAAAGAAGCGCGACGGGCGGTGTTCGATGCGCTGCCGCTGCTGGCGCAGGCCAAGAACGTGACGATCGTTGAAATCATCGAAGAGGGCGGCCCACGCGCGGACGCGCTGCCATCGGTCAAGGACGTTGCATCATGGCTGCTCAGCCACGATGTGACCGCCGAGGTGATCGTTGCCGACAGGGAAGGCGATGCGACCTCGCAATTGGAAGAAGTGGCCGCGGATGTTGGCGCGACCCTTGTCGTTGCCGGCGCTTATGGTCATTCGCGATTTCGCGAGTGGATCATGGGCGGCATGACGCGGCACTTGATGACGCAATCCGCCCGCTGCGTGCTGCTGTCGCGGTAACACCCAATGGACGCAGTTGACGTGAATCAACGCGCTTCAGCTCAATTTCAGATTATCTGCGCAGACTGTTCCGAGGGGAGCTCCATCCAGGAGTTGAGAAACCGCTGGATCGTGCTGCGGTGACCCTTTGAACCTGATCCGGGTTGTACCGGCGAAGGGACTGGGATGTATCACGAGCCTATTGCCCCGAGGGGAGAGACTTCCGTTGTGGTCATCGGGGCAGGGGTGGCCGGTAGCTGGCAGGCGTTGCTGTTCGCGCGTGCCGGCTACCGTGTCACGCTGCTGGAGCGCGACACCGCCGAGATGACGCAGGCGACCAGCCACTGGGCCGGCGGCATGCTGGCGCCGTGGTGCGAAGCCGAGGCATCCGAGCCGCTGATCACGCATCTTGGCGATCGCGCGCTCGATCTGTGGCGGGACTATCTGCCCGAGACCCCGTTCAACGGCTCGTTGGTCGTGGCGCATGCTCGCGACCGCGCTGATTTCGAACGTTTCGCCCGGATGACGAGCGACTATCAGCGGCTCGATACGCAACGGATTGCCGAACTCGAGCCCGCGCTTGGAGGCCAGTTTCGCGAGGGACTGTTCTTTGCCGGTGAGGGGCATGTCGAGCCGCGCAGGGTGCTGCCGCTTTTGCATAAACATCTGCGCACCGCCGGGGGCATGATCCGCTTTGAAGCCGAGTGCGATCTGGAGATCCTCGCGCAGCAGCCGAATCAGATCGTGATCGATTGCCGCGGGCTTGGCGCGCGCGACCAGCATCCCGAGCTGCGCGGCGTCAAGGGCGAGATGGTGATTGTCGAAACGGCGGAGGTGCAGTTGGCGCGTCCGGTGCGGCTGATCCATCCGCGCTGGCCGATCTATGTGATTCCGCGCGAGGACAATTTGTTCATGATCGGCGCCACCAGCATCGAGAGCGAGGACACCGGCGTCAGCGTGCGCTCGGCGCTCGAATTGTTGAGCGCCGCCTACGCGGTGCATCCGGCGTTCGGCGAGGCGCGGATCGCCGAGATCGGCGCAGGGCTGCGCCCGGCCTTTCCTGACAATTTACCGCGCATCGTGGTTCGTGGGCAGAAGATTTCAGTGAACGGGCTTTATCGCCACGGCTTTCTGCTCGCGCCGGCTCTGGCCGAAATGACACTGGCCTATGCCCAGCGCGGCTTCATGCATAATGAGGTGATGCGATCAGGGTGACGCGCGCGCCGCTTCGCCGGTGCCGCTTTGCGTGAATCCTGGCGAGAGGCCGAGCTTCTCCCACAATTGATCGACGCGCGCGATGACGGTTTCGTCCATTGTTAATACGCGCCCCCATTCGCGGCTGGTTTCGGCGTCGATCTTTGTGGTGGCGTCGATGCCGAGCTTGCCGCCGAGTCCGGGTTTGGGCGAGGCGAAGTCGAGATAGTCGATCGGGGTATCGTTGAGCGTCACCAGATCGCGCGACGGATCAGCGCGGGTCGAGATCGCCCACATCACGTCGGCCCAATTGCGGATATCGATGTCCGGATCGACGATGATCAGGAATTTTGTGTAGGTCAGTTGCGGTAGCAGCGACCACAGCGCCAGCATGACGCGCCGCGCCTGCCCCGGATAACGTTTGGCGATGGAAGCAACGGCGATGCGGTAGGAACAGGCTTCCGGCGGCAGCCAGACATCGACGATTTCCGGCACTCGCTTTTTCAAGAGTGGCACGAACAATTCATTGAGGGCTTCGCCGATCCGCGACGGCTCGTCCGGCGGCCGGCCGGTGAAGGTGGAGAGATAGATCGGCTGCCGTCGCATGGTGATCGCGGTGACGCGCATCACCGGAAAATCCTCGACCGCGTTGTAATAGCCGGTGTGATCGCCGAACGGCCCCTCCGGTGCAGTCTCATGCGCCGAGACCATGCCCTCGATGACGATCTCCGCTTCGGCAGGAACGGCAAGTGGCACGCTGACACAGGGCGCGAGCGGCAGCCGCGCGCCGCGCAGCAGCCCGGCGAAGCGGAATTCGGAGATGGTTTCCGGCAGCGGCAGAACCGCGGACAGGATGGTGGCCGGATCGGCGCCGATCGCGATGGCGACCGGCATGTCCAGCCCGCGTTCGCGCCATTGATGATGATGTCGCGCGCCGCCGCGATGCGCCAGCCAGCGCAGGATGGCACGATCACGACCAAGCAATTGCATGCGGTAGACGCCGACATTGACCTCGCTGCCGTCGACGTCATCCGGCGCCCTGGTGATCACCATGGGCCAGGTGATCAGCGGCCCTGGTTCTCCCGGCCAGCAGACCTGCACCGGCAGTCGCGCCAGATCAATCGTATCGTTTTGCCATATGATCTCTTGCACAGGCGGTCGGTTCACATGCCGCGGGCGCATCGCCAGCACGGCGCGGGCGAGGGGCAGCTTGGTCATCGCCTCGCTGAAGCCGCGCGGAGGCCGCGGCTCGCTCAGTTCTGCGAGCGCCTCGCCCAGCATCGGCAGCCGCTCTGGATCAACCCTGAATCCCCAGGCCACGCGCTCCTTGGTGCCGAACAGATTGACCAGCATCGGCATGCCCGCCGGTTGGCCGTCGGCCTTGACCGGATTTTCGAACAGCAATGCGGGGCCTTCCGCTTGCAGCACGCGTCGGTGAATCTCGGTCATCTCATGAACAACTGAGATCGGTTCGCGGATGCGAACGAGACGGCCTTCGCGTTCGAGATAGGACAGGAAGCCGCGCAAATCGGCAAACGGCGGTCGATCGCGACGTAGCACGGCAAACTCCTTACGCATGATCATGAAGGAAGTGGCAACGCCTTCTTTGCTCCGGAGCAAACAGCTGGATGGCCGGAGTGCTATCAACGCCGGACGAGGGTTCTGATGTCCGTGTCCGGTGCGACCGTATCGAAGCTGCCGATCGCGCTCGCCGTGGCGGGCCGCGTGCTGCCGCTGTTGCCGCTACAGATGCTGCTCGCAACGTGCCTGCGTGAAATTCGCAGGCGCCATCCGCAAATTTTTGATCGGCTGGGCGGCTATTCCAACAAGACCTTCGGGCTGGCGCCGACCGATCTGCCGTTCGCCTTTGTGCTCGAGCCGCGCCGTCTCAATCCACGGGTGTTCGCCACGCGGTCATTGCCGCCAACTGATGTCCGGATCGCGGGGCCATTCGCGGCGCTGATTAGTCTTGCCGATGGCACCTGCGATGGCGACGCGCTGTTCTTCTCGCGCGATATCGAGATCGAGGGGGACATGGAGGCAGCTCTGGCGCTGCGCAATGCGATCGATGATAGCCGGATCGATATCATCGCCGGGGCCGCCGCCTGGCTCGGCCCGTTGTCGCCGGTGGCCGAGCGCATGCTGCGCGGCCTCATCAACGGATCAGCGCAGTCGTCACGCGATTCTTCGCCGGAGCACGGATCATGGAACTGATCTGTCCTGCCGGCACGCCGGCCGCACTGGAAGCCGCCGTCGATGCGGGTGCAGATGCCGTGTATTGCGGTTTCCGCGACGAAACCAATGCGCGTAATTTTCCCGGATTGAATTTCAGCCGCGATGAGCTGGTCGCCGGCATCGCCTACGCTCACGACCGCGGCGTCAAGGTGCTGGTCGCACTCAATACCTTTGCGCGGGCAGGCGAATTCGGTATGTGGCAGCGCGGTGTGGACGATGCGGCCGCAGCCGGCGCCGATGCGTTGATCATTGCCGATGCCGGTGTGCTTGATTACGCGGCGCGGCGGCATCCGGATCAGCGGTTGCATATCTCGGTGCAGGCTGGTGCCGCCAATCCGGATGTGATCAACTTCTATGTCAAGGCGTTCGGCGCGCGTCGCGTGGTATTGCCGCGCGTGCTGAGCGTGCCGGAGATCGCTGCGATCACCCGGGAGATCAGTTGCGAGACTGAGGTGTTCGTGTTCGGCGGGCTTTGCGTGATGGAGGAGGGCCGCTGCTCGCTGTCGTCCTACGCCACCGGAAAATCACCCAACATGCAGGGGGTCTGCTCGCCAGCGAGCGCTGTGCGCTATGTGGAGAAAGATAGCCAGATGATTTCACGGCTCGGCGCTTTCACCATCAACAAGTTCTCTCGCGGTGAGCCGGCCGGCTATCCCACTCTGTGTAAGGGGCGGTTTCAGACTGATCACGGCGCGGGCTACCTGTTCGAGGATCCGGTTAGTCTCGATGCGACCACGATGCTGCCAGATCTGCGTAAGGCCGGTGTCACAGCATTGAAGATTGAGGGGCGGCAGCGCGGCCGCGCCTATATCGAGCGCGTGGTACGCAGCTTCCGCGAAACTCTCTCCGCTCTGGACAAGAACCTTCCCGCTCCGGCCACCGGCCTCGCCGCCCTCACCGAAGGCCAGGCCAGCACGGTCGGAGCCTACCGAAAGACCTGGCGATGACCGCCGTGCTTCAGTCCATTAGTGTCGAGCGTCCGCGGACACAGCTCACGCTCGGGCCGGTTCTTTATAATTGGCAACCCGAAGTGTGGCGCGATTTCTATTTCCGTATCGCTGACGAAGCGCCGCTCGATGTGGTCGTGGTCGGCGAGGTAGTGTGCTCGAAACGCACGCCGTTCTTCGACGAGTATCTCCCCGAGGTGATCGAGCGGTTGGCGTCGAGCGGCAAACAGGTTCTGCTCGGTTCGCTCATTCTTGTCTCGCTGCAGCGTGAGCGCCGCCAGATGGCGGAACTGGCGGGTAATACCGATTTCCTGATGGAGGCGAACGATCTGTCCTGCATGAATGCGCTGTCCGGACGTCCCCACGCAATCGGTCCGTTCGTCAACGTCTATAATGAGACCACGGCGGCCTATTTCGCTGATCGCGGCGCGCAACGCATTTGTTTGCCGCCGGAATTGCCACTGACCTCGATCAAGACCATCGCCTCGGCGTTGCCCGATATCGTGACCGAGGTGTTTGCGTTCGGACGGATGCCGCTGGCAATTTCCGCGCGCTGCTATCACGCCCGCCTGCACAAGCTGTCGAAGGACAATTGCCGGTTTGTCTGCGAGAAGGATCCAGACGGCCTGCCAGTGCGCACCCTCGATGGCGAAGCCTTTCTGGCGATGAACGGTGTTCAGACCATGTCTCATGCCTGCGCCAATCTGCTGATGGATGCATCCGATCTTGTAGAGGCCGGCGTCGGCGCACTGCGCCTGTCGCCGCAGCAATGTGACATGGTCGCCGTCACACGGCTATTCCGCGACGTGCTTGACGGGGGGGTGGCGTCAGAGGAGGCCACGCACCGGCTCGCGCAGAGCTACCCGGATGCCCCATTTGCGAACGGGTTTATCCATGGCGAAGCGGGCGCCGCCTATGTGGCACGGCGTGCGTTGAGCCCAGATATCGACAAGACGCGATAGCGAAGTCCAGCCGAAGGGAAGCGGTTATGTCCGAACAGACTAGAACCAGCGAAACGCTCGATCTGATTACCCGCTTCAAGGCGGTGCTGACCCGCGCCGATCTCGACTGCCGCTGCCGGGATCTTCTAGGCAACGCGCTAGAACGGTTTTCCGATCTGGAGGAAAAGCGGTTGTCGCGGCGTTCGCTGACCATGGCCCGCGATCACAAGGAGCGTATCGCGGCGATCATGACACTGCTCTCCGAGCTCAATCAGATTACCGAGAACGAGCGGGACCGCACGGTGTTCGTCGAGATGGCGCTGCTGTTCGACGAGATCGAACATTCGGCGGGGATCGCCGCTGCGGCGCTGCGCGAGCTCGATCCGCCGAAACAGGGTTGCGCAAGCACGGCGACGCCAGCCGAAAGCCAGCCGGTGGAGCTTGGCCGCAGCGCCTAGACGGCACGGCTATGGGTGCGGGCTGAACTTCCGATATAGGCGTCGAACGCGGCAGCTACGCTACGCACCAGATGCCGGGCATCATCCGCGATCGCGATCCGCGATCCTGCCAGCTCGACAATTCCATCATCCATCAAGGGACGCAGACGCGTCGCCTGTCGTAACAATTGTTCCGGCGAGGTCGCATGGCGAGCGCCGACCGCCGCCAGATCGACGACGAGGTCGCACATCAGTCGCTCGATGATATCGGCGCGCAGGCGGTCGTCGGCGGTAAGGGTATAGCCCTTGCGTGTCGCGAGCTCGTTGTTGCCGATCTGTGTGCAATAGGAGCGGATCGCGATCTCGTTCTGGATATAGCCCTGGCTGAGACGTCCGATCGCGCTGGCCCCGACGCCGATCAGGGCATCGCTGCTATCGGTGGTGTAGCCTTGAAAATTGCGATGCAGTTTGCCCGCGGCTTGGGCCTTGGCGAGGCTGTCATCGGCGCGGGCGAAATGATCGAGACCGATCTGCCGGTAACCCGCGTCGATCAGTGCGCGGTTGATCGCCTCGACCTGTTGATGACGATCGGAGCCATCCGGCAGCACCTCCTCGTCGATCTTACGCTGGTGCTTCTTGAACGCCGGCACATGAGCATAGCCGAACACCGAGAACCGGTCGGGCGCGAGTGCCAGGCATTGCCGGACCGTATCGAGACAGGATTCGACGCTTTGATATGGCAGGCCATAGATCAGATCGAAATTGACGCCGCGAATACCGGCGGCGCGCAGCCCTTCGGTCGCGGCTGCGGTCTCCTCAAAGCTCTGGATGCGATTGATCGCGCGCTGCACGACCGGATCGAAGCTTTGCACGCCGAGACTTGCGCGCGTCACGCCGCTGGCGCCGAGCTCGCGGGTCATCTCCGGCGTCAGCGTACGCGGATCGATCTCGATGGCGATCTCGGCGCCCGGCTGCAGCACAAACCGCCGCTCCAGCAGATGCATCAGGCCGCCGAATTGTTCCGGCTCGATGATGGTCGGCGTGCCGCCGCCGAAATGGACGTGATTGACGGCGAGCGGGCGCCCGACGCATTCGGCTACGAGTTCGATCTCATGGCGCAGCGCTGCAAGATAGGCGGCGATCGGCTCGTCCCGTTTGGTGATGGTGGTGTGGCAGCCGCAGTACCAGCACATCGAACGGCAGAACGGCATGTGCAGGTAGACCGATGCGACCCGGCTTTCGGGAATCGCTTGTAGCCACTGACGGTAGGTTCGCGATGAAACTGCATCGGAGAAGTGCGGCGCGGTCGGATAGCTGGTGTAGCGGGGCAGGCGTTCATCGCCATAGCGGGCGCTGAGATCGCTGCGCAGCAATGACGGCTTGTTTTCAAGAATTGCGGGCATGGCGCTTTCAATGTTGCGAAGCCATTGGCGTTGCCGACGGATTGTCACATTTAGCCCGCTCTTGCGGCATACGGTTTGCGCTAGCGCAAAACCGGCGGTATCGACGCCGATTAAAAGAAAACTTCAAGATCGGAAGAATTCTCAGGATGGCGTGTTGGCGATCGACGACAGCGCGTCGGGCCTGCACACCACTACGAGGCGGCGGCCGCTATCGACGATCCCCTGACTTTCCCAGCCGCTGAGAGTCCGACTGACGGTATGAAGGGTGGTGCCTGCGATTTCGGCAAGGTCCTGCCGCGACAATGGAAAGGCGATCTCGATGCCGCGCATAGTGCGGCGGCCGGCCTGCCGCGTCAAACGCAACACCGTATGCGCGATCCGTCGCTCGACATTCTGGGTGGCACGTTCGCGCAGCCTTGTCTGCATCTCGACGTAGCGCGTGCCGAGAATAGCGACCGCATTCATGGCGACCAGTGGATGGGTCACCATAATCTGCCGGATTGCCGCGGCGCTCCACCCGAGCAGCCTGCCATCGTCCACGGCGGTCACCGTTCCCGGATGGTGAGCGCCGCCGGACATCGCCGTATAGCCGACGGTTTCTGCAGGTCCGAGATAGCGGATGATGATCTGATGGCCCTCGGGAGTGGTTTGCGTGACGCGCAGCCGTCCCGACAGCACAATATGCAGCGTCTCCGCCGGGTCGCCCTGGCGAACCAGCGCTTCATCGGCGGAAAGATGCCTGCGGAACGATGAGGCCTGGATTTCGGCAAGCGCGGCGCTTGGAACGCCGCGAAAAAGTTCAGCCTTTTCCAGGAGTCCGCAGTCTGGCGCTGCTCCATGCCGCATCGGGCACCGTACCAAAACCGATCAAATCTGTTGCTGGGTCAATCTAGTCGCGGCGGTCCTGTTTGTGATTGATTTGCCGCAAGCCCGACCCCTATTGAGACCGCAGTCGTTGTGCCGGCGCAATGTCTGGATTTCCATCGTTGCGATACTGCAACCGCGAGGCTAGGCCAGAGCGCCATCTGGCCTAGCCTGCCTCGCGACGACAACCGTTCGATGGGTCATCCATGCTCAACATCAACAAGGTCGATCACGTCCGACACCACGTACCTGCGACATTCTCGGATCGGGTGGCCGATCTTTCGGTACGCGCAATGCTGGCGGTGGCCGACGCACTGTTCGGCCGCCGCTACGGCGACCGGGTGATCGTACTCGAGACCATCGCGGCGGTGCCGGCGATGGTGGCAGCGACCTTCCTGCATCTGCGCTGCCTGCGCCGGATGATCGACGATCGCGGCTGGGTGCGCACCTTCATGGACGAGGCCGACAATCAGCGGTTCCATCTGATGTCGTTCGTCGCCATTGTGCAGCCGAGCACTTCGGAACGCCTGTTGATCGCGATTGCGCAGAGCCTGTTCTACAACGCCAACTTCCTGCTCTATCTGGTCTCGGCGCGCACCGCGCATCGGCTCGCCGGCTATCTCGCTGAACATTCCATCGCGGGCTATTCGGAACTGCTGGCGCGGATCGAGTCCGGCGAGCAGACCAACTGGCCTGCACCGGTTTCGGCGCGAGAATATTGGAATCTGGGTACGGGCGCGCAGCTGAGCGACATGATTGTGGCGATGCGCGAGGACGAAGCGATTCATCGCGATATCCATCACGCCTTCGCGGACGCGCGGTTGGCGGGCAAGGTTCTGCCGGAGCCGCCGGGAATTCCGGCCTGAAGGCGATCTTGCAATCACGACCGCCGTGGTTAGTGCCCGCGGTGGCGGCCGCTTTTTTAAAGTGAAGCTGGCAGATTGCCAGCTGCGCGGTATGCTGGGCGACCTTGCACCACCATGGCGTCACGGCCTTAAATCATCCGACGCAACAAATGTCGCGGCTGCGCAATTATCATGGCGCGGCATTTCTCTCTTACGGCTTTCGGCCGTTCTTCCTGCTGGGTGCGATCTATGCCGGGGTTGCTATTGCGATCTGGCTGCCGGTGTTCATGGGCGATTTTATGCTCCGCACCGCCTTCGTGCCGCGCGACTGGCACGTCCACGAAATGCTGTACGGCTATCTCGCGGCGGTGATCGCCGGCTTTCTGTTCACCGCAATCCCGAACTGGACCGGACATCTGCCCTATCGCGGCGGTCCGCTCCTTGTCCTGGTGGCCGTGTGGGCGCTGGGCCGCGTGGCGGTGACGTTCTCCGGGGGCGTCGGCTGGGGCCTCGCTATGCTGGTCGATGTTGCGTTTCTGGCGCTGATCGCCGCTGCGGCGTGGCGCGAGGTGCTGGCGGGGCGCAACTGGCGCAATCTCAAGGTGGTTGCTCTGGTGCTGTTGCTGCTTCTCTGCAATATCGCCTTTCATATCGAGGCACATGTCGAAGGTGCTGCCGATATCAGCATCCGGGCGGGTGTCGCCGTGGTCATCGTGCTGATCGCGTTGATCGGTGGACGCATCATTCCAAGCTTCACCCGCAATTGGCTGGTCCGCGAGAATCCTGGGCGGTTGCCGGTGCCGGTCAGTCGCTTCGACATGGTGGTGGTGATTGTCAGCGCGCTGGTGCTGGTGTTGTGGATTGCTCGCCCGGCGGGCATGGCGACTGGTGCCGCCTGCAGCATCGCCGCGATGCTACATGCCGCGCGTCTCGGGCGCTGGGCCGGTGACCGGACCGCCCGTGACCGGCTCGTGCTGATCCTGCATGTTGGCTACGTTTTCATTCCGCTCGGTTTTCTGCTGACCGCGGCGGCGGCCTTCGGTGTCACGCCTGGGAGTGCCGGCCTGCATGCATGGATGGCGGGTGCCGCCGGCATCATGACGCTCGCGGTGATGACCCGCGCCAGTCTCAGTCACACCGGCCAGCGTCTCACCGCATCTGCCTTCACCCAAGGCATCTATATCGCCGTGGTGATGGCCGCGCTGTTGCGTGTCTGGGCGGCGCTTGCGCCAAGCTGGCAAAATGCGTTGCTCTATCTTGCGGCGCTGACGTGGTGTCTGGCGTTTTTCGGCTTTGCGGTGCGGTTCGGCCCCTTGCTGCTGCGGCAGATGAAACGCGACTAGCAACGCGCTGGCTATTCCCGCAATAGGCGCACCGTCAGGAACGGAATCATGCCGAGGATCACGCTGACCAGCGCGAACGCCAGCAGCGCATTGTAATTGCCGGTAAAATCATGCAGGAAGCCGCCGCTCCAGGCGCCAAGCGCGGCACCGAGACCGCTGCCGATCGAGATGGTGCCGAAGATCGTTCCCACTCTTTTTCCGCGATAGATCTTGAGCGCGGTCGCAGTGATCAGCGGGCCGCGCGAACCCATGGTGCTGCCGAACGAGGCGATAAATCCCGCGAGCAACCATACGCTCGGCGTGGTCTGCAGCAGCCACAACATGCCGATGCCGATGATCGACAACGCGTAGCTCAAAATGATAGAGCGCAGCCGTCCGAACAGGCCATCAAGCCAGGAGATCGACAGCATGCCGATCACCAGCACCACGCCGCTGAAACCCCAGGCGGTGGCCGCCTGCAGCGGCGGAAAGCCGACATCCACCAGATAGGCCACGACCTGCGCCGACACCGCGTACATGCCGAGCGCAGTGAAGAAGAAGGTGAAGAACAGCGCCCAAAAGGCATGGTGGCGCAGCGCGGCCAGCAGCGTCCAGCCATCATCCATTAGGTCATGCTTCGTCTTGCCCATGATCGCGGGCGAGCCGCCGGCGAGGGTTCGCCACGGCAGCATCAATAGTCCGGCGATCAGCAGTACCGCGCCATAGCCGAAGATCTCGTAGGATTTCTGCCAGCCGAAATGATCGATCAAAAGCTGTGACGTCGGAACCAGGACCAGCACGCCGCCGCCCATCGCTGAGTAGACGATTGCCATCGCGGTCGGCAGTTTCCGGCCGAACCAGCGGCCGAGCATGATCGAGTTCGGCACGATGCCGATGCACGACATGCCAAGGCCGATGCACAGTCCGAGGCTGATCTGGAACTGCCAGAGCTTGTTTGCGAAAGCGGCAGCGAAGAATGCGCAGCCGAGCATCAACAGGCCGAAGCAATAGACGATGCTCGGTCCCGATCTGTCGAACAGCCGGCCAACGAAAGGCGAGGCGATGCCGCCGACGAGCGCGGCGATGGAATAGATCGAGATGACCTCGCTGCGGTCCCAACCGAAATGCTGCGAGATCGGCAGCAGGAAAACCGTGAAGCTTTCCCCCACGCCGCGACCGATCACGGAAAGCACAAAGCAAAGCGCGAGGATGAAAAGCGCCGTGGCCGGAACCTTGGTCGTGGGCATTGGTAGGCGATCTGCTCCGCAATCGAATGTCGGACTTAAAGGACAATCGTGGATGCGAGCAGATGCAAATTCGGATTGGGCCTATGCAGCGATGGCGTCCAGATGTCAGGTCGCCCGCGCAGCGATAATCGGGGCCGATCCGTCGATCCGGCGAGTGGCGCCGCCGCTGTCTGTCGAGGAAGGATCGATCGAAAGGAAAGGGAGAACGCCGGATATCCGTCCGGCATTCTCCTGTTTGGTGTTGCCTCTATGCCGTTACTTCTTGGTGACCGGCAGGATGTGATTGTCCTCGAAGCGGGTCCAGATGTAGTCGTTCTCGGTCAGGGCATCGTGCTGGGTCTTGCTGAACGGCTTGTCGTAGGTCTTGATCAGGCCATCGAGCTTATCGATGGCGTAGAAGCCGTTGCGCACCGAGGTGCCGTCGGTCTTGCCCGCCTTGGTGATGGCGGCGGCGATCACCTTCACGGTGTCATAGGCATTGGCCACGCCGACCGCCGGGGTGATATCGGCAGGTCCCTTGATGTCCGGATACTTCGCCTTGAGATCGCCCATCACCTTGTTGCCGACCGGCGAGAGGTCGCCGAAGAAGCTGTAGGTCTGCACGAAGATCACGTTCTTGGCGCTCGGACCGGCAAGCTCGGTGAAGCGGCCGCCGGCCGGTCCCCAATGCGACACGATCGGCGGCATCCAGCCCATGCGGTCGAGCGATTTCACCACCTGCGAGGACGGCCCGACATTGCCGACCAGGAACAGTGCGTCGGCGCCGGCCTGCTTCAGTCGTGTCAGCTGCGGCACCACGTCGACATCATTGCCCTCGAACTTCTCGATCCCGGCAGGCTCGATGTTCGCCGCCTTCAGCGCATCCTTGAGGCCATGCTCGTTGGATTCGCCCCACGGATTGTTCACCAGGATCAGGCCGGGCTTCTTCGCGTTAAAGTTCTTGCGCGCGTATTGCACGATGGCCTTGTCGACCTCGGCATCCATCGCCGAGACACGGAAGACGTAATTGTCCGCGGCGCCGTTCTGCGTGATGTTGGTGCCCGCCGCCCATGGCACCACGAACGGCACCTTGGCGTTGTTGATGAACGGCACGATCGCGAGCGCGACCGGTGTATCGAGGCCGCCGATCACCGCGGCCACCTTTTCGCGCTGGATCAGTTCGCGCGCAGCGATCAGGCCCTTGGCCGGATTGCTTTCGTCGTCACGGCGCACGAGTTCGAGCGGGCGGCCGAGCACGCCACCCTGCTTGTTGATCTCCTCAATGGCGATGGTGGCGCCGCGGGTGAGTGCTTCGCCGGCGCGGGCGGATTGTCCCGACAAGGCCGTGACAAGACCGATCTTGATCGGATCGGCGGCGTGCGCGGTGGCGGACACCAGCAACAACGCCGCGCCTGCGGCGAGGCCGCGGAAGAACCCGCGGCGGCGCGGATGGCAGATCGATGGTATTTCCATATCGCTCATCATGTCGCTCATTGTGTGATCCTCATTGCTCGAAAATATCGTTGCGCATCAATGCGTGTTGCGCCCGACCGGCACGGCCTGCTGACTCGCCCGTCCGTGCGAGCTTGACCGAAGTAAAAATTTTCTTCAATAATGGATGAAGGTCAAGCGGATATCGAGTGGAGTCTTCAATTGTCTGAGATCGACACATTGTTCCGGAACGCACGGCTCGTTGACGGGCGCGTGGTCGACATTGCCGTGAGGGGCGGTCGGATCGCCTCGCTGGCGGGTAACGGCGGCGCTGCAGCAAAGGAAACCATCGATCTCGGCGAGCGTCTGGTGCTGCCGGGGCTGGTCGAAGGCCATATCCATCTCGACAAGGGTTTCATCGGCGAGCCGTGGAAGCCGCACCGTCCCTGCACGGCGGGCTTCAACGTCCGCGAGCGCGTCGAATTTGAGAAGCAGGCGCTTGCCAAGGCCCGGCCGGTGCCTGAACGCGCTGCAGCAATGATCGATTTGTGCGTTGCGCAGGGCACAACCCATATGCGCAGTCATGTCGATATCGATCCGCAGGCCGGGCTCAGCAATCTCGAGCATGTCGTGGCGGCCCGTGACGCGCACAAGCACAAGGTTTCGATCCAGATCGTCGCCTTTCCGCAGAGCGGCATCGTGACCTCGCCGGGAACGCGGGAACTGCTCGACGAGGCGGTGCGCAACGGGGCCGATCTGATTGGCGGCCTCGATCCGGCCGGTTTCGACGGCGACATCGCAGGTCACCTCGACGTGGTGTTCGATATCGCCGAGCGCCATGGCGTGGGCGTCGACATCCATTTGCATGACGGCGATCTCCTGGGGGTGTTCGAAATCGAGGAGATCGCCAAGCGCACCAAGGCGTTGGGCCTTGGCGGCAAGGTCGCGATCAGCCACGCTTATTCGCTCGGCCAAGTGCCGCGCGAGGTGGTGCAGCGTGTCGCCAACAATCTCGCCGAGGCCGGGGTTGCGATCATGACCAACGCGCCGGGAGCCTATAGTTTCCCGCCGGTGCAGATCCTGCATGAGGCCGGGGTCAATGTGTTTTCGGGCAACGACAATATTCGCGATTCCTGGTGGCCGTTCGGCGATGGCGATCTGCTCGAGCGCGCGATGATCATCGGCTATCGCTCCGGCTTCTATACCGATGCCGAGCTGGTGCTGGCCTTCGAGATGGTGACCTCGCACGGCGCAAAGGCGCTGGGCCTTAAAAACTACGGTCTGGTCGAGGGTGGGGCAGCCGATTTCCTGGTGTTGGACGCGCAGCATGTCCAGGAAGCAGTGGTGGCCCGGCCGAAGGCGCGCGATGTCTACAAGGCTGGCCGGCTGGTGGCCCGCAACGGGGCGGTGGTAGCCAACGCTTTAAATTAAGGAGAAACCTCCCCAGGTTGCGACCGGTTAGCGCCGCCTGGCTCGCCTCATCTGGAGCTGGACGCGCTATTTGCTCATCGCCATATCGATGTGATAGCAAGCTGCCGGTGTTACTCGCGAAATGAGTTTCAGGGCCGTATAATCGGCTCAGGCAGGGCAGCCTTTGGACAGGCTGCCCGGGCCAGGGCACTCTGTGCTCAAGTCGCCAGATGCTCTCAAGGGTATTGGCCAGATGAACGAGACGTCGGTAAGGAAGGCTCCCGCCAGCCGCGGCAAGAAGACAAACGGCAGGCGCAAGCGCGATTCCGCTCTTACCAAGGAATCCATTCTGCAGGCAGCAACAATTGAGTTCTGCCGCAATGGTCTTGGCGGTGCGCGCGTGGAGGCCATTGCGCAACGCGCCAAGGCCAATATGCGCCTGCTGTATCATTATTTCGGCGACAAGGACGGGCTGTTCCTGGCGGCTCTGGAACATGTCTACTCGGAAATCCGCGCCGCGGAGCAGCAGCTCAATCTCGATGATCTCGACCCGATCGAGGCGATGTCCCAGCTGGTCGATTTCACCTTTACGTTCTTTCAGAACCATCAGGACTATGTCGCGCTGATCAACAACGAGAATCTGCAACGCGGCAAGCATTTGCGGAAATCCCGCAAGGTCTCGACCCTGACGCTGCCGCTGGTCGCGAGTATTGAGAGCATCCTGCGCCGCGGTGTGGCCGCCGGGGTGATGCGCAGCGGCGTCGATCCGATCCATCTGTATGTCTCGATCACAGCCTTGAGCTATTTCCACGTTTCCAATCGCTACACGCTGTCGGCGGTGTTCGATGAGGATCTCGGAGATCTGAAGTGGCTCGACAAGCGACGCAGGCTAGCACAGGACGTGATCGTGACCTGGCTCACGCTGCCTGAAGCAGTTCGTGGCGAATTGCCCCGCCGCTCCGCTCCGAAGCGGGCGGCGGTGCGGAAGGCGGCCAGTCTCGCCTGATCGATCGGATCTATCCGGCGTAACGATTTCGTTATTACGCACCGTTCTCGCCATGAGCCCGGTGGTTGCAGGGCCGCGGGAGCTTGACTGTGGCGCGATGTCGCTTGACATATGTAAGTAAGAACATTATTACTTGTATCCTCGCAGGGCCCAAGGTGGCTTGCCGTGGTGAAATCGAGCATGAGTGTTGCGGGCGTCATACCGGTCTTTATGTCCTCCGCGCAGCGTAGCGCGGGACTGGCCGTGCCTGCCGTCGCCGAGATGGGTGTGCTGGCGCGTGACGCGCTGCGTTCCGCGAATGCGGGGTCCGTCGTCGCGGTGTTTGACCGCTCGTTCTACGCTGTGCTGCGCAATCGCTGGATCTGCGTTGGCCTGCGCGATCTCGGCTCCGGTCCGTTGCATGTGCTGTGCGAAAGCCGGCCGGGACGCTGGCCGAAAGTGGGCGATGCGGTCACGGTGACAGGCGCCTTTATTCATATCGCCGACCGGCCTTTTGCGAAATTTGACGATGCCGATATCTGGGTGCCGGAAGCTGCGCCGGACTGGACGCTGCAAAGCCTGTGTGTCGGCCTCGACCGGGTGGAGCAGCTCTGGCGAGTCGGTTCCGACGAGCAGGGACTGGCTGCTGCCGGCGTGGGTGAATCCACCGAAGCGCCGTCGCTGATCATGAAGGCGGCCGCGCCGGGCCTTGATGCGTTCGACCATATTGTTGGCAATCTTCTCAGCGAGCGGGCGCCCTGTGCCTCAGATGCTGCGACGCTTGGCGAACTGGTCGGTCTCGGACCTGGACTGACGCCATCGGGCGATGATCTGCTCAGCGGCGCGTTGATCGCGCTGGCGTCGCTCGATCTGCTGGAAGCGCGCGACATGCTCTGGCGCGTCTGCGACGATCATCTGGCCCGCACCAACGATATCAGCCGGGCGCATCTGCGCTCCGCTTCGCTCGGTTACGGCGCAGCTGCGCTGCATCAAGCTATCGATGCCGTGATTGCCGGCGACAGAGCTCATATCGAACCGGCGATCGCTGCTGTGTCGGCGATCGGCCATAGCTCCGGCCGCGATGCGTTCGCCGGCGCGTTGATGGTTTTGCGGGCGGTGAAGCATCGCCTCACCGCTGGCAAACAGGGTGTGCCGATGATCGGCTTGCTCTGACTGCAGAGTTTCTACAGGTAACCTCCCAAACTTGGCTGCTCCGGGCTTTCGCCCGGGGCAGTTCTTCTTTTTGGGGTGTGTCTCGGCAGATCGCCTGCGCGACCGCTGCAACGTGTCGCTTTTGCGTTGCGAAGATGACGCGGGCGTGAGGCCGCCTTGGTCGCGGGCCGCGCGAAAGCACTTGACGATTCGTAAGTAAAAATATTATTACATATCTTTAGCGGGAGACGCGCCATGTTGCAGACGACGCGAAGCTATCGGGGGATGGTGACGGCACCACACCACCTCGCGGCGCAGGCTGGTCTGTCCGTGCTCTCCGAAGGCGGCAATGCGATCGAGGCGATGATCGCCGCTGCCGCGACCATCGCAGTGGTCTATCCTCACATGAACGGCCTCGGCGGCGACGGCTTCTGGCTGATCGGCCGGCCGGGATCAGCGCCAATCGGCATTCAGGCTTGCGGCCGCTCGGCGCTCGGCGCCGATCGCAATTGGTATCGCGAGCGCGGCTGCACGGTTATTCCGGGCCGCGGCCCGCTGTCGGCTCTCACTGTCGCGGGCACCGTCGATGGCTGGCAGAAGGCGCAGAACATCAGCCGCCAGCAATATGGCGGCCGGTTGCCAATGTCGCGGCTGCTGCAGGATGCGATCCGTTATGCCTGGGAAGGCGTGCCGGTGCCGCACACCATCCACCACAGCACCAACAGCAAGCGGGCCGAGCTTGAAAATGTGCCCGGCTTTGCCGACGTTTATCTGCCCGAGGGCAAGCCGCTTGCGGTCGGCGCGAAGCTGCGCCAGCCGCGCGTTGCCGATGCGCTGGCGCGGTTGTCGCAGGCGGGTCTCTCCGATTTCTATCGCGGCGATCTGGCGCGCTCGATGGCCGCGGATCTTGAACAGGTCGGTAGCCCGCTTCGTCTCGCCGATTTCGAGCGTCATCGCGCCAGCACGGTCGTGCCGCTGTCGCTTGATGTCGCCGGCCATACGCTGTTCAACCTGCCGCCGCCGACGCAGGGCCTGGCGTCGCTGCTCATTCTCGGGCTGTACGCGCGCCGCCTCGCCAATGAGGCCGATGGCGTCGATCATCTGCATCGTCTGGTCGAGTGCACCAAGGCAGCGTTCCGGATCCGCAATCGTCACGTCACTGATCCCGACTACATGAAGCAGTCGGCCGCTGATTTCCTTACCGAGGATTCACTTGCGGCGCTCGACAAAACGATCTCGCATGATCGCGCCGATCCGTGGCCCGATCCGCCGAAGCAGGGCGACACCGTGTGGCTCGCCGCCGCCGATCGCAACGGCCTCAGCGTGAGTTTCATCCAGAGCATTTTCTGGGAATATGGCTCGGGCGTCGTGCTGTCCGGCACCGGAATCACCTGGCAGAATCGCGGCACCAGCTACAGTCTGGGCGACGACGATCCCAACCGGCTCGATCCCGGCCGTTCGCCGTTTCACACCATCCAGCCGGCGATGGCGCAGCTTAGCGACGGGCGGCTGATGTCCTACGGCACCATGGGCGGTGAGGGACAGCCGCAGACCCAGGCCGCGATCTTCTCTCGCTATGCCCTGCATGGCAGCGATCTGCAGAACGCGGTGACCGCGCCGCGCTGGCTGCTCGGCCGCACCTGGGGCGAGGAAAGCACCAACCTGAAAGTCGAATCCCGTTTCGACGTCTCGGTGATCGAGGGCTTGCGCCGCCTCGGTCATGACGTCCAGCCAGTCGGTGCCTTCGAGGAATTTATGGGACATGCCGGCGCCATCGTCCGGCATCCCGATGGATTGCTCGAAGGAGCGAGTGACCCCCGCAGCGACGGCACGGTCGCCGCACGTTAGTGGCGAGCGTACGTCGATTCTTGGAAGTCAGAAGTCGTAACCAGTCTTTGCCGTTGCTATTCGAGGAAACCCAATGAGAAAAACCAGTGAAGCTCCCCGCCGTCTCGTCATCGCCATTGGTGGCAATGCCGTGCATCCTGAAGACATTGCCGGTACGTCCGAGGAACAGCGTAAGGTTGCGCGTCAGACCGCCAACTCGCTGATCGAACTTGCGCAGCTCGACAATGAGCTCGTCATCACCCACGGGAACGGTCCTGTGGTTGGCAAGATCATGATGCGGCAGATGCTGACGATGAACCGCATCCCGCCGATGGACATGGACATCTGTGTCGCCCACAGCCAGGGCGGCATCGGCTATCTGTTGATGCAGGCGATCGAGAACGCGCTGCGCGAGAAGGGCAACCAGCGCCATGTCGCCAGCCTGTTGACCCAGGTCGAGGTCGACAAGGACGATCCGGCGTTCCAGAATCCGACCAAGTTCGTTGGCCCGTTCTTCACCGAGGAAGAGGCGCAGAAGATCTCGACCGAGCTGAATTGGAAGATGCGCGAGGATTCCGGCCGCGGCTGGCGCCATGTGGTGCCCTCGCCGAAGCCCAAGCATGTCTGCGACATCTCGCTGGTGGAGGCGTTGGTCAAGCGCGGCACCATCGTGATCGCGGGCGGCGGCGGCGGCGTGCCGGTGATCCGCGATGCGCGCGGCGTGCGCACCGGGGTGCCGGCGGTGATCGACAAGGACCTGACCTCGGCGCACATCGCCAACGTGCTGGGGATCGAGGAGCTTTTGATCCTGACCGCGGTGCCGCGGGTCGCGATCAATTTCGGCAAGCCGGACCAGAAGAACCTGGACGAGGTGTCGCTGGAGGAGATCAAGGCCTACCACAAGGAAGGCCACTTCCCGGCGGGCAGCATGGGCCCGAAGGTCGATGCCGCGATCCGCTTCCTCGAGGGCGGCGGCAAGCGCGCCATCATCAGCCATCTCGATCATGCCATGCCGGCGCTGCGTGGCGAGACCGGTACCCACATCGTTCGGTAAGACTGCTGACGACCGGAAACAAAACTGCCGCGGCGCAAGCCGCGGCAGTTTTTGTTTGCTAGGTTGGTAGAAGCTTGTTGGTGCGCTTGCTTTAGCGGGTGCCTTCCACGGCAGCATTTTTTAACGTTGGATGCGTGGCGCCGTTTGCCGCGCCCGGCAAGGTAATCGGGACCGATAGCCCGGTTTTGACGCGGTCCATCGCAACCAGGGTGCGGAATCGTCTGACGCTGCGGTTTTCAAAAAACAGACGGCGGGTCAGATCTTCGTACTCGCTCATGGTGGCGACCGTCACCACCAGAACGAAATCCGCGCCCCCTGCGACATAGTAGCACTGCTGCACTTCAGGCGCGGCGGCGAAGCTGCGTTTGGCCTCATCGATTGCATCGACGCTTTCGCTGCCGATGTCGACCTCGACGAAAATCGTGATGGCGCGACCGATCTGTGTCGGATCTACAACAGCGACGTTCGCAATGATCACGCCAGCTTCATGCATACGCTTGATTCTTCGCTGAATCGCGGGCGCGGACAAGTTGACGGCCTCGCCGATGGCACGTTGCGGCGTGCAATTATTCTGCTGGAGAATCTTGAGGATAGCGAGATCGAAGCGATCGAGAGCAACCGACGGTTGCGAGAGGCGCTTGGCCATCCGAATTCTCCGCGAAACAAACTTGCGAAAGACGCTTGGTACCCCAGTAGAGGTCTCTGCGCCAACGCAAGAATCTAATCGTTGCCAGAAATAAGAATTTACTTACTACTAAATCATCTTCGAGGCCGTGGGTAGCGATTTTTATCTGCGGAGTCTCGACGACCGAACCCGCCCGTGACCGCCGCGTATCGCGCGCCGACCACGGGCGCCGCTTTGTAGTTCTGGATTTGGGGGGAATTCGAATGTCGTTACGCTCTACCACACTTGCGGCAGCGCTGCTGTCCTTCGGTGCTTTGTTGCCGGCTGGAACCGCCGTTGCAGCAGACATGCCGGTCAAGGCTGTGAAGCCGATCGATCCGACGCCGTTCTTTCTGGTCAACGATAACCGCTTGACCTACGCCTATCAGTTCAATGCGACCGATCCCGGCGATCCGGGCAAGGTCGGCAAGCAGGTTTACGCCTTCACCCACTTCGACATCTGGGCCTACGGCACCAACTTCTTCACCATCGAGATGCTGAAGTCGACCGCCAATGATCCGGCCGCGCCATGTCCGGTTGGCGTCACCGGCTGCGCCGGCGCGACCGAGTTCTACGGCCTGTTCCGCAGCACCCTCGGCTTCAACGAGATCTTCAACACCAAGCAGTTCTCGGCGGGCCCGCTGCGCAACGTGTCGTTCTACTTCGGTGCTGACTTCAACACCAAGAACGACTTCGTCGGCCCCGCCAAGCGCTCGGTCGTTGGCGGTCTGCAGTTCGCCTTCAACCTGCCGTACAAGGGCTACTTCAACGTGTCGCCCGTGTACTACAACGAGTTCAGCAACCATAACTCGTTCCTGATGCCAGCCTTCAATGGCGGTGTCGGCATTCCGGACGGCAACACCCAGTTCCGTGGCACCTGGGCGGTTGAGACCAACTACTACATGGATCTCGGCTTCCTGCCTGACTACCTGCCGCTCTCGATCTCGGGTCGCGCCGCCTGGTACGGACCGAAGGGCCAGGGCACCAACATTGCGATCCCCGGCAATGTCGACACTGTGACCGAGTTCAACTCCGAACCGATCCGTCTGACCCTCGACGTCTCCAAGATGATGTGGGGCCCGCAGTACTCGCACCACCTCGACGTGTGGGTGGCCTACCGCTACTGGCAGAACAAGTTCGGTCTCGACCACAAGAACAGCCCGGTCTGCACCGGCGCGGCTTCGGGAAGCTGCACCGAGCAGTCGCTGTACTCCGGCGTCTCCGTCAAGTTCTGACGCAAGAACTCCTGACAACATCCGAGGGCGTCGCGAATATTTCGCGGCGCCCTTTGTTTTGTGCGGATGTTTTGCTTCACCAATATCGCGATGCAATGAGCGTTTGAAATGTTGCGCGCTGGCATGAGTTGCAGCGCAGCTTAATCGGGCGGTCGCTCGCGCCGAAAACCCGCGAAATTCGCTCCTTCCGTTTGTCCATGCGGCACAAAGTCCTGTGCATGCGAGTATCGCGCGGACCGGTTGCGTCCGTTTCTGCACAGGATCTGCTTTTCTACCATCGCGCATGATGCGCGCGGCACCAATACGGCAAGCCGCAGCGCAGCTTGCGCCTCGTAGATAAGCCAATGCGTCAATCCTGCTGACGGTGTTGCTGCTGCGCAGCGTGAAATTCCGCGCAAAATTTCAGGCATGAATTTCTGCACGCATCGTCTGCGTGCTTGACATAAGTAAGTTTATTCTTACTATCGCATGCCAGATCAGCCGCAATGCATAGCTGGCACGGATGCATTGAGACGGCGATCGAACTGATAACGGCTGCACGTCTTCCGCGGTGTCTTCAAGGAAGCGCAAGCGAGCCGGCAGGGAGTGAGCGTCATGGGCCTTGAATTTACCGGCATGTTCCATTTGTGGATCGGTGCGCCTGCGCGCCGCCATACGCTTTCGCTTCCGGTTGTCTGACATGTTGACAGCGGAGAAAAAACGTATGACGGGTCCAGTCGGAATTGCCTTTCCGAGCAGTGCGCCGCGTCTTGAACTGCGCGGTATCAGCAAGCGCTATCCTGCGGTTCTGGCCAATGACCAGATCAACCTGAAGGTCGCGCCGGGTGAAATTCACGCTGTTCTCGGTGAAAATGGCGCCGGCAAAAGCACTCTGATGAAAATCATCTATGGTCTGGTGAAGCCGGACCAGGGTGAGTTCTTGTGGGGTGGCGAACAGGTGCAGGTGACGAGCCCGGCACATGCGCGCCGCCTCGGCATCGGCATGGTGTTCCAGCATTTCTCGCTGTTTGAAACGCTGACCGTGGTGCAGAACATTGCGCTCGGCATGACCGGCAAGCCGGATCTTGCGACCCTGTCGGCGCAGATCGTGTCGGTGTCGGAGCGTTACGGTCTGCCGATCGACCCGAACCGGCTGGTGCACACGATGTCGGTCGGCGAGCGTCAGCGCGTTGAGATCGTCCGCGCGCTGCTGCTCAATCCGCGTCTGCTGATCATGGATGAGCCGACCTCGGTGTTGACGCCGCAGGCGGTGGAGAAATTGTTCGAGACGCTGCGTCAGTTGTCCGACGACGGCTGCAGCATTCTCTACATCAGCCACAAGCTGCACGAGATCAAGGCGCTGTGCCATAGCGCGACGGTGATGCGCGCAGGCCGCGTCACCGGCGAATGCGATCCGCGCCAGGAATCGCCGCACAGCATGGCGAAGATGATGGTGGGCAGCGATCTGCCGGTGTGCCGTCCGTCGTCGGTTGCGGTTGGCACCGAGCGTCGTCTCGTGGTCGACAAGGTATCGCGCCCGGCGGATTCAGCCTTTGGCACCGCGCTCGATCAGGTCGATCTCGTGGTGCGCGCGGGCGAGATCGTCGGCATTGCCGGTGTTTCCGGCAACGGCCAGAAAGAACTGCTTACCGTGCTGTCGGGCGAGACCCCGATTGCCGAAAATCGCCGGATCGAACTGCTCGGCACCTCTGTCGGCAACGCCGATCCGCTGACGCGGCGCCGGCTCGGCCTGTGCTTCGTGCCGGAGGAGCGGCTTGGCCGCGGCGCCGTGCCGACACTGTCGCTGGCCGACAATGCAATCCTCACCGCGCATGACAGCGGTATGGTGAAAGGTGGCCTCTTGAATTTCGGTGCGATCGCGGCGTTCACCCGCCGCTGCATCGAGGGCTTCCAGGTCAAGTGCGGCGGCCCGGATGCCGAAGCGCGCAGCCTGTCCGGCGGCAACCTGCAGAAGTTCATTGTCGGCCGCGAAGTTCTACAGAAGCCGAAGGTGCTGATCGTCTCGCAGCCGACCTGGGGCGTCGATGTCGGCGCGGCGGCATTCATCCGCCAGACTCTGATCGATCTGCGCAATTCCGGCACCGCGATCCTCGTGATCTCCGAAGAGCTCGATGAGCTGTTCGAGATTTGCGACAGCATCGCGGTGATGGCGAAGGGCCGCCTATCGCAGCCCATCCCGACCGCCGAAACCGATCTCACCGAGATCGGCCTGATGATGACCGGCCTGTCGCAGCGACAGGACGGCCGCACCACGCAACTCGGGGGAGAACGCCCATGAGAATCAAGCTTGAGCGCCGGGCCGAACCCTCGCGCATGATGCAATATCTGTCGCCGCTGATCGCGGTGGGCCTGACCGGTTTGACCGGCCTCTGCCTGTTCATTGCCATGGGCAAGGACCCGGCGAGCGCGTTCTATGTGTTTACCGTGCAGCCGATCGAGAATCTGTACGGCTTCGGCGAATTGCTGATCAAGGCGTCGCCGCTGATCCTGATTGCGCTCGGTCTCGCCGTCGGCTTCCGGGCCAACGTCTGGAACATCGGTGCCGAAGGCCAGCTCACCATCGGCGTGATTTTCAGCGGCGCGGTGGCGCTACAGTTCGGACCGCAGGGCGGCTTCTGGGTGCTGCCTGCGATGCTGCTCGCCGGCGCGTTCGGCGGCATCGTCTGGGCGGCGATCCCGGCATTCCTGCGCACGCGCTTCAACGCCAACGAGATTCTCGACCAGCCTGATGCTGACCTATGTCGCGCAGCTCTGGCTCAGCTATCTGATCTACGGCCCGTGGCGCGATCCGGCCGGCTTCAACTTCCCGCAGTCGCAGCCGCTGGCGCCAAGTGCGATGTTCCCGATCCTGATCGAGGGCACCCGGCTCAACGCCAGTGTTCTGATCACGCTCGCGGCCGCGGTGGTGACCTGGTTCATTCTCAAGCGCAGCTTCGTCGGCTACCAGCTCCAGGTCTCCGGCCTGTCGGAAGCCGCTGCCCGCTATGCCGGCTTCAAGAGCAGCCGCGCGGTGTGGATCGGCATGCTGGCGGGTGGCGTGGCCGCCGGCGTCGCCGGTGTCGGCGAAATCGCCGGCCCGCTCGGTCAGCTGTTTCCGACCGCGTCGCCCGGTTACGGCTTTGCCGCGATCATCGTCGCCTTCCTCGGTCGTCTGCAGCCGGTCGGCATCGTGCTCGGCGGTCTGCTGATCTCGCTGCTCTATCTTTCCGGTGAGGCCGCGCAGATGACGCTCAATTTGCCGTCCGCGATCACCGGTCTGTTCCAGGGCGTGCTGTTGTTCTTCCTGCTCGGTGCGGACGTCCTTATCACCTATCGCGTCCGCGTCCTGCCTGAAACGCCTGTCATGAAGAAGGTTGCTGCGTGATGGAAACCTTGTCCGCCATTCTCATTGCAACGCTGGTGGCCGGAACGCCGCTGGTCTACGCCGCGCTCGGCGAACTCGTCACCGAAAAGTCCGGCGTACTCAACCTCGGCGTCGAAGGCATGATGCTGTTCGGAGCGGTCACGGCTTTCGCTGTCACCTATGCCACGCATAATCTGTGGCTTGGCGTGTTCTTTGCCGCCTTCACAGGTGCCTGTCTCGCCGCGGTGTTCGGGCTGCTCACGCTGACGCTGAAGGCCAATCAGGTTGCGAGCGGTCTTGCGCTCGCCATCTTCGGCGCCGGTGCCAGCGCTTTCGTCGGCAAGCCCTATGTCGGCGTTGCGCTGTCGCGTGAGCCGTCGGAATTCGCCGCGTGGATCAGCAGTGTTCCTCTGATCGGTCCGGCGCTCGTGCAGCTTCACCCGTTGGTTTACCTGTCCTGGGTGCTGTTTGCGGGCGTACTCTGGTTCCTCTATCGCACCCATGCCGGCCTGGTGCTGCGCGCGATTGGTGAATCGCCGGCTTCCGCCCATTCGATCGGCTATCCGGTCAACAAGGTGCGGTTTTATGCGGTGCTGTTCGGTGGCGCGATGGCTGGCATTGCCGGCGCCTATCTCGCGGTGGTCTACACCTCGCTGTGGACCGAAGGCATGACCGCCGGTCGCGGCTGGATCGCGCTGGCACTGGTCGTGTTTGCCACTTGGCGGCCGGAGCGCGTGCTGCTCGGCGCCTATCTGTTCGGCGGCGTCACCACCGCGCAGTTGTTCGCGCAGGGCGCGGGCATTCCGGTGCCGCCGGAGATGATGTCGGCATTGCCGTATCTCGCCACGATCATTGTGCTGGTTCTGATCTCGCGCAATCCGACGCTGGTGCAGCTCAACGCGCCGGCCTCGCTCGGCAAGCTGTTCCACGGCGAAGCCTGATTTCGGTGCTCGCCGGTCCGGCGGCACCAGCTCTCTCTCCCGCGCAGTCTTAAAACAACCGGTTCGTCTGCGCCGAACCGCCAGGAGGAAATGAAGATGTTCTCGATTACACGGCGTAATTTCCTGCTCAGCTCTGCCGCAGGCGCGACTATTGGCTTCGGGCCTACGCTCGACGCCTTTGCGCAGGACGCGGTTCTCAAGGTCGGTGTCGTTCATCAGGGTCCGATCGCCGATCTCGGCTGGGAAGCGTTTCATGCTCGCGCCTGGCGTGCGCTGGAAGCCAAGTCCGGCGGCAAGATCAAGGTCACAGTGCTGGACAACGTGCAGCAGGCACAGGATGCCGAGCGCGTATTCCGCCAGCTCGCCACCCAGGGTCATCAGCTTGTGATGGGCACCACATTCTCGCAGTACGCCACGCTGCGCAAGCTGGCGCCGACCATGCCGAAGACGCGGTTCGAATGCTGCGCGGGCATCGCCACGCTGGACAATCTCGGTGTGTTCGAAGCGCGTTCCTACGAGGGCACCTATCTCACCGGCATCGCCGCCGGCAAGATGACCAAGAGCAACGTCCTCGGCTGGGTTGGTGCGTTCCCGGTGCCGCAGGTGATCTACGGCATGAACGCGTTCCTGCTCGGCGCGCGCAGCGTCAACCCGAACGCGGTCTGCAAGCTGATCTGGGCGAACGCCTGGAGTGATCCGGCCAAGGAAAAGGACGCCATCAACGCGCTGGTCTCGCAGGGCGCCGACGTTCTCTCCGGCAGTCCGAATACGCCGGTGCAGGGTCTTGCCGCCGAGGAGAAGGGCGTGTGGTCGATCGGTTCTTCCGGCGACTTCTCCAGCTTCGTCAAGAACAAGCAGCTCACCTCGTTCGAGCTCGACTGGACTTCGGCCTATGCCGAAGCGGCGCAGGGCGTGATGGACGGCAAGTGGAAGGCGGAATCGAAGTGGCGCGGCCTTGGCCCGAGCGGCTTCGTCAAGATGACCACGCAGAACGCGGCCCTGCCGGAAGATGTGCGCAAGCTGATGGCGGAGAAGGAAAAGGCCATCATCGAAGGCAAGTTCCATCCGTTCTCCGGCGAGATCAAGGATCAGTCGGGCAAGGTGCGTGTCGCGGCCGGCGCCAGCCTGCCGGACGACCAGCTGCGCGGCATGGATTGGCTGGTCGAAGGCATTCAGGGCCAGCTTCCGCGCACCTGATCGCGTGACGATGATTGACGGACGCCGCCGCAAGGCGGCGTCCGTTCTCCATTTTCGGGATACACTCCTGTTGTCTGTCTGAGGTTCGGTCCATCATGTCATCGCTCGATCTTGCTCTCGACAATGTTCGTTTGCCCGATGGGTCTTCCGGCTCGATCGGAATTTCCGGTGGCCGCATCGCTTCTTTGGGGCAGGCGCGGGCAGGAGAGGCGCGCGAGCGCCATGATCTTGGCGGCGCGCTGGTGCTGCCGGGCCTGGTTGATGGCCACAACCATCTCGACACCACGTTTTTCGGCGATGTGTGGCGGCCGCATCAGCGCTGCACCGCCGGCTTCAATGTCGGCGAGCGACTGGGAATTCAGAAGGATTGGCTGGCCCGCGGCGCGCCGCTTGCCACCCGCGCGAGCGCGCTGGTCGAGCGCGCGGTGAGTCGCGGTACCACCCATATGCGCACCCATGTCGAGATCGATACCGATCTTGGTCTCACGCATCTCGAAGGCATCCTTACGGTGCGCGAACGTTATCGCGATGTGGTCTCGATCCAGATCGTCGGGCTCGGCCGTGGCCTGCTGGTGCGGCCCGGCACGCGCGAACTGCTCGATGAAGCACTTGCGCAGGGCGCCGATGTGGTCGGCGGTCTCGATCCGGCGATTTTCGAGGGCAATGTCGAAGCCCATCTCGACGTGGTGTTCGGTCTTGCCGAGCGTCACGGCAAGGGCATCGACCTGCATCTGCACGAAGGTGGCCATCTTGGCCTGCACACGCTGGGGCGTATCGCCGAGCGCACCCGCGCCACCGGGCTGCAGGGCCGTGTGGTCGCAAGCCATGCCTATGCGCTCGGCGAGGTGCCGCTCGATGCGATGCTGCCGACCGCGGACAAGCTTGCCAAGGCTGGCGTTGCGATCATGACCAACGCGCCGGGCGATCATCCTTTCCCGCCGGTGCTGGCGCTGCGCGAGGCCGGCGTCACCGTATTCGCCGGCAATGACGACATCCGCAATTCCTGGTGGCCTTACGGCGACGGCGACATGCTCGAGCGCGCGATGATGATCGGCTATCGCTCCGGATTCTATACCGACGACGAACTTGCCGCTGCGTTCGATCTCGTCACCGCCGCGCCGGCAAAGGTGCTCGGTCTTGCGGATTACGGTTTGCGTGTCGGCGCGTCGGCGGATCTGATCGTGCTGGAAGCCGACCACGCACAGATGGCGGTGGTGGCGCGGCCGGTGCGCCGCGCAGTCTACAAGTCCGGCCGCGTGGTGGCGCGCGACGGCGCGTTCCTCGGCGTGGCGGACAACGCCTGACGCCGCCCGGCCGTCAGCGGCACACTCTATATATATGTAAAGACAGGCGGTCGCGACCCATCGCAGCCGCCTGTATCGCATTGCGGGAACTTTTGAGCCTTTCGATCGTTGATAATTGTCTAAACGGCCACGTCTTTCACCGAGACCAAAGGCCTCGGTGCGTCTCCGAGATCTTTCGCATGTTCCGTACGTGGCAGCATCGTGTGATTGTGTTGTAATGGAAAGGACGGCGGAATGTTCGGGATGGCCCTTCATTCCGGCTCCGTATCGCAATCGCTTGCCGCCCGCTCCGGCGCGGCCGCCCGTTTGGTCGAGACTGACATTCCCTCCCGCCTCGATGCTCTCCGATGGGGACGCTTTCACACCCGTGTGGTGCTCGCCCTTGGCATCACCTGGATTCTCGACGGACTCGAGGTGACGCTGGCCGGTGCACTCGCGGGCGCATTGAAGCAGAGCCCGGTGCTGCAATTCAGCAATCTCGATGTCGGCCTCGCCAACAGCGCTTATCTTGCTGGCGCGGTGCTCGGCGCGCTCGGCTTCGGCTGGCTGACCGACCGGATCGGCCGCCGCAAACTGTTCTTCATCACGCTGTCGCTTTATCTGCTGGCCACCGCTGCCACCGCGCTGTCATGGAGCGTGACGAGCTATGCGCTGTTTCGCTTTCTCACCGGCGCGGGAATCGGCGGCGAATACACCGCGATCAACTCCACCATTCAGGAACTGGTGCCGGCGCGCTATCGCGGCTGGACCGATCTTGTGGTCAACGGCAGCTTCTGGATCGGCGCGGCGCTCGGCGCGGTCTGCGCGATTGTGCTGCTCGATCCGGCGGTGATCAATCCGGAGCTGGGCTGGCGGCTGGCGTTCTTCACCGGCGCCGTGCTTGGCCTCATCGTGTTCGTGATGCGGTTGTGGATTCCGGAAAGCCCGCGCTGGCTGATGATCCATGGCCGGCCGGAGGAGGCTGCGGCCATTGTCACCGAGATCGAGCGGTCGGCGGATCTCCCGCCATCGGTGACCCGCGCGCATCCGACCATCAAGCTGCGCATGCGCACGCACACGCCGCTGCGCGAGGTGGCGCAGACGCTGTTCATGGCCTATCGCCGCCGCGCGCTGGTTGGTCTTACCTTGATGGCGGCGCAGGCGTTCTTCTACAACGCGATCTTTTTCACCTTCGCGCTGGTGCTGGGGGATTTCTTCGGCATCGCCCCGGATCATATCGGCTGGTACATCCTGCCGTTCGCCGCAGGTAATTTTCTCGGCCCGTTGCTGCTCGGCCGACTGTTCGATACCGTAGGGCGGCGCCGAATGATCGCGCTGACCTATGCGATCTCCGGCATCCTGCTGCTGATCTCCGGCTATCTATTTGCGATCGATATGCTCAGCGCCCGCTCGCAAACCATCGCCTGGATGATTATCTTCTTCTTTGCCTCCCCGGCGGCGAGCGCCGCTTACCTCACGGTCAGCGAGACATTTCCGTTGGAGGTGCGGGCGCTGGCGATTGCCTTGTTCTATGCGATCGGCACCGCGATCGGCGGCATTGCCGGACCGGTCTTGTTCGGCGCACTGATCGATACCGGGTCGCGCCACAGTGTGTTCGCCGGTTATGTGTTCGGTTCGGTGCTGATGATTGGCGCGGCGCTGGTCGCCTGGAGGTTCGGCGTCGATGCCGAACGTCGGTCGCTGGAGACAGTGGCGCGGCCGCTGGCCGCGACGGAGTAAGCCATGAAACAGGTTTTTGATGATGTGTTGACACGTGGCGCCGAGCCGGATTTCGGGCCGCCGGCCTTTGTGCCGCTGCTGGAAGAGTGCGCGTTCCTGCTCGATATCGACGGTACGCTGCTGGAGCTGGCGCCGACGCCGGGTGAGGTCGAGGTTCCGGTCGGCCTCGAGCGTATGTTGAGCACCTTGCATGACCGCACCGATGGCGCGCTGGCGCTGGTCAGCGGCCGTGCGCTCAACGATATCGATCAGATTTTCGCGCCGATGCGGCTGCCAATCGTCGGTGGTCACGGCGCGGAAATGCGTCTGTCGGTGGACAGCGAGGCGGTCGCGGTGCATGCGCCGCCGATGGACAAGGATCTGAAGCGGCGCTTTGCCGCGATCGCGGATCTCAGCCCCGGCATTCTGCTGGAGGACAAGGGCTATTCGCTGGCGCTGCATTATCGGCTGGCGCCACAATTCGAACGCACGATCTATGAAGCGGTGTCCGCGATCCGCGCCGATCTGCCGGAGGCGCCGGTTGACGTGCTGCCGGGCAAGGCGGTGTGCGAGATCAAGCATTCCGGTTTCACCAAGGCGACCGGCGTGATTGAGCTGATGAAGCACGAACCGTTCGTGGGCCGCCGTCCGATTTTCATTGGCGATGACGTCACTGACGAATCGGTGTTCGCAATCATGCCGGGCCTGCAAGGCCTCGCATTCTCTGTCGGTCGCCATGCCCAGGGCGTTGATGGTCACTTCGCATCGCCGCGCGAGGTGCGCGCGTGGCTGGCGACTCTTGTCGCTGACGATGACGATATTTAACTCGTCGCAACTGATTCGCCGCAAGCGCGCTGTGTGGAACCTTGGATAACTCGGGTTCCATTTTTCCCGATCCGAATTTGACCGCATTCTGAAAGAAAGGTGGCGCGGAACCATATTGATGAACGGCCGTTAATCTGGCGATTTCAATCCCGGAGAGTTCCCGTGAACTTAGTTGTGGTTTCAAACCGCGTGGCACGCGCGAAAGCGAACGAGCCGATGACGGGGGACTCGCGGCAGCGCTGCTGCCCGTGGTGGAAAAGTCAGGAGCGATCTGGGTTGGGTCGAGCGGACATGTGCGCGAGGGTTCGCACAAGGATCCGTTTGCTGAAATCCAGCCGCTCGGCGCCGGTGCGATTGCGCTGCTCGATCTGCCTGCCGCGCATTATGGCGGCTACTACGAAGGCTTCGCCAATTCGGCGCTGTGGCCCGCGCTGCATTCGCGGCCCGACCTGATCAGCGTCTCCCACGACGATTATCAATCCTATCGCGAAGTGAACGCCTTCATGGCGCGTGCGCTGCTGCGGTTCTGCGGACCGGAGACGGCACTTTGGGTGCAGGATTATCATTTTCTAGCGCTCGGCGCGGAGCTGCGCGATCTCGGCATACGCCGGCCGATCGGCTTTTTCCTGCATACGCCGTGGCCGAGTCGCAGCATTATCTGCAGCGTGCCGCATCATCGCGAGCTGATCGAGGCGATGCTGGCCTATGATCTGATCGGCTTCCAGACCAAGGATGACTGCGCCAATTTTGCCAGTTACCTTAAAACCGATCTCGGCTACGAGGTGCGAGGTGGCGTCGTGACCTCGCCCCATGGCGCCTCGCATCTGGCGGCATTTCCGATCGGCATCGACGTAGAGGGATTTGCCGCCCAGGCCGCGCGCGCGGTGCTGCATCCGGATGTCTCGCGCCTGCGCAAGAGTTTGCATGGCGAGCGGCTCGCCATCGGCGTCGATCGGGTGGATTATTCCAAGGGTCTCGCCAACCGCATCGCCGCGTTCGATCAACTCTATGAATTGCAGCCGTCGCTGAAGCGTTCGGTCTCGCTGCTGCAGATCGCGACCCCCTCGCGCGGCGGCATCGAGGCCTACTGCAACCTGCAGGACAAGCTCGCCAAGATGGTGACCGATGTGAATGGCCGTCACGGCGAGGTGGACTGGATGCCGATCCGCTATCTCAACAAGGGCTTCAGCCAGACCGTATTGTCCGGCTTCTATCGCTCCGCACAGGTCGGCGTGGTGACGCCGATGCATGACGGCATGAATCTGGTCGCCAAGGAATATGTCGCCGCGCAAAATCCGGCCGATCCCGGCGTGCTGGTGCTGTCGAAATTCGCCGGCGCGGCGAATGAATTGACCAGCGCGCTGATCGTCAACCCGCACGACGTCGACAGCATGGCGCGCACCATCGCGGAGGCGCTGGCGATGCCTGCGCCGGAGCGCCGGCTGCGCTGGGAGGCTATGATGACGACGCTGCGCGCCGGCAACATCCAGCACTGGTTTGCCTCTTTCATCCAGGCGCTCGAATTGGCACATCGGACTGGGCCGGAGACCGATGGTGAGGATTGGACCAGGCGCAAGCGGGTGCATCCGAGCGGCGCGGTGATCCAGCTGCGCCCCGCGAGTAGCGCGCTGCACTAGCGCGTTTTCGCGCAAAGCGGGTGGCCATGACGAGAACGCCTTTAATCGAAAACCTGCGCGATTCCGTTGTTGCGCGCGGTCCTGGTGCTTGGATGATCTCGAAGGGCTTCGCCAAGGCCATTCGTTCTTCCAAAAAACGGTAATAAATTCAAAATTTTACGGAAAAATCCTGTTTGTCGCGCCGACCGGCTTGCAAAACGGCGCGGGCACCGCCATGAGAGGCGCACGGAGAGGTGGCCGAGTGGTTGAAGGCGCACGCCTGGAAAGTGTGTATACGGGAAACCGTATCGCGGGTTCGAATCCCGCTCTCTCCGCCAGACCTTGCCAAAATCCCTTTTAAATCAACGGTCGGTAGTCAAGGCGGATCGCCGTCCCATATTCTTGCCCATACCCCTGCAGTTCTTTCCGCTTGCTTGGTTGCAAGAGCATTGATGTTCAGAAAGACGGGTGTAGGCGCTGTACCGAGAGCTTTCAAAAATTCCTGCTGCCCTTCAATTCCCGGGCCGCTGTTACAACACGGAAGACAACGCAGCAGGTATGAAGTGGTCCTAGCCCCATGTCGTGGAGCCGTCCGTTTGAGCGGTATCGATAAATCCAGCTTTTGGCGTTGCCCGTGCCAACCCGAAGATAGAGGCCGAGTCCATCCGCGTAGAGGCCCGGTTTGAGCGGGCTTCTAATTTTCCGATCCGAGAGCTTCTTGAAGTAGACCACGCCGACAAACTCCGCATTCCGGCGATATAGCGGAAGCGGATTCAGTTTTGGCTCTGCGATCTCGCGTGAAATTTGGCAGGTATTAACGCTGCTTGCGCCGTTGTGAATCACTCCGCGGCGAATGAGTCCTTGTCGACCGCGTTGTAAGCAGGAGTGGTCCCACCCTTCGCAAGGGTACCCGGAAAGCAAGGATTGCGTGCTGCCCGTAAACCGTGGCAACCGAGACTTGTCTTGCTTCTTCTTGTTTTATCCGGACGGTACTGGATTGAGTGTGAAGGAATCAGCCTAATTTCTTAATTCGTTTTATTCGTTTAGGGGCCGTATCGCCGGTGGATATATCGTGGCGCGTCAACTCTCGGTAAAGCTGAGCGCGGCTGATGCCGAGTATCTCCGCAGCGCGCGCTTTGTCGAATCCTGCCTTGATGAGTACATCCTGGATCGTCTGTGATTTTTCCGAGCGCAGCCGATCCTTGAGTTTCGCCGTTTGGCCGTTGGTCGGGCTGTTCGTCCTTTCCATGTGTTGCGCTGCAAGCTTAATCGAACCGTCAACCAAAAAGCGGGACAGTGCACTTTCAAGTTCACGCACGTTGCCCGGCCAATCGTGAGCGAGCAATGCTTCCATCTCATGCGATGGGAGCTTGCGCACGGGCAGGCCGTTGCTGGCAGCAAGCTTTGGCAGAAGGCGTTCGATCAGCTCAGCCTTATCCGTTCGTTCCCGTAGCGGTGGCGTGGTGATCCGCAATACGTCGAGCCTGTAGAACAGGTCTTTACGGAATTGTCGTTCCACGACCATCGCTCGCAGCGAGCGGTTAGTGGCGCAGACGATGCGGGTATCGATCTGGATCGGCGAAATGCCGCCGACACGCACGATTTCGTTTCCTTGCAGAGACCGCAGCAGGTTCGATTGCAGCGAGAGCGGCATATCGCCGATCTCATCGAGGAACAGAGTCCCTCCCTTTGCGAGTTCAAATTTTCCAGGTTTGCCGCGTGAGCGCGCACCGGTGAAGGCTCCGCCTTCGTAGCCGAACAGTTCGGCCTCGATCAGTTCCTGCGGGATGGAAGCGCAGTTCATCCAGACGAACGGGCCATGCGCGCGGTCTGATAATTGGTGGATGGCCTGAGCGGCGAGCTCCTTGCCGGTACCGGTTTCGCCTTCAATCAAAACCGGAAGGCTCGTTCCCGCCGCAGCGCGGATGCTTTCACGCAGTTTGTCCATGAGGGCGCCGTGCCCGACGATGTCATCGATCGAATAGTGCGCGACCCACGGCGTTTTCGTATTTTTGATCGCAAGCTCGTTGTTCGACAGCTTGCTGTAAGTCCGGCGAAGCGCCTCAAAATCCGAGAAAAGGGCAAGGCCGAGAGCGCCGATAATCTCGTCGTCCTGCAGCACCGGCACCTGTTTCGTAATCAGCCGCTGGCCACAGACATTGAGCGGAAAGCCGACGACGGCGCTCTCGCCGCGTGCGACGAGATGGAGCCGTGTCTCGTGTGAAACGACATCGGTGACCTTGCGGCCAATAAAGTCCTCTTCCTTGCCGCCGAGCAGCTTGCAATAGGGGCGGTTGATCAGGACGACACGGCCTTCGGTATCGACCGCGACCAGGCAATCTGAGACGTGATCGAGCACGGTGCGCAGAAAGCGAGCCTCCTCGGCGGTCGAGCTTTGCCAGGTCGGAAACGGCATTGTTACGTCTCAGCTATCTGTCTCATCAATGAGACGAGATCGTCTCAGTTATAAGACGATTGTCAAGCCGCGCGCTCCCACATATGGCGCGTGTCGCCTTGTAGGCGTCAGGAAAATCTAACGTCATCAGGTGGATAACGATTTTCTGGAGGACTTCGAGGCGGTTGGCACGCTCGTTGCTCACCTCATGCGGGAAAACAAGCTCGATGAGGGAGACAGAATTGATGGTCACGCTACGTCCGGTTGAAGTGCGTTCGGTTTCGGTTGGCGACATGGTGGTGCAGGTGTCCGGCGAAGGGCCGGCCCTCATCTGCGTTCACGGCTTCACGACGACGAGCGAGTTCTGGAGGGAACAGGTCGAGGAGTTTTCGCTGGATCACATGCTGATCCGTCCCAACCTGCCGGGGCATGGCGTTTCGACGCATCCGCAAGACCGCGATTACACCATCGAAGCTTTCACACGCGACATCGAAAAAGTGTTTCGGCACTTCCGCATTGATCGCGCGGTTCTGGTCGGCCTTTCGATGGGTGGCACAATTGCGCAGCGGTTTACGCTGGATAATCCCGGTGCGCTCGACGGCCTCGTGCTGGTTGGCGCAACGCCCCACGGCCTCGGGCCGGATGTCAACGCCGACAACGTGCTGCGTGCAATCGATAAGGCCGGCATCGCACAATCGAGCCAGGACGTGATCGAGCGCTCGTTCGCTTCCGTTTCGCCGCGCGCGCTGGTCGAATTCGCCAAGCAAGAGGTTATTCAGACACCTGATTTCGTGGCACGTGCCGCCATTCAGTCGCTGAACGCCGCCAATTCGCGGCCTTGGCTCGCGTCGATCGACGTGCCGACGCTCGTTGTCGTCGGCGAGGACGATATTATCACGCCACCCGCCGAATCGAGACAACTCGCGAGCGGGATTCCATCAGCCGAACTCTGCATCGTCGAGCGGGCCGGGCATTTCCCGATGCTCGAGCAGCCCGCCGTCTTCAATCCGGCGCTGCGCGGCTTTCTCTCGAAACTGCGGCGTGAGCAATCGGCGCTACAGAGCAATCTTGCATAAGATAAAACGGGGAGGGGATTTATGACGACGACGACATATCAAGGCGGAGCAATCACAACTTCAGCGAGGGATACGCGCAAGGTCGTGCTCGCTGCGGCGCTCGGCACGGTTTTCGAATGGTACGACTTTTTCGTGTACGGGAGCCTCGCAGTCGTCTTTGGAGCGATGTTCTTCCCGAAAGGAAACGAAACGGCGGCACTGCTCGCCGCGCTTGCTACTTTCGGTGCCGGCTTCGTGCTGCGCCCGTTCGGAGCCATCTTCTTCGGTCGAACTCGGCGATATGATCGGCCGGAAATATACTTTCCTGATAACCATGCTGGTGATGGGCCTTGCCACGGCGGCGGTCGGGTTTCTGCCGACCTTCGAAACCATTGGCTGGTTCGCCCCGGCGATTCTGGTGAGTCTCCGGCTTCTTCAGGGCCTTGCCGTCGGTGGTGAATACGGAGGTGCGGTGACCTATGTCGCCGAGCATTCGGCCGCCGATCGCCGTGGCCTCACGACGAGCTGGATGCAGATCACGGCAACGCTGGGCCTGTTCCTCTCGTTGATCGTCATCCTGGTCTGCCGCCAGACGATGTCGGCGGAAGCCTTTGCGAGTTGGGGCTGGCGTATCCCGTTCGTGCTGTCGATCCTGCTGCTTGCGATCTCGCTCTACATTCGCCTGAAGCTTGAGGAGTCGCCGGTTTTCCAGCGAATGAAGGCTGAAGGCCGCACCTCAAAGAGCCCGATCAAGGATACGCTTGGCAACGCTGCATCGTTGAAGATTGTTATGCTTGCGATCTTCGGCGCCGTTGCGGGGCAGGCGGTCATCTGGTACACGGGCCACTTCTACAGCCTTTACTTCATGACATCGACCCTGAAGATCGGCTACCAGTCAGCTTATATCTACCTGACGATCGCGCTCGTACTCGGCACGCCGTTCTTCGTGTTCTTCGGCTGGCTGTCGGATCGCATCGGCCGCAAGTGGATCATGATGATCGGCATGGTCGCCTCGGCGATCCTGTTCATCCCGATCTTCCAGGGGCTGACTTTCTACGGCAATCCGGCGCTGTATGAATTCCGCGCCAAGAACACCATCGTCATTGACGGTGGCGACTGCCGTGAGCAGCAGACCTTCATCGGCCAGCTCTTCCAGCCGAAGGCAACCAAGGACTGTACGCGCGCCAAGGCCTTCCTGTCTTCGCAAGCGGTCCCGTACGAAACCCGGGCCGGCGGCCAAGATCTGAAGCTTGTGATCGGCGGCGAAACGTTGAACGGCTACGACGAGAAGACGGTGCGTGCTGCGCTCGACAAACTCGGCTTGCCGAAGGCTGCCGATCCCGCGCGTATCAATGGACCGATGGTTGTCTTGATGCTGTTCGCATTGGTGTTCTTAGCAACGATGGTTTACGGGCCGATCGGTGCCTTCCTGGTGGAACTGTTTCCGACCAAGGTTCGCTATAGCGGTGTTTCGGTGGCATTGCAGATCGGCAATGGCTGGATCGGCGGCTTCGCGCCGTTCTTTGCGACAATGCTGGTCGTGAGCTCCGGCGATATCTTCAGAGGGCTTATGTACACGGTGATTGTTGCCGCCGTGACCTTTGTCATTGGGTCGCTCTTCATTCGCGATACGCGGCAAAACGACATAAACCTTTAATAGAAAAGCTGCGGGGGCATCGTTGGATCCCCCCGCAGCTCCCTGCCGATATATTCAATCTATGCTCGATTTAGCTGACGCCAGTTTATCGAAAAGAGGCAGTCGAACGTTTGCCTTCGCAGTTAATTCGGCCGGGTTGGTCTGGACACCTGTGATGCGCCGCGGCTTGCCGCGGAGGGTCTCGACGGTGCGGCAACACTGAAAATGTCGAATCCCTAAGGCTGAGATAGGATCGACTGCTCGGATAACAGGCGGACTTCCGTCCAACCTTTTGTCCCATACTCCTGCCCATACACGTGTGGCGCCTTAAGGCGATTTTCGGCAAATTCGATCGAACAGTGCCGAACTGTAATCCTTATATAGTGGGCATTTAGCCAAACGGGCGACCTAAGCCGGACGAGTAAAACCGTCCCATGGACGCTCTCTCCGCCAGAAACCCCTTTGCCATCGTTCGCAATCATTCAAATTGACCAATAAAAGCAGCCATTTCCGCTGCGTCTGCTATCGGTACGCGTACGCTGCAATTCGTAAGTAGAATTGAGGGTAGAAGCGGAGGATCAACCGCTTGTCGCACCGGAAGGTCGAACCCCTGACGCAGCCGGGAGTGCATTACGATGGTGGTGGCCTCTTGCAGGTCACTGAAGCCGCCGACGGTGCCGCGAAAGTCGTGGCTTTCTCGCTATGCAATAGCCGGGCGCAATGCGCTCTTTAAGCAGTTCGCAGTGGGTGGCGGACGCGACCGCCGATGGCGACGCACTTTGGGCCGATCTCGACAATCACTTCCCAAGCCAGCTTCTGTACCCGAGACCATTATTGGAAGAGGTCGACCAGCGTCGTCTTCTCACTGAGCTTCTCGTGGAGCCTCGTCGACGCTCTCCTCAAGCTGGGCACGCCGCCCTTCCACCTTTGCCCGTGTGAAGTTTCTTGCCCCGGATGTTCACGGCTTTGAACTTGCTGCCATCAATGGCGCCGTTCGCCGTCGCGAGAAGGCCCATCTCACGGCAGAGTTCGACGAGGCGCACACAGATCTTGCGTAGCGCCACGCATCGTCTTTGCGGAAGTCCGCGACCGTCTCGTGATCAGGTGCGAGCCGACCCAGCAGCCGCATCGCCTGACATTGCGTCCGGCTTCTCGTTCCAGCTGCCGGCTCGACTGAATGCGATTCAGATAGCCGTAAATGTAATGCTTAAGGAGAACCGAGGGTCCTGTTCCGTCTCAGCGTTCGTAACGCTGATCACTCTGCTTGCCCGTCACCTCGTCTGCCTTTTTTCCGGTTCCCTGCAATCAGGCTGGTGCCTAACGTGCCGGGCACCGGCATTATTCAATTGCTGGCCAACGCTCCATTTTGGAAAGCATGATGTGCGCTTTTGATCTATCTCAAGAACGCGATGCCGCATGAAAAATACATTTTACTTCTCGCGGAAAGTTCAGCTCCGAGCAGGAGTAATTACCATGAACGAAGAAGCAAAATCTAAAAAATTCCAAACGCAAATTCTGCGTGCTGCTTTCGAAGGCATGAAGGGTCGTCAGCCGAAGTCAGATCAGGAACTCAAAGCGTGGCTTTCCACGGAGGAGGGCAAAATGGCAACGCTGTTTGAGTCCACGGGGCTTTCTGCTTACGGCGACGAGAGTAGTGGCGGACTTCCACTAACCCAGATTCTGCGTGATGCCTTCGAAGGCATAAAGGGTCGTCAGCCCAATTCGGATCAAGAGCTAAAGGAGTGGCTCGCCACTGGCGAGGGTAAAGAGGCGGAGGCCAGTTTGCTTTCGCAATTCGCTGAAATCGGTCAGTCACAACCAACAACGCGAGAGGATGCCGGCCATGAAGTCAAATCCACTTAGGCCGCACACCCCTGATGATGATCCCGAGCCCGGAACGCCAGGTACCGCTGAGGACCTTTGTCCCGAGTGCGCTGGAGCCGGCAAGCTGGTGGACAAGGTGACGGACAAAGAGAGAGCTTGCGAACGCTGTGATGGTACGGGGATCATCATCCAAGGAGTTGGATAGCGTATACTTGTCGGCCCCAGCTCAGAGTGCAGGGAGTCGGATATTCTGCGGTTCCGGTGTGCTATGGGCTCCGGTAACTTCTCAGGCCTGTTTGGCAGACATTGAGCCAGTTTCCGTCCATGTAGCAAATGTCATCAGGCGCGCCACTCGCTCGGCGACTGACCGGAGTATCTTTTAAACGCACGACTGAATGCTGCCTCGGAATCGTAGCCGACCTCCTGAGCGACAGCGGCAACCTTGGCACCCCTTTCGTTCAGGCGCCTGGCCGCGAGCTGCATGCGCCATCGGGTGAGATACTGGATCGGGGGATAGCCCATCAATTGAGTGAACCTGCCGCCGAGTGCCGAGCGTGACGCTCCGCACTCGGCGGCGAGTTCATCGAGCGTCCAGGGTCGAGCAGGTTGAGCGTGCAACAGGGAAAGCGCGCGTCCGACCAACGGATCGCGCAGGCCGGACAACCAGCCTGTGTTCGCGCTGCTGAGCTGATCGATGTAGGCGCGGATTGCCTCAATGAACAGCAGCTCCGAGAGCTTGTTGAGCACGCTTTGCGCTCCAGCGCGCTTCTCGGCGTTGTCGGTCGATGCCAATCGCAGAAAGTGCTCGAGCAGTGCGTCTGTCGCTGCCGATGTGCCCCGACCGATCCGCATGAAGCGCGGCAGGGCCCCCAGCAGTGGGTTGAACGGCCGCACGTCGCAGGTGAAGAACCCGCACATCAGGTGCGCGTCGGCTTCCCCCTCGGCGCCAGTCCACAATTTGAACGGAAGGTCGCTGTCGTCCTTCGGACGCTGGTGCGAAGCCACGTCTGGCTGGGCCCGCATCCAAGGCGCGCTCGATACCACATGGGGCTCACCGTGCGGAATAACCGCGATGTCGCCTTCCAGAAGCTGGATGGGCTCGAATGGCGCGCCATCTACGATCGAGATCCAGCAGGAGCCGCGGGTAACGACATGGTATTCGATCGCGTGCTGCGCGCCGGGCCGGACGGCCTCGGCGATCTGCGCCGACGGCGGCGCTTCCGCGACCCAGGGGGCTGCGGCGGTTACATCGAAGAACACGGATCCGGTCAGCCGAACCGCTGATAAAACTTCCGTTAATACGTCGGCCGTCATCGCCAAGAGGCTCCGAAAAAGCTGGCGCTCTCATTGCGCATCATAGAATAGCGCGCTTCGACCTTGGGCAAATCGGAACCCAAGCAAGTTTGGACGTGTGAGCAAGAAGTGCGGCAGCGCGATCATTCGCGCCAGCGCCACTCCGTCATAGTTATTTCGCGTCACCAAGACCGCATGTGCCCGGCACATGCGCCCAAAATATACGCAGGAGGTAACTATGACCACAATTATCAATTGCCGCCCTGAAGCCGCGACGCCGGATCTCAAGGCGATCAAGACCAAGCAACAACTGGCCTGGTCGTCGGGAGACTACGCTGTCGTCGGCACGACGCTTCAGATCGTCGGCGAGCAACTGGCAGAGGCAATGGATCTACGCGCGGGCCAGAAGGTGCTCGACATCGCCGCCGGCAACGGAAACTTCACGCTGGCTGCTGCCCGCCGCTGGTGCGGGGTGACGTCAACGGACTATGTCGAGAGCCTCTTGGAACGTGGACGCCAGCGCGCCGACGTCGAACACCTCTCGGTCACATTTCAGAAGGCCGATGCCGAGGATCTTCCCTTCGCCAACGGGTCCTTCGACGCAGTCGCCTCTACCTTTGGCGGAATGTTCAGTCCCGACCAGAGCCGGACTGCAAGCGAAATGTTGCGCGTCTGCCGGTCCGGGGGGCGCATCGGCCTTGCCAACTGGACGCCGGACGGTTTCATAGGTCAGATGTTCAAAACGATTGGCCAACATCTTCCAGCGCCCGCAGGTCTCAAATCGCCGGCATTGTGGGGTACCCGGGAGTGGATGAAGACGGTCTTTGGTGCGCAGTCATCTTCGCTGATCGCCGAGACCCGCCATTTCGTGTTTCGTTATCGCTCGGCGCAGCACTTCCTCGATATCTTCCGCGAATACTACGGGCCGGTACTCAAGGCGTTCGAAGCCCTCAATAACGATGGCAGGAAGGCGCTATCGCAGGACCTCATCGAGCTGATCGGACGCTTTAACAAATCCGGCGACGAGACCATGGTCGTTCCCGGCGAATATCTGGAAGTCGTCGTGACGCGGCGGTGAGCGTCGGATCTGTGGGAGCGCCGGCCCGGAACGGGCGCAGTTTCGAGAGTTTGAACATATTCGCCGCGCCTCTCCGATCATAGAGAGCGGCGCGGCGCCTCCAAAACGGCCTTGCATCCTCACCGGCACGTACGAAAGGAACACCGCCGATGAAGCGCTATGTAATCGAGCGGCATATTCCGGGCATCGGCAGCTTGAACGCTGCTCAGCTCAAGGCGCTGGCCGCAACCTCCAATGCTGCTGTCACCAAGTTATCGGGACAGGTGCAGTGGATGCACTCACACATCGCCGCTGACAATACGTTCTGCATCTATCTTGGTGAAAGCGAAGACGCCGTACGCGAACATTCGCGGCTGGCCGATTTCCCGATCACCAGGGTCAATGAGATCGTCACTATCATCGACCCGATGACGGCGTTTTCTTGAAACCGCAGCCTTTCCCTGTGTGTTTCGATAGAGCAGGTCGGTTATGAGCGACCCGATTGAATATTAAAGGCGCCGCGCTTCACCGCGCGGTGCCTGGTCTCCAGCGATCGCCGGATTCTGGGTCGTAACGGCCGCCGCCGGGGTGCTCGTGACCCATGCCTTCACTTGCAGCAAAACAGGCTCCAACGATTGACCTTGTTCGGTCAGTTTCAGGGCTCGCGGGCTGCGGCACGCGACATAACGTGAGGCGTGCAGTTGCAGCCGGTTGCGGCTCAGCAGAAGTTGTCGCAGCAGATGAGATGTTCTGCGGCGGGGATGGCTGGCCCGGTGCAGATGGCGGCTTCGCCGTCCGCGCCCGCCATGCGTAGCGCTTCGATGAGTGCCGTCAGAATTGCCGCGGCGACATCCTCGTCAGTTCCTTCTGCCGTATTGGCGAGCTCGATGGGCAGATCACGCTGCCGCGATAGCGAGCAGTGCCATCGGCCATCATCAAGCACCAGGCGGCGAAGCCGCCATTGGGGAAGTTCGAGTTCGAGTAATGCAAGCACGGCATCGACGGGAGCGCCGGTCCCGATCAACTGCCGGAGGCGCGCCGTCTTGCCTGCTTTCGTGAGTATCGAAATCCGGGGGCAGGCAAGGTCGATGACATGGGCCAGCAGCTTGGTCGCCACCGCCGGCGCAACCCGAAGCTCGCATGCGGCGCGATCGAGGTCATGCTCATCAGTCCGGTTCGGCGACATGGTGGCTTCTCGAATATCGGAGCGGTCTTTGTCGACCGCCCTCTCAAGATGAGCCGGATGCCGTTTCCGAAGCCTGGTCTCGCATCGGCACGCCAGCCTTCGAGAATCCTGGATCGGCGCCTATGAAACAGGCGCCCGCTTCCTATGACGCGGGCATATCATCGTGCTAGCCGTGCCTCCTTTATGAAATTCCTATACCGAAGCTTCGGCCTCCCTCTCGAATTCCTATGCGTCGTGGTGACATCTATAGGCACTTCGAGCGGCCGCGTGCGTGGCGGCTCGCCACATATCACTCGGCAGGAGTGGGCAAAATGCTGGACGTCATCATGCTGGCCATCGGCTTCGGGCTCTTCGCGCTCGCGGTCGGCTACGCCTATGCCTGCGATCGCCTCTAAGGGGGCCTCCATGACCTTCGATTACACCCTGGCCGCTCTCGTGTCCGCGGGCGTGCTCACCTACCTCATTTTCGCGCTGCTTAAGCCCGAGCGGTTCTGAGAGGCATGTCATGACTGTCAATGGCTGGATTCAGATCCTGATCTTCTGCGCGATCATCGTCGCGCTGGTCGCTCCGCTCGGTGCCTATATGACGCGCGTCTTCGACGGCGAGCGCACCTTTTTGTCGCCTGTCCTGCGGCCAGTGGAGGTCGCGCTCTACCGTGTTGCCGGCATCGATGAAGGTCGCGAGCAGCATTGGCTGACCTACACGGTCGCGATGTTGTTCTTCCACGTCGGCGGATTTCTGTTCCTCTATGTCTTGATGCGCTTTCAGGAATTCCTGCCGCTCAACCCGCAGGGGATGACTGCCGTCGCCCCGGATCTCGCCTTCAACACCTCGGTCAGCTTCATCTCCAACACCAACTGGCAGAACTACGGTGGCGAAAGCACGATGTCCTACCTGGTGCAGATGCTCGGGCTCACGCACCAGAACTTCCTGTCCGCAGCCACCGGCATCGCGCTCGCGATCGCCCTGATCCGTGGCTTTGCTCGCGCATCCGTACGAACGATCGGCAATTTCTGGGTCGACCTGACCCGCTGCACGCTCTATGTGCTGCTGCCGATCTGCGTTGTCGGCACGATTGCACTGGTCGCACTCGGCGTGCCGCAGAATTTGGGCTCTTATGTAGAGGCGACCACGCTCGAAGGCGTCAAGCAGACGATCGCGCAGGGACCGGTCGCCTCGCAGATGATGATCAAGCATCTCGGAACCAATGGCGGCGGTTTCTTCAACGTCAACGCGGCGCACCCTTACGAGAATCCGAATGCGATCACCAACCTGATCCATATGGTGTCGATCTTCGCCATCGGCGCGGGCCTCACCGGCGTGCTGGGCCGCATGGTCGGCAACCGCCGCCAGGGCTGGGCGATCTTTGCCGTCATGGGCGTTCTGTTCGTCGTCGGCGTTGCGCTTTGCTACTGGGCCGAGGCGTCGGGCACCACCGGTCTCAACGCGCTCGGTCTTTCCGGCGGCAACATGGAAGGAAAAGAGGTGCGCTTCGGCATTCCTCTGTCGGCTTTGTTCGCCGTCATCACGACCGCCGCCTCGTGCGGCGCCGTCAATGCCATGCACGACTCTTTCACCGCGCTCGGCGGCATGGTCCCGCTCATCAACATGCAACTTGGCGAGATCATTGTCGGGGGCGTCGGCGCCGGTCTCTATGGCATGCTGCTGTTCGTCATCATTGCGATCTTTGTCGCCGGTCTGATGGTCGGGCGGACGCCGGAGTATCTCGGCAAGAAAGTCGAGGCGAAGGAGGTCAAGATGGCAATGCTCGCCATCCTGGTCCTGCCGCTGGTGTATCTCGGCTGGACCGCGATCGCTGTCGTCTATCCGGCCGCGGTCGCTTCGATCGCGAATCCCGGACCGCACGGCTTTAGCGAAGTGCTCTACGCCTTCGTATCGCAGACCGCCAACAACGGTTCTGCCTTCGGCGGGCTTACCGGAAACATCCTTTTCTACAATATTGCCGGTGGCATCGCGATGCTGGTCGGGCGCTTCATCATGATCGTGCCGGCCATGGCGATCGCAGGATCGCTTGCCGCCAAGAAATCCGTGCCGGAGTCCGCCGGCACTTTCCCCACCACGGGTGGTTTGTTCGTCGGCCTCGTCGTCGGCGTCATCGTCATCATCGGCGGCTTGACCTTCTTTCCGGCGCTCGCGCTCGGGCCGATCGTCGATCATATCGCGATGACGACCGGCACCTTGTTCTAATCGCTTCGATTTGGAGTTGTTCTTATGGAAACTCTACAGGTTGGCAAACGCGCCACGGCAGCATCTGCTCTGATCGATCCGAAGATCGTCGTGCCGGCTGCGGGCGCGGCTTTCGCGAAACTGGACCCGCGCGTGCAGATCAGGAATCCTGTGATGTTCGTCGTCGAGATCGTCTCGATTCTGACGACCATCATCTTCCTGCGCGACCTTCTCGCCGGCGGTGCAAGTCTTGGGTTCGAGCTGCAGATCGTGCTGTGGCTGTGGTTTACCCTGTTGTTCGCCAATTTTGCCGAGGCCGTTGCCGAGGGACGCGGCAAGGCGCAGGCGGATGCTCTGCGGAAGACCCGCACCCAGACCCAGGCCAAGCTGCTGACCGACGAACGTTCGCGAAACTACCGAACCGTCCCGAGCACGAGTCTTAAGGTCGGCGATCTGGTGCTGGTCGAGGCCGGCGACACCATTCCTTCCGACGGCGACGTCATTGAGGGCATCGCCTCGGTCAATGAAGCCGCGATCACCGGCGAATCCGCGCCCGTCATCCGCGAGTCCGGCGGCGATCGTTCGGCCGTGACTGGCGGCACGCAGGTGCTGTCGGACTGGGTTCGCGTCCGGATCACCGCGGCGCCGGGTTCGACCTTTCTCGACCGCATGATCCGGCTGGTTGAGGGCGCCGCGCGGCAGAAGACGCCGAACGAGATCGCGTTGAATATCCTTCTGGCCGGTCTCACCATTGTGTTCGTGTTCGCGACGGTCACGATCCCGAGTTACGCTGCCTATGCCGGTGGTGCGATCTCGGTGGTGGTGCTGGTGGCGCTGTTTGTCACCCTGATCCCGACCACAATCGGCGCGCTGTTGTCGGCCATCGGCATCGCCGGCATGGACCGGCTCGTGCGCTTCAATGTCCTCGCGATGTCCGGCCGTGCGGTCGAGGCCGCCGGCGATGTCGATACGCTGCTGCTGGACAAAACCGGCACGATCACGCTCGGCAACCGGCAGGCCGCCGAGTTCAAGCCGCTGCGGGGTGTCAGCGAGCAGGAACTCGCGAACGCCGCGCAGCTCGCGTCGCTGGCCGACGAAACGCCTGAGGGGCGCTCCATCGTCGTGCTCGCCAAGGAGAAATGCGGCATCCGCGAGCGCGACCTTGCCGAGCTTCACGGCAGGTTCATTCCGTTCACGGCCCAAACCCGGATGAGCGGCATGGAAGTGGACGGCTCGTGGGTCCGCAAGGGGGCGGTGGACGCCATCCTCAACTATCTTAATGGCGCGGCATTCGCCGCGGTGGACGGCAATGTTCGGATTATGCAGCCGGCTGTCGGCGCTGACATCGTGCGCGAGGTCAACACCATCGCCGACGCCATCGCCAAATCCGGCGGCACCCCGCTTGCGGTCGCCAGGGATGGCCGGCTCCTCGGCATCATCCATCTGAAGGATATCATCAAGGGCGGTATCCGCGAGCGCTTCGCCGAATTGCGCCGCATGGGCATCCGTACCGTCATGATCACCGGCGACAACCCCACCACCGCAGCGGCAATCGCGGCGGAAGCCGGCGTCGACGATTTTCTCGCGCAGGCAACGCCTGAGGACAAACTGCGCCTGATCCGCGATGAGCAGGCCAAGGGGAAACTCGTCGCCATGTGTGGCGACGGCACCAACGACGCCCCGGCGCTCGCCCAGGCCGATGTCGGCGTCGCCATGAACACCGGCACCCAGGCGGCGCGCGAGGCCGGCAACATGGTCGACCTCGATTCCAATCCGACCAAGCTCATCGAGATCGTCGAGATCGGCAAGCAGCTGCTGATGACGCGCGGCGCGCTCACCACCTTCTCCATCGCCAACGACGTGGCGAAGTACTTCGCTATCATCCCGGCGATGTTCGTCGCCTTCTATCCGCAACTGCAGGTGCTCAACATCATGAACCTGTCGAGTCCGCAGAGCGCGATCCTGTCGGCGATCATCTTCAACGCGCTGATCATCATTGCGTTGATTCCTCTGGCGCTGAAGGGCGTGGCTTACCGGGCGATCGGCGCTGCGCCGCTGCTGCGGCGCAATCTGCTGATCTACGGCGCCGGGGGCGTCATCATCCCGTTTGTCGGTATCAAGGCCATCGACCTCGTGGTCACGGCGCTGCACCTCGCCTGAGGAGAGACATCATGCTGAAGGAAATCCGTCCTGCCCTCACGTTTCTGGTGACCCTCACGTTGATTACCGGGCTCCTTTACCCTCTGGCCATGACGGGGATCGCCGGCGTCATCTTCCCCCGTCAGGCGCAGGGCAGCCTGATCGAGCGCAATGGAACGGTCATCGGATCGGAATTGATCGGCCAGGCGTTTACCAGCGACCGCTACTTCCATGGACGGCCGTCGGCGACGACCGGACCCGAGCCGGCCGATGCGACGAAGACGGTCCCGGCCCCCTACAATGCGGCGAATTCCATGGGCTCCAATCTCGGGCCGACCAGCAAGGCGCTGATCGAGCGCGTGCAGGCAGACGTTGGGGCGCTCAGGCAGGAGAACCCCAATATGCCCGTGCCGGTCGATCTGGTGACCACATCGGGCAGCGGCCTCGATCCGCATGTCTCGCCGGAAGCGGCGCTGTTCCAGATTCCGCGTGTCGCGAAGGCGCGTCACATGCCGGAGGACCGGCTGCGCGAGCTCGTCAACCGCTATATCGAGGGCCGAATCCTTGGTATTTTCGGCGAACCGCGGGTCAACGTACTCGCGCTCAATATCGCACTGGATCAAGCCGCCGTGCGATAAGCATCGCACTGGTCTGATGGACCGTTCGGGGAATTTGATGGCGGAGCAGCACCCCGGGACTGATCAACGCCCTTCGCCGGATGCCCTCCTGGAGGCGGCCCGACGCGCGGACCGGCGCGTCGGAAAATTGAAGATTTTTGTCGGGGCGGCTCCGGGCGTTGGCAAGACCTATGAAATGCTCCAGCAAGGGCGCGCCCGCAAAAGCGACGGCTACGACGTTGTCGTCGGCGTCGTGGAGACCCATGGCCGCAAGGAGACCGCCGCCCTGCTGGAAGGCATCGAGGTCATTGCGCGCAAGCAGATCGACTATCGCGAGCGGCGCTTTGAGGAAATGGATCTCGATGCCGTGATCGCGCGGCGACCGCAGGTCGTGCTGGTCGACGAACTCGCCCACACCAATGCGCCCGGCAGCCGCCATCCGAAGCGTTATCTCGACGTCCAGGAGCTTCTGAGCCAGGGCATCGATGTCTACAGCACGGTCAATATTCAGCACATCGAGAGCCTGAACGATGTGGTGGCACAGATCACCAACGTGCGGGTACGGGAAACCATCCCTGACTCGGTGTTCGATCAGGCCGACGCGGTGGAATTGGTCGATCTCACGCCGGACGATCTGATCGAACGGCTGAAGGAGGGAAAGGTCTATATTCCGAAGCAGGCCGAACGTGCCCTGCAGCACTTTTTCTCGCCAGCCAATTTGACCGCGTTGCGCGAGCTTGCGCTGCGCCGCACGGCCGAGCGCGTCGATGAACAGCTTCTGACGGAAATGCAGTCGCGTGCCATTCAGGGGCCGTGGGCCGCCGGGGAGCGCGTTCTTGTCTGTGTCAGCGAGGACCCTCGCGCCGCGGGGCTCGTGCGCTATGCAAAACGCCTGGCTGATCGCTTGCATGCTCCGTTCACGGCGTTGTCCGTCGAGAGCGGGCGAAGCGTGCGGCTCGCCGAGGAGGAGCGGGATCGTATCGCCGATACGCTCCGCCTTGCGCAAATCCTTGACGGCGACGTCGTCACGATCCCGGGCGGCGACCGACGTATCGCCGACGACATCATCCGCTACGCGCAATCCGGCAATGTGACGCATATCGTTGTCGGGAAGTCAACTCGCTCGCGCTGGTTCGAGATTCTGCACGGTTCGATCGTGCACGATCTGGTGCGGCGTTCCGGGAATATCAGCGTCCATGTCGTCGGCGGCGGCGACATATCGAGGGAGGCGATCGCCAAGAAGGCCGTCAGGACCGCGACGCCGTCGAACTTCGGTGACCTGCGTGCTTTTGCGGCGGCACTGGTCGCGGTTGCGCTGGCTTTGGGCGTTGCGGAACTGATCCTGCCGCTGCTCGGCATCGAGACCGTCGATCTCGTGTTCCTGACAGCCATTGTCGCGGTTGCGGTGCGGTTTGGCCTGTGGCCGTCGCTGGCGGCGAGTGTTGTCGCATCGCTTTGCTACAATTTCTTCTTCATGGAGCCATTGTACACGTTCTCGATTTCCGATCCGACCAACATCGCCGCATTCACTTTCTTCATCGTCATGGCGGTGCTCGTCTCCAACGTGGCCGGCCGTGTCCGCATCCAGGCTGTCGCCGCCGCTACGCGCGCCCGCACCACGGAATCACTCTACACCTTCAGCCGCAAGCTCGCGGGCGTCGGCACGCTGGATGACGTTTTGTGGGCGAGCGCCTACCAGACCGCCTTGATGCTTGGCGTCAGGGTGGTTCTCCTGCTTCCCGAGAACGGATCGCTTGCGGTCAAAACCGGCTATCCGCCGGAAGACACTCTGGATGAAGCCGACATCGCCGCGGCAAAATGGGCGTGGCAGAACGACCGTCCGGCGGGGCGCGGCTCGGACACCCTGCCCGGGGCGAAGCGGTTGTTCATGCCCATGCGCACCGGGCGCGGTGTCATCGGGGTCGTCGGCCTCGATAGCGACAAGGCCGGGCCGCTGTTCACCCCCGACCAGAGCCGGCTGCTCGACGCTCTGATCGATCAGAGCGCGCTTGCTATCGAGCGCGTGCATCTGGTCGAGGACATGGACCGCGTCAGGCTCTCCGCCGAAACCGACCGCTTGCGGTCAGCGCTGCTGACCTCGATCTCGCACGACCTGAAGACGCCGCTGGCAGCCATCCTCGGCTCGGCCGGAGCGCTGCGCGATCTGTCGGGCCGGCTCAATGAGACCGAGAAGGCAGACCTCCTTGCGACCGTCATCGATGAATCCGAGAGGCTCAATCGCTTCATTGCCAATCTTCTGGATATGACCAAGCTCGAATCCGGAGCGGTTGCGCCCAATCTCGCCCTGCATGACGTCAGCGAGGTGATCGGCAGCGTGCTGCGCCGGGCGGGCAAGATCCTCGTCAACCATCGGGTCGACGTGCAGCTTGCACCCAATCTGCCGATGCTTGCGCTGGATGCGGTGCTCTTCGAGCAGGTGCTGTTCAACCTTCTCGACAATGCGGCGAAATACGCGCCGCTGGATACGACGATCCGGATTCAGAGCTGGCGCGACGGCGACGCCGTCTGTGTGCAGGTGATCGACGAGGGAAGCGGCATCCCGCAAACCGATCTCGAGCATATCTTCGACAAGTTCTACCGGGCGAGGAAGGCCGATCAGGTCCGTGCCGGAACCGGGCTCGGGCTTGCCATTTCGCGCGGTTTCGTTGAAGCGATGGATGGTACGATCGTTGCGACCAACCGGCTCGATCGATCGGGGGCGGTCTTCACCATCCGTCTGCCGATTCCCGAACAATCGAACGTCCTGGACACTGCGGCATGAACGCGCCTGCATCCAAAGTTCTGGTGATTGACGATGAACCGCCCATCCGCAAATTGCTGCGGATGGGGCTGACCGCCCAAGGTTATCAGACCGTCGAGGCGCCGAACGGCAAGACCGCTCTCGAACTTCTGAAACAGAAGCCGGATCTCGTCATTCTCGATCTCGGCTTGCCGGACATCCAGGGTCACGAACTCCTGCGAATGATACGGGCCCGCAATGAGACCGTGCCGATTGTCGTTCTGTCGAGCAGGGGAGATGAGGCTGGCAAGGTCCAGGCGCTGGACTATGGGGCGGACGACTACGTCACCAAACCGTTCGGGATGGAGGAGCTGCTTGCGCGCATGAGGGCCGCGTTGCGCCACCAGCTCCAGGTCCACGGCGAGCGGCCGGTTTTCCGCGTCGGGGATCTGGCTGTCGACCTCGTGCGCCGCATCGTGAAGATTGGCGATCGGGACATCAAGCTCTCGCCGAAGGAATACGACCTGCTGCGGGTGTTGGTGCAGCACGCGGGCAAGGTGCTGACGCACAAATTTCTGCTCAGCGAATTATGGGATCCGATGACGGACGCGCAGTATCTCCGGGTTTATGTCCGGCAGCTCCGGCAAAAAATCGAGGCCGATCCCGAACGTCCTCAGTACATCCTGACCGAGACCGGAATTGGATATCGACTCCGTGCGCCTGACTAGCGTTACCAGAATCGCCGCTGATGCCTGAAGCGGCAATATGGGCAAGTGTAATGGGCCTCGCGATTTTCTCGCGGCGGAGAGCATCCTTGCCGATGTGCGGACTGCATTTTGGTGCGTAGTCGGCGGGCGCCGGATTCCCGTCCGGTTGCCGCTCCCCTGATTTGGTAAATCGCGTACTGTGGAGATTTGAGGAAGGAGCAACACCGCTTCCGAGCGCACCTGCGGCCTTGTTGAATTCAGCGGAGGTTGAAGTGGATACTCACAAAAGCACATGGCATGCGTTCTATGCCTCTCGCGTCGAGGGGGCGGTGCAGAACCTGTTCACTCATATCGAGCGGATTCAACGCGCCTCGCACAATCCGAGCAGTGCACTCTGCGCGCAGCCGAAACGCGTAGGTAAGCCGTGCCGGGAAAAATTGCTCTGAATCATTTCACCCTCGCCCTGAAAGAGAGTATCGAAGGAGTGGGAGCGGTACGGCTCCCGCGGAATCGCAGTGACTGGCATGGGGCAGCCCTTCTTCACCATCGGGCATTCGACGCGGACGATCGAGGAGTTCGTCGAACTTCTGAGTGCGTCCGAGGTGAGGCTGGTGGTTGATGTCCGCACCATTCCGCGCTCGCGCACCAATCCGCAATATAACCGCGACAGCCTGCCCGCGAGTTTGTCCGGCTTCCAGATCGGCTACGAGCACATCGCCGAGCTTGGCGGCCTGCGCAGCAAGAAGAGTGTCGATCCGCAGGCCAACGGTTTCTGGCAGAACAAGAGCTTTCACAATTACGCCGACTACGCGCTGAGCGAGCCTTTCCACGACGGCCTGATGCGGCTTCTGGAGATCGGCACGCAGACGCGCTGCGCCATCATGTGCGCGGAGGCGGTGTGGTGGCGCTGCCACCGCCGGATCATCGCCGATTATCTGCTGACACGAGGCGAGCAGGTTTTCCATATTCTCGGCAAAGGCCATGTCGAGCTGGCACGCATCACGCCCGGCGCTGTGGCGGGGCCGGACCAGACCGTGCTTTATCCTGCGGGCCGCGCATCGGTGGACGCCGGCGCAGAAACGATTTGAGGAAAAGGTGATCGCTCATGGATGACGTCGCTCTCGCCCGTGCCCTGCATGTCTTCGGCGTGGTGATCTGGATCGGCGGCGCCTCGATGGCGACGACGGTGATCCTGCAGGCGCTGCGGCGCGGCGAGCTCGGCGGCAACCGCGTTGCGATGTTCGAGGCGGTCGAGCATCGCTTTATCTGGCAGGCGCGCATTGCGGTGCTGGTGGTCGGTCTCAGCGGGCTCTACATGACCTGGCGGTTCGACCTCTGGGACCGGTTTCACTCGCTGTCGTTCTGGTGGATGCATGCGATGGTCGGCGTGTGGCTGTTGTTCGCCTTCGTGCTGTTCGTCGCCGAGCCGTTCATCCTGAAGCGGTACTTTCATCACTGGGTGGCGGCCGATCCGGATCTCGCTTTCCTATGGCTGCACCGCGCGCACTGGCTGCTGGTCAGCCTTGCGTGGATCACGATATTGGGTGCGGTGGCCGGCAGCCATGGCTGGTCGATGTTCTGACGCGAAGACGCGCCGTGTTTTCACGCGGAGATGTCGGTCCACTCTGAGAATGTCGTGGCCTGTCCGTGCAGCGCGCCATCGGCATCGATCAATTGCCAAACGATCGCGGATTCGATGCGGAAGCGCCGGCCGGATTTCGCAATGCGAACGCCGGAATAATCGGCGATGAAGCCGTCGCGGCTGACCCGGTCGAGCAGCAGCTGCCGCGCGGCACGTTCCGGCGCTTCGGCGGAAAGCCGCGAGGGCAGGCCGATCAATTCGTCCGCCGTGTATTCAAAGCACGCCTGCGCCGCCTCATTGGCATAGATGAAGCGCGGATCGGCGCCGCCATCATGGGCGAGCACCACAAACCGAGCCTCGTGATAAAGCCAGCCGGGACTTGACGCGGGATCGGCGAGATCGCGCCCGATCAGGCGGCGGAAGCTGCCGGTGATCAACTCGAACAGGCGGGTATTCCCGGCGATGCGGTGGGCCAGAGACATAGAGATAAAAGCTCCGTCGGTTTCGGGCATTGGCGGGCGTCAGGTCTCGCAGGGCGGGATGTCGCGGCGCGCAGGCGCTCTGCATTTTACGCGATTGCGCCGCAGGCAGCTATCCTGGAACGGGATGACGTGTTCTTTGAATCGTCATCCCGTTCTAGCTTTTTGATTGAGCGTGATCTTTCCCGAAAAGCGCTTCACACTTTTCGGGATCATGCTCTAGATTGCGGCCCGGCCAAAAGTGCTGCTCCAACCGGATTTCCCCATGACCGTTCGTATCGTCGATATCCGCGAAGTCACCAAGCCGATCGCCTCGCCGATTCGCAACGCTTACATCGACTTCTCCAAGATGACCTCCAGCCTCGTTGCGGTGGTCACCAACGTGGTGCGCGACGGCAAGACCGTGGTCGGCTACGGCTTCAATTCCAACGGCCGCTATGGTCAGGGCGGCCTGATCCGCGAGCGCTTCGCCCAGCGCGTGCTGGAGGCTGATCCGAAATCGCTGCTCGACGAGAGCGGCGACAATCTCGATCCGCACAAGGTGTGGGCGACGCTGATGACCAACGAGAAGCCGGGTGGCCATGGCGAGCGTTCGGTTGCGGTCGGCACCATCGACATGGCGGTGTGGGACGCGGTGGCGAAGATCGCCGGCAAGCCGCTGTTCCGCCTGCTCGCCGAACGGCACCAGCGCGAGGCCAACCCGCGCGTGTTCGTCTATGCGGCGGGCGGCTATTATTATCCCGGCAAGGATGATTCGGCGTTGCGCGCCGAGATGCGCGGCTATCTCGACCGCGGCTACAATGTCGTGAAGATGAAGATCGGCGGCGCGCCGCTCGAAGAGGACCGCGTCCGCATCGAGGCGGTGCTCAAGGAAATCGGCAGCGAGGCGCAGCTTGCGGTCGATGCCAATGGCCGCTTCGATCTCGAGACCGGCATCGCCTATGCCAAGATGCTGCGCGACTATCCGCTGTTCTGGTACGAGGAGGTTGGCGACCCGCTCGATTTCCAGTTGCAGGCGGCGCTGGCCGAATTCTATCCGGGGCCGATGGCGACCGGCGAGAACCTGTTCAGCCATCAGGATGCGCGCAACCTGATCCGCTATGGCGGCATGCGGCCGGACCGCGACTATCTGCAGTTCGACTGCGCGCTGTCCTACGGCCTGGTCGAATATCTGCGCACGCTCGATGTCCTACACACCCATGGCTGGTCGCCGTCGCGCTGCATTCCGCATGGCGGCCACCAGATGTCGCTCAACATCGCCGCCGGCCTCGGCCTCGGCGGCAATGAGAGCTATCCCGATTTGTTCCAGCCCTATGGCGGCTTCCCCGACGGCGTGCGGGTCGAGAACGGCCACATCACCATGCCGGATCTGCCGGGCATCGGCTTCGAGGGCAAAGCCGATCTCTACAAGGAGATGAAGGCGCTGGCGTCGTGAGCCGCCACGCCTGCGCGACTGGCCAACCAATCGCGGCAGATTAAAACCGTTCTAATCTGATAGGGGATCAAGCGTCATTGACTTGATCGCAAGCGGCTCATGGGTCAGTTGATGTCTTGAGGGACATCAACACATGAGCGACGACCACACCCCGATGGATATCAGCGCGCGCACCTGTCTGGGCCAGACGCCGCGCGGCTTCTGCGGCACGATCGAAGCCATCACCGTGACCGGCGACTATTCCAACGGTGTGCCCGCTGCGGAGATCGAGCGGCGGCTGCTTGAGTTCGGCTTTGTCGAAGGGGCGCGCGTACAGGTGCTGCACGAGGGGCCGGTCGGCGGCGATCCGATCGCCGTGCGGGTCAACAACACCACCATTGCGCTGCGCCGTCGTGAAGCCATGGCCATCTTCGTGGTCTGAGCGGGGACGGCATGACAAGCATCACCGAAGGTCGGGCGTGGCGTTTCGCTTTGGTCGGAACGCCCAACAGCGGCAAGACCGCTCTGTTCAACGCGCTGACCGGCAGCCGGCAGAAGGTCGCGAACTATCCGGGCGTTACTGTCGAGCGCAAGACCGGCTCATTCCAGACCCTGTCCGGTCACCGCATCGAACTGGTCGATCTGCCCGGCACCTATTCGCTGCGCGGCCGCAGTCCCGACGAGGAGGTGACGCGCGACATGGTGCTTGGCCGTGTCGCCAGCGAAATGCCGCCCGATCTTCTGCTGTGTGTCGCCGACGCCACCAATCTGCGCGTGGCGCTGCGCCTCGTCACCGAGCTGAAGCGCGCCGGCCGGCCGATGCTGCTAATCCTCAACATGATCGACATCGCCCGCCGCCGTGGCATCGAGATCGATCTGGAGCGGCTGTCCGCCGAGCTTGGCATTCCGGTGGTGACCTCGACCGCCGTGCGCCGCAACGGCACCGAGGATCTGCTGCGCCAGATCGACGAGCTTGCCGCCACTGCCGCAGGTTCGACCCGCGAAAGCAGCTGGACCACGCCCAGCGCCGCCGATCTGCGCGCCGCACAGCGCGAGGCCGACCGTGTCATCAAGGCCGCGGTCAGCGAACCGGCGCGGCCCGATACGCTGACCGGCCGCATCGACGCGGTGTTGCTGCATCCAGTCGCCGGCCTCGCCATCCTGCTGCTGGTGCTGTTCGTCATGTTCCAGGCGGTGTTCGCCTGGGCGCAGCCGCTGATGGAATTGATCTCCGGCGGGTTCGGCCTGCTCGGCAGCGCCGCGCACGATCTGTTGCCGGACGGCTTGCTGCAGAGCTTTATCCAGAAAGGCGTGATTGCCGGCGTCGGCAGCGTGATCGTCTTCCTGCCGCAGATCATGATCCTGTTTCTGTTCATCCTGCTGCTGGAAGATCTCGGCTACATGGCGCGGGCGGCATTCCTGATGGACCGCATCATGGGCGGCGCGGGGCTGCATGGCCGCGCCTTCATTCCGCTGCTGTCGAGCTTTGCCTGCGCCATTCCCGGCATCATGGCGACGCGGGTGATCGACAACCGCCGCGACCGCCTCACCACCATCATGGTGGCGCCGCTGATGACCTGCTCGGCGCGCATTCCGGTCTACACCCTGATCATCTCGGCCTTTGTGCCCGACGAGAAAGTGTGGGGGCCGATCGGCCTGCAGGGCCTCGTGATGTTCGGGCTCTATGCCATCGGCATTGTCAGCGCGCTCGCGGTCTCCTTCGTCGCCAATCATTTTTTCTGGCGCGAAAGCGCGACGCCGCCCTTCATGCTGGAATTGCCGGACTACAAGCTGCCGCAGCTGCGCAGCGTGGCGATGGCGCTCTACGCCCGCGTGATGGCGTTCCTGCAGCGCGCCGGCACCACGATCTTCTCGATGATGGTGGTGATCTGGTTTCTGGCCTCGTTCCCGCGGCCGCCTCTGGGCGCGACCGAGCCCGGCATCAATTACAGCCTTGCCGCCATCATCGGCCGCTGGATCGAACCGGCGCTGGCGCCGATCGGGTTCAACTGGCAGATCAGCGTCGCGCTGATTCCCGGCATGGCGGCGCGCGAGGTCGCGGTCGCCTCATTGGGCACCATGTACGCCATCGCCGGTGGCGACGAGGCGTCCGCGGAAATCGGCCGCACGCTCGCCGGCAACTGGAGTCTGGCCACCGCGCTCGCCTTCCTCGCCTGGTTCATCTTCGCGCCGCAATGCGCCTCGACGCTCGCGGTGATCCGGCGCGAGACCGGCGGCTGGCGCTGGATGTTCATCACTTTCGGCTACATGCTGGCGCTGGCCTATCTTGCATCCTTCATCACCTTCCACATCGCGGTGGCTTTGGGCTGGGGCTAGGTTGAGGGCTCACGCTCATTCGCCATGCCCTGCCATAGCCGTCCGAAAACGGCGTTACTTCGCTTTCCTGTTTCCCGGGCGCGATGCAGCGTGGAACGCTGCCTCGCAGAACCGGGACCGTCGCAAGCTCTGAATATGGAACGGCCCTGGATCAGCAGAGCGACATTGCATGTCGCACCGCATCCGGGACACCTGACCCATGGTTTAAGACTGCGCCTTAACTTGACGCGCTCTCAAGCGCCTCGCGCCGCCAGCAGATCGTCGAGATCGAGCCGCTTTGTATACATCGCCAGCGCGCCGTCAGGACTTCGCGGCCATTCGCTCTGCGGTCGGTCGCGATAAAGCTCGACGCCGTTGTCGTCGGGATCGCGCAGATAAAGCGCCTCGCTGACGCCATGATCGCTCGCGCCATCGAGCGCTATGCCGGCCTCGATCAGCCGGTGCAGCGCGTCGGCCAGCGCGGCGCGAGTGGGATAAAGAATCGCGGTGTGAAATAGCCCGGTGGTGCCGGGCGCGGGCGGCTGGCCACCTTTGCTCTGCCAGGTGTTCAGCCCGATATGGTGATGATAGCCGCCGGCCGAGATGAACGCCGCCTGGTCGCCCATCCGCTGCATGATCTCAAAGCCGAGCACGCCGCAATAAAAGCCGAGCGCACGGTCGAGATCGGCGACTTTAAGATGGACATGGCCGATCCGCGTGCCGGCCGGCACGGGGCGCGGTGCGGCGGTGGCACGGTCGCTCACAGCCCGCCGTCCTTACCGGATCGGCGGCGCGTACTGGATGCCGCCAGCATTCCAGAGCTGGTTGAGGCCGCGCGGAATTGCAAGCTTGGAACCGGTGCCGACATTGCGGTCATAGACCTCGCCATAATTGCCGACATGGCGGATGATGCGCGCCGCCCAATCGCGGGTCAAGCCAAGCTCTTCGCCATAGGCGCCCTCGGTGCCGACCAGGCGCATCACGTCGGGCTTCTTCGATTTCAGCGCCTCGTCGATGTTCTTCGAGCTGACGCCAAGCTCCTCGGCGTTGAGCATGGCATAGACCGTCCACTTCACGATCAGCAGCCAGTCGTCGTCGCGCTGCCGCACCACCGGCGCCAGCGGCTCCTTGGAAATCACGTCGGGCAGGATGGCGTGATCGTCGGGCCTGGCGAGACGCTGGCGCAGCGCATAGAGCTGCGAGACGTCGGCGGTGAGCACGTCGCATTTTCCCGACTGATAGGCCGCGACCACGTCATCCAGCTTGCCGAAATTGGCCTCCTGATACTTGACGTTGTTGGCGCGGAAATAATCGGCGAGGTTGAGCTGGGTCGTGGTGCCGGCCTGGACGCAGACCCGGCTGTCGGTGAGTTCGAGCGCGGAGTCGATGTTGCGCGCCTTGCGCAGCATGAAGCCCTGACCGTCATAGTAGGACACCGCGGCAAAGTTGAGCTGGAATTCGGTCTCGCGCGACATGCTCCAGGTCGAGTTGCGGGCGAGAATATCGACCTTGCGCTTCTGCAATTCGCGGAAACGTTCGCTGGCGTCGAGCGGCACGAACTGCACCTTGGTGGGATCGTTGAAGATCGCGGCGGCGACGGCGCGGCAGATATCGACATCGAAGCCCGACCAGTTGTTGCTGGCGTCGTGGTTGGAGAAGCCGGGCAGGCCGGTGTTGACGCCGCACAGCACAGCGCCGCGCCGCAAGGTGCGCTTCAGGGTCTGGGTGTCATAACGCTCATAGGTGATCGCGGCGGCCGCGACCGCGATGGCAATCGCCGAGCCCAGCAGAAGTCCTGTCCGGAAGGTGCGCGAAAAGAGAGCCATCAGCGGTGTCCATCAATCAATGAAAAGGGAAAACGAAAGCGGGATGATCCGCGCCGAGCAGGCCGGTCAGATTTCCGGCTTCTGCCGCACGATCACCTTGGTGCCGATCGGAATGCGCTCGTAGAGATCGATGACGTCGGCATTGACGAGGCGGAAGCAGCCGGACGACACGGCGCTGCCGATGGTCTGCGGCTGGTTGGTGCCGTGAATGCGGTAGATGGTGGCGCCGAGATAGAGCGCGCGCGCGCCCATCGGGTTGCCCGGTCCGCCCGCCATGAAGCGCGGCAGATAAGGCTGGCGCGCGATCATCTCAGGTGGCGGGGTCCAGTCCGGCCATTCCTGCTTGCGCGAAATTTTCAAAAGACCCTGCCACTGAAAGCCTTCGCGGCCGACGCCGATGCCATAGCGCAGCGCGCGGCCATTGCCCTGCACGACATAGAGATAGCGTTCGGAGGTGTGCACGATGATGGTGCCTGGTGCCTCGGTGGTTCGATACAGTACGGCGGTGCGCTTGAATTCCGGCGGCAGCTCTTCGTCGGCGGCGTTTGGAACGTAGCCGGGCTGATCGCCGATGTTCATTTCCCGCCCTTGGGCGAAAGCGTGCGGCGTCACACCGATCACGGCGGTCGCGATCAGGATCGCCAGAGCGGTCAGTCGGACATCAAGCATGTCGGAATTCCTGCGTTGATCCGGTCGTTGCCGCATCAAAGCCGAGCCGCCCGCCGCTGGCAAGGTGTCGGGGGTTATGCGAGCGGTATTCAATGCGGGGCGATCCACCAGCGCAGCACATAGGAAATCAGGACGACGGTGCCGACGCCGCCAGCCCACAGCGCCACAAACCACATCAGCCGCACGGCGAACGGGCGCGGCGCGGGCTCCGGTGGTGTCATCAGTGATAGCCGCTGCCGGCTTGGACCTTGCCGCGAAACACCCAATAGGCCCATCCGGTATAGGCAAGGATGATCGGCACCAGCACGGCGACGCCAAAGATCATGAAGAACAGGCTGTTGTCCGGGGCGGCCGCCTGCCAGATCGTCACGCTCTTGGGTACGATATGCGGCCACATGCTGACGCCGAGCCCGGCATAGGACAATCCGAACAGAACCAGCGTCAGCAGGAACGGCTGATGGTCGCGCCGCTTGCCAAGGGCGCGCAGCAACAGCAGCGCCACCAGCGCCACCGCAAGCGGGATCGGCGCGGTGAACAGGATGTTCGGCCATTCGAACCAGCGCCGCCAGTACTCCGCTTCGAGAAACGGCGTCGCGAGGCTGACCGCGCCGATCGCGATCAGCGTCGCCAGCAGCAGGCGGTAGCTCAGCCGGTACGCCCTGTCGCGCAACGCGCCTTCGGTTTTCATCACCAGCCAGGTCGCGCCGAGCAGGCCGTAGCCGACAACCAGCGCCGCGCCGGTCAGCAGGCTGAACGGCGTCAGCCAGTCCCACCAGCCGCCGGCATAATGCCGTCCCTCGACATGAACGTCCTGCAGGATGGCGCCGAGCGCGATGCCTTGCGCCAGCGCCGCGATCAGCGAGCCGCCCGCGAAGGCGATATCCCAGCGGTTGCGTTCGCTCTGCGAGCGCCAGCGGAATTCAAACGCGACGCCGCGGAAGATGAGGCCGATCAGCATGGCGATGATCGGCGTGTACAGCGCCGGCATCAGGATCGCATAGGCCAGCGGAAACGCCGCCATCAGACCGCCGCCGCCGAGCACCAGCCAGGTCTCGTTGCCGTCCCACACCGGCGCGACGGTATTCATCATCACGTCGCGGTCGTCCTTGTCGGGAAACAGCGGGAACAGCATGCCGAGGCCGAGATCGAAGCCGTCCATCACGACATACATGAACACCGCGAACGCGATGATGAAGGCCCAGATCATGGCGATGTCGATGGCGCCGGTCATGAGCGTCGTCCCGATGCGGTGGCGGCGGCAGGTGTGATGCCGGCGGCGCGCGCGGGCATATCGACGCGCGGCCCTTCTTCGCCGTGATGCGGCGGCTGGGCCATCAGCCGCAGGATGTAGAACACGCCCATCGTGAAGACGATGAAATAGACGATGACGAAAGCGAGCAGCGACGAGGCCACCGCCGGTGTCGCCAGCGGCGATGCCGAGTCAGCCGTGCGCAGCAGCCCCCACACCGTGAATGGCTGGCGGCCCGCTTCGGTGGTGGTCCAGCCGGCGAGCACGGCGATGAAGCCGGCCGGCGCCATCGCCAGCGCATAGAGATGCAGCCAGCGATCGCGATAGAGCGTGCCCTGCCAGCGCGCCCACAGGCTGGCGAGACCGATGCCGAGCATCAGAAAGCCGATGCCGACCATGATGCGGAACGCCCAGAACACCAGCGGCACGTTCGGCCAGTTGTCGCGCGGCACGGTCTGCAATCCGGCGAGCGGTGCATCGAGCGAATGCTTGAGGATCAGCGACGACGCCTTGGGAATCTGCAGCGCGTATTTGACCTCGGCGGCGTTCTGGTCGGGCCAGCCGAACAGGATCAGCGGCGCACCATCGGGATGACTCTGGAAGTGGCCTTCCATCGCCATCACCTTGGCCGGCTGATGTTCCAGCGTGTTGAGGCCGTGCGCGTCGCCAGCGAGAATCTGGATCGGGGCGACCAGCGCCGCCATCCACATCGCCATCGAGAACATCACGCGCGGTCCCTCACGTGTCGAATCGCGCAAGAGGTGCCAGGCGCCGACGCCGCCGACCACGAATGCAGTGGTCAGATACGCCGCCAGCACCATGTGCACGAGGCGATAGGGGAAGGACGGATTGAAGATCACCTTCCACCAGTCGGCGGCGACGAATTGTCCGGCGGAATTCATCGCATGGCCGGTCGGGGTCTGCATCCACGAATTGGCTGAGAGAATCCAGAACGCGGAGATCAGCGTGCCGACCGCCACCATCAGCGTCGCGGTGAAATGCAGCCGAGGACCGACGCGCTTTAATCCGAACAGCATGACGCCGAGGAAGCCGGCTTCGAGGAAGAAGGCGGTTAGCACCTCATAGGCCATCAACGGCCCGATGATCGGGCCGGTCTTGTCGGCGAACACCGACCAGTTGGTGCCGAACTGGTAGGACATCACGATGCCGGAGACGACGCCCATGCCGAACGCCACCGCGAAGATCTTCAGCCAGTAATTGAACAGGTTGATGAACACCTCGCGCCCGGTCCACAGCCACAGCGCTTCCAGCACCGCAAGGTAACTGGCGAGACCAATGGAAAAGGCGGGGAAGATGATGTGGAACGACATCGTGAACGCGAATTGCGCACGGGCCAGGTCGATGGCGTTGATACCGTCGAACATCGCGAACCTTCCATAAGAAGGATGTCAGAGTGATGTCGCTCTGCCTGTATAACACGGCCGCGCGGGTGTTCAATCGCGCTCGCTGCAATGCAGCGCCAGCAAATGCGCAGAGTTGAGATGATGTGCACGCCGATGTGAACGGGGCGCTGTTTGCGTTCAGCGCACCGAGAAGCTGAACGGCACCGGAAAAGTCAGCGCCGCTTGCGGGATCTCGGCAGGGATCGCCGGCAGCGGCTGCGCGTTGCGGATTGCGGAGAGCGCCGCGTTGTCGAGCGCGGCATTGCCCGATGAGCGCGTGACGCGCACGCCGGAAACGCTGCCGCTGCGGTGAACGGTGAAGACCGCCATCACCGTGCCCCGCGCGCCGGCGGCGCGCGCCTCGCTCGGATATTGCTTGTAGCGTTGCAGATGTGCTGCGAGTCGTTGACGATAGGACGGCAGCGCCGCTGCCGCGGCGGCGCCCGAGCGCGCCTGCTGCATGGGAGCCTCATGTTCCGCGCGCGGCGTGGCGGTGGTGCGCGGCGCCGGGGCTGGCGACGGCTTCTTCGGTTTCTGCTTCACCACCGGCTTGGGCTTTTCGCGAACCGCCTCCATTTCTTTCTTCTGCTCGGGCGGCGCGACCACTTCGGGATTCTGCTGCAGCGGCGTCGGTGCGATGGTCTCCTCCACTTTCTGCTGCTGCTCCGGCTCGGGTGCCGGCGATTCGGCCGCCTGCATGGTCGGGCCGGGTGCGAGGTCGAGATCCTGCGGCTGCGGCGCGGCCGACATCGGCGCGAGATCGACCGAGATCGCGTCGAGCGGACGGCTCGGCGGCGGCGCTGTCGTGGACCAGAACAGATAGCAGGCAATCAGCGCGGCATGCACCGCAACGACCAGCGTCGCCGCCACGCTCCAGCGCCTGACGTCGGCCTGATCGATCCCGTCATGCAGCGCCAGCGTGGTCATTTGCTCTCGCTTGGTGCCTCGAGGCCGACCAGCGCGATCTTGAGATAGCCGGCATTGCGCAGGAGGTTCATCACCTCCATCAGGTCGCCATAGCTGATCACCTTGTCGGCGCGCACGAAAATGCGCTGATCGGTCTTGCCTTCGGTCAGGGTGTCGAGCGTGCTCTTGAGTGCGTCGCGGGCAATGACGTTCTCGCCGACTGCGAGCGCCAGATCCGGCTTGACGGTAACGAAGATCGGTTTGTCGGGCCGCGGCTGCTGCTGCGCGGTCGAGGCCGGCAGGTCGACACCGACATCGACGGTGGCGAGCGGCGCCGCCACCATGAAGATGATCAGCAGCACCAGGATCACGTCGATGAACGGCGTGACGTTGATCTCGTGCGTGACGACGAGATCGTCCTGCGTGGTGGAAAGATTGCCGCCGAGCCTTGCGCCCATGATCTTGCCTCCAACAGGGTCTGCCGAGATTACTCTGCGGCGCGCGCGTGGCGATGCGTGCGGCTGCTCTGCTCGCGGCTGATCAGCAGCATCACCTGCGCCGAGGCATCCGCCAGCAATGCGCGGTAGCCGGTGATCATGCGCACGAGATGATTGTAGATCACCACCGCCGGAATTGCCGCAACGAGACCGAGCGCGGTGGCGAGCAGCGCCTCGGCAATGCCCGGCGCGACGACCGCGAGATTGGTGGTGTGCGCTTCGGAAATGCCGATGAAGGAATTCATGATGCCCCACACCGTGCCGAACAGGCCGACGAACGGCGCGGTGGCGCCGATGGTGGCGAGGATGCCGGTGCCGCGCGCGACGCGCCGCGCCACCGCGGTCTGCACCCGCTCCAGCCGCAGCGCGACGCGATCGGTGAATCCGCTGTCATAGGTGATGTCGGACAGTTCGGCTTCCTGCGCCGCCGAGCGCACCAGTTGCGCGACCGCGTCATCCGCTTCGCCGCAGCTCTGGGCGGCGCGCGCCAGCGTGGTGTTGCCTTCGAGGGTGGCGAAGCGCTGCCGCGCCAGTTTGGCGACGCTGCGCAGCTCCAGCATCTTGGCGACGCAGACGGTCCAGGTCAGCAGCGATGCGAAGACGAGGCCGATCATCACCGCCTTCACCACGATGTCGGCACTCATGAACATGCCCCAGGGCGACAGGTTCTGCGGCAACAGGGCGCCTGGCGTGGTCTCGGCCAGGGCGTTGCCGGCGGCGAGCAGCGGAATGGCGGCCACGGCGCAAGCCCCCGCGAGGCGGCGAAACGATGCGGCGGAACGGGTGGGGCAAGTCATGATGTCGGTCCGGAAGTTGGCGGCGGCACGCGGATCGTTATTCAATCGACCAAAACGGTCGCAGCGTCACCCCGAAATCGGCCTTTGGCAAAGGCGGATCTTAGAATTTCTCAAAGAAGCATACGCAGCGGATATTTAACAGTGCTCGCGTGATTGTGGGGGTGCGCGGATTTAGTCCGCATCGACGCGGCGAAAGCCGTTCCACATTGCGGTCGCGGTTCCGGAAGTGAGCACGGCAAGGAAACGCGTGGTTTGATAATTGCCGTTCAGCGAGATGCGCGGCAGCGCGGTCAAATGCGCGGCATGCTCGGCGAACAGCACGCCGGGGCGCGTGGTGACTGCGGTGTCGAAGCCGAGTGCGCGGGCGGCGGCGAATTCGCGGGCGGCGGCGGCGTCGCGGTTGCCATAGGGATAAGCGAAATGCCGGACCTCGCATTCCAGTCTTGCCTCGATCCGCGCGCGGCTGATCTGCATCTGCTGCGTCATCATCTCCGTGCGCTCATGCGCCAGATTGCAGTGGCTCACGGTGTGCGCGCCGATGGTCACCAGCGGATCGCGCGCGAAATCGCGCAGCTCGTCCCATGACAGGCACAGTTCACGGCTGATGGCTTCGTCGTCGATGCCATGCGCCCGCGCCAGTGCGTGCATCTCGTGCTGAACGTCGTGATCGGTCGGCAGCCGCCGCAGCATGTCATGAATCCGAACGAAGGCGGCCTGCTTGGCTTGCGGCGTATCGATGTCGAGGCGCAGCTGTTCGCCGCCGATCGTGGCATCGATGGTCGCAGTGGCCGCGATCGTGCGCTCCAGCGCGATCCACCACAACCGGCCGGTGCCTTGCGCGAAATCGGTCGCGACATAGACCGTGAGCGGCGCGCCGTAGTCGCGCATCACCGGCAGCGCGTGATCGCGGTTGTCGCGATAGCCATCGTCGGCGGTGAAGCAGGCGAAGCGCCTTGCGAAATCCTGCTGCGTCAGGCGGCGATGTGCTTCGTCCAGCGTCACGATGTCGATGTTCTGGCGGGTCAGATGCGCCAGCGTCTGGCGCAGGAAAGCCGGCGTCACTTCGAGGTGGCGGTTAGGCTGGAACGGCACGGGGCAGGCCGGGCGGACATGATGCAGCATGAAAATGATGCCGACCCCGCCGAGCACCGGGCGCAGCACATGGTGCAGGCCGCTGACCGAGATCGCGTCAAAGCCGGCGCGGATGAGGGTATTGCGGAGCTGCTTCATGACGGGTCCGGCAGGAGTGTTGGATGTCCAGTCCTGCCAGAAACGATTGAACAAGGCGTTATCTGCGCCGCGTTTGCTTCCGCCCCATTTCTAAATTGACACCTCCCCAAGGGTTTGATTTCTCTCAGGTCTCACGCGAAGGTTCCGAATGACCGATTTTTCCAGCTGGGTGCGTAAATGGTGGCCGGGCCTGATCCCCCTGGCCCTCCTCTGGGCCGCCGCCGTCTGGAACGCCATGGTCCCGGTCGAGCAGAATCTGGCCGCTGCTGCCACTCATGCGATCAAGGGCAGCGTACTGGACAAGACCCGGGTCGAGGTTTCGGGTCGCGATGTCCGCTTTGCCGCCGATGCGTTCTCCGAAGAGGGCCGCCGCAGTGCGGTGGCGCAGGTCGAGGCGGTGCCCGGCGTACGGCTGGTGCAGGATCAGACCCGGCTGGTCCCGGAAGCCAATCCGTTTGTCTGGAGTGCCCAGCGCGACGTGGTGCGGATCACCCTTGCCGGCAACGCGCCGCTGCCTGCGATCAAGGCGCGGCTGATGGAAGCGGCGCGCGCGGTCTCCGGTGGCGCCGAAGCGGCCGACCACATGGCGCTGGCGCGCGGCGCGCCGCCGCGTTTCGATGCCACCGCGCTGCTGCTGATCGATCAGGTCGGCAAGCTGAAGGAAGGCAAGGTCACTCTATCCGGCACCTCGGTCAGCCTCGCGGGCATGGCGCGCGAACTCGGCAGTCGCGAGGCGATCGCCGCCGCGCTGAAGAATCTGCCGGAGGGCTACACCATCGCCGAAAACGCGATCAAGGCGCCGCCCTATATTTTCCAGGCCAACCATGATCCGGTGACCTCAACCCTGACACTGACCGGCTATGTGCCGGACAACAACGTCCATGCGGCGGTGGTGGCCGCGGCCCAACGCAAATTCGTCGGCGGCACCAAGATCGTCGATAATCTGAAGGCCAGCATCGGCGCCCCCGCCGGTTTCGCCAATGCGGTGACGGCGGCGCTGGGCGGCATGTCGCGGCTGTCGACCGGATCGCTGGTGCTGTCGGACCGCGAGGTCAAGCTGTCGGGCGATGCGCTCTATCCGGTGGCGTCGGAACAGATCAAGGCAGATCTGGCGGGCGGCCTGCCGCAGGGCTGGACGCGGGTCGCGGAAATCTCGGTCAAGCCGGTGGCGAGCGCGGTCGATGCCACGGTGTGCCAGCAATTGTTTGTCGATCTGCTCGACAAGGGCAAGATCCGATTTGATTCCGGCCGCGCCACCATCGAGGCGGATTCGATGGGCCTGCTCGACCGCCTGATCGAGACCGCGCTGCGCTGTCCGACCGCGCATCTGGAGATCGCCGGCCACACCGACAGCGATGGCGACGCCGCCAGCAACCTTGCGCTGTCGACGCGGCGCGCCCAGGCGGTGGTCGATTATCTCATCAAAGCGGGGCTGCCGCGGGATCGCGTCACCGCGATCGGCTATGGCAGCGATCAGCCGGTCGCCGCCAATGACAGCGAAGAAGGCAAGGCGAAGAACCGCCGCATTGATTTCGTGGTGAGGTGAGAGCGATGGCCTATCTCGTGACGTTCCACTGGGGCTGGATGCTCGGCGCGGCATTGATCGGGCTCGGCATGGGCTGGATTTCGGTGGTCCAGCGCGGCGGCCTCTCCACCGTGGCGTTCCGCCGCAGTCTTGCTGCGATCGCAGTGCTGCTCGCCATCTCCCTTGCGCATCTTTTGCCCGGCCGGTTCGGCTATGGCCTCGACCTTGGCCTTGTCATGTTTGGCGCCTATCTGGTCGGCTGCGTGGTCGGCGCCTGGCTGCGGCATCTGGTGGTCTCGCGCCCGAGTGCCGCAAATTGACGCGATGGCCGCATTGGTTGCGGGACCGTGCGGCATATTCCTCGCGATCGCCAAGCGGCTCTGCTAGGAAACCCGTGACGCCGGACGTTATCGCTGCGGAAGCATCGCGCGGACGCCCGGACGCTGAGTGGATTCGAGGACTGGATGGTTGAGCAGTTACGCAGGATCACCGCGTTCCTGCGGGAGAAGCAAATCCTGCACAAGCTCGGCGTCGTGATCAGTCTCACGATCATCGGTGTCGCCTGTTACATCCTCTATCATATGCTCCGCACTCTTGACGGCGACGACGTCATCGAGGCGCTGCGCCAGACCGAGTTGAAAACCATCGCGCTCGCCGGGCTGTGCGTCGCGGCCGGGTATTTCACGCTGACGTTCTACGACCTGTTTGCGCTGCGGGCGATCGGCAAGGCCGATGTGCCCTATCGCGTCGCAGCCTTTGCCGGCTTCACCAGTTATTCGGTCGGCCACAATGTCGGCGCCAGCGTGTTCACCGGCGGCGCGGTGCGCTACCGCGTCTATTCCGCCTGGGGACTGTCGGCGATCGATGTCGCCAAGGTCTGCTTCCTGGCCGGCCTGACGTTCTGGCTCGGCAATGCCGCGGTACTCGGCATGAGCGTCGCCTATCATCCGGAGGCGGCGTCCTCGATCGATCAGTTGCCGCCCTGGCTCAACCGCATCGTTGCCATCGGCATTCTTCTTATCCTTTGCCTCTATGTCGCCTGGGTGTCGCTGAAATCGCGCCTGGTCGGACGCGGCAACTGGACCGTGATCCTGCCGAGCGGCTCGCTGACCCTGCTGCAGATCGCGATCGGCATCATCGATCTCGGTTTCTGTGCGCTGGCGATGTACATCCTGGTGCCGGAGGAGCCGCATGTCGGCTTCGTGGTGGTGGCGGTGATCTTCGTGTCCGCGACCCTGCTCGGCTTTGCCAGCCATTCGCCCGGCGGGCTCGGCGTGTTCGACGCCGCCATGCTGGTCGGCCTGTTCCAGTTCGACCGCGAGGAACTGCTGGCCGGCATGCTGCTGTTCCGGCTGCTTTATTACATTACGCCGTTCGTGATTTCCGTGGTGCTGCTGACCGGGCGCGAAATCGCCCTTGGCGCGCGGGCGCGGCGCGACGCCAGCCGCGCACGTACGCTCAAGGATGCTCCGGCTTCGGAATCCTCTTGATCCCGGCGCGCGCTGCGGGCACCACTTGAACCGGCAGGACGGTGCAGCCCGTCGGTTCGATCCGAGAAGTCATCGCAGCAATGGTCGCGACTATTCCGCCTCTTTCCCGATCCAGGTCGCCCTGGTCCGATCGCCTGCGGCGTTCGGGCATCGTGGTGCTGGTCACGGCGACGGCGATGATCGCGCTGGTCGCGATGCACGATCTGACGTTGCCGCGCGCGGTGCTGGTGTTCATCTGCATCGCCGGCGCGGCGCTGGTGCCGCTGCAGTTGCACGATGCCGCGCGCTCACCGGACGAGGCCGCCGCCGAGCCTCTGGCCGAGGGTGCGGCGGTGCAGGCGCTGATTTCCGGCATGCCCGATCCGGCGGTGCTGCTGGATCGGGTCGGCCGCGTGCTGCATCTCAATGCCCAGGCTGCGCAGCTTGCGCCGGCGCTGCGGCGCGGCGAGCTTGCGCTGTTCGCGCTGCGCTCGCCGGAGGTGATTGCGGCCTTGCGTGCGGCGATCGCCACCTCGCAGCCCCAGCGCGCCAATTTCGTCACCCGCGTGCCGATTGAGCGCTGGATGGATCTTGTCATCACCCCGGTGATGGTGCCGACCCATTTCGGCGGCGCCGACAATTGTTTCCTGATGACGTTGCACGACCAGACGCAACTGCGCCGGGTCGAGGAGATGCGCGTCGATTTCGTCGCCAATGCCAGCCACGAACTGCGCACGCCGCTCGCGGCGCTGTCGGGCTTTATCGACACGCTGCAGGGCCCGGCGCGCGAGGATGCGGCGGCGCGCGAGCGTTTTCTCGGCATCATGCACGCGCAGGCCACCCGCATGGCGCGGCTGATCGACGATCTGCTGTCGCTCTCGCGCGTCGAACTCAGCCAGCATGTGCGGCCCTCCGCGCCGGTCGATCTGGTGCCGATCCTGCGCCAGGTGATCGACGGGCTCGAAGCGCTGGCGCGCGAGCGTCAGGTCAGGATCGAGACCGATCTGCCAAACCAGCCGGTAGTGATCGCGGGCGAGACCGAGGAATTGCTGCGGCTGTTCGAGAACCTGATCGAGAACGGATTGAAATACGGCGCCTCCGGCGGCCGCGTGGTGGTGACGCTGACGCCGGCAAGCGACGCGACGCCGGAGATCCGGGTTGCGATCCGTGACTTCGGCCCCGGCATCGCGCCGGAGCATCTGCCGCGCCTTACCGAACGCTTCTATCGCGCCGATGTCAGCGGCAGCCGCGCCCAGGGCGGCACCGGGCTTGGCCTGGCGCTGGTCAAGCATATCGCCACCCGCCATGGCGGCCGGCTGGTGATCGAAAGCGTGGCCGGGCAGGGGGCCACCTTCACCGCGGTTTTTCCACCGCTCAAGCCTCCCGCCGGGGGCTGAAACCCCAACGGAAACAGTGGCTTTGCCGCTGTCACAGGGTTGTCATCGAACTCTCATAAAACTGAAATGCCCCGCTTTTAAAGCGGCGGGGTGAGCGCGATCAGGCGTTATCCGCGCTTCGCTCACCACAATGGAGAGAGCCAGTGAATTTCATCAGAACCCTTGTCGCTGCAGGCCTCATTGCCGCATCGACCTCCGCCATGGCGGCCGACATCACCGGCGCGGGCGCGACCTTCCCGTTCCCGGTCTATTCGAAATGGGCCGATGCCTACAAAAAGGAAACCGGCAACGGCCTCAACTATCAGTCGATCGGCTCCGGTGCCGGCATCAAGCAGATCCAGGCCAAGACCGTGACCTTCGGCGCTACCGACGCGCCGCTCAAGGCCGAGCAGCTCGACAAGTTCGGCCTCGCGCAGTGGCCGATGGTGATGGGCGCGATCGTCCCGGTGGTGAACCTCGAAGGCGTCAAGCCGGGCGAACTGGTGCTGTCGGGCGAAGTGCTCGGCAACATCTATCTCGGCAAGATCACCAAGTGGAACGACCCGGCGATCGCCAAGCTCAATCCGGGCCTGAAGCTGCCCACCGACGCCATCGCGGTGGTGCGCCGCTCCGACGGCTCGGGCACCTCGTTCAACTTCACCGACTATCTGTCCAAGGTCAACGCCGAGTGGAAGGCCAAGGTCGGTTCGGGCACCGCGGTTGAGTGGCCGGTTGGCGTTGGCGCCAAGGGCAATGAAGGCGTCGCCGGCAATGTCGGTCAGACCCGTTATTCGATTGGCTATGTCGAATACGCCTATGCCAAGCAGAACAAGCTGACTTATGCCGCGTTGATCAACAAGGCCGGCAAGACCGTGCAACCGACCGTTGCCGCCTTCCAGGCCGCGGCCGCCAACGCCGACTGGGCCAAGGCTCCGGGCTACTATGTGATCCTGACCGACCAGCCGGGAGATGCTTCCTGGCCGATCACCGCGGCGACCTTCATCCTGATGCACAAGGAGCCGGTCGACAAGGCGGCGTCCGCCGAGGCGATCAAGTTCTTCAAATGGTCGTTCGAGAAGGGCGGCAAGATGGCTGAAGAGCTCGACTACATCCCGATGCCGGACTCGGTCGTCAAGCAGATCGAGAAGACCTGGTCTGCCGACATCAAGAGCTGATGAATCTGATGGTGGAGGAGGGCACCGCCTCTCCTCCACTTTATTGATTGTTCCAAATTGATTTGTTCCCGCACCAGAGACGGGTCACGCCTGTCAAAAGCCGGCATCCGGGCTAAAATCGCAAGACACAGGGGATCAGCGTGACAGAGATGGCGATTGCCGAAAGCTCGTCGGTGGAGGCCGCCGGACCGCATGATCGGGCCCGCGCGCTCGGTGCATTCAAGCTCGGCGACGCGGTGTTTTACTGGACCACCCGGATTTGCGCGCTGTCGGTGCTCGCGATCCTCGGCGGCATCATCCTATCGCTGATCGTCGGCGCCTGGCCGGCGATGAAGGAATACGGCTTCGCCTTCCTGTGGACCCAGCGCTGGGCGCCGTCGGCCGATCCGCCGGTGCTCGGTGCGCTGGGCCCGATCTACGGCACGCTGCTGACCTCGGTGATCGCGATGGCGATCGCCATTCCGGTCGGCCTCGGCATCGCGATCTTCCTCACCGAATTCTGCCCGCAATGGCTGCGCCGCCCGATCGGCATGGCGATCGAGCTGCTCGCCGGCATTCCCTCGATCATCTACGGCATGTGGGGCTTCTTCGTGCTCGGCCCGTTCCTCGCAAACACGCTGCAGCCGGCGTTGATCGCAACGTTCGAGGGCGTGCCGGTGCTTGGTGCGATCTTCGCAGGTCCGCCGTCCTATCTCAGTCTGTTCAACGCAGCCTTGATCCTCTCGATCATGGTGCTGCCCTTCATCACCGCGATCTCGCGCGACGTGTTCGAGACCGTGCCGCCGGTGCTGAAAGAGGCGGCCTATGGCGTCGGCTGCACGACGTGGGAAGTGGTGCGCAATGTGGTGCTGCCCTACACAAGGGTCGGCGTGATCGGCGGCATCATGCTCGGGCTCGGCCGCGCGCTTGGCGAGACCATGGCGGTGACCTTCATCATCGGCAATTCGTTTCGCATCTCGTCCTCGATCTTCGCGCCCGGCACCACGATCTCGGCGGCAATCGCCAGCGAGTTCGCCGAAAGCGACGGCCTGCACCAGTCGAGCCTGATCCTGCTCGGCCTGTTGCTGTTCATCCTGACCTTTTTCGTGCTCGCCGCCGCGCGGCTGATGCTGCTGCATCTGGAAAAGAAGGCAGGGAAGTAAGCCATGACCTCGATTTACGCCTCCCGCCGCCGCACCGACCTGATCGTCAAGGGGCTGTGCATTGCCGCCGCCGCCTTCGGCGTGGCCTGGCTCGGCCTAATCCTGTTCACGCTGTTCTATAACGGCCTTACCGGCCTCAGCCTGCAGATCTTCACCCAGAACACGCCGCCGCCCGGCGCCAATGAAGGCGGCCTGCTCAACGCCATTGTCGGCTCGCTGATCATGACCGCGATCGGCGTCGGCGTCGGTGCGCCGCTCGGCCTGTTCGCCGGAACCTATCTGGCCGAATACGGCAAATACGATCGCCTCGCGCCGGTGATCCGCTTCATCAATGACATCCTGCTCAGCGCGCCGTCGATCATCATCGGCCTGTTCATCTACGGCGCGGTGGTGATTCCGATGGGCGGCTTTTCGGCACTGGCCGGCGCGCTGGCGCTCGCGGTGATCGTGGTGCCGGTGGTGGTGCGTACCACCGAAGACATGCTCGGCCTCGTGCCCAATCCGCTGCGTGAGGCGGCTTCCGCGCTTGGCCTGCCGCGTTCGCTGGTGATCCGGCGCATCGCCTATCGCGCCGCGCGCACCGGCCTCATCACCGGCGTGCTGCTCGCCACCGCGCGCGTCACCGGCGAGACCGCGCCGCTGCTGTTCACCGTGCTGAGCAACCAGTTCTTCAGCCTCGATCTGACCCGCGCGATGGCCAACCTGCCGGTGACGATCAACAACTTCGTGCAGAGCCCCTACGCCTACTGGAAGGAACTGGCGTGGACCGGGGCTTTGGTGATCACCCTCGCGGTGCTGGCATTGAACATTGGCGCACGCATTCTCGGCGCCGAAAGGACAGCAAAATGACCGAGCTTTCGTCTTCCGTCGCCGCCGTCGCGCGCGCGCCGGTGCCGCCGCGGATCTTCGCGCCGGAGGAGCCGGCCAAGATCACGGCGCGTCATCTCAATTTCTATTACGGCGAGCATCACGCGCTGCGGGATATCAACCTGTCGCTCGCCACCAACCGGGTGACGGCCTTTATCGGCCCGTCGGGCTGCGGCAAGTCGACCTTGCTGCGCGTCTTCAACCGCATGTACGACCTCTATCCCGGCCAGCGCGCCGAGGGCGACGTGGAACTGGACGGCGTCAACATCCTCGATCCGCGCCTCGATCTCAATCTGCTGCGCGCCCGGGTCGGCATGGTGTTCCAGAAGCCGACGCCGTTCCCGATGACCATTTACGAGAACATCGCCTTCGGCGTTCGGCTCTATGAGAAGCTGTCGCGGGCGGAAATGGACGAGCGGGTCGAGCGGGCGCTGCGCAGCGGCGCGTTGTGGAACGAGGTCAAGGACAAGCTCAATGCCTCCGGCCTCAGCCTGTCCGGTGGCCAGCAGCAGCGGCTGTGCATCGCTCGCACCGTTGCGGTGCGGCCGGAGGTGATCCTGTTCGACGAGCCGTGTTCGGCGCTCGATCCGATCTCGACCGCCAAGATCGAGGAACTGATCACCGAATTGAAGAAGGACTACACCATCGCCATCGTCACGCATAACATGCAACAGGCGGCACGCGTCTCGGACTACACCGCCTTCATGTATCTCGGCGAACTGATCGAGTTCGGCGAGACGACGCGGCTGTTCACCTCGCCGGCCGATCGGCGGACCCAGGATTACATCACCGGCCGGTTCGGCTGACGCGACAGCGGGAGATTTCACATGGCTCACGAACATACCGCCAAGGCGTTTGACGAGGATCTGCAGGAACTGACCCGGCTCGTCACCGAAATGGGTGGCCTCGCCGAACGGCAGATCGTCGACTCGGTCGATTCCCTGATCCGCCGCGACGTCGCGCTGTCCAAGCGCGTGGTCGCCGCCGACATCGAACTCGACCGCCTGCAGCACGTGATCGAGGAGCGCGGCGTGCTCACCATCGCCCGCCGCCAGCCGATGGCGATCGACCTGCGCGAGATCGTCGGCGCGCTGCGGGTCGCGACGGACCTGGAACGGATCGGCGACCTGTCGAAGAACATCGCCAAGCGCGTCGCCGCGCTCGACAGCGACTTTCATCCGCTGCAGCTGATCCGCGGCCTCGAACACATGACCGACCTCGTGCAGTCGCAGGTCAAGTCGGTGCTCGATGCCTATGCCGCGCACGATCTGCCGGCGGCGATGGCGGTGTGGAAGGGCGACGAGGAGGTCGATGCGATCTGCACCTCGCTGTTCCGCGAACTTCTGACCTACATGATGGAAGACCCGCGCAATATCGGGTTCTGCATCCATCTGATGTTCTGCGCCAAGAACATCGAGCGGATCGGCGACCATGCCACCAACATCGCTGAAACGGTGTTCTACATGATCGAGGGCCAGCCGATCGGCGATCCGCGGCCGAAGGGCGACACCACCGCCGCCTTCGCCAACGTGCCGACGGCGGGCTGATGGAGACGACGCCATGAACGCGCGCATTCTGGTGGTTGAGGACGAGGAAGCTCTCGCGACGCTGCTGCGCTACAATCTCGACGCCGAAGGCTATGAGGTCGAGACGGTGGCGCGCGGCGACGACGCCGACACGCGGCTGAAGGAGCGGCTGCCCGATCTCGTGGTGCTGGACTGGATGCTGCCGGGCCTGTCCGGCATCGAGCTGTGCCGCCGGCTGCGGGCGCGGGCGGAGACGCGGCATCTGCCGATCATCATGCTGACCGCGCGCGGCGAGGAAAGCGAGCGGGTGCGCGGTCTCGCCACCGGCGCCGACGACTACATCGTCAAGCCGTTCTCGGTGCCGGAATTGCTGGCGCGGGTGAAAAGCCTGCTGCGCCGCGCCAGTCCCGAGCGCGTCGCCACCGTGCTCAATTACGGCGATATCGAGCTTGACCGCGAGAAGCGCCGCGTCGCGCGTTCCGGTCGGCCGATCGATCTCGGACCGACCGAATATCGCCTGCTGGAATTCTTCCTCGAACATCCCGGCCGGGTGTTCAGCCGCGAGCAACTGCTCGATGGCGTCTGGGGCCGCGACATCTATATCGACGAGCGCACCGTGGATGTGCATATCGGCCGCCTGCGCAAGCTGCTCAATCCGGGCGCCGAGCCGGATCCGATCCGCACCGTGCGCGGCGCCGGCTACGCGCTGGACGACCGTTTCGTCAAAGCGGCGGAATAGCGCTCCTTCGCTTTAACAACGCGCAAACAAAAACCCCTGCAGGCGATCGCGCTGCAGGGGTTTTTTGTTTCGGGTGGTCTGTTGTCAGCGCCCGGTTTTTGGTTGGGCACGCCGCCGGTCGCTGGCCGGCTGATAGGCGATGCGCGAGTGGTGCGCGCAATAGGGCAGGCTGGCGAGCGACTTGCCGCCGCAGAAGAAGAACTCCGTGCTCGACGGATCGCCGATCGGCCAGTGGCAGGTCTCCTCGGTCAGCTCTAGCAAAGTACGGCGCTGGCCCATCGGCACCACGTTGTCGAAGGCGATCGGATCGGGCTCGACCTCGACCTCGAAGGCATGGGCCAGCGCGGTATTGCCGCGCGCCATCGGGCGGCTGATCCGCATCATGTTCTGGGCCGGGCGCACCTTGCGCTGGCGCGGCGCGGCGGAGGACGGACTCTTGGCGCGTCCGGAGAGGCCGAGGCGATGGACCTTTCCGATCACGGCATTGCGGGTGATGTTGCCAAGCTCGGCAGCGATCTGGCTGGCCGAAAGCCCGGACTCCCAGAGTTTTTTCAACTGTTCGACGCGATCGTCGGTCCAATTTATCGCCGTCATCGCTGCATTCCCTTTTCCAACGCGCCAGCCCATCCAGGGCGACGCCGCGTTTCGAGGGTCCGAAAAATTCTGCCGGCAGAATCCCTTAGCCCTCGCCCGCCGCACCGAAAGCGACCAGGCGTTAACGCCGTACCGAGGGATTTTGAGTTTAAAACCGCCGCAACGAGATATCGTACCCAATGAGGGCAACGCTACAATATGGCCGGACTCGCGTGCAAGAGTTCGCGTTTGCGCGTCCACATGTTCCCGGTAAAAAGCCGAGAAATTCGCATTTTGTGCGGCTTTCCTGCACCAGACACAGCGCGTGAAGCGTGGCGCTGCGGCCGTCTGCGTTAATAAATGCGCTGCCTGCCGTGTTGACAGTAAATGCCGGTCAATAGGATAATCCTCCCGTGCCGCCTGTCCCGCGCGGCACGTTTTATTTCCGGAACGGCATCGCAGGCTCGCGTGCGCAAGTGCGCTCTCACAATGAGCGGTCCGGACATTCAATCAGGTCGCGATGAACAATTCTGCTGGGTCCCATCTCCTCCCGGTCTTCGCCCGGGCTGATCTTGCTTTTGAGCGCGGCGAAGGCGCTTGGCTGATCGCCACCAACGGCGATCGCTATCTCGATTTCACCAGTGGCGTTGCGGTCAACGCGCTCGGTCATGCGCATCCGCATCTGGTCGCCGCGCTGCAGGCGCAGGCGGCCAAGCTCTGGCATATGTCCAATCTGTTCGCGAGTCCGGATGGCGAGCGCGTCGCCGCGCGGTTGTGCGCGGCAAGCTTCGCCGACACGGTGTTCTTCGCCAATTCCGGCGCCGAGGCGCTGGAATGCGCGATCAAGATCACGCGCAAATATCACGCCGCGCAGGGCAGGCCCGAACGCTATCGCATCATCACCTTTGAGGGCGCCTTCCACGGCCGCACGCTCGCGACGCTCGCCGCCGGTGGCCAGCAGAAATACCTCGACGGCTTCGGCCCGAAGGTCGAAGGCTTCGACCAGGTGCCGTTCGGCGATCTCGAGGCGACCAAAAAGGCGATCGGTCCCGACACCGCCGGAATCCTGATCGAACCATTGCAGGGCGAGGGCGGCGTGCGCGAGCCGTCGCATGCTTTCCTGAAAGCCTTGCGCCAGCTTTGCGACGACAACGGTCTGTTGCTGGTGTTCGACGAGGTGCAGACCGGCATGGGCCGCACCGGCGAATTGTTCGCCTATCAGCGCGTCGGGGTTGTGCCCGACGTGATGACGCTGGCCAAGGCGCTGGGCGGCGGCTTTCCGATCAGCGCGTGTCTTGCCACCAGCGAGGCGGCGGCGGGCATGACGCCCGGCACGCATGGCTCGACCTTCGGCGGCAATCCGCTGGCGATCGCGGCGGCCGGCGCGGTGCTCGATGTGATGCTGGAGCCGGAATTCATGGCGCGGGTGCGGCGTGCTTCGGTGCTGCTGAAGCAGAAACTGGCTTCGGTGGTCGACCGTCATTCCGACGTGCTGGAGCAGGTGCGCGGCGAGGGGCTGCTGATCGGCCTCAAGGCGGTGGTGCCGGCCGGCGATCTCGTTGCCGCCTTGCGCGACGAGAAGCTTTTGACCGTCGGCGCCGGCGACAATGTGGTGCGGCTGCTGCCGCCCCTGATCGTGTCGGACGCGGAAATCGACGAAGCGGTCAATCGCGTCGAGCAGGCGTGCCTGCGTCTTTCTCCCAAAAAGGCTGAACGGAAGGCCGTCTGATGAACACCCAACTGCGGCACTTCCTCGATATCTCGGTTCTGCCGGTCGCCGATCTGCGGGCGATGCTCGACGCTTCATTGGCGATGAAGAAGAACCTCAAGGCCGGCAAGCCAGACCGTCCGCTCAAGGACAAGACGCTGGCGATGATCTTCGAGCGGCCCTCGACCCGCACCCGCGTATCGTTCGAGGTCGGCATGCGCCAGCTCGGCGGCGAGGCGATCATGCTGACGGGACAAGAGATGCAGCTTGGCCGCGGCGAGACCTTCGCCGACACCGCGCGGGTGCTGTCGCGTTTCGTCGACATCATCATGATCCGCATTCTCAGTCATGACGCGCTGACCGAGATGGTGGAGCACGCCACCGTGCCGGTGATCAACGGTCTCACCCGCCGCTCGCACCCGACCCAGGTGATGGCGGATGTCATGACCTTCGAGGAGCATCGCGGGCCGATCAAGGGCCGCACCGTGGCGTGGGTCGGCGACGACAACAATGTGCTGGCGTCGTGGATGCACGCGGCGCAGCGTTTCGAATTCACCCTGCGTGTCGCGACGCCGCCGGAGCTTGCGCCGAAGAAGGTGCTGAAGGACTGGATCAAGTCCACCGGGGCGTCGATCCAGATCGGCACCGATCCGGACGCGGCGGTGCGCGGCGCCGATTGCGTCGTCACCGACACCTGGATGTCGATGGGCGACAAGGACGCCGAGCAGCGTCACAATCTGCTCAAGGCCTATCAGGTCAACGCCAGGCTGATGTCGTTGGCCAAGCCCGATGCGATCTTCATGCACTGTCTGCCGGCGCACCGCGGCGAGGAGGTCACCGACGAGGTGATCGACGGTCCGCAGTCGGTGGTGTTCGACGAGGCCGAAAACCGGCTGCATGCGCATAAGGGCATTCTCGCCTGGTGCCTCGGGGCCGTCGGCTAAAGCGGTTTTGCGCGAAGCGGGAGCCGGTTCGCGCGCTTGAAGTGCGCGGCTGGAATCCTTACATCCGGGGCATCCCTTCAAGGAGACTGTGCTGGTATGACGGATCAAGGTTCCGTGCGCGCCCCCTCGGCTGTCGCTGTTGATGACACCATTCTGCCGTTCGATGTCGGCGCGCTCGATGTGCGTGGCCGCCTGACGCGGATGGGTCCGGCGCTCGACGAGATTCTCACCAAGCACGATTATCCCGTGCCGGTCGGCAAACTGCTCGGCGAAGCCATCGTGCTCACCACGCTGCTCGGCTCCTCACTGAAATTCGACGGCCGCTTCATCTTGCAGACCCAGACCGACGGTCCGGTGTCGCTGATCGTGGTCGATTTCATCGCGCCCGACCAACTGCGCGGCTATGCGCGTTACGATGCCTCGCGCATCACGCCGGCGATGGATTCGGCGGCGCTGCTCGGCCGCGGCCATCTCGCCATGACCATCGATCAGGGTCCCGACATGAGCCGCTATCAGGGCCTGGTCGCGCTGGAGGGCGGCAATCTCGAAGATGCCGCGCATGAATACTTCCTGCGCTCCGAACAGATTCCGACCCGCGTGCGGCTTGCGGTCGGCGAGGAGTTTCGCGGCGGCGATGGCCCGAAGCATCGCTGGCGCGGTGGCGGCATGCTGATGCAATTCCTGCCGAAGGCGCCGGAGCGGGCGCGGCAGGCCGACCTACATCCCGGCGATGCACCGGAAGGCAGCACGCCGCACACGGTGGAAGAGGATGACGCCTGGACCGAAAGCCAGTCGCTGTTCGCGACCACCGAGGATGTCGAACTGCTCGATCCTGATCTGTCGAGCGAGCGGCTGTTGTTCCGCCTGTTCCACGAGCGTGGCGTGCGGGTTTATCCGGTGCAGCCGCTCAAGGCGAAATGCACCTGCTCGCGTGAGGCGGTGGCCGGCATGCTGGCGAGCTTCGAGGCGCAGGATCGCGCCGACATGGTGGAGAACGGCAAGGTGGTGGTGACCTGCGAATTCTGCAGCTCGTCCTACGAATTCACCCCGCAGGAAGCCGGCGTCGACTGACGCGCCGGCATCGGAAACGTTTGCCGCGCGACGCGGATGTTCAGTTCAGCGTCCGCTTCACGTCCGGGCTGTCGAGCGAGAACAGCGGAATGTCGATCTCGAACGGCTCGCCGCGATCGGTCTCCATCTGGTAGCTGCCGGTCATGAAGCCGGACGTCGTGGTCAGCGGCACGCCGCTGGTGTATTCGAACCGTTCGCCGGGGCCGAGCACCGGCTGTTCTCCAACCACGCCTTCGCCGCGCACCTCCTGCCGCTGGCCGAACGCGTCGGTGATGATCCAGTGCCGCCTCTTGAGCTGCACCGTTTCGGTTCCCTGATTGATGATGGCGATGGTGTAGGTCCAGAAGAACTGCTGGCGTTCGGGCGTGGAACGCTCCGGCAGGAACTGCGGCTCGACGATGACTTCGATCTGGCGGGTGACGGCACGGTACATGCGAACGACTCACGGACGGATTGGCCGTCATCATAGCCCAAAGCCCGCCTGCTTGCCCATCGGTGGCGCCGGTATGATCGTGAACGGAGGTGTCGCGGCCTTATTTTGACTGCGAAGCCGCGGTCCAATATGGCGACAGGGCGTGAATGGCGGCGATTCGCCGGCTTGCGGGAATTGCCGTAACTGTGATGCTGAGATCGCGTGGGTGATATCGGGTCGCGGCCGCAGCCGGTCTATGATGGCTTGTCCATGGTGGACTGCCGCCGGACATCCGGTGCGCGGCCCGCTCCAATGAGGGCGAGGCACTCTTCTGACGGTCGGATTTGCATGACGTCCATCACCACCGAGAGGCCGGATCGCGCCGTCGCCAAAACGACGGAGACGACAGCGAGCAAGGCGGCGAGCCCAACAATCGCGTTGCCGGTCGCTGCCGGCGAGCGCGAGTTGCGGCTCGACCTGTTTCGTGGGCTTGCGCTGTGGCTGATCTTCATCGACCATTTGCCGCCGAGCCTCGTCACCTGGTTCACGATCCGCAACTACGGCTTTTCCGACGCCACCGAGATCTTCATCTTCATCTCCGGCTATACCGCCGCCTTCGTCTATGGCCGCGCGATGCTCGATCGCGGCTTCGTGGTGTCGGGCGCGCGCATTCTCAAGCGCGTCTGGCAGATCTATGTCGCGCACGTCTTTCTGTTCACGATTTACCTCGCCGAGATTTCCTACGTCGCCACCAGCTTCGACAACCCGCTCTACGCCGAGGAAATGGGAGTTCTCGATTTCTTCAAGCAGCCGGATGTCACCATCATCCAGGCGCTGCTGCTCAAGTTCCGGCCCGTCAACATGGACGTGCTGCCGCTCTACATCGTGCTGATGCTGTTCCTGCCGCTGATCCTGTGGCTGATGCTGCGCAAGGCGGACGCCACGCTGCTGCTGTCGGTGCTGCTCTACGCGCTGACCTGGCAGCTCGATCTGTATTTGCCGGCCTATCCGAACGGGGTGTGGTTCTTCAACCCGTTCGCCTGGCAGCTTCTGTTCGTGTTCGGCGCCTGGTGCGCGCTCGGCGGCGCGCGGCGCATGACGCGCATCCTGTCCTCGCGGGTCACGCTTGGCCTGTCGATCGCCTATCTGATCTTTGCGTTCGGCGTGACGCTGACCTGGCACGTGCCGCAGCTCTCCGGCTACATGCCGCGCTGGCTGGAAAGCTGGATGTATCCGATCAACAAGACCGATCTCGACGTGCTGCGCTTTGCCCACTTCCTGGCGCTGGCGGCGGTGACGGTCTGGTTCCTGCCGAAGGACTGGCCCGGCCTGTCCTCGCCCTGGCTGCGGCCGGTGATCCTGTGCGGCCAGCATTCGCTGGAGATTTTCTGCCTCGGCGTATTCCTCGCCTTCGCGGGCCATTTCATCATGGCCGAGGTGGGCGGCGGCCCCTGGGTCCATTTCGCCATTAGTATGACCGGGATTGTCATCATGTCGGCGGCGGCCTGGGTGCTGACATGGTACAAACGGGAGGCAGACAAGAGCGGACAGCGGGTCAAAACCACAAAAGCCGGCGCCGATCTTGCCGGGGGGAAACCATGAGGATGGCACTCGGCGCCTTTGCGGTGCTCGGCCTGCTGGCGGTGACGCCGGCACGGGCGCTCGATGCCGAAACCTGCGCCGTGCCGGCCTATCTGCTCACCAGCGAGAGCAAACTGCCCCATGTCGCCGATGCGGTGAAGGCGCGCCAGCCGCTCGACATCACGGTGGTCGGCAGCGGATCGTCGTCGCTGTCGGGACCGGACGGCAGGAGCATGGCCTATCCGGCGCGGCTTGAGGTCGCGCTGCGCGACAAGCTGCCCGGCATCGAGGTCCGCGTCGCGCTCGCGTTGCGCCCCAAGAAAACAGCGGCCGAGGTCGCCGAGGAACTCGGTAGGCTCGAGGGCAAGCCGGCGCTGGTGATCTGGCAAACCGGCACCACCGATGCGGTGCGCTCGGTGGATCCCGATGATTTCCGGGCCGCGCTCGATGACGGCGTTACCGCATTGCAAAAGCTTAATGCCGACGTGATCTTGATGAATCTGCAATACAGTCCACGTATGGAGACGATGCTCTCGGTCGCCACCTACAACGACACGATCAGGGTGGTGGCGCAGGAGCGCAGCGTGCCGCTGTTCGACCGGTTTGCGATCATGCGGCACTGGAGCGAGGTCGGCGATTTCGATCTGTTCGGCGCGACCCACGGGCTGGGAATGGCGAAACGTGTTCATGACTGCATCGGCCGGGCGCTCTCGAAACTGGTGATCGAGGCGGCCCACATCAATCCGGCCGAGCTCGGACTTCAGCGATGACATCGGCGCGGTGGATCGCGGCGGGGACGCGCGGCCTTGTGCTGTCGGCGGCGCTGCTGGCGATGCCAAGCCTGGCCTTCGCACAGGGCGCGGGCGAGCCTGTCTCTGACCAGACCTCCGCGGCGCCGCCTGCGGCCGCCGACGCCGCTGCATCGTCATCGCCGCAGCAGAAAGGCCTCGCCGGCAAGACGCTCGATGCGGCGAAGACCGCCGCCAAGCGCGCCGGCGACGTTCTCACCCGCGTGCCCTGCCTGCCCGCCAAGGGCGCGGCCGCGACATCGGCCTCGCTGCCGCGCGTGGCGCGCAAACTCAATGCGCGGGCGCCGGTCACCATCGTCGCGCTCGGCTCGTCCTCGACTCAGGGGCATGGCTCAAGCTCACCGGCCTACAATTATCCGAACCGGCTCGCCGCGCAGCTGCGCCGCAAATACCCGTATTCCGAAATCAACGTGATCAATCGCGGCATAGGCGGCCAGGAAGTGCCGGAGATGGTGGCGCGGCTGCAATCCAGCGTGCTCGACGCCCATCCCGACCTGGTGATCTGGCAGCTCGGCACCAACAGCGTGGTGCGCGGCACCGACAACCCGAACACCGCCGCGCTGGTCGAGGACGGCATCTCGCGCATTCAGGCGGCGGGCGCCGACGTGGTGCTGATCGATCCGCAATACGCGCCCGCGGTGACGGCCAAGAAAGAAGGCGCCAGCCGGATGGTGAAGCTGATCAGCGATATCGCCAAGCTGAAGAAGATCGCGGTGTTCCCGCGCTTCGAGGTGATGCGGCATTGGCACGAAGACGAGAAAATGCCGTTCGACACCTTCGTCACCGCCGATGGCCTGCACATGAACGATTGGGGCTATGCCTGCTTCGCCCAGCTGCTCGGCGACACCATCATCCGCTCGGTCGGCCAGCTCAAGGCCGGTGCCGACATGCCGGGCTATGTGATGAACTACCGGCCGATGTGAGGGTGGCTTGTGTCCCGGGCGCGATGCAGCGTGACACAAGCGCGTTCACGCGCGTCTTCGCCGCGCTATGGCTTCGCAGAACCGGGACCGTCACAAATTCTGAACGTGGAACGGTCCCGGATCAGCGGAGCGACATTCCATGTCGCACCGCATCCGGGGCACGGCTTCATGGTCGCATCGTCGTGCCCGGGTCCAGCCCGGCCATGACGCAAGTGCAGTGTGTTGCTTTTCACGCCGTCTCCAGCGCGGCGACCAGATCCTCGATCAGATCGTCGGGATGTTCGAGCCCGACCGAATAGCGGATGAAGCCGTCGCTGATGCCAAGCTCGGCACGCGCTTCGGGCGCAAGGCGCTGATGCGTCGTGGTCGCCGGGTGGGTGACGATGCTCTTGGAGTCGCCGAGATTGTTGGAGATGCGCGCGATCTTGCAGCCGTTCAGGGTGCGGAACGCCGCCGCCTTGCCGCCCTTGACCTCGAAGCCGATCAGCGTCGAGCCGGCGCGCATCTGCTTCTTCACGGTCGCGGCCTGCGGATGGTCGGCGCGGCCCGGATAGATCAGCCGTGAGATCTTCGGATGCTGCGCCAGCGCGTCGGCGATCTTCTCCGCGCTCGTCGTCTGCGCCTTGACCCGCACGCTGAGCGTCTCCAGCGCCTTGAGCAGCACCCAGGCATTGAACGGCGACATTGCCGGGCCGGTCTGGCGCAGGAAGGTGTGGATGTGCTCCTGGATGAAGTCGTTGGTGGAGAGGATGACGCCGCCGAGGCAGCGGCCCTGGCCGTCGATATGCTTGGTCGCCGAATAGACCACGACATCGGCGCCGAGTGTGAGCGGGCTCTGCCAGATCGGGGTCGCGAACACATTGTCGACGATCAGCCGCGCGCCGCCCTGATGGGCGATCTGCGCGATCGCGCCGATGTCGAGCACGTCGAGCGTCGGGTTGGTCGGGCTTTCGAGGAAGCAGGTTCTGGTGTTCGGCCGCATCGCCTTGCGCCACTGGTCGAGATCGAGGCCATCGACCAGCGTCGAGGCGATGCCGTAACGCGGCAGCAGGTCTTCCACCACATAGCGGCACGAGCCGAACATCTGCTTGGAGGCGACGAGGTGGTCGCCGGCCTTCAGCGGCGCCAGGATCGCGGTGGTGACGGCGGCCATGCCGGTGGCGGTGGCGCGGGCGGCCTGCGCGCCTTCGAGGTCGGCCATCCGCCGCTCGAACATCGTCACGGTCGGATTGGAGAAACGCGAATAGAGAAAGCCGGGGTCCTCACCCTTGAAGCGGGCCTCGCATTGCTCGGCGCTGTCGTAGATGAAGCCCTGGGTCAGGAACAGCGATTCCGAGGTCTCGCCGAATTGCGAGCGCAGCGTGCCGGAATGCACCAGGCGGGTTTCGGGGCGATAATTGCGGGGGGGCTGCGCGGACATATGACCTCCAATCGTGGCCCGGAAAATGGCCACAAAAAAACCGGCTTGGAAAATCCCACAAGCCGGATGCCACAAAGCCGGGAGCAATCGTCCCCGGCCTGTTTAGCGACTTGTTTTACGTGGCTGCAAGCCGGCCGGCTCAAATGACCACGGGATAAGTCCAACGCTTAATCCTGAGCACTCTTTCCGTCAAGCAACCCATCGGATAACCGGTAAGCATGACCGCCATGCGCGGGTCACGGGACCGGAAAATGGCCTTCTCGATTGCGCCGGATGCACAAGGAATTCTGCCTGACCGCATGATTGCGGCGATGGCCGATGCCGGCCTGATCCTGCCGGCCTATCCGTTTGTGGAAAGCCAGATCCAGCCCGCCAGCCTCGATCTGCGGCTCGGCGACATCGCGTTCCGCGTCCGCGCCAGCTTCCTGCCCGGGCCCGACACCACGGTGGCCGAGCGCATCGACGAGCTCAAGCTGCACGAGATCGATCTGTCCGATGGCGCGGTGCTGGAAACCAACTGCGTCTATATCGTGCCGCTGCTGGAAAGCCTCGCGCTGCCGCCGAACATCCTCGCCGCGGCCAATCCGAAAAGCTCGACCGGCCGGCTCGATGTGTTCACCCGTGTGATCGCCGACGGCACCCGCCGTTTCGACATGATCGAACCCGGCTATCACGGCCCGCTCTATGCCGAGATCAGCCCGAAGACATTTCCGATCCTGCTGCGCGAAGGCTCGCGGCTGTCGCAGATCCGGTTCCGCTGCGGCCATCCCTTGCTCGACGAGGCGCAGTTGCAGGAGCTGCACGCGCGCGAGCGACTGGTCGACAGCGACGCGCCCGATCTTGCCGGCGGCGTCGCGCTCAGTGTCGATCTGTCCGGCGAAGGCTCCGACGGGTTTGTCGGCTACCGCGCCAAGCGCCACACCGGCGTGATCGATGTCGATCGCCGCGCCGGCTACACCGTCGGCGAATTCTGGGAGCCGATCCGCGCCCGGGCCGATCGCAGCCTGATCCTCGATCCCGGCGAGTTCTATATTCTGGCATCGAAGGAAGCGGTGCAGGTGCCGCCGGACTACGCCGCCGAGATGGTGCCGTTCGATCCCTTGGTCGGCGAATTCCGCGTGCATTATGCCGGTTTCTTCGATCCCGGTTTCGGCTATGCCGGCGCGGGCGGGCAGGGCTCGCGCGCGGTGCTCGAGGTGCGCTCGCGCGAAGTGCCGTTCATTCTCGAGCACGGCCAGATTGTCGGCCGTCTGGTCTATGAGAAAATGCTGGCGCCGCCCGACACGCTCTATGGCGCGCGGATCGCGTCGAACTATCAGGGCCAGGGCCTCAAGCTTTCCAAGCACTTTCGCGTCTGAATCGCTGCGTCACGGGCCGGACCAGGGCGAGCCGCGTTTCGCTCCAGCCGCATATGGTGTTAACCGCGTTTCCCCGTGAAACGATGGCGAGACGCATGCCCTTCGTTGCAAAATGCGCCGGACTGCGCGATGGTCGGTTCGGTCACGCGCGCCATCCGCCGCACTTGGGGCGAGGGTTCGCGACACGGCGCTTCGCGGGCGTAGTTCAATGGTAGAACGGCAACTTCCCAAGCTGCATACGAGGGTTCGATTCCCTTCGCCCGCTCCAGCCTTTTCACTTCATCATTTTTCTTGATGTTCCCCACGCCGATCTTTGCTTGAGCGTTGCCGGTTCCGGCACCGCGCACAAAGTGCATCCGCTCTGCAACACTGCGATGAAATCTCCGACTGTGTCCCGCGCGCTGCTGGACAAAAAACCGGACTCGCAACACGCTGCATTCATCCGGCGACGACGTTCGCGCCGGTCGGGGCGGGGTTGGGGATGAAGGGCTGGACCGGTATTCTGGCGGCGATCTTTCTCTGTATCGGGATCGGCGCAAGCCATGCGGTGGTGCGCATTGCCGATGATCGTGGCGGCCGCATCGGAACCTATGTCGACAAATATGAGGCGCTGCGTTCCTCGGGCGAAACCGTGGTGATCGACGGCCTGTGCGCCTCGGCCTGCACCATCGTGCTCGGTGCGGTGCCGCGCGACAGGATCTGCGTCACCTCGCGCGCCAGCCTCGGCTTCCATGCGGCGTGGGATCCCGGTGCCGGTGGCCGGCCGATCACCAATATCGAGGCCACCCACATGCTCTATACGATGTACCCGACCTCGATCCGGCGTTGGATCAAGAAGCGCGGCGGCCTCACGCCGCACATGATCTTCCTGCGCGGCCAGCAGCTGATGTCGATGTACCGGCCCTGCTATCTCGACGCCCAGGCCGCCGCCGCCCGCTGATCCCGCCCCGATTTTCTGCGGTTTCCACGCGTTCATGATGCCGTGAGCAGGGCGGGAACGCCTTGCCGAACGGGCTCTCTGCGTCTATGCCGAGGGCGTCGTTCCGCGCCCGCTGGCGCGGCAGGTCCAGCCCGCGCCACACCCGGCGCGCTCATCCCCCAATCGGCCTCAAGCCGGGTTCTCTCAAGTCGGAACTGTCATGGCAAATCGGATCACCCGCCCCCTCACGATCGTTGCGGCCTTCGCCGTGAGCCTCGCCATCGGCCTCACGGCGACGCTGTGGCTGGTCGGCGGCCTGCGCAGCGCGGCGCCGCCGGCGGCGATCGGCGGGCCGTTCCAACTGGTCGACCAGAGCGGGCAGGCCATCACCGAGAAGAACCTGCAGGGCCGCCCCAGCATCATTTTCTTCGGCTTCACCCATTGCCCCGATGTCTGCCCGACCTCGCTGTTCGAGATGTCGGAGGTGCTGCGCGCGATGGGCAAGGATGCCGACCGCGTCAACGCCTTCTTTGTCTCGGTGGACCCCGAGCGCGACACCCCGGCGACGATGAAGGATTACCTCTCGAGCTTCGATCCGCATCTCAAGGGCCTCACCGGCGATCCGAAAGACGTGGCGAAGATGACCTCGGCCTATCGGGTCTACGCCAAGAAGGTGCCGCTGAAGGATGGCGACTACACCATGGACCACACCGCGCTGATCTATCTGATGGATCGTGACGGCCGCTTTGTCGCCCCGTTCAACCTCAAGCGCACGCCTGAGGAAGCCGCCACGGATCTCAAGCGCTATCTCTGATAGGCGCCGGCAGGCTCGATCTCCTTCAGTTCAAGCGGCGGCCGCATCGTCGGCGCATGGTGCAGCCGCGAATGCCGCGCGAGGCCATGCTCGGTTTTCTCCCAGCGATAGGGGTCGCGCATGAGCTGGATCAGCGCCCGCCATGCTGCGAGCGACAGGCACACCCACTAGATCGGCGTCAGCGCCAGCACGAAGGCGTGGCGTTTGAGCCCGCGCCGCGACAGGCCGATCAGCCCGATCAGCACGGTAGAGAGATAGCCGCTGATAATGGTCGCGACATGCAGCCCGGCGAATTCGCTGGCGAGGAAGCTGGCAACATCGCTGTCGAAAGCGTGCAGCGCCGTCGGGATCAGGATTTCCGCCAGCATCACCGGATGCACCAGCGCGGTCAGCACATTGCCGCCGACGATGATGTTGAGGGTGAAGAAGCCGCTGGGACCGGCGTCGCGCCATAATTTGCGCGGCGAGCGCATATGCACGATCCAGGTCTGCATCCAAGCCTTTCATCCAGCGCGAGCGCTGGCGCAGCCAGGCACCGAACCTTGCCGGCGCTTCCTCATAGGTGGTGGAGGGAAACATCACCGAGCGATAGCCGAAGCGGGCGAGGCGGAAGCCGAGATCGGCGTCCTCGGTGACGTTGTAGGCGTCCCAGCCGCCGACTTCGCGCAGCATGGCGGTGCGGAAATGATTGGACGAGCCGCCGAGCGGCAGCGGCATGCGGAACGCCGAGAAGCCCTGCAGGAAGACGTCGAACTGTCCGGCATATTCGGCGGTGAACATCCGCGCCAGCCAGCTGTCGGCGCTGTTGTCGATGCAGGCTGGCCTGCGCGCAGGCGATCTCCTCTTCGCCCGCAGCGAACACCTCGAGCGCGGCGCGCAATTGGCCGGGATCGGGGCGATCCTCGGCGTCGAACACCGCGAGAAAAGTGCTGCGGGCGAAAGCGAGCGCGTAGTTCAGCGCCTTCGGCTTGGTGCGCGGGCCAAACTCCGGCGCGGTGATGACATGGACATGCGGCAACGGTCCGAGGGCGGCGATGGCGGCGCGGGTCTGCGCATCGTCCGGCTCGATCACCAGCTTGATGTCGAGTTTCTCGCGCGGATAGTCGAGCGCCTCCAGCGCGCGCAGCAGCGGCGCGACCGAGGTTGCCTCATGGTAGAGCGCGACCATCACGGTGTAGACCGGCAGGCGGTCGTCGGGCAGGCGCGGCTGCGGGATGTGTGGCTGGCGCGGCGCGAAGCTGCCGGCCAGGCGCAGCCCGGCGAACAGCAGGAACCAGATCGCCAGCGCCGCGCCGGTGAGCTGGATTGCCAGCAGCGGCATCAGCGTGAAGATCGCAGTCAATGCCAGCGTCCATGCGGCGCGGCGCAGCGGCCGGCGCAGCCGCATCACCGCCGCCGGCGCCGCCGACAGTTCCGGCCAGCGCGAGGGCAGGCCTTCCGCCGCGTCATGCGCGATCGCCTCGCCGGCATGGCGGACAACGAAGCGATCGAAATCGCGCCGGCTCGCCAGCCGCAATTGTGCCGCGGCGGCGGGATATTTCGCCGCAAGCTCACTGATCCGCCGTGCGCTGAGGCCGGTCGGAATCTGGATGTAGACGTGTCCGCCGTCGCGCAGGATCGGAATCAGGCCGTAGCGGCCGGCGAAATGCAGCTGCGCGTCGCTGAGCGGGCAATCCGCGCGGCGGATGCGTGCGAAGGACTCGATTTGGGTGCCGCAATGCGCGGCGAGATGGCGCAGATAGACGTCCTCGTCGATCACGCCCCATTGGATCAACACCTGATCCGCGCCGACGCCGACCGCGTGGCTGCGCCGGGCCGCGGCCGCCAACAAGTCCGGCGCAATCACGCCGCGCAGGCAGTCGAGTTCGAACGGGTGGGAGGGGATCGCAGGCGGCGGGGGCGTGGCGGGCCGCGGCGGTCGGCGCCACAGCCGCTCGATCAACCCGGTCAGGCGGCGCGGGAACGCGACCGTGCCCCGGCCCTGCGGCCAAGGTTGCGGCTTTGCTGCCGCGAGGCCGCTCCTCAGCGCCATACGCCACCCGTCCCCAGCACTCAAACGCCCTCGCGTCGGCCGCCGGATGGTCTATAAGACGCTCGCGGAAGCCATCGATATGCAATCACAGGTAGCGGCATTCATCAACGCAAGATCCTCCCGCGCGCTGCGGCGGCTGATCGCGGCCGGCTGCGCGGCGCTGCTGCTCGGTCTCGCGCCGGCGCGGGCGCAGACCAGCGATCCGGCGGCGCAGGTGCCGCAGCCGGTGACGCCGCCGCCTGCCACGTTGCAGGCCGCGGCGCCGCAGGCGGTGCCCGGCTTCTGGGACCCGCGGCGGCGGCCCGACCGTCCCGATCTGTCGCGCATCACCGTGATCCGCTTCCTGACCGAGACCGATTATCCGCCGTTCAACTTCACCGGGCCGGACGGCAATCCCGCCGGCTTCAATGTCGATCTCGCCCGCGCGATCTGCGAGGAGATCAAGGTGCCGTGCACGATCCAGATGCGGCGCTTCGAGACCCTGATCGACGCGATCAACGCCAATCGCGGCGATGCCATCATCGCCTCGATCGCGGTGACGCCGCAGGTCCGCGCCAAGCTCGATTTCTCCGATCCGTATTATCGCGCGCCGGCGCGTTTCGTCTCGCGCCGCGACGGCGTGATGGCCGAGGTGCGGCCGGAATATCTTTCCGGCAAAAAGATCGGCGCTATCTCCGGCTCGGCGCATGAGGCCTATCTGAAATCGCTGTTCACCGACGCGCTGGTGGTCGGCTTTGCGAATGACGAGGCGCTGCGGCTGGCGCTGCGCCGGAACGAGGTCGACATGATCTTCGGCGACGCCATCGCGCTCGCCTTCTGGATCAACGGCACCGATTCCGGCGATTGCTGCGCCTTCTCGGGCGGGCCGTTCGTCGAGAGCCGCTATTTCGGCGAGGGCGTCGGCATCGGCGTCAAACGCGGTAACGACGTGCTGCGCCAGGCGCTGAACTGGGCGATGTTCAGGCTCTGGGAAAAAGGCCGCTACACCGATCTGTGGCTGCGTTATTTTTCCGTCAGCCCGTTTTAAGTCTATTCTCCACGCGCCGCCGCCTTCCATCACTCCAGCCTTCGCGCATGACCGTCTGAAATTGTCCGGGAAACATGATGTCTGATACGTTGCCGAGCCTCACTGAGATGTCCGCGAGCGACCTGCGCGCGGTCGCCGAACAATCCAACGCCTGGCCGTTCGAACAGGCGAAGCAGATCGTGGCGCGGCTGAAGAAGAAACCGAAGGACGAGGTGCTGTTCGAGACCGGCTATGGCCCCTCGGGCCTGCCGCATATCGGCACCTTCGGCGAGGTCGCGCGCACCACCATGGTGCGTCATGCCTTCCGCGTGCTCACCGAGGACAAGATCAAGACCCGGCTGCTCGCCTTTTCCGACGATATGGACGGCCTGCGTAAGGTGCCGGACAATGTACCGAACAAGGAGATGCTGGCGCAGGATCTCGGCAAGCCGCTGACCCGCGTGCGCGATCCGTTCGGCACCCATCCGAGCTTCGGCGCGCACAACAATGCGCGGCTGCGCGCCTTCCTCGACACCTTCGGCTTCGACTACGAATTCGCCTCTTCGACTGACTACTACACTTCGGGCCGGTTCGACGCGACGCTGCTCAAGGTGCTGGAGAAGATCGATCAGGTGATGGCGATCATGCTGCCATCGCTGCGCGAGGAGCGCGCCGCGAGCTATTCGCCGTTCCTGCCGATCTGCCCGCGCACCGGCGTGGTGCTGCAGGTTCCGATTGTCGAGCATGACAAGAAGGCCGGCACGGTGTCGTACGACGATCCCGAAACGAAAGAACGCGTCACCGTTCCGGTCACCGGCGGGCATTGCAAGCTGCAATGGAAGCCGGACTGGGCGATGCGCTGGGTCGCGCTCGGCGTCGATTACGAGATGGCCGGCAAGGATCTGATCGACTCGGTGAAGCTGTCGGGCAAGATCTGCACCGCGCTCGGCGGCACGCCGCCGGAGGGCTTCAATTACGAATTGTTCCTCGACGACAAGGGCCAGAAGATTTCCAAGTCGAAGGGCAACGGCCTCACCATCGACGAGTGGCTGCGCTACGCCTCGCCGGAATCGCTGTCGCTGTTCATGTATCGCGAGCCGAAATCCGCCAAGCGGCTGTATTTCGACGTGATCCCGCGCAATGTCGACGAGTATCAGCAATTCCTCGACGGCTACGGCCGGCAGGACATCAAGCAGCGGCTCGGCAATCCGGTGTGGCACATCCATGCCGGCCAGCCGCAGGCCTCCGAGATGCCGGTGACGTTCCAGCTTCTGCTGACGCTGGTGTCGTCGTCGAATGCGGAGAATGCCGAGACGCTGTGGGGCTTCATCCAGCGTTATCGCCCCGGCGTGACGCCGCAGAGCCATCCGCGGCTCGACGCGCTGGTCGGCTATGCCATCAACTACTATCGCGACTTCGTCGCGCCGACCAAGACCTTCCGCCAGCCGACCGAGCTTGAGCGCGCCGCTTTGCAGGATCTGCGCGATGCGCTGGCGAAGTTACCCGCTGATGCGTCGGCCGAGGACATCCAGAACGTGGTCTATGAGATCGGCCGGCGCGAGCCGTTCCTCGATCACAAGAAGGCCGGCAAGGACGGCCGTCCCGGCGTGGCGCTCGACTGGTTCAACATGCTCTATCAGGTGCTGCTCGGGCAGGAGAAGGGCCCGCGCTTCGGCTCCTTCGTTGCGGTCTACGGCGTGCCCAACGCGATCGCGATGATCGACGCCGCGCTGCAGCGATAAACCTGGATGTGAGAGTCAGTCCGCATGTCGAAAGTGACGCGCGCGACCAAGATGCTGGAGCAGGCGGGCGTCGCCTTCTCGGTGCACACCTACGACTACGACAGCAATGCCGACCGGATCGGGCTGCAGGCAGCCGCGGCGATCGGCGAAGAACCGGCGCGCGTCTTGAAATCGCTGATGGCGCTGGTCGACGGCAAGCCGGTCTGCGTCATCGTGCCGTCGGACTGCGAAGTGTCGATGAAGAAGCTCGCCGCGGCGTTCGGCGGCAAAGCCGCGCAGATGATGAAGCCGGCGGATGCGGAACGGCTGTCGGGCTACAAGGTCGGCGGCATCAGCCCGTTCGGCCAGATGCGCGCCCCGCGCGCCGCGATTGAACAGCAGGCGATGGCGCAGGATCTCGTCTACATCAATGGCGGGCAGCGCGGCCTGCAGGTGCGGCTGTCGCCGCGTGACGCCGCCAAGGTGCTGAACGCCATCGTCGCACCGCTGGTGGCGTGAGGCTCGTACCCCTCGCAACGGCTTTTCTTGCTTGCGCTATAAGTCATGGATGGCCGGGACAAGCCCGGTCATGACTGTTGTTCCAGACTATCCGGCTGAATCGGACTCTTTGATTGTCTAAGAGAGAGCGTGGTTCAGTAAGAAATCGCCTGCTCACCCAATCTCGTCATGGCCGGGCTTGTCCCGGCCATCCACGTCCCTCGCGAGCAGAGCACATAACAATCCCCGCCGGAGCCGGGATTGTTGCGTTCCCGTTTGTCATGCTCCCTTACGAAAACATCTCGATGCGGCCGTTGAGCGCCATCAAGCCGGTCTCGACGCCGAGTTGCGGCAGGCGTTCCTTCATCTGCGCGCGGAAGGCGGCGAGCGCGGCCTTGTGGGTCGCGGTTTCGGCCTTCCAGTGCGCCACGCTGGCCTCGCCATAGGCGATCTTGGCCGCGCCGCAATCGCGATGATCGATCGCGATCACTCTTTTGATGTTGTGCAGCTGCACCGAGGTGGTGACGTTGTCCCACCATGCCTTGTGCCAGTCCTTGAACGGCTCGGCGACCACGCCGACCGCCGCGCCCGCGATCACGAACTGGCTGACCTTGCCGGTGAGATGACGGCGGCGTGTATAGTGCCGCACCGGCTCCTGCAGCCGCGGGTCGATGCACGACAGCACCATCGCCTCGTAGTTTTTCTTGCCGCCTTTCGCGAACGCCAGCGACGGCAGCATCGCCGAAAGTCCGGCCGCGGCCCCGGTCACCAGAAAGCGGCGGCGGTCGAAACGTTGTGTCAGCAGGTCCGCGCAGCAGGCACAGCCGTGAAGCTCCATCCTCAGTCTCCCTTTGCTGGAAAACGTTACTGGCTCGCCCAGACGATGCGCGCGATCCACTCGACATCGGCGGTCGCGAGCGTGCGGTCGGCATGCGCCGGATTGAGCGATTGCAGCTCGATCACCTTCTGGGTGCGGCGGCGCAATTCCTTCACCATCACCTCGCCGTCCTTGGTCTTCACCACCACGCGGTCGCCGCGCCGGATCGGCGCGCCGGGCGAGACCACGATGACGTCGCCGTCGCGATAGGTCGGCTTCATCGAGTCGCCGGAAATCTCCAGCGCGTAGGCGTGCTCGTCATTGACCGAGGGCAGCCCGACCTCGTCCCAGCCCTTGCCGACCGGAAAGCCGCCATCGTCGAAATAGCCGCCGCTGCCGGCCTCGGCGAAACCGAGCAGCGGCACCGACTGCACCGCATGGGCGGAGCTTTCGATGAACTGCACGAAGGAATCGATGCTGACCCCGGTCGCCGCCAGCGCCTTCGCCACCAACTCGGTGGAGGGCCAGCGTTCGCGGCCGTCGCTGGTGACGCGCTTCGACTTGTTGAAGGTGGTGGGATCGAGCCCGGCGCGTTTCGCCAGCGCCGAAGGCGACAGCCCGGCGCGCTCGGCGAGGCGGTCGAGGGCATTCCAGATTTGCGCATGTGTCAGCATGTGAGCACCAAGGCTGGCTGCGGCCCGCGGGATCAGGAACGCTGTTGAGAACGACGAAACCGCTCGCGAAGACGGAAAAACACGCTGTCGTCAGGCAAGTCCATTTTAAGGCTCAGGTCTATTTTAGGAATTATTACCTTGCAAGTCCAATTCCGCAGCCTCGCATCGGATGCACAAAAGCGAGACTTGAACTGGACCTTCGCGGCCTTTACGGTCTGCCCCGGCCCTGACAAAAATCATAACGAATCCAATCACTCGCGAGATCCCGCCGTGACCTTGATCTATAAAATCTGTCCGGCTCCGGCCTGGCGGGAGGCCGAGCGGCAGGGTTCCTATCAGGGCAGCGCCGACGATCGCCGCGACGGCTTCATCCATTTTTCCACCGCCGCCCAGGTTCCCGGCACGCTGGCCAGGCATTTCGCCGGGCAGGCCGACCTGTTCCTGATCGCGATCGACGCCGGCGCGCTCGGCGACGCGCTGAAATGGGAGCGTTCGCGGGGCGGCGAGCTGTTTCCGCATCTCTATGCCGAGCTCGATCCTGCCGCGGCGGAGAACGTGACGGCGCTGACACTGCGCGCCGACGGCTCGCACACTGTTCCGGAGTTGAAGATTTGATCCGTGCCTTCGATGTCATGACGCTGCCGCTGCTGCGGCGGCTCGATCCGGAGCAGGCGCATCGCCTCGCTATCGCCGGCCTGCGCATGGTGCCGCTGCCGCGCCGCGAGCCCGACGACGGCAAGCTCGCGGTGCGCGCCTTCGGCCTCAATTTTCCCAATCCGGTCGGCATGGCGGCGGGCTTCGACAAGAATGCCGAGGTGCCGGACGCGCTGCTGCGGCTCGGCTTCGGCTTTGTCGAGATCGGCTCGGTAACGCCGCGGCCGCAAAGCGGCAATCCGCTGCCGCGGCTGTTCCGGCTAGAGCAGGATTCGGCGGTGATCAACCGCATGGGCTTCAACAATGACGGTGGCGATGTGGTGCTGCGCCGCCTCGCGCTGCGCGCGGAGCGCGGCGGCATCATCGGCGTCAATCTCGGCGCCAACAAGGATTCGGCCGATCGCATCCAGGACTATGTCACGCTGATCGAGGCGTTCGCGCCGGTGGCGAGCTATTTCACCATCAACGTGTCGTCGCCGAACACGCCGGGCCTGCGCAATCTGCAGCAGGCCGAGGCGCTCGACGATCTCTTGGCGCGCGCCATCGAGGCGCGCGACCGCGTGCAGGAGAGCGCCGGGCCGACGCCGCTGCTGCTGAAGATCGCGCCGGACCTGACGCTGCCCGAACTCGACGATGTGGTGCATGTGGCGCGCGCGCGCGGCGTTGACGGCATGATCGTTTCCAACACCACGCTGTCGCGGCCCGCCAGCCTGCGCGACAAGGTCGGCGCGCAGCAGCAGGGCGGCCTGTCCGGCCGGCCGCTGCTGCGGCTCTCCACCCGCATGCTGGCGGAGACCTATGTGCGGGCCGAGGGCGCGTTTCCGCTGATCGGGGTCGGCGGTGTCGATTCCGGCGGCGCGGCGCTGATGAAGATTCGCGCCGGCGCCACTCTCGTGCAGCTATATTCGGCGCTGGTCTATCGCGGCATTGGCCTCGTCGACGCCATCAAGGCCGATCTGCTTTCGACCCTGCGCCGCACCGGCCGCGACTCGTTGTCGGAGATTGTCGGCGCGGACGCCGCGATGATCACCGCGGAAGACTGGCCGGACTGAGCGGCGCGAAGGACGTGGCGAGCAGGCCGCGATAGCGCAGCGCCTGCAGGCCGCCGCGCGCCAACAGGAAAATCAGCAGCGCCAGCCACAGCCCGGCATTGCCGTACGACTGCAATGCCGCCCATGCGGCCAGATAGATCGCGAACGACGCCAGCATCAGATTGCGCATGTCGCGCGCCCAGGTCGCACCGATATAGACGCCGTCATAGGCATAGGCCATAACGCCGCACACCGGCGCCAGCGCCGCGAGCCACATGAAGTCACGCGCCGCGATCCGCACATCAAGGCTGGTGGTCATCAGATCGATCAGCGCCCCGCCGCCCAGCGCCAACAATAGCGTCGCCGCCATGGCGAAGCCGAGACTTCCAGCCGAGTACGAGACGCGTGGCGCGCAAAAATCCGTCGCGGTCGCGCGCGCCGACGCTGCGGCCGCAGAGCTGTTCGGCGGCGGTGGCGAGACCGTCGAGGAAGAACGAGCCGATCAGCGCGAAATTGTTGAGGATGGCATTGGCCGCCAGCACCACGTCGCCGGCCCGCGCGCCCTGCGCGGTGAAGAACAGAAACGCGCCGATCAGCGCCATGGTGCGGATCATGATGTCGCGGTTGATCGCCATCATCCGCGTCAGCCGCACGCGGTCGAACAACACGGTGCGCGGCACGTACAAGCCGTGACCGGCGAGCAGGCGCCGAACCAGCATAAGGCCGAACAGCAGGCCGCAGGCTTCGGCGAGGATCGCGGCATAGGCCGCGCCGGCGATGCCCTGCGCCAGCACCAGCACGAGCAGCATGGTCGCGACGATGTTGACCACATTGATGGTGATCTGGATCGCCAGCGCCCAGCCGGTGCGGGCCTGACCGATCAGCCAGCCGAGCACCGCGTAGTTGGCGAGCAGCAGCGGCGAGGACCATAGCCGGATGCGGAAATACAGACTGGCGGCTTCGGTCACCGGGCCGCTCGCGCCCATCAACTCGAACGTCGTGGCGGTGAGCGGAGCCTGCAGCAGCAACAACACAGTGCTGCAGGCGAGCGCGACCAGCAGGCCACGGCCGAGCGTGGCGCGCATCTCAACGGCATCATTGGCGCCGAGCGCCTGCGCGGTCAGCGCCACCGTGCTCATGCGTAAAAAGCCGAACAGCCAGAACAGGCAGTCGAACACCACCGAGGCCATCGCCACGCCGCCGAGCAGATGCGCCTCGCCGAGCCGCCCGATCACGGCGGTGGCGACGATGCCGAGCAGCGGTGTGGTGAGGTTCGCCAGCATCGCCGGGCCGGCGATTGCGAACACGCGGCCGTGCGTGAGCGGAGCGGTCATGAGTTAGGTGTGTGGTTGAAACGCAATTCAATCGTCATGGCCGGGCTTGACCCGGCCATCCGCGGTTTTTCTTGGGAGGCTTTCGTAAAGACGTGGATGCCCGGCACAAGGCCGGGCCTGACGGGCTTTGACAAATTCGTTTGGCGCCATTTCAAGCGAAACTATGCACGCCGCCTACCGGCGCGGGGTGCCGGCGCTGAACAGGCGCGACAGCAACCAGATCGGAACGACGATCACCGCGCCGAGCAGGAAGTAGCGCCACAGTCCGGTGATGGCGTCGAAGCCGATCGCCCAGATCCAGTCGGCCAATCGCTGGATGCTGGCAACGATGTTCCAGGGATCGAGGCCGATGGCGGCGAGCACCACGCCGACCAGCACCGACATCAGCACCAGCCGCAACAGCACGCCGAGGGGCGAGCCACCGAGAAAGCGCGACAGCTGATTGTCCCGCGCCGGCAAGTCCCTGACCTCGTCCTGCATTGTCGTCTCCCGATCCAAAGCGCTGCCATGATAGCACGCTCCCGGCGCAATTGGTGGCGGAAAGCGCCGCCGTCAAGCGCTCGCCTGCGATGGTGGAGCGGGCTTTTTTCCTGACGGAATGTTCATCGACAACGCGATCATGCACGTTGCGGTATCAGGGCGCGGTCTTGCGCAGCACTGCCTCATCCGGCCCGCGTGTTTCGTCTTTCAGCATCCGCTCCAGCGTCTCCAGCCGGTCGGCCTCGCCCGGCGGTTTGTCCCAGCGCAGGCGGCTGATGCGCGGAAAGCGCATCGCAAGACCGGATTTGTGGCGCGGCGAGCGTGCGAGCCCCTCGAACGCCACCTCGAACACCAGGCCCTGATCCGGCTCATGCACCACATGGCGCACCGGGCCGAATTTTTCGGTGGTGTTGCGGCGGATGAAGCGATCGATCTGCAAAAGCTCCTCGTCGGTGAAGCCGAAATACGCCTTGCCGACCGGCACCAGCTGCTCGCCGTCTTTTGTCGCGGTCCAGACGCCGAAGGTGTAGTCGGAATAAAACGACGAGCGCTTGCCGTGGCCGCGCTGCGCATACATCAGCACGGCGTCGATCACATGCGGATCGCGCTTCCATTTCCACCATTGGCCTTTCGGCCGTCCCGGCAGATAAAGCGCGTCACGGCGCTTTAGCATCACGCCTTCCACCGCGTCGGCATCGTCGCCCGCGCCGGCACTGGACGGATCGGCGCGGGCGGCGGTCAGCTCCTCCCATGTCGCGAACGGCACCATCGCCGACAGGTCGATGCGCGGATCGTCGAGCCCCGCGATGAAGAACTCCAGCCGCGTGCGGCGTTCCGCGAACGGCAGCCCGCGCAGATCGTCCCCACCTTCGGCCAGCAGGTCATAGGCACGCAGATGGATCGGATAGTCCTTGATCAGTTTCGGCGTCACGCTTTTGCGGTTGAGCCGTTGCTGCAGCACGTTGAAGCTCTGCACGCGCTCCTCGCGCAGCACTAAGAGTTCGCCGTCGATCACCCCTTGCAGACGTAACGATGGCAGAAGATCGGGAAAGTTCGCGGTGATGTCCTCGCCGCTGCGCGAATAAAGCCGCGCGGCGATGTGACCCTCGTCATCGCGGCCGCTCACCGCCTGCACGCGGATGCCGTCCCATTTCCATTCGGCGATGAAGTCCGCCGGATCGAGGCTGGCGAAGTCGCTGTCTGCGATGGCATGCGCCAGCATCACCGGACGGAACGGCGCGGGATCGCGATTGATGGGTTTGTCGGCGCGGCCTTCCAGCCAGGCGAACAGATCGAGATAGGGCGGAGCGAGGCCGGGCCAGAGCAGCTCGACCTCGTGCGGGTCTTTGTCGCCGAGTGCGGCGGCCGCGGTCTTGGCAAGCCGCGCCGAGACGCCGATGCGCAAGGCTCCGGTGACGAGCTTGAGCAGCGCCCAGCGTCCGGTCTCGTCGAGCTCGTCGAGCCAGCGCGCCAGCTGCGCCGGGATCTCGGTCTTGCCGAGGGTGTGCAGCGTGGTGACGATGTTGGTGAGGGTGGGGGAGTATTCTTGACCTCTCCCGTTTGCGGGGGAGGTCGGCGCGCACAGCGCGCCGGGTGGGGGCGCTTCACCTTGAAGACCATTCCCCCTCCCTTCGTTCCCCCTCCCTGACCCTCCCCCGCAAGCGGGGGCGGGAACAGAAGGCCACATCAGCGCCACGGTTTCCGACAGGTCGCCGACATAGTCATAGGACAGCGCGAACAGGGTGGGATCGGTGCGCGCCGCGATCAAATCGCGAATGAGGCCGGGCTTGGCGTGGCGAAACGACAGCGCGCCGGTCAGCGCCGCCAGCGCCCAGCCGCGATCAGGGTCCGACACCTCGCGGAAATAGGCGGTGATCAGCCGCAGCTTGTTGTTGCGGCCCGGCTCGTAAGCGAGACGGTCGAGCAGATGCGCGAAACGGTTCATGCGGCACCGCCCGCATCTGCCGCGACGGCCGGCGCGTCGTCCTCCTCGCCATAGCCGACCAGATCGAGCGGTCGCGCCTTGAGCCCCTTGGTTTCGCACCAGTGCACCAGCGCGTCTTCCTGGCCGTGGGTGACCCAGACTTCACCCGCGCCGGTCGCATCGATGGTGGCGGTGAGGCCGTCCCAGTCGGCGTGGTCGGAAATCACCAGCGGCAGCTCGATGCCCTTCTGCCGCGCGCGAGCGCGGGTGCGCATCCAGCCCGAAGCGAAAGCGGCGATCGGATCGGGGAAACGTCTTGTCCAGATGTCGGTGATGGCGGAGGGCGGGGCGAGGGTGATGGTGCCGGCGAGATCGGCCTTCTCGGCGTCGCGTGCCAGCCGCAGTTCGCCGAGATCGATGCCGCGGCTTTGGTAATAGCGCGTGATGGTTTCCATCGCGCCGTGCAGATAGACCGGCGCGTCATAACCCGCCTGGCGCAGCAGCGCGATCAGGCGCTGCGCCTTGCCAAGCGAATAGGCGCCGACCAGATGCGCGCGTTCGGCGAACAGCGCGACGGAAGAGAGCAGCTTGCGGATCTCGCCGTCGGGATCGCCATGGCGAAACACCGGCAGGCCAAAGGTCGCCTCGGTGATGAACACGTCGCACGGCACGATCTCGAACGGCGCGCAGGTCGGGTCCGCCACGTCCTTGTAGTCGCCGGAGGCGACGATGGAGAGGCCGCCATGCGTCACCGCGATCTGCGCCGAGCCGAGCACATGGCCGGCGGGATGGAAAGTGACTTCGGTGGTGCCGAGCCGGAGGCGCTCGCCATATCGGATCGTCTGGGTGCTGCCGGCGAAATTGTCGCTATAGCGCAGCCGCATGATGTCGAGGGTTTCCTGCGTCGCCAGCACCGCGCCATGGCCGGCGCGGGCATGGTCGGAATGGCCATGGGTGATCAGCGCCCGCTCCACCGGCCGCACCGGATCGATATGAAAGCCCCCCGGCCTGCAACATAATCCGGCGGCGGTCGGGATCAGGATGTCTTGCGGACGCATTCCCGCTATATAGGGCGCCATCCGCCGCATTGGAGTCGCCGTCCCCGCATGCCCGCGCCGCTGTTCCTGTCCTCAGGCGATCTGATCGCGGACCGGCGCTATGATTTCGCGCGCGACCTGCAATTGCGCGGCGACTTCGTCGCGGCAGCGGATCTGATGGCGCAGGCGATCGAGCTGGCCCCTCGCTTCACCTCGGCATGGTTCGCGCTCGGGGAATTGTGCCAAGAGCTCAACCAGCACGACGCCGCCATCAAGGCCTACCGCCGAGCCTGCGAGACCGATCCCGCGGACCGGCACGGCTCCAGGCTGCGGCTGATGCGGCTCGGCGCGCTGGAGCTGGCCGAGATGCCGCCGGACTATGTGCGCACGCTGTTCGATCAGTACGCGCCGCGCTTTGAGAAGGCGCTGGTCGGCGACCTCAACTATCGCGGCCCGGAGATTTTGCTGAAAGCGGTGCTCAGCATCTTCCATGGCACCGGCCGCCCGGCTTTCTTCAAGCGGGCGGCTGACCTCGGATGTGGAACGGGCCTTGCGGCCCGCGAATTCGCCGGCAATGTCGGCGAGTTCATCGGCGTCGATCTGTCGCCGGGAATGATCGAACAAGCGCGCGCCACCGGCCTGTATGCACGACTCGATGTCGCCGACATGGTGCAGGGCCTGCGCGTCGAGCCGGACAACAGCCTCGATCTCGTGCTGGCCGCCGATGCGGTGATCTATCTGCGCGATCTGACGCCATTGATGACTGAGGCCGCGCGGGTGCTGCGGCCGGGCGGCGTTGTCGCCTTCACCACCGAAACCCATAATGGTCCCGGCGTGATTCTCGGCGCGGGCCTGCGCTATTGCCACGGCGCCGATCATATCCGCGACGCGATCGCGGCGGCGGGGCTTGAGCTCGCCAGCCTGTCGGCGGTCTCGACCCGCGAGGAGAAGAACGAGCCGGTGCCCGGCCTTGTCGCCGTCGCGCGCAAGCACTGACACTGCTGCGGAACCTCGTTCCGCGCCCTCGACCTTGCCGCTGCGGCATCCTACCTTGACGCGCGTGGCGCTCACCGAACCCTCATCATCTTCCCAGCCGTTGCTGCCGGAAATTTTCGCGCGCTGGTTCGCCGCGCGCGGCTGGGCGCCGCGCCTGCATCAGCTCGCGCTGTTGGAAAAGGCGTTCGCGGATCGCTCGGCATTGCTGATCGCGCCGACCGGCGCCGGCAAGACGCTGGCGGGTTTTCTGCCGACCCTGGTGGAGCTGTCTGCCTCTCCCGCGAGGGGAGAGGGACGCGGCCTGCACACGCTCTACATCTCGCCGCTGAAGGCGCTCGCGGTCGATATCGCGCGCAATCTCGAACGGCCGATTGCCGACATGCAACTGCCGATCCGGGTCGAGACCCGCACCGGCGACACCCCGGCCTCGCGCCGCCAGCGCCAGCGCCGCTATCCGCCCGACATCATGCTGACCACGCCGGAGCAACTTGCGCTGCTGCTGTCGTCCGATGACGCGCCGTATATGTTCTCGTCGCTGAAACGCATCGTACTCGACGAATTGCACGCGCTGGTGACCTCGAAACGCGGCGATCTGCTCGCGCTCGGTCTGGCGCGGTTGTGGGCGCTGGCGCCGCAGGCCACCGCGATCGGTCTGTCGGCCACCGTGGCCGATCCGGAATCACTGTGTCGTTTTCTGGTGCCGCAAAAGCCGAACGAGGCGGGCGCCGCCGATCTGGTGATTGCCGATGCCGGCGCCGCGCCGATTGTCGAGATGCTGGACACGCGCGAGCGACTGCCCTGGGCCGGGCATTCGGCGCGCCATGCGCTGCACGAAATCTACGATCTGGTGAAGGCCAACAAGACCACCTTGATGTTCGTCAACACCCGCTCGCAGGCGGAGATGCTGTTTCAGGATCTGTGGCGCATCAACGACGACAGCCTCGCCATCGCGCTGCATCACGGCTCGCTCGATGTCGGCCAGCGCCGCAAGGTCGAGGACGCGATGGCGGCGGGGCGGTTGCGCGGCGTGGTCTGCACCTCCTCGCTCGATCTCGGCATCGACTGGGGCGATATCGATCTGGTCATCAATGTCGGCGCGCCGAAGGGCGCCTCGCGCCTGATGCAGCGGATCGGCCGCGCCAATCACCGGCTCGATGAACCGTCGCGCGCGGTGATGGTGCCGGCCAACCGTTTCGAGGTGCTGGAATGCCGCGCCGCGATCGATGCGGTAGCGGAGAACGCGCAGGATACGCCGCCGCTGCGCGCCGGCGCGCTGGACGTCTTGGCGCAGCATGTGCTCGGCCGCGCCTGCGGCGAGCCGTTTCTCGCCGATGAGCTTTATGACGAGGTGCGCCGCGCCGCGCCCTATGCGGACCTCGCCCGCAGCGATTTCGACGACGTGATCGATTTCGTCGCCACCGGCGGCTATGCGCTGAAAAGCTACGAGCGGTTCGCCCGCATCAGGCAGGACAAAAGCGGCCGCTGGCGCGTCGCCAATCCGAAAGTGCGGCAGAGCTATCGGCTCAATGTCGGCACCATTGTTGATGAGCCGATGCTGAAAGTGCGGCTGGTGCGCGCGCGGCGCGGCGGTAGCGGCGCCACCGGGCCGATCGCGCGCGGCGGCCGGCTGCTCGGCGAGATCGAGGAATATTTCATCGAGGGTCTGGTCGGCGGCGACACCTTCGTGTTCGGCGGCGAGATCGTGCGTTACGAGGCGCTGGTGGAAGATCAGGTCTATGTCTCGCGCGCCCATGACGCCGACGCCAAAGTGCCGTCCTATATGGGCGGCAAGTTTCCGCTCTCGACCTATCTGGCCGAGCGGGTGCGACTGCTGCTGGCGGATCGCAAGGCGTGGAAAGAACTGCCGGATCAGGTGCGCGACTGGCTGTCGCTGCAGGCGGTGTTCTCGCAAATCCCCTCGCCGCGCGAACTGGTGGTCGAAACCTTTCCGCGCGCCGGCAAGCATTATCTCGTCTGCTATCCGTTCGAGGGCCGGCTGGCGCACCAGACCCTCGGCATGCTGCTGACGCGGCGGCTGGAGCGCATGCGGGCGCGGCCCTTGGGATTCGTCGCCAATGAATATGCGCTGGCGGTGTGGATGCTGGGCGATGCCTCGGCGATGATCCGTCATGGCACGCTCGATCTCGATGCGCTGTTCGATCCCGACATGCTGGGCGACGATCTCGAAGCCTGGCTCGCCGAATCTGCGCTGATGAAACGCACCTTCCGCACCTGCGCGGTGATCTCCGGATTGATCCCGCGCCGTTTTGTCGGCGAGGAGAAATCGCGGCGACAGGTGCTGTTCTCCACCGATCTCGTTTATGACGTGCTGCGCAAGCATCAGGCCGATCATGTGCTGCTGCGCGCGGCGCGTGCCGACGCCGCCACCGGGTTTTTGGATCTGCGCCGCCTCGGCGATATGCTGGCGCGGATCAGGCGGCGAATCACGCATCGGGAACTCGACCGGATTTCGCCGCTGGCGGTGCCGGTGATGCTGGAAATCGGCCGCGAGGCCGTCTATGGCGAGGCGTCCGATGAGCTCTTGGCGGAAGCCGCCGAGGAACTGGTGAAAGAGGCGATGGCGCGGGACTGATGACGATGTTTTCTGCGGCAATCACCATGCCGTCATGGCCGGGCATGGCCGTTCGAAGAACGGCGTCGCTTCGCTTGCCTATGACCCGGCCAGCCACGTCTTATCGTTGGTTGCAAGAAGGACGTGGATGCCCGGCACGAGGCCGGGCATGATGAAGGAGAGTGCAGTTCGCTATTCATCGTGCGAGCACGTCACCGTTGCAGGCGTCACCTTCACCGCCGACCTCACCGGCGCGCTGTTCTGGGTCGAGCAACGTTTGCTCGTCGTCTCCGACCTGCATCTGGAAAAAGGCTCGAGCTTCGCCGCGCGCCGCGTGCTGCTGCCGCCTTACGACACCGCGGCGACGCTGGCCAAACTGCGCGCGGTGATCGCGCGGCACGATCCGCGCACCGTGATCGCGCTCGGCGACAGCTTCCATGATCGCGACGCGCATCAGCGTCTCCATGCGGCTGATCGCGCAACGCTGCCCGAGTTGCAGGCGCGGCGCGACTGGATCTGGATTGCGGGCAATCACGACCCGGCCTTGCCGCGCGAGATCGGCGGCACGGTGGCCGATCAAGTCACGCTGGGGCCGCTGACCTTCCGTCACGAGCCGACCGGTGCGCAAGGCGAGATCGCCGGTCATCTGCATCCGAAGGCGCGGGTTTCGAACCGCGGCCGCTCGGTGGAGCGGCGCTGTTTCGCCAGCGACGGGATGCGCGCGGTGATGCCGTCGTTCGGTGCCTATACCGGCGGGCTCAGCATTCGCGACGACGCCTTCGCGGCGGTGTTCCGCTCGCTTGCCTTCACCGCTTATGTGCTCGGCGACCGCCGCATGCACAGCATCGCCGCCGCGCGGTGCTATTGAGAGGCCATGTGCCCGGACGCGGTGCGATATGAAATGTCGCTCCGCCGATCCGGGGCCGTTCCACCTTCAGGGTTTGTAACGGTCCCGGTTCTGCGAGGCAGCGTTACACGCTGCATCGCGCCGGGACACATTGTTCGAAATCTGGATAGTCGGCTCAGTCGCGCCGGAACACCACCGAGCCGAGCCAGCCGACGGTGAGCGCCATCAGCGCGGTGACGAGACCGTAGAGCAGGCCGTGTTCGCGCGCCGAATTGGCGACGAATTGCTCGAAGCCGACCTTCACCACCTCGAACGAGGTTTGCGTCTTGGCGGCAAGCTGGCCGCCCGACAACAGCTTGATGTCGACATAATAGGTGCCGATCGGCACTTCGGCGGGCAGCGGAATGCCGGTGCGGAACAGCGTCGGGGTGAGGAAGGTCACCGCGCCGGAGGCCTCGCGATACAAAGCGCGCTGCTCGCGCAGCCGGATGAAGGCGGTGCGGAAGGCGTCACTCGCCACCACGTCGGCATAGTCCGGCCCGATGCGCTGGATCAGCGGCACGTTGGCGAGGCCGATCTGTAGACGGCGCTGCACGTCCGGCGCCGCCATCTCGGTGATCGGGCGATTGGCGAACACGCCGAGATAGGAGGGTACCTTGATGAATTCGCGCGAGTCGCGATTGACCCAGATGCCGAGCACGCGCTCCTTGCGCCGGGTCACCATGTCGCCGCGCGGTCCGCTCACCGTCACCACCATGTCGTAATGGCTGTCGCGCGGCAGCGCCTTGCCCTCGCGTTCAACCGAGCCGAACAGCACGAGCTCCTCGCCGGAATAGTTCGAGGTCACGGTGACGCGATAGTTCGACACCGACACAATCAATTCCTCGGCGCGCGCCGGGGAGGCGAGCAGCAGCGCCAGTGTCAGGAGAAGGGCGGGGCGGCGGCTGATGGGCTCGGCGCGGCTCATGGGCTCAGCCCCAGTTCGCGGATCGAATAGAGGTCGTGCGGCCGGATCGCGAGTTCGGCGGCAAAGCGGATGCCGACCGACAGGATCAAGAGGCCGAGCAACAGACGCAGGTGCTCGCCGCGAATCCGCAAGCCGGCCTGCGCGCCGAACTGCGCGCCGATCACCCCGCCGACCATCAACACCAGCGACAGCACCGCATCGACCTGATGGTTGGTCGCGGCGTGCAAAACGGTGGCGATCAGCATGGTGAACAGCGTCAGCACCATCGATGTGCCGATCACCGTGGAGGTCGGAATCCGCAGCACGTAAATCATGATCGGCACCAGCAGGAAGCCGCCGCCGACGCCCATGATGGCGCCGAGAAAGCCGATGAACAGGCCGATGCCGGCAATCGGAATTACCGACAGATACATCTTCGAGCGTTTGAAGCGCATCTTTAGCGGCAGGCCGAGAATCCAGGCCTGCGCGCGGGCGCGGCGCGCCAGCGGCGGCGGGCCGCTGCGAATCCGCAAGAGCGCGCGGCTGCCTTCCCACACCATCAGCCCGCCGACGATGGTGAGCAGGATCAGGTAGGACAGCGCGATGATGAGATCGAGCTGGCCGAGCCGGCGCAGCAGCGTGAACAGGCCGACGCCGAGCGCGGTGCCGGCGATGCCGCCGCCGGTCAGGATCGCCGCCATCGCCGGGTCGATCGCGCGCCGCCGCCAGTACGACAGCGAGCCGGAGAACGAGGAGGCGGCGATATGGGTGGAGACCGAGGCGACCGCCACCGCCGGCGCGATGCCGATGAAGATCAGGAGCGGCGTCATCAGGAAGCCGCCGCCGATGCCGAACATGCCGGACACGAAGCCGACCGCCGCGCCCATCGCCAGGATGAGGAAGACGTTGACCGGAAGATCGGCGATGGGAAGATACAGTTGCACGCCGCGTTCGCTTCGGTTTGCGCAGCGGCGCTGCCGCCGCCCGCAGGTCAGACCATGCGGCGACGCCTGCTTCCGGGCCGTGCGCCGTCATTCTGCTTAACCGAAAATCGGCGGGGCGACAAAGACTCTGCGCCGCGCGGAATGTCCGGCGTGCTGGTCGCGAGAGTTGTCTCAGCCGTTGGACGCGAAAGGTTAACGCCGCGGCTTTGGGAAAGCGACCGCACCCTCATGGAGAGGAGGCGCGTCGCGCCGTCTCGAACCATGAGGTCATGCCCCGGACGCGGCGCGACATGGAATGTCGCTCCGCTGAGCCGGGGCCGTTCCAAACCCTGCACGCTGATAAGATCCCGGATCAGCTGCGCACCGCTGGCGCGCTGCGCAGCGTCCGGGACACGGCCTCATCCTTCGGGCCGCGCGCCATAGCAGGCGTAGCCTGCGTAAACTTGGCGACGTTGCACGCTCATCAGGATGAGGCTCTGCTCTGCCCTTGATGCCATCCGCAATCGCAATGCCGTCATGGCCGGATCGAGCCCAGCCATGACGAACGTTAATGAGGATCAGCGCGCGGCGGTATGGCTGATGTGGAGCGGCTTGGCGGCGCTCTTCGCCGAAGGTTTCGCCGCGGCCTTGGGCGCGGCCTTCGGCGTGGCATCCCAGCCGCCGGCGGGCGCGGCGACATTGACCGCATCGGCGGGCTGCTGCTCCGGCGTGAAGGTCTGGATCGCGAGCTTGGCGGCGGCGAGCGACTGCGGATCGAGCCGCTTGGCGACATCGTCGCGCTTGCGGCCGGCGTCGGTGTCGCCCTGCGCGGCGGCGAGCGTGAACCATTTGTAGGATTCGGCGAGGTTCTGTTCGACGCCGATGCCGCGCGCATAGAGAATGCCGAGATTGAACTGGCTGTCGGCGACGCCGCGCTCAGCGGCCTTGCGGAACCAGTCCGACGCGGCCTTGTAGTTCGGGCCCTTGCCGCCGCCATCGGCGTTCAGCACCGCGAGATTGTGCATCGCCTTGGCGTTGCCGCGCTCGGCGGCCTGCTGGTAGTAGCGCGCCGCCACGTCGAGATCCTTCTTCTCGCCGAGGCCCTTTTCATAGAGCGTGCCGAGCCGGAACATCGCCGGGACAATGTCGCCCTGCGCGGCGCGGCCATACCACTTCGCGGCCTCGTCGAAATTCGCCGCGACGCCGCGGCCTTCGGCATAGCGCAGGCCGATCTCATAGGCCGCCGCCGGATCGCCCTTCAGCGCGGCGCTGCGCAGCGCGGCAGAGCCAATGCCGTCGGGCAGCTTGTCGGTGACGGCGACCCACTTGGCCGGGGACGTTTTGGCGGTGGCCTGCGGCGTCGGAATGGTGCCGGTGATGTCGGGCAGCGGCGCGACGATCGGCGCGGGCGTGGGTGTGGGTGCAGGGGCCGTCTGCGACTGTTTCTCGAGCGGCATCGGCGAGGTCATCGACGGCTCGGGCACCAAGCTCTCGGGCTTCGCCGCCGGCGCTTCCGGTGATGGCGGCGGCGCGACGTGGGTCTCCATGGTCGGCGCGGCCACGGTCGGATCGCCGCTGGAGAGCAGGTTCAGCGCCAGCTTGACGGTGCCGAGTACGATCACCACGACGCTGGCGCCGACCAGCACCGCGCGGATCTTCGACGACACCGTGGACGCTCCGGCCTCGGCCGGCCTGGCGGCGGCGCGCGCCGCATCGTTCAGCGTGGTGAGCCGGTTCGGCTTGTTGCCCTTGGGGCTGGCGGCCTGGGCGGATTGCGCGGCCTGCGCGGCGCGGCGCGCGGCCTGGATGAAGTTCGACGAGGAGACCGGCTCGCGGCTGTTCGCGGCGATGTCCTGCAGCGCGCTTTGCGAGGCGGCGATCCGCTCCGAAGGCGAGGCGCGGCCGAGCGGCGTGCGGCTGCCCGGCTCCAGCGGCTGATCGGGCGGCAGATCGGGATCGATCGGCGCGCGCGCAGCGGTACGCGGCGCAGCCGGTGCGGCGCTCTCGCTGCTTGCGGCGGCAGAGACAGGCGGCGGCGCGACGGGCGAGGGCGCCGGTTTCGGCGCGGCCTGGGACGTTGCTTGCGGCTGCCGTGTCGGCGTGAAGGCCTGCGCCAATGCCGGGTTGGGCAATTCCGGCCGCGTCTGCGCCGGGGCGGTCATTTGCGGCGCGGGGCGCGCGGGCTGCGACAGCGGCGGAGGCGGCGGCGTGGTGGCGCGCTGGCGCAGATCGCCTTCGATCTGGGCGAGGCGATCGACCACATGGCCGAGCGTGGAGTGCACCGCTTCGAGCGAATCTTGCGTCCGGCGTTCGATCTCCGACTGGCCGTGGCGCATGTCGGACAATTCGCGCCGCAGCGCCTCGACAAAACCGGGATCCATCGGCGCCGCGGCGAACGGCTGGGCCTCGGCCGCCGCGCGCTGCTCCTGCAGCACCCGCAGGATCTGCGACAGCGCGTCCTCGACGTGGCCGAGCGGGGCGGGCGCGCCCTGCGTGGTCTCGATGCGTTCGATCAGATGCGCGATGCGCTGCTCGACATGGCCGAGCGCCGCCGCGCCGTCCTGGCCGACCTGCAGATTGTCGAGCCGGTCGGAGATGGTGCGCACCGCATTGTCGAAATAGCTGGAATCGGCGGCGGCCGGGCGCTCGCGCTGCTCCAGCGCCGAGGTCAAGACCGCGATGCGCTGCTCCAGCGCGGCCAGGATGTCGCCATTGCCGGCGTGCTGGGTGAGCTGGTCGACCTTCGCCGACAGCGTGCGCAGATTGTCGGAAAGCTGCGCCAGCGCCTCGTTGGAGGCGATGTTGGCGACGATGGCTTTCAGCGCCGCGATCGCGTCGTTGAGCTGCTGCATCGTGCGCGGATCGTCGTTCGAGCGCACGATGGCGTCGACCTTGCCGCCGAGATTGCGGATCGCCTCGTCGAAGCCGGCGAGCTGTTCGGCTGGCGTGAGCGAGTGCAATTCGCTGCGCAACTCCGACAGCGCGCGTTCGATGCCGGCGAGCGCGCTGCCATCGATGCCGTGCTGATGGGTCTCGTCGATGCGGCGGCCGAGCGAGCGGATGTCGTTCTCCAGCGATTCGATCGCCCGGCGCGGCAGCGCCTCGGTGATCGCGGCGCGGATCTCGGCAAGCTCGCTGCGGAAGGTGGCGACCACTTGTTCGGCGGGATCGGGGCGGCGATGCAGCGCCTCGATCTGGTTGGTGATGTTGGACAGCTGCCGCTCGAACTGGGTCAGGTCGGGCTGCGCCGGCGCCAGCGGCGCGGCCATTTGCGGAGCTAGCTGCGGCGCGTGGCCATTCAAGGGCGTGCCGTCATTGAAAGGCACGCTGCTCTGGCCGTTCAACTCGCCCTGCCGCGCCACGATTTCCGCGATCGAGAAATCCACCGGCGGCAGCGGCGTGGCGGGCATCGCCGGGCGCGGCTCGGCGGCGGGCTGCGTAATTTGCGACAGCCGGGCATCGAGCCGCGAAATCGCGTCGTTGAGCTGGCGGGCGACGCCGGCCTCGCCGCGCGGGGCGGACGGCGGCGCCGTCATCTGCTCGATCTGGCGGGTGATGGCGTTGAGGCGGCTGTAGAATCTCGGCGATGTCCTGCGCCGCGCGGCCGGAGGCCTGCTGGTCGGCGATGGTGTTCATCCAGTCATTGAGCGACAGGCCGGCACGGCGGGCGGCGGCCTCCGCCCGTTCCTTGACGGACGGTTCAATCCCCTCAACGCTCCACGATGCCCGCGATGTCATGCCCTGGTCCGGTGTCCGGCGCTTGGCTCTCGCCGCAGCACCTGCGCCTCCCGCGTCGCATTGAAGAGACAAACAAATTTGCGACGCAGGCGGTCTGCCTCAGGGGTGACTTTTTCGCGTTACGGTAAACAACCGGTTAAGGAAGCTGCCGTGCGGTGCGGAAAAATGCGGTGGCGGCGCGATTTAGCGTCTGTCCCGGTGGTCCGGCCGGCGCCTTCGGCACGGGCTGCTGCTGCCCGAGCCACCGCGCGTTGCTCCTCATCCTGCGGAGCGGCACCGAGGAGCTAAAGACGCGTGTGAACACGCTGGTGGTGCCGCACCGCGTCCGGGGCACGGCCTGATAGCCCCATAGTTCGGGACGGCGCTTTCGCGCCTCCTCACCATGAGGAGAGGGGGCGAGCCCTCCGCGCGCTTGGGGGACGGCGCGAAGGGCTGCCTCAGCGTGGCGGAACGGGCGTCCGCCGGCTCGCTCAAGCTCTGTTCAGGCGGCTTCGGCCTGCAGCGCCGATTGGACCGCCGGACGCGCCGCGACACGGGCCTTGTAGGCGGTGACATTGGGCAGGCCGGCGAGGTCGAACTTCATCTTCTCGGCCCAGGTCAGGATGGTGAACAGATAGCCGTCGACCACGGTGAAGGTCTTGCCCATCAGGTAGTCCTTCCCCGCCAGCGCCTGATCGACCAGCTTGAACTTGGCCATGATCATGTTGCGGAAGATCGCCTTGGCGTCCTCGGGCATGGTCGGGTTGAACAGCGGGCCGAAGCTCTTGTGCAGGTCGGTGCTGACGAAATTCAGCCATTCCTGCAGCCGGTAGCGCTCCGGCGTGCCATTGGCCGGGGCAAGGTTCTTGCCGGAGGCCTGGTCGGCGATCCATTGCACCACCGCCGGTCCCTCGGTCAGCACCTCGCCATTGTCGAGGACGAGCGCCGGCACCTGGCCCTTCGGATTGATCTTGGTGAAGTCGCCGCCGTCCGACAGCGTCTTGGCGCGGAGATCGACCTTGACCAGGTCATGGGCGAGGCCTGCCTCGCGCAGCGCGATATGGGGCGAAAGCGAACACGCGCCGGGCGTATAATAAAGTTTCATGGCATTTCCTTCCTGTGCTTTAGAGGGCCGGTATCTTGGCAAACGGGATAACGCCCTTTAAATGCAATTGCATGAAGCAGTCAATGTAAATGCACTTGCATGTAACTCGATTGTGACTGAGTCTCGGATACCGGAATTTTGGATATCGGCATGAAGCGCAGACCCTCGACGGAGGCGACCGAGGCCTGGATCCGCCTGATGCGGGTTCAGAGCCGGGTGCTCGACGCCGTGGAGCAGGATTTGAAGAGAGCGGGCTTTCCGCCGCTCGCTTGGTATGACGCGCTGCTGGAACTGTCGCGCGCGCCGGGCGGCGAACTGCGGCCGGTCGAACTCGAGAAGCAGATGCTGCTGCCGCAATATTCGACCTCGCGCCTGATCGACCGGCTGGTCGATGAAGGACTCGCGGTGCGCCGCGAATGCGAGAAGGACAAGCGCGGCCTGTTTGTCGCCATCACCGAAGACGGGCGCGAGCTGCAGAAGAAGATGTGGTATTCATATTCTGCGGCGATCGAGCGCCATCTCGGCTCGAAACTGTCGGATGCCGATGCTGCTGAACTCTGCGCGCTGCTCGACCGGCTCGGCTGTTGCGCGGGATCGGGCGCGGCGAAGGACGCCGCGGACGCCGCCGCTTCGCCGGTGCCGCCGCGATGATATTTTCTTCATTACTTCCGCTTACGGGTTTACCCGCCCGTTGCACTCCGCAACGCGCGCGTATCGCCGCTTTCTTTATCCGGACATCTCATGGCGCGTGACCAGATCGATATGACGCCGCTACAGTCACGCGATGAACTCGTCGCCTGGCTCGAAGCCGGCGTGAAGCCGAAAGCGGACTTCCGCATCGGCACCGAGCATGAGAAGACGCCCTTCACGCTCGCGGGCCACGACCCGGTGCCGTATGAAGGCCCGCGCGGCATCGGCGCGCTGCTCGAAGGCATGAAGCTGCTGCTCGGCTGGGAGCCGATCATGGAGCATGGCAATATCATCGGTCTTTATGATGTCACCGGCGGCGGCGCAATTTCGCTGGAGCCGGGCGGACAGTTCGAGCTGTCCGGCGCGCCGCTCGAGACCATCCATCAGACCGCCTCCGAATTGATGGCGCATCTGGCGCAGGTGCGCGAGATTGCGGCGCCGCTCGGCATCGGTTTTCTCGGCCTCGGCATGACGCCGTCATGGTCGCGCGCACAGATTCCGGTGATGCCGAAGGGCCGCTACCGCATCATGACGCAGTATATGCCGAAGGTCGGCAGCTACGGTCTCGACATGATGTACCGGACCTGCACGGTGCAGGCCAATCTCGACTTCTCGTCCGAAGCCGACATGGTGAAGAAGCTGCGGGTCTCGGTGGCGCTGCAGCCGGTCGCCACCGCGCTGTTCGCCAATTCGCCATTCACCGAAGGCAAGCCGAACGGCTTTTTGTCGTTCCGCTCCGAAATCTGGCGCGACACCGACAACGCACGCGCCGGCATGATCCCGTGGGCGTTCGAGGACGGCATGGGCTTCGAGCGCTGGGTCGATTACGCGCTCGACGTGCCGATGTATTTCGTCAAGCGCGGCGACAGCTACATCGATGTCTCCGGCTCCTCGTTCCGCGATTTCTTCGAGGGCCGCAACGAGCGCATCAAGGGCGAGCGCCCGACGCTGTCGGACTGGGCCAATCATCTGTCGACGATTTTCCCCGAGGTGCGGCTGAAGCGTTATCTGGAGATGCGCGGCGCCGATGGTGTGCCGTGGGGTCTGTTGCCGGCGCTGCCTGCGTTCTGGACCGGGCTGCTCTATGACGACGCCAGCCTCGATGCGGCATGGGAGATCGTCAAACACTGGACCGCAGAGGAGCGGCAGATGTTACGTGATGCCGTGCCGCGTCTCGGCCTCAAGGCGACGATCGGCAACCGCTCGGTGCTTGAGATCGCGCGCGAATGCCTCGTGCTGGCGCGCGCCGGATTGCACCGTCGCGCGCGCTTCGATCATCTGGGCCGCGACGAGACCCGTTTCCTCGATCCGCTCGATCGCATCGCCGAGGAGGGCCGCACGCCCGCCGAGGCGATGCTCGCCAGGTTCAATGGCGAGTGGGCCGACTCCATCGCGCCGGTCTATGACGCCTACGCGATGTAGGCACCGGCGTTATCTGTGACATTGTGTAGGTGCGCGGGGCGATCAAGCAAACTTGTTCCGCATTCAGATGCCGTTCATCTGCCATACAGGAAGCCGCCGCTTGAATGCGGCTGGGCGTCGCGCCGTTCTGCATTCACATTGGAATCACTGGAAAATTTTTGCATGACCGGACATCGCATCCTGCAGGCATGGTTGGACCGGACGTGGTCGAGGTTTGGTCAGGCGTGGTTGAGTGCGCGCGCGAGCCTTGCGCTGATGCTGATGCTGATCTGTGCCGCGCCGCAATCGCCGGCGCTGGCGCAGGCGAATTTCGACCGGCCCGGCGGCGACTATGCTCATTTGATGGTGCCGTCCGGCGATCCGGCGGTCTGCGCGCTGACCTGCGAGCGCGACAAGAAATGCCGGGCGTGGAGTTTCAGCTATCCGGTCCCCAACACCGAGGGCGCGCTGTGCTGGCTGAAGAACATCGTGCCGCCGCGCGAGGCCAATAATTGTTGCGTCTCCGGGGTGCGCGGCGCCGGTGTGGTCGAGACGCGCAACCGGCGGGTCGAGATCGCGACCGACCGCTATGGCGGCGACTATCGCAGCGTGACGGTGCCGCCGGACGGACAGGGCGATCATTGCAGGGCGGTCTGTGAGGCCGAAAACCGGTGCCGGGCCTGGACCTATGCGCGTCCGGGTTATGCCGGGCGCGAGGCGCGCTGTTTTCTCAAGGACCACATCAAGCCGCCGCGCCGCAAGCCGGGCTTCATTTCAGGCGTGGTGCGCTGACATTACATGTAATGTTGATTTAATGTGCAGTTCACACTGATTTAATATTGCGAAAAATCACTGCACCGCGCTGAACGAGCGCGCCAGCCGCAGTCCCGACAGCCAGGTCCACACCGGTTGTTTTTTTGTGGCGATGTCCCATGAGCCGACGATGGTGTCGACGCGGCCGACCAGATCGTCGATCGGCAATAGACCGACGCCGCCTTCCGCCACCGCCACGCGGCTGTCGGCGGAGTTGTCGCGATTGTCGCCGAGCACGAACACTTTGCCCTCGGGCACGACGACGTCCGGCGTGTTGTCGAGCACGCCATGGGTGCGCAGCTTGAAGATGGTGTGGGTGCGGCCGCCGGGCAGCGTTTCGACAAAGCGTGCGGCTGGCGTGGCACGGCCTTCGCCGTCCTCGGCATCGCCATAGCCATCGGCGCGCAGTCCCACCGCTTCGTCGTTGATAAACAGATGCCCGTGACGCATCTGCACATGATCGCCCGGCAATCCGACCACGCGCTTCACCCAGGCTTGCGAGGTATCGCCGGGCCAGCGAAACACCACGACATCGCCGCGCGCCGGCAGGCGGCCGAAGATGCGTCCGCTCTGCGGCAGCGCGACGTTGATCGGCAGCGACGCGGCGCTGTAGCCATAGGGATATTTCGTCGCGAGCAGCGCGTCGCCGATCAGCAGCGTCGGCTCCATCGATCCCGACGGCACATAAAATGGCTCGGCCAGCGCCCCCTTCGCCGCCATCACGATGGCGAACGCCGCGAGCACTTCCGCGATCGATCGCGACCAGGATCGCGGTGCTGTCTTGCTGACGGGGCGCTGGTCGCTCATGCGCCGGTGCCGCCGACAGTGATGCGGTCCATGCGCAAGGTCGGCTGACCGACGCCGACCGGCACGCCCTGACCGTTCTTGCCGCAGGTGCCGATGCCGGCATCGAGTTCGAGATCGTTGCCGATCATGGTGATGCGATGCAGGTCGGTCGGACCGTTGCCGATCAGCATCGCGCCTTTCAGCGGCGCGCCGAGCTTGCCGTTCTCGATCCGGTAGGCCTCGGTGCACTGGAAGACGTATTTGCCCGAGGTGATGTCGACCTGGCCGCCGCCGAAATTGGCGGCATAGATGCCGTTCTTCACCGAGGCGAGAATTTCCGCCGGATCGCGATTCCCCGCGAGCATGTAGGTGTTGGTCATGCGCGGCATCGGTACATGCGCGTAGCTTTCGCGCCTGCCATTGCCGGTCGGCTTCATGTTCATCAGCCGCGCGTTCTGGCGGTCCTGCATGTAGCCGACGAGAATGCCATCCTCGATCAGCACGGTCTTGTTGGTCGGCGTGCCTTCGTCGTCGATCGACAGCGAGCCGCGCCGCGCCGCGATGGTGCCGTCATCGACCACGGTGACGCCCTTGGCCGCGACCTGCTGGCCCATCAGGCCGGCGAATGCCGATGTCTGCTTGCGGTTGAAGTCGCCTTCGAGACCGTGGCCGACCGCTTCATGCAGCATCACGCCGGGCCAGCCGGGGCCGAGCACAACATCCATCTCGCCGGCGGGGGCGGGCACCGACTCCAGATTGACCAGTGCCTGCCGGATCGCGCCGTCGGCGGCCGAGCGCCATGCCTTGGTTTCGATGAAGCGCGCATAGCCCTCGCGGCCGCCATAACCATGGCTGCCGGTCTCCTGACGATCGCCGGAGCCTGCGACCACGGAAACATTGATGCGCACCAGCGGACGGATGTCGCGATAGCTCTCGCCATCGGGGCGCAGGATTTCGACCACCTGCCAAGTGGCGCCGAGGCTGACCGAGACCTGCCGCACGCGCGGGTCTTTCGCGCGCACATAGGCATCGATTTCGGCGAGCAGCTTGATCTTGACCTCAAAGGCCGGGCCATCGAGCGGATTTTCGTCGCTATAGAGCCGCACATTGGTGTGCGGGGGAGCCGCGGCAAAGTTCCCGGCATAGCCGCCGCGCACCGCATGCACGGCGTCGGCGGCACGAACCAACGCAGGCAGCGATACATCGGAGGAATGAGCGTAGCCGACCGCATCGTTCTTCACCGCGCGCAACCCGAAGCCCTGCGCGGTGTCGTAGGTCGCCTGCTTGAGGCGGCCATTGTCGAACATCAGCCCTTCGGACTGGCGATATTCGAGGAACAGTTCGCCGTCATCGGCGCCATCAAGCCCGCGGATGATCTGCTTGCGGACATCGTCGCGGTCGAGACCCGCTCGGTCGATCAGAGAGCTGGTCGCGGACAGCTCGGGTGACGGATTGCTCATGGAAACTCCGAAAACATGCGGGCGGCGCCCATCCTGATCCGGAACATAGGCACGATTGTGCCGAAGGGCGAGGGCGCAGAGCTTCGAAGTTGCCGCGCGCTGCGCTCAGGGCAGCTTGTCGTAGCCGTCGCCGAGCCCCTTGAGGCTGAGCGGGAAGCCGATGCCTTCTTCCGGGGTCTCGAAGATGATGAAGGTCGCGGTCTTGGCGCTGCGGAGCTGGCCCAACAGCGCATCGTCCATCACGATTTCCGCGACGCAGCCATTGGGCAGGCAGCGCACGAAACCGGCGCGACCAACATCCTTGTCGTCCAGCTTGAGGCCGAGGCCGGAGGGCAGCAGCACGCCGAGCGGTGCAACCACGCGCATCAGCTTGCTTTTCTGGTCGGCGGTCTTGAGGATGATGACGGTCAGGCCGGCATTGGAACGATCTTCCGCGACCACGCTCTGGATCAGGGCGCATTGCTCGTTCTGGGCGCCGGCCGGCGTATCGCAGCGGATCTGCCAGTCGCCGTAGACCGCTTTGACGGCTCCCTGCGCATGCGCGGCCGGCGCCGGTCCCGTCAAAAGCGCGGCAATCGCGACAAAAATCCCCCAAATCGCGATCGATTTGCCGGAAAAGGCCGATATTGCGCGCAATGGCCCCCCCGGCGCGCCGGCCATGCTGCGGTTCAGATCGTCACAATGCGTCATTGATCCCTCGATCATATCAGCCGCGAAGTGCACTGAACGGCAATGTCGGCCTCTTGAAGGCAACTTTTGGCAGGTCGTCATCGGCGAGCCTGCGAATCGGCCCAGTTTCCCGCAGGCCCCATCTGTGGGTACATCCGGCAATCCTCATGTCAAGCATTTGTCCGCCCGATAGGACAGGCGTTTTTGCCGCCATTCTGACCGGGATTTTCTGCAAACATGACCCTTCATTACATACATTGCGGGACGCGTGGAATTATGATTTGAGAGGCGGGAATTCGACGCGTTCTAACTGGTCTGACAGGGCTGGAGCTAGAGTGGCGGCGGGGATGAAGGCCAGGGTTCGCCGAGGGCGGATCGCTGGGGACATACAGGGAGCGTGAGCGGCATGAAGATGTCGGGAAGCCGGACCAACCGCCGGATTTTGGGATTTGCGGTCGGCGCAGGCATGATGGTCGCGGCAGGAGCCGCTTTTGCCGGGATGGGTCAGCCCACGCCATGGGAATATACTCTGCAGCACTCTGCGTCCCCGGTGATGGACAACATCAACTGGGTTCATAATTTTCTGCTCTGGATCATCAGCTCGATCACCATCTTCGTGATGGTCCTGCTGATCGTGGTGATGGTCAGGTTCAACGCCAAGGCTAATCCGGTCCCCTCCAAGACCACCCACAACACGTTGATCGAGGTGATCTGGACCATCGTGCCGGTGCTGATCCTGGTCGCGATCGCGGTGCCCTCGTTCCGCTTGCTGTTCGAGCAGCTCGATATTCCGAAGTCGGACCTCACCATCAAGGTGACCGGCAAGCAGTGGTACTGGACTTATTCCTATCCGGATCACGGCAAGTTCGAATTCGAACTCGTTGCTCGCGACCGACAAGCAGCCGCGCCTGCTCGCGGTGGACAACGAGATTGTTGTTCCGGTGAACAAGGTGGTCCGTATCCAGATCACCGGCGCCGACGTCATCCATTCATTCGCGGTGCCGTCTTTCGGCATCAAGATCGACGCGATCCCCGGCCGCCTGAACGAGACCTGGTTCAAGGCAACCAAGGAAGGCATGTTCTACGGCCAGTGCTCCGAGCTGTGCGGCAAGGATCACGCCTTCATGCCGATCGCAGTCCGCGTCGTCAGCGATCAGGAATTCGCCACTTGGATCGAGGGCGCCAAGAAAAAGTTCGCATCCGCGCCGGCGAACTCTTTCGCATCACTTGAGACTGCCGCGCGTTAAGCGGCTGGCGCGCATCGCGCGAACACCAAAAGGTTCGGACTGCGAAGTTCAGAGGATTTAGAAAATGGCTACCAACGCTGCAACTCATTCACCAGCCGATCATGCCCATGACGATCATGCGCATGATCATCCGACCGGCTGGCGCCGTTATCTGTATTCGACGAACCATAAGGACATCGGCACGATGTACCTTATCTTCGCATTGGCCGCGGGTATCATCGGCGGCCTGATGTCAGTCGCCATCCGCATGGAACTGATGCACCCGGGCGTGCAGTTCTTCCATGAGGCGCACACCTACAACGTGTTCGTGTCCAACCACGGCCTGATCATGATCTTCTTCATGGTCATGCCCGCGATGATCGGCGGCTTCGGCAACTGGTTCGTGCCGCTGATGATCGGTGCGCCCGACATGGCGTTCCCGCGCATGAACAACATCTCGTTCTGGCTGCTGCCGGCGGCGTTCACCCTGCTGATGTTGTCGGCCTTCGTCGAGGGCGAGCCGGGCGGACTCGGTGCCGGTACCGGCTGGACGATGTACGCGCCGCTGTCGACCTCGGGTCATCCTGGTCCGGCGGTAGACTTCGTGATCCTGTCGATGCATCTCGCCGGTGCGTCCTCGATCCTGGGTTCGATCAATTTCATCACCACGATCTTCAACATGCGCGCACCGGGCATGACCCTGCACAAGATGCCGCTGTTCGTGTGGTCGATCCTCGTCACCGTGTTCCTGCTGCTGCTGTCGCTGCCCGTTCTGGCCGGTGCCATCACCATGCTGCTGACCGACCGTAACTTCGGCACCGCCTTCTTCTCGGCGGAGGGCGGCGGCGATCCGGTGCTGTTCCAGCACTTGTTCTGGTTCTTCGGCCACCCCGAAGTCTACATCCTGATTCTGCCGGGCTTTGGCATGATCAGCCAGATCGTCTCGACCTTCTCCAAGAAGCCGGTGTTCGGTTATCTTGGCATGGCCTACGCGATGGTCGCGATCGGCGGCATCGGTTTCGTGGTGTGGGCGCACCACATGTACACGGTTGGCATGTCGTCGTCGGCACAGGCCTACTTCGTCGCCGCCACCATGGTGATCGCGGTTCCGACCGGCGTGAAGATCTTCTCCTGGATCGCCACGATGTGGGGCGGTTCGATCGAGTTCCGTGCGCCGATGATCTGGGCGATCGGTTTCATCTTCGTGTTCACGGTCGGCGGCGTGACCGGCGTGGTGCTCGCCAATGCGGGCGTCGATCGCGTGCTGCAGGAGACCTACTACGTGATCGCGCACTTCCACTACGTGATGGGTGTTGCGGCCGTGTTCGCCATCTTCGCCGGCTGGTACTACTGGTTCCCGAAGATGTCCGGCTACATGTACTCCGAGACCATCGCCAAGCTGCACTTCTGGGTGATGTTCGTGGGCGTGAACATTCTGTTCTTCCCGCAGCACTTCCTGGGCCTGTCGGGCATGCCGCGCCGCTATATCGACTATCCGGATGCTTTCGCCGGCTGGAACCTGATCTCGTCGATCGGCTCCTACATCTCGGCCTTCAGCATCCTGATCTTCCTGTACGGCGTGATGCAGGCGTTTGCCCGCAAGGTGCCGGCTGGCAACAATCCGTGGGGTCCGAGCGCAACCACGCTGGAATGGACGCTGTCGTCGCCGCCGCCGTTCCATCAGTTCGAGACGCTGCCGCGCGTGCAGTGATGTGATCACGGTCGCGGCGTTCGCGCCGCGACCGACTTTTCATCCGCGACATCCTGGTGCGCGGATCGTTTGTCGAGGAGTTGAGTTCAGCCTTGTCGATCGTCGAGAACCATGCCGTCGAGCTGTCGCCCCGCATTTCGGAGGCGAGCGTCGCCGATTACATCGCGCTGCTGAAACCGCGGGTGATGTCGCTTGTGGTGTTCACGGCGCTGGTCGGCCTCCTGATCGCGCCGGGTCATGTGCATCCGGTGCTGGCGATTACCTCGATCCTCTGTATCGCGGTGGGTGGCGGCGCGGCCGGCGCCCTCAACATGTGGTACGAGAGCGATATCGACGCGCTGATGACGCGGACTGCCAACCGTCCGATTCCGCGCGGCCGGGTGACGCGGCCTGAAGCGCTTGCCTTCGCGCTCACGCTCGCCTTCTTCTCGGTGATGACGCTCGGCACTCTGGTCAATTGGCTGGCCGGCGGGCTCCTTGCCTTCACGATCTTTTTTTACGCTGTGGTCTACACGATGTGGCTGAAGCGCTGGACTGCGCAGAACATCGTGATCGGCGGCGCGGCCGGTGCGCTGCCGCCGGTGGTAGCCTGGGCTGCTGCGACGGGATCGCTGTCGCCGGAGCCGATCCTGCTGTTTCTGATCATCTTCCTATGGACGCCGCCGCACTTCTGGGCGCTGGCGCTGTTCCGTTCCGACGATTACGCTCGCGCCAATGTGCCGATGTTGCCGGTCGTTGCCGGTCCCGACGCGACGCGGCTGCAGATCCTGCTCTATACTGTTGTGCTGGTCGCCGTCGCGATCTCTCCCTGGCCGCTCGGTTATTTCAGCGCGGTTTATGGCGTGACCTCGCTGGTGCTCGGCGCCGGAATGATGTGGTTTGCGATCCAGGTTTATCGTCATCGCAGCGGCCATCTCGCGGCTCACGCGACGCGCGCGCTGTTCAAGTTCTCCCTTCTGTATCTTTTCATGCTGTTCGCCGTATTGCTTCTCGAAGTCGCCGCATCCGCATTGGTGCGGGTGATTTGGTAAGATGCGGGGTGTGAGCGCGATGGATGACCGTCAGCCGAAGGGAATCGTCCTCACGGAGGAGCAGAAGCGTCGGCGGCGCGAGCGTTCCATCGCAATCGCGCTGGCGCTTGGCGTGCTTGTTCTGTTGTTCTTCGCGGTGACCTTGGTCAAGGGTCCTGCTGTGCTGATACGACCGATCTGATGCGAGTGATGTGACGTGACGAATGTGACGGGCAAGACAACCTCAGCGACGACCGGAGCGGCCTCCGCGGCCTCCGGGAAGATGCTGCGCATCAACCGTGATGTGAAGGTTGCCTCGATCTGTGGATTTGTCGTCGCTTTGATGGTGGGCGCGTCCTATGCGGCGGTGCCGTTCTACGACTGGTTCTGCCGCGCCACCGGCTTCAACGGCACGACGCAGGTCGCGACTTCGACGCCGAGCTTCACCTCGGAGCGTACGATTGCCGTGCGCTTTGACTCGAATGTCAGTGGCGGGCTGCCGTGGAAGTTCGAGCCGGAAAAGAACGAGATCAACGTCAAGATCGGCGAGGTTGTTACGGCGTATTACACCGTTACCAATCAGGCCGCGCGTCCGACCTATGGTGTCGCCGCCTATAACGTCGCGCCGCTGACTGCGGGGGCGTTCTTCCAGAAGATCAACTGCTTCTGCTTCAACGAACAGTCCTTCGCGCCCGGAGAGAAGCGCGAACTGGCGGTGGTGTTCTATGTCGATCCGAAGATCATGGAGGATAGCGAGTATGATGGGCTGAACACCATCACGCTGTCCTATACGTTCTACCCTGCGAAAGATCCTGCACCGAAGCCGCTCGCGGCGACGGAGCCGGACAAGCGCAAGGGCAATCTGTAAGCTGTCCTGACTGGAATTCGCGATACGCGCCGGGGCAACCCGGCACCGCAAACGGAGAACATAAATGGCGACCGGCCACGTTAAACATCACGACTACCACCTCGTCGATCCGAGCCCATGGCCGTTTGTCGGTTCGCTGTCTGCCTTCATCATGGCGGTTGGTGCAATCTCGTGGATGCATCACCTGTACGCGGCAGCGCCGATCGTGTTCGGTGTCGGCACCATCGGCGTGCTCTACACCATGGCGAGCTGGTGGGCGGATGTCATTCGCGAAGCCGAGCACAAGGGTGACCACACCCGCGTGGTGCAGCTGCATCACCGCTACGGCATGATCCTGTTCATTGCCTCCGAGGTGATGTTCTTCGTTGCCTGGTTCTGGGCTTACTTCAATGCCGCGCTGTTCCCGGCCGACCCCGTCCATGTCGCGCGTGAGGCTCTGTTCGGCGGCGTGTGGCCCCCGAAGGGCATCGCGACCTTCGATCCGTGGCACCTGCCGCTGCTCAACACGCTGATCCTGCTCACCTCCGGTACCACGGTGACCTGGGCGCATCACGCGCTGCTCGAGAACGATCGCCAGGGCGTCAAGTGGGGTCTGATCCTCACCGTGCTGCTCGGCGCCACCTTCACCTGCGTGCAGGTCTATGAATACAGCCACGCGGCGTTCAGCTTCGCCGGCCACATCTACGGCTCGACCTTCTTCATGGCGACCGGCTTCCACGGTTTCCACGTGCTGGTCGGCACCATTTTCCTGCTGGTCTGCCTGTTCCGCGTCTATGCCGGCCACTTCACGCCGAAGCAGCATCTCGGCTTCGAATTCGCCGCCTGGTACTGGCACTTCGTCGACGTGGTGTGGCTGTTCCTGTTCATCTGCATCTACGTCTGGGGTCACGGCGCCGAAACCATGGCGCATGCGGCGCACTGACGATCAAACCACTTCGGAAAGGGCGGCCTCCGGGCCGCCCTTTTTGTTTGCGGCGTCAGGCAGGCGCGAACGAGGTTTCGGCTGCAGGCCGCAACGAGGAATGGTGATGCGTGATCTGCCAGCGTGCGTCGCGCCGAACCAGAACGAAGCTGTAGCGCGCCGGAAAGGCGATCGCCTTGCCGCCATGCGTCCTGAAGAGATCGTAGCTTCCGGCGATCATGGTCGCGGTTTCGGAGAGGTCACGCTGCGCGCATGCCCCCAGCCTGACGGTGAGGCCAAGACCGGCAGCTTCGGCGAAATACGTCCCGATTGCCTCTGGTGAGGTGGTCATCTCCCTCGCCAGCGTGCCCCAGAGCACCGCGTTGGGCGCATACAGGGCTGCCACCGCCGCGCTGTCGCCGCTGTTGAAATGGTGCGCCCATTGCTCGATGGTGGCATAGGCTCCAGTCATGATCGGATCTCCTAGATGGCTGGTCATTCGAGCCGCCTTTGCACAAGACATCGCCCGCTTTCTTTGAAATAACACAGGCCGCATGAACCCAACATCGCGCGATCCCCTTCTCCAGGATGGCCAGTCTGGTGTTTCGCCTTGGGTGGCGGGGCTCACCTGTCGGTGTCCGCGCTGCGGCAAGGGCAAGCTGTTTGCAAGATTACTGTCGCTGGCACCGCGTTGTGAGAAATGCGGGCTGGATTATGCCTTCACCGATGCTGGCGATGGCCCGGCAATCTTTATCATCCTGTTCGCCGGATTTGCCGTCGTCGCCTGCGCGCTAATTGTCGAGATCAAATATCAGCCGCCTTTCTGGGTGCATGCCGCTTTGTGGGGACCGCTGATTTTCGCCGTGACGCTGTTGCCGCTGCGGCCGGCAAAGTCGCTGCTGATTGCCTTGCAGTATCATCACAAGGCGGCGGAAGGGCGTCTGATCAAGTGAGACCAGCATGACTGAGACCATCAAACCATCGCGAGGCCTGTTCGGCATGAGCGTGATCGCCGCGGTGATGGTGGCGGTGCTGGCCGGGCTGGGCATGTGGCAGCTTCAGCGCCGGGACGAGAAACATGCGCTGATCGCGGCATTGACCGAGCGGCTCGCGGTTGCTCCGTCGCCCTTGCCGCCGCAGGATCAATGGCGGAATCTTTCGCCGGCGCATGACGAGTTCCGCCGCGTGACATTTGCTGCAACATTTGAGGCTAAGCCCGAAGCACGGGTGTTCTCCTCCGGCTCGGCGCTCCGCACCGACGTCACCGCGACCGGCGCATTCGTCTTTGCACCGGCGCGGCTGGCGAATGGGGCGATCGTTGCGATCGACCGCGGCTTTGTGCCGGATAATCAGCAGGACCGTGCGGCGCAACTCTCGCCCGATCAGACTGTCACGCTGACCGGCTATCTGCGGTTTCCTGAGACCGCGGGAATGCTGACGCCGCATGAGGATCACGCCAAGCGGTTGTGGTTCGTGCGCGATCATCGCGCCATGGCGGTCGCCTATGGCTGGGGTGAGGTCGCGCCGTTCTATGTCGATCTCGAGGCTCCCGTGCCAGCGTCAGGCGTGCCGAAACCCGGCCCGTTGCAGGTGCATCTCAAGGACGACCACATGCAGTACGCCATCACCTGGTTCGGTCTGGCGGCTGCAGTTCTGATTGCCTTCGGATTCTGGCTGGTGGGCCAGCGCCGCGCCCGAATACAGCCGCATTGAACGTCTCATGCTGGCTACCCAGCCTTCCTTGTGAAGCGTTGGCGCAGCCGGTAAAGTGCCTGGCATCTGCGCCATTAGCAAATAGATATTCACGAATTATCAAAGGCTTAGCTGATATGGCGGGCCTTTGGAGGGTGTGTTGACGACCTATATTTCGACGCGGGGCGGAGCCCCCAAACTGCGATTTTGCGACGTGATGCTGACCGGACTTGCTCGGGACGGCGGCCTTTACGTGCCTGAGGTCTGGCCGACATTGAGTGCGGCGGCGATCGCCGATCTGTCCGGCCGGCCCTATTGGGAGGTCGCGGTGGAGGTGATACGCCCATTCGTCGCCGGCGAGATCTCCGATGTCGATCTTGGCTGCATGGCGAACGAGGCCTATGCCACCTTCCGCCATCCTGCCGTGGTGCCGCTGCGCCAGAGCAACACCAACCAGTTCGTGCTCGAGCTGTTTCACGGCCCGACGCTGGCGTTCAAGGACGTCGCGATGCAGTTGCTGGCGCGGCTGATGGACCATGTGCTGGCCAAGCGCGGCGAGCGCACCACCATCGTGGTTGCAACCTCCGGCGACACCGGCGGTGCCGCCGTCGAGGCGTTTGCCGGCCGCGACAATGTCGATCTGATCGTGTTGTTTCCGAACGGCCGGATTTCCGATGTGCAGCGCCGGATGATGACGACCACCGGCGCGGGCAATGTCCATGCGCTCGCGGTCGAGGGTACGTTCGACGATTGCCAGGCGATCGTGAAGGGCATGTTCAACCATCACGCCTTCCGGGATTCCGTGGCGCTGTCAGGTGTCAATTCGATCAACTGGGCGCGCATCGTCGCGCAGACGGTCTATTACTTCACCGCTGCGGTCGCGCTCGGCGCGCCGGTGCGCCAGATCGACTTCACCGTGCCGACCGGAAATTTCGGCGATATCTTCGCGGGCTATGTTGCCAAGCGGATGGGATTGCCGGTGCGCCGCCTGCGCGTGGCGGCCAACATCAACGATATTCTCGCGCGCACGCTGAAGACCGGCATCTACGAGGTGCGTGAGGTTCATGCCACGCAGTCGCCGTCGATGGACATTCAGGTGTCGTCGAATTTCGAACGGCTTCTGTTCGAAGCATCGGGACGCGACAGCGCGCTGGTGCGCAATCTGATGGCGTCGCTGGCGCAGTCTGGCCGCTTTGTGCTGCCCGACGCGTTGCTGGCAGCGATCCGCGATGATTTCGACGCCGGCCGTGCCGACGAGACCGAATGCAGCGCTGCGATCCGCGCGGCATGGCGTGAAGCGGGGAGCCTCATCGACCCACACACCGCAGTGGCACTGGCGGTGGCCGAGCGCGACAACGCCAACTCAAAAGTCCCCGACGTCGTCCTCTCCACTGCCCATGCGGCGAAGTTTCCCGATGCCGTCGCGGCGGCGAGCGGCGTGCGGCCGCCACTGCCGGCGTGGCTCGACGGTCTGATGACAAAGCCCGAGCACATCAAGGTCATGGCGAATGACCAGGCCGGGATCGAACAATTCGTGCGCTCGGTGAGCCGTGCCGCTAAACAGGGAATTCATGGATGACCGTCAATATCACCAAGCTGCCGTCCGGCCTCACGGTGGTCACCGACACCATGCCGCATCTGCAGACAGCGGCGCTCGGCGTGTGGGCCGGTGTCGGCGGGCGTGATGAGAGGCTCGACGAACACGGCATTTCGCATCTCCTCGAACATATGGCGTTCAAGGGCACCACCAAGCGGAGCGCGCGGGAGATCGTCGAGGAGATCGAGGCGGTCGGTGGCGATCTCAATGCCGCGACCAGCTCGGAAAGCACGGCCTATTATGCCCGCGTGATGAAGAGCGACGTGCCGCTCGCCATCGATGTGCTGTCCGACATCCTGGCCAATCCGTCATTCGATGCTGAGGAGCTGGAGCGCGAAAAGAACGTGATTGTGCAGGAGATCGGCGCGGCGATGGATACGCCGGACGATCTCGTATTCGAGCATCTCAGCGAGATCGCTTATCCCGATCAGCCGCTCGGACGCTCGCTGCTCGGCACGCCGCAGACTTTGAGCACCTTTGATCGCGACAAGCTGCACGGCTATCTGCAAACGCATTATCACGGCCCCGACATGGTGGTGGCGGCCGCGGGTGCGGTCGATCATGAGCGCATCGTCGCCGATGTCGGGGAGCGGTTCGGCGGCTTCCATTCCTCCCAGGCGCCGAAGCCGGTGGCGGCATCGTTCGGCAAGGGCGGCTCGCGCGTGGTGCGCCGCGATCTTGAGCAGGCACATCTGACGCTGGCGTTGGAGGGATTGCCGCAAGCCGATCCGGCGCTGTTCAGCCTGCAGGTGTTCACCAACATCCTTGGCGGCGGCATGTCCTCGCGGCTGTTCCAGGAAGTGCGGGAGAAGCGCGGCCTGTGCTACTCGATCTACACCTTCCACGCGCCGTATTCCGACACCGGTTTTTTTGGTCTCTACACCGGCACCGATCCGAATGATGCGCCGGAAATGATGGAAGTGATCGTTGATCAGATGAACGAGGCGGTCGAGACGCTGACCGAAGCCGAGATCGCCCGCGCCAAGGCCCAGATGAAGGCCGGTCTGCTGATGGCGCTGGAAAGCTGCAGTGCGCGCGCCGAACAGATGGCACGGCATATCCTGGCCTATGGCCGCCCGCTCACCGTCGAGGAACTGGTGGCGCGGATCGATGCGGTGAGCGTTGTTTCCACCCGCGATGCCGCGCGCGGCCTGCTTAGCCGCAGCCGGCCGGCGGTCGTGGCTCTCGGCAACGGCAGGGGGCTGGACAAAGCGGTCGGTTACGCGGAAGGATTGGCCATGCCGAGGGCGAAGGCATTGCTGCACTGAGCAGCGGCGTCCGTCTTCGATGTCGCGTTTGAGGGAGGGGTCGCCATGGCCCTGTTTCGGTTGCCGACGGCGTCGCCGCCTTCACTTGAACCTCGCGGCCATGGACTCTTGCTACGCGCTCCGCAAATGTCCGACTATGAGCAGTGGTCGCGCCTGCGCGAACGCAGCCGTTCCTTCCTGACCCCCTGGGAGCCGATCTGGCCGACTGACGACCTGACGCGGGCGGGTTTCCGCAGGCGGCTGCGGCGCTATGCCGAAGACATTCTGGACGATAGAGCCTATCCGTTCCTGATTTTTCGCGAGCAGGATGGTGTTCTGGTCGGCGCGATCACCCTTGCCAATGTGCGGCGCGGCATCGTGCAGAGCGGCACGATCGGTTACTGGGTCGGCGAGCCGTTCGCTGGCCAGGGCTATATGACCGAGGCTCTGCGGGTGCTGCTGCCGACCCTGTTTGGCGAATTGCGCCTGCACCGGGTCGAGGCTGCCTGCATCCTCACCAACATCGCCTCGATCCGCGTTCTGGAGAAATGCGGTTTTGCGCGTGAGGGTGTGGCGCGACGCTATCTGTGTATCAACGGGGTCTGGCAGGACCATTATCTTTATGGGCTGCTCAGCGAGGACTTGCGCGGCTAGCAACTGCCCGCCGCTCCGGCCCCGGCATGAGCCTTGTCATCAGCCTTGGGTTTGCCGCCTTTGGGCTGCTATAAGGCGGCATCTGAGTTCCCTTCCAGACATTGCCAGATTGACCGGTAGTTCCGATGATGCGTGACAGGCTTTGCAACCATGAATTCCGCAGGCCGCGGGCGAAGATTCTGTTCGCTTTGCTGCTGAGCACCGCGCTTGCCGGTTGCGGCGGCGGCAGCATGTTCGGTTCATCGTCTGCTTCGCCCTCATCGAGCAGCCCGTCGCTCGGCGACAGGTTTGGACAGATCTTCGGCTCGAAGTCGCAGGCAGTCGGTGAGGCGCCGCCGCCGGCGGAGCCGGATGAGCCGACCTGCCCCAGCGTCGGCATCCGCTTTGGCGCATCGACGCTGCCAGTCGGGTTGCCCGGCAAGCCGGCCAGCGGCAACGACCTGCGCTATCAGGTCACCATTGTGCGCACAGCGCGCGACTGCACGCTGAGCGGTGGCCAGATCAAGGCCCGTGTCGGCATCCAGGGCCGCATCATTGTCGGGCCGGCTGGCGCCCCGCCGAATGTCGAGGTGCCGATGCGCATTGCGCTGGTGCAGGAAGGCATCACGCCCAAGGTGATCTTCACCAAGGGCTATTCGACCACGGTCACGGTCCCGTCCGACGGCAGCAATGCCGATTTCAGTCTGGTGGCGGAGGATATTGTCTATCCGGTACCGGCGGGCGATGCGGGCGATGCCTATATCTTTTATGTCGGCTTCGATCCGGCAGGCGCCAAACCGGCATCGCATGCGCGAGGGCGCCGGCCGAAGGGCTGAGCTCGGAGAATCCGACGCAACAAAAAAGCCGGCCTCTATGTGAGACCGGCTTTTTGATGTCTGTCGAGGATGGCGCGATCAGTTCAGCTTCTCGCGGACGTCCTTGATGCTTTTGTCGAGCAGGCTGTCGGCAACGCTACCCGTGACGGTGTGCGACAGCACCGACGATGCGGCCGTAACGGCGGCTTCGGCGGCGGCGGCACGAACGTCGGCGACCGCTTGCATTTCGGCCTGGGCGATCTTGCTCTCGGCCGACTTGGTGCGGCGTGCGACAAAATCTTCCATTTTCGCCTTGGCTTCGACCGCGATACGCTCGGCCTCGGCAGTGGCGTTGGCGACGATCTCCTGCGCTTCACGCTCCGCGCTGGCGCGGCGGGCGCGATACTCGGCAACCAGCGCGACGGCTTCTTCCTTGAGGCGCCGCGCGTCGTCGAGCTCCTTCTGGATCCGGTCGCGGCGGTTATCGAGCGCCTTGAGCAGCGCGCGATGAACGCCGAAATAACCGAACACGCCCATCAGGATGAGGAACGCGACGGCAACCCAGGTTTCTGCTTGGAGCAACATGGGCCTCAACCTTTCAGAGATGCGTCGACGGCGCTGTCGACTGTCTTGCTGTCAGGCGCGACGCCGCTCAAACGTTCCACGATCGCCGAGGTAGCATCGACAGCGATCGATTTCACGTTGCCCATCGCCTTTTCGCGCATCGTGGCGATGGTCTTTTCCGCGTCCGCGAGCTTGGTCGCCAGACTGGCTTCCAGGGTCTTGCGTTCGCTTTCCGACTGCGCGCTCAGGCGCTCGCGGGTCTCGGTGCCGATGGCCTGAGCCCGTGCCCGCGCCGCGGCGAGTTCGGTCTCATAGGCTTTGAGTGCCGCGTCCAACTCGTCCTTCAGCTTCTGGGCTTCGGCAAGATCGCCTTCGATCATGCCCTCGCGGGCTGCGATCAGGCTGCCGACACGCGGAAGCGCGAACTTGGAGACGATGACGTAGAGCAGCGCGAAGGCGATCGCGAACGACACCAACTGCGAAGCGAAGGTGTCCTTCTCGAAAGGCGGGAAACTCGCCTTGCCGCCGTGACCGCTGGTTTCGGTATGGGCGGTCGTTCCTTTGGCGTTGCTTTGACCGGTGGCCATAAGAGCCTCCTGTTGGGGTCAACCGCGGATCAAGCCATCCGCGGTCGCCGCATCATCCGGACTTAGACAGCGAACAGCAGCAGCAGCGCGATCAGCAGCGAGAAGATGCCGAGCGCTTCGGTCACGGCGAAGCCGAAAATCAGGTTCGCGAACTGACCCTGCGAAGCCGACGGATTACGCAGCGCGCCGTTGAGGAACTGGCTGAAGATCATGCCGACGCCGACGCCGGCGCCACCCATGCCGAGGCACGCAATACCGGCGCCGATGTACTTTGCTGCGATAGGATCCATGGTGAAACTCCTTCTGGGATGTTGGTGTCAGTGGATGTTGGAAAGTCCGGTCAGTGCCCGGGATGAAGCGCGTCGTTGAGGTAGATGCAGGTCAGGATGGCGAACACGTAAGCCTGCAGGAACGCCACCAGGATTTCGAGCGCGGTCAGCGCCGTTGTCATCGCCAGCGGCAGCACGGCGCCGAAAATGCCGAGCGTGCTGATCGTGCCCAGCGAGACGACGAAGCCCGCGAACACTTTCAGCGTGATGTGACCCGCCAGCATGTTCGCAAACAAACGCACCGAGTGGGACACCGGCCGCGACAGGAACGAGATGACCTCGATCACCATGATCAGCGGCAGGATGTAGATTGGAATGCCGCTCGGCACGAACAGCTTGAAGAATTTGAAGCCGTTCTTGTAGAGGCCGTACAGCAGCACGGTGAGGAAAACGAGCAGCGCCAGCGCGACGGTGACAATCAGATGGCTGGTGACGCTGAAGGTGTAGGGGATGACGCCGATCAGGTTCGCCATCAGGACGAACATGAAGATCGAGAACACGAAGGGGAAGAACTTCATGCCCTCGTTGCCGGCGCTTTCTCGAAGCGTGTTGGAGACAAATTCGTAGGACAACTCCGCCAGCGACTGGAAGCGGGTTGGAACGAGGTGGCGTCCGGCACTGCCGCCGATCATCAGAAGGGCGATGACCGCCACGGTTCCGAACATGTAGGCGGAGGAGTTGGTGAAAGCGATCTCATGACCGCCGATGTGCCCGAGGGAGAAGATCTTATGGATCTCAAACTGGTGGATCGGATCGGCCATCCCGAAGGTCTTTCATCAAATGCCGGGCACGCCGGCCTGAAATTATTGGTTGGCGCAGCTCCGGTCCGGTCAGGAGCGATCTGGCTGGTCGCTGGATACGACGCCGGCGGACCGCATCACGTTGATCACCCCGGCCGCGAAGCCGAGCAGAAAAAACACGATCAGTCCCCACGGGGATGTCGATAGTAAGCGATCGAATCCCCAGCCGATGACCGCCCCGACAAGAACACCTGCTATCAATTCGGATGAGAGACGGAAGCCGCGCGCCATCGCAGATGCGCTGGCGGATGCATTTCCGGCCCTTCCGTCCGATTGATCCGCCCGGTTCTGACGGTCCTTCCGGGTTTCGGAAAGCCGATCGTCCAGACGGCCAAGTCTTGCGGAGAGCGCAGCTTCGTCGGCAGATGGATCGTCAATTCTTCCATCTTTGTCGCGTCCGCTGCCGTGTGTGCCGTCCGCCATTGCCGTCGACACCCAAAATCGCGTTGCGAGAGCTCGGAAAAACCGTCCAACACCCCAGAAACCGCGCGGACCATACTGTCGGCCTCCGGTCAAGTCAAGATTGGCTGAGGAGTGCGTATGTCTTTGAAATTGTTGATTTAATTCATCAAAAAGAATGGTTCATGAAATGCCGTGCGGCGGTGCGATAAACTATTGCCGTATTTGAGCCATGATGGCCGATCTTGCGTCTGTCATGGTGGTCTGTTCCGATGCTCCGGCGTCTATTTCGGGGAGCAGGAGCGGGGATGGCACGGCGGATCGCGTATTGTTTTTGCCGTGGTTGCATGGGCTTTATATCGACATATCGACGCGGCGCCTTTCGGGGGCTGATCACGTTGCCGGAGAGCGGAGATGACATTTCAGTCCAGCACCGCGGCGCGCATCTGCAGCACGGCGGCACTCGCATTCGCAGCCTGTCTGACCTCGGCGTGGGTCGCGCAAGCCCAATCAGAACCCCAGACCGAGAACGGACGCTATACAATGTCTCCGGTCCCGGACGGGTTCGTTCGGCTCGATACAAAGACGGGGGCGGTGTCGATCTGCCGCAGCAAAGGCGGCTGGGTCTGCCGGGTGGTGCCCGACGAGCGGACCGCGCTGGATGTCGAAATCGGTCGGCTGCAGGCAGACAACAAGAAGCTGCAAGATGAGCTAGCCCGCCGCGACGGCACCGTGACCGGCAAGATCGATGCGCCGCTGGCGAAGGAAAATTCGCAGAAGAAAAGCGGCCAAGCCGAGAAATCCGATGGGACGATCACCCTGCAGCTTCCCGCGGATCATCAGCGGCTGATGGCGATGGTCGAGCGAGTCTGGCAGCAACTCATCGATATGGCCGCTCGCCTTCAGAAGAAGCTGTCGGAAAAAATCTGAACTCTCGTTACGTCATGGACTGCAACGAAAAACCGGCTGCAGAGTGATCCGCGGCCGGCGCTTTTCGGTGTCGTTAGGATGGGCGCAAGCCCGCCCGCTTACTTGGTGATATCGACGTCCTTGGTCTCCGGCAGGAACAGCATGCCGATGATCACCGTCAGTGACGCGAAGATGACCGGATACCAAAGGCCCGAGTAGATGTCGCCGGTCGATGCCACGATGGCGAAGGAGGTCGCAGGCAACAGACCTCCGAACCAGCCGTTGCCGATGTGATAGGGCAGCGACATCGAGGTGTAGCGGATCTTGGTCGGGAAGAGTTCGACCAGCATCGCAGCGATCGGGCCGTATACCATCGTGACGAAAATCACGAGGATGAACAGCAATCCGATGATCGCGGCCACTTGCGGGCGGAAGATATCAAGCGGATGCGACATCTTCACCAGCGTCGGATTGGCGCCGCGCTTCGGATAGCCCGCGGCCTGCAGTGCCGCCGTCACGCCGGCATTGGACTCCGCCGGTTTGGTGTAGGGCACTTCCTTGCCGTTGACCGATATCTTCACGCCGGAGCCGGCCGGGCCGTTGACCGTGTCGTACTTGACCGATGACTTCGCCAGGAAGTCGCGGGCAAGATCGCATGGCGCGGAGAACACGCGGGTGCCAACCGGGTTGAACAGATCGCCGCAACCCTTCGGATCCGCCACCACCTGCACCTTCACGGTCTCGATCGCCGTTTCCAGCGCCGGGTTGGCATAGGTGGAGATCATGCGGAAGATAGGGAAGAAGGTCAGAGCCGCGATTAGACAGCCGGCCAGGATGATCGGCTTGCGGCCGATCTTGTCCGACAGCGCGCCGAACACGATGAAGAAGCCGGTACCCAGCAGCAGCGACCAGGCGATCAGCAGGTTCGCGGTGTAGCCGTCGACCTGCAGAATCGATTGCAGGAAGAACAGCGCGTAGAACTGGCCAGTGTACCAGACCACGCCCTGGCCCATCACGCCGCCGAGCAGTGCGATCAGCACCAGTTTGGCGTTGCTCCAGTTGGCGAAGGCTTCGGTTAGCGGCGCCTTGGAGCCCTTGCCCTCTTCCTTCATCTTCTGGAACACGGGCGATTCATTCAGCCGCAACCGGATGATGACCGAAACGCCGAGCAGGACCACCGAGAGCAGGAATGGAACGCGCCAGCCCCAGGCGGCGAATTCCGTCTCACCCAGGATGGTACGGGTGAAGAGAATGACGAGCAGCGACAGGAACAGGCCGAGGGTCGCCGTGGTCTGGATGAACGAGGTGTAGTAGCCGCGCTTGCCATGGGGCGCATGCTCGGCGACGTAGGTGGCGGCGCCACCATACTCGCCGCCCAGCGCAAGACCCTGCAGCAGACGCAGGCCGATCAGGATGATCGGCGCGGCGATACCGATGGTGGCCGCGTTCGGCAGCAGACCGACGATGAAGGTCGAAAGACCCATGATGAGAATGGTGACGAGGAAGGTATATTTGCGGCCGACGATGTCGCCGATGCGGCCGAAGACGATGGCGCCGAACGGGCGTACCAGGAAGCCGGCTGCGAATGCCAGCAGGGCGAAGATGTCACGGGTGGCCGGGGGATAGGCGCTGAAGAATTGCGCGCCGATGATCGCCGCCAGCGATCCATACAAATAGAAGTCATACCATTCGAAAACAGTACCGAGCGAAGACGCGAAGATGACGAAGCGTTCGTCCTTCGTCATCCCTCCTGCTTTGATTGAGCCTGCCGTTGTTGTGGACATTTTGATGCTCCCGGAATCGATTTTTGAAAAATTTGCTCGCGAGTACCCCTCTTCCGCCCGGAATGCCGTGCGATGAGTTCGCGTTAAGGTAACATCGGCGTGAAATTACGCTAAATAAGACTTTTGGACTTATGCGGTAGGATGCTGAAGGATGATCTTGCGCTGCAGCATTGGAGAGGGTGCCACCGGACCGTGACCGGATTTGTCCTATTCGGTCGCGTGTTCCGGCCGAATGGTTTACCGTTCTTCTCGGAAACGCTCTCGAACACCCAAGAAACGAAATGCCACTCTCCAATACGCATCTGGTTATTGCTGATGATCACCCACTGTTTCGTGGCGCCTTGCGCGAAGCGGTTGCCAGCGTCGTGCCGTCGGCACGCATCGAGGAAGCCGGCTCGTTCGGCGATCTCACCGCGTTACTTGAACATGATCCCGAACTCGACCTGATCTTGCTTGATCTGTCGATGCCGGGGATCAGCGGGTTTTCCGGGCTGATCTATTTACGGGCGCAATATCCGGCGATCCCGGTGGTCATCGTCTCCGCCAGCGATGACGGCGAAACCATCCGCCGCTCGATGGAGTTTGGCGCGTCGGGGTTTATTCCCAAACGGTTCGGCGTCGAAACATTGCGTGAGGCGATCGGTAAGGTGATGAATGGCGATGTCTGGATTCCGTCAGACATCGACCTGTCCGCTGGCGCCGATCCTGATCTGACGAAGTTGCGCGACCGTCTGGTGACGCTGACACCACAGCAGGTCCGCGTGCTGATGATGTTGTCCGAAGGTTTGCTCAACAAGCAGATCGCCTACGAGCTCAGCGTGTCCGAGGCCACCATCAAGGCGCATGTTTCGGCGATCCTGCAAAAGCTCGGTGTGGAAAGCCGCACCCAGGCAGTGATCGTGGCCGCCAAGATATCCGGCGGACAATGGCGCCAGCGCGAGCCGTCAGCCTGAAGACCGGGCGGCGTCTGGCGCATTCTTAGTTCAGGTCAAGTCTTGGTCGCTTTAGACCGTTGTCTGTTCGCGACGCTCGAGGGCTTCCTGCTGCGCGCGCCATTGGCTGAGCAAAGCGCGCAGGGTCGCCGGCTTCACCGGCTTGTTCAGGACGATGATGCCATAGGCACGCGCAGCCTCCCGGACATGCGGGCTGCGGTCGGCGGTAATCAGGATCGCCGGGATGTTCGGCCCGAATCGCTGGCGGATGTCGCGGATGGCGCCAATGCCGTTGCCGCGATCGAGATGGTAGTCGACCAGAAGGCCGGTGATGCGCTCGTTCGAGGACGAGATCGCGTCGATCGCCACCGCGGGTTCGAGCGCCGCGATCACATGCGCATCCCATCCCATCAGCAGCGTTTTCATGCCGTCGAGAATGGCCGGATCGTTTTCGATGCAAACGATGGTGGTGCCGCTCATCGGCGTCTGCGCTGACACGCCGGGGCTCGCCGCCACCACTGCGGGAGACGTGATGTTCCTGGAGATCGGCAGGCGCAGGGAGAAATGCGAACCGCCGCCGCGGTTGGCGTCGATGGCGATACGATGGTCGAGCACTCGCGCGATGCGCTCGACAATGGACAGCCCGAGGCCGAGGCCGCGGGCTATCCGGGCGCCCTGATCGAGCCGGTGGAATTCCTTGAAAATCTCGCCGCGCTTGTGCAGCGGAATGCCGAGGCCGGTGTCGTGAATGCTGATCTGTAGTGAGTTGCCGTATTGCCGGCAGCCGACCAGCACCTTGCCGTGCGGGGTATATTTGATGGCGTTGGAAATCAGATTCTGCAGCAGGCGCCGCAACAACACGCGATCGGACTTCACCGCGCGGCTGCATGGCACGAAAGTCAGTTCGAGATTTTTCTCGCGTGCGATCGGTGCGAACTCGACCTGCAGCGAGCGCATCAGATCATTCATGCGGAAGCTTGAAATCGATGGCGTCATCGCGCCGGCGTCGAGGCGGGAAATGTCGAGCAGGGCGCCAAGGATTTCTTCGATCGCCTCGAGCGAGTTGTCGATGTTGTCGACAAGGCGTGCGGTTTCGCCGCCATTCTGCCGCTCCACCAGACTTGTGACATAAAGCCGGGCTGCGTTAAGCGGCTGCAGGATGTCGTGGCTTGCGGCCGCCAGAAAGCGCGTCTTCGAGATGTTGGCGTCTTCCGCTGTCATCTTGGCTTGCGCCAGCTCGCTGTTGAGGCGGGTCAGTTCCTCGGTACGTTCGCGGACGCGCTTTTCCAGCGTGGCATTTGCGCGCTCCAGCGCCTCGGCTGCCTCGAAGCTCGGCGTGATGTCGGAGAAGGTGATGACAAGCCCGCCGCCCGGCATGGCGTTCGGCCTGACCTCGACCACCATATTGCGTGCGGTGAGCCGCTCGAGGAACGGTTCACCCTCGGTGGTGTAGGCGGCGAGGCGCTGCTGCAGCCGGCGTTGATTGGGTGGATCGGATTCGCTGCCGATGAATTCGAGAATTTCGATCAGCGGAATTCCGATTTGAACGACATGCGCGGGCAGATCGAGCATCTCGCCGAATTGTCGGTTGGAGCAGATCAACTGCTGTTCTGGATTGAACACGGCAATGCCCTGCCGCACGTGATCGAGTGCGCTTTGCAGGATTTCGCGATTGAAATGCAGCGCGGCGTGGGCGTCATCGAGCAGCTTCAGCGCTGCCTTCGCCGAGACCGCGCGTTTGCGCAGCAAGAGCGACATCACAAGGCGGGACGATGCTGCGCCGATCGAGGAGGCGATCAGATGCTCGCCATGGCTGAGAAGGTGAAAGTCTGCCGACGCGTTGCGATCGAGCTTGATGCGGTTGGCCCTGGCGAATTCCTCGAAGGCCTGCGAGGTGCGTTCCGGTCCGAGATATTGCGCGACGGTGTTGAGCAGATCCTGCACCGTGACCGTGGTGCGCCAGCGCCGGAAACCGGGCGCGATCGGCGCGAACTCGCTCGGTACGAACACGTCAGCCTGTAGTCGCTCGATCGAGGTCGGCTGGCGCCATAGCGACAGTGCAATATAGGTCAGCAGATTGAGTGACAAGCTCCACACTACGCCGTGGATCAGCGGGGCGACCTGGCTGCCAAACAGGTTTTGCGGCCGTAGCGCAGAAATGCCGAATAGGCCGTTCTGCAGCCACGCGGTGCCGAGTGGATCGATGTCGGCAAAGCTCGGCAGGAACAGGGTGTATGCCCACACGGCGAAGCCGACCAGCATGCCGCCCATCGCGCCGCGTGCGGTGGCGCGGCGCCATATCAGGCCGCCGAAGAACGACGGCGCAAGTTGGGCGATCGCGGCGAAGGAGAGCAGGCCGATCGCGACTAGGTGGGTCTTGCCGAGCGCGTGATAGTACAGATACGCCATCACCATGATGCTGAAGATGGCGAACCGCCGCACCTTCAGCAGGAAGCGACCGAAATCCTTGCGGCCGGCCTGGGGCGAGCCGCGCTGCAGCACCAGTGGCACCACGATGTCGTTGGACACCATGATGGCCAGTGCCACGCATTCGACAATCACCATCGCGGTGGCTGCTGACAGGCCGCCGATGAAAACGATCATGCTGACCAGAGGCGAGCCGGCTTCAAGGGGGAGTGCCAGCACGTACATGTCGCTGTCGACGACGCCGAACGGGAAGGTGACAAGGCCGGCGAGGGCGATCGGAATGACGAACAGGTTGATTGCGATGAGGTAGAGCGGAAACAGCCAGCGCGCCCGTGTCACTTCCGCTTCGTTAGAGTTCTCCACCACGCTGACGTGGAATTGTCGTGGCAGCAGTAGCGTTGCGAAGAACGACAGCAGCGTCATCGCCATGAAGTTGCCGAGTGAGGAAGAATAGTCGAGTGCGCGCATTGCTTCCGGCGTCTTCATCGCGCGCGAGATCAGGTCGCTCGGCCCGAACATCACGAAAGTGACAAATACACCCGCGACGATGAAGGCGACCAGTTTCACGATCGATTCAGTGGCGACCGCAAGCATCAAGCCGTGCTGGTGTTCGGTCGCGTCGGTGTGACGAGTGCCGAACAGTACTGCGAATACGGCGAGTGCGATGGTGACGAGCAAAGCGATGTCGCCGACGAACGGAAGCCGCGAAATGTCCTGATCGGTGTTGAGGATGGTCTCGAGCGATGACGCCACCGCCTTGAGCTGCAGGGCGATGTAAGGAACCGAGCCGATGATCGCGATGATCGCGGCGGTGGCAGCTACCGCTTGGCTTTTGCCGTAGCGCGAGGCAACGAAGTCCGCGATCGAGGTGATGTTCTGCGATTTCGCAAGGTTGATGATGCGCATCGTCAGCGGTTTGCAGAACGCGATCAGGAGGATCGGCCCGACATAGATCGCAAGAAACTCGATGCCGGTGCGGGTGGCGAAGCCGACCGAGCCGAAGAATGTCCAGGAGGTGCAGTAGATCGCGAGCGACAGCGGATAGATCATGATGCCGACACGTGCGCGTTGCGCCGGCGTCAGACGGTCTCCGTAAAACGCGATGACGAAGAGCAGTCCGATGTAGCCGAACGCGGCGGCGATTACGCTTCCATTTTGCAGCATCGCCTCTCGCTCCAGCGGCCCGTGGAGGCCGTCACTCCGTCGTGGTCTTGCCTCACGCCGCCTTATCTAAAAGCTTTTTCAAAGCGGAGGAAATCTTTGGCCTGGCCCGACGTTTGTCAGCCGCCCCGAATCAGTCTATACACGCAATAGTTGCAGTATACTGAATCTGCTCTCCTAAGGGGGAACAGTTGGGCCAGACTTTCGCTTTCCCCCACGATGCCCTCATCTTCATCGTGGACGACGATCAGGCGGTTAGTGAGACACTCACTCTGCTGCTTCGGATCGAAGGATTTGCAACCCAAAGCTTCGGTGATGGCGGTTCTTTTCTGGCGGCGACGCGTGTCGCCAGCCCGGCCTGCGTCATTCTCGACCTGCATCTGCCCGGCCGGTCTGGGCTGGAGGTCTTGAAGGAGCTCTCCGGGCTGAAATTTCCCGCGCCAATCATCGTGATGTCGGGGCAATCGGATATCGCCACCGCGGTGGCGGCGATGAAGGGCGGTGCGCTGGATTTCCTGGAGAAGCCGTTTGCAGCCGCGACCATGCTGGAGCGGGTGCGGGAGGCGGTGGCAGCTGATCGCCGATCGATCGCTGCGAATCCGTATGGGCTGGCGGATTTCCCGGGATGCCATCTCCTTACCAGCCGGGAGCGGGAAGTGCTGGGGCAGGTCGCCTGCGGTGCTTCGAATAAGGAAGCGGGCCGGCGGCTTGGCATCAGCCCTCGCACCATCGAGGTGCACCGGGCGCGGATCATGGACAAGCTCGGCGCCAAAAATGCCGCCGACCTGATGCGTATCGTGTTGTCGCAGAACAGCACGCGTCCGCGCATCTACGCGGTCTAGCAAGCTCCGCCTCACGGAGGCGGTTGGGCCTTACTCGGCTGCGAGCGATTTCGCGTGCAGCGGCAGGCCGAGCCGGTCCCATACCTGCAGTATGGCATCGGCCAGTTCGTCGATCAGGGCGTCGTCATGATACGGCGAGGGTGTGATGCGCAGGCGCTCGGTGCCCTTGGGCACCGTCGGATAATTGATCGGCTGGATGTAGATGCCATGATCTTCCAGCAGCAGATCCGAGGCCTTCTTACACAGCTCAGGATTGCCGACAAAAACCGGAACGATGTGGGTGTTACTCGACATCACCGGCACACCGGCGGCGATCAGGATCGATTTGACCCGTGCCGCGCGATCCTGCTGGCGGTCTCGCTCCCAGTTCGAGGTTTTCAGGTGACGGATCGCGGCAGCTGCGGCTGAGCAGACTGCGGGCGGCAGCGCCGTGGTGAAGATGAACCCCGGGGCGTGCGAGCGCACGGCGTCGATGACGTTGGCCTTGCCGGTGATGTAGCCGCCGAGGCAGCCGAACGCCTTGGCGAGCGTGCCTTCCAGAATATCGATGCGATGCATGACGCCGTCGCGTTCAGCGATGCCGGCGCCGCGTGGGCCGTACATGCCGACCGCGTGGACTTCGTCAACATAGGTCATCGCGCCATAGCGCTCGGCGAGATCGCAGAACTTCGCGAGCGGCGCGATGTCGCCGTCCATCGAGTAGAGGCTCTCGCAAACGATCAGGGTCGGCCGGCCGGTATGCGCGCGCAGCAACTCTTCGAGGTGCGCAGCGTCATTGTGTCGGAACACGATGCGTTCGCAGCCGGATTGCCGGATACCCTCGATCATTGAATTGTGGTTGAGCGCGTCCGACAGGATCAGACAGTTCGGGATCAGCTTTGCGAGTGTTGCGATGCCGGTCTGGTTCGAGACATAGCCTGAGGTGAAGACCAGAGCCGCTTCCTTGCCATGGAGGTCGGCGAGTTCGTGCTCGAGCTGGATCAGCGCGTGATTGTTGCCCGCGATGTTACGGGTGCCGCCGGCGCCGGCGCCGACACGGGTCGCGGTCTCCACCATGGCGCCGATCACCTTGGGGTGCTGGCCCATGCCGAGATAATCGTTCGAGCACCACATCACGACCTGGCGCTGTCCCGCTGGGGTATGCCAGACCGCGTACGGGAACCGGCCGGCGATCCGCTCAAGGTCGGCAAACACGCGGTAACGCCGTTCTTCATGAAGACGGCTCAGCGCGGTATCGAAGAAGTTATTGTAATTCATCACAAAACCCTGGGCGGGAGCCCGAAACAGGGCTGACGGTCAGCTCTGTCTTCCCCAACGAGACCTTTTTAGAGCGTTTCCAGCGCGGCTGTCGAGGAGCAAATCGTCTCCTCATCGGCGCGGAACGCAGGGGTCATCTGCACGGGAAAGCGCGCGATGGTTTTGATGTGGATCAAGCGGCGGGAAGTTCGTTCTCGCGCGTGCCGTCGAGCTTGGAGACGATACCGAGGCGGTCGAGCAGGTTGGCATCCTTGCTCGTTTGGGGGTTTTTCGTGGTGAGCAAAACGTCGCCGATGAAGATCGAATTGGCGCCCGCAAGGAAACACAGCGCCTGCATCTCGTCGGTCATGTACTGTCGGCCGGCGGAAAGCCGCACCACGCTTTTCGGCATCATGATGCGGGCCACCGCAATCATGCGCACCACCGCGATCGGGTCCGGCTGATCGGCGGTGGTGTTCACCGGCACGCCCTTGACCTCGTTCCACAGATTGATCGGCACGCTCTCGGGATGTTGCTCGAGGTTTGCCAGTAGCATCAGCATGCCGAGCCGGTCCTCGACCTGTTCGCCCATGCCGACAATGCCGCCGCAGCACACCTTCAGCCCGGACTTGCGGGCATGGGCCAGCGTCTCGATGCGATCCTGCATCGTGCGCGTGGTGATGATGTGGCCGTAGAACTCCGGCGAGGTATCGACGTTGTGGTTGTAAAAATCGAGGCCGGCTTCGCGCAGCCGCGTCGCCTGGCTTTCGGTCAGCATGCCGAGCGTGGCGCAGGTCTCCAGACCCATCGCCTTGACGGCGCTGACCATGCCGCACACCCGATCGAGATCTTTGTCCTTCGGATTGCGCCAGGCGGCGGCCATGCAGAATCGTCCGGCGCCGGCTTCCTTGGCGCGGCGCGCGGCGTCGACCACGGTGGCGTGGTCCATCAGCTTGGTTGCCTTGACGTCGGTGTCGTAGTGCGCGCTCTGCGAGCAGTAGCCGCAATCTTCCGGGCAGCCCCCGGTCTTGATGCTGAGCAGGCTCGCGGTCTCGACGTGATTGGGATCGAAATTGGCGCGGTGGACGGTTTGCGCCCGGAACGTCAGGTCGGCGAACGGCAGGTCGTACAGCGCCTGCGCTTCGTCCCGGGTCCAGTCATGACGCGGCGTCGCGACGTTGAGGTCGGCTTGTTTGGTGGAAATGGCCATGAGGAGTTCCTGCATTCGACCGAAATTTGGCTGGTGCTGCCAGACAGGATTGAACTGTCGACCTCTCCATTACCAATGGAGTGCTCTACCACTGAGCTACGGCAGCGAACGCCAGATTTGAAACGCCAGTCTATAGCAGACTTCGGCCGCGAGAATGGAATCGGCCCAAAAGCCCCGAAAGGCGCGCGATCCTTGCCATAACGCTTCCCGTCGCGCAAGCGCAGGCAGGCGAAAAAATCCGCCCCGGGATCAGGCCGTATTTTAGGAATATCAGGCAGTTGGAACACGAATTCAGTCAATTGCCGGGCGCATGCCTGTTATCCATGGTATTTGGCGTCGGTTTACGATTCCCCGCGATGGCGGTATCGAAGCCAGTGACGAACAAGCGCGATACTCATGACCCACGAGCCGAGTGACCACGAACGTGCCCGTCAGGAGCGTCTGCGCGCTGCCCTGCGCGAGAATATCAAGCGCCGGAAATCTCAGGCGAAGGGCCGTGCCGGCCGTGCGATCGTCACACCGGAAGACGATGCAGCTCTGGAGAATGAGGGATCTGGGACCGATCGCGGCCCGGCGGCTGATGTTTCCTAAGGGCGAGGGAGTTCCGTTTCGTTCCCATCGTACTGATTTTGTTTAACTAAATGTCGATGTCGCGTTTCCGGCGTGTGGTTTCCCTTGGGCTGGAAAAAAGTTAAGACTGTCCTCCTCGCATCTTAAGACTGTCCTCCTCGCATCTAAAGACGGATTTGGCATGGATCGCATTCGCATTGTCGGTGGCAACACGCTCAACGGCACAATTCCGATCTCTGGTGCGAAGAATGCGGCGCTGCCGCTGATGATCGCCGCGCTTTTGACCGACGAGACCCTGATCCTCGACAACGTGCCGCGTCTTGCCGATGTTGCGCAGTTGCAGCGCATCCTCGGCAATCACGGCGTGGACATCATGGCCGCGGGTAAGCGGCCCGGCGACCACGAGTATCAAGGCCAGACCCTGCATATCTCGGCCGCCAGCATCATCGATACCACTGCGCCCTACGAACTCGTCTCCAAGATGCGTGCGAGCTTCTGGGTGATTGCGCCGCTGGTGGCGCGGATGAAGGAGACGCGGGTCTCGCTGCCAGGCGGCTGCGCGATCGGCACCCGCCCGGTCGATCTCCTGATCATGGCGCTGGAGAGGCTCGGCGCTGAAATCGTCATCGACGGCGGTTATGTCGTCGCCCGCGCTCCTAACGGCCTCACTGGCGCGACCATCGATTTTCCGAAGGTCACGGTGAGCGGCACCCATGTCGCGTTGATGGCGGCGACGCTGGCCAAGGGCGCCACAATCATCACCGGCGCCGCCTGCGAGCCTGAGATCGTCGACGTTGCCGATTGCCTTAACAAGATGGGCGCCCGGATTTCCGGCGCCGGCACGACACGGATCGTGATCGAGGGTGTTGAGAAGCTGCATGGCGCGCGCCACACCGTGCTGCCCGACCGGATCGAGGCCGGCACCTATGCGATGGCGGTGGCGATGACCGGAGGCGAGGTGCAGCTCGCCGGTGCCCGGCCCGAGCTGTTGCAGGCGGCTCTCGACGTACTGGTCGAGGCAGGGGTGACCGTCACCCCCAACAATGAAGGCATTCGCATCGCCCGCAACGGTGCTGGAATCAACCCGGTGCAAGTCACGACGGCGCCGTTCCCGGGGTTCCCGACCGACCTTCAGGCCCAGTTGATGGCGCTGATGACCCGCGCCAAGGGCTCGTCGCATATCACCGAAACGATCTTCGAAAACCGCTTTATGCATGTGCAGGAGCTGGCGCGGTTCGGCGCGCGCATCATGCTCGATGGCGAGACTGCGACCATCGAGGGCATTCCCGCCTTGCGCGGCGCGCCGGTGATGGCGACGGATTTGCGTGCGTCGGTGTCGCTGGTGATCGCAGCCCTCGCCGCCGAAGGCGAGACTATGGTCAACCGCATCTATCATCTTGATCGCGGTTTCGAGCGGCTTGAGGAAAAGCTATCGGCCTGCGGAGCCAATATCGAACGTATCAGCGGGTAGATTTGAACCCCGCAAGGGAAGCTTTCGGGTTTCCGGCGATTGGAAATGCCTTGATCGGGGATCGGTCCCATGACGATGCGTAAGCTGATTGCCCTTGACGAAGACGATCTCGCGGTAATTTCCGCACATGTGCAGGACGCTTCGGTCCATGTCGCCGACATCATCTGGCGGCAAGGCGAGAAGCGCCTCGTGATCGGCATGCGCCGGCCGGACTGCGATGAACTGGTGACGGGCAAGCCGTGCAGCCACCGCTTTGTGTCGGCGTTGCGGTTCGACCGGGTGCTGGCCTGCAAGGCGCGCAGCCTCGACTTCGATCAGCGCGACCTCACGCTTGAACTCCTTGGGGTTGAATTCCATCCGGGGCAGTTGCCGGGCGGCAGCGTCCTTCTGATGTTCGCCGGGGGAGGAGCGTTGCGGCTGGATGTCGAGTGCATCGAATGCGAACTCGCCGATCTTGGCGAAGATACCCTCGGCGTCGTGGGTCTCGATCCCGGCGATGTGGCTGCCGATTCCGGCACCTGAGCTCGGCTCCGGCGGAGCCGAGCCGGGTTTTCGGCCGAGCAGACTTGACGATGGTCTGGCGCCGCGCCATCGAGACGCGGTAGACAGGCCCTTGATCAGTCCGCCGGAATAACACCATGCCGATTCGTCTCGATAAAAGCAGCGCAGATTTCAGCGAGCGTTTTCACGCCTTTCTGGCGATGAAGCGCGAGGTAGCCGCCGATATCGACGCAGCGGTGCGCGCTATCGTCAGCGACGTGGCGGCACGGGGCGATGCGGCACTGATCGAGGCCACGGCGAAATATGATCGCCTCACCCTCGATGCGAGCGGCCTGCGGGTGAGCGAGGCTGAGGTCGATGCCGCGGTCGCCGCCTGCGATAGCGAGACCGTTACCGCACTGAAATTGGCCCGCGAGCGGATCGAGAGCTTTCACCGCCGCCAGTTGCCGAAGGACGATCGTTTCACCGATGCGCTCGGCGTCGAGCTTGGCTCGCGCTGGACAGCGATCGAGGCGGCGGGTCTCTATGTGCCGGGCGGTTCGGCTGCCTACCCGTCATCGGTATTGATGAACGCGGTGCCGGCGCGGGTCGCCGGGGTCGAACGCGTGGTGATGGTGGTGCCGTCGCCTGACGGCAAGCTCAACCCGCTGGTGCTGGCTGCGGCGAAGCTGGCGGGTGTCAGCGAAATCTACCGGGTTGGTGGTGCGCAGGCGGTCGCGGCGCTGGCCTATGGCACCGCGACGATCAAACCGGTGGCCAAGATTGTTGGTCCCGGCAACGCCTATGTTGCTGCTGCCAAGCGCATTGTGTTCGGCAAGGTCGGCATCGATATGATCGCCGGTCCCTCCGAAGTGCTGGTGCTGGCCGATCACACCGCGAATCCCGACTGGATCGCCGCCGACCTTCTGGCGCAGGCCGAGCATGACGCCAACGCGCAATCGATCCTGATCACCGACGATGCAATGCTTGCCGCCGAAGTCGAGCGTGCGGTGGCCTCGCAGCTCACCACCCTGCCGCGTGCCGGGATCGCAGGTGCCTCGTGGAACGAGTTCGGCGCCATCATTCTGGTGAAGTCGATGGACGAGGCGCTGCCGCTGGCGAACGCCATTGCCGCCGAACATCTCGAAATCATGACGGCTGATCCCGAACGTCTTGCCGACCGCGTGCGCAATGCTGGCGCGATCTTCATCGGCGGCCATACGCCCGAGGCGATCGGTGACTATGTCGGCGGCTCAAACCACGTCTTGCCGACGGCGCGCTCGGCACGGTTTTCCTCCGGTCTCGGCGTACTCGATTTCATGAAGCGGACGTCGATCCTTAAATGCGGCCCGGACCAGTTGCGCGCCCTCGGTCCCGCCGCGATCGCTCTGGGCAAGGCTGAAGGGCTCGATGCCCATGCCCGCTCGGTCGCATTGCGCCTGAATTTGCGATGAGTGAACAATCGCCAAAAGACGACACCAATAATCGCATCGTCGCGGTGACGCTCGACGAGGAATCGATCGGCCGTTCCGGGCCCGACATCGAGCACGAACGCGCCATCGCGATCTATGATCTGATCGAACAGAATCTGTTCGCTCCCGAAGCCGGCGCTGAAGGACCGTTCACGCTTCATATCGGCATCAACGGCAATCGCCTGATGTTCGACATCCGCCGTCAGAACGGGGACCCCGTTGTGGTGCACCTGATGTCGCTGACGCCGTTCCGCAGGATCGTGAAGGACTATTTCATGATCTGCGACAGCTACCATCAGGCGATCCGCACGGCGACACCCGACAAGATCGAGGCCATCGACATGGGACGCCGCGGCATCCATGACGAGGGCTCGCGCACTTTGATGGAGCGGCTGGACGGCAAGGTGAGGATCGATTTCGAGACCGCACGGCGGTTGTTCACCCTTGTCTCGGTTCTGCACTGGAAGGGATAGCCGGATGGTTCCGAAAAGCGGGGGGCGGCTTTCGGATCGGATCGCGCGTCGGACGCCGGCGGTAGCGGTGCGGCATCCGGGAAAGGGAGCGTAGGCGGATGGCGGATGCTCCGCGCATTCGCGCGCCGCAGGCCGTCCTCTTTATGTGCGGACGGAACAGTGTCCGTTCGCCGACGGCGGCGGCGCTGCTACGGCGGACCGCGCCGCGGCTTTATGTGCAGTCGGCGGGCGTCTTGCCGGGGGAAATCGATCCCTTCGCGATCACCGTGATGGACGAGATCGGTCTCGATATTTCCCAGCATAAGCCGTGGTCGGTCGAGGATCTGATCGACTGGGAGGGGTTCAACTTCGATCTGATCGTGACGCTCGCGCCGGAAGCGCACCACAAGGCGCTGGAAATGACGGCGACGCTCGCCACCGAAGTCGAATACTGGCCGACCCAGGATCCGGTCGGCGTCGAGGGACGCCGCGAGTTGCAGCTCGATGCCTATCGGGCGATGCGGGACACCCTGCTGCAGAAGGTCCGCGCCCGCTTCGGTTCTTTCTCGGTCGCAAACGAATAGCCGCGCGGAGGGGCGCGGCCGGTTGTGATCGCCCGGCGCATCGGATAGTTTCCGGCGCCTTCTTGCTCAATTTCGACAGATCAGCCGCATGTCAGCCCGCCCGAAGCTCGTTCTCGCGTCCGGTTCGCCGCGCCGCCTCGCTTTGCTCAATCAGGTCGGGCTGGAGCCCGATGCACTGCGCCCGGCCGATGTCGACGAGACGCCAAAGCGCGGCGAGCTGCCCCGCGTGTGCGCCAACCGCCTCGCTCGCGCCAAAGCCGATGCGGCACTGAAATCGGTGCAGCTCGACGATGAACTGCGCGGCGCGTTTATCCTGGCGGCGGACACCGTCGTAGCGGTCGGCCGCCGCATTCTGCCGAAGGCCGAATTGGTGGATGAGGCGTCGCAATGTCTGCGGCTGCTCTCGGGGCGCAACCACCGCGTCTATACCGCGATCTGTATCGTGACGCCGAAGGAGACGTTTCGTCAGCGCCTGATCGAGACCCGGGTCCGGTTCAAGCGGCTGACCGAGGAAGATATTCAGGGTTACATCGATTCCGGCGAGTGGCGCGGCAAGGCTGGCGGCTATGCAGTGCAGGGCATCGCCGGCTCGTTCGTGGTCAAGCTGGTCGGCTCCTACAGCAATGTCGTTGGTCTGCCGCTTTACGAGTCCTTGGCTCTGCTCGGCGGCGAGGGTTTCCCGACCCGTGCCGGCTGGCTGAATGTCGGTTGAAACCTTTGGCTTCCGCCGGCATTGAGCCGTCGATCGACATTGTCCGGGCGAGCCCCGTTTCAACCCTTATCTATCGTCGGCGGCAAAGGATATGCAGCGCATGAAACCGTGTCCGATCTGCGGAAAGTCGGCGAGCCAAGCCTCGCGGCCGTTCTGTTCGGAGCGGTGCCGCGACGTCGATCTCAATCGCTGGCTGTCCGGCAGCTACGCCATTCCAGCCGCCGAGAGTGATGAGGAAGAGGAAAACGCCGAAGGCTTCGTTGCGCCTCCGCGACCGGACCAGGGAACGCGGTGATTCGTGACTGTTATCAGTCGCTTGTCTGCAGTTTCTGGGCGGAGCCAATCTGCGATCCGATCGGGGGATCGCGGCTGGACATCCCGGCCGCAGGTTACTATAAACCGGCGCTCTCCCCTTGGACGTTGTTTCCGGGGACGGCGCCCAGGTAGCTCAGTTGGTAGAGCATGCGACTGAAAATCGCAGTGTCGGTGGTTCGATCCCGCCCCTGGGCACCATTAAATTTTAATTTCCGCCAACCCTTTTCTCCGAATGCGATGATCTCGGCGGTGGCCGGGTCGCCAGAAACCGGCCTTGCGGTCACACCGCGCCGGTAAATCGCAAGCAATGGGCGGGGACAGTGATGAGCAAGACACCATCCGCACCGCCCACAAGCGGGTTTGCCAGCGATATCGCCTTCACTCCCGCGATAAAGGCGATTCAGGCCCGTCTGGGATCGCGTGCCGGTTTCGCCAGCATGGAGCAGCGTGGCTCCTGGCAGACTACCATCACGCCGGATCTGGCCGAGTTCGTCGCGGCGCAGACCAGTGTGTTTCTCGCCACCGCCAATGCCGACGGACAGCCTTACATCCAGCATCGTGGCGGCCCGGCGGGCTTCCTCCATGTGCTGGACGACAAGACCATCGGTCTGGCCGACTTCGCCGGCAACCGGCAATACATCACGCTCGGTAATCTCACAGAGAACGCCAAAGCCTATCTGTTTCTGCTCGACTACACGCAGCGTCGCCGCGTCAAGCTCTGGGGCACCGCGCGCATGATCGAGGGTGACGAGGCCATGGTGGCGAGTCTGATGCCGAAGGACTACAAGGCGCGCGGCGAGCGGGTGCTGCTGTTCACCGTTGCGGCCTGGGACATCAACTGCTCGCAACATATTCCGCAACGCTTCGAAGCTGGCGATGTGGTCGCTGCACTAGAGGAGCGCGACCGCTATATCGCGGCGCTGGAAGCCGAGATTCAACGGTTGCGCAGCGGTACCCCCGCTTCGGTGTGACTGTCCTGATCGCGCGGTTCAGAATGCGGCGGCGAGATCGCGCGCACCCGGCAGCATGCTTTCGCGATCCATCCGGGCGTCGGTGGCCGCGAGCAGCTTCGAAGCCACATTGTTTCTAATCGCAACGGGATTGCGCTCATAGCCTTCGCGCTGGAAGAAATTCGCGGTCGGCACCTGCGTGCGCAAGGCATGCGGCATCGAGACCATATCGAAGCCGGTGCCGTCGCCAGTGAGATTCATCATCTCCAGTTCGGCTGCGGTCAGCGTCGCGGTGTAGCCCTTGCGCCGCGCGAATACGACCGAGGTGAGTAGCTTGTGGGTCTGCAGCCAAGGGCCGACATCGACATCGAGATTGAGAGTGTGGACGCCCATGCCCTTCGGGGTCTGTGCGAGTTTGACATGCGCGCTCCAGGTGTCCGGCACGGATTTACAGAACGTCACCATCCTGTGCACCGTGGGAATCTTGTGCAGCAGCCGCATGCGTTGCGGCTCCGGCAATGTCGCGGCGCGTTGTTTCAGACTTTCGATGATCTGGGTGCCCTGCTCGGCGAGTAGTTCGATCGTATTGGCAACCAGAAGCTGGTTGTAGCCGAGCGCGGTGGAGATGGCGCGCGCATTGGGCCGCGCCTGCTCGAGTCCGGCCTGAATGTCGTAGGTGCCGTTGCCACCGGATTCAAATCCGTAAACGCGGACCGCCTGATCCCGGGTCAGCCCGGCGGATTTTGCCGCCGCCGCATAAGCGCGCTTGAACTCGATCTCGCTTTTCGGGCGTTGCGGGGTGAACTGAAACTGTTCGGATGCGTGTTGGAGGAAATCGCGAACCACCGGAATGAGGCGGGGCGGGCGCTTCTCCGGTGCGACGACCGATGGATCGACCGGCTTTGGCGGTCCGTGATAGAGCGGCGGCTGGGTCAGGACGTAATGATCGGCGGTAATCGGCTCATGATTGCGCCGGCGTGCGTTCCGTGTCCGTCGCTTGTCGCTGATCGCGCTCCAATAGGCACTGGCCTCGTTTTCAAAGCTTTCGTGCGCGGCGGTATATTCGGCAAGCCGGCGGTGATACTCGGTCATCTGCTGGGCGGTTACCGGCCGCGCAGGTGCCGGACTTGCGGCTGGAGTCGTCGGCGTCTGTGCAAAAGCATGATTGGTGAAGGACCCGAAAGTGACGAGGGTCAGGACAGCCAGCAGAGGCCAGGTTCCTCGGGCGTCGTCCAAGGCTCTGGTCGAGGACCGGGTCACGGTAGCCAAATCGCTTCGCCTTTCATTGCAATGCAGCAAAGATCATGCGGTCAATTCGCCCGCCGCGAATCTGCTCATACCAATGTCTAGCGCGCCTTGCGCGGAAGTGGGCATCGGTTTTGCTTTTCGATGATGTTTTTCGCGGCGAACTCTGGATGCCGTACGTCAAGGTGAGCGTCTTGCGCGATGGACCCTGCATCGCCCACCACGCAATGGGTTGACCGCGCGGCTTTGGGCGTTCACCTTCCTCAACCAATCCGAGAAGAAACTGCAGGGAGAGAAGAATAATGAAGACCGGACTGATAGCTACCTTTGCGGCTACCGCATTGCTGCTGGCCACGCCGGCCGCCCAGGCCCAGCAATTCATCAACGTGCTGACCGGCGGTACTTCGGGTGTTTACTATCCGCTTGGCGTTGCGATCGGAAAAATCTACGGCGAGAAAATTCCGAGCGTGAAGACCCAGGTGCAGGCCACCAAGGCGTCGGTTGAGAATCTCAATCTGATCGAGCAGGGTCGCGGCGAACTCGCCTTTACGCTCGGCAACTCGCTCAAGGCGGCGGTCGAGGGTGACGAAGAAGCCGGCTTCAAGAAGAAGCTGACCAAGCTGCGCACGCTGGCCGCGATTTATCCCAATTACATCCAGATTGTCGCGACCGGCGACAGCGGCATCAAGACGCTGGCTGATCTAAAGGGCAAAACGCTATCCGTCGGCGCGCCGAAGTCCGGTACCGAACTCAATTCTCGCGCGATCCTCAAGGCGGCCGGGATGAGCTACAGCGATCTCGGCAAGGTCGAATATCTGCCGTTCGCTGAATCCGTCGACCTGATGAAGAATCGTCAGCTCAACGCCACGCTGCAGTCGGCGGGTCTCGGCGTTGCTTCGCTGAAGGATCTGTCGAGCACGTCGGCGATCAATGTCGTCGCGGTCCCCAAGGCCACCGTTGAGAAGATCGGTCCTCCGTTCGTGTCGGTCGTGATCCCGGCCAACACCTATACCGGTCAGACCGCCGACGTGGAGACTGCGGCGGTGATCAACTATCTCGTCACCAGCTCGGCGGTGTCGGACGATCTTGCTTATCAGATGACGAAGCAGATTTTTGAAAATTTGCCGGAGCTCGTGAACGCGCATGTTGCTGGCAAGAGCATCAAGCTTGAGGCGGCGGCTGCCGGCAGCCCGGCGCCGCTGCATCCGGGTGCGATCCGTTACTACAAAGAGAAGGGCGTGCTCAAGTAAACATCACCGCGGCAACCGATCTGATGGATGGCTGGGCTTCGTTCCGGCCATCCATATCTTGGCCTCGAAGAAGCGCGATAGGCGCCACGGGCCGGCCGACGACAGCGCACCGGATTGAGAGGCGCTGCATCGACAAAAAGTGGGGAGAGCGATGCTGCAGGAATACGGAACGCAGGAGCATATCGACGTCGAGCTTGAGAATTTCGAGCACGGCTTTCCCGAAGGCTTCGGGCCAGGTCGGTGGGGCTATCTCGCTTATGTCATCGGCATTGCGTTCGCGACGTTCCAGATCATTATCGCGGCATGGAATTTCCTTCCGAGCCAGGCGGTTCGCGGCATCCATGTCGGTTTCATCATTCTGTTATCCTACGGTCTCGTCACCAATTTCACCGCGAAGACCGACTGGCAACGCGCGATTGGATGGGCGATCGGTGGCGTCGGGTTCTATTGCGGACTGTATCAGTGGTTGTATTACGCTGACCTTGTCGCCCGTGATGGCGATCCGACGCATCTCGATCTTGTCGTCGGCACTGCTCTCGTGCTGCTGATCTTCGACGGCACGCGGCGCCTGATGGGCGCGGCGCTACCGATCATGTGTGGCGCCTGTCTGGCCTACTGGTTCTTCGGCCAGTATTTGCCGTCGCCGCTCAATCATCGCGGCTACGATTTCGATCAGATCATCACGCATCTGTCCTACGGCACCGAGGGCTTCTATGGCGTGCCGATCTACGTGTCGGCGACCTACATTTTTCTCTTCATTCTGTTCGGCTCCTTCCTCGAACGCGCCGGGATGATCAAGCTGTTCACCGATGTCTCGCTCGGCGCCTTCGGGCGCACGCGCGGCGGTCCCGCCAAGGTTGCGGTGGTTGCCTCGGGCATGATGGGCACCATCTCCGGCTCGGGCGTCGCCAACGTCGTCACCGTCGGTCAGTTCACCATTCCGCTGATGATCAAATTTGGCTACCGCCGCGCCTTTGCGGCAGGCGTCGAGGCCACGGCCTCGATGGGCGGGCAGATCATGCCGCCGGTGATGGGCGCGGTCGCCTTCATCATGGCGGAGACGCTCGGCGTCGACTATGCCGTGATCGTCAAGGCGGCAGTGATTCCGGCGGCCCTGTATTTCGCTTCGGCGTTCTGGATGGTGCATCTCGAGGCTGGCAAGCACGGCCTCGTTGGTATGAAGAAGGAAGAAATTCCGAGCGCTCTGAAGGCGCTCGTCAATGGCTGGTTCCTGGTGCTGCCGCTGATCGCGCTGATTTTCATGCTGTTCGAAGGCTTCACGCCACTCTATGCCGGCAGCATGGGACTCGCCCTCACGGTGGCGCTGATCCTCGGTGCCAGCATTGTCGCGGGTTTCCCGCACAAGGCGTTGCGCTATGTCTTCTGGATCGGGCTTGCGCTGATCGTCGGGTCGCTGTTCCGCAACGGCAGCAATGTCGATATCCGCTATATTGCGGCGATCGTCGGCATGCTCGTGGCCATTAGCGCCATCACCCGTGGTGGCCGCGCCACTTTGACGGCTTGTCGCGATTCGCTCGCCGACAGTGCCAAGTCGTCGCTGACCGTCGGCATGGCCTGCGCCATCGTCGGCGTCATCATCGGCATGATGACGCAGACCGGCGTCGGCACTGTGTTCGGTGGCTGGGTGATCGGGCTAGGTGAACATAGCCTGTTCCTGGCGTTGATCCTCACCATGATCCTGTCGATCCTGCTCGGCACCGGCATTCCGACGATTCCGACCTACATCATCGTCGCGGCGCTGGCCGCGCCCGCCTTGTCCAAGCTCGGCGTGCCGCTGATCGTCAGCCATATGTTCGCGTTCTACTACGGCATCATGGCGGACCTGTCGCCACCGGTCGCGCTCGCGGCTTTCGCTGCCGCGCCGATCGCCAAGGAAAACCCGGACAAGATCGGCTGGGAGGCGATGCGCATTGCGCTGGCCGGTTACGTCATTCCGTTCATCTGCGGTGTACTCGCCGGCCTTGATGCTGCAGACCGGTGATCCGATGGAGGCCAAGCTCGGCTTCTATGGCGCAGTGATCTATGCCACGATCAAGGCACTGATTGCGATTGGGCTGTTTGGCATGGTGGCGATCGGTTTCCTGTTCACGCGCATGTCGCTGCTCGAACGGATCGTTGCTTTCATCGCGGCGTTGTTCCTGCTCGGCGAGTTCTCCTACAGCGACGAGATGGGGCTCGCGCTCGGTATCCTCTCCGTGCTCTGGCAATGGCGTAAGCGGCCCGCGCCGGTCGCTGCCGCGGTTTGAATTGGCGCGGGGGTTGATGTGTGAGTCTGTGTCTCGCGTCGGCTGGTGTGGTCAAATCGCTCTCGGTGGCGGCTTTCATGCTGGCTTGGACCCATTCGATCGAGAAGATCGAGTGGCAGGAGGACTGGCGCGTCACGCCGCAAGGGCTTGAGATCGTCGAGGCCCGGGTGAAGGGATCGGGCGCCGGCATGGAGCCGCCGCCCGAGGCGCGTCTCAGTGGTGGCTGGTTTCGCTGGCATCCGAAACTGGCCCCGCTGCCGGAAGTCGCGCTCGGCAATTCCGGCCTGGCCGGCGAGTGGCGGATTTGCGCGGGCGGTGCCTGCCGAACGTTGTCGGATTTGCTCGGCCGTCCCGCCGGAACCGAAGTGACAGTGATGCGGGCGTGCGACCTGCCTGCAACCGAACACTTTGGTGCGAACGATGCCACAGCAAACGAGGGGGTGTCGGCCAAGGCTGATTTTCATGATCGCCGCGGACAGCATCATGCGCTTGCGGGTGCCTATGACCGGGCGATCGCCGACTATGAAGAGGCCATTCGATTGCAACCCACGGCCTCGTTCTATCTCAACCGTGGCATGGCGTTCCGAGCCAAGGGTGACCGGCTTCGCGCGCCGGCTGATTTCACACGCGCTGTTCGTCTCGATCCAGCGCTGGAGATTGCGCTGGCGCAGCGTAAATCCCTGGCCCTTGAGATAGAACAACTCGGAACGCGGATGCCTCACTCGCAAAAGAGTGCGACGAAATAACTATTTACGCAGATATCGTATCCAGCCACCTGTTGTGGATCAGGCATCTTGCATCGGTTTGTCCGAAGCCAAATATCGGGTTTTGGAATAGTGCCGGGTTGGAGCGACCCGAATTTGCGGGGCTGGCGTCGGCAATGTCGCGCCGTGCTGCCGCAACAATAAGAAACGTCGAGGAAATCTACGTTCAGGAGATCAGGTGATGACCGAAAGTGCCGCCCGCCGTTATGCCGAACTGTATGCGCGTTCATTGCGCGACCCGGAGGTTTTTTGGGGGGAGGCGGCACGAGAGATCGACTGGATCGAGCCGGCCAAGAAGGTTTTCGACCCATCGATGGGACTTTATGGCCGCTGGTTCGCGGGCGGTGTGGTCAACACCTGCTACAATGCGCTTGATCGCCATGTCCTCGGCGGCCGTGCCAATCAGACCGCGCTGATCCACGATTCACCGCTGACCAACGCGATCACCAAATTCACCTACGCCGAACTTCTGGAAGAGGTGAAGACCTTCGCCGCGGTGATGCAGGATTTTGGCGTCACCAAGGGCGATCGTGTCGTCATCTATATGCCGCTGGTGCCGGAGGCGATGATCGCGATGCTGGCGTGCGCGCGCATCGGCGCGGTGCATTCCGTGGTGTTTGGCGGCTTTGCCGCAAAAGAGCTTGCGACCCGCATCGACGATGCCCAGCCCAAGTTGGTGCTTTCAGCAAGCTGCGGCATCGAACCGGGCCGTATCGTGCAATACAAGCCGCTGCTCGATGAGGCGATTAAGATCGCGAATTTCAAGCCGCAATCCTGCATCATCCTGCAACGGCCACAGCAGACCTGCGATCTTATCAAGGGGCGTGACCACGACTGGAGCGAATTGCGGGCCAAGGCGATCGTCGCGAAGAAGTCCGCCGGTTGCGTACCGGTGCTGGCGACCGATCCGCTCTATATCCTCTACACCTCCGGCACCACCGGCGTGCCGAAGGGCGTGGTGCGTGACAATGGCGGGCATCTCGTTGCGATCAATTGGTCGATGTTCAACCTCTATGGCGTGAAGCCCGGTGAGGTGTGGTGGTGCGGTTCTGACATCGGCTGGGTGGTTGGCCACAGCTACATCATTTATGGGCCGCTGTTCCACGGCAACACGTCCATCATGTATGAGGGCAAGCCGATCGGCACGCCGGACGCGGGTGCGTTCTGGCGCGTGATCTCGCAACACAAGGCTGCGGCGTTCTTTACGGCGCCTACGGCCTTCCGCGCGATCAAGAAGGAAGATCCGGACGGCACTTTCATCCGTAAATACGACCTGTCGAATTTCCGCACGCTGTTCCTTGCTGGTGAGCGTGCCGATCCGCCGACCGTGGAATGGGCAGAAAAGCATCTAGAACGTCCGGTGATCGATCATTGGTGGCAGACCGAGACCGGCTGGTGCATCGCCGGCAATCCTGTCGGCTTCGGTGCGTTGCCGGTCAAGCATGGTTCGCCGACGGTGGCGATGCCGGGCTATCAGGTCGATATCGTCGATGAGGCGTCGAAACCGGTCCCCGCCGGCAAGATGGGATCGATCGTGATCAAGTTGCCGTTGCCGCCCGGCTGCCTGCCGACGCTGTGGCAACAGGACGATCGCTGCAAGGAAGCCTATTTCGCTGAATTTCCGGGCTATTACAAAACCTCGGATGCTGGCTACAAGGATGAGGACGGCTACCTCTTTGTGATGGGCCGCACCGACGACATTATCAACGTCGCGGGCCATCGCCTCTCTACCGGCGGCATGGAAGAAATTCTCGCCTCGCATCCCGATGTCGCCGAATGTGCCGTGCTCGGCATCAAGGATGCGGTGAAGGGCGAAATTCCCTGCGGCCTGATCGTGCTCAAGGCGGGGGTGAGCAAGTCTCCTTCGGACGTCGAGCGCGACGTGGTGGCATTGGTGCGTGAGAAGCTTGGTCCGGTGGCGGCGTTCAAGCTGGCGGTCACGGTTGGCCGCTTGCCCAAGACCCGTTCGGGTAAGATCCTGCGCGGCACCATCAAGAAGATTGCCGATGGCGATCCGTGGACGATGCCTGCGACCATCGAAGACCCCAAGGCGCTCGACGAGATCAAGAGTGCGCTGCAAGGACGCGTGTGACAGAGGAGAATCATTATGGATGAAGAAGCCTTCAACATCAGCATGAGAAAATTCCTCAAAAAAGTCGGAGTCACCAGTCAGCAGGAGATTGAAAAGGCCATTCGCGCCGGCATTGCGAACGGCCGCTTGAAGGGCAACGAGACACTCCCGGCCAAGATGGTGCTCACCGTCGGCGGCGTGGATCTGACGTTTGCGGTGGATGGCAACATCGACCTTGGCTAGGAGAGTAGCGTGCATTCGATCCGGTTGGCGTTGATCGCGGGTATTCTTGCCGTAGTGTCGTTGGCTGGCTGCGCGCAACTCAATCAGGAGGCTCCTCCAAGCGCGCAGCCCGCTCCTGTGGCTGATGACGATGCCTATTGCCGCACCAATTCAGGTGCGCCCGGCTCATCCGCTTATGTCGCCTGCCGCAAGAATCGCGACGTCGCGGCGGCCCGGGCCAATTCGGATGCAAGACTCGATCGGGCGCACAAGAATCTCGCCGAGGACATGCTCAACCGGCGCTGAGTTGCCGCGATTGTCGCACCGCTTCTGCAAAACGTGATGTAACAAACCGGTCGGCTGCGCGTATAGGCAGTGACTACACGAACCCTGCGGAATGGCCGCAAGACGGTGTGCCGCAGAGCGGAAGCAGGAGATGATGATTTTCAGCGGAAAGCGTATCGAGCGGGCCGTGTTGGCCGCGCTCATGGCCGCACTCATGGGCGCAGCCATTGCGTTGCCGGCCTCGGTTGCCTCGGCACAGGCTGTCGATCCTACCTCGCGCGACAGCGTTCTGCGCGACCCGGAGATGCCGGTACTGGGCAATCCGAATGGCGATATCACCATCGTTGAGTATTACGACTACCAGTGCCCGTACTGCAAAAAGGTTTCACCCGATCTCGACAAGGTGGTGAAGGAGGACGGCCGCATTCGCCTGATCCTCAAGGACTGGCCAATTCTTGGCAATCCGTCGCCTTACGCGGCGCGCCTGGTGCTCGCGACCAAATATCAGGGCAAGTACGCGGCGGCGCATTACGCTCTGATTGGCAAGATCGGCCGCCTCACCGATGGCGTGATCGAGGAGACGCTGGCGAGCGCCGGGGTCGATGTCGCCAAGGCCAAGAGCGATCTCGAAAGCCATAAGGCGGAGATCGATGCACTGCTCAAGCGCAATAATGCGCAGGCGGAAGCCTTCGGCTTTCAGGGCACGCCGTCATTCATTGTCGGAACGTTTCGGATTCCCACTACGCTGACGGCGGAGCAGTTCAAGCTCGCGATCGCCGACGCCCGCGCCAGGGCCAAGGCGGACAAGGCCAGCGAGAAGGCCGGCGGCAAGGCCAGCAGGTAGTCATCCGGAGAGTTTTTCTTTAGTTCGGGAAATCAGACGCGCGCCGTCGGCGCGCGTCCTGTCGCTTGAGAGCGATTAGTCCTCGTCGTCGTGCTTCTTGCCGCCGCCGATATTCTTCAGCTTGGCGAACACCGCATCGACATCCATGTCGTCGCGATCCCGGTCGCTGGCGCCGGCGTGTTGCTCCGCCTCGCGGCGCGCCGTGGTCTCCGAGGCCGGTAGCAGCGTCGCCCCGCCGTACTGCTGCGCGGCGGGCTTTTCCTTGGCCGCGCGCTGCACCTCGAAATCCAGTTCGATCTGCGAGCACAGGCCGAGGGTCACCGGGTCCATCGGTGTCAGCGTCGAGGCGTTCCAGTGGGTGCGCTCGCGCACGCTGGCGATCGTCGTCTTAGTGGTGCCGACGAGGCGCATGATCTGGCTGTCCTTGAGCTCAGGATGGCTACGGACCAGCCAGAGGATCGCGCTCGGGCGCTCGTGGCGCCGCGACACCGGGGTGTAGCGCGGGCCTTTCTTCTTGGTCGCGGTGGGCAGCACGACCTTGGATTCCTCGAGCTTGAGGCGGTAGTTCGGGTCTTTTTCGCCCCGCTCGATTTCCTCGCGGGTGAGCTGGCCGGTGGAAATCGGGTCCATGCCCTTGATGCCCTGGGCGGCGTCGCCGTCGGCGATGGCGCGGATCTCCAGTGGGTGCATCTTGGTGAATTCAGCAACCTGGTCGAACGACAGAGCGGTATTGTCGACCAGCCAGACGGCCGTCGCTTTCGGCATCAGCGGTGCGTTGCTCATGGCAAATCTCCTTTACGCTTCGCCCGCCTTTTGAGGGACGAAGCCGTCTGGTCATCGGCGATGACGGGAATTGATCCTATATAATCCGGCAGGGGTCGGCCGTGCAATGGGTTCGCCCTTGACAGGATGGGGGAGGCAGTCCCAAGTCCCTTCCCAGCTTCAACCCTGTAAAATCGCTTCCAGGTCGCTAAATTCGTCCTTTTCGGCGGGATTCCGGTTCAAAATGGCCCAAGAAACGCAAAAACCCTCGCTTTCCATCGTGCTTTGCTCGCCCCGCGGTTTCTGCGCCGGCGTGGTCCGTGCCATCGATACCGTTGAACGCGCCCTGAAGCTGTACGGCGCGCCGGTCTATGTCCGTCACGAAATCGTGCACAACCGCTATGTCGTGGAAAGTTTGCGGGAAAAGGGCGCGATCTTTGTCGCGGAACTCGACGAAATTCCGCAGACCGATGCCCCGGTGGTGTTTTCCGCACATGGCGTGCCGAAGGCGATCCCCAATGAGGCCGACAAGCGCAATTTCTTCACGTTGGACGCCACCTGTCCGCTGGTGACCAAGGTTCACCGCGAGGCGGCGATCCATTTCAAGCGGGGCCGGGAGATCATCCTGATCGGTCATGCCGGCCACCCTGAGGTAGTTGGAACCCTCGGCCAGTTGCCGAAGGGCGCCGTAGTGCTGATCGAGACCATGGAGGCGGCGCGGACCTTCCAGCCGAAGGATGCCTCCAAGCTTGCTTTTGTGACCCAGACCACGCTGTCGATCGACGACACCAAGGAAATCGTCGCGGTGCTCAAGGAGCGTTTCCCGAATATCGACGGACCGCACAAGGAAGATATCTGCTACGCCACCACCAATCGCCAGCTCGCGGTGAAGAAGGTGGCGCCGAACGTCGATGCCATGATCGTGGTCGGCTCGCCCAACTCGTCGAATTCGCAGCGTCTGCGCGAAGTTGCGGAGCGCGAGGGCTGCTCGCGTTCGGTGTTGGTGCAGCGCGCCTCCGAACTCGACTGGACGATGTTCGATGGGGTCAAGCGTCTTGGCATCACCGCAGGCGCGTCGGCGCCGGAGGTGATCGTCGAGGAGATCATGGATGCCTTTGCCACGCATTATAAGCTGAGTGTGGAGACGGTTTCCGCCGCAGAGGAAAACGAGTTCTTCCCGCTGCCCCGGCCGTTGCGGCACGAAACCGCGGCGGAGTAAGCCGCGATGGCGGTTTATACCGACGTCGCCGCTGAAGAGCTTGCGGAGTTCCTCTCACGTTACGACATCGGCGAATTGCTCTCCTACAAGGGCATCGCCGAAGGGGTCGAGAACTCCAACTTCCTTCTGCACACCAGCAAGGGGCACTTCTTTCTCACGCTCTATGAGAAGCGAGTGGCGAAAGCCGACCTGCCATTTTTTCTTGGCCTGATGGCGCATCTTGCCGCGCACGACATTCGCTGTCCGCAGCCGGTCGCGACGAAGGCCGGTGATGTGCTTGGCGCGCTCGCCGGCCGTCCGGCGGCGATCATCGATTTTCTCGAAGGTATGTGGCCTCGGCGGCCGAACGCCGCGCATTGCGCCGCGATCGGCGAGGCACTGGCGCGGCTGCATCTGGCCGGCCGCGATTTTGCGATGACCCGCGCCAACGCACTCTCGGTGGCGGGCTGGCGGCCATTGTTCGACATGGCGGCTCCGCGCGCCGATCAAGTCCAGCAGGGTTTGCGTGAGTTCCTCAGCGCCGAACTTGATCATCTTGAGGCGGGCTGGCCGCAGGATTTGCCACGCGGCATCATTCATGCCGATCTGTTTCCCGACAATGCGCTCTTTCTCGGCGAGAAGTTGTCGGGATTGATCGACTTCTATTTTGCCTGCAACGATCTGCTCGCCTATGACGTTGCGATCTGTCTCAACGCCTGGTGCTTCGAGATCGATCATTCCTTCAACGTCACCAAGGCGCGCGCCTTCCTTGGCGCCTATGAGAGGGTGCGCAAGCTGTCCGCCGGCGAACGTCAGGCGTTGCCGCTGCTTGCGCGTGGTGCGGCGATGCGCTTTCTGCTGACGCGTCTGGTTGACTGGCTGAACGTGCCGCCGGGCGCGCTGGTGCGGCCGAAGGATCCGCTCGAATATGTCCGCAAGCTGCGGTTCCATCAGAGCGTCAAGAGCGTCGGTGATTACGGCCTCGAAATGTCGGGACACCCGGCGTGAGCGGAGCGACGCGGCCCCACGTCACGATTTTCACCGACGGCGCCTGTTCGGGAAATCCGGGCCCCGGCGGCTGGGGTGCGATCCTGCGCTTCGGTGCGATCGAGAAGGAATTGAAGGGTGGGGAAAATCCCACCACCAATAACCGCATGGAGCTGCTTGCGGCGATCTCCGCGTTGGAAGCGTTGAAGCGGCCTGCCTCGGTCGATCTCACCACCGACAGCCAGTATGTCCGTCAGGGCATTACCGGCTGGATTCACAACTGGAAAAGAAACGGCTGGCGGACCGCCGACAGAAAGCCGGTGAAGAACGCCGATCTGTGGCAGCGGCTCGACGCCGCGCTGAAGCCGCATGAGGTCCGCTGGCACTGGATCAAGGGCCACACCGGCCATGCCGAGAATGAGCGTGCTGATCAGCTGGCACGAGACGGGCTTGCGGAAAACCGCGGAAATTGAGCTTTCCCGTAAAATAAATGCCCGGCACAAGGCCGGGCAAAATGACGTCACGACAGAACGGTCGGGTGATCAAAGCTGCGATAGGAACGTGTCGCCGCCGGAGACTTCGACCTTGCCGGGGTTGGCTTCGAGGTTGAATTTCTTCACCACGCCGTCTTCCACCAGCATCGAATAGCGTTTCGAGCGGGTGCCGAGGCCATGGCCGGAGCCGTCGAACTCCAGGCCGACTGCCTTGGTGAACTCGGCATTGCCGTCGGCGAGGTACACCGCTTCGTCCTTCATGTCGGTGTCACGCTTCCAGGCCTTCATCACGAACACGTCGTTGACGGAAACGACAGCGATGGTGTCGATGCCCTTGGCCTTGATCGCGGCGGCGTTCTGGAAAACGCTCGGCATATGCATCTTGTGGCAGGTGCCGGTGTAGGCGCCGGGAACGGCGAACAGCGCGACCTTCTTGCCCTTGAAGATGTCGTCGGTGGAGCGGGCCTTCGGGCCCTCATCGGTCATCACCGTGAACTTGGCTTCAGGCAGACGGTCGCCAACTTTGATGGTCATTTCTATCTCCTTGGATCAATGAAGGTGTCTTAAAGGCTTTTCGGCTGGGATGGAACGAGAACCTGTTCTCAGGACTTCCCGCGCGAGCCCTCAATTCAGGCTGACATTGAATTCGTAGGCGCGGCCGTTGCCGCCGACCAGCGTGAATTTCAGTGCCGCCCCTACGGGGTTGGTGCCTGTCGGCATACCGTCGAGGTCGAAAGCAAAACGCTGCACATTATGCGGCTCATGCTTCAGTAGCTGGGGGACCGGCAGCGCCCAGTCCGGCGTCGGTCCTTCGACGAACAGGCCGACTTCCTTGGAATCCGGCGCGGCGACGTCGACATGCACGGTCTTGGCACCGCTGCGCTTGACGTCGCGAATGGTGAGCGGATTGGGATCGCCGATATTGGCCGGCTTCGGTACCGTATCGAGCGCAGCCGCGAGCGAACTGTCCTCGGTACTGGCGACGCTGACGAACGGCAGCTCAACTTCGGCTTCGACCGGCACGCACAGCTTTTCGCAAACTGCGTAACTGACATGTGCTCGCAGTGTCATCGGCTTGTCGGGATTCTTCACCACGATGCGCAGCGGCACCACCACCTGTTCATGATAGCCGAGCGAGAAACCGCCGGAGCCGTCGGCGAATTTCTTCGGCGCAGGCCAGAGGACGTTCACCGCTTCGACATTGTCGGATTTGGAAAAGTCGAAACGTGGCGGAACACCGGAATCTCCCGGCGTGCGCCAATAGGTCTTCCAGCCCGGATCGAGCTTGAAGCCGATGCCGCCCAGCAGCACGGCGCCGTTGCGCGAGCCAGCCAGCAGCCGAACCGAGGCGTGCCCATCCTTCACCCAAGGCGAGGCATCCTGCGCCTGTGATGTTGCAGGAGCGAGACACGTCAGTGCGGCAGCCGCCAAAAGGTGAAGAAGAGAACGTGGAACAATGTGATCCATGGGAGCGTCTTTACAGTCTGGGGCCGTGCCGGGCTACTGAATTGGCCGTGATTGCAGGCGGGGTGGATCGAAGCGGGTTGATTGACAGAATTGGCACCCAATATCAGTCTGGGGCAAGATAAAGAGACTCAATTGATGGTCGAAAATCGGGCGCCGAAGATGAAATTCTCAGCCAGCGGCGACACCAACAAGCCGGCCGATGCCGCGCCGAATCCGACTTATCTCGATGGCCAGCTTCTGGTCGCGATGCCGGTCATGGACGACGAGCGTTTCGCGCGCTCGGTCATCTACATCTGCGCGCATTCTGCAGACGGCGCGATGGGAATTATCGTCAATCGCCCTGCGGGTACCATCGATTTCCCGCAACTCCTGGTCCAACTCGAAATCATCGACAGGGTCGGGAAGATCAAGCTGCCCGAGCATGCCGAGCATATGAAGGTGTTGCGCGGCGGTCCCGTCGATACCGGGCGCGGCTTTGTGCTGCATTCGAGCGATTTTGCCATTGAGGATGCGACCTTGCCGATCGACGAAAAGATCAGCCTCACCGCGACACTCGATATCCTCAAGGCGATCGCCACCGGCAGGGGACCGAAACACGCCATCCTGGCGCTAGGCTATGCTGGATGGGCGCCGGGACAGCTGGAGAACGAGATCCAGCACAATGGCTGGCTGCACTGCCCGGCTGACGCCGATCTCGTTTTCGGCTGCGATACCGGAGACAAGTATCAGCGGGCACTCAGCAAGATCGGCATCGATATCGGAATGCTGTCAGGGGCGGCAGGCCACGCCTGATCGCGGGGGCGGCAACTGGCCGCGTCGCGCGCGCCGGGTTGTTTTGCGATGCTTATTCCTGGGTGGCGATGGCGCCGGGCTTTTTCAGCCCGAGGGTGCGGCGGATTTTGGTGGGCTCCGGCCGTTCGCCGGTCAGCAGGCGTGTCGCGGCCTCGGCATCCATCGGTTCGCCGAAGGCAAAGCCCTGCGCGAACTCGCATCCCAATTGATACAGCTCGACCGCGTCGGAATCGGTCTCGGCGCCCTCGGCCACCACTTCCATGCCGAGGTCGTGCGCCATCGCCACGATCGACTTGAGCAGAACCGGCCGTCCGCCATTGCGCGTCGCGCGGACGAACGACTGATCGATCTTGATGGTGTCGAACGGAAATCGCTGCAGGTAGGCTAGCGAGGAATGGCCAGTGCCGAAATCATCCAGCGACAGGCCGACCCCAAGCTCACGAACCCGCTGCAGCATCTGTGCGGCGTGTTCGGGATTCTCCATCACCAGGGATTCGGTCAGTTCCAGTTTGAGTGAGCTGCGCATCACGGCTGACCGCGACAGCACCCCGCGCACGTCATGGATCAGATCGTGTCGCAGCAGTTGGCGCGAGGAGACGTTGACGCTGGCGAATACCGGCGTGCGGGCGCGCGCCGCGCGTTGCCAGACGCTGAGTTGCTTGGCCGTGGTGTCCATCACGAACAGACCGAGATCGACGATCAGCCCGATCTCCTCGGCGATGGAAATGAATTCGTTCGGCGACATCCGCCCAAGCTTGGGGTGATCCCAGCGCGCCAGTGCCTCGAACCCGGCGACGGAGCGATCCTCCAGCCGCACGATCGGCTGATACAGAATAGTGATTTCCTGTCGCTCGATGGCGCGGCGCAATTCCAATTCCAGCGTCAGGCGATCGGTCTTGCGAGCGCGCATCGCCGGCTTGTAGACGTCGATGCGGTCGCCGCCGATGCGCTTGGAATAATACATCGCAAGCTCGGCGTCCTTGATGATCTCTTCGGTCAGCGGTGCCTGCGGATCGCTGAGCGCGAGGCCGATCGAGGCGGTGAGGAAAATCTCACGCTCGTTGAAGGCGATCGGCGCGCGGATGGTCTTGCGGATGGTTTCGGCCAGAGCGGTGATCCTGTCCGGCTCGTGTTCGGAGGTCAGCAGCAATCCGAATTGATCGCCGGCGATGCGCGCCAGCGTGTCCTGCGGCTTCAGGACGCGGCTGAGGCGACGCGCCAGCGTCAGCAGGATGGAATCGCCGACCACGATGCCGACCGAGTCGTTGACTTGCTTGAAGCGGTCGAGGTCGATCACCATCACCGTCGGGCGAAGCGCCGGTGTCGATTTGACGAAGGTTGCGACCGCGTTGAGGCGATCGATGAAGAGCTGGCGGTTTGGCAGGCCGGTGAGGTTATCGTGCACCGAATCGTGCAGCAGCCGTTCCTCGGAGTTTTTGAGTTCGGTGACGTCCGAGAGTGTGCCGACCACGCGGGCGACTTCGCCGTCGGAGCCAACTACCGGGCGTGCCTTCAGCGCGAACCAGACGAAGTGACCGTCCGGTGTGCGCAGCCGGAAGTCCTGCACCAGGCGGCCGCGGCGCTGGTCGAGCACGCTGTCGAGTGCGGCGCGGAAGCGGTCCTGATCGAGCGGATGCAGCACTTCCAGCCATTTCGCGGCCGGGCCTTCCAGTGCGCCGCGCTTGAGGCCGAGCAGGCTTTCGGTTTCCGGGCTGGTGAACACCTTGTCGGCCGATACGTCCCAGTCCCAGATCAGATCGCCCGAGCCGGTTAGCGCCAGCGCGCGGCGCTCGACATCGGAAACAACGCCGTTGGTGGCGCCGCCGCCGGCAAAAGCATGCTGCATCACTGTGAAGCCGATCAGCATCACGATCAACACAAGGCCGCCGAGCAGCGCGGGGCCGACGATGTCGTTGGTGACGGCGCCGGTCACCGTCATGCCGGCGGCGATCACCCAGACCAGGAACAGGAACCAGGTCGGGATCAGCAGCACCGCGCGATCGAAACCCTGCGTCGACAGATACACGATCAGGGCGAAACCGAAGCCGGCAATCAGGAATAGGGAGATGCGCGCGATGCCCGAGGCGACCGCGGGATCGAACAGAGCGAGTGCCACCAGCGCGCCGAGGAAGGCCAGCCAGCCGATGGTGATGTGCGAATAGCGCACATGCCAGCGCGACAGGTTGAGATAGGCGAATACGAACACCAGCAGCGTGGCGGCCAGCATGGCTTCGCCCGACGCACGCCATACCCGCTCGGCGTCGATCGACATATCGAACACCTTGCCCCAGAAGCCGAAGTCGACGCCGATATAGACCAGCACTGCCCAGGCCAGCGCGGCGGCGGCAGGGAACATAATGCTCCCCTTGACCACGAACAGGATGGTCAGCACCAGCGCCAGCAATCCGGAGATGCCGATCACGATGCCCTGATAAAGGGTGAAGGAGTTGACCTTGTCCTTATAGGCTTCCGGCTCCCACAGATAGAATTGCGGCACCTTGTCGGTGCGCAGTTCGACCACATAGGTGACCACCGCGCCGGGATCGAGCGTGAGGCGGAAGATGTCGGCGGTGGCGCTGTCCTGCCGTTCCGGACGGTCGCCGGTGGACGGCGTGATGATGGCGATGCGTGACAGGCCGAGGTCGGGCCACAGCAGGCCGGACGAGACGATGCGATAATGCGGCACCACGATCAGGCGGTCGAGCTGATCGTCGGTATTGTTGGTGAGAGCGAACACCACCCAGTTCTGGCCGCCCTCGCGCGCGCGCACCTCGATGCGGCGGACAATGCCGTCGGTGCCGGGTGCGGTCGAGACCTGGATGCGATCGGTGTCGCTGCGCTGGAACTCGAGGATGCCGGTGAGGTCAATGGCGGGCGCGTCGGTGCGCACGCTCACCGCGTCAAGCGCGCGCGCCGGCGTTGCGGCAAGCACCAGGAAGCTCAACGCCATCAGCGCAAAGCATCTGATCGATCGCAATGTCAGTCTCCGCGTTCGCAGGGCGCGAGGATCACCTCGGCGGGAACGCGATAAATGCCACGAATGGCAGATGAATCAAAGAGTTTAAGCCTATCTGGAGCGGTTAAACCTTGCTGGCCGAGCCGACCGTGAGCACAATTTTGCCAATATGTTGGCTGGTCTCCATCCGGGCATGGGCCTTGGCGGCATCTTGCAGTGCGAAGGAGCTGTCGATCAGAGGCTTGACTTTACCCGCCGCGATCCATGGCAGAACCGTTGCCTCGATAGCCTCCACCATCGCGGCTTTGTCGGCGACCGAGCGGGGCCGCAGCGTCGAGCCGGTGTGAGTGAGCCGCTTCATCATCAGCTTGCCGAAATTGGCCGTGGCCTTTGGTCCGCCGAGGAACGCGATCTGTACGATGCGGCCTTCGGTGGCAGCCGCGTCGTAATTGCGGTCGACGTATTCGCCGCCCACCATGTCGAGGATGACGTTGACGCCCGCACCGCCCGTTGCGGCTTTCGCCTCGGCGACAAAATCCTGCGTCTTGTAGTTGATCGCGACATCGGCGCCGAGCTTGAGGCAGGCGTCGCATTTTTCCTGCGAGCCGACGGTGACGAACACCTTGGCGCCGAGCGCCTTCGCCATCTGGATTGCGGTGGTGCCGATGCCGGAGGAGCCGCCATGCACCAGCAGCGTTTCGCCCGGCTTCAGGGCGCAACGCTCGAACACGTTGTGCCAGACCGTCATCACCGTTTCAGGCAGCGTCGCGGCTTCGTTCATCGAGAGGCTGGGAGGAATTGTCATGGCGTGCAGGTCCGGCGCCACGCAATATTCGGCATAGCCGCCGCCGGAGGTTAGTGACATCACCTTGTCGCCGATCCTGTGCTTGGTTGCACTCGCGCCCAGCGCCACCACTTCGCCGGCAATCTCGAGGCCCGGCAGATCGCTCGCACCCGGAGGCACCGGATACTTTCCCATGCGCTGCAGGACGTCCGGCCGGTTGACGCCCGCGGCCGCAACCTTGACCAGGATTTCATCGGGGCCAGGGACCGGCACCGCGCGCTGCTCGGGCACCAGCACTTCAGGGCCGCCGGGCTTGCTGATGCCGATCACGGTCATGTGGGAGGGCAGCTTGGTCATGATGAAGTCCCTGCAATGAATTGAGCGTGGGGCCGGCTACAGGCCGGCTTGTTGTGGCTGGCTTAATCAGAGCGGCAGGCGCTGGCAACCGCTTCGTTGTTGGCGATGTTCCGAATTTGCTACGCTGGTCGCCGTGCAAACGGTTCGGAGGATGAGATGGCGATCGACGATGAGGACAAACCGCGGCGCAAGATCGGTCATGAGATCGGACAGGATCTGTCGCTGCTGTCGGTCGAGGATTTGAACGAGCGGATCGCGCTGCTCACCGCAGAGGTTGACCGCCTGAAGATCGAGATGGCGAAGAAGCGTGCGTCGCGCGAAGCGGCCAACAATGTGTTCAAAACGTGACGCGAACGCGAGGTGTGGTTTGGCAAACAAACATTAAAGAAAGTGCTTCATTTACACGGTATTAAGCTTTCGCGTTTATGACTCGACTGTCCTCGTTTTGGACACCGAGTGGCTCCTGTCCACTCTGTTTGACGCCTCCCTGTTATCAACTTTCAAAAGCCGCCGTTTTCGGCGGCTCTTTTTTATTGTCGCAGTGCAGGGTACGGAAACCATATCGCCACATCTGTTCCTAGACCGCTGGACTCTGCGCCCCGCCCGCGCAATGATTTATTCATCATAAGAAATCCAGCGTAACAGTGGGCGTGAGGCGTTAACCATGTCGGATCAGTCATTGGCAGAAACCGGTCTTGTTCTGCTGAGCGAGCGCCTGACGAATTCTCCCGCTTTCAGCGCCTTGTTCCGGGAAGGCATGGATATGGTGGAAGAGACCGCCGCCTATCTCGACGGCGATGGCCGCACCGACGCCAAGGCGCTCGATCGGCCGGCCAGCCTGACTTACGCTACGGAGAGCATGCGCCTGACTACGCGCTTGATGCAGCTTGCCTCCTGGCTGTTGTTGCATCGCGCGGTCAAGGAAGGCGAGATGACGTTGAGCCAAGCCAATCGGGAAAAGACCAAGGTCAAGCTGACCGCGGCCGAACCCGGCGCGCCGGATCTGCTGGAGAAACTGCCGCCGACATTGCAGGATTTGATCGTGCGCTCGGTCGCGCTGCAGGACAAGGTCCGTCGGCTCGATGCCACCATCCACACCGCTCCTAGCGACAGTGTATCGATCGGCAATCCGCTGATGCCGCAGATCAACATGCTGAAGGCCGCGTTCGAGCGCTGATTGTTTCTCTCCCTCGGACGGAGAGGCCGGCTATCGCCTGCTGACGGTCTCATTCAAACAAAAAGCCCCGGCATGGCCGGGGCTTTTTCGTATGGGGTGGTTCGGGCGATTACTTCTTGAGGAAGCCCGAGAACTTCTTCTGGAAGCGCGATACGCGGCCGCCGCGGTCAAGAATCTGCTGCTGGCCACCGGTCCAAGCCGGGTGCGACTTTGAGTCGATATCGAGGTTCAGCGTGTCGCCTGCCTTGCCGTAGGTCGAGCGCGTCGCGTACTCGGTCCCATCCGTCATGACGACCTTAATCGTATGATAATCCGGGTGAATTTCGGGTTTCATGGCAAATCCTTTGGCGTGCGGCGCCCTGATGGTCGGTGATGTCGGGACGAATTTGGCCGGTCTATATCCCACGGCGGCATGGGAGACAAGCGCCGCCGGGATATTTGCCAGCCGGGCCGGCGGGGCCTATCTGGGGGGACACAATCGAGGGTCGGATTTCATGAGCGTGGTGGAACGGGTCGGGAACCAACCGGGGGAAGCTGCGCCGGCGCCCGCGGGTTCGTCAGATGCGGGCCATGCGGCCGCATCTGGGCCTTCTCCATCCAACACGCCCGATGGCGCCAAGCGGCGCGGTATGCGGCTGAAGCCGCTGTTGGCGCTTGCACCCTATGTCGCGCGTTATCGCGGCCAGGCGTTCGGCGCGCTGATCGCGCTGATCGTGGCGTCGCTGGCGACGCTTGCGGTGCCACTGGCTGTACGGCGGATGATCGATTTCGGCTTCAGTCCGGAAGGCGTCGCGCTGATCAACAGCTACTTTAGCGTGATGATCGGCGTCGTAGCCGTACTCGCACTGGCCAGCGCCTCCCGTTACTACCTCGTGATCACGCTCGGCGAACGGATCGTCGCCGATCTGCGCCGCGATGTGTTCAATCATCTGATCTCGCTATCGCCGTCCTTCTTCGATACCGCGCATAGCGGTGAATTGGTTTCGCGCCTTACTGCCGACACTACGCAGATCAAGTCGGCGGTCGGCGCCTCGGTATCGGTCGCATTGCGCAATCTCGTGCTGTTTCTCGGCGCGTCGGCGATGATGGTGGTGACCAGCCCGAAGCTGTCGGGCTTCGTGCTGGCCGTCATTCCGTTGATTGTATTGCCGCTGGTCGCGTTCGGTCGCCGCGTGCGGGTGCTGTCGCGCGGGGCGCAAGACACGCTGGCCGATGCTTCCTCTTATGCTTCGGAGTTGATCGGCGCGATCCGGACGTTGCAGGCCTTCACCAACGAGCCATTGGCGCGGACACGGTTCGGCCTAGAAGTGGTGCGCGCGTTCGATGCCGCTAAGGCTTCGACACGCGCGCGGGCCTATCTCACCGCGGTTGTTATCTTCCTTGTTTTCGCCAGTGTAGTCGCCATTCTTTGGGTGGGCTCGCATGACGTGCTGATCGGCGAGATCAGCGCGGGACGGCTCGGACAGTTCGTGCTGTATGCCGCTTTCGCTGCCGGTGGCCTCGGCGAACTCAGTCAAGTTTGGGGCGAGATTTCGCAGGCTTCGGGCGCGGCGGAACGGCTGTTCGAGATTCTGAACGTCAAATCCGACATCGCTGCGCCGGCACAGCCGCGCGCATTGCCTTCGCCGGCGCGTGGCGATGTCACGTTTGAGAATATCCGCTTTTCCTATCCGACCCGCCCCAATGCGCTGGTGCTCGACGGTGTCTCGCTCTCGGTTCGTGCCGGCGAGAAGATCGCAATCGTTGGTCCGTCCGGCGCCGGCAAGAGCACGCTGTTCCATCTGCTGCTGCGCTTCTACGATCCGGCGAGTGGATCGATTGCGTTTGACGGGGTGTCGATCAGGGACGCCGACCCGCGCGAAGTGCGCAGCCGCATTGCCCTGGTGCCGCAGGATTCCACGGTGTTCGCGGCCAGCGCGCGCGACAACATCCGGTTTGGCCGGCCCGACGCGTCCGACGCTGAGGTCGAGCGCGCGGCTGAGCAGGCTCATGCGACCGAATTCATCAAGCGCATGCCGGATGGCTTTGAAACCCAGCTTGGCGAACGCGGTGTGACGCTGTCTGGTGGCCAGCGCCAGCGCATCGCGATTGCGCGCGCGATCCTGCGTGATGCGCCGCTGCTGCTGCTCGATGAGGCGACCTCCGCGCTCGATGCCGAAAGCGAAACGCTGGTGCAGACCGCATTGGAAGATTTGATGCAGCATCGCACCACGCTGGTGATCGCGCATCGGCTGGCGACGGTGCTGTCCTGCGATCGCATCCTGGTGATGGATCGTGGTCGGATTGTCGAGCAGGGCACCCATGCGTCGCTGGTTGCCGAGAACGGCCTCTATGCCCGTCTCGCCCGATTGCAGTTCGAAGGTATCTAGTCGACGCGCGCGTATGTAGCGCGCGCTCTTTGGGCTTGCATTTCCGTACGTTTCTCGTGCGGTGCGTGAGAAACATCGAAACCTGCTGAAATCCCACAAAGTCATTCAACATTGATCGCCATCAATGTGTGGTTGATGCGCCTCTTAAAACATACATTGACAATGAATGTTTTAAGAGGGAGACTTCAATTCATGGCAGGGCACGGAGGCGCTGCCGACAGTCGGCATGAGGCGCGGATCTGGTCGCGACCGTCCCGCCGATCAGGCAAATCCGCGACCAAGGGACTAACTCCATGGCACAGGTTCAAGACGCGCCAACCGTGAACCAGATCGATGTTCGCAGCCTCGTTCCGGCTCAGCGGCATCAGAAGATTTTCCAACTGGTGGATGAACTCGCGCCGGGCGCTTCGTTCGTCCTCGTCAACGATCACGATCCGAAGCCGCTCTACTACCAGCTCGAGGCCGAGTATCCGAACGCGTTTTCCTGGACCTATCTGGAGAAAGGCCCGTCCGTGTGGCGAGTCGAGATCGGCCGTCTGCAGAAGGCGGCCTGAAGTGCGAAGCTGGCGTGGGCCTGTTGCCCTCGCCAGTGTTGAAAAAGGAGCATTGCAGTGCCCGGCGTCACGCTCACCCGCTGGACCATGGCCTATTTCGGGCTCGCGCTTGTCGCTCTGGTTTCAGCCGAGTTGCTGATGGCGTTCGGCTTCGGCTATCCGGCTGCGCCCGCTGAAGCGGCCGAAACCCTGGTTCTTGTTCATATCGTCGCGATCGGCTGGCTCAGCTTGTTGATGTGCGGTGCGCTCTTTCAGTTTGTCCCCGTGCTGGTCACGCGACGGCTGTATAGCGACATGCTGCCGTTGCCGGTGTTGGTGTGTCTTGTCACCGGCCTTGGCGCGCTCGTGACTGGCTTTCTACAGATGGGTGGTCGGCTTGCGACGGCTTTGCCTGCATTTCCAATTGCCGCGGTGCTGCTGAGTCTCGGGTTTGGTCTCGCGCTATGGAATCTCGGCCGTACCTTGTGGGCGGCGCGGCCATTGTCACTGGCTGCTCGCTTTGTCGTCGTCGGACTGTGCAGCGTCGGCGCGACCGTGGCGCTCGGCGTGATTTTCGCTCTCGTGCTGGGGGGCGTGACCAACCATGCGCATCTGACCGAACTGACGGCGAGCGGCCTGCCGTTGCATATCATCGCCGGTCTCGGCGGCTGGTTGACCTTCACCGCGATGGGGGTGAGCTATCGCCTCCTTGCGATGTTCATGCTGGCGCCCGAATTGAATGGGCCGCGCACCCGCGCCGCCCTCTATAGCGGCATAGCGGCGCTGGCAGTTGCGATCGTGGGCGGTGTTGCCGCGATCTGCATGGAAGGAAGCCTGACGGTGATCCTGAGCGCCGCAGGGCTGCTCGGGCTGTGCTGCTGCGGACTTTATGGAGCGGACATCGCGCATCTTTATCGCGTGCGGATGCGGCGCGCGGTCGAGCTCAATAGTCGGATGGCGATTTCGGCATTCGCCAGTCTCGTTGCCGCGGTGCTGGCAATCATCGTGTTTTTTGGTTTCGGCACGTTGACACAGCAGGTTCCGGCCATCGTCTTCCTCGTCAGTTTCGGATGGCTGTCGGGACTTGGTCTCGCCAAGCTCTACAAGATCGTGGCGTTTCTGACCTGGCTGGAGTGCTACGGGCCGGTGCTGGGCAAGACCCCGACGCCGCGCGTGCAGGATCTCGCGGTGCAGACCCGCGCTGTCAGATGGTTTGCTCTCTATTTTCTCGCGGTGTGGTACGCGAGCGGCGCTCTCCTTGTTGACGCGCCGTGGATGTTCCGGATTTGCGCCGCCGTGATGGTGGTTGCAAGCATCGGCATCATTGCAGAACTGGTGCGGATCCGACGGCTTGTCGATGTCAAAGCCGATCTCCGATTGCCGCCCGGTGTGCGCCAGCCGCGGCTGCTTCATTGCTCAGTCCAACATGCTTGAAGGGAGTTTGTCATGACAACGACATTTGTGGAGATGGACGTTCGGCCGATCCTGCGGGCTGGTGGGGAGCCGTTCGAGAAGATCATGCAGGCGGTGGATGCCTTGCGGCCCGGCGAAGGTTTGCGTTTGCTCGCGACTTTCAAGCCGACCCCGCTGTTCCGTGTTCTGGGTTCAAGAGGCTTCGATCACGAGGCGAAGGAGGTCGGTGGTGGCGATTGGGAGGTTTTGTTCTCGCCGACCAGGGCGTCGGGGGACGTAGCCGAACAGCCGAAATTCGCGGTGACCGATGACCAGCCCTGGCCCGAGGCAGTCCAGCATCTCGACAATCGCGATCTCGATCCTCCAGAGCCGATGGTGAAAATTCTCACCACAACCGAGACCATGGCGCCGGGTGAGGTGCTTTCAGCGTTGCTGTGCCGGGAGCCGATGTTTCTGTTTCCTGAGCTTGCCAAACGCGGCCACGCCTGGCGCGGTGGGTTCGAGGCGGCCGGCACCACCTACAAGGTTCTGATCCGGATTGGGGCTGCCGCGGGGACAGGCAAATGAGCGTTGCGACGTCGCCTGTTCGCGACGAGCAGATCAAGGATGCCCTGCGGCTCGTGATCGATCCCGAACTCGGTCACAACATCGTCGATCTGGGGCTGATCTATGCCGTCGCAGTGGAAGAGGGCGGGGCCGTCAATGTTGTGATGACCACGACCACGCAGGGCTGCCCGGCCACGAGCTACCTGCAGGATGGTGCGCGTGATGCGGCACTGTCGGTGCCGGGAGTTTCATCCGTTGACGTCATGCTGACTTACGACCCGCCCTGGGGACCGCATATGATGAGCGCCGAGGCAAAGAGACATCTTGGCGTAACTGATGGAGGCAAATGGTGAAAATGATCGTCGATCACTCCGGATTTGATGTGGAATGCTCACCGCCCCGGCCCGTGCTGGACGCTCTTCTGGTCGAAAGTCTCCAAGAACTGGCCGCCGCGGGGCACCCTGATGTGGCCTGCCGTCTCGCCGGTCGGGCTTGCGCGGTGCTGCGCGAGACGGATTCGAGACAGTGGCGGAAGTTCAATGCGCTGTTGCATCGGCTCAGTCCAATGGTCGCCGATGAGAAATTTGATTTAGATCATCGACGGCGGGCCATTTGATATGAATCTAAGAGGGTGATGACGAAAAGACAGATCCTACATGACGAAAATTCCCAGAGAGCTGCCAGTAGGCTTCGAAGCCTATGCCCGGTCGCCGGATTTTACGCCGGAGACGCTACCAGAGCGCCTGCAGGCGGCCCACACCACGAAGGCCGGGACCTGGGCTTTGCTGCATGTCCTGGAAGGCGAAGTGCTGTATCAACTCGAGCCGCCGCATCAGGGCGAGCAACTGGCGGGCGTCGGAGAAGCGATCGTCATCGAAGCCGGAGTGGCTCACCACGTCAGCTTCATCGCACCCGGCCGAATCTTCATCGAATTTTATCGAAAAAAAGATACCGCGCCCTTGGCGTGACCGGATCGGGCATGGTGGCTCGTCCTCGCTGCGCGGATGCCGGCCCATCGCCTCGAACACTGATATTTCGATGGTCTGACTGGAGATTGTCGCACGCCTTCGATAAAGTGCAGCGGCCTTACGATTCCGGACGAAGCTTGAAGGAATTGTGCTTGTGAAAGCCCTAAGGTATGTCCCCGGTATATTTTTCAGAGCACACCGACAATCGATCAGCGAGCCGGTCTTTCCGTCCCGGCTGCGGTCGTGTGTCCTTGTGATCGCAACAGAGTGAAGACAGATGATCGGACAGTTGACTGTAAGCGAACGACAATCCGCCCTGATCATTCTGCTCGCGCTCACCGTGGTCGGATTGATCATGGCGGTCGCCGGCCGTCATGACCCGCTCGGGGTGCATGGCGCGCTGGTGATGGTGGTGGCCATTGCCGGCATCTTCGGCGTCATCTCGGGCTACTACGCGCCGGAGCCCTCCCAGGATCGGCTCGACAGCTATTACGATACTCCGACCAAGTTTGGCATCATCGCCGCCATGGTCTGGGCGGTGATCGGCATGGCGGTTGGCGACTGGGTAGCATGGCTTTTGGCCTATCCGGAATGGACCTTCGATGCGGCGTGGGCGAGCTTCGGTCGGCTGCGGCCGGTCCACACCTCCGGCGTGATTTTCGGTTTTGGCGGCAACGCGCTGATCGCTACCTCCTTCTATGTGATGCAGCGGACCTCGCGGGCGCGGTTGCCCGACCAGTTGAGCCCCTGGTTCGTGCTGCTCGGCTACAATCTGTTCTGCGTCATCGCCGCTACCGGCTACCTGATGGGCGTCACCCAGTCGAAGGAATACGCCGAGCCTGAATGGTACGCCGATATCTGGCTGGTGGTTGTCTGGGTCGCCTACTTCGTTCTCTATCTGCGGACGCTGTCGCGGCGCAAGGAACCGCACATCTACGTTTCCAACTGGTACTACCTGGCGTTCATTCTAGTGGTGGCGATGTTGCACATCGTCAATAACCTCGCAGTGCCGATCGCCTGGGGCAGCGCCAAGAGCTACTCGCTATTCTCCGGCGTGCAGGACGCGATGACGGAATGGTGGTACGGGCACAATGCCGTGGCCTTCTTCCTGACCTCCGGCTTTCTCGGCATGATGTACTACTACATGCCCAAGCGCGCCGGCCGCCCGATCTACTCCTACCGGATGTCGATCATCAGCTTCTGGGGCATCACCTTCTTTTATATGTGGGCCGGATCGCATCACCTGCATTACACGGCGCTGCCGCAATGGGTGCAGACGCTCGGCATGACCTTCTCGGTCATGTTGCTGATCCCTTCATGGGTGTCGGCCGGCAACGCGCTGATGACGCTGAATGGCGCCTGGCACAAGGTGCGCGACGATGCCGTGTTGCGCTTTATGATGGTGGCTGCGGTGTTCTACGGCCTGTCGACTTTCGAGGGATCGTTCATGGCGATCCGCTCGGTCAACTCGCTGTCGCACTACACGGATTGGACCGTGGGTCACGTTCACGCCGGCGCCCTCGGCTGGGTGGCGATGATCACCTTCGGTGCGATCTATGCTTCGGTGCCGTGGCTATGGAAGCGCGAGGCGATGTATTCGGCGCGGCTGGTTGAGGTTCACTTCTGGCTCGCGCTGTCAGGCACCATCATCTACGTCTTCGCGATGTGGAATTCCGGCATCATCCAGGGGCTGATGTGGCGCACTTATAATGAGAGCGGCACACTGGCGTATTCGTTCGTCGACTCGCTGGTGGCGATGCATCCTTATTACATCGCACGCGCTGTCGGCGGTCTGTTCTTCCTGATCGGCGCTGTTGTCGGTTGTTACAACATCTGGATGACGATCCGCACCGCGCCGCAGGTTGCGGCCGAAATCGCGGCCGACCGTCCGGTAGTGGCCGGCGCGCCTGTCCTTCAGCCGGGAGAGTAAGTACAATGTTTGGATTTCACTACCGGCTCGAACGCAAGGCGATTGGTCTCGTTCTCGGCATCATCGGTGTCGCCAGTATCGGCGGCATCGTCGAGATTGCGCCGCTGTTCACTATTCATCAGACCGTCGAAGATGCGCCGGACATGCGTGTCTACACCCCGCTCGAGCTTGCAGGGCGCAACATCTATATCCGCGAGGGTTGCTATGCCTGCCACTCGCAGATGATTCGCACGCTGCGCGATGAGGTGGAGCGCTATGGGCCGTATTCGCTTGCGGTCGAATCCAAATACGATCACCCGATGCTGTGGGGATCCAAGCGTACCGGCCCTGATATTGCCCGCCTCGGCAACAAGTATTCCGACGAGTGGCACGTTGCGCATCTGATCAATCCGCGCGATGTTGTGTCGGAATCGGTGATGCCGGCCTATGCGTGGCTGGCGCGAAACGAATTGCGTACCGACGACCTCACTCAGCATCTGAAAGCGCAGCGGGCCGTCGGGGTGCCGTACACGGATGACATGATCACCAATGCGGCTGCCGATGCCTATGGTCAGGCCGCGCCCGATTCGCCGCAAGCGGAGGGCGTCGCCAAACGCTATGGCAAGGAGACTGCGGTGCGGGCCTTCGATGGCCGGGCCGGCGTGTTGACGGAGATGGATGCGCTGGTCGCCTATCTGCAAATCCTCGGCCGCCTGACCGATGCCGCGCATAAACCCATCGCATCGGCGGAGAAGTAACGATGACCTTCGAGCATGATGTCCTGGTCTGGTTCTCGAAATCGTTCGGATTGTTCTATTTGCTTGGGCTGTCGCTGGTCGTCGTCGTCTACGCTTATTGGCCATCGAACAAGAAGATGTTCGACGAGGCCGCGCAGGCGATCATTCAGGACGAAGACAAGCCGTACGGGGACCGGTCATGGCGATAGACGAACGCGATCCACATACCGGATATCTGACGACCGGCCACGAGTGGAACGGCATCACTGAGCTGAACACGCCGGTGCCGCGCATTATTTTTTTCTTTCTGGTCGTGACCGTGTTGTTTTCTCTTGGCTACTGGATCCTGATGCCGGCGTGGCCGATCGGAACCACCTACACCAAGGGTCTGCTTGGAATCGATCAGCGCAGCCTTGTCACTGAATCTGTGAAGCAGGCGTCGCTGGATCGCGCCGACTGGAGCGGCCGGATCGAGAAAGAGAGCGTCGCCGACATCCAGAAGGACGCGGCGCTGATGAAGGTCGTGCGCGAGACGGGGCGGACGCTGTTTGGCGACAATTGCGCGGCTTGTCACGGCAGCAATGCCACCGGCGGTCCGGGCTATCCCAATCTCACAACGCAGTCGTGGCTGTGGGGCGGCACGCCCGAGGCGCTGGCCGAGACCATCCGGGTCGGCATTAATTCGCCGCATCCCGACACCCGCACCTCGCAGATGCCGGCCTTTGGTCGCGATGGCATGCTGCCTCGCGCAGACATCGAGAAAGCAGTCGCATTTGTGCGCAGCCTTTCCCGTCCGTCCGCGAAGGATTTGCCTGCCAACAGGGTCGCGGAGGGGCAGAAGATCTTTGCCGCCAATTGCAGCGCTTGCCATGGCGAGGATGCCAAGGGCAATCCTGAGATGGGCGCGCCGGACCTTACAGATTCGCTCTGGATTTATGGGGGCGACGCCAATTCCATCATGAAGACGGTGTGGGGTGGCCGGCAGGGACACATGCCGACATGGGAGAACCGTTTGTCGAATCTCGATCGGCGGATTCTCGTTCTTTATCTTCTTGATCGGCGAGGCAAGCCGTGAGCGCGACGATGACGAGACGCGGCCGTCTGTCGGTTTGGTTGCTGGTGGCAGCCGGCCTGCTTCTAGTCGTCGCCGCGAACTGGCACCTGGTCTATATCGCCGTGATGTCGCAACCTGATTGCATCGAGCATCTGCGACCCGGTGAAAGCAATTCCGCCAACCCGCGCGCATTCAGCGCGGCCAAGTCATCCTGTACACCGCGCTGAGAAACGGTGAGGTCCGCATGAGCCACGACGATATTATCATTCCGACGGTGATGCCGCCGCTCGCGCCTGAACTGCGTTGGAAGCGTAATCTGCCTCCCGGCGCGGCCCTGCGCTGGCTCAGCGCGGGCTGGAAGGACTTGTGGACGCTGCCGGGTCCAAGCATTGCTTATGGCGTGCTGATTTTCGCTCTGTCGGCGTTCATCATCGGTAGCCTGTTTCGGTTTGGCTGGGACTACATCCTGTTTCCCGCACTGGCCGGCTTTATGGTGGTCGGTCCGATCCTCGCGGTCGGGCTTTACGAGAAGAGCCGGCGCCTTGCGGCGGGCGAGCCGGTCAGCCTGATGCGGATGATTTTTGTGCGCGCTGCCTCTGGTCCGCAAATTCTTTTCACCGGTGTTCTGTTGTGTCTGTTGATGCTGGTCTGGATGCGCGCTGCCGTAATCGTTTATGCGCTGTTCTTTGGTCTGACACCGTTCCCCGGTCTTGATCATATCGGCCAGATGCTGTTCACGACACCGACCGGCTGGGCGATGCTGATCGTCGGCGGCGCGATCGGAGCGCTGTTCGCGTCATTCTCGTTCGCTATCAGCATGTTCTCGATTCCGATGCTGCTCGACAAGCGCATCGATGCTCTCACTGCGATGGGAACAAGCATGGCGCTGGTCTGGCACAACCTGCCGACTCTGCTGGCCTGGGGGATGATCGTGCTGGGGCTTTTCCTGGCTAGTCTTGCTACCGGTCTACTCGGCCTGATCATCGTGTTTCCGCTGATCGGCCATGGGACATGGCACGCGTATCAGGCGACCAAGCTGGATTGATCCAGACTGGCTTGATCCAATCCGGTTTGATCCATGTCATCAGGGTCGTTCCGGCCGCTGTTTAAACAAGCTGCTCGCGGCATGTTAATCTGTCGCTGGCGCCGGTTTGGAGAGTCCGATGAGTTGCTGCGCTGCTCCCGCCGGAAATCTCGCGTTGGTGATGGCGGACCCGCAGAGCGATGCCAATGAGATTCTGCTTGCAAGCCGGTTGGTTGGGGACGGAATCCGGCAAACTGATCTCTCGGTGCCTGGCGTTCATTGCGGCGGCTGCATTCGGGCCGTCGAAACCGCACTGGGGACGTTGCCGGGTGTTGAAGCGGCACGCGTAAATTTATCGACCAAGCGGGTGACGATCCGCTGGCGCGCGGGCACGCCGCCGCCATTCACCGCAACGCTGCGCGGCATTGGGTATGAGTCTCATCTTTATGATGCGGCCTCTGATGCCAAGGACAATACGCTTTCCGAGCTCGTTCGGGCTCTCGCCGTCGCCGGATTTGCCGCAAGCAATATCATGCTGCTGTCGGTCTCGGTGTGGTCGGGCGCTGATGCTGCCACCCGCGATCTGTTCCATGGCCTCTCCGGGCTGATCGCGCTGCCGGCGCTGGTTTATTCGGGGAGGGTGTTTTTCCGCTCGGCCTGGAGCGCACTGCGCCATGGCCGCACCAACATGGATGTGCCGATCTCGATCGGCGTGCTGCTCGCTTTCGGCATGAGTTTGTACGAGACCATTCACCGCGGCGAGCATGCTTATTTCGATGCATCCATCTCACTACTCTTTTTTCTCCTGATCGGTCGCACCCTCGACTACATGATGCGCGAGCGGGCACGCACCGCGGTGAAAGGACTTGCCCGCCTCGCCGCGCGCGGAGCGCTGGTGATGCGACCCGATGGCGCGCAAGTCTATCTGCCGGTCAGTGAGATTGAGCCCGGCATGTCGATTCTGCTTGCGGCGGGAGAGCGTGTTCCGGTCGATGCGCGCGTGGTCAGCGGCAGATCGGAGATCGATCGGGCGCTGCTGACCGGTGAGAGCGCGCCGGCGCCGGCCATGGAAGGCACGGTGCTGCTGGCCGGAACGCTCAATCTCACCGGTCCGCTGACTATTGTGGCGACGGCGGTCGCCCGAGATTCGTTCCTCGCCGAGATGATGCGGCTGATGGAGACCGCGGAAGCCGGCCGCTCGACTTATCGGCGGATCGCCGACCGGGCTTCACAGCTTTACGCACCCGCGGTGCACAGCGCGGCGGTTCTGACTTTCGTGGGATGGATGATCGCGACCGGCGATCTGCATCGCGCCACCACCATCGCCATCGCGGTCTTGATCGTCACCTGCCCATGCGCGCTCGGCTTGGCTGTTCCGATGGTGCAAGTCATGGCGGCGCGCCGCCTGTTTGAAAACGGCATCCTTCTCAAGGATGGTGGTGCGCTCGAGCGGCTGGCGGGGGTATCCGCGATTGTGTTCGACAAGACTGGAACCTTGACACTCGGCACGCCTCGCCTTGTTCAGATTGAAAGCGCCGATCCTGTTGCGTTGCAGCTTGCTGCTGCGATCGCTGTGCACTCGCGCCACCCCTATTCGCGCGCGCTGGTGGCGGCTTCTCCATCGAGCACAATGGCGATTGGTGCGGATAGCGTGTCCGAGTATCCCGGCGCGGGTCTGGAGGCGCGGTATGGCTCGCATGTCTACCGCCTCGGCCGTCCCGGCTGGGCGCTGGCGTCGGACACCGCCGAGGGGGACGAGGAGGGTGTGGTGCTCGCACAGGATAGGCACTTGCTGGCCCGTTTCCGGTTCGATGATGGTCTGCGCGAGGATGCCGACGTCGCGATCGCTGATCTGATCCGCGATGGTTACGAAGTTGAGGTGTTGTCCGGCGACCATGACAAGGCGGTGCGCCGGATCGCCGATGCAGTGGGCGTTCGCCACGGCGCTGGCGCTTCACCGGCCGACAAGGTGAATCGCATCTCGGCCATCGAAAAATCAGGCCATAAGGTGCTGATGGTTGGTGATGGTCTGAACGACGCGCCAGCTCTTGCCGCAGCCACGGCGTCGATGGCGCCGGCCACCGCGGCGGATATTGGGCGCAACGCCGCCGATCTGGTATTCCTGCACGAGAGCCTGCGTGCAGTGCCTCAGGCGATCCGGATCGCGCGCCATGCCGCGCGGTTGGTGAAACAAAACCTCGTGCTTGCAATTGTCTATAATGTCATTGCCGTGCCGATCGCCATCATGGGCTATCTGACACCGCTGGTTGCCGCGATCGCGATGTCGTCGTCGTCGATCATCGTGATTGCTAACGCATTGCGGCTGCGCAGTTCAGCGTCGGGTTTTGTCCCCGCTTTAACGGATCGCCATTTGTGACCGAGGACTTCCTCTATCTTGTTCCCATCGCGCTGGGGCTTGGTCTGGTCGGACTGATCGCCTTCCTCTGGGCGCTGAACAGCGGTCAATATGAGGATCTTGATGGCGCGGCCGAACGTATTCTGTTCGATGAGGAAGATGTGCCGCTGGATCACAAGACCCGCAACAAGGATCGGGACGTGCCTGCAAGCGACAGCACCGAAAAGCCCTCCGGCAGCGCATGCTGAGGCGGCATTAATTTGTGTGGTGAGGCGCTGCCGCTCCTGTACTCAAGTCAGGATGCTTTTGGAGCTGCTGATGAGGGCGCGATGTCCTGCAGATAGGCCATGAGGGTGTCTTCAACGCAGGAGCGGCGCTGTTTGAGCCAGCTCGAATCGGTCAGATCCTTGTCGAAGATGATCGACAGCGTGAAGCGGTTGAGAATGTGCAACTGGCTCAGCGCCACCAGCGAGACGTAGAATTGCAGCGGATCGACACCGCCGCGGAAACTGCCATCGCGGTGGCCGCGCTTGAGAATGCTGGTGATCGCGTTGATCAGCGGCAGGGTGATGTTCTTGACGTTGGGAAGTTGCTTGAGGAAGCGCCCCTTCATGGTGTTCTCATTATTGATGAGCGTGAGAACATCCTTGTTTGAAGCGAAGAAGTCATATGTGAATTTGATGAGCTGGCGCATTGCGTCAGGCGGCGTCATCAAGGAGAGATCGAGCTTGGATTCCTGGCTGCGGAGCCGCAGGTAGGCGGCTTCGAGCACGGCGAGATAGAGCCCCTCCTTGTCGCCGAAATAGTGGTAGATCATCCGCATATTGGATTTGCTGTTCTTGGCGATGCTCTCCACTCGCCCGCCGCTGAAGCCGTGCTGGTAGAATTCCTCATTGGCCGCTTCCAGAATGGCTTGCTTGGAGCGCACGGGGTCGCGGCTCTGCTTCGGCTTGGCGCCGGTCGCTGCGGCTTTTTTGGGGGCTCGCTGGACAGCTTGTTTCATGCGGCTATGCTCGGCTTCCGTTGGTCTGGCATCGCTGCGGCGGGAGCCGCCGTCAGGGCTGAACAAGTAATAATATTATTACATTGTTTTGGGACGAAGGGAAACGACTTTGCCGGCGGATGAGAGCTCGCACGCGGGCCGTGTTCCATTGTCGGCCTTTTGGCGCCTATCCTCAAAGAACAGCGCCCTGCAATAGAAGCGATGAAAATCTCGCGGTCAATCGTTGCCGGAGGTTATCCTCATGCAACAGATCGTCGCCGATGGTTGGCCCAGCGAGTGTTGTCCGGTCGGAGCCATGCCGGCCGCGATGGAGCGACGATATTCCTGGCGGTGCCCGGTTGGGTAGGGTGAACGGTAGCGCCAGCCCCGGCCGAGCGGAACCGGCCTGTAAGCATCATAGATCGCGATGTTTGTCTTGTTGCGTCTGTATGACTTGATCGGTGACCGGCAGTTTCAGATATTCGGATAACACTCACTTACAACTTTCGCCAAATTTTTTACGGCAGTGCAACATGTGCACCGCCAGGTCGATGCGCGATTGACAAGTAATAAATTTATTACTAATCCAAAAAGGAAGTGATATGATCTCAAGATTGAGAGGTGCGTATGTCCGGCCAAGAAAAATCGCCCATCCAGAAACTGCTCAGCTCCGAAGTGAAAGTCGTGAATGTCGGGCTGGAAGGGTTCGTCAAGGATCTTGAAGACTGCAACGTCAAGGTCGTCCACGTCGAGTGGTCGCCGCCTGCGGGCGGTGATCCCGAGATGGCGGCATTGCTGGCGAAACTCGGCGTGTAAGGAAGGGTGCGATGAAGCTGATCGAAGACGCAAACAAGGAAGCGCTGAGCCGCATCCTCGAAGCAGAGCCAATGCTTCTCGATGTGGTGCCGGCCCATCAGGCGATCAAGGGTCTTAAGGAGCGTATGATTTTGCACGCTGGCCCGCCGATCAAGTGGGATCAGATGTGCGGCCCGATGCGGGGCGCGGTCGCGGGTGCGATCGTGTTCGAGGGTTGGGCGAAGGATCTGGCGGCCGCCGAGAAGATGGCGGCCGGGGGCGAGATCGAATTTCACCCCAACCATCACTTCGATGCTGTCGGCCCGATGACGGGCATGACCACGGTGTCGATGCCGGTGTTCGTTGTCGAGAACAAGCGCTTCAAGAACCGCGCCTATTGCGCGATGAATGAAGGCCTCGGCAAGGTGATGCGCTTCGGCGGCAACGACGAGAGCGTGCTTAATCGCCTGCGCTGGCTGCGCGACGTGTTCGGTCCTGAAATGGCGAAGGCGCTGCGTCACACTGGTCCGCTTGAGCTGAAGTCGATTGTGGCGCGCGGCCTGTCGATGGGCGACGAACTGCACCAGCGCAACGTGGCCTGCTCCAGTGTCTTCCTGCGTGAGATCGTTGCCGCTGTGGCAAACGTGTCCACCGACAAGAAGGTCACGGCTGACGTCCTCGACTTCATTGCGCGGAACGATCAGTTCTTCCTGAACATCGCGATGCCGATGGCCAAGACCATGACCGACCCCGCCAAGGGCATCCGTGGCTCGACGGTCGTGACCGCGATGTGCCGCAACGGCACCGAGTTCGGTATCCGCGTCAGCGGCACCGGCGACCAGTGGTTCACCGCGCCGGTGGAAATGCCGGAAGGCCTCTACTTCCCGGGCTACTCGGAGAAGGATGCCAATCCGGACATGGGCGACTCGGCGATCGTCGAGACCGTCGGTCTGGGCGGCTTTGCGATGGCGGCGTCGCCGGCAGTCGCGGGCTTCGTTGGCGCCGGCTCTCCATCGTCGGCTGCGAATTTCACGCGGTCGATGGGTGAGATCACCGTGGGCCAGAATTCGGAATGGACGATTGCGGCGATGGATTTCGCCGGCGTGCCGACCGGTATCGATGTCCGTCTTGTAGTTGAGACCGGCATGGCGCCGACCATCAACACCGGTATCGCCCACCGCGAGCCTGGCGTCGGCCAGGTTGGTGCTGGTGTCGTCAAGGCGCCGATGGCCTGCTTCACGCAGGCGGTACGGGCAATTGCTAAGGATCTGGGGGTGTCATGAGCGAGTTTACTCTCAACGAAGTTCGCAAGGGCTTTTATCTCGATTCCGTCGCCTTGATGCGGATCTCGCGCGAGATCGCGAGTGCGCCGGGCATTCTCGAGGCTGCCCTGATGATGGGGACGCCCTCCAACGTCGCGATCATGCGCAATGCCGGCCTGCTGAACGAGCAGTCTGCCAACGCGCAGGGTAATGACCTCATCCTCGCCGTTCGCGCGGAGAGCGAGGCTGCGGCGCGTGCGGCGCTGGCCGATGCGGCGACCGCGCTCGACAAGCCGAAGAGCAAGGGCGATGGCGCTGAAGCCTACCGGCCGAAAAGCATTTCCGCTGCGGTGAAGGAGGTCGATGGCCTAAACGTGGCCCTGATTTCGGTGCCGGGCGACTTCGCCGCTGCCGAAGCCCACAAGGCGCTCCGCCGCGACCTTCACGTCATGATGTTCAGCGACAACGTCTCGATCGAGGACGAGCGTTCGCTGAAGGAGGTGGCGCGCGAACGTGGCCTGCTGATGATGGGTCCGGACTGCGGTACCGCGATTCTTGGCGGCGTGCCGCTGGCTTTTGCCAACAAACTGAAGCAGGGCAATATCGGCATTGTCGGTGCGTCGGGCACCGGTACGCAGGAAGTGTCCTGCCTGATTTCCGAAGCTGGCCAGGGTATTACCCACGCCATCGGCGTCGGCGGGCGTGATCTGAAGAAAGAAATCGGCGGCATCACCACCTTGATGGCGATCGATGCGCTGGATGAAGACCCTGCGACCGAGCGTGTGGTGCTGATCTCCAAGCCGCCGCATCCGGACGTCGCCAAGGCCGTGATCGCGCGGATTGCCAAGAGCAAGAAGCCGTACACGGTGTGCTTCATCGGTGCCGACTCCGCCGATCTGCCGGCCAACGCCAAGTTTGCGCCGACGCTCAAGCAGGCCGCCGAAACCGCGCTGCAGGGCAAGATCGCCGGTGGTGCGTTCGACGCCAAGGCGGAAGCGGCCAAGCACAAGGCGCCGAAGGGTGCGACCCGTATCGAGGGTCTGTACGCCGGCGGCACGCTCTGTGCGGAAGCTCAGGTCATCCTGAAGCGTGGTGGCCGCAGCGTGGCCTCGAACGCCGCCATTCCGGGTGTGCCATATCTCGACTCCGCCGAAGCCAAGGGCCGCGAGCGGGTGATCGACCTCGGTGCCGACGAATACACCAAGGGCCGTCCGCACCCGATGATCGATCCGTCGGTCCGTGACGATGCTCTTCGTGCGGCGCTGAAGGACCCGAGCCTGGCCGTGATCCTGGTCGATCTCGTGATCGGCTATGGAGCGCACGCCGATCCCGCCAGCCACTTCGTCGAAGTGGTGTCCAAGCGCGGTCCGAACGCGCCGCTGATCATCGGTTCGGTCTGCGGTACCGAGCAGGATCCGCAGGTTCGGTCGGCTCAGGCTGCCAAGCTGCGTGAGGCGGGCATTATCGTTGCGCCGTCGAACGCGGATGCCTGCGAGCTCGCGCTCGCGATCGTTGGTCGCGGTTAGGGTGTCGCCATGAGGTCGGCAAGCACGCTTCCTCGCCGTCTCGTCATTGCTATCGGCGGCAACGCTGTTCATCCCGAGGACATCAGTGGGACCTCGGAGGAGCAGCGTTCCGTCGCGCGGCAGACGGCGGAGGCGTTGCTGCCGCTGACCGAAGGGGACAACGAACTGATCATCACCCACGGGAACGGCCCTGTGGTTGGCAAGATCATGATGCGGCAGATGCTGACGATGAACCGCATCCCGCCGATGGACATGGACATCTGTGTCGCCCACAGCCAGGGCGGCATCGGCTATCTGTTGATGCAGGCGATCGAGAACGCGCTGCGCGAGAAGGGCAACCAGCGCCATGTCGCCAGCCTGTTGACCCAAGTCGAGGTCGACAAGGACGATCCGGCGTTCCAGAATCCGACCAAGTTCGTTGGCCCGTTCTTCACCGAGGAAGAGGCGCAGAAGATCTCGACCGAGCTGAATTGGAAGATGCGCGAGGATTCCGGCCGCGGCTGGCGCCATGTGGTGCCCTCGCCGAAGCCCAAGCATGTCTGCGACATCTCGCTGGTGGAGGCGTTGGTCAAGCGCGGCACCATCGTGATCGCGGGCGGCGGCGGCGGCGTGCCGGTGATCCGCGATGCGCGCGGCGTGCGCACCGGGGTGCCGGCGGTGATCGACAAGGACCTGACCTCGGCGCACATCGCCAACGTGCTGGGGATCGAGGAGCTTTTGATCCTGACCGCGGTGCCGCGGGTCGCGATCAATTTCGGCAAGCCGAACCAGAAGAACCTGGACGAGGTGTCGCTGGAGGAGATCAAGGCCTACCACAAGGAAGGCCACTTCCCGGCGGGCAGCATGGGCCCGAAGGTCGATGCCGCGATCCGCTTCCTCGAGGGCGGCGGCAAGCGCGCCATCATCTCCCACCTCGATCATGCCATGCCGGCAATTCTCGGTGAAACCGGAACGCATATTGTGGTGAAATAACCAAAGCGGCGTCCAGGCCGCGCTTTGATTGAGGTGTCGATATGGGTGGTGCTCTCGATGTCGTCCTGCGGAATGGACGGGTCCATGGCGTTGGCGATGAGCGCGTGCTCGACATCGGCATCAGGTCCGGACAGATCGTCGAGATCGCCCCGCGCATCGGGTCGGATGCGCGCGCCATCGACCTGAAGGGCCGGCTGGTTTGCGGCGGGTTTATCGAGACCCATATCCATCTCGACAAGGCCTGCATTCTTGATCGTTGCGGGCATTCCGAGACGCTCTCACAAGCGATCGCGAAGGTTGCGCAGCTCAAGCACGATTTCACCACGCAGGACGTTTATGAGCGCGGCCGCAAGGTTCTGGAAAAGGCCATTGTCCAGGGCACCACGCGGATGCGCACGCATGTCGAGATCGACCCGCGCATCGGTCTGCGCAGCTTTGAAGCTATCATCCAGCTCAAGAAGGATTATGCCTGGGCAATCGATCTGGAAATCTGCGTGTTTCCGCAGGAAGGCCTGTTGAACGATCCGGGGGCAGACGAGCTTCTCGTGCAAACGCTGGAGCGTGGAGCCGATGTTGTCGGCGGCTGCCCCTATACGGATTCCGATCCGAACGGTCAGATCGCGCGTATTTTTGAACTTGCCCGGCGCTACGACGTCGATATCGACTTTCATCTCGATTTCGATCTCGATCCCTCGAGCATGAGCCTGTTGGAAGTGTGCAGGCAGGCCGAGGTAACGCGCTACGGCGGACGGGTTACGATCGGCCACGTCTCCAAGATTTCGGCATTGCCGCCGGATGAGCTCAACCGCGTCGCGGCGAGAATGAAGGACACCGGCGTGGCGCTGACCGTGCTGCCGTCGACGGACCTGTTCCTGATGGGGCAGGGGCATACCCATTCGGTGCCGCGTGGCGTTGCACCGGCGCATCGGTTGCTGCATCAGGGTGTCACCTGCAGCATTTCCACCAACAATGTGCTCAATCCCTTCACCCCGTTCGGGGACTGTTCGCTGCTGCGCATGGCCAACCTCTATGCCAACATCGCGCAGGCGGGAAAAGCCGACGACATGAATGCGTGCTTCGATATGATCACGCTTCATTCGGCGCGATTGCTCAATAGCACGTCCTACGGGATCGGAATTGGCAAGGCCGCTGACCTCGTTGTGCTCGACGCCGAGACGCCGTCAGGCGCGGTCGCCGAAATTGCCCAGCCGCTGTTCGGCTTCAAGGGTGGTCGCCTGACCTTTGAAAGAGAATTGCCCAAGCTGTTTCGCCCCAGCTGATACATTGGGTGAGAGGACAATTGTAGCGCCAATGGCGGTGCAGAAAGTTCATTGTGTGATGCACAATGACTGATGGTGCTGATGCCAAATTAGGCAGCGGTGCTGTCTTTTTTGGCGGCTGCGAAAGGTACCGACGATGTCCGTTGTCGCAGATGAAGCAAGGGTTTCCCGCATGATCCCCTATCCGGCGCTTGACATTTTCGTTCAATTCAGAAACTTTTTACTTCAGCCGGTCCGCGCAATGACAGACGGCGATATAATCGGCAGTTGTTTCGGACTCGAATTCTGAACGCTGCCTTTCAGGGGAGGACGCAGATGAAAAACACTTTGACCTCGTCGTACTATTCCTTTCAGCGCCGCACGTTTTTGAAAGCTCTTACAGGCGTCGCCAGCGCCGCGTTGCTGTTGGTTGCCAGCGGCGCGCAGGCCGCTGATCCGATCAAGCTCGGCCTTGTTGCGGCTTTGTCCGGCCAGTCGGCGCGCTCGGGCGAAGCGCTCACGCGCGGCGCTACCATCGCGATTGAGGAGATCAACGCGAAGGGTGGTGTTCTCGGCCGTAAGCTCGAGCTTGTGCGCCGTGATGACGAAAGCAATCCGGCCAAGGGCCTGATTGCCGCGCGCGAACTGATCCAGCGTGAAAAGGTTGTAGCCCTTATCGGCGGCCTCGATACTCCGGTCGCGCTTGCGATCGTGCCGTTCGTTAACGGAGCCAAGGTGCCGTATGTCGTGCCATGGGCGGCTGGTACCAAGATCACACAGAACGGTGCGGCAGAGAACTACGTGTTCCGCGTCTCGGCGATGGATGACGAAGTGGATCGCGCGATTGTGCAGTACGCGCGCAAGAACTTTAACACCAAGAAGCCGGGCCTCATCCTTGTCAACAATCCATGGGGCGAATCCAATGAACATGGCTTCAAGGAGGCGCTGAAGGCTGTTGGTATCGAGCCGGCCGGCATCGAAAAGTTCGAAGGCAATGATGTCGACGTCGTGCCTCAGCTCACCCGCCTGAAGGCGGCAGGCGCGGACACGCTGTTCCTGGTCGGCAACGTCGGCCCCGGCTCGCAGGTGGTGAAGTCGCTCGACCGCATGGGCTGGATGCCGCCGATCGTCTCGCACTGGGGCGTTGCGGGTGGCCGTTTTACTGAGCTGGCCGGCCCGAGCGCCAAGAACGTGATCTTCGTGCAGACCTACAGCTTCTTCGGTGATCTTCCTCCGGTGGGCAAGAAGGTGCTCTCCGCGCTGGAGAAGAAGTATCCTGACATCAAGGGTCCGGCCGACATCACTCCGGCGGTCGGCGTCGCCAATGCCTACGATACCGTGATGGTGATTGCGGCTGCGCTCACCAAGGCCGGCAAGACCGATGGCACCGCGCTGCGTGATGCTTTCTACGGCATCGAGAACGTCGAGGGTCTGATCAAGACCTACAACAAGCCGTTCACCAAGACGCAGCACGACGCGCTGTCGCAGGGCGACTACATCTGGACCCATTTCGACGGCGACCACATTCTTCCGGTGGCCAAGAAGTAACGCGGCGTATTCGTCGATAACCAAGGCAAGCAACTCATGTCACTTCTTCCCGCAATCCTGACAGGACTGGCGCTTGGCAGCATGTATGGGCTGCTTGCGCTTGGTTTTCACGTCACCTACGCAGTATCCGGCACGGTGAACTTCTCCCAGGGCAGCTCGATGACCCTGGGCGCCGTTGCCGGCTACTACTTCCTCGTGTTGTGGGGCTGGCCCTCCGCGCTCGGCATCCCGGCGGTGCTGCTGATCTGTGCACTGTATGGTCTGATCATTGAGCGCTATGCCGTGCGGCCGTTCGTGGCGCGCGGCTCGGACAACTGGCTGATGGCGACCGTTGCGGTCGGCATCATTATCGACAACTTGATGCTGTTCGTGTTCGGCAAGGAGCCGCGCGGCTTTCCGTCGGCGCTGGCTGTGAAGCCGATCCAGATCGTCGAAGGTGCAGGCGTCTATCCGCTGCAGCTTGTGATTCCTGTTGTGGGTCTGTTGCTGGCCACTGCGCTGCATCTCTTCACCCGCCGCACGCGTCACGGCGTCGCCATGCTGGCAGTGGTGCAGAATCCGGGTGCGGCGAAGCTCATGGGCATCGACGTCGGCCGCACCATTGCGGTCAGCTATGCGGCCTCGGCCGTGCTCGCCGGCATCGCGGCTTTGCTGATCGCCCCGCTGTTCAACGTCGCGTCCGACATGGGCACGCTATTCGGCATCAAGGCCTTCGCCGCCGCCATTATCGGCGGTCTGGGAAGCGCGTGGGGTGTGATGCTGGCCGGCCTGTGCCTTGGTCTCATTGAGGTGTTCGCCACGACCTATCTCGGGTCGGTCTACACCCAGATCATCACCTTCGCTTCTGTCATCGTGATTCTCGTTGTGATGCCTCATGGCCTGCTCGGCCGCGCCGGAGTGAAAAAAGTATGACCCGCACAGCGCTCCTTGCCGGCGTCGTCGCGCTCGCCGCCGCTCTTGGTTACACCGCGATCGCGGACAGTTACGCGGTCTTTCTGATAGCCACGATCTCGCTGACCACGCTCGCTTGTATCGGTCTCAACGTCCTACTCGGTCTTGCCGGACAGATCTCGCTCGGTCACGTCGGTTTCATGGCGATCGGTGCCTATACCACCGTGCTGTTGATGGAAAAGGCGGGCTGGCCTTATCTCGCTGCAACCGGCGCCGGTATTGTGTTGGTCAGCATTGTCGGCGGTCTGCTGGCGATGCCGGCGCTGCGGGTGCGTGGACCCTATCTGGCGATGGTCACCATTGCCTTCGGCTTCATCGTCGAGCACGGCACGGTGGAGTGGAAGGACCTCACCGGTGGCGGCAACGGTCTCGTTATCACCGCTCAGCCCTCGATCGCCGGAATAGTGCTGTCCGAGCGGAGCCTTGCGATGATCAGCGTGGGGCTGGTCTTTATCGGCGTTGTCCTGTTTGTCCGGCTCAAGAACAGCGGTTGGGGCTACGCGATGCGTGCCGCCCGTGACTCCGAAGTCGCGACGCGCTCGGTCGGCATCGATCTTGTGATCGTGCGCACCATGGCGTTCGTCATTTCGGCGGCGATGATGGCGCTGGCGGGCGCGCTGTTCGCGCCGCTGCAGGGCTATATCAGCCCGAGTTCATTCCCGTTCCTGCAGTCGATCCTTCTTTTGTTCGCAGTGATGATCGGTGGCGCCGGCTCGGCCGTCGGTCCGATTATCGGTGCACTGCTGGTCGTGCTGCTGCCGGAATTTCTGTCCGATCTGGCTGAGTATCGTCTGCTTGCATTCGGCCTATTGCTGTTTGCGGTGCTGCGCCTGGCGCCGAACGGCATAGCCGGTCTGATCGGACAGCTCGCCGGCCGTTTCCTGCCACGTTCCTTGACGCAGGTAGGGCAGGGAGTTACGTCGCTGCTGCCCGATCCGGATTCCAGGCTCCGCGTCACCGGCAGCAGCCCGCTCGATGTCGAGGGCCTGTCGATCGCCTTCGGCGGCGTCAAAGCGGTGCAGCAGGTTACGTTCACAGCACAGCCGGGCCATGTCACCAGCGTGATCGGGCCCAACGGTGCGGGCAAGACCAGCGCGCTCAACCTGCTTTGCGGCTTCTACAAGCCGAATGCCGGCACGGTGAAGCTTGGTGCGCAGGATCTGACCGGCATGCCATCGCATGCGCTGGCGCGGGTCGGCGTGGCCCGTACCTTCCAGACCACGCAGTTGTTTGGCACGCTGACGATTGTCGAGAACACGCTGCTGGCGGAGACGGCAGGCAAGCTTGGCGGCATCATCTCGCCGCTGCGCAACCCCGAGAGCGAGCAGTTCGCGCGCTCCCTCCTGCGCTTTGCCGGCGTCGACGGGGACCTTGACCGGCTTGCGGATTCCCTACCGCATGGCGAGAAGCGCCTGGTGGAAATCGCCCGTTCGCTGGCGCTCCGGCCGAAGGTGCTGCTGCTCGACGAGCCGGCCGCGGGTCTGTCGAAGGGCGACAAGCAGCGCCTGACGGCGTTGCTGCGGCGGATTGCTGATCTCGGCATCGCGGTGATCATTGTCGAGCACGACATGCCGATGATCATGTCGCTGAGCGATCACATCGTGGTGCTCGACGGCGGCAAGCGGATCGCGATCGGCGATCCCGCGACCGTCCGCAACGATCCTCTCGTGCGCAAGGCCTATCTCGGCGACGCACCTGCCGGTGAAAAGACTCGGGCTGCGCGTGCCGCCAAGCAGGGCAAGATGCTCGAGATCAAGAAGCTGGACGCCTTCTACGGTCAGTCGCAGGCGCTCGCCAATATTGACGTCGTCGTCGGTGACGGCGAGGCGATTGCCGTGCTTGGCGCCAACGGCGCGGGCAAGACCACGTTGATGCGTTCGATTGCCGGTCTCACTCCGCCGCGGGCACAGGGTGAGATTACGCTGCAGGGCAGCCGCATCGATACCTTGCCGGCGCATCAGCGCGCGCGGATCGGTGTAGTGCTGGTGCCGGAAGGCCGTCAGGTATTCCCGGAGCTCACGGTGCGTCAGAATCTGGAGATCGGCGCCTATGCACGTCCAGGCATCGATCTCGCAGCTGAGATCGAGAGGATGTTCAACCGCTTCCCGCGTCTGCGCGAGCGCGTTGATCATCGCGCGGGCCTCCTGTCCGGCGGCGAACAACAGATGCTCGCTGTGGCGCGTGGCCTGTTGACCGGGCCGAAGGTGCTGATGCTGGACGAGCCGTCTCTCGGCTTGGCGCCGCTGGTGGTCGACGAGCTTTTCGCCTCCTTTGAGGATCTGCGTCAGGAAGGCATGACCTTGATGGTGGTCGATCAGATGGCCGGGCAGGCGCTGGCGCTGGCTGATCGGGCCTATCTGCTCGAAACCGGAGCGATCGTGAAGAGCGGCGCGGCGAATATCATTGCTGAAGATCCTTCGCTCGAAGCCGCTTACCTTGGCGGCGAAGCGTCAGAGAGTGCGGCGTAGCTCGTTACTCCTTCGGAACAGATTACTCACATGACATAGAACGGGCCGGCGCAAGCCGGCCCGTTGCTTTTTAGGATAAGGGGAACTTCAGAATGAATGGAACTTGGCTTTGATGCTGGTCAAATGTTCCGTCTCCGATGTTCGCCGTTGAATCTGACATTGTTCTGCTTCTGTATGGAGCAATGCTCAGGCACTGCCCGGGAGCAAAACTTTCCAACTTGTTTCGTGCTGTCTCACGATGCTGTGACTCTGAGAAGATCAATATAACTTCAAGCACTTAGGCTGCTGTGGCAATGCGCCGCCGCCGGTTTTTGTTGCAATGCAATCTTGCTGCTTTAAGTTTCCGGACATCAAAAACTGAGATTCGTATTTGTGAGGCCTGCGCTGAAATGTTCGCGCAGCGCGTTGTTGTTTGTGCGGAGATTTACGGACGATGGAATCGGCGAAGCGATCTGGCTTGCGACTTGTCGCAGCATCGGCACTGCTTTTTGTTGCAAGTGCTGTCCTGACAGGGTGCGACGATCCGGCGTCGGCGGTCACCGTGAAATCAGTCACTCCCGAAGTCAGCGTCGTGACAGTCAAGCCGGCACCTTTCGCGATCGTGCGCGAATTGCCCGGACGCATCGCGCCGACGCGTGTTGCTGACGTCCGGCCGCAGGTGTCCGGTATCATTACCGAGCGGTTGTTTCATCAGGGTAGTGATGTTGAAGCGGGCGATCCGCTCTACAACATCGACTCCAAGCCGTTTGAAGTCGATCTGATGGCTCAGGAGGCTGCTTTCGCAAAGGCGCAGGCGGTGCTTGATCAGGCTGTGCGTCATGCCGATCGCATCGCGACCCTCGCGCATCAGCATGTTGTATCCGATGCCGAGAACGAGAAGGCTATCGCCTCGCGGCGCCAGGCCGAGGCCGATCTTTCCGCGCGCAAGGCGGATGTCGCGCGCGCGCGTCTCAATCTCGACTATGCGACCATCCGAGCGCCGATCAAAGGACGCATCGGTGCGGCGCTGGTCAGCGAGGGCGCGCTGGTCGTTCCCAATGACACCACCAGTCTTGCATCGATCCAGCAGCTCGATCCGATCTACGCCGACTTCACCCAGTCGGTCAGCGAGCTGAACAAGCTGCGCCGCGCTCTTGAGCGGGGCGATCTCGAGGAGATCGACCGTGGCGCAGCCAAGGTACGCCTTGTTGTCGACGACGGTACCTATCCGATCACCGGAAAACTCCTATTCTCGGAAGCCAAGGTGAATGCGGATACCGGACAGGTCACGTTGCGCGGCGAGTTTCGGAATCCGAAGGGTGAACTGTTGCCCGGCATGTATGTGCGGGTGTTGATCGAGCAGGGCATCGATACCGATGCGATCTCGGTCCCGCAGCAGGCCGTGCAGCGCGCCAGCGATGGGAGCAGCGAAGTTTTTGTTGTGCGTCCGGACAACCGCATCGTGGCGCAGCCGGTACGCACTGGCGCAGTGCAGGACGGCAAGTGGCTGATCAATGAAGGTCTGAAGGCCGGCGATCGCGTCGTGGTCGAGGGCTTCCAGAAGTTCATGGCCGGTGATCTGGTTTCGCCGCAGCCGATCGATGAGATCAAGACAGGATCGGTCGAGTCTGATACGCACACGTCGCGGAACTGAGCCCGAGCGATGCCGAGTTTTTTCATCGATCGGCCCATCTTCGCGTGGGTGGTGGCGCTTTTCATCTGTTTGATCGGCGCGATCTCCATCCCGCTCTTGGCGGTGGCGCAGTATCCGATCATTGCGCCGCCCTCGATTTCGGTGAGCACGAGCTATCCTGGGGCTTCACCGGAGAACCTCTATAACAGCGTCACGCGGCTGATCGAGGAGGAGCTCAATGGCGCCTCCGGCATTCTGAATTTCGAATCCACCAGCGATTCGCTCGGTCAGGTGGAGATCATCGCTAACTTCGTTCCGGGCACCGACACCAGCATGGCGTCGGTCGAGGTGCAGAACCGTATCAAGCGCGTCGAGGCGCGATTGCCGCGCGCGGTGATCCAGCAAGGCATTCTGGTGGAAGAAGCCTCCAGCGCGGTGCTTCAGATCATCACCCTGCGTTCGACCGACGGCAGCCTTGATGAAGTCGGCCTCGGCGATTTCATGGTGCGCAATATCGTCGGCGAAATCCGCCGCATTCCCGGGGTGGGGCGTGCGACGCTGTATTCGACCGAGCAATCGTTGCGCATCTGGCTCGATCCGGAAAAGCTGGTCGGCTTCAAGCTGACTGCCGACGACGTCACCAAGGCGATCAACGCACAGAATGCCCAGGTCGCGTCCGGCAGCGTTGGCGCGGAGCCGAGTGCCAACGGCCAGAAGGTATCTGCGCTGGTGCTGGTGAAGGGCCAGCTTGGATCGCCCGAGGAATTTGGCGCCATCGTTTTGCGCGCTAATCCGGATGGCTCGACAGTGCGATTGCGCGATGTTGCACGTATCGAGATTGGTGGCATGGGCTATCAGTTCACCACGCGCTTGAACGGCAAGCCGACCGCCGGCCTATCGGTGCTGCTGGCGCCGACCGGTAATGCGCTGGCGACCGCGAGCGCGGTCGAAGCCAAGATGAAGGAGCTGTCGAAGTTCTTTCCCGCCAATATCGCCTATGACATTCCCTACAACATCACGCCGGTGGTCGAGGCTTCGATCCACAAGGTGCTGATGACCCTGATCGAGGCAGTGATTCTGGTGTTCATCGTGATGTTCCTGTTTCTGCAGAACATCCGATACACCGTCATCCCGACCATCGTGGTCCCGGTGGCATTGCTTGGCGCCTGCACTGTTCTTCTGCTGTTCGGGTATTCGATCAACATGCTGACATTGTTCGCCATGGTGCTGGCGATCGGCATTCTGGTCGACGACGCCATCGTCGTGGTCGAGAACGTCGAGCGCATCATGGCAGAAGAGGGACTGCCGCCGAAGGAGGCGACGCGCAAGGCGATGTCGCAGATCACTGGCGCCATCGTCGGCATCACCCTGGTGCTGGTGGCGGTGTTCGTGCCGATGGCGTTCTTTCCCGGCTCGGTCGGCATCATCTACCGGCAGTTTTCGGTCACGATGGTTGCCGCCATCGCCTGCTCGGCGCTGATGGCGCTGTCGCTCACACCGGCGTTGTGCGCCACGCTGCTCAAGCCGATCGACCCGACGCACCACGGCGTGAAGAAAGGTGTGTTCGGCTGGTTCAATCGCGCGCTCGATCGTACCCGTGATCGCTACACCACCACGGTCGGCTGGTCGCTGAAGCGCGCCGGTCGCCTCATGCTGATCTATGTGGCGTTGGTCGCCGGCCTCGGCTGGGCGTTCGTGCGGATGCCGGCCGGCTTCCTGCCGATTGATGATCAGGGCTTCATCACCACCGACGTGCAGACGCCGTCGGATTCGTCGTTTGCCCGCACCGAAGCCGCGGTGCAGCGGGTTGAGAAATATCTATCCGAGCGCGCCGGCGTGGAGGACGTCACGTTCCTGACCGGATTCAGCTTTCTCGGTCAGGGTATGAATACCGCGCAGGCCTTCATTACGCTGAAGGATTGGTCCGAACGTGGAAAGGGCGACAGCGCTGCTGCCATCGTTGATGACATCAACAAGAATCTGTCGAACGTGCGCGATGCCCGGATCACGGCGCAGCAGCCGCCGCCAATCGACAATCTAGGCAATTCGAGCGGCTTCTCGTTCCGTCTGCAAGATCGCGGTCAGAAGGGCTATCAGGCTCTGATGCAGGCGGCGCAGCGTCTGGTGAAGGACGCCAACGCCAGTCCGGTCTTGAAGAAGGTCTTCATCGAAGGCTTGCCCGAGGCGCCGCAGGTCAATCTGGTGATCGATCGCGAGAAGGCGAGTGCATTTGGCATCACCTTTGAGGAGATCAACAATACCATCTCGACCAATCTCGGCTCGAACTATGTCAACGATTTCCCGAACCGGGGTCGAATGCAGCGAGTCATCGTGCAGGCCGATTCCCACGACCGGATGAATGCCGAGGACATCCTCAACTACAACGTGAAGAACGGCCGTGGCGGACTGGTGCCGCTCTCATCATTTGCAACCGTGGAATGGATCAAGGGGCCGACGCAGATTGTCGGATTCAACTATTACCCTAGCGTGCGCATCAGCGGTGAGGCGCAGGCCGGCTATACCAGCGGCGACGCCATCGTCGAGATGGAGCGGCTTGCGAAGCTGCTGCCACGTGGCTTCGGTTACGAGTGGACAGGCCAGTCGCTGCAGGAGAAGCTGTCAGGTTCGCAGGCGCCATATCTGCTCGCGCTGTCGGCGTTGGTGGTGTTCCTGTGCCTTGCGGCGCTTTATGAAAGCTGGACCATTCCGCTTGCGGTGTTGCTGACGATTCCGCTTGGCATTTTCGGCGCCGTGCTAGCGTCGACGCTGCGCGGATTGCCGAATGGCGTTTATTTCACGGTCGGTCTCATTACTATCATCGGTCTTGCGGCCAAGGACGCAATTCTCATCATTGAGTTCGCCAAGGATTTGCGCGCGCAGGGCAAGCCCCTGGTGGCGGCCACGCTGGAGGCCTGCCATCTGCGCTTCAGGCCGATTCTGATGACGGGCCTCGCTTTCGTTTGCGGCGTCTTGCCGATGGTGGTTGCGAGTGGTGCCGGAGGTCAGAGCCAGCAGGCGCTCGGCACCGGCGTGATGGGCGGCATGATCGCGGTGGTCATCCTGGCGCTATTGATGGTGCCGGTGTTCTTTGTCTGGATTCAGCGGCTGTTCTCGCGAGCAGGCGAAGACAATCAGGGTCGAAGCCTCGCATGCTGAAGCCTGCGAGACCCCAAAGCCCGCAATGCACTGACGGTGTGGCTGGCGTCTCGTCCTTGATCGTGGGCGCCGTGGTCGCGGTCACCCTGGGAAGATCGCGCTCAACTGACTTGCCGCAGGACCAAGTGAGGTCTTACGGCTTTGGCTTTCTGATTTTTGTTTTCGCATCAGTGCAAAAAATCTGGTGAAGCGCCGCAATCAGAAGCGCGGCTTTCTGGTCGCTGAGAAGGTAGAAGATTTGCTTGGCGTCGCGCCGGGTCTGCACGATGCGTGCTTCGCGCAATACGGTAAGCTGCTGTGACAGTGTGGGCTGGTGAATGTCGAGTTTGCGCTCGAGCGCGCCGACGGAATGTTCACCTTCGACCAGCGCGCACACAATCATCAGACGGTTGCGGTTGGCGAGCGTGCGCAAAAGCCCGGCCACCTCGTCCGCGCGCCCCTCCATGTCGTTGCGCCGGATATTGACCGCGGGTTGGGTGTTTGCAGAAGCAGACATGGCGATGTTCCGTCATAATCCCCACGCCGCGCCTTTAAGCGCGTCGAGCGGAAATTTCAGATATCGATGGCCGTTGGCTTCGGGTTCAGGCAACCGTCCCCCGCGGATGTTGACCTGTAATGCGTGGAGGATGAGTTTTGGCATCGGCAGTGTTGCATCGCGCTCTTTACGCAGGGCGACGAAACTTGCTTCGTTCTGCCCGACGATGTGCGGGTTGTCGCGCTTCTGCTCCGCAATCGTACTCTCCCAACGCGGCGACCGACCGTTCGGTTGATAATCATGTCCGGTGAACACCCGTGTGGTGTCGGGCAAGGCGAGAATGTCTTTGATCGAGGCCCAGAGTGCAGCGGCGCTGCCGCCCGGGAAATCCGTGCGCGCGGTGCCGCTGTCGGGCATGAACAGGGTGTCATGAACGAAAGCCGCGTCGCCGATCACATAAGTAATCGAAGCCAGCGTATGGCCCGGCGAGAACAACACATGGCCGTCGATCGATCCGATTTTGAAATGCTCCCTGTCGGCAAACAGATGATCCCATTGTGACCCGTCGGCCGGCAGGTTTGGCAAGTTGTAGATCGTCTTCCAGAGCTTTTGCACCGCGACGATGTGCTCGCCGATTGCAGTCGGTGCGCCGAGCTTCTGCTTCAGGTAATGCGCCGCCGAGAAATGATCGGCGTGAGGGTGAGTGTCGAGAATCCAGGTGACCTGCAGTTTTTGCTCATGGATGTAAGCAAGCAGGGTGTCCGCATTCGTGGTGGCAACGGTCCCGGATTTCTCATCGAAATCCAGCACAGGGTCGATGATCGCGCATTGCCCGGTCGCCGGGTCGGAGACGACATACTGAATGCTCCAGGTGCGCGGATCAAAGAAGCCTTTGACATCGGGCTGCCGATTTGCGGCCGTCGCTATGGAATGACCGGGCATCATCGAACCTCGGCTTTGGTTATCATTATATGATTACATATAATGTATAGCGAGAAGCCGCAAGCGTTCTCGCGCAACGCTCAGACGAGTTCTTTAAGCGGAGGGGGTCACGCCTCGCCAGGCGTCGATCAATGCCGCTGCCGCGCGTTCCACGTCGCGGGCGGTGGTGCCAAAGCCGAGCGAAAGCCGCACGGCGCCGAGCGCCCGTTCTTCAGTGATACCGCAGGCCCGCAATACGGTCGATGCCAACTCATGATCGGCATGGCACGCCGAGCCGGTTGAGGCCACCACGTCCGGGCAGGCTTCCAGTACCTTGCGGCCTGACGTGCGGGGAAACAGCACGTTCAATGTATTGGGTAGCCGCTCCGTCGGATGGCCCACCAGCACAATCTCCGGAATCCCGCGCTGCAGCCGTCCAAACAAATCGTGGACGAGGTCCGCGATGGCCTGTGTGCCGTGCTCGCGCAGTCGCGCCGCGGCGAGGCGGCAGGCTTCGCCGAGGCCGACGATATAAGGGACATTCTCCGTGCCGGGCCTGCGGCCGGACTCCTGCCCTGCGCCGCGCAGCACAGGCTCCAGTTTCCGGCCGCGCCGGACATAGAGCGCACCGACGCCTTTCGGGGCGTAGAGCTTGTGTCCTGCGATCGACAACAGATCGACGCCAATCGCTTCGACATTGATTACGATCTTGCCGGCCGATTGTGCGGCGTCGATATGCAGCGGCGCGCCGTGTTCGCGGGCCAGCGCGGCAATTTCGGAGACAGGCTGCAGCACACCGGTCTCGTTCTGGGCATGAATCAAAGTGATGAGGCCGGTGTCCTTGCCGATCAGGCTACGTGCTTCGGCAAGGTCAATACGCCCGTCCTGCTGTGCGCTGATGCGGTGAACTGTGCAACCCTGTCGCGCGAGCCAATGGCAGGGTGCGTCGGTCGCCGGATGTTCAATCGTGCTGGTGACCAAAGTGCGTTTGTCAGCATCTGCCAGCACGGCGCCGCGGATGGCCATGTTGCTGGCTTCGGTGCCGCCGCTGGTGAAGATGATCTCGTCCGGATGGGCCCCGATCAGCGCAGCCACCTGCACTCGCGCATTCTCGATCGCATCCTTGGCGCGCCGCCCGAGCGCGTGGCTGGAGGAGGGGTTGCCGAACTCCTCGCGCAAAAACGGCAACATGGCGTCGAGTACGCCGGGCGCGATCGGGGTCGTCGCATTGTAATCGAGATAGACGGTCATCGGAATCTGCTGTCGGAATGGCGAGTGGATCAAAAGACGACGGACGCCACGGCCAGTGGCGTCCGTCATTCTCCCTCAAAGAGGAGCTCAGGTCGATGTCGCTTCCTTCGCCGTGATGGTGTAGCGGAAACGGTCCGGGTCAAGACAATCGAGCAGCAGCGAGGCGCGCTCGGCCTGCGGGTACATCAGGAATCCGAGCTTCGGATGCTTCCCGCCTGGCAGCGCCACATCATGGGCCGTGTTATAGGCGACCCAATTGCCTTCCCAGGCGCCGAACAGCGCCTTGCGCGCAGCGGCGACCTTCGGATCGGTGATCGAAAGATTGGCCGGCGGCTCTTCCAGCATCACCTTGCGCACATCGGCCGGATCAACCGGAACCCAGCCGAAGCCGGTCAGATAGACCTCGGCGCGGCAGTGCTGGGCCTTCGTCACATTGCTTGAGCCGGCGCCGAGGCTCTTGTAGCCGAACTGGGAGGGCAGCACACGGAGGCCGTAAACGTCGCGGGCCGGAATACCCCCGGCACGGGCGAGGCCAACATAGAGCGCGTTGAGATCGGCGCACTTGCCACCAAGATTGCCACTCTTGAGCATTGCCGCAACGTCGCCGACGCCGCAGCCTCGGGTCGAGGCGGTGCGTACCGTGTTTTCGACCACCCATTCGTAGATCGCGCGCGCCTTCTCGATATCGGTTTTCGCCTTGGCGTCGGTTACGATCTTGTCGGCGGTCTGCTTGACGATGCCGTCAACCGGAATGAGGTCGGTGCCGGAGAGGTTGAGCTTGCGTTCGGCTTCGCTGAGCGGTGCGGCCTTGCCGGGCTTGGTGAGATCGATGGCGCGATCGCGGGTCTGGATTCGGCTGGTGACTTCGATCATCGGAGAGATCTCGTCATCCTGCCAGATCACGTGCAGCATCTCGGCGCCGTATTTCGGATCGCGAACACGCGTCGCACTGGCCGCGTTTCCGGTCCATTTGGTTTCTCCGGCTTTGAACCAGTCGGCCTCGTTGACGGACGGGATTGGCACCCAAGCCTGCATCTTGCCTTGAGGATTATCGATTTCGACCCGGGTGATGAGATCGACCGTGCGCCACGCGCCCGGTTTCGGAGCGAAGGTGGCTGCTTGCGCGAAGGCATTGTGGGGAAGGGTGGCGGCAAATGTCAGTGCCGCGGTGCCCTGCATGAATTGGCGTCGATTCATTGTTTGCTCCTCCATGGATGCGGGTTATCTGCCGCCGGCGTTTGCGCCGGTCGGATTTGGGTAAAGGCTTTCGAGCTTGGTGATGATGTCGGGACGCGACCAGTCGAGATCGCCTTCGGTAAAAAGTCGTGGCGATAGCTCCGAATCAAGCACGATGGTTGATGGCAGTGCGCTGACTTTCCATGCCTTGGTTACGGCGCGGTCGCGATCAAGCAACACCGTGAAGTCGGCGGGGGTTTGTTCAAAGAACCTACGGACCTTCAGATCGACCTCCGCCACATCAACGGCGACCACGACCAGCGGCTTGTTGCGGGTCATCGATGTCAGCCGTTGCAGCGAACCGATTTCGGCGACACAGGGCTCGCACCAGGTGGCGAAGAAGTGCACCAGCACCACTTTGCCTTTGAATGCATGCAGGTAGCGCGTTTGGCCACGCAGATCATCCAGCGCAAAGGAGGGAAGCGGGCCGGTGTCCCAGATCTGCAATGTGGCCGGTGGCGTGGTGACGCCTTCCGCCGCGCACGGGGAATGCAAGCTCAGAATTGGCAGAAGTGCCAGGGAAAGAGCGAATGCGAGGTGATGGGTGAATCGCGAAAAGCCGCGTTGGCCACCGCTAATATAATGTATACCAGATGACGACGAAGCTTGACGATTTTCGATCGCAATTATCGGCCGGAGCGGATCAAAAAAAGACGAAAGCAATCGTCGGTCGCTGAGGCCGTTATCGTGCGTGATTCGTAAGCCCCGACCCGCGGGAGCGGTATGTGCCGCCACACTGGTATATTGTGGCGCGCATTGATCGCCGTCAACAAGGCTTAGGACGACCAATTGGTTGCGGTGTCGCAGTCTGTCGCAGCTTGCACACTCTTAAATATGCATTGGAAATGAATTAAACAAATGGATGCAACGGGATAGTGATTTGCCGCCGACGGTCGATCTGACGGCTGAAAAAAATCTGCGGTCGATTTGTGGCTTTGACAGCCAATTGATATCGCCCTACTTTTTCTTTTGACAAACTCTAAAGTTTGGGCGTCCCCCGTCGGGGGCCTTATTTGGAGGAAATGTTCCATGAACATGGAACTCTCGCGGCGCTCGTTTATGCTCGGGGCCGGCGCGGGTTTGGCAGGAACGACACTCGGCGCTCTTGGATTTGGTGAAATCGAAGCCGCCCATGCCTTGTCGATCCGGCCTTTCAAGCTTGCGCAGACCAAGGAAGTGCGCAGCCAGTGCCCGTACTGTGCTGTGTGTTGCGGAATGATGATTTTCGCAGCAGAGAGCAAGGAAGAAAAAGGCAAGATGGAAGTCACCCATATCGAGGGTGACGTGGACCATCCGGTCAATCGCGGCACTCTCTGCCCCAAGGGCGCAGGCGCGATCGATTACATCAAGTCGAAGTCGCGTGTGAAGTATCCGATGTATCGCAAGCCCGGCTCGAACAGCTTCGAGCGCGTCAGCTGGGATTTCGCGATGGATCGTATCGCGAAGCTGATGAAGGAAGATCGCGACGCGAACTTCGTCGAGAAAAACAAGGACGGCGTCACCGTCAATCGCTGGCTGACCACGGCTTTCCTCGCCGGCAGTTCGGTCGCCAACGAAGGCGGATGGGCAACATTCAAGGTCTCGCGTGGCCTTGGTCTGTTGCAGATCGAAAATCAGGCAAGGATTTGACACGGACCGACGGTGGCCAGTTTGGGCCCCACATTTGGTCGCGGTGCAATGACGAATTCCTGGACGGACATCAAGAACGCTGATCTCGTCTGGATTATGGGTGGTAACGCAGCGGAGGCACATCCCTGCGGATTCAAGTGGGTCACCGAGGCGAAAGCCGAACGTGGCGCCAAGTTGATGGTGGTCGATCCGCGGTTTAACCGTTCGGCGGCCATGGCGGACCACTATGCGCCGATCCGCTCGGGATCGGACATCGCGTTCCTGTCGGGCGTGGTGAATTACCTGCTCTCCAATGACAAGATTCATAAGGAGTATGTCAGGAACTACACCAACGCTGCCTTCATCGTGAAGGACGAGTACGAGTTCAACGAAGGACTCTTCTCGGGCTACGATGAATCCAAGCGCAGCTACGACCGCAGCACTTGGGAATACAAGTTCGGACCTGACGGTTTCGCTATTCGCGATATGACGTTGCAGGATCCGCGCTGCGTGTTCCAGCTAATGAAGAAGCACTTTGCTCAGTACACGCCTGAACTGGTTGAGCGCGTCTCCGGCACACCGAAGGAGAAGTTCCTGAAGGTGGCCGAATGGGCAGCTTCGACCGCGAATGGCGAGCGCTCCATGACCATCATGTACGCGCTGGGCTGGACGCAGCATTCTCACGGTGCGCAGAACATCCGCACCGCGGCAATGATCCAGCTGCTGTGCGGCAATATCGGTATCCCCGGCGGCGGCGTGAACGCATTGCGCGGTCACTCCAACGTGCAGGGTATCACCGACGTCGGCACGCTGACGGCAGCCATTCCCGGCTATCTGGCGCTGCCGCTCGAAAGTGAGCCGACGCTCGAGTTCGCATTTGGCCAAGCGCGCCTTCAAGCCGCTGACGCCGAACCAGACCAGCTACTGGCAGAACTACAGGAAGTTCTACGTCTCCTTCCTGAAGAGCCAGTTCGGCAAGAGTGCGACCAAGGAGAATGAGTTCGGCTATCACTATCTGCCGAAGCTCGATGGCATCTACGACTGCATCAAGATGTTTGACTTGATGCACCAGGGCAAGACCAACGGATTGCTCTGTCAGGGCTTCAACCCCCTGATGGCGATCCCGAACTCCAACAAGACTCGCGAGGGTCTGTCGAAGTTGAAGTTCCTGGTCAGCATGGACCCGATCGAAACCGATACGGCTCGGTTCTGGGAGAATCATGGCGAATTCAACAATGTTGATCCCGCCAAGATTCAGACCGAAGTGTTCATGCTCCCGGTGACGTCGTGGGCCGAGGAAGAAGGGAGTGTCACCAACTCCAGCCGCTGCATTCAGTGGAAGTGGAAGGCGGCCGACCCCTATTTCGAATCCAGGACGGATATCGAAATCCTCGCCGACCTGTTCGTGCGCATGCGCAAGATGTACGAAAAGGACGGCGGCAAGGGCAAGGAGGCCATCCTCGCCGTTGACTGGAGCTACAAGAACCCGCTCGAGCCGAGTGTCGAGGAGCTTCTTACCGAGCTCAACGGCAAGGCCCTCGCGGACCTCAAGGACGCGGACGGCAAGGTGGTGCGTGCAGCTGGTCAGCGGCTCGCGAGCTTTGGCGAAATGCGTGACGACGGATCGACCGACGGTTGTATGTGGATTTACACCGGCGTGTACGGCCCGACGGGCAACTTTGCCCAGCGTCGCGACAACAGCGATCCATCGGGTCTCGGAGTTTACGGCAACTGGGGCTTCTCGTGGCCGGCCAACCGCCGCATCCAGTACAACCGTGCGTCCGCGGATCCCTCGGGCAAGCCGTGGAGTGAAGCGAAGAAGTACATGTACTGGAACGGCGAACGCTGGACCGGACCGGATGTGCCGGACTATGTGCCGACCATTCCGCCGGAGCGGGCAACTGGTCCGTTCATCATGAACGCAGAGGGTGTTTCGCGTCTCTGGGTTCGTGGCTTGATGGCCGATGGTCCGTTCCCGGTCCATATGGAGCCGTTCGAGTCGCCGACGGCCAACCTGGTTTTCCCGAAGCTCAAGGGCAATCCGGTGGCTCGCGTGTTCAAAAACGATATGGCGGCCTTTGGCTCGTCCAAGGACTTCCCGATCGTTGCGACCACGTATCGGTTGACCGAGCACTTCCACTTCTGGACCAAGACGGTCCACGCGAACGCCGTCATGCAGCCGGAGTTCTTCGTGGAAATGTCGGAGGCCCTCGCCAAGGAGAAAGGCATCAGAAACGGACAGATGGTCCGCGTCTGGTCCAACCGCGGCGAAGTGAAGGGCAAGGCCGTCGTGACCAAACGCATGGTTCCGTTCAAGATCGACGGGAAGACCGTGCACCAAGTCGGATTGCCGCTCAACTTCGGCTTCATTGGTGAAACCAAGAAGGCCTCGCCGATTAATTCGCTGACCTCTGCGGTCGGCAACTCGAACTCGCAGACGCCTGAGTTCAAGGCGTTCCTGGTCAATGTCGAACCCATCTCGGGTCCGGCGGTTTAAGGGGAGGGCATCAGCATGTTTACGCCAATTGCAAACCCCACGACCAAACCGACTGCTGCGAAGTTCGGGGAGCAGGATCTGATCCGTCGTTCGGCTTCAACCGTCACGCCGCCTGCAAAGCGGCAGACGGAGGTCGCGAAGCTGATCGACGTGTCAAAATGCATCGGTTGCAAGGCATGCCAGGTGGCGTGCCTTGAGTGGAACAACCTCACCGAGGAAGTCGGCATCAACGTGGGCGAATACACCAATCCCCACGACCTGACGCCGAACACATGGACGCTTATGCGTTTCTCGGAGTACGAGAATCCGGAAACCGGAAATCTCGAATGGCTGATCCGCAAAGACGGTTGCATGCACTGTGAGGATCCGGGCTGCCTCAAGGCCTGTCCGGCTCCGGGCGCTATCGTCCAGTACTCAAACGGTATTGTCGATTTCGTCCACGACAAGTGCATCGGCTGTGGCTACTGCGTGAAGGGATGCCCGTTCAACATCCCGCGTCTCACCAAGAACGATCCGAAGGCCTACAAGTGTACGCTTTGCGTCGACCGTGTTGCGGTTGGCCAGGGCCCGGCTTGCCAGAAGGCATGTCCGACACAGGCCATCGTGTTCGGCACCAAGGATGAGATGAAGCAGTGGGCCGACAAGCGCATCAAGGATCTCAAGTCGCGCGGCTTCAAGAATGCCGGCCTCTACGATCCTCCGGGCGTTGGCGGCACCCACGTCATGTACGTGCTGCAGCATGCGGACAAACCGCAGATCTACGCCAGCCTTGCCAACAATCCGTCGATCAGTCCGGTCGTCGAGATTTGGAAGGGCGTGACGAAGTATGCGGGCTTGGCCGCGATCGGTGCGTTTGCTGCGATCGGCTTCCTCCATCATGCGATCTCCGGAGCTAACCGGGTGTCGGCTGAGGATGAGAAGAATGCAGAGCGGCTCACGGAGGGTAAGTCGTCATGAGCAAGGAAGTCGACAAAGGCGACGGTGTTCATCGTGGAAGTCCCGGGAGCCCCGTCGTCGTAGACCGGTACACTGCAGGCGCTCGGATCAACCACTGGATCACAGCGATCAGCCTCGTGCTGCTCGCCCTGTCCGGCTTGGCGCTCTTCTCGCCTGTTCTGTATCCACTCACCGGCTTGTTTGGCGGTGGCAGCACCACCCGCATGCTCCATCCGTGGATCGGCGTGGTGCTGTTCCTCAGCTTCCTCGGCCTGTTCTTCCGGTTCTTCCGCCTCAACCTGTGGGAGCACACGGATAACGTCTGGCTGGGCCGTCTCCGCGATGTTCTCGCGGGCGACGAGAACAAGCTGCCGGAAGTTGGTAAGTACAATGCCGGTCAGAAGATGGTGTTCTGGTCGATGTCGCTGTTGATCCTGGTTTTGATCACCAGCGGTGTCGTAATCTGGGATCAGTATTTCTCAAGTTACTTCACCATCGAACAGAAGCGGATTGCGGTCCTTATCCACTCGATTACGGCAATTGTGGCGATCTGTGTCTGGATCGTGCACGTCTACGCCGCGATCTGGGTCCGTGGTACGATTAGCGCGATGACTCGCGGTCAGGTGACTGGCGGCTGGGCTTGGCGCCACCACCGCAAGTGGCTGAAAGAACTAGTGGCAGGAAAGTAATATCTGCCCCATATTATGAGTGTCGGCGCGATGCGCCGACACTCATCTAATCCTATCACATAAACGGGTTTGATGAGACACGTAGCCCGTGAGGTTCGTGAGGTATAGAGATGTCGCGCGTCGATACGACTGAACCAGATCCGTCCGTTATTGGTAATATCCCCACACCGCCTTTTGCCCGCCTGCCTGATCCAAAGCGATTGTTTGCAGACCGTGCCGTGCGGTTCCGTGATTTGGCCGAGGGGCATGACCTCGCGGCCTATCTGCGGTTTCTCTCAGGACTATGCGAAGCGCAATCCGCCATCCAGGACGGCTTGCCCGAGCCAACGCCAATCGACCCCGATGTGCTGGCGCGGGCGCATGATCACAAGATGCCGCCGATCGATCGCGGGAAGTTTGCCGCCGATCTGGCCTTTGAGGCAACATTCGAACGCTTGATTGGCGCCGCTGAAACCCTCGATATGCCGCCGCCGGCGAAGGATGCGTTGAGCCGCGTCATTGCCGCGGACAAGGAGGTCCGCGAGGCGATGATCCAGAACATCCTCGCTGAGGCGATTCCGGTTGAAGCCATTGCCGAGCACGTATTTGTCGCCGCCGCCCTGCAGGTTCACTTTGCCCGCCTCGCTGCGAGCCTCAATGCGAAGAGTTTGGAATCCGTGGGAGAGGGGGTCTGTCCGTCCTGCGGTGGTGCGCCGTCCTCGACCGTGATTGTGAACTGGCCGCGCGCTCCGGGAACGCGATTCTGTTCCTGCTCGCTGTGCGGCACCCTGTGGAACCACATTCGCAGCAAGTGCACGCTGTGCGGCTCGACCCGCAAGATTCTTTTCCAGGAGATCGAGGGGGCCGGCAACATCAAGGCGGAAACCTGTGATGACTGCCACGGCTACATGAAGGTTCTCAATCAGCAGAAAGATGCCGCACTCGATCCGGTCGCGGACGACGTCGCGACCCTTGGCCTCGATCTGCTGGTGCGCGAACTGGGCTTCCGTCGCGGTGGGGTCAATCCTTTCCTGATCGGCTATTGAGGAGGCCGGAATGGGCGACGGGAGAATAATCCCCGGCCGTATTCCGTCTGTGGACGAGGTGCTCAAGACCGCAGCGGCGATCGATGCCATTGACCGTTTTGGGCGTCCTTCGGTCGTTGCCGCCATTCGCCATAGCGCGGAGGAAGTGCGGACCGCCCTTGCAAAAGCCAATGGGAACGGAGCGCAGGTGAAAAGCTGCGCCGCCTCGATTGTAATGGCGGCGGTGGCGCGTCTCGAACAGGAAGCCCAGCCGAACGCTAAGTCGGTGTTCAATCTCACCGGCACCATTCTGCACACCAATCTCGGACGGGCTATTCTCGCCGAGAGCGCGGTGGAGGCCGCGACCCGCGCGATGCGCGAGGCGATGGCTCTGGAGTTTAATCTTACAGAGGGCAAGCGCGGGGAACGCGACAGCTTGGTTCGGGATTTGCTCTGTGAGCTGACCGGGGCCGAAGATGCCACCGTGGTCAACAACAACGCCGCCGCCGTTCTGCTGACGCTCAACACCTTTGGTCGCGGCAAGGAAGCGATTATCTCGCGCGGCGAATTGATCGAGATTGGCGGCTCGTTCCGGATGCCGGAGATCATGGCGCGCGCTGGCGCCAAGCTGGTCGAGGTCGGCACCACCAATCGTACCCACGAGAAGGACTACGCGGACGCGATCGGTCCGAAGACGGGTCTGATCCTCAAGGTTCACACCTCGAACTATCGGATCGAGGGATTCTCAAAATCGGTCTCGGGCAAGGCGATCGCCGAGCTTGCCGGTGCGAACAAGGTGCCGCTGATCAATGATCTCGGCTCGGGTACCCTGGTGGATCTCGCCCGCTATGGCCTGGTCCACGAGCAGACCGTGGCCGAAGCGGTGGCGGAGGGCGCCGATCTTGTGACCTTCTCCGGCGACAAGCTGCTTGGTGGCCCGCAGGCCGGCTTCATTGTCGGCCGCAAGGATCTGATTGCGAAGCTGAACAAGAACCCGATGAAACGCGCCTTGCGGATGGACAAGATCCGCCTCGCCGCCGTCGAGGTGACGCTGCGCCTTTATCGCGATCCGGACCGTCTGGTCGAGCGGCTGCCGACCCTGCGGATGATGGCACGCCCCAGAACGGATATCGAAGTGCAGGCAAACCGAGTGCTTCCGGCGATCACGGCCGCCGTCGCGCCGCGTTACAGTGCGAGCGTAGCGGCATGTGCGAGCCAGATCGGGTCCGGTGCTCTGCCGCTCGAGACGATCCCCAGCTCTGGCATCGCCATCAGCTTTGCGGGTGCGCGCGGTCGCGGCCGGGCGCTGACCGAACTTGTCACGGCATTCCGGCAACTCCCGATACCGGTGATCGGCCGGGTCGAGGATGATGCGTTCGTGCTGGATTTGCGGTGTCTCGGGGATGAGGCGACGTTCCTGCGCAATCTTGCGCAACTGAAATGCGGAGGGGATTCGCAATGAGCTGGCGCGACGCCCTTTCTTTGTTCGCACGCAAGCCTACTGAACGATCGGCCGCGGAATTGATGGCCGATGCGCTCGACGCGGCGGACAACAACGATTACGAAACCGCGCTGTCGATCTGGGGGCCGCTCGCTCATCAGGGTGTCGCGCGTGCGCAGAACAATATCGCTATGTGCTTTGCCGATGGCCTCGGAGTGGAGCGCGATACGGCACTGGCACTGAAATGGTTGACGCTGGCGGCTGAAGGCGGCGATCCGATTGGCCAGCGCAATCTTGCCGAGGTTTATTTCAAGGGCGAGGGCGTTGAGGCCAATGCCGTGCGTGCCGCTGAGCTGTACCGCGCTGCCGCTGAAGCGGGAGACGGACCCGCGCAGGATATGCTGTCGTGGATGCTGTTCGAAAATCAGATGATCCCCGGCGAAATCGCCGAAGCGAGGCAATGGGCCGAAGCAGCTGCCGCTCAGGGCGTAGTGGCTTCGATGACCCGGCTCGGCATGATCTATCACAACGCGATCGGCGTTGAACGCGATTCGGCAGAAGCTGCGCGCTGGTGGGATAAGGCGGCTGCGCGTGGTGATGCCGATGCGCAGGCGATGCTGGGTGCCGCCTATCAACTCGGGGCGGGCGTGCCGCGCGATCCTGTTGCCGCACTGATGTGGCTTTTGCGGGCACAGGCCGGCGGCAGTAAGTTTGCGGATTCCTTTATTCAGCCGACCTCGGCATCGATGTCCGCGGCGGATATCGAGCGTGCGCAGAAGCTGTCGCAAATGCCATTGGTGGAGCCGGCGTCATGATCGTCGGGACGGCCGGACATATCGATCATGGCAAGACCTCGCTGGTGCGGGCTCTGACCGGTGTCGATACCGATCGTCTCAAGGAAGAGAAGACACGCGGCATCTCGGTGGATCTCGGCTTTGCCTATCTGCCGACGCCCGATGGCGGCATTCTCGGTTTTATCGACGTCCCGGGGCACGAGCGTTTTGTGCACAACATGCTGGCGGGCGCCACCGGCATCGATTTCGTGCTGCTGGTGATTGCCGCCGATGACGGCGTGATGCCGCAAACCATCGAGCATCTTGCAATCATCAATCTGTTGGGGATTAGCCGGGGCGTAGTGGCGATCACCAAGACCGATCTGGTCGATGCCGATCGTCTTGCCGAGGTGCGTAACGAGATTGCCAACGTGCTGGCGCCGACGGGTTTGTCGGATGCCGAGATGTTCGCTGTTTCCAGCCAGACCGGGCTGGGTATTTCCGAACTGCGGGACCGGCTGTTTTCCGAGGCCGGCGCGCAGCAAAGCCGGTCAGCGAAAGGGCGGTTCCGTCTGGCAGTGGATCGCTCTTTCACTCTGGCAGGTGCAGGCACGGTGGTTACCGGCACGGTGCTGTCTGGAAGTGTCAGCGTCGGCGATCAGGTCACGGTCAGCCCGTCGGGAAAGTCGGCCCGTGTGCGCGCCATTCATGCGCAGAACCGACCTGCAGAGACCGGACGCGCGGGCGACCGCTGTGCCCTCAATCTGGTCGGTGACTCCATCAGCAAGGATGCAATCGCGCGCGGCGATGTTGTGCTTGATCCCGAACTGCATGCGCCGGCCGACCGGATCGATGCGGTGGTGCGTATCCTTCCCTCAGAAACCAGGCCGCTGACGCAATGGATGCCGGTGCGTCTGCATCATGCCGCGACGGAGGTCGGCGCACGCGTGGTGCTGCTTGGCGACGAGCCCGTCACGCCCGGCGGCGAGGCCTTCGTCCAGCTTGTCTTGGAACGACCTGTTGCGACGGCGGCGGGAGACCGTTTTGTGCTGCGCGATACCACGGCCCAGCGGACCATCGGCGGCGGGGCTTTCGTCGATCTGCGGGCGCCAACGCGCAAGCGCCGCACGCCGGAGCGGGTTGGGCAGCTTGAGGCGCTGGCGATTCCGGATTCGGAGAAAGCCCTTGCCGCGTTGCTGGATCGCGCGCCGGGCTATCTCGATTTCTCGGCTTTCGTACGGGATCATGCAATCTCGGCCGCCGAGCGCGACGCCATGATCGCGCGGATGAGCCTGCTGCGGTTGCCGACAGCCAAGGCCGAATACGTGATTTCGCCGGTCGGCTGGCTGCACCTGAAGAACGACATCCTGGCCGTTCTGAAGAAGTTTCATGCCGACAACCCCAATCTTGCCGGTATCGGTCTCGAACGGCTGCGGTTGCAGCTCGAGCCGCGGCTGCCGGCTGCGGCATTTGTCGTGCTGCTGCAGGGGTTGGTACGGACCAAGGACATCACGCTCGACGGTTCCTGGATTCGCCTGCCGGGTCATGAGGTTCACCTCACGCCGCAAGACGAGGCGATGTGGACCAAGATCGGGCCCTACATCAAGGATGCTGCACGTTTCCGGCCGCCGCGGGTGCGTGATATCGGCGGCTATATCTGCGTGCCGGAGCAGGAGGTGCGTCGGCTGTTAAAATTGCTCGGTCGCATGGGGCGGGTGGATGAGGTCGCGCACGACCATTTCTTCCTGCGCGAGACCGTCGCCGAGATGGTCGAGATCATGGCGAATCTGGCTACGAAGATTCCCGATGGCCAGTTCACCGCCGCGCAGTTTCGTGACTGCCTCGACAATGGTCGTAAGGTTGCGATCCAAATTCTTGAGTTCTTTGACCGTCACGGTGTTACAATTCGTCGCGGTGATTTGCGGCGGATCAATAAACATCGGCTTGACCTGTTTCGCAGGCCGGCCGATGTATTGAAGGCGCCGAGCACGGTTCCGGTATTAGAGACCAAAGGAAGAGCATCGTTCCCGGTGGAGCGTCCGGACTTCAAATCCGGGAAGGACCGCGAGTCGGTTCTTGGTGGGTTCGACTCCCATTCTCTTCCGCCAAGGTAAACACCAAAGGAGCGTGCCATGACAGCGCAGACGCTGACGGCTTTTCTTGATGGACTTGAACAGGCCGCTCATGCCGCCAGTACCGTTGAGGAGACGTATCGCCGCGAAGCGGCAGAGCGTTTCGAGCGGCTGGCGAAAGACCGGGCCTATGGTTTTCGCCGTCTCAACCTGATGCGCAGTGTGGTAGCGGCGATTGTCGACAGCAAGGATGAGGATGACGCGATCCTGAAGGGTTCGGCCGCGTTCCTGCAGGAGGTCGGCTGGGTTTCGATCACCGAATCGCAGCAGGAAGCACTAGAGCATTTCCATCCGGTGATCCGCGCCGCATGGGAAGTTGTGCAGTCGGAGAATCCTGAACAGTCATTTGCGAAGATCGGCCAGGAGCTCAAGGATTTCGAGGACTGGTTTGGCAGCGTGCGCCAAAGTGCGTTCCTGAGCGTACTCGATCGCGAAGTGGTGGAGTTGCCGCTTGTCGAAGTCTGCTAAGAAATCAGCCAAGCACAAGAAGCTTGAGGACTTCCTTTTCGACGATTGGATCGTGAGCGAATTCGAGCGCACCGACGGGTTCACCGCTCTGGTCGTTCTGGTCGCCACGTCCAATCTGGGCGTCGTACCGTTATCGTCCACCTTCATGCATGTGATCGGTGACGAACTCGACTGGCATCACTTCAGCCTGCTGGTGCGCGGCGCCGGCGTTGCCTGGGATGCGGTGCTGTTGATGCCGGTGGTCGATGACGACGGCGGCCCGGTCGAAGACAGCAAGGCCAAGGAAGCGTTGCGGGCGCTGGAAGAGCGCATCAACGAAAACCGCCTCGTCATCAACGAAGGCCATTTCTTCGACAAATGGGGCCGGCGGATGAAGGTCGAGCCGGCCGAGGCCAATTAGCCGTTTGCAACGGTTCCCGGCAGGCTAGGTCGTCACGCGAACAACCGGCGGTCCGGCTTCAGCACGCCCGACAATGCGCGCGGCGGGATATCCGGCATCCTTGATCTTTTCCAGAGTAGCGGGAGCTTTCTCGGCGGCGCATGAGATCAGGAGCCCGCCAGAGGTTTGAGGATCGACCAGAAGGTCGCGCTGCCATTGCGGTATGCCTTCGGACAGCACGATTGCATCGCCATAGCTGGCCCAGTTGCGGGTCGAGGCCCCGGTGATGTGGCCGCTTTGCGCAAGCTGTGCCGCCTGCGTAAACAGCGGCACCTTGGGCGCTTCGATCACAAGCGACAGGTTCGAGCCGCGCGCCATTTCAAGACCGTGACCGAGAAGGCCGAAGCCTGTGACATCAGTGATGGCGTGCACGGCGGGATCGCCGGAGAGCTCGCCGCCGATGCGGTTGAGGAGTGTCGTCGAGGCGACCATTTCCGCGTAGCCTTCGCCGTTGAGGTCGCCTTTCTTGATCGCGGCCGAATAGACGCCGACACCGATTGCCTTGGTCAGAATAAGAACGTCGCCGGGCCTGGCGTCGGCATTGCGGCGGACCTGATCGGGATGGCAGATGCCGATCACAGCGAGGCCATAAATCGGCTCCGGCGCGTCGATGGAATGGCCACCGGCCACCGGGATGCCGGCAGTTGAGCAGACCGAGGTTCCGCCCTCGATGATTTTGCGGACATCATCGACGGAAATCTTGTTCAGCGGCATGCCGAGAATGGCCAGCGCCATGATCGGCTTTCCACCCATGGCGTAGACATCCGAGATCGCATTGGTAGCGGCGATCCGGCCGAAATCGAACGGATCGTCCACCACGGGCATGAAGAAATCGGTGGTCGCAATGATGCAGGTCTTGTCGTCGACCTGCCAGACCGCTGCATCGTCGCCAGTCTCAACTCCGACCAGCAGCTGGCGATAGGGGGCGGCCGCAGGCTGGCTGGCAAGCAGGTCCTGCAGCACGGAGGGCGCGAGCTTGCAGCCGCATCCGCCGCCATGGGCGAGGCTTGTGAGGCGAAAAACCGGTGCGTTCATGTCAGGTCTCCTGGGGGCCTCCGGCAAAACCGGCCAGACCACGCCTGTTGTCGGGCAGCAGTCCTTCCTAGTCGGAAAGGAATGCCCGGTCATACCGCGCCGCGGCAGACTCGCCGGCAATTCGCGCCCTGCGCGAAGCGGAGAGATCATTGAGAGGTGAGATTACGGCGGATCGGCCCTGCGATGCAAATATCCCATGGCCGCGGGCGGTTGCCGCAGGTCACATTGTCTCGATGATTTCGATTGCTTCGACGGCCTCCAGGCGGTCGCCAGCCTCGTCGATCCACGTCATTTTCAGCTCGCCCGATTGCGATGCCCGGAATCGAAACTCGAGATAGGGGTTGACGGAAACGGCTGTGTCGAGCCGCCAGGACAGCACCGGCGTGCCGTTGAAGCTGCAGTCGAACCGGTCGATGATCCGGCGCGGGATGAGTTCTCCGCTGGATCGCTTGCGCAGGCCAGTCTCCATGGCGTGCATCACCTGCGCCCGGACCATGACAACCTCGTTCTTTTTCGGCTTGCGGGTGCTGAGCCAGAGGCGAGGTTTGACGGGTGCGGTGGTTGTCGACATGGAAACCCTCTCCAGACTATTCACCGCAGCCGCCGATGGTGACGATGATATCCTGTTCGGCGGTGAACACCGAGCCGTCATTCATTCGGGCGAACGCTCTGATGGGTTGAGATTCCGCGACGCGGATACGCGTGGCGAGATGCGGCACCGAAATCTCCGGCGAAAAGGCGAAGGTGCAAGCAGCCGGGCGCGGATTCTGCTCTGCGACGATCAGCACTTCCTCGCAATAGGAGTTTTTCGTCATCGGGCTGTCGACGCGGACGCTGATCGGTACTGCGTTGGCGTTGTCGGCGGCAACCGGAATGTCGAGGGTGATGCGACCTTGAACCGGCTTTCGGCCGCGCGTGAAAGCCCGGATCGCCTCGGTCGCATCGGTATGCGACAGGACATTGGTAGCAGCCAGCGCCCGGACGAGGCTGCCCGGAACAGCAAGCAGGCTGGCGGCACAAGCCGCCAGCCGTAACGTTGTCCTGCGGGTGAAAGACATCACCCGCGCCTTAGGCAACAAGGAAGTCGTCGAACATGCGCTTCGCCCACTTCAAATCCTCTTCAACGAGGTCGGGGGAGCGGACGTCGATGTCGATCTGGGTCTGCTTGATGGTGCCGTCCGGCATGATCTCGTAGTCGAACTGCACGGAGATGGCTTCGCGCGGCTCGCCGCTGACCATCATGTAGCAGAGGTTGTCTGGCAGCAGGGTTTTGACCTCCTGCCCCCTGATGCGCTGCGCGACATAGGTTGCAACGATCTTGCCGACATAGTTCGCGACGTGCGCGCTCTTTGGATAGTAGCCGAACTGCTTCGACACAGCGCCCATCACGTCGCCCACCAGATAGACGTCTGGATCGCTCTTGGCGTGGAGCATGGTCGGATGAATGTCGGCCCATGTCGTCGGAGCGCCTTCCGGCGTCTTGCCGATCAGATCGGCGCTCCAGACCATATCGGCGGCCTGATGCGGCGGCATCAGGATGGCGTCATCGAAATTGACGTCGCCGGCCGTCGTCATGATCTTCTTGTTGAAGGGATCGACCTCCTTCACCTTGGCGTTCGGCACATGCTGAATGATATCGGGGTACAGTTCCTCGAATGCGGCCTTGAAGCCGCCGCCGATCGGCATGATCTTCGGCTTCGGATCGAGGATGACGATCTTCGCTGGAATCTTGTTTTTCTTGAAATGCCACGCCATGACGCAGGCGCGCTCGTAAGGCGAGGGCGGACAGCGGTGCGGTGGCGGCGGCAGCGTCATGACCATGGTGCCGCCCTTGAAGTTATGGATCTTGTTTTTGATCGCGACGTGCTCCGCGTCGGCGGTGTAGCCTGACGGATAAGCGCGACGGGTGTATTCGATGGCCTTCTGATCGTTGCCAAACCAGACATCGTAGCCGTTGCGGATGCCGCCGGCGATGATGAGGTAATCGTAGTCAATCTGGCCATGCGCGGTGCGCACGATCTTCTTGTCGCGTTCGATGCCGGTGACATTGGTCTGCACCAGCTCGTAGCCATATTTTTTCGATGGCGCGATCATGTCGTGCAGGAGGTAGTCAGTGCTGAGCACGTTGATCAGCCACTTGTTGCTCATCGGCAGCGACCAGAAGATCGGATTGCGCTCGAGCACGACAACTTCGGCATCGACCTTCTGTTCGTGCAGATGCCGCGCGGCTGACAAGCCACCCCAGCCGCCGCCAGCGATCACGATGCGGGGCTTCTTGCCCCGCGGTTTGAGCTGGGTGGTCGATGTAATAAGGGTCGGTGCAGCCAAAGTGGGCGCAGCGGCAAGAGCCGTCGCGATACCAGCCGACGCACCGAGAAATCCGCGACGATTGATCATCGCAATCACCTCCGTGATGGGATTTTTCGGATTGGTCGACCGACCGTGTCCGCACCATCGATTGAATCAAATGGGCGTACGTTCAAAACGTAGTGAGAGGGTCAAAATATTGTCAATGCGGCAAACTCGTCGCCCGCGGCTGGCGAGCGGGCATCATAAGGTTTGCCGATTATAGCTTTTGTTATAATAGGTCTTTGCTATCAACATCGCGCAAGAGATGCAGGGATAGAAGTCGTCCCGCCTCGCGGGTGTGTTCAGCGAGGCGGGACTTATTGGGCAGCGCGCTTAAACGATTCCGAGCGCGCGCATGGCTTCGGCCACACGAATGAAGCCGGCGACATTGGCGCCCAGTACATAGTTGCCGGGTGAACCGTAGGTATCGGCCATTTCAGCGCAGCGGTCGTGAATGCCGTGCATGATGGTGGCAAGACGTGCCTCGGTGGCCTCGAAAGTCCAGGAATCGCGCGAGGCGTTCTGTTGCATTTCGAGCGCGCTGGTAGCGACGCCGCCGGCATTGGTGGCTTTGCCGGGGCCGAACATGACGCCTGCATCCAGGAATGTCTTCACCGCCTCGGGCGTGCACGGCATGTTGGCGCCTTCGCCGACTGCCACCACGCGGTTCTTCACCAGCGTGCGTGCATCCTGGCCGTTCAGCTCGTTCTGGGTTGCGGAAGGCATCGCCACGTCGGCGGGCACGTCCCAGATCCGCCCGTTGGAAATAAAGGTCGCGCCAGAGCGCCGCGCCTTGGCATAGTCGGAAATGCGGCCGCGCTTCTTCTCCTTGATCTCCTTGAGCAAAGCGAGATCGATGCCGGCTTCTTCCACGACGTAACCGTTGGAGTCCGAGCATGCGATGACCTTGCCGCCGAGTTCCATGATCTTTTCCATGGTGTAGATCGCGACGTTGCCGGACCCGGAGACGATCACCTTTTTGCCGTCGAAGCCGTGGTTGCGCGTGTGCAGCATGCGCTCGACGAAGTACACCGCGCCGTAGCCGGTGGCTTCGGTGCGGACCTGCGATCCGCCCCATGTCAGGCCTTTTCCGGTGAGCACGCCGGACTCGTAGCGGTTGGCAATGCGCTTGTACTGGCCGAACATGTAGCCGATCTCGCGCTGTCCGACACCGATATCGCCCGCCGGCACGTCGGTGTACTCGCCGAGATGGCGGGACAGTTCGGTCATGAACGACTGGCAGAACCGCATGATCTCTCCGGGCGAGCGGCCCTTCGGATCGAAGTCGGCGCCGCCCTTGCCGCCGCCGATCGGCATGCCGGTGAGGGCGTTCTTGAACGTCTGCTCGAAGCCGAGAAACTTGATGGTGCCGAGATAGACCGTCGGATGGAAACGCAGGCCCCCCTTGAACGGGCCGAGCGCCGAGTTGAACTGGACGCGGAAGCCCCGGTTGATCTGCACCTGCCCCTTGTCGTCGACCCACGGCACGCGAAAGATGATCTGCCGCTCCGGCTCGCAGATTCGTTCGATCAGTGCGTCCTCGGCATAGTGTGGATGCTTGGCCACGACAGCGCCAAGGCTGTCGAGCACTTCGCGCACTGCCTGGTGAAACTCGTCCTCGCCCGGATTGCGGCGCAGAACGTCATCGAAGATGGGTTGGAGCTTTTCGTCGAGCATTTTTATCCCGGAATTCAACCTCATGAACGGCAGCTTGTGGCGCAAAAGCGCGAGGAAAGCTGCTGGCCCGGCTGATGGTGAGTGGTTGATCGTGGCGGCGCTATCGCGTGCCGCAGGGGTGCGACGAAAAGTGGTAAGGGCGGGGACGGCAAGCGTCAAACCCGTCTTGGCAGGTGCGTCAATTTTGCGCAGTCGGGAACAAGGCACTGTCGTAAATATGCAAAAAGAATCCGAAAGCACACGGGCGCGGATATTAACATGCATATTATTTACATGTTATTGGATTCGACTATAAGATTGCGACCGCCTCGCCGCGATGGGTCGTGCGGCGCGCTGGAAGCTCAATCATGAATCAACGAAAAAATATTGCGCGGATGTGGCCTTATGCGTGCGCCTCGGTGGCCGGTCTCGGAATAAGTGTGATCGTCGCAATCATGCTGACCTACCTTGCGCCGCTGGCGACGCACCGTGTTGCCGTCCCATTGAACAGTGCAGCCTCGACACCTCCTGTCGCGCTGGGAGGATTATCAGAGCTGCCCAGACTCTTGACTGGAGAGAAGATTGATCAGCCTTGGGCGGTGGTTGGCGGGGCTTTAATGCAGGTGGGGCTGAGCAAGCTCAGCGTGCCGGTGCTGGAGAAGGCGGTTGCCGGTAATCCGGACAATAATGTTCTGCGTGTTGCGCTCGGCGAGGCCTTGGCTCTGTCTAATGGCGAGCGAATCACCGATGAGGCCAAAACGCAGTTCGAGATTGTGTTGCGGGCCGATCCCAATGATCTCATCGCCCGATTCTACATGGCGCATTGGTTGCTGCAGAATGGGAAGGCGAAGCCCGCACTCGTCAAATGGGTCGGGTTGATGCGCACGGTCGGTAGCGATCAGGTTTGGTATGACCGATTGTGGACTGTATTGCCTGTTGCGGCTCAAGAGGTCGGCATCAGCAGGCTGGCGCTTGAGGCTCTGTGCGTGGCGGGGATGTAAGTACGCAGCCATCGTGCTTTTTCTCACAGCGATGTGCAACATTGCAGAATGTTGCTCATCGGCAGCACCGCGAAATCATTCATCCACCATCTCCGTATAAGATACATTTTAAATGTTGATTTACGTCAACGGTGGTGCCACAGTCGCGGCGTCGGCTTGGGTTGAGGAATTCCAGACATGAGAGCATCGATTGACGTCTAACAGATAGCGCTCTGCTGTCGTCAGCCTCGGTTTCGCGCCGAAGCATCTCCTAAAACATCTATTACAAATGAATGTTAGAGCCATGGTCATGAATCCCTATCGGCTGCGTAAGCGGCTGCTTGCTCTCTTTCTCGCTGCGGGCGCCGGATTATGCGCCCTCGATTCGTCCGCTTGGGCCGAGACCCGCAAGCTCTCGATGACGATCGAAGACACGGTGATCACTCTGGTCGACAAACAGACCTTCCGTACCTTCTCTTTCAACGGCCAGACCCCCGGTCCGTTGATTCACGTGACAGAAGGTGATGACCTCGAGATCGCGGTCGAAAATCAGACGACGCTGCCGCACACCATTCACTGGCACGGCATGCTCCAGCGCGGCACATGGAAAATGGACGGTGTGCCGGATGCAACGCAGCCCGCGATCGCGCCGGGCGAAACCTTCACCTATCGCTTCAAGGCCGAGCCGTCCGGCACGATGTGGTACCACTGCCACGTCAACGTGAACGAGCACGTTGCCATGCGCGGCATGTGGGGACCGCTGATTGTCGACCCGAAGACGCCTCCGGCGGTCGAGAAGGAAGTCACCAAAGACTACATCATGATGTTCTCGAGCTGGGTCTCGAGCTGGTCGAACAAGCCTGGCCAGGGTGGCATTCCCGGTGATGAGCCGGATTACTTCACGCTCAACGGTAAATCGTTCCCCGATACTCAGCCGCTCCGGGTCAAGCAGGGCGATGTGGTGCGCATCCGTCTGATCGGCGCCGGCGACGAACTGCACTCGATCCATATCCATGGCCATCTGTTCGAAGTGTACGCCAAGGACGGTCGTCCGCTGCCCAACCCGATCATGGTCGACACCATCCTGCTTGGACCGGGCGAGCGCTACGACCTGATCCTGCGCGCCGACAATCCGGGCATCTGGATGGTCCACGATCACATCGATCGTCACACCGTGAACGGCAAGTCCCCGATGGGCGGCATCATGACCACCATCGAGTACGAAGAGATCGCGGTGAAGGATCAGGCTTTCTACAGCTGGAAAAACAAGAAGTTCGTGCCGGATTTCTTCTACGAGGAATCGCTGAAGAAGCCTCTCGGCATGCATGAGAGCGCCGCGTTCAAGGGCGTTCCCGCACCGTGATCGCCTTGCAAGGAGAAAACATGATGAAAAGGCTGCTGATAGCGGCCGTGGGATTGACCGCGGCCTTACTGGGAGACGCGCACGCGGCTGATAAGCTCGATGCAAGTTGTGCGAACTGCCACGCGCTCGCCAAACCGGCCGATGCTTCGCTCGACCGTCTGGTGGCCCGCAAGGGACCTGACCTTTGGTACGCCGGCAACAAGTTCAATGCCGAGTGGCTGACCGCGTGGCTGCAGGATCCGAAGCCGATCCGGCCGGCGGGATATCCGTACTTCAAGGCCATCGTTCAGGGCACGGACCACGACGTGGTCGATCCCGCGAAAGTCACGGCGCATCCGAAATTGGCAAAGGCTGCCGCCGAAGCAGCATCCGCTGAGCTGATGAAGCTGAAGGGATCCGCGGACCTGGTGCCGGCCGGTGCGTTCAAGGGCGATGCCGGCGGCGCGCGGATGGGCGCGCTGGCGTTCACCAAGCTGCGCGGCTGTGTGGCCTGTCATCAGGGTGAAGAAAGCAAAGGCGGTGCTTCCGGTCCGTCGCTGACCGAAGCCGGCCTGCGCCTGCAGCCCGACTTCATCGCGGCCTACACGGCGGACCCGCAACGCTTCGACCCGCATGTCTGGATGCCCACACTGAACCTCAAGGATCAGGATATCCAGCGGTTGACCGCGTATCTGTCGCAGCAAGGCCGGGGAGGCAAGTAATGAGACACGCATCAATGTTCGCCGCGCCAGTTCCCATGGCATGGAAGCGGTTTCATCTGCTGGCCGCGCTTGCAGGCGCTGTGCTGCTGCTCGCTCCGACGCCCAGCCGCGCCGATCCGCCGATCGAGCAGGTTTACGATGTGTATTGCGCACAGTGCCACGGCCTGAAGCGCAACGGCACCGGTATCAATCTGCCCGGACTGTCCGTGCGCCCGCGTGACCACACCGACACCAAGGGCATGGGCGATACGCCCAATGAAGAGCTGTTCAAGGCGATCAAGGACGGTGGCCTTGCCGTGAACAAATCAGCGCTGATGCCGAGCTGGGGCGCTGTCCTCAACGATCAGCAGATCACCGAAATGGTCAAGTATCTGCGGAAGGTCTGCAAGTGCGGCACCTGAGACTCAGCGTGTGACCATTACCAGCAAAGAAAACGTGAAACGTACATACGGAGAGATGGAATGAAGAGAGAGTTGTTCAGGAGCATCGCAGTGGCGGGTGGTCTCGCCACCAGCCTTTGGCTGTCGAGCGCCGCGTTCACCGCGGCCGATGCCAAGACGGTCAAGGTTCAATTGACCGCCAAAGAAACCATGGTCACGATCGACAATGAGGGACACAAGGCGATCGGCTGGACCTTTGATGGCCAAATTCCTGGCCCCGTGGTGCGCGCGACGGAAGGCGACACCATCGAGTTCACCCTTATCAACGATCCCGCCAACAAGAACTCGCACTCGATCGACTTTCATGCAGCGCGTGCCGACGTGCTGACCTCGTTCGCGCCGGTCAAGCCGGGTGAGACGAAGAAGTTCACCTTTACCGCCGACAACCCGGGTGCCTTCTTCTATCACTGCGGTGCTGACCCGATGATCCAGCACATTGCCCGCGGCATGATCGGCGCGATCATCATTGACCCGAAGGACCCTAACGCGCTGCCGAAGGCGGATCGCGAGTATGTTCTGGTCGAACACCAGACCTTCGAGAACCCCGAAGACGTCAAGGCCATGATGGCCAACAACTGGAAGCACGACGTTTTCAATGCCGTGCCGTTCCAGTACGACCCCGTGCATGACGTGAACGCGACGCAGACGCTGGAAGCGAAGCCGGGCGAGCGCGTGCGTATCTATCTGATCAACGCCGGCCCGAACGAGTTCTCCGGCTTCCATCCGATCGCTGGCATCTGGGACAAGGTTTATCCGTCGGGCAATCCGAAGAACGCTTTGACCGGTATGCAGAACTACACTGTGGCCCCCGGCGATGGTGCGACCTTCGATATCATTTCACCGACTGAAGGCGCATATGCGCTGGTGAATCACTCGATGCGAGCGGCCCTGTCCGGTGCCATCGCGGTTCTGATGATCAGCAACAAGGCTGATCCATCGATGGGGCACGGCGACAAGATTCTCCCCCGCTGACCGACCGTGCCCTGCAGGGATCGCCGCCGCGATCCCTGCATTTTCTTTGCCTGATAGGAATGCGGTGTGTTTGCGATCAAGTGAATCGCGTACCCGCCAAAACAAACGACACCACACGCAGCCGCGTATGGTGTCGTTCTTGCGATTCGAAGACGAGGCCTTGCGACCTCGATAGCGGCAAGCGATTACTTTGCCCGGTTGTCGTGAGGGTGGGCTTCCTTCGCCTGAGGCAGATCGTCATATCCGTGGCGGCTGCTATAGAAGGTCAGCGCCATCAATCCCGTACCAATGACGATCGAGAAGACGATGCCGAGGCCCATGGCGATGTAGCCATGCTTGTTCATTTCGACATCGGCTGAACCATTCCAGGCCGCGACCACCCACCATAGCGTGGCCAGAAGAATGAGAACGAGAGTGCCGATGACGGCCCACGATCCGATTTTTCTGTTCATGGCAATTCTCCTTGCCGCTGGTTGATCATGCGCCGGCTACGGGGAACCCGTCTCGAACGGCCTGACTCAAGCCGTCCTTCATTGCGGCAGTGCCGTTGCATGCCTATCTGCCTGCAATCTAAGCCATCTTGGCCGAAAAGCAACATAACAGATGCATCTTATTTCAATGCATATCCGCTATTAACTAGACCAGATCTGTGAGGATAAAGTGGCACCAGCCCCAGAATAACGCGCCCTGCGATATCGCCCGGAAAGATTTCAGGATTTTCGCGATTGTGGGGCTGGCGGACCGCAATTCGTCAAGATGGACCTTGGAAAGCCGTTGCAGCCGCTGCTCGCCTCTCCGCGTCAGCTTGAGCAGAACGCGCCGGCCATCTTCCTCATCGACCGCCCGGCTAAGCAGGCCAAGCTTGGTCATCCGGTCCGTCAATTCCACCGCAGTATGGTGCTTGATCAGCAGGCACTCCGCCAATTCACCGACCGAAATCGCTCCGCGCTTGGAAAGCCCTTTTATGGCGAGCATCGCTTGATGCTGCTGGGTCGTCAGTCCCGACCGATGCGCAGCTTCTTCGCTGAAAGTCAGAAACTTGCGGATCTGGTAACGAAACCTGGCAAGGGCTTCGTAATCGACTGTGCCCGTCGAAGCTGCTGCGGCGGATGAGGGCTTTTTGGCGGGCCGTGTCGTCTTGGCTGGTCGTCGCTTCGACTGAAGCATGGATGTCTCGCATGCACCCGGCCATCGGCGGCGGGCCGACGCAACCAATTGGTGCCACGTCACGTTACAAAGGCGATAACGAGATTCAAGATTTATCTGCGCGTGGATGGCGGCAATGCATTGTCGCCACAGTGTTCACGGTCTGGTGATCTTCAGCCGCTTATTGAGCGAGGCCATTGACAAGAGGCATCGATGCTCAGGAAGCCTCGTCTATGCGAGGCCTCCTGGCGTGGCTTATCGCTTCCCGCTTACTCGCAGGTTGAACGTAAGATTTGGAGAACGACAAGCTGCAGCGCAATTGGAATCTGGGTATTCCTGCGTCGTGTCGATCGCTCCAAAGCCTGGATAATCTCGACCTTGGTGAATTCACCGGACGAGAATTTTGTCACCACGTCCTGCCACATCGCCGACAATGACTTGCCGGAATAAAACAGCGGACGGATCGCTGTGCCCTGAGCCTCGGCCCAATTGATGATTTCCGCCGTGGTCTGCCGTCCGCAATTGCGTGCGGTCGCAAGACGTTTATGGGTCAGTTGCCGAACCAATTCGATCGGCGGTGTCCACGGCCCCTTGGGCGCGGCTTTCCCGGTCAACTCGAACGCCAGTTCCTTCAGAACATTCTGGGCGCGGACACTCAGGCCTGCGACCGATACTGGAGCCTCGCGCTCGGATGCTAAGGCTTTGATGGCCGGGGTGAGGTCAGCCGCCGCTTCGGCATAAGGCGTAACACTATCGGATGCTGACGGAGCAGTACCGGGAGAAGATGAAGAGGCATTGGGAAGCGCCGGGCGAACTATTCCGTGACTTTTTGCCGCGACGTCGGATTCGTCGAGCCATGCACGTGACCTTCTCGCGTGTGCGGTGCGCGCCATTCGTGCTCCCGTGAACGATTTGCTGCATATCACGATAGATTTTCACGACATCGCTCCGTTTGCTGGGGCTTATTCGTTAAAATATATCGCACTGCGATATATGAATATCGTAAGACGATGTGTTTAGTTATGCAAGAAATTTGGCGTGGTTCGACGAAAGGCACATTGACAGGATTGGTACGAAAGGAATTCAAAGGAGCGGGCGGCGCTATTTTTTGGCGTGTTTTTAAAAGCTCTTACCGGTTGATCGGTTTTCGTAGGCAACCGGTTCATCGTGAACCAAAACAAAATTTATCCGGGAGGATAATCGATGACAAAGAACGAAAAATTCGAACAGTCCCTTCGTATGGACGTCTCGCGCCGGACCCTGCTGCAGGGCAGCGCGGGCCTTCTCGGCGGTGCGATGCTTCCGGGCGGGATGATTATGCCTGCTTTTGCCGCCGATCGGCCGGCGATCGGCACCTGGCCGGCTGGATCAGAGGGCAACTCCATCACTATCGGCGCTGCGGTGCCGCGTACCGGCACCTATGCGGTGCAGGGCGAAGACGAACTCAAGGGTATGCAGCTTGCAGTTGAGCACCTCAACAGCGCCCACGAGCTCGTCAAGAAGATCTCGCCCAAGACCAAGAAGGGCGTGCTCGGCAAGGAAGTGAAGCTGGTTGTCGCTGACTCCGGCGCCAAGCCGAATATTGCGGTGCAGGCGCAGCAGCGCTTCATCACCGAGAACAAGATTGTGCTGATGACCGGCTCGACCTCCTCCGCGGTGGCGGTTGCGTTGAACAAGCTGGCTCAGCGCGAGAAGGTGATGTACGTCGCCGCCATTTCCGGCTCGAACGACACCACCGGCAAGGATTGTGTCCGCTACGGTTTCCGCCAGTGCTTCTTCGGTCAGACGGCGGCTGCTGCGATCGGTCCGCAGCTCGTCAAGACCTTCGGCAAGGGTAAGAAAGCGGCGTACATGACGCCGGACTACACCTACGGTCACACCGTGACCAAGTCGATGCAGGATTATCTCGCGACTGCCGGCTGGACGACGGTGACCAACCAGGTTTCGCCGCTCGGTGCGCCTGATTACTCGTCCTACCTGCTGAACGTTGCCAACTCCGGCGCGGACGTTCTCATCAACGTCAACTGGGGCCACGACGCGGTTCTGTCGATTCAGCAGGCCAAGCAGTTCGGCATCTTCGACAAGATGAAGCTCGCCGTGCCGTATCAGATTCCGTTCCTCGCTCCTGAGGCGGGCGGCAATCTGCTCGCCGGCGTCTATGCTGCGACCGACTACTGGTGGACGATTGAGGACAAGTTCCCACTCGCCAAGATGTTCAACGAAGCATTCCGGGCGAAGTTTGGCTCCAACCCCGAGTGGGGTGCGGAGAACAGCTACATCAGCTTCGTGCATTGGGCGCGTATGGTTGAGGAAGCCGGCACTCTCTACCCGCCGGAAGTCATTAAGGCCTACGAGAAGCAGGACAAGATCCCCTCGCTGGTGGGCGAAGTGTACTATCGCAAGGAAGACCACCAGTGCATCCGTCCGGTCATCATCGTCCGCGGCAAGCAGGCCAAGGACATGAAGAGCAAGGAGGACTTCTGGGAGGTTGTCGAGATCGTCCCGGGCGAAGGCTTGATGCAGAAGCCTGATGCTTTCGGCTGCAATCTCGGCGATTACACCTGATCTTCAGTAAATCGCTGCACCGGCACCGGCGCCGGGTACATGTTGGTACCCGCGCCGGCGAAGGCCGCCACCAGACTGATGCACGGAGCGGGCTTTCCGCCCGTCGCTGTGCGTCTGTCCGGCGGAGCGGTATTTGCTGCGTTTCATCGTACGCGCAGGAACGGGCGAGGATAAATTGATTAACTGGGCTAACTTCGTTTCGCAGCTGTTCAACGGGCTGGTGCTTGGCGCCTTGCTCGCTCTCATCAGCTCCGGACTGACTATCATCTACGGAACGCTGGGCGTCCTCAACCTTGCCCATGGCGCCATGTTCATGCTCGGCGGCTACGCCGGGTATGTCGCTTTCAGCTACACCAATTCCTTCATTGTCGCGATCATCGCCGGATCGGTATTCGTCATGATCGTTGGTCTTGTGATGGAACGGGTGATCATCCGCCATTTCTATGGCAGGCCCGACGAGGACCAGTTGCTGGTTACCTTCGGCATCAGCATCTGCATGGTCGAGATCGTTCGGTTCTTTTTCGGCAGCCTCTCTTATGTGGTGCCGGCGCCCGCAGCGCTGTCGGGCATCACCTCGCTCGGTTTCATGTTCTATCCAACCTATCGCCTGGCGCTGGTTGGCATCATCGCGGTGGCGCTGCTCGTCCTGTTCCTGATTCTTTACCGCACGCGCCTTGGTATGATCGTGCGCGCCGGCATTGAAGACTCGGTGATGGTCGGATCGCTCGGCATCAACGTCTATCGGATATTCATGGTGGTGTTCGGTATCGGCGCCATGGCGGCAGGGTTTGCCGGCATCGTCAACGCTCCGGTGGTTTCGCTGACGCCTGACATGGGCGAAGCGATCCTGGTGCAGACGTTCGTCGTTGTTGTGATCGGCGGCGTCGGTTCGTTCCCGGGCGCCATCCTCGGCGGGCTTATCGCCGGCGAGATCATCAGCCTCACCTCCATGGTGAACCCTGGCTACGCCTACGTCATGCTGTTCGCAGCAATGACGCTGGTGCTGCTGCTGCGCCCGCATGGCCTGCTCGGTTCCCAGAGCCGCGGATAAATCGGTCAAAAAAATGCTGAAACAACGTCCCTTTCTGATCGAAACCCTGACGGCGGTCGGCCTCATCCTGGCGCCGTTCATCCTTCCTCACCTCGGCTTTGCGCCCAATACAGTCAACCGCATTCTGGTGTGGGGTCTGTTCGGCATTGGCTTCGACATCCTGTTCGGCTTCACCGGACTGTTGTCGTTCGGCCAGTCGGCGCTGTACGGCACCGGCGGCTTCGTTGCCGCCTACCTGCTGACACGCACCGGCTTTCCGCATGTGGTGACAGCGCTGTTCATCGGCACGATTGCCGCGGCAGTGGTTGGATATCTGGTCGGCCTGATCGCGCTGCGCCGTACCGGCATCTACTTCGCCATGATCACGGTTGCCATCGCCGAGGTATTCTTCTTCGTCGAGTTCAATCCGCTCGCGGACTGGACCGGCGGCGAGAACGGCTTGCCCGGCGTGCCGAGCCCGTCCTTCGATCTCGGCTTCGCCCAGTTCCACTTCTCCAGCGGTTGGTCGCTCTACAGCTTCCTTGCCTTCTGGTACTTCATCGGCATCGTGATCGGCCTGCGCATTATCCGTTCACCGGTCGGCGCTGTGCTGCGTTCGATCCGTGACAATCCGTTGCGTGCGTCGGCGGTGGGACACAACATTCACGGCTACAAGCTCACCGCCTTCGTCGTCGCGGCAGCCTATGCCGGCTTCGCCGGCGGTCTGCTCGGCGTCATGCAGGCTTTCATGCCGCCCGACGCGTTCATGTTCGACACCTCGGCGCAGCTCATTATGCAGACGGCGATCGGTGGTGCAGGAACGCTATTCGGACCGCTGCTCGGCGCCGCGATCTGGCTGTTCCTGCAGGACTTCCTGCAAAGCGCCCTTGGATTGGGTGCGGCCTGGAAACTGGTGCTTGGCGTAGTCTTCGTGCTCCTGGTCTGTTTCTTCCGTCGCGGATTGATCGGCGGCATTGTCGATGGCTTTAATTATCTCACCGGTAGAAATGTTCATCCTGAGCCGGCTGAGGACGCAACTCTTGCTCCGAGCATCGGTCAATCCGATGCGGAGGCGGAGGCTGCCCGCGAAGTTGCTGCTGCCCACATGTCGGCGAATCTGCGCGCGGAAAGTCATCAGAAAGGCCCGATCCTCGAAGCCCGCGGATTGTCGAAGCGCTATGGCGGGTTGATGGCCAACAGCGACATCAACTTTACCGTCAATCACGGTGAGCTTCGCGGCATCATCGGCCCCAACGGCGCAGGCAAGTCCACTTTCTTCAAAATGCTGACCTGCGAAGTTCCGCCGACATCGGGCACGATCGTGTTCGAGGGCAACGACATCACCGGCATGAATGTTACCGATGTCTGCCAGCTCGGCCTGACCAAGAGCTATCAGGTCAATCAGTTGTTCACGCGCCTCACCGTGCGGGAGAATCTGATCATCGCGGTGCTCGCCGAATTGCGCGGCAAGTTCCGGCTCGACCTGTTCCGCCGCATCGACAGCGTGCCCGGCCTGAGTGAGCGCGTCGCCGACACGCTCACGATGGTCAACCTGACCGCGCGTGCCGATACGCCGGTTTCGGCGCTGGCCTACGGCGAGAAGCGGCGGCTTGAAATCGGCCTTGCTCTAGCCAACTCGCCGAGCCTGTTGCTGCTCGACGAGCCTTTGGCCGGCATGAGCCCGCAGGAGCGCGTCGAGACCGTCAAGCTGCTGAAGTCGATCAGCCACGGCCGTACCATGATCATCATCGATCATGACATGGATTCGCTGTTCGAGCTGGTCGAGAAGGTGACGGTGTTGCAGGAAGGCCGCGTGCTGGTCGAGGGCACGCCGGAAGAGATCAAGGGCAATCCCGTTGTGCAGGAAGCCTATCTGGGCGGAGTGATCGAAGCATGAGTTTGCTCGAGGTTAGCAACCTGAATAGCTACTATGGGGATTCCCACATCCTGTTTGACGTCTCGATGCGCGTCGAGCAGAACGAGGTGGTTGCTCTACTTGGTCGAAACGGCGCGGGTAAAAGCACCACGCTGAAAAGCCTGATGGGTGTGGTGACGCCGCAAGCCGGCAGTATCGTGCTTAATGGTACCGAACTCGCCGGCAAGAAGAGTCACACCATCGCGATGGCGGGCATGCAGCTCGTCCATGAAGATCGCCGTATCTTCGGCAGCCTCAATGTCGAAGAGAACATCATTCTTGCCGGCATCACCGCGCCGAAGCGTTGGCCGCTTGACCGGATCTACGAGATGTTTCCGCGCCTCAAGGAACGGCGCGGCAGCCGTGGCACCGATCTGTCAGGCGGTGAGCAGCAGATGCTGGCGATCGCCCGCGCACTGGTGCGGGACCCAGACATTGTTCTGCTCGACGAGCCGTTCGAGGGCCTGGCGCCGGTGATCGTGCGTGATCTCGTCAAGGCATGTCGTGACCTTGCCGCGGCCGGGCAGACAATCGTTTTGGTGGAGCAGAATCTCGCCGCCACGCTCGCGTTGGCGCAGCGGGTCTACATCATCAATAATGGCCACATCGTCCATGAAGGGCCGTCGCTCGAAATCAAGAAGCAGCCTGAAGTGCTGCAACGTTATCTCGGCGTGTAGCCGGAAACTTCGCTTCTTTCACAGAAAAATCCCCGCTGATGCGGGGATTTTTTTATGAGCGCTGCCGGGAGCAAAGGCGAGGGCGGCTACTGTTTCAACGCCGCGATCATTTTCGCCGCGTGCTGTTCGAGTACAGCGGCATCTTCCTTGCGTGATTGTGGCGGCAGCAGTTCCTTGCCTGCCCATACCGGCATCACATGCATATGCAGGTGGAACACCACCTGACCGCTGGCCGGCTCGCTGAACTGCTGGATGATAATGCCTTCCGCCGCGAAGGCTTTCATCGCCGCGATCGCGATGGTCTTGGAGGTGCGGGCCACCGCCGCGAAATCCTCCGGCGCAATGTCGAGCAAATTGCGCGCGCCCGCCTTGGGGATGACCAGCGTGTGCCCGGGCGAGCGGGGCATGATGTCCATGAAAGCGAAAGTCTTGTCGTCCTCGAATACCTTGTAGGCGGGCAGTTCGCCGCGCAAGATCTTCGCAAAGATATTCTGGTCGTCATAATTGGCCATGTCGTGCCCCGTTACACTTGTCGCGGTGGTTGCCGCAGGTTCATTGCGGCGTTGAAATGCGCTGGACATTCAAACACATAATCAGGCTTTTTGGCTACTCCGACGCGACGTCTGAGGCGTTCCGTCCCTGGGTACCGCAAGACCAATGCGACATGGGCAGCGCTACTTCCCTGATATATGCTTGCCGGTCCGAGACCGCCCCTTTGCAATACGACACCGCGGATTGACGGGAGACTCCGATGCGTAAGTTATGGACAGTTCTCGCAGCCCTGGCGACGCTCAGCCTGACCAACTGTGGATACAACGTCATCCAGCAGAACGATGAGGCAGTGAAATCGGGCTGGTCGGAAGTCGTGAACCAGTATCAACGTCGCGCAGATCTTGTGCCGAACCTCGTTAATTCGGTGAAGGGGTTCGCCCAGCAGGAAAAGGATGTGCTGCTCGGCGTCACCAATGCGCGCGCCAAGGTTGGCAGCGCGCAGATTTCGCCTGACGTCGTCAATGATCCCGCCGCTCTGCAGAAATTCCAGGCGGCGCAGAGCGAACTCACCAGCGCATTGTCGCGATTGCTGGTGGTGACGGAGAACTATCCGCAGCTCAAATCCGATCAGCTTTTTCGTGATCTCGTCGCGCAGCTCGAGGGCACCGAAAACCGCATCGCGGTCGCGCGCAATCGCTACATCAAGGCGGTGCAGGACTATAACGTCAACATCCGTACCTTCCCGAATAATCTGACTGCGATGATGTTCGGCTACAAGGAGAAGGCCAACTTCACGGTTGAGAACGAGAAATCGATCTCGACCGCGCCGAAGGTGGATTTCGGCGTTCCAGCAGCACCTGCGCCGGCGCCTGCGACACCAGCCCCGGCCACACCTGCTAAGTAGCGTAACGCCCGCGAGGCGCCTGATGACTGCTCTCCGATGCGCCGTCATCGCAGTTGTCCTGTCGTTGTGCGGGATACTGGTGGCTGCGGCCGATGTCGCGGTCCCGCCGCTCACCGGCCGCGTGGTCGATCAGACCGCGACCTTAAGCAAGGCAGATATTGCACGCCTCGAGCAGAAGCTGCAGGCGTTCGAGGGTCGCAAAGGCAGTCAGATCGCGATTCTGATCGTCCCAACAACGACGCCGGAAGCCATCGAGCAATATGCCTTTCGTGTCGTTGAGCAGTGGAAGCTCGGACGCAAGAGGGTTGATGACGGCGCGTTGCTGCTGATCGCCAAAGATGATCGCAAGCTGCGGATCGAGGTCGGCTACGGTCTCGAAGGCGCGCTGAACGATGCGACGGCCAAGCGCATCATTGATGAGATCATCACGCCGCGCTTCAAGACGGGAGATTTTTCCGGCGGAATCAATACCGGTGTTGATCGCATGATCAGGGTTATTGACGGCGAGCCGTTACCGCCGCCGAAGCCGATCGAACGCATGTCGCCCGGTACGCTCGATGCCCTTGGAGAGTTTTTTCCGGTTCTCATCATCGGAGCATTGGTGGCCGGCAGCGTGCTGCGCGCGATGTTTGGCCGGCTCGGCGGTGCGCTGCTGACCGGAGGTGGTCTCGCGGTGCTGGCCTGGCTGTTTGTGGGGCTTTGGAGTGTTGCACTGCTTGTCGGCCTGATCGGGTTCATCTTTACGCTGCTGGGTGATGCAGTCGCGTCCGGCGGGCCGGGCGGGTACTCCAGCGGTTCTCGTGGTGGCGGATCGAGCTGGGGCGGCTCAGGGGGCGGTGGATTCAGCGGCGGGGGCGGCAGTTTCGGCGGCGGCGGGGCTTCGGGAAATTGGTGACCATGGGCATCAAGCGCATCAGCAAACATCTTCTTCTCGGGCGTCGACAGGTGCACAAGGCGTTCCCGCGCGAGTCACTTGCCAAGATCGAGAAAGCGATCGCCGCCAGCGAGAAGCAGCATGCAGGCCAGATTCGCTTTGTGGTGGAGGGCGCGCTGGAGGGCGGGCCGTTGCTCGCAGATCAGCCCGCGCGCGCCCGCGCCATCGATGTGTTTTCCCATTTGCGGATCTGGGATACTGCAGACAACAACGGCGTACTGATTTATCTCCTGCTGGCCGACCGCGATGTCGAGATCGTCGCCGACCGTGGCATCGATGCCAAGGTGGGTAAGGCTGGCTGGCGGGATATCTGCACTGCTATGGAAGGCGAGTTCCGGCAGGCGCATTTTGAAGCGGGCGTGCTTGCCGGTGTGGCGGCGGTGACGAGGCATCTCGTCCAATATTTTCCCGCGACCGGCGCGCATAAAAACGAGCTGCCGGATGATCCCGTGGTGCTCTAGGGGATCGTGCCGCGGATGCATCACATCACGCCATTGTGCCAGTCGATGAGGAAAACCACCGCAACTGCTCTTGGCATGATCCGGAGCGCGGGCTAGGTTTTCGACGGTGTTGTCTTGTGCGGTATTGCCCGCGAATATTCCGCAATCAGGCTCTCGACATGACACGGTTGTCTGTTCCGCTCGCCTTCAGGCCCGCTGTGCTGTGCGTAACCGCGCTTGCGGGCGTTGCCATAATGGGTGTGGGACCCGCTCTCGCCATCGAGTTGAGCGGACCGGTCGCCGATCTTTACTCCTCGGTTTCGATCAATCCGCCGTCCGCAGGCGAGATGACGGTCTGTTACGGCTTCGGCTGCCGCCGCCGCGCAACGCTGGATTTCTCCGCGGCCGATCGTAAGGCGGTCACGCAGATTCTCGCCGCCGGCAAGGCGAATCCTGCAGCGGAGCGTGCCGCGGTCCAGAAGGTAGTGATCTGGTTCGATCGCCGTGTTGGTCCGATGATCGGCACCGACAGGCGCGTCGCCTATGCCGACATTCGTGCCGGCTCAGCGGCAACCAACTTCGATTGCTGGGATACCACCCGCAATGCCGCCAGCCTGCTGCTGGTGCTGCGGGAGTGGGGCCTTCTGAAGCATCACACCGTCGGCAATCCGCGCTATCGCGGCAATTTCCTCGCCGGCCAACTGCCGCACAACACCGCCGTCCTGGTCGATAAATCGACCGGGGTTGAATGGGTGGTCGATATGTGGCCGAAGAAATATGCCGAAGCCCCCGATGTGATGCCGGTCGAGCGTTGGCTCAAGGAAAACTGAGCGCCACGAAGCGCGTCTTGTGGAAGGTCCTCCGATGCAGCTCAAAGATATTTCGGTGCTTGTGACGGGAGGGGCTTCCGGTCTTGGTGCGGCGACCGCGCGGGCGATGGCGGCCAAGGGTGCAAAGGTTGCGATCCTCGACATGAACCAGGCAGCGGCTGAACAGGTCGCGGCGGAGATCGACGGCGTTGCGCTGGTCGCTGATGTTGCCGAGGAAGCGCCGGTCAAGGCTGCGCTTGCGGCGGTGGAAGCGGCCCACGGTGTTGTACGGATTCTGGTGAACTGCGCGGGCGTCGCCAGCGCGATCAAGACCGTCAACAAAAATGGCGCCTATCCGCTGGGCGAGTTCAAGCGTCACATCAATGTCAATCTGGTCGGCACCTTCAATGTCATCCGTCTGGTGGCCGAGCGGATGCAGATCGAGCCGCCGATTGGCGAGGAACGCGGGGTCATCATCAACACCGCCAGCGTCGCGGCCTATGATGGACAGGTCGGGCAGGCCGGCTATTCCGCCTCTAAGGCCGGCGTGGTCGGCATGACGCTGCCGATCGCCCGCGGTCTCGCCTCACTGCTTATCCGGGTCAACAGCATTGCGCCCGGACTGTTTTTGACGCCGCTCTTGCTTGGCTTGCCGGAGGAGGCCCAGCGTAGCCTCGCCACCCAGGTGCCGCATCCCGCCCGGCTCGGCGATCCGAAGGAATATGCGGCGCTCGCCGTGCATATCGTCGAGAATCCGATGCTGAACGGCGAGACCATCCGCCTTGATGGCGCCATCCGCATGGCGCCGCGCTAGGCCGCAGCCCTTCGCGATCTTCGCAGGGCCGCATCGGCCATCCGATCATGGTTAACTGATCGTTAGCAGATTGCATTGCATCTTTTTTGCAAGGAGATCTGCCATGTGGTCGAACCGCACTAACACCGAGAACGATACCTGTCCCGTCGGCGAGGACATGCTGGGGCATCTCTACCGCTCCAGCGAACATGGCCTTCCGGTCCTAGTCGAATCGGTCTCTGCTGATGTCCGCGCTATGCTCGCGCTGTTCTGCTATCGCCGTAGCCACCTTCATTCGATGAGTTCTTGCGATTGCCGCGACCTGCAGCGAGCGTGATCTGGTGGAGCAGGGGGGCGCTGCCGGCGCGACTTTATTTACGGCGTCGCGCGCGGCGCCAGCTCCCGCACCTGCCGCCGTCAGTGGCCGCCGTACCATCACGCTCTCGACCAAACCGTTGAGCAATGTGATGCCGCTTGATGACTTGTTGGACGATGAGTTCGAGGCGGCAACCGCCTGAGCAGGCGGGCCTTCAACGGTCACCGATTTTGTAACGCGATCGCGGCGAGGCCGTAGCCGCGCCGCGCGATGGTGCATTCGGCATCGCCGGGCTGGCAAGTCCGGCACACCTCCGGCCGCACCTCATAGATTCCGCAGGCGGTGGAGACGCCGATCCGTCCGGTCAGCGCCGAGCATCGTTCGCCCTCGCAGCGCATACCGGACAGCCTGTCATTAACGAATTTCGCCGGAATCAGATCCAGCGCCGCGTCGTCCTCGGTCGAGAACCGTGGCCAGTTGTGCGAATGGGCGCAGCACGCGCCGCAGCTTTGGCAGATGCTGACTGGGGCGTTCATGCGGGTGCCTCGAGTGAGAAGTCAGTCGACCAGAATGACCCTGATGTCGTTGACGTTGGTCAGCGTCGGCCCCACCACCAAGAGATCGCCGGTCGCCTCGAAGAAGGTCGTGGCGTCGTTATTGTCGAGGTAGGCTTCCGGGTCGAGCTTGAGTTCGCGCATCTTGGCAAATGTACGCTCATCCGCCATCGCACCTGCAGGATCGGTCGGCGAACCCGCGCCACCATCGGCGCCGTCGGTGTCGGCGGCAAGCATGGCGATGCCCTTGCTGTTGGCAAGGTGTTCGACCAGCGCCAGCACGTATTCCTGATTAGGACCGCCGCGGCCATTGCCGCGCACCGTCACCGTCAGTTCGCCGCCCGACATGATCGCGACGCGCTTGCCCTGGGCCTGCGCGTTCAGCGCGAGCTTGGCGTGCTCGGCGGCGGTGGCGCGGGCGTCGCCTTCGAGGTCGGCGCCGAGGTCGATCACCTCATAGCCGGCTTCGGTCGCGACCCGGATCGCGGCATCGAGCGAATCGCGCGGCCGGCCGACGATCTCGAACCGCGCCCGCACGAAAGCGGGCTCGTTCTGCTTGGCGCTTTCGTTGCGCGGATCGCTCAGCGCCTGGCGCACGGCGTCGTCGATCTGCAGATTGTACTTGGCGATGATCGCGGCGGCGTCCTTCAGCGTGGTCGGATCGGGCACCGTGGGGCCGGAGGCGATGGTGGCCGGATCGTCATGCGGCACGTCTGACACCGCCAGCGTCACGAGCTGTGCCGGATAGGCGGCACGGGCAAGCCGGCCGCCCTTGATGCGCGACAGGTGTTTGCGCACGGTGTTGATTTCGGAGATCGGTGCGCCCGAACGCAGCAGGCTTTTGTTGATCTGCTGCTTCTGCGCGAAGGTGATGCCCTCGGCGGGCGCGATCCAGTTGGCCGAGCCGCCGCCGGACATCAGCACCAGCACGAGGTCGTCCTCGCCCGCGCTTTCCGCCAGCTTGAGCGTCTTGTCGGCGGCCTTGAGGCCCGCTTCGTCCGGCACCGGGTGCCCGGCCTCGATTACCTCGATCCGGCGCGTCGGCACGCCGTGGCCGTGCCGCGTGGTTGCCACCCCGGCGATCTGGCTCTCGCTGAGGCCGACATCGTCCAGGTAGTGGCGCTCGGCGACCGCCGCCATCGCAGCGGCGCCCTTGCCGGCGGCAAGACAGATCACCCGGCCGCGCGGCGGCGGCGGCAGGTGTCGCCGCAGGATCTTGTCGGGATGGGCCGCCGCAACCGCGGCATCGAAAATCGCGCGAAGGAAAGGACGTTTGTCGGTCATTAGATACCTTATGCACGTTTGCGAGCTTCGCAAAATCTGTCGGACGTTTAGGGAAAGAAAAATCGCTCGCAAATATGCAAGGGACTGCCAATCCGGCGGCTTTTTACAGACCGTGGCCAACCATTTCAATGAGCGGTAGGCAGATTCGCCCGGTTTGATGTGACACGGGCGGGGGCCGCCTCATCGGGAGGCGGTAGCCACGACTCGCCAAAGATGCGCAAATGCGGCGTCATTCCCCTGCAAGGGACCTGCCTGCCATGACTGACGCCGTGATTGTTTCCACCGCCCGAACCCCGATCGGCAAGGCCTATCGCGGCGCCCTCAACAACACCGAGGGAGCGACCCTGCTCGGCCATGCCATCGCTGCCGCCGTCAGTCGGGCCGGGATTGCGCCGGACGAAGTCGAGGATGTGGTGATGGGGGCGGCCCTGCAGCAGGGCGCGACCTTCGGCAACATTGCCCGCAAGGCGGCGTTGCGGGCCGGTCTGCCGGCCGCGACCGCCGGCGTCACCGTCGACCGCCAGTGTGCATCGGGGTTGCAGGCGATCGCGCTGGCAGCGCGTTCGGTGTTGTTCGATGGTGTTGGCATCGCGGTCGGCGGTGGCGGCGAATCGATCAGCCTGGTGCAGAACGACAAGATGAATATGTTCCGTGCCGTCGATCCGGCGCTGCAGAAGATCAAGCCGGATATCTATATGTCGATGCTCGACACCGCCGAGGTGGTGGCGAAGCGTTACGGCATCGCGCGTGAGCGGCAGGACGAATACAGCCTGGAAAGCCAGCGCCGTACTGCCGCCGCGCAGCAGTGCGGCAGGTTTAACGATGAGATCGCGCCGATCACGACCAGCATGGCCGTTGCCGACAAGGCAACCGGCACGGTGTCCTTCAGGGACATCACGTTATCGCAGGACGAAGGGCCGCGGCCCGATACCACCGCCGAAGGACTTGCGGCCTTGAAGACAGTGAAAGGCGAGGGCTTCACCGTCACCGCGGGCAATGCCAGCCAGTTGTCGGATGGCGCCAGCGCCTGCGTCATCATGAGCGACAAACTGGCCGAGCAAAAAGGCCTGAAGCCGCTCGGCATCTTTCGCGGGTTCGTCGCGGCGGGTTGCGAGCCGGACGAGATGGGTATCGGCCCGGTGTTCGCGGTGCCGCGGCTGCTCAAGCGTCACGGCCTCACCATCGACGACATCGACCTGTGGGAATTGAATGAGGCGTTCGCGGTGCAGGTGATTTATTGCCGTGACAAGCTCGGTATCGATCCCGCCAAGCTCAACGTCAATGGCGGCGCGATTACCGTCGGCCATCCTTACGGCATGACCGGTTCGCGGCTTGCCGGCCATGTGCTGATCGAAGGCCGCCGCCGCAAGGCGAAGCATGCGGTGGTGACGATGTGCGTCGGCGGCGGCATGGGCGCGGCCGGGTTGTTCGAGGTCCTTCCTTAAGCGGAGTCCTGTCGCGCGATGCCGCATGTTCTTGCCATCGATCAGGGCACCACGTCGTCGCGCGCGATCCTGTTTCGCGACGACATGTCGATCGCGGCGCAGGCGCAGCAGGAATTTCCGCAGCATTTCCCGGCGTCGGGCTGGGTGGAGCATGAGCCTGACGACATCTGGTCGTCGACGCTTGCGACCTGTCGCGAGGCAATGCGCATTGCCGGTCTTGGCGCACGCGACATCGCCGCGATCGGCATCACCAACCAGCGCGAGACCACGGTGGTGTGGGACCGCGTCACCGGCCGCGCGGTGCATCGCGCCATCGTCTGGCAAGACCGCCGCACCGCCGAGATGTGCGCGCGGCTTGCAGCCGAGGGCCACGAGCCGATGATCACGGCGAAAACCGGATTGATCATCGATCCGTATTTTTCCGGCACCAAGATCGCCTGGATACTCGACTCTGTTCCTGGTGCCCGCGCACGGGCCGAGCGCGGCGAATTGCTGTTCGGCACGGTGGATTGCTATCTGCTGTGGAGGCTGACCGGCGGCGCGGTGCACGCCACCGACGCCACCAATGCGTCGCGCACGCTGCTGTTCGATATCCATCGCGGCACATGGGATGATGAGCTTTTGAAGCTGCTGCGCGTGCCGCGCGCGATGCTGCCGCAGGTGCGTGATTCCTCGGGTGATTTCGGCGTCAGCGAGTCAGGCTTGTTCGATGGGTCGGTCGCGATTCGCGGCATCGCCGGCGATCAGCAGGCAGCGACCATCGGGCAGGCCTGCTTTGCGCCGGGCATGATCAAATCAACCTACGGCACCGGCTGTTTTGCGTTGCTCAATACCGGTGCGACGGCGGTTACCTCACGCAACAAGTTGCTGACGACGATTGCCTATCAGTTGAACGGCCAGCGCACCTATGCGCTGGAAGGCTCGATCTTCGTCGCAGGATCGGCGGTGCAATGGTTGCGTGATGGCCTCAAGGTGATCAAGCGGGCCAGCGACGCGGACGCGTTGGTGGAGCAGGCCGATGGCGCACAGTCGGTCTATCTGGTGCCGGCATTTGTCGGGCTTGGCGCGCCGTACTGGAATCCGCGGGTGCGCGGCGCGTTGTTCGGTCTCACACGCAACACCGGACCTGCCGAACTGGCGCATGCGGCGCTGGAGAGCGTGTGCTACCAAACGTATGATCTGTGGACCGCGATGCGCGCCGATTGGCCGGAGGCCGCGAGCAATCACGCGGTGCTGCGCGTTGATGGCGGCATGACGGTGTCGGACTGGACCATGCAGCGTCTCGCCGATCTGCTCAACGTGCCGGTCGATCGTCCGGTGATTCAGGAAACCACAGCAGTTGGCGCGGCGTATCTGGCCGGCCTCTCCGCGGGTGTCTATCCCGAGCCGCAACGCTTCGCCGATCTATGGCGGCTGGAGCGGCGCTTCAAACCGGCGATGAGCGAGGCGACGCGGGCGCGCAAGCTGCATGGCTGGGCGCAGGCGGTGAGGGGTTTGCTGACCACCACCGAGCCGTGAACGGCCCATGTGAAATCGACATGAACTCAGTATTAAATCCACATTACATGTAATGTTGGCCGCTGCCGCGCATACCCGGCGTGTCAATGACGCGCCGGGCGACCGGTGTGCAGAGTAAATGCCGGATGGACGCGGCGGATCACCGCCGCCGCCGTCAGTTCGGTGCAGTGCCGGCGCGCGGCTTCATGTTGAGCCGCATGTGCATCGCGCAGCCGCAGCCCGGCGGGTGCTGCGCCAGTGGCAGCGACGTGACGTCGTCACCCTCATCTGCCGACTCCGGCTTGGGATCGCTGCTCGGGATGTAATTGAGGATCGAGGCGAGCCAGCGCTCCACCTCGGCCGGGGTGGCGCCCTTGCGCTCGGCATAGTCCTCGACCTGGTCGCGCTCGACCTTGCCGACGCCGAAATATTCGCTCTGCGGATGGCTGTAGTACACACCGGACACCGACGAGCCGGGCCACATCGCCAAACTCTCGGTCAGCGTGACGCCGGCATTGCGCTCGGCATCGAGCAATTTGAAGATCGTGGTCTTCTCGGTGTGGTCGGGCTGCGCCGGATAGCCGGGCGCGGGGCGGATGCCCTGATACTTTTCGAGAATGAGATCGTCGTTCGACAGCGTCTCGTCCGGCGCGTAGCCCCAGAATTCCTTGCGCACGCGCTGGTGCATGCGTTCGGCGAAAGATTCGGCGAGACGGTCGGCCAGCGCCTTCACCAGAATCGACGAATAGTCGTCGTTGGACTTCTTGAAGCGCATGGTGATGGCATCCTCGCCGATGCCGGCGGTGACGACAAAGGCGCCGATATAATCCGGCACGCCGCTGGTCTGCGGCGCGATGAAATCCGATAGCGCGAGATTGAAGCGGCCCTCGCGCCGCTCGAGCTGCTGGCGCAACGTGTGCAGCGTGGTCAGCGGCTTGGTGCGGGCCTCGTCGCTGTAGAGCACGACGTCATCGCCCTCGGAATTGGCCGGCCAGAAACCGATGGTGGCGTTGGCGGTGAACCAGTTCTCCTTGACGATGGTGTCCAGCATCTTGCGCGCGTCGTTATAGAGCGAGCGCGCGACCTCGCCGACCTTGGCGTCGTCGAGAATTCCCGGAAAGCGGCCCGACAATTCCCATGCCTGGAAGAACGGGGTCCAGTCGATGGTCTCGACCAGCTCGGCCAGCGGATAATTGTGGAAGGTGCGCACGCCGAGGAACGAGGGCCTGGTCGGCTTGGTCTTGGACCAGTCGATTTTGAGACGGTTGGCGCGGGCCGCTTCCAGCGTCAGGCGCTTCTTGTTCTGCTGGGCGCGGAAATGCGCGTCCGAGATGCGGTCGTATTCGGCGCGGATCTCGCGCAGGAAGCCGTCGCGCTTCTCCGGCGACAGCAGCGAGGAGGCGACGCCGACCGCGCGGCTGGCGTCGTTGACATGCACCACCGGGCCGCGGCGATAGCGCGGATCGATCTTCACCGCGGTGTGGACGCGGCTGGTGGTGGCGCCGCCGATCAAAAGCGGCAGGTCGAAGCCCTGCCGTTCCAGCTCGGAGGCGACGAACGCCATCTCGTCGAGCGAGGGCGTGATCAGGCCGGACAGGCCGATCATGTCGGCCTGCTCATTTTTCGCAGTCTCGATGATCTTGGCGGCGGGCACCATCACGCCGAGATCGACCACCTCGAAATTGTTGCACTGGAGCACGATGCCGACAATGTTCTTGCCGATGTCGTGGACATCGCCCTTCACCGTCGCCATCACGATCTTGCCGGCGGACGAGCGCGTGCCCTCGGAGATTCCGGCGGCCTTGTTGCGCTCCTTCTCTTCTTCCATGAACGGCATCAGATAGGCGACCGCCTGCTTCATCACGCGGGCGGACTTCACCACCTGCGGCAGGAACATCTTGCCGGAGCCGAACAGGTCGCCAACCACGTTCATGCCAGCCATCAGCGGGCCTTCGATCACGTTGAGCGGCCGCTCCACGGTGAGGCGCGCCGCTTCGGTATCGACCTCGATATATTCGGTAATGCCGTTGACGAGGGCGTGCGACAGCCGCTTCTCCACCGGCCATTCGCGCCAGGCGAGATCCTGCTCCTTGACCTGCTTGCCCTGGCCGCGGAATTTTTCGGCGAGTTGCAGCAGCCGCTCCGGCGCGCCGGGATCGCGGTTGAGGATGACGTCCTCGCAGACGTTGCGCAGCTCGGAGTCGATGTCGTCATAGATCGCCATCTGCCCGGCATTGACGATGCCCATGTCCATGCCGGCCGCAATCGCGTGATACAGGAACACCGAGTGCATCGCCTCGCGCACCGGCTCGTTGCCGCGGAACGAGAACGACAGGTTGGAGACGCCGCCCGAGATATGGACGTGCGGCAGGTTCGCGCGGATCCAGCGCGTCGCCTCGATGAAATCGACGCCGTAATTGTTGTGCTCTTCAAGGCCGGTCGCGATCGCGAAGATGTTCGGATCGAAGATGATGTCCTGCGGCGGGAAATTGAGTTTGGTCGTGAGCAGGTCGTAAGCGCGCTTGCAGATTTCGGTCTTGCGCTGGAGGGTGTCGGCCTGGCCGACCTCGTCGAACGCCATCACCACCACGGCGGCGCCATGGCGGCGCGCGATGTCGGCTTCGTGGAGGAATTTCTCCTCGCCTTCCTTCATCGAAATCGAGTTGACGATCGGCTTGCCCTGCACGCATTTCAGGCCGGCCTCGATCACCTCGAACTTCGAGGAGTCGATCATCACCGGCACCTTGGCGATGTCCGGCTCGGAGGCGACGAGGTTGAGGAATTCGATCATCGCCTGCTTCGAATCGAGCAGGCCCTCGTCCATGTTGACGTCGATCACCTGCGCGCCGTTCTCGACCTGATCGCGGGCCACGGCCAGCGCGGCGGTATAGTCGCCTTCCTTGATCAGCTTGCGGAAGCGTGCCGAGCCGGTGACGTTGGTGCGCTCGCCGACATTGACGAACGGAATGTCGCTGGTCAGCACGAACGGCTCGAGGCCGGACAGCCGCAGCCGCGGCTCGATGGTCGGCACGACGCGGGGCTTGTGCGGCGCGACCGCATCCGCAATCGCCTTGATGTGCGCGGGCGTGGTGCCGCAGCAGCCGCCGACCACGTTGACGAGGCCGTCGCGGGCGAATTCGCCGACCAGGCGCGCCATATATTCCGGCAACTCGTCATATTGGCCGAATTCGTTGGGCAGGCCGGCGTTCGGATAGGCACAGACCAGCGTGTCGGCGACGCGGCCGATATCGGCGATGTGGGCGCGCAAATCTTCGGCGCCGAGCGCGCAGTTGAAGCCGATGGTGATCGGAGATGCGTGCTGCACCGAGTACCAGAACGCCTCGGGCAACTGGCCGGAGAGCAGGCGGCCGGATTTGTCGGTGATGGTGCCGGAGATCATCACCGGCACGTCGATGCCGCGCGCCTCGCAGATTTCCGAAATGGCGTAGAGCGCGGCCTTGGCGTTCAGGGTGTCGAAGATGGTTTCGACCAGCAGCAGGTCGGCGCCGCCGTCGAGCAGGCCGTTGATCTGCTCACTATAGGCGACGCGCAGATCGTCGAAGGTCACCGCGCGGTAGCCGGGATTGCCGACATCGGGCGAGATCGAGGCGGTGCGGTTGGTCGGGCCGAGCGCGCCGGCGACGAAACGCGGCTTGCCGTCATCGGCTTCGGCGCGGTTGGCGGCGTTGCGCGCCAGCCGTGCGCCTTCGCGGTTCAGCTCATAGGCGAGGCTCGACATGTCGTAGTCGGCCTGCGCGATCGAGGTCGAGGAAAACGTGTTGGTCTCGACGATGTCGGCGCCGGCTTTCAGGTACTCGTAGTGAATATCCTCGATCGCCTGCGGCTGGGTCAGGATCAGCAGATCGTTGTTGCCGCGCACGTCGCGGTGAAAATCCTTGAACCGCTCGCCGCGGAACGCGGCTTCATCGAATTCGAGCCGCTGGATCATGGTGCCCATGGCGCCGTCGAGCACCAGGATGCGCTCGCGGGCGAGGGCGCGGAATTTGTCGGCGGTGGGGGAGGTCGCTTTGACGTTTTGCGAGGACATGGAGATTGAACTCAGAACTGCTCCCTCTCCCCATCGGGGAGAGGGTTGGGGTGAGGGGGGACCGGCGCGTGTTGTGGAAGCGTTGACAGAATGTCTTCCAGTACGCCGTCGATATTGGTCAGGACGTCATTGTTCCAGAAGCGCAGCACGAGATAACCCATCGCGGAGAGTGCCTGCGTGCGTTCAGTATCCTGAGCGGTTTGGACGGCATGTTGGCCACCATCCAACTCGATCACGAGCTTGCCGTCGGCGCAGCAGAAATCGACAACAAACCTGTCAATCGGCATCTGACGCTTGAACTTCCAGCCCCCAAGCCTGCGGTCGCGAAGCCGGAGCCAGAGCGTGCGCTCGGCGTTGGTTTGTGATTGTCGCAGGAGGCGTGCAATGGGCGTGTTTTTCGTCATCGGCTTTGTTCGATGCTTCCGAACCCCCTCACCCCGACCCTCTCCCCCAAGGGGAGAGGGAGAAGCGACCGCGTGTTGATGGGCGAGCACTTACGCCGCCTTCTGCGCGCTGTTCGGGCGGATGCCGAGCAGATGGCTGATGGCGAAGACGAGATCGGCGCGGTTCATGGTGTAGAAGTGGAAATGCTGCACGCCGTGCTTGGAGAGTTTCTGCACCTGTCCGGCGGCGACGGTGGCGGCGACCAGCCGGCGGGTGTCGGCATCGTCTTCGAGACCTTCGAACTTGGCGGCGAGCCAGTCCGGCACGGTGGCGCCGGCGCGCTCGGCAAAATTCTTCGCCAGCTTGAAGTTCTGCACCGGCAGGATGCCCGGCACGATCGGAATGGTGATGCCCGCCGCGCGGACGCGGTCGAGGTAGCGGAAGTAGAGATCGTTGTCGAAGAAGAACTGGGTGATGGCGCGCGTTGCCCCGGCGTCGACCTTGGCTTTGAGCACATCGATATCGACCTCGAGGCTGGCGCTCTCCGGATGCTTTTCCGGATAGGCCGACACCGTGACCTCCATGCCGGGATGGCGGCGCTTGATCGCGGCGACGAGATCGGCGGAGCTTTGATAACCCTGCGGATGCGGCTGATAGGCGGTGCCGATGCCGCCCGACGGATCGCCGCGCAGCGCCACGATATGGCGGACGCCGACCTCGTGATACCGATCCACCACCTCGTCGACATCGGCGCGCGTGGCATCGACGCAGGTCAGATGCGCCGCCGGGGTCAGGCTGGTCTCGGCAAGAATGCGGGCAATGGTGGAATGGGTGCGCTCGCGGGTCGAGCCGCCGGCGCCGTAGGTCACCGACACGAAATTCGGCGCGAGCGGCGCGAGGCGCTCGATCACGCTCCAGAGGTTCTGCTCCATCTCCGCGGTCTTGGGCGGAAAGAACTCGAACGAAATGGCCGGACGGCTGGCCTCTGCGGCTGCAACGGCGGGTGCGGTCTCACTCATGACGCCTCAACGGGGTCCACGGCAATGAAAGGGTATGGGAAGCGGCCCCGCTGGCGGAATGCCATGGGAAGCTGCTGGGTTATCGGTCAAAGCCTAAAATAAGCGAAACGGCGGGATTTCGACAGCCCATTGATGGCGTGTCTCCCATGGGAATTTGCCCACTGACGATATTGAAGCGGCCTCAATAGTCGCGATTGAAGTTTGGGTGGGCTAAAATTAGCATTTTATATCAGTATTTTATCTATGCCAAAGAAGTGGGTAATTCCAATTACCCATGGAATTGAATCATTTCTGCCCACGATCTCCGGCGTTCCCTCACTTCAACCCTCTTCCGGCACCAGGGCACCTGGAGCGCGATTGCGCGCGTCTCGAAGGAGGCGGACGCATTGAGGGAGCCGTCTCGCCATGCCCCTCATGGTTCGAGATGCGAGGCGTCGCCGCGCTCCTCACCATGAGGTCCGGCGATGTCAGCGCCCGTTCTTCTCGGTGAAGGCGACGCGGAAGGGGTGCGCCGGATAGACGCCGACAATGCGCAATTCCTTGGAGAAGAAGTCGAGCTCCTCCAGCGCGAATTTGAGATTCTTGTCGTCGGGGTGGCCGTCGACATCGGCGTAGAACTGGGTGGCGAAGAAGTTGCCTTCCACCATGTAGCTTTCGAGCTTGTTCATGTTGACGCCGTTGGTGGCAAAGCCGCCGAGCGCCTTGTAGAGCGCGGCCGGCAGATTGCGCACCCGGAACACGAAGCTGGTCACCACGGATCCTGAGTTCTGCGCCGCCCATTGCGGCTCGCGCGCCAGCACCACGAAGCGGGTGGTGTTGTGGGCCTCGTCCTCGATGTCCTCGGACAGAATATCGAGGCCGTAGATCTCGGCGGCGAGGCGCGGCGCGATTGCCGCGCGGCTCTTGTCGCCGCTGCCCGCCACCGCGCGGGCCGAACCCGCGGTGTCGGCGGCGACGATCGATTTCACGCCAAGACTGCGGATGATGCGGCGGCACTGGCCGAGCGCGTGGACGTGGCTCTCGACGGTCTTGATGTCTTCGAGCTTGGCGCCGCGCGGCGCCATCAACTGGTGGCGGATCGGCAGAAACCATTCGGCGATGATGAACAGCCCCGATTGCGGCAGCAGGTGATGGATGTCGGCGACTCGGCCGGCCACCGAATTCTCGATCGGGATCATGCCGAGATCGGCCTCGCCGGTGGAAATCGCCGCCAGCGCGTCCTCGAAGGTGGCGCAGGGCAGCGCCTCGGCGGCGGGATAGGCCTCGGTGATGGCGATATGGGAATTGGCGCCAGGCTCGCCCTGGAAGGCGATCTTCACAATCTTGGTCATGATGGATGTCCTGCCAGCGCCTTCCGCGCGGCTTCGAGGTCATGCGGCGTATCGACCCCCAAAGGCACCGAGTCAACCACGGCAATGTCGATCCGCATGCCGGCCTCCAGCGCGCGCAGCTGCTCGAGCTTCTCGCGCTGCTCCAGCGGCGAGGGCGGCAGCGCGACAAAGCGCGCCAGCGCGGCGCGGCGGTAGGCGTAGATGCCGATGTGATGATAGCGCGGGCCTTCGCCGGTCGGCGCGGTGGCGCGGGTGAAATACAGCGCCCGCAGCCGCTTTGGCGCGATCTCGCTGCCGACCGCCTTCACCACATTGGGGTCGGTGTGCTCGTTCTCCTTGCGGATCACGGCGGCGAGGGTGGCGATGTCCACCGCCGGATCGGCGAGCGGGGCCAGGACGGCGCGAATGTCGTCCGGCGCGATGGTGGGCAGGTCGCCCTGCAGGTTGATGATGGTCGCAATCCGGCCGTCCGGATCGAGGGTCTGCAGCGCTTCGAAAATCCGGTCGGAGCCGGAGGGGTGGTCGGCGCGGGTCATCACCGTCTCGCCGCCCTGCGCGGCGACCGCGGCAGCGATTTCGAGCGCGTCGGTCGCCACCACGGCGCGGCCGACCCCGGCGGCCTCAGCCCGCCGCAGCACCTGGACGATCATCGGCAGCCCGGCGATCTCGGCCAGCGGCTTGCCGGGCAGGCGGGTCGACGCCATCCGGGCGGGAATCAGGATGAGGGTGGAATTTTCAGCCATCGGGGCAGGGGCAAAAGCGCGGATTCGGTGAGGAAATGCGGGAGGTTTCCCGCGCGTGGGGCATTTATACGGGTTGCCTTCAGGCGGGCAAACCGTTATCTCCCAGACGCTGCCATGCGGCGGCACATTCACGGTTTTCATGCCTGTTTTGGCCGTTTTCGGCGGCCCGGCATGCCCCACAGACAACATTCCAGGCCGGAGCCTGATCGCGATGGATTCCTTCGAACTCAATAAAATCATGGGCGCGGTGCTCGCCACCTGCCTTCTCGTGCTGGTCACCAGCATTGCAGCCGGTGCGATTTTCGCGCCGGCGCCGATCGAGAAGCCGGGATATGAGATCGCGGTGAAGGAAGACACCAGCGGCGGCGCCGGTGCGGCCAAGGCCGCGGCTGCGGTGCCGATCGAGACGCTGCTGGCCAACGCATCGGTCGAGAAGGGCCAGGCGGCTTCGAAGAAGTGCGCGGCCTGCCACACCTTCGAGAAGGGCGGCGCCAACAAGGTCGGTCCGAACCTCTATGGCATCGTCGGCGAGGAGCGCGGCGTCGGCCACAACTTCAACTTCTCGGCAGGCATGAAGGCCAAGACCGGCAAGTGGACCATCGAGGACCTCAACAAGTTCATCGAGAATCCGAAGGGCTTCGTCCCGGGCACCGCGATGGGCTTCGCCGGTATCAGCAAGGATACCGAGCGCGCCGATCTGCTCGCTTATCTCAACACGCTGTCGGATAACCCCGAGCCGCTGCCGGGCAAGAAGTGATCGACCCTTTCGCGCGTCTCTGACGCGTGTTCCCATCAACGGCCGGGCCGACCTTGCGGGTCGCCCGGCCGTTTTGCTGCCGGGTCTCGCGTGCATGACTTTGCCGTGAATTGGCGGGACTTTTGGCCGCAAAGAAGCCGCCGGGGTGGGCTGGCATCCGATCCAAAAAGCGACATAATCGCTGATGATTTTGGCCCTGCGACCGGGGCAGAGTTGAATGCGACGGCAGCCAAAGGACTTTGACGTTTGAGCATTTCCCGACGGCATCTTCTCCGTAGCGGCGTTGCCGCAGCAACCGTTCCCCTTCTCACCACCACGGCCGGACTGCCCTTGATCGGCGCGGCGCGGGCGCAAACGCCGGGCGAGGCCGCCGCGCAGTGGAAACACGGCCTGTCGCTGTTCGGCGACGTCAAATATCCCGCCGGTTTCAAGCGGTTCGACTATGTCAATCCGGATGCGCCGAAAGGCGGCTACGCGCGACAGATCGCGATCGGAACCTTCGACAATTTCAACATCACCGTCGCCGGGGTGAAGGGCGCGATCGCGCCGGTCAATTCGCTCTATGAGACGCTGACCACGGCCTCGCTCGACGAGGTCTCGACCGAATACGGCCTGCTCGCCGAGACGATGAGCCATCCGCCGGATTTCTCCTTCGTGATCTATCGCCTGCGCGCAAACGCGAAGTGGCACGACGGCAAGCCGGTGACGCCGGACGACGTGATCTTCTCGCTCAATGCGTTCAAGACCTATCATCCGATGTATTCGGCCTATTACCGCCATGTGGTGAAGGCCGAGAAGGTCGGCGAGCGCGACGTGAAATTCACCTTCGACGCGCCGGGTAATCGTGAACTGCCGCAGATCGTCGGCCAGCTCACCGTGCTGCCGAAGCACTGGTGGGAAGGCACCAATGGCTCGGGCGCCAAGCGCGACATCTCGGCGACCACGCTGGAGCCGCCGCTCGGCTGCGGCCCGTACAGGATCAAGGAATTCGTCCCCGGCCGCACCTTCGTGCTGGAGCGCGTCAAGGATTACTGGGGCCGCGATCTTGCCGTGAATGTCGGGCGCAATAATTTCGACGAGCTGCGCTACGAATATTTCCGCGACTCGACGGTGGCGCTCGAAGCCTTCAAGGGCGATCAGGTCGACTGGCGCACCGAGAACAGCGCCAAGAACTGGGCGACCGCCTATGATTTCCCGGCGGTGTCCGACAAGCGCGTGTTGCTGGAGGAATTCCCCAACCGCTCCTCCGGCATCATGCAGGCGTTCGCCTTCAACATCCGCCGCGACAAGTTCAAGGATGCGCGGGTGCGCCGCGCGTTCAACTATGCGTTCGATTTCGAGGAGATGAACAAGCAGATCTTCTTCGGCCAGTACAAGCGCATCTCCAGCTATTTCGACGGCACCGAGCTCGCGTCATCCGGCCTGCCCGAGGGCCGCGAGCTGGAGATTCTGCAAACGGTGAAGGACAAGGTGCCGCCGGAGGTGTTCACCACCGCCTACACCAATCCGGTCGGCGGCAGTCCCGAAACGGTGCGCAGCAATCTGCGCGAGGGGCTGCGGCTGCTCAAAGAAGCGGGCTACGAAATCCGCGAGCGCAAGCTGGTCAACGCCAAGACCGGCGCGCCGTTCGAGGTCGAGCTTCTGACGAACGATCCGAATTTCGAGCGGGTGGTGCTGTTCTACAAGCCCTCGCTGGAGCGGCTCGGCATCACGGTCAATGTCCGCACGATTGATCCGATCCAGTACGAAAACCGGCTGCGCAGCTGGGACTTCGACATCATCACCGCGTCGTGGCCGGAATCGCTGTCGCCCGGCAACGAGCAGCGCGAGTTCTGGGGCTCGCAGGCCGCCGACATGGCCGGCTCGCGCAACCTGATCGGCATCAAGGACCCGGCGATCGACAAATTGATCGAGCGGGTGATCTTCGCCAAGGATCGCGCCGACCTCGTGGCCGCGACCAAGGCACTCGACCGCGTGCTGCTCTGGCACAATTTCGTCGTGCCGCAGTGGAACTACTCCAAGGTGCGCACCGCGCGCTGGGACCGCTTCGGCCGCCCGACGGAATTGCCGAAATACGGCCTGTCCGGCTTCCCGTCGATCTGGTGGTTCGACAAGGACAAGGCCGACAAGATCGGAAGGCGTTCTTGACCGCTCTGACGCGTCGCCACGTTCTCGTGCTCGGCGGCAGCGCCGCCATCGCGGGCTGCCTTGCCCCGGCGCGCGCCGCTGAAGGCGCCGAGGCGCATGGCATGTCGGCATTCGGCGACCTGAAATATCCGGCGGATTTCCCCCACTTCGACTACGTCAATGTCAACGCGCCGAAAGGCGGGACGTTCTCGACCGTGCCGTCCGGCCGCTCCTACAATCAGTCGTTCCAGACCTTCAATTCGCTGAACGCCTTCATCCTCAAGGGCGACGGCGCGGTCGGCATGGAGCAGACCTTCACCACGCTGATGACCCGTGCCGGCGACGAGCCGGACGGGGTGTATGGCCTCGCCGCGCGCAGCGTGCGGATTTCGCCGGACGGGCTGACCTATCGCTTCACCCTGCGGCCCGAGGCGCGTTTTCATGACGGCAGCAAACTGACCGCGCAGGATGCGGCGTTCTCGCTGACCATTCTGAAGGCGAAGGGTCACCCGATCATCCACCAGCAGATGCGCGACGTGGTGGCGATCGAGGCGGTGGACGATGCGACGCTGGTGGTGACCTTCGCCGAAAAGCGCGGCCGCGACGTGCCGCTTTATGTCGCCGGGCTGCCGATCTTCTCCAAGGCGTATTACGCCAGCCGCAATTTCGAGGAATCGACGCTCGACGTGCCGCTCGGCTCCGGTCCCTACAAGGTCGGCCGTTTCGAGGCCGGGCGCTACATTGAATACGACCGCGTCAAGGACTGGTGGGGCCGCGATCTGCCGCCATGTCGGGGGGCGTTCAATTTCGACACCGTGCGCTACGAATTCTATCGCGACCGCGATGTCGCCTTCGAAGGCTTCACCGGGCGCAATTATCTCTATCGAGAGGAATTCACCGCGCGGATCTGGGGCACGCGCTACGATTTCCTCGGCGTCAAGGACGGCCGGGTGAAGCGCGAGATGCTGCCCGACGAAACGCCGTCCGGCGCGCAGGGCTGGTTCATCAACACCCGGCGTGCGCAATTCGCCGATCCGCGCGTGCGCGAGGCGCTGACCCAGGCATTCGATTTCGAGTGGACCAACAAGACCATCATGTACGGCGCCTATGCCCGCACCCATTCGTCGTTCCAGAATTCCGATCTGATGGCGAATGGCGCGCCGGGCGCCGATGAACTCAAGCTGCTGGAACCGTTCCGCGGCCAGGTGCCGGACGAGGTGTTCGGCGCGCCCTATCTGCCGCCGGTCTCCGACGGCTCGGGACAGGATCGCGCGCTGTTGCGCCGCGCCTCGCAACTGCTGCAGGACGCTGGCCTTGGCGTGAAAGGCGGCAAGCGTCATCTGCCGAACGGCGAGCCGTTCAGGCTGGAATTTCTGATCGACGAACCGGCGCTGCAGCCGCATCACGCGCCCTACATCAAGAACCTCGCCACCCTCGGCATCGAAGCGACGTTGCGGCTGGTCGATCCGGTGCAGTATCGCCGCCGGGTGGAGGATTTCGATTTCGATCTCACCATCCAGCGTTTCTCGATGGCCTCGACGCCGGGCGACGCGCTGCGCACCTTCTTCTCCTCGCAGGCGGCCAGCATCAAGGGTTCGCAGAATCTCGCCGGCATCGCCAGCCCGGTGCTCGATGCGCTGATCGAGCGCATCGTCGCCGCGAACGATCGCGACACGCTGCGCACCGCCTGCCGCGCCTTCGACCGCGTGTTCCGTGCCGGGCGCTACTGGGTGCCGCAATGGTATTCGCCCTCGCACCGCATCGCCTATTGGGACGTGTTCGGCCATCCGCCCAAGCTGCCGAAATATGCCGGGGTCGGCGTGCCTGACCTGTGGTGGTCGGAGCCGGCCAAGGCGGCAAGCCCGGCACTGACCTCCGATCCGAAAGCGCCGCAACAATGAGCGCCTATATCGCCCGCCGCATCCTGCTGATGATTCCGACCCTGCTCGGAATCCTGTTCGTGTCGTTCGTGGTGGTGCAGTTCGCGCCCGGCGGCCCGGTCGAGCGCGTCATCGCGCAGCTCTCCGGCGCCGACACCGGCGGCACCTCGCGCATTTCCGGCTCGTCCGGCGGCGACATGGGCGCGCGCGCCCAGCCCGGCGCGGCGGCCGACGCGATGAACTCGAAATATCGCGGCGCGCAGGGCCTCGATCCGGATTTCATCAAGAGTCTCGAAAAGCAGTTCGGCTTCGACAAGCCGGCGCATGAGCGTTTTGCGCTGATGGTGTGGAATTTCGCCCGCTTCGATTTCGGCAAGAGCTATTTCCGCGACGTCAGCGTGCTGCAGCTGATCAAGGAGAAGCTGCCGGTGTCGATGTCGCTCGGCATCTGGATGACGCTGCTGACTTACCTGATCTCGATCCCGCTCGGTATCCGCAAGGCGATCGCCGACGGCTCGCGCTTCGATGTCTGGACCTCCGGCGTCATCATCATCGGTTTTGCGATTCCGGGCTTTTTGTTCGCGATCCTCTTGATCATTTTGTTCGCGGGCGGCTCGTTCTACGACATCTTCCCGCTGCGGGGCCTGACCTCGGACGGCTGGTCGCAGTTTCCATGGTACCAGAAGATCGCGGATTACTTCTGGCACCTGACGCTGCCGCTGGTGTCGATGGCGCTCGGCGCGTTCGCCACCATGACGCTGCTGACCAAGAACTCGTTCCTCGATGAAATCCGCAAGCAATATGTCGTCACCGCGCGCGCCAAGGGCTGCAACGAGCGGCAGGTGCTGTACGGCCACATCTTCCGCAACGCCATGCTGATCGTGATCGCCGGCTTCCCCAGCGCCTTCATCCACGCCTTCTTCTCCGGCTCGCTCCTGATCGAGACCATCTTCTCGCTCGATGGTCTCGGCCTGCTCGGCTTCGAGAGCGTGCTCAATCGCGACTATCCGGTGGTGTTCGGCACGCTCTACATCTTCTCGCTGGTCGGCCTGGTGGTGAACCTGATCTCGGACCTGACTTATATGTGGGTCGATCCGCGGATCGATTTCGAGGCGCGGGAAGCATGAGCGTGCCGGTGGAAACCACGACGCAGGCGCCGCTCGGCGAGGCGGTGCCGCCGACGCGGCATCGCTTCAGTCCGTCGCCGCTCAATCTGCGGCGCTGGCAGAACTTCAAGGCCAACCGGCGCGGCTACTGGTCGTTCTGGCTGTTCATGATCCTGTTCCTGGTCTCGCTGTTCGCCGAACTGATCGCCAACGACAAGCCGTTCCTGATCAAGTATGACGGCCATCTCTATTTCCCGGCCTTCGTCAGCTATTCGGAGACCACCTTCGGTGGCGACTTCGAGACCGAGGCCGACTATCGCGATCCGTTCTTGCAGAAGCTGATCGCGCAGAAGGGCGGCACCGTGATCTGGCCGCTGATCCGCTATTCCTACGACACCCACAATCTCGATCTGCCGACGCCCGCGCCCTCCAAGCCGACCTGGATGCTGACCGAGCAGGAGTGCAAGAGCGTGGTCGAGAAGAAGGGGCTGAAGAGCTGCCGCGATCTCGAATATAACTGGCTCGGCACCGACGATCAGGGCCGCGACGTGGTGGCGCGGCTGATCTACGGCTTCCGCATCTCGGTGCTGTTCGGCCTCGCGCTGACCATCGTGTCCTCGATCATCGGCGTCGCCGCCGGCGGCATTCAAGGTTATTTCGGCGGCTGGATCGATCTCACCTTCCAGCGCGTCATTGAAGTGTGGACCGCGATCCCCTCGCTCTATCTGCTGCTGATCCTGTCCTCGGTGCTGGTGCCGGGCTTCTTCGTGCTGCTCGGCATTCTGCTGTTGTTCTCATGGGTGTCGCTGGTCGGCCTGGTGCGCGCCGAATTCCTGCGCGGCCGCAACTTCGAATACATCATGGCGGCGCGCGCGCTCGGCGTCTCCGACGCCACCATCATGTTCCGGCATCTGTTGCCGAACGCCATGGTCGCGACCATGACCTTCCTGCCGTTCATCGTCTCGTCCTCGGTGATGACGCTGACCGCGCTCGATTTCCTCGGCTTCGGCCTGCCGCCCGGCTCGCCCTCGCTCGGCGAAATGCTGGCGCAGGCCAAGGCCAACATCCAGGCGCCGTGGCTCGGCTTCACCGGCTTCTTCTCGGTGGCGATCATGCTCTCGCTCTTGATTTTCGTCGGCGAGGCGGTGCGCGACGCCTTCGACCCGCGCAAGACATTCGAGTAACCCCGATGGATGTGCTCAACCAGCCCTTGCTCGATGTGCGCGACCTCTCGGTGGCGTTCCGCCACGGCAAGAACGCCATGCTCGCGGTCGATCACGTCTCGTTTGCGATCAATCGCGGCGAATGCCTCGCGCTGGTCGGTGAATCCGGCTCCGGCAAATCGGTCAGCGCGCTGTCGGTGCTCAAGCTGCTGCCGTATCCGAACGCCTCGCATCCCTCCGGTGCCATCCGCTTCAAGGGCCGCGACCTGCTTGGTCTTGGCGAAGACGAGATCCGCGAGGTGCGCGGCAACGACATCTCGATCATCTTCCAGGAGCCGATGACTTCGCTCAATCCGCTGCACACCATTGAGGCGCAGATCGGCGAGGTGATCTTCCTGCATAGCGGCCAGCGCGGCGCCAAGGCCCGCGCCCGCATCATCGAACTCCTGACGCAAGTCGGCATTCCCGAACCGGAGACCCGGCTCGGTTCCTATCCGCATCAATTGTCCGGCGGCCAGCGCCAGCGCGTGATGATCGCGATGGCGCTCGCCAACGAGCCGGATTTGCTGATCGCCGACGAGCCGACCACGGCGCTCGACGTCACGGTGCAGGCGCAGATTCTCAAGCTGCTGGCCGACATCCGCACCCGGCTCGGCATGAGCATGCTGTTCATCACCCACGATCTCGGCATCGTGCGCCGCATCGCCGACCGGGTGTGCGTGATGAACAATGGCAAGATCGTCGAGCAGGGGCCGGTGGAGCAGGTGTTCACCGCCCCGCAGCATCCCTACACCAAGGCGCTGCTCGCTGCCGAGCCGAAGCCTGATCCCGCGCCGCCGTGCCCCGATGCGCCGGTGGTGATGCAGGCGGACGACCTGAAAGTGTGGTTTCCGATCAAGCGCGGGCTGCTGCGCAAGACCGTCGGCCACATCAAGGCGGTCGATGGCGTGTCGCTGGCGGTGCGCAAGGGCGAGACGCTCGGCGTGGTCGGCGAATCCGGCTCCGGCAAGACCACGCTCGGCCTCGCGCTGCTGCGGCTGATCTCGTCCGATGGGCCGATCGTGTTTCTCGGCAGCAACATTCAGGGCCTGCGGTTCAAGGAAATGCAGCCGCACCGCCGCGACATGCAGATCGTGTTTCAGGACCCCTATGGCGCGCTGTCGCCGCGCATGGCGGTCGGCGACATCATCGCCGAGGGATTGTTGGTGCATCAGCCCTCGCTGGCGGAGGCCGAGCGCGAGGCGCGCGTCATCAAGGCCTTGACCGATGTCGGGCTCGATCCGGCCAGCCGCTTCCGCTATCCGCACGAATTCTCCGGCGGCCAGCGCCAGCGCATCAGCATCGCCCGCGCCGTGGTGCTGGAGCCGAGCTTCGTGGTGCTGGACGAGCCGACCAGCGCGCTCGACATGCTGTTCCAGGCCCAGATGGTCGATCTCTTGCGCGACCTGCAGCGCAAGCACGACCTGACTTACATGTTCATTTCCCACGATCTGCGCGTGGTGGCCTCATTGGCGAGCCATCTGATCGTGATGCGCCACGGCAAGATCGTGGAAGAAGGCCCGGCGTCGGAATTGTTCCAGCGGCCGAAGACCGACTACACCAGCGCGCTGTTCGCCGCCGCGTTCAATATCGAGGCCGCGGCCTCGATCGCGCCGGATGCGTGAGTAGGTCGATCTGTGTCCCGGGCGCGATGCAGCGTGTAACGCTGCGTCGCAGAACCGGGACCGTCGCAAACACTGAATGTGGAACGGCCCCGGTTCAGCGGAGCGACATTGCATGTCGCACCGCATCCGGGGCACGCGGCCTCATGGTTCGAGACGGCGCGCCGCGCCTCCTCACCATGAGGATTGGAATTGCCCGTAACCTAAGCCGACACCAGCCGCTTCACGCTGGCGATTTCGCTGCCCGCCGCCGCAATGCGCGCGATCGCGGCCGCCAGCGGCTCGATCGCGGTGGCCATGTGATGGGCGTTGGCATGCACAATGCTCTGGCTATCGCGCACGATGGCGACATGGCCCTTCCAGAACATCAGATCGCCGCGGCACAGGTCGTGCCATTGCGAACTTGGCACGGCGAGGCCAAGGGCGCGCTCCTGCATGTCGCTATCGCGCGGCGCCCTGATCCCGGCGGCATCAAGCGAGACCTGCACGAGGCCCGAGCAGTCGATGCCGAAACTCGATTTCCCGCCCCACAGATAGGGCGTGCCGACAAAGCGTTCGGCCACCGCGACGAAATCCGGCTCGTGCGCGGCGAGTGGCGCAACATGCTGGCGCGGCAGATAATGCTGCTGGCCGGTGATCGCGAAGCTGTCGTCCTGCGCGACGATCTCGAGGCGCGCGCCGAGCGGCAGTTGTTCCACCGGCGGCAGTTTGATCGAGGGGCCGGGAAAGGCGAAAGTGCGCAGCGCGGCAACGCGATGGGTCGGCGTCGCGAGGGTTCGGGTCAGCGCCGCATCGGGCAGCCAGCCGACATAGCCGTCGCTGGCGAGCTGGCCCCACGCCCAGCCATTGTCGTTGCGGTCGTAGATCGTGACGCGTTCGCTTTTCAGCGCCTGCGTCTCCAGCGGCGCGTCATGCGCCGGGGCGCGGCGCACCGGCGCCAGCGCATCGCTCACCGCATAGATCTCGCCCTCGACAAAGCGTGCCGCCGTCACCTTGCCTTCAAGGTGCTTGGCGGCGAGGTCGGATCGCGCCGGCGTCAGTCTTGGATCAAGTTCAGCCATAGCGCTGGCTCAACACCTTGTAGATCGAGCGCGCGGCCTGGCATTCGCCGCCTTCGGGGCGCGCCGGTTTGGCCGACGGCGTCCAGCCATAAATGTCGACATGCAGCCAGCTTTTCGCCGTCTGCACGAAACGCTGCAGGAACAACGCACAGGTGATCGAGCCGGCAAAGCCACCGGAGGGCGCGTTGTTGATGTCGGCCACTTTGAAGTCGAGCCAGGAATCATAAGGCGGCCACAGCGGCAGCCGCCACAACGGATCGTTCTCCTGCTGCGCCGCGCGCGCGACATCGGCGGCCAGCGTCTCGTCGTGGGTGTAGAACGGCGGCAGGTCGGGGCCGAGCGCAACCCGCGCCGCGCCGGTCAGGGTGCCGAGGTCGATCAGGAGGTCTGGTGACTCTTCATCGGCCAGCGCCAGCGCGTCGGCCAGCACGAGGCGGCCTTCGGCGTCGGTGTTGCCGATCTCGACGCTGAGCCCCTTGCGCGAGCGGAAGACGTCCATCGGCCGGAAGGCGTTGCCGGCGACGGAATTCTCCACCGCCGGGATCAGCACGCGCAGCCGCACTTTCAGCTTGGCGTCCATGATCATCTGCGCCAGCGCCAGCACATTGGCGGCGCCGCCCATGTCCTTCTTCATGATCAGCATGGCGCTGGAGGGTTTCAGGTCGAGACCGCCGGTGTCGAAGCAGACGCCCTTGCCGACCAGCGTGACTTTCGGATGCGCAGCATCGCCCCAGCAAAAATCGATCAGGCGCGGCGCGCGCGGCGAGGCCATGCCGACGGCGTGGATCAGCGGGAAGTTCTGCGTGATCAGATCGTCGCCGACAATGCAGCGATATTCCGCGCCATAGCGCTTGGCGAGGTCCTGCGCGGCGGCGGCAAGCTCGTCCGGCCCCATGTCGTTGGACGGCGTGTTGATCAGATCGCGCGCCAGCGTCGCGGCGTCCGCCATGCGCGCGACATCGGCGATGTCGACGCCCTGCGGCGGCACCAGACGCACGTCATAGGCATCGGCTTTGCGATAGCGGCCAAAGCGATAGCTGCCGAGCGCGAAGCCGAGCGCGGCAAGGCGCGCATCCTGCGGCGGGTTGGCGAAGCGGTAGGTGCCGGCTGGCAGCAGCGCCGGCAATTGTCCGGCGCGGAAGCGGTCGGGATAGGGCCGGCTGGCATCGTCGAGGCCGAACAGCACCTGCGCGATGCGGCCCTCGGCGTCCGGCAATGCGAGCAGCTTGCCGGCCTTGCCGGTGAAGCCGCTGGCCTCGGCGAATTGCCGCGCCGCGGGCGGTAAAGCGGCCTTCACGCTCTCCCAGCTCGAGGTGGTGACGAAGGTGATCGGTGTAGCGGAGGTGGCGGCAGGCGCAAAGGCGGAGGTCATGGAGGGTCTCGGGATGATGGGGCTTCAGTCTAGCAGTGAGAGGGGCGCTGCAGGACTGTCCGTTTCAGCTAGCAGACCCGGATTAACCAGTCATTAGGGTTAACACTTTACTGCTGGGAGGCCAGTGCGCCCATCCGCCGGTTCTCACGAGCGAAGTGCCATGCGTCATTCGTCCAGCTCTGCGTCCAGCTTTGCCCGCTTTCTCGGCTCCGCCGCCGTGGTCGCGCTGCTCGCGGTCGGGCTGGGCGGTTGCCAGACCACCGGATCGCCGGAAGTCACCGGCGCGCTCGGGGCGCGGGCGCAACTGCCGCCGGAGTCGGAAAGTCCGCGCGCGATCGAGGCGATGGGCGAGCGTTACCGCGCCAATCCGCGCGATGCCGACGCCGCGCTGCGCTATGGCCAGGCGCTGCGCCACAACGGCCAGCGCCAGCAGGCGGTCGCGGTGCTGGAGCAGGCCACCATCGCCAATCCGGGCAACCGGCTGCTGCTCGGCGCCTATGGCCGCGCGCTCGCCGACAATGGCAATTACCAGCAGGCGTTCGACACTTTGTCGCGCGCCCACACGCCGTCCAATCCCGATTGGCGCATCCTGTCGACGCAAGGCACCGTGCTTGACCAGATGGGCAATCACGAGGACGCGCGGCGTTATTATGCCAGCGCGCTGAAGATCGCGCCCGAGGAGCCCTCGGTGCTGTCCAATCTCGGTCTGTCCTATGTGCTGACCAAGGAACTGCCGAAAGCCGAGGCCACGCTGCGCCGCGCCTATCAGCGCAACGCCAGCGATCCGCGGGTGCGGCAGAATCTCGGTCTCGCCATCGGCCTGCAGGGCCGCTTCGCCGAAGCCGAGGCGCTGGTGAAGGCCGATTTGCCGCCCGATCAGGCGGAGGCGAATGTCGCCTATCTGCGCCAGATGCTGCATGGCGGCGGCCCGCAGATGAGCGCCGCGAACGCGCGGCGGTCGTAAGTAGCTAAAGAGGCGACAACATTATTTGCCCCCGGACGCGGTGCGGCATGGAATGCCGCTCCGCTGAGCCCGGGGCCGTTCCACATTCAGCGTTTGCGACGGTCCCGGTTCTGCGAAGACGCGCGTGAACGCGCTTCTGGCACGCTGCATCGTGCCCGGGACACTGAAGCGATTGATCGAGCAAGAAACTCAACAGAAAATCGTCATGGCCGGAACAAGTCCGGCCATGACGAGACGATAGCTGACGAATGGCGAGTCGATCGATCAGCGCGCGAAGCACGCCTCAGTTCATGTAGGCGGAAACCTTGATGCCGGTCGGGCCGAGGATCACCACGAACAGCACCGGCAGGAAGAACACGATCATCGGCACCGTCAGCTTCGGCGGCAGGCCGGCGGCCTTCTTCTCGGCTTCGTTCATGCGCATGTCGCGATTTTCCTGCGCCATCACCCGCAGCGTCTGGCCGAGCGGGGTGCCGTAGCGTTCCGACTGCTGCAGCGCGAGGCAGACCGATTTGACGCCATCGATGCCGGTGCGCTTCTGCAGGTTTTCGTAAGCCTGCTTGCGGTCCTGCAGATAGGACAGTTCCGCCGTGGTCAAAGTGAATTCCTCGGCCAGCGCCACCGACTGCGAGCCGATTTCCTGGCTGACCTTGCGGAACGCGGCTTCGATCGACATGCCGGACTCGACGCAGATCAGCAGCAGATCGAGCGCGTCGGGGAAGGCGCGCTTGATCGAGAGCTGCCGCTTCTTGATCGCGTTCTTCAGGAACAGCATCGGCGCCTGCATGCCGGCCCAGGCCGCGCCGAGGCAGATCGCGATCTTCATCACCAGCGGCCGGTCCATATGGGTGAGGACGAAGATGTAGAGCGCCGAAGAGGCCAGAAACACGATCGGCATCACCAGGCGGAAGAACAGGAAGGTGACGTAAGGCGCCTGGCCGCGATAACCGGCCATGATCAGCTTGTCGCGCGCCTCTTCCTGCGCCAGCCATTTGGTGAGGTTGAAATCCTCGACGATGCGGCCGACCAGCTGCTTCGGCGTCTGCCGCAGCGCGACCTTCTCGGTCCGGGTCATGCGGTCGCGCTCACGCTGGCGCAGGCGCTCGCGCTCGCTCGCCACCGCCTTCATCCGCTTGGCAAGCGGATCGCCGACCAATAGCGGCGACACCACCGCATAGACGGTGGCGGTCGCGGCGATGGCGGCGAACATCATCGTCATGAACTTGATGTCGTGGAATTTCTCGATCAGAAGGTCCAGCATGATGCCCCGTCAGAAATCGAAATTGATCATTTTCTTCATGACGAGAATGCCCATGGTCATCCAGATCACGCAGCCCGCCATCATCAGGCGGCCGGTCGGATGGGTCCAGAGCAGCGAGATGTAGTCGGGCGACATGATGTAGACCATCATCATCACCGCCGGCGGCAGCGAGCCGATGATCGCGGCGGACGCTTTGGCTTCCATCGACATCGCCTGGATCTTGGCCTTCATCTTCTTGCGGTCGCGCAGCACCTTGGACAGGTTCGCGAGCGCCTCGGAGAGGTTGCCGCCGGACTTGGTCTGGATCGCGATCACGATGCCGAAGAAATTCGCCTCGGGCAGCGGCATGCGGTCATACAGCCGCTGGCAGGCTTCGCCGAGCGGCATGCCGATGCTCTGGGTCTCGACGATGGCGCGGAATTCCGAGCACACCGGCTCCGGCGCGTCGGCGACCACGACTTTCAGCGAATCGAACAGCGGCAGGCCCGCCTTGATGCCGCGGACGATGATATCGACCGCATCCGGCAGCGCCTCGAGAAACTTCTTCTCGCGGCGCTTCTTGAGATAGCTCAGCACCCAGCGCGGCAGGCCGAAGCCGGCGGACAGGCCGAACGCCGCTGACGGGATCAAGCCAGCGCCGACCATCAGCGGCACGATGAAGAAAAACACGCCAAGCACGGCGGAGCCGATGATGAACTGCTGTTTGGTCCAGGTGAGGCCGGCCTGCGTGATGCGCGTGGTGATCTGCTGCCGCTGCGCCTTCTTGGCGCGCTCCTCGATCTCCCGCAGCGAGTTTTCGACCTGCTCGCGGCGCGAGCGCTGCTGGCTGCGGTCGACGCGGCGCGCGACCGGCTCGGGGCGCGCCAGCGAGGCGCGGCGCTTCTCGGCCTGCTTCTCGCCGGACAGCACCGGATAGAGGAACACCCAGGCGAGGCCGCCCAGCGTGACCGCGCTCATGAAGGCGATGGCAAATGTCTGCAGGTTCATTTGCTTGCCCTATCGTTCCGGATCGGGGGCCTCGGCGGCGTCCAGCGCCGCGGCGAGCCGCTTTTCCTCTCCGTAGTACCGCGCGCGATCCCAGAATCTCGGCCGGCCGATGCCGGTGGAGCGGTGGCGGCCGATGATGTTGCCGTTGATGTCCTCGCCGAGCATGTCGTAGAGGAAAATATCCTGGGTGATGATGGTGTCGCCTTCCATGCCCATCACTTCGGTGATGTGGGTGATGCGGCGCGAGCCGTCGCGCAGACGCGCGGCCTGGATCACGACGTCGATCGAGGCGCAGATCATTTCGCGGATGGTGCGCGAGGGCAGCGAATAGCCGCCCATCGTGATCATCGATTCGCAGCGCGACAGCGCCTCGCGCGGGTTGTTGGCGTGCAGCGTGCCCATCGAGCCGTCATGGCCGGTGTTCATGGCCTGCAACAGGTCGAACGCCTCGGGGCCGCGGACTTCGCCGACGATGATGCGTTCGGGGCGCATACGCAGGCAGTTCTTGACCAGATCGCGCATCGTGACCTGACCCTCGCCCTCGATATTCGGCGGGCGGGTTTCCAGGCGCACCACATGCGGCTGCTGCAATTGAAGTTCGGCGGCGTCTTCGCAGGTGATGACGCGCTCGTCGTGGTCGATGTAGTTGGTCAGGCAGTTCAGCAGCGTGGTCTTGCCGGAGCCGGTGCCGCCGGAGATCAGCACGTTGCAGCGGACGCGGCCGATGATCTGCAGGATCTCGGCGCCTTCGGGCGAGATCGCGCCGAACTTGACCAACTGATCGAGCGTCAGCTTGTCCTTCTTGAACTTGCGGATGGTGAGCGCAGGCCCGTCGATGGCGAGCGGCGGCACGATGGCGTTGACGCGCGAGCCGTCGGCGAGGCGGGCGTCGCAGATCGGCGAGGATTCGTCGACGCGCCGGCCGACCTGGCTGACGATACGCTGGCAGATGTTGAGAAGCTGCTGGTTGTCGCGGAAGCGGATGCCGGTCTTCTGGATCTTGCCGCCGACTTCGATGAACACGGTGCCGGCGCCGTTGACCATGATGTCGGCGATGTCGTCGCGCGCCAGCAGCGGCTCGAGCGGGCCGTAGCCGAGCACGTCGTTGCAGATGTCGTCGAGCAGTTCCTCCTGCTCGGCGATCGACATCACGATGTTCTTGATCGCGATGATCTCGTTGACGATGTCGCGGATTTCCTCGCGCGCGGATTCGCCGTCGAGCTTGGCGAGCTGCGCAAGATCGATCGCCTCGATCAGCGCGCCGAAGATGGTGCCCTTGACCTGATAGTAATTCTCGGAGCGCCGGGTGTCGGCCGCTGCCGGGGACGGCGTGGCCGGGCGCGCAGGCGCCAGCGGCGGCGAGGACACGGCGGGCGCTTCGGATGCGGCGGGACGCGCGGCGACGGCCGGCGATTCCTCCGGCCGGCTGACGGGCTTGGGGGCCCGTACGTCGATGTCTGCTCCGCTACGCTTACCGAACACCACAACACCTCACGCCAGAGCTATTTTCCCCGCAGTTTTCCGAGCAGCGGGGCGAGGAACGAGCCGCGGGATTTCTTGGCCTCGGCGCGCCCGGTCAGGCGCTGCGCGATCTGCAGGAAGATCTCGGCGGTGCGATGGTTTGCGGAGATCTCGGCGATCATCTGGCCGTTATTGGCGGCGGCGCCGAAAATCTGCGGTTCGAACGGAATCGAGGCGATCGGCTCGCTCTCGATGGCCTTGGCGAACTCGCTGGTCGAAATTTCCGGCCGCTTCGGCACGCCAACCTGGTTGAGGCAATAGACCGGCGCGCGGTCGTTGGGCCGCGCCGCCTTCAGCATGTCGTAGATGTTCTTGGTGTTGCGCAGATTGGCGAGATCGGGCGAGGCGACGATCAGGATGTCGTCGGCGCCGACCAGCGCGCGGCGGGTCCAGCCCGACCACTGATGCGGCACGTCGAGCACGATGCATGGCATGGTGGTGCGCAGGGTATCGAAGATCGAGTCGAAGGCCTCGGTGCCGAAATCATAGACCCGGTCGAGCGTCGCCGGCGCGGCCAGCAGATTGAGATGGTCGGTGCATTTCGACAGCAGGCGATCGAGGAACGCGGTGTCGATGCGGTCTGGCGAGAACACCGCGTCGGCGATGCCCTGCGGCGGGTCCTGATTGTAGTCGAGGCCTGCGGTGCCGAAGGCGAGATCGAGGTCGGCGACCACGGAATCGAGCGCGAGATCGCGCGCGATCGCCCAGGCGACGTTATGCGCGATGGTGGAGGCGCCGACGCCGCCCTTGGCGCCGACCACGGCGATGATGCGGCCGACCGCCGCCGCCTCGGGCGTCGAGAACAGGTTGCAGATCGAGCGCACGACGTCGATCGGGGTCACCGGGGCGATGGCGTAGTCGGAGACGCCGCGCCGTACCAGTTCGCGGTACAGCATGACGTCGTTGACCCGTCCGATCACGACCACGCGGGTGCCGGCGTCGCACACGCTCGCAAGCTGATCGAGGCCGGCGAGCAGGTCGCCGCGGCCCTCGGTTTCCAGCACAATCACGTTCGGCGTCGGCGCGGTGCGATAGGCTTCGATCGCGGCGGTCATGCCGCCCATCTGCACCTTGAGATGAGCCTTGGCGAGACGGCGATCCTCGCCGGCGGCCTGCACGGCCGCGGCGGTTTCGACGGTTTCGCAGAACGCCTGCACCGACACGCGCGGTGCCGGCGCAATATGTTCGTCGGCCGCCATGGTTGCGGCCTGCTCGTTATCCCCGTTCTGACGCGCGTAACTGATCATTTGCCTACGTCGCTAAGTTTGGCCTTCTCGCCGTCCGGATAGACCGTCGCGGTCGGTACGCCCTTGCGGTACTTTTCAAATGTGATGTCGCGGCGCGCCGCGTAAGGCGGCGTTTCCGCGCGCGGCTGCACGAGATCGGCCGGGTTGTCGACCATGGCCGCGAGATTGCGTTGGCTGGCGCAGCCGAGATTGTGATACGGCCGGTTCTCCAGATAGCTGCGGTCCTTGATCGAAGGGCCGAGATCGTCCGGCCAGATGCCGCACGGTCCGGCATCGGCCATGATGCGCGGATAGCTCACGCGCACCGTCGCGAACAGGCGCGGATCGGTCGGGCGGTAGTCGCGCAGCACGACACCGCGTGGCGGAATCCCTGCGCTGAGCAGCAGCGCGCGGATTTCCCGCGCCGAATCGGCGGCGGCCCGTGCATTGGGCGTTTGGTGCGGCACGTCGATGTTGATCACGCCGGTGCCCTCGCGCAGCCAATCCCGGGCAAGCCCGAAGATATCGGCGCGCTGGTTGGCGGTGAGGCCGCCACGGGTGCGGCCGACGAAGATCTCGGTGGTCTTGCTGGCCTCCTGCACCACGATCGGGTGGCGCAGACGGTAATCCGCCGGCAGGCTGCCGGTGATGATCTCGGCTTCCTGGCTGCGATGGGTGCAGGCGCCGAGCGTGGCGGCGGCGCCGATTACCAGTGTCGCGAGCCGGAGCCGTGAGGTGAGACGGGATACGCGTTTGGTCATCTTACTGTCCTTGCCCGGTCTCAATCCGTGATGAATCCGTATTTGCCGCGATAGCTCTGGTCCGGTTTGACGCGGCCGGGCACGCCATAGATGCGATTGATGTTGCCGAGCAGTATGGATTGCGGATCGGAGGCATCGGCAAAGCCGTCATCCGGACGCGACAGGTCCTTCTGCGCTACGGCGCGCACGACATAGGGCGTCACCAGCACCATCAGTTCGCTCTGGCGGTTGACGTAGTCGCGGCTGCGGAACAGCGTGCCGAGCACCGGGATCTGCGATGCGCCCGGCAGGCCATTGATCGCCTGTTTGGTCTGTTCCTGGATCAGGCCGGCCATCGCCATCGAGCCGCCGGAGGGAATTTCCAGCGTGGTCTCGGCGCGGCGCGCCTTGATGGAAGGAATCGTCAGGCCGCTGACGGTAATCGAGTTGTCATTCGACACTTCCGAGACCTCGGTCATGACCCGCAGGCTGATCCGGCCTTCGGTGAGCACGACCGGCGTGAAGTTCAGCGAGATACCAAACTTTTTGAAGGCGATCGAAGGCTGGCAAGGGCCGGTGCTGCCGCCAGCCGCTGTTTGGCAGGTGATGCCTGTGGGAATCGGAAACTCACCGCCGGCGACGAAGGTCGCGGATTCGCCGGAGATCGCGGTCAGGTTCGGCTCGGCGAGGGTGCGCACCACGCCGGCGCTTTCCATCGCACGCAGTGTTGCGGTCACCGACTTAAACGAGCCGGTGAGATTGTTTTCGGGCACGAGCGGGCGACCATAGGCCGTGAACGGGGTGTTGTTGTTGAAGTTGACGACCGCGGTGCCGTAATTGAGGCTGGCGCTGAGGTCGACGCCGAGCTGCTTGATGATGTCGCGCTGCACTTCGGCCACGGTGACCTTCAGCATCACCTGGTCGCGGCCGCGCACCGCGATGCTGTTGACCACATGATCGAGACCGCCGGCGAGGCGCGCGGCGAGTTCCACCGCCTGCTGCGCTTCGGCCTGATTGGCGGCCGAGCCGGACAGCACGACGCCGTCGCCAAGGCCTTCGATCTGAATCTGGGAGCCCGGCATGGTCTGCCGGATCGCGGCGCGGATGCCGTTGAGGTCGCGCGTCACCGCGATGTCATAGGCGGCGATCTGCTGGCCGCCGGCGTCGAAGAACACGATGTTGGTCTGGCCGACGGCGGCGCCGATGATGTAGGCGCGCTGCGCCGAGCGGACCACCGCATTGGCGATTTTGGGATCGGCGACCAGCACATCCTTGATGTCGCGCGGCAGGTCGATGACGATCGACTTGCCGATGCCGAGGGCGAGCGAGCGGGCGTTCAGGCCGCCATTGTCGGCGCGGGCCGGGATGGCGCGGGCATCGCCCGCCGCCACCGGCGAAACCGCCGGGCTCAGCACCAGCGCAGAAACCGCCGCGACACAGAGAGCGCGGACCAGAGATGTTCGCACGACGCGGGAGGCGGTCTTCATACGCTTCACTTTCCAACTTCACGCTTGCGACGGCTCCGTCGCAGTGAAGGGATTTGACCAGCTATTCGTCAAAGCATGGTTAATGAGGCGTATCTAAATCGAGTTAACGAGACCTTTCCGCCGCGGCTCAGTGGAAGCTGAAACGGGCGAGATCCACTGCCTGCACCCAGTCGGTGTGCGGATAGACCATCAGCGCGCCGAGCGCGAGCGCGATGCCGTAGGGAATGCCGTTGTTGCGGCCATGCAGGCGATTGAGCCAGGGCTGCGCCTCCAGCGTATAGGGCAGCGGCCATTGCCGGAACTGCAGCATCAGCAAGGTGAGCGCGCCGCCGAACACCGAGGCGAACACCAGATAGGCCATCAGGTGATCGAAGCCGAACCATAGCGCCGCCGCCGCCGCGACCTTGGCGTCGCCGCCGCCGATCCAGCCGAAGGCGAAGCAGGCGAAGGCGACGACCAGCACGGCAAGGCCGGCCGCGGCATGCAGGCCGATGGTGGCGAGCGGCATGCCGGTGAGCGGCGCGAGGATGAGGAAGCCTGCGATCAGCAGCAGCGAGACCCGGTTCGAGATCGTCATGGTCAGAAGATCGCTCGAGGCGGCGAACGCCATCAGAGCGGGGAACACGAACAGACAGGCGAGATCGAGGATCATGAGGCCGCCGATTGTGAATTCGGTGCGCCACTTTAAGGCGCAGGAGTGAACAATCGAAAAACGCCGATCACCAAATGCTGGCGATCCGGCAGATCAGCGCGACCCATGCCAGCGCCAGCGCTGCACAGATAAGGCCGAGCGGCTCGCGGCCGAAAACACTGGCCTGCAGCGGAATGGCGCGCTCGGTGAGGGCAATCCGCTGGCGCGCGCGGGGATCGTTGCTGTGCTGGCTCGAGGTCATGGTGATGTCCGCGGCAAGGCAAGGTCGGTTGAAAGCGGAAAACAGAACAGCGAAACGAGAAAGGGCTTCGGGGTTGCCCGAAGCCCTTCTGGCTCTGAAAAGCCTGGCCCCGGATTACGGGTTGATGGTGCCGAGCTTGGTCGAGATGCCGGTGAACTTGGTGATCAGCGAACTGCCGACACCCTGCACGGCCGCGATGATCGCGAGCGCGATGCCGGCGGCGATCAGCGCGTATTCAATCGCGGTGGCGCCGGATTCGTCCTTGACGAAACGAGCAATAAGATTGGTCATTGGTAGCTCCATGGTACACGTGGCTGTCGAACTTTAGTGGTCCGTCGGTGTGGTGTGCACCGTGGCCATGCGTGCAACCTACGAGCCAGGAATTTCGGCACAGTTAATCCGATCGCAGAAATACGGCTGTATCCCGCTGTTCTTGCTCACAGTAAATGCAGGCTTAAATCAAATGCAGAATATCCGGGGTTCTGCATCCGCGGCTTTACGTAGGGTCTTTGTGCAGCGGTGCGGTAGCTGACTGCATGAGACGGCGCGCTATTTTCGCCATGCGCAGCGCCCGGAGCCATTTGCACTTCATTCATCTATTAACGTCAGATTTGCCATGTCGGGCCGCCCGTCTGCGGCGGCCGATGCGTTGTGTAGAGAGTAAAGCGTATGAACAGAGCGCGTATCGCCGTTCTTGCCATTGCCGTGGTCGCTGGCGGATTTGCCGCCTATCTGGCCAGCGGATCGGAACCGGCCCCGGTGCAGACCGCAGCCCCCGTGCCGCAGATCGAAACCACCGATGTGCTCGTCGCCAAATCCGACATCGGGCTCGGGCAGACCATCACGCCGGAAGATCTGAAATGGCAGACCTGGCCGGCCGCGGCGGCCAGCGCCAACTTCATCAAGCGCAGCGACCGCGCCGACGCCATCAAGGACATGACCGGCTCGATCGCGCGCTCGCCGCTGCTCGCCGGCGAGCCGGTGCGTGAAACCAAGCTGGTGAAGGGCAACGGCTCCGGCTTCATGGCCGCGATCCTGCCGAGCGGCATGCGTGCGATTTCGACCGAGATTTCGCCGGAAACCGGCGCCGGCGGCTTCATTCTGCCGAATGACCGCGTCGACGTGCTGCTGTCGCGGCGGCAGAAATCCACCGACGCCAATGGCGCGTCGGGCGCCGAGATCATTTCCTCGGACATCATCCTGAGCGATGTGCGGGTGCTGGCGATCGACCAGGCCATCGAGGAAAAGAACGGCCAGAAGGTCGTGGTCGGCAAGACCGCGACGCTGGAACTACGGCCGCGCCAAGCCGAGGCGCTGGCGCGCGCGCGGCAGAGCGGCACGCTGTCGCTGGCGCTGCGCAGCCTGGTCGATGCCAACCGGCAGGCCAAGGCGGAAACCGCCGAGGGCGACGGCAAGACCATCACGGTCTATCGCGGCGCCGATCGCAACGTCTACAACTGCATGCCCGACTGCAAGAAGCAGTCGAACGACGGCGGCTAGTTCGCTTCGAGGGGCGGTTTGGTCCGTTGTGTAGATTTCTCCTCATGGTGAGGAGCGAGGCGACAGCCGCGCGTCTCGAACCATGAGGCTGCAGAAGACATCTTCCCGCCTGGCCTCATCCTTCGAGACGCGCGCAAAAGCGCGCTCATCAGGATAAGGTTCGGGCATGCGGGGTTCGCCGCTTTGCTCGCAGCCAGACAGGGTTAATGGCGGGTTAGCGCCGGGGCGCGGTTTGTCCGGATCGGGCGCAAGCTTTCGACAATCTCTATCGGTTAGCTTCGACGGTAGCCTTTTAACGCCGCCGTTGAGGATAATACGATGTCCGCGCCGTCCCGCTGTCTCGTGCGCCTGCGCGCCGCGCTCCGTAGTTTTCCGCGTCAGCGGCGCGGCTCGGCAGCAATCGAGTTCGCGCTGGTGGCGCCGATCTTCTTCGCCTTGATCTTCGCGATCATGGAGACGTCGCTGGTATTCTTCGCGGGGCAGGTGCTCGAGACCGGGACCCAGGATACCGCGCGTCTGTTGCTGACGCAGCAGGCGCAGAACAAGGGCTGGGGCCAGGCCGACTTCAAGAAGGATTTGTGCGACCGCGTCTCGGTGCTGTTCGAGTGCAGCGGCATCTATGTCGACGTGCGGTCCTATACGCCGAACACTCCGATCGTGATTTCCGATCCGATCGATGGCTCCGGCAGCTTCAGCAACAATTTCGTCTACCAGCCGCCGCCGCAGAACAGCTCGAACACCGTGGTGGTGCGCGCTTTCTATCAATGGCCGCTGTTCGTCACCCAGCTCGGCTACAACCTCGCGAATATCGGCCGCAACACCAGCAGTCCCAAGAAGCTGCTGGCGGCGACCACCGCGTTTCGCGTCCAGTAAGGACCGCTGTGATGATGGCGCTTGATTTTCTCAAACAGCGCGGCTTGCGGCTTTTCGTGCGTGACACGCGCGGCCTTGCCGCCGTCGAGTTCGCCATGATCGTGCCGATGATGCTGGTGATCTTTTTCGGCACGGTCCAGGTCTCCACCGGCTTCGCCGTCAACCGCAAGGTGACGATGGTGACGCGCACGCTGTCAGACCTGATCTCGCAGGCGTCGCAGATCACCGATGTCGATATTTCCAATGCCTTCGTGATGGGCGGCGCGGTCATGACACCGTATCCGCCCGCGCCGATCGAGGCGGTGATCTCGCAGATCTATGTCGATGCGAACAAGATCGCGAAAGTGAAATGGAGCAAGGCGTCGAACGCGACCGTGCACGCCTGCAACGAAGTCATCACCATTCCGACCGGCCTTCAGGTGCCCAACACCTATCTGATCATGAGCGAGGTGACCTACAATTTCAAACCGGTGGTTGGTTTCAACTCGTCGCTCAATTTTGTTTCGCCGAACTTCCCGTTGAGCGACCGCACCTTCACGCGGCCGCGCCAGTCCAACAGCGTGCTGTATCCGAGCGCGCCCAAATGCACTTAAAGCTTGCGCCGGGACGACCTGGAAATCACTCACAACGCAAATAAAAAGGCCGCGCTTGGCGCGCGGCCTTTTCATCCGTTTGATTTCGCTCTCGGTTGATATCGCGGCTCAGGCCGCGATATTCCGATCAACTTTCAATCAGCCCGCGGCGCGGAGATTGTCGGCCGACGACTTGCCCGAGCGGCGATCGGCAACGATCTCGTAGCTGATCTTCTGGCCTTCGCGCAGCGTTCCGAGACCAGCGCGTTCAACGGCGCTGATGTGCACGAACACGTCATTACCGCCGTCATCCGGCTGAATGAACCCGTAACCCTTGGTCGCGTTAAACCACTTCACTGTTCCCATGCTCACGTGGGGTAGTCCTCTCAAGTAGATAATCGAAGCCCACGTTTAGATGGGCTGGTGAGATCGAAATTTGGAAGAGGTCGTCAGCGTCTGCCCCGGCTGTACCGGTGATAGCTAATGTCGTCCGGCCGAAATTCGATGGCGCGCATCCTATGGGAAACATGCTTCCAAAACAATCCTGCCATGCGCAGATTTTTTGGTGCGCTTTCCGTGGCATCCAAGACGGCAAAACGCGCCCGGCACGGGGCCGGGCGCGTCTGCACGACAAATGGTCAGCGGCGGCGAAACTGGCCGCGGGGCGGTGTGCCGCGCGGCGCCATGCCGCTCGGACGCTCGTCCTTGTGACGGAAAATCAGGCGGCCCTTTTCCAGATCGTAAGGTGACATTTCGATCGTCACCCGGTCGCCCGCCAGCGTCTTGATGCGGTTCTTCTTCATCTTGCCGGCTGTGTAGGCCACGATTTCGTGCCCGGCATCGAGTTGCACTCGATAGCGGGCATCAGGGAGAATTTCGGTCACCAGTCCTTCGAACTGGATCAGCTCTTCTTTAGCCATCTGTCTCTCCAGGACGTCTTGCGTTTAGCGTTGCGGACGCTGATTGCGCTTGGGTTGCGATACGGGGTGTGAAGGGCGGCTTTCGCGGTGGAGGAAGGCGACGCCCGAAATGCCGTCTGCCTTGCCACCCTGCGAAGACCGGGCCTGTTCGTGTCGGCCAGGGCTGCTTTTCTGGCTGGCGCCATGGCCGTTATTGTCATGCCGATGCGCCTGCGGCGCGCCGGCACCGGGACGACGCCGGCGGCGCGGTCCCTTGGCGGCGGGAGCCGCATCCTGTCCACGCGCCGGATGGCCGTGCGGGCCGTGCGGGCCGCGCGCGCCGCGATGCTGCGCCGGAGCCGGTGTGGCGGCGGCGCGTGCATGTCCCGGGGTGCGGCGGTCTTCGCGCGGCAGCGAGATGCGGATCAGCTTTTCGATGTCGCGCAGGTAGGTATTTTCCTCGCCGGCGACAAGCGAAATCGCGGTGCCGTCGGCGCCGGCGCGCGCGGTGCGGCCGATGCGATGCACGTAGGTCTCGGGGATGTTGGTGAGATCGAAATTGATGACATGGGTGATGCCGTCGACGTCGATGCCGCGGGCGGCGATGTCGGTGGCGATCAGTGTGCGGATGTCACCGTTGCGGAACGCGGCGAGCACGCGCTCGCGATGGTTCTGCGACTTGTTGCCGTGGATCGCCTCGGCGGCGATGCCGGCCTTGGCGAGGCCCTTCACCACCTTGTCGGCGCCATGCTTGGTGCGGGTAAACACCAGAGCGCGGTTGACCGGCTCGTTCTGCAGCAGCTCGGCCAGCACCGCAGGCTTGGCGGTGTGATCGACCTGGATCACGCGCTGGGCAATGCGTTCCACTGTCGAGGACACCGGCGTCACCGCGACCCGCGCCGGATCGCGCAGCATATGCTCGGCGAGGTCGGCGATATCCTTCGGCATGGTGGCCGAGAAAAACAGGGTCTGGCGCTTCACGGGCAGCTTGGCGACAATTTTGCGGATGTCGTTGATGAAGCCCATGTCGAGCATCCGGTCGGCTTCGTCAAGCACGAGGAATTCGACCTGGTTGAGTTTCAGGGCGTTGCCCTGCACGAGGTCGAGCAGACGGCCCGGGGTCGCGACCAGCACTTCCACGCCCTGCATCATCGCGCGGACCTGGCGGCCCATTGGCACGCCGCCGATGGCGAGGGTCGAGGAGAGGCGGATGTGGCGGGCATAGGCATTGAAGCTGTCGAGGATCTGTCCCGACAATTCGCGGGTCGGGCTCAGCACCAGCACGCGGCAGGTTTTGGGCTGCGGACGGGTGCGGTTCTCGAGCAGGCGATGGAGAATGGGAAGCGCGAACGAGGCGGTCTTGCCGGTGCCGGTCTGGGCGATGCCGACGAGGTCGCGGCCGGTGAGGACGATCGGAATCGCCTGGGTCTGGATCGGGGTGGGCGTGTGGTAGTTTTCTTCCTTAAGGGCACGCGAAATGGGATCGGCGAGGCCGAAATCCTGAAAAGAGGTCAAAAGAGGATCTTCCTATGAGTCATGGCTCGCGCCCGTGGATCGGGTGCGGCCGGGTGTCGGAGACACCCGCGTGTTTGGGGCGTCGATGTCGGTTAGCTGAAAAGGCAAGCCAGAAACCGTTTCATCGGCATCAGAACACGCGGCTCGCAGGGACCTGACGATTCTCAAGGTCGCGGCGGAAGCTATGAAGCAAGATGGCGGCGCTTTCAAGGTGAAATACGCGGGCGCACCCCCGCCCGCCGCTCATTTTCGGCCAGGCTGCCGGCAATAACCATAAATCGGGCCGTGGACGAATGATGGGGCCGACGGCGGAACGGCGGCAGCCCTCGCGGGTTGGGATGGCGTCCGGCTTTCCGAAAACCCATGGAACTCCAGATGGTTAATACCGGTGCGCGGGAGCGGGCCGCAACCGCCGCAAACAGACGGCAAGCGGGCAAATGAGGATGCGCGGCGCTGGCCGGCGCGGCGGGTGATGGGATGGTCGAGCGCGCGGGGCGATTATCCGGGGTTGGGGCATTTACCGCACGGAACAAATTCGAGGCCAGGCGTCTTGGTCATACTTGATCGTTGGAGATAGGTTTGCCAATGCACATGACATTTGTCCGCCGACGACGGGCCTTGCGGCCGACCCCTTCGGTACGCTCCCCGGCGGACCCATCCGTTTGATGAGGCGCCATTTCCCCTCCATCGTGATTTTCGAGTAAGCGCGTGCTTCGGGTTGCTTTTTTCATTGCCGTTCTGGCCATCGTCGGAGCCCTGATTTCGGGCCTCGCGGCGATGCGGGTCTATGACCAGGAATTGACGCTCGATCGCACCGCGCTGACCCGCGAAATCGACATTCATGCCAATCTCATTCAGGAGCGGCTCGGCGAGCGCGAACTGCTTGCCCGCGTCGCGGTCGGCATTTTCCGTCCCTCGACGCTGGCCTCGGCCAAGGCGCTGCAGCCGCTGCGCACCTCGATCTATGCGTTCAAGACCGACTTCGTGGTGGCAAACTGGATCGCCCGGGTGCCGCCGCAGGATTTCGCTGCGCTGCAGGCCGAACTGAAGCGGGCCGGATTTCCCAATCCGACGATCCGCAGCTTCAACGATTCCCCGATCGATCTTGCCGCCATCCGCGAGCCAGCCGACATTCTGATGGATGTCGAGCCGCAAAATCAGAACACCCTGATCCTCCCCGGCCGCATTCTCGACAACCATCCGGTGGTCGGACCGATGCTGCGCGAGGCGCTGGAGCACGGCACGCCGGTCTCCTCCAATCCGATCGCGCTGTTCGACGATCCGCGCCAGCTCGGCGTCGTGCTCGCCGCGCCGGTGATGAAGGAGGACAGCCAGACCGTGGTCGGCTTCATCACTATCTCCTACCGTCTCGCCTCGCTGATGCTCGGCAATGACGAGATGTCGCTGTTCACCGTGACGCTGGCCGATCCGCGTCCGGAGGGTGGCGAACTCGGCGTCAATGACAGCGGCGAGGTTGTCGCCGTGACGCCGACGTCGGGCTGGGTGCCGTTTCTGCGCAAGGTGTCGTTCGGCGGCCGCGACTGGATTTTGAAATACTACGCCAAACCGAATTCGACCTCGCGCGCCAGCGATCTCGGCCTTGTCGTTCTCGCGATTGGCCTTGGTCTCACCACTGCGGTGTGCGGCCTGTTCGGCTATGTCGCCTACAACAACGTCCGTCTCAGTCGCGAAATCCAGGCGCGGATCGGCTTCGAGCGCCGCCTCACCGCGGTGATCGACGAACTCAATCACCGGGTGAAGAACATCCTTGCGGTGATCCAGTCGATCGTGACGCGGACGCTGCGCCATGGCGCCGATCCGGATTCCGCGCGCGATCTTCTGATCGGCCGGATCCATGCGATGTCGAACGTGGTGACGCTGCTTAGCGACAGCCAGTGGCAGGGCGTCAAGCTCAAGGGCCTGTTTGAATCGCGCTCGATTCCGAATGCCGACCGCATCGCCGTCGACGGTCCTGACATCACGGTCAGCGCCCGCGCGGCGCAGAGCCTGTCGCTGCTGTTCTTCGAGCTGGCGTCGCATTCCGACGAGGGATTGTCGCTGGTCGGCAAGCATCCGCACATCGTGGCGAACTGGACGGTGGCCGGCGAGGGGCCGGACATGGTCTTTCATTTTCGCTGGGAGGAGTTCAACACCAGCGTGGCGACGCGGCGGCCGGACAGCGAATTCGGCATCGTGCTGCTCGATCGCGTCGCGCCGGAAGCCCTCGGCGGCACCTCGAAGCGTTATTTCACCGAGGTGAGCTATGTCTACGAACTCACCGCGCCGATGCTCACCGTGGTGGACGAGAACGAGGTGAGCCGCACCACGAGAATCACCCGTCGCGGCGCATAGGCTGCCGAAACCGGACTGTCAGAAATTGACGTTCAGAAATTGACATGATGCCGATCTGGCCGTGACGCAGATCGAGCGATGCAAATACGGCGGCCGAAGGAGATGCAATCTCCTCCGGCGTGCCGATGGTCAGTTGCCGCCGCCGATCACGGCGCGGACCGTCGAGTCCGGTCCGAAATCCTCGGCGCCCTCGACATAGAGCATCGCGCTCAATTTCGAGCGCGCGCGGTTGACGCGGCTCTTGATGGTGCCGACCGCGCAGCCGCAGATCGCGGCTGCATCTTCGTAGGAGAATCCCGACGCACCGACCAGGATCAGCGCCTCGCGCTGGTCCTGTGGAAGCTTCTCGAGCGCGGCGCGGAATTCCTCGAACTCCAGATGCGAGCTTTGCGCCGGCTGCGACTTGAGGGTCTTGGAATAGCTGCCCTCGGCATCTTCGACCTCGCGCCGCCGCTTGCGGTAATCCGACCGGAAGAGGTTGCGCAGGATCGTGAACAACCACGCCGATAGGTTCGAGCCCGGCTGGAACGAGTTGATGTTGGCGAGCGCGCGCAGCAGCGTTTCCTGCACGAGATCGTCGGCACGATCGCTCTTGCCGCTCAATGAAATCGCGAACGCGCGCAAACTTGGCACGGCCGCCAGAATGTCATCCCGAAGGGAGTCCGTGAGAGGCATCAATCCCTCCCGCTGCTTTTCTGAGCTGTCCCCTGACTGGCTACCTCGGCTGCTGCGGCCTCCGGCGTATCGAGCCGGCGCAGCAGATCAGCAAAACGGTCCGGAATGCCCTGTTTGACGACGTCGTCATACATGGCGCGTAACTGGTGGCCGATCCTGGCCTGAATTTCTGCGTTCAGGCCACCCGGCTTGCCCGCCCCAAGGCCGGGCTTGTTGGCGGGAGGTTTCGTTTCATTCATGGTCTCATCCACTTCCCATGTGGCAAGTCATTCATATTTCTTATCTTTCTCGTTACGCCCAGTTTACCGTGGCCAGTCTCCGAACCCTAATGCGCAGGGCCTCGGAAAAGTTCCAGCCTGATGGGAACTTTTCTTGGCCTCGGGAGTAGATAGTCGCGTGCTTTCGGGGAGATACTGCTCCGGGTCGTCATGCCTGGGTCCGAAGGCCGGTCGCCGAACCATCGATTGGAGGGGGAATGTCCCGATCTCAGCTCGTTGCTGAACACCTGCCATTATTGCGTCGCTACGCCCGCGCTTTGACCGGGAGTCAGACCTCCGGCGACGCATATGTTGCCGCGATGCTCGAGGCATTGCTGCAGGATCAAACTCTGCTTGATGAACGCCACGGCGCCCGCGTTGGGCTGTTCCAGCTTTTCACCAAGATCTGGAATTCGGTGGCGATCAACGAGGATGGCGAGCCGCTCTCTCAGGCCGCCTCCGAACGGCGGCTGACCAACATCACGCCGCTGGCGCGGCAGGCGTTCCTGCTGCTGTCGCTGGAGGGGTTTTCCGAGGAGGAGGTCGCCTTCATTCTCGACACCACCGTCACCGAGGTGCGTTCGCTGACCGACGCCGCCGGCCGCGAGCTGGCCGCCGAGATCGCGACCGACGTGCTGATCATCGAGGACGAGACCTTCATTGCCATGGACCTCGAAAGCCTGGTGAAGAATCTCGGCCACCGGGTCATCGGCGTGGCGCGCACCCATACCGACGCGCTGGCGCTGGCCAAGACCAAGCAGCCCGGTTTGATCCTCGCCGACATCCAGCTCGCCGACGGCTCGTCCGGCCTCGACGCGGTGAACGAACTGCTGCGCACCTTCGAGGTGCCGGTGGTGTTCATCACCGCCTATCCGGAACGCTTCCTGACCGGCGAGCGGCCCGAGCCGGCGTTCCTGATCTCGAAGCCGTTCCAGCCGGCGATGGTGTCGGCGGTGGCGAGCCAGGCGCTGTTCTTCCAGCGCAACTCTCGCAACCGCAGCCAGAAGAAAGCATCCTGATCCTGCGCTAGCGGGGGACGTCATCAAAGCCCGGGCCGGAAGTGGTCTGGGCTTTTGCATTGGCCTGTCGCGCATCCCCCATCCGGATGATGCCGCACCCTCACCTTTGAGTGATGCCGCTACGCCGGAACGAAGCGACCGCAAATCCGTTGCCCCCAGTACACTTTGCGTGAGGCCGTGGACAATGATTCAGGTTGCTTCAGGACTGTTGGGCGCACTTGCCGCGACGCTGGCGCTGGGTGCGGTCCATCTGGAAAACGTGGCGGGCAACGATCTTCTGGGCCCGAAACATCTTGTGTCTGCGACGCCGTCGGCGGCGGTGCGGGACACCGCCACGAGCGTCAATCGCACCGCCAAGGCCGATCGTGCCGGCGCGCTGGTGCGGGGCGATTTCGTGACGCTGTCATTCAGGCCGTCCGGCTTGCCGGAGATTTCGGTGATGATGCGGGTGCCGACAGGGCATGCATCCGCGCCGCCGTCGCCTTCGCCGTCCGTGGCTCCAAGCAGCGTGACGTCGCGCCGGACCGTCGCATGCGAGCCCGCAGTGAGCATTCTGACCACGGTGGCCAAGCAGTTGCAGCCGGTGCGCTGCATTACGTGAGTATCGATTTAAACGTGAGTATCGATTTAAGAGTGAGAATGAATTTTAAGAGTGCGTGCGGATTTTAGAAAAAGCGATTGAATCGAACGGTAATCGCGCGAGGCGTTTGCCTCGCGCGATTTATTTATTGCCGTGATGATCCGTCATTCGGGATCGGAGGTGCGGTCAGGATGGCCGCGCCGTGCCAGCAGCCCTATCGCCACGCCGCCGATCGCCAAGAGTGGAACGAGGCGCCTGAAGCCGATGGTGCGTAGCGCCTGCAGGCCGACCGCCAGCAGCATCGGATCGGTGAGCGCCGCCTGCATCGAGGATTTCGCCGCCTGCGCCCGCCGCGCCGCCTCCTCGCGCTGGATCTGCTTTTTCTTCACGGCATAGCCGATCGCGCCGAGCGCGCTGGCGATGAGGAATACGCCCGCGCCGACGAGGCAGGCCTGGATCGGACCGTATTGCTGCAGCACGTAGACGAAGGCGGCCGCGCACAGGAAGGCGATGGTGATGAAGAGACAGACGGCAATCGCAATCGCCAGCGAGGTCAGCCGCGCCAGCGAGCCGGCGCTGTCCCTGAGATCGTCGATCATCTTCTGCAGCATCGGCGGCAACCCTTAAAGTATATTCACTGAAAAGCGCGATCGGCGATGCCGACCGCGCGGAGGAGCAAAGGCGGGACGCCTCAGCGTCGCCAGGTGACGCCGATCAGAAAGCCGAGACCGAGCGCGAGCCCGACCGCGGCGAGCGGCCGTTCGTGGATGGCGTCTTCCAGCGTATCCTCCAGCGTTGCGGCGGCGTCCTGCGCCGCGCCGAGCGCGGCGCTGCCGCGCTCGCTGACATCGGACATCACCGAATCGACATTGGCGCGCGCCTGCCTGTAGCCTTGGCGGGCCTGATTGCGCGCGGTGCCGGCGAATTCCTCGAGCGCATTGGTGATCTGCTCGGTGAGGGCTGAAATGTCGTTCTTCACGGCTTCGACATCCTTCTGAAGGCGTTCATAGGTGGCTTTATCCGTCAGGTGTTTCATTGCGTCTTCGCCATCGCTGCTCGACATCGAGAGCTCCTGAAAAGCGGGATTGCGCAGCGCAAACGCACCAGAGTGCGTGAAAGTTCCATCCGGGTCATTCGTCGGGCATCTGTGGCTCGCTCGGCGGCGGCATCAGATGCTCCCAGACGATCAGGCCGACGATGAGAAGGGGAGACGACAGGAAGGCACCCATCGGCCCCCACAGCCAGGCCCAGAACGCCAGCGCGATGAATACCGCGAGCGCGTTGAGCGCGAGACGGCGGCCGATGATCGCGGGCGTGATGAAGTGACCTTCGAGAAAGGTGACGATCATGAAGCCGAGCGGCGCAGCAAGGCCAAGGATCAGTGTCTTGGAAGTGATGATGCCAACCGCGAGCAGCACCACGAACATGAAGATCGGCCCGATGATCGGGATGAAATTCAGCGCCGCCGCCAGCGCGCCGAGGCCGGCGGGGCTGGGGGTGCCCGCAACGGCGCAGACAATGCCGGTGGCGATGCCGACACCGAGATTGATCAGCGTCACGGTGAGCAGATAGCCGCCGAGATTGGCCTCGATGGCGTTGAGCATGCGCAGCGTTCGCAGCCGCGTGTCCCGGTTCGGGAAATTCATGATCAAGGCGCGGCGCAGGTCCGGCCAGCTTGCGATGAACAGCACCAGCACCGCGAGAAACAGCAGCAGCTCGGTGAAGGTCGGCGAGAGGAATTCCAGCGTCGGCTGCACCCAGGAAATCTTCGGAAATTCGAACGACGAATCCGCACTCGGCGTCTGGCCGAACAGCGCCTGTAACTGGTGCCAGAGCGCGAGCGGCCGGTCGAACACGTGCAGCCTGTCTCTCAGGATGGCGCCGAGTTCGGGCAGGCGGTTGGTCCATTCCATCAAGGGTGCGGCGATGAGGCCGATCATGAAGGCGACGACGGCGAGGGTGGTGGCGACGATCAGCACCGCCGAGACCGGGCGCGGGATGCGATAGCCTTCCATGAATTTCGCGGCGGGCGAGAGCATGGTGCCGACAATCATCGCGGTCACCACCGGCAGGAAGAACGCGCGCCCGACATACAGCACGGCGACGGTGGCGATGATCAGCAGGCAGACCAGCGAGAAGGTCGCCACTTCGGTCCGGCGGATCAGCGGCGGCTGCTCGGTGGTGCTGCTGTGCAGCGGTTGGCCTTCCAACTCGGTGGCGCGGCGCTGGTCGTTACGGAGCCGTTGTTCGCCTGCCTGTTCGCCGCCTGCCTGCCCGCATCCATCCGGTTTTTCGCGTGTTCGCATCTGGCATCCCGTTGCGTTGCCGAATGCGGCCGGCGCAGCGGTCAATGCGCGCATTGGCGCGGCGTTCCCTCGCACGGTCGTGATCCTTCTCGCCTTGACGTTTTGCAATTTCGTCGGAGCGAAGGAACTGGTTGGGCGCTGGCGTGTTTGTTTTGCGGCCCGCATCACCCGGTGCGGCAACAGGGGGGCGGGATACGGTCATGCGTAAAGTGATCAGTAAAGCCACAGATGCAAGCTGCCATTGTGCAACATCGGCTGTATCGGCCTCCCGCCTGAAATCCGTTTTGATCGTGAGCACCGTTCTGATGGCACCGGCGCTATTCGTAACCGGCGCATCGGCTCAGGTGCTTGGCTATGCCGATCCGTCGACATCGACCTACTGGTCGAGCGAGCCGGGGCTGCCGTCGCCGCGTATCACCACGCCGGACGGCAACAGTGCGGATGTGATGCCGGCACGTTTGCGGCGCGCCGTGGTGGCGTTTCCGACCCACGAGGCGCCCGGCACCATCGTGATCGATACCCGCAACACCCAGCTTTATTACGTGCTCGGCGACAACCGCGCGATCCGCTACGGCGTCGGCGTCGGCCGCGAGGGCTTTACCTGGTCGGGCGTGCAGACCGTGGCGCGCAAGCAGGAATGGCCGGACTGGATTCCGCCGCGTGAGATGATCGCACGCCAGCCTTATCTGCCGCGCTTTGTCGCCGGCGGGCCGGGCAATCCGCTCGGTGCCGCCGCGATGTATCTCGGCGCCAGCGCCTATCGCATTCACGGCACCAACGATCCTTCGACCATCGGCAAGTTCGTCTCCTCCGGCTGCATCCGCCTCACCAATGCGGACGTGAAGGATCTGTTCAGCCGGGTGCGGGTCGGCGCCAAGGTGATCGTGCTGCCGAAGAGCGGGCCGGGCATCGGCTCGGTGCAAGTTGATAATAATTCTCTGTCGCCGCGAAAGCGCGCGACAACCACCACGCCGCATCGGGTTTGAGCTTTACGGCCGCTGCCGCGAGGCTGCAGGGCGCGCCGGCCGCGAGCGGCTGTGGCTGTCGAGGAAAGGTCGAGGGTGAGATGGTGCGATCGGCGTTGAAGCGGACCGGCGTGGCGGCAGCGGCTATCGTGCTGGCGGCCAGCGCCTGCGGCTCGCGCGCCGAGGCGGGCGATTTCTTCTCGACACTGTTCGGCGGCTTTGCGGCGCCTGCGCCGCCGTCGCTGCCGTTCTTCGTGCCCGGTTTTGGCGGGCCGCATGAGGACGGACCGCCGGTGCCGCGCGCAAGCGGTCCCGCGACCGCTTACTGCGTGCGCACCTGCGACGGCCGTTATTTCCCGCTGAGCAATTCCGGCGGCCAGAGCCGCGCGGCGACCTGCAACAGCTTCTGTCCGGCAAGCGAGACCAGAGTGTATGTCGGCAGCGGCATCGACAATGCCTCGGCGGCGGACAGCGGCAAGCCGTATGCCTCGCTGCCAAATGCATTCCGCTATCGCACCGAACTCGTCAGCGGCTGTACCTGCAATGGCAAGGACCCCGGCGGGCTGGCGCAGATCGAACTGGAGAACGACCCGACGCTGCGCAAGGGCGATCTGGTGGCGACCGCAAGCGGCGTACTGGTCAAGGCCGGCAGCGTGCAGCACGGCGCCTCGTCGGCGCCAGTTCACGCGCGGGCGCCTCGCGGGCGTTTCGTGCGCGTGCCGGTGGTGGCCGCCGAATAGGGCATCCGTTCCCGATCTGGAACCAGCGCATCGCAGCGGCGTTGGTATGACATCGGCGGCGTGCCTGCCGTCAGGCCATTTCGAGGTTGGAGATGTCTTTATTGATCAGCATTCTGATCACATTCGTCGTGATCATTCTGGTTCTTTATCTCGTTAATATTCTGCCGATCGAAGGCCGCGCCAAGCAGATCATCCGCATCGTCGTCATCATCATCGGCATCCTGTCGCTGCTGAAGTACCTCGCGGTGTTCTAGAACACGGGTGACGCGACCCAACAAAAATCCCGGCTGGAGTGCTCCAGCCGGGATTTTTCTGTTTGATGATAGCAGCGTTCGATCAGGACGCCTTGCGCCGCAGTTCGCCCGCCTTCACCTCGCGACGCCGGGCGTGGAGGATGAATTCGGTGTAGCCGTTCGGCTGCTCGCGGCCCTTGAACACGAGATCGCAGGCGGCCTGGAAGGCGATGCCGTCGAAGCTCGGCGCCATCGGCCGGTACAGCGGATCGCCGGCATTCTGGCGGTCGACCACGGCGGCCATGCGCTTCAGCGATTCCATCACCTGCTCGCGGGTGACGACGCCATGGTGCAGCCAGTTGGCGAGATGCTGGCTGGAGATGCGCAGCGTGGCGCGGTCTTCCATCAGGCCGACATCGTGGATATCCGGCACCTTGGAGCAGCCGATGCCCTGGTCGAGCCAGCGCACGACATAGCCGAGGATGCCCTGGCAGTTGTTGTCGATCTCTTCCTTGACGTTGTCCGGCGACCAGTTCGAGTTCGACACCGGAATGGTCAACAGGTCCGACAGCTTGGCGCGCGGGCGGCTGCGCAGTTCGCGCTGGCGCTCGGCGACATCGACCTGATGATAATGCAGCGCGTGCAGCGTCGCCGCGGTCGGCGAGGGCACCCAGGCGGTGGCAGCGCCGGCGCGCGGGTGGCCGATCTTCTGCGTCAGCATGTCGGCCATCTTGTCGGGCGCGGCCCACATGCCCTTGCCGATCTGCGCATGGCCGGGCAGGCCGCAGATCAGACCGTTGTCGACGTTCCAGTCCTCATAGGCCTTGATCCAGGCGCTCGACTTCATGTCGGCCTTGCGGATCATCGGCCCGGCTTCCATCGAGGTGTGAATCTCGTCGCCGGTGCGGTCGAGGAAGCCGGTGTTGATGAAGAACACCCGATCCAGCGCCTGCTGGATGCCAGCCTTGAGGTTCACCGTGGTGCGGCGCTCCTCGTCCATGATGCCGATCTTGAGCGTGTTGCGCGGGATCGAGAGCATGGCCTCGACGCGGCCGAACAATTCGCTGACCAGCGCGGTTTCTTCCGGCCCGTGCAGCTTCGGCTTGACGATGTAGATCGAGCCCTTGCGGCTGTTGCGACGGTTGCGCAGGTCATGCATGCCGAGCAGCGCGGTGATCGCGGCGTCGAGCATGCCTTCGGGAATCTCGTTGCCTGCGGCGTCGAGCACGGCGTCGGTATACATGTGGATGCCGACATTGCGCACCAGCAGCAGGCTGCGGCCGTTCAGCACCAGCGGCTTGCCGTCCGGCGCGGTGTAGGTGCGGTCCGGGTTGAGCGAGCGGGTCAGCATCTTGCCGCCCTTCTCGAACTGGGCGGACAGCGTGCCCTTCAACAGGCCGAGCGTGTTGCGATAGAGCTCCACCTTGTCCTCGGCATCGACAGCGGCAACGCTGTCTTCCATGTCGAGAATGGTGCTGAGCGCGGCTTCGATGATGATGTCGGAGACGCCGGCCGGATCGTCCTTGCCGATCGCCGTCGTGCGGTCGATGCGGATGTCGATGTGCAGGCCGTGATTGACCAGCAGCACGGCGGTCGGCGCGGCCGCCTCGCCCTGAGAGCCGGCGAACTGCTGCGGATCCTTCAGCGCGGTGGTGGCGCCGTTGGCGAGCTTGGCCGCGAGCGCACCGCCGGTGACGTTGTAGGCCGTCACATCGGCATGGCTGCCGGAGGCGAGCGGCGCGGTGTCGTCGAGAAACGCCTTGGCCTTGGCGATGACGCGCTCGCCGCGCGCCTTGTTGTAGCCCGGACCGCGCTCCTTCGGATCGAACGGAATGGCGTCGGTGCCGTAGAAGGCATCGTACAGGCTGCCCCAGCGGGCGTTGGCGGCGTTCAGCGAATAGCGCGCATTGGTCAGCGGCACGACAAGCTGCGGACCGTAGAGGCGCGCGATCTCGTCATCGACATTCTGCGTCCGCACCTGTTCGGTCGCGGGCTCCGGCAGCAGATAGCCGATCTCCTTGAGGAAGGCGGTGTAGACGTTGACGTCGAACGGCTTGCCCTTCTGCGCGCGATGCCATGCATCGATCTTCGCCTGAAGCACATCGCGCTTGTCGAGCAGCGCGCGGTTGGTCGGCGCGAGATCGCGGATCACCGCGGCGAGCCCGCTCCAGAATTTCTCCGACGAAATGCCGGTGCCGGGCGTGGCTTCTCTCTCGACAAAATCGAACAGGACGGGGGCGATCTTGAGACCGCCGGTATCGATACGTTTCATCACTGAGTGTCTCGCAGATTGTTCGACATGCCATTCCAAAAGATGGAATGCATGGAGCCAAAATTTTGAACGCTGGAAATTGTTTTAACGTCAAATTTGTCGAGATGAGAAGTCTTTTACCGCATGGCAGGGTTATACCAAAGGTCAGTCCACAGTTTGTGACAGGAAAAAAGTTCGCTTTAATTCCAAGTATTTGGGGTCAAAATTGTTAGTCACAATTGTCACAAAGTGACAAGTCGTGACAGCGCGGGGAGACGCCGCGCACATCTGCGACAAACAGCACCAAAACGGCAGCGCAGAACGCGCGAAATGCGATGCCGTGAGCGATGTCGTCGGGAAGGCCGCGATCAGATGTGCGCGGCGAGGTCGGCGGGTTCGTCGAACAGCACGTTGCTCGCGATCAGCATCTGTTCGATTGCGCCGGTGGCCTCCGCGATCGAATGCTGCGAGGTGTCGATCGTCAGTTCGGCGCCGGCGGGCGGCTGATAATCCTGCCCGATCCCGGTGAAGTTCGAGAGTTGGCCGGCGCGGGCCTTGGCGTAGTGGCCCTTGGGGTCGCGGTTTTCGCAGACGGTGGCGGGAGTGGCGACATAGATCTCGCGGAAGGCGTCGCCCGTGATGCGTCGTGCCTGCGCGCGGTCGTCGGCGAAGGGCGACACTGCGGCGACGATGGCGATATGGCCGTTGCGGGCCAGATGCGTCGCGATTTCGGCGATGCGACGGATGTTCTCGCGGCGATCCTGCGGCGAGAAGCCGAGATCGCCGTTGAGGCCGGCACGCAGCGTGTCGCCATCGAGCAGGATCGGCGAGCCGCCGCGGCTGAACAGCTTGCGCTCCAGCGCGCGGGCGAGAGTCGATTTGCCTGCGCCGGGCAGACCGGTGAACCAGACCACGGCACCGGCATGCTGGTAACGGTCCGCGCGCTCCTGCGGCTGCAGCGCCGATTCCGCCGGCACGATGTCGACCGGCAGCGCGCGCTCGCCGGCATCGATGCTGAGCACGAGGCCGCCGCCGGCGATCCGGCCACCCACCTCGATGACGAGGCGGCCGGTGCGGGGATTGTCGGTGTGGGCGTCGGTGGCGACCGGCTTGGCCAGCGCAAGGTCGATCTCGCCGACATGGTTGCGTGCGATCGCCGAGGTGGCGACGCTGGCGAGATCGCCGGGATCGACCGCCTTCTCGATGGCGACGACGCTGGCGCGGCTTTCCATGGTGCCGAGCCGGACCAGGATCGAGGCGCCGTCCGTCAGCGGCGTCTCGTGCAGCCAGAAGATGCGGGCGCGCAGGCGGCGGGTGTCGCGCGGCGCGGAGGCGCCGCGGCCGATGATGTCGCCACGCTCCAGAAACAGTTCGCGGTCCAGCGTGATGCCGACCGAACGTCCGGCGGTCTGCCGCGTGCCGAGCGGCGTCACCGGCCAGCTCTCCACCGTCTTGATCTTGGCGATCTTGCCGGCAGGCATGATGACGATTTCGTCGCCCGCGGCGAGATGGCCGGATTCGATGCGGCCCGCGACAATGCGGCGGTCGTCGAATTTGTAGATTGCCTGCACCGGCAGGCGTAGCGGCAGGTCGGTCAGTGCGCGGGTTGGCGTCAGCGTATCGAGCGCGCCAACCACGGTCGGCCCCTTATACCAGCCGATGCGCGCCGTGAGTGCGGCAACGCCGTCGCCCTCGCGCGCGGAAATGGGAATGACCGCGGTCGGCGTCACGCCGAGGCTGACGAGGTGGGCGGAAATCTCGTCGCGGATTTCGTTGAAGCGGGCTTCGCTGAAATCGACGCGGTCCATCTTGTTGACCACCACCGCAACCTGCTTCACGCCGAGCAGATGCAGCAGATAGCCATGGCGGCGGGTCTGGTCGCGCACGCCCTCCAGCGCGTCGATGATCAGCACCGCGGCGTCGGCCTGCGAGGCGCCGGTGATCATGTTGCGCAGGAATTCGGCGTGGCCAGGCGCATCGATCAAGACGATGTCGCGCGATTCGGTGCGGAAGCGGATTTGCGTGGTGTCGATGGTGATGCCCTGGTCGCGCTCGGTCTGCAGCGCGTCGAGCAAAAACGACCATTCGAACGGCATGCCGCGCCGCTCGCTGACCGCCTTCAGCATTTCGAGCTTGCCGTCGGGCAGGCTGCCGGTCTCGTGCAGCAGGCGACCGACCAGCGTCGATTTGCCGTGATCGACATGGCCGACAATGACGATGCTGACTTGCGGCCGCGAATTGCTGCCCGGAGCCGGGAGATCAGTTTGGGAGACAGCCATGTTCATCGGCGCACTCGTGATGTTGGCGATACTTAGCGATCATTTTGTTTGAGCATGATCTTTCCGGAAAACCGGTTTCCACTTTTCCGGATCATGCTCTAGAGATACCCGGCGACGCGAAGGCGCTCGAAGGCGTCCTCGGTCTCATGATCGAGCGCGCGGCCGGACCGCTCCGGCACCTTGGTCTCGTGCAGTTCGGTCAGGATTTCGGCGATGTTGGAGGCGTTCGAGGCGACCGGAAAAGTGATGTCGGCATCGCCGAGCGAGCGGTAACGCTTGCCGTTCCTGGACAGATACAGCGGGATGATCGGAATGTTCTCGCGCTGGGTGTAGGCCCAGATGTCGGTTTCGGTCCAATGCAGGATCGGATGGATGCGCAAATGCGCGCCGGCCGGCACCGAGGCGTTGAAGTGATCCCAGAATTCCGGCGGCTGGTCGCGCACGTCCCATCCGCCTTCGAGGCCGCGCGGCGAGAACACGCGCTCCTTGGCGCGGGTGGCTTCCTCGTCGCGGCGGATGCCGGCGATCAGTCCGTCGAAGCCGTATTTGGCGAGCGCCATTTTCAGGCCTTCGGTCTTGCGCGCCGCCGAGCGCGCCGCCGGCGGCAGCGTCGGATCGACCGCATCGATCGGCGGGCAGGGATCGACGCGCAGGTCGAGGCCCCATTCCTTCGAGTATTGATCGCGGAAGGCGTACATCTCGGGAAATTTCTTGCCGGTGTCGACGTGCAGGCAGGGGAACGGCACCTTGCCGAAGAACGCCTTGCGCGCGAGCCAGATCATCACGTTGGAATCTTTGCCGAGCGACCAGAGCAGTGCGAGCTTCTTCAGCCGCGCGAAGCCCTCGCGCAGGATGTAGATGCTTTGCGCCTCAAGTTCGTCGAGGTGGTCGTTGCTGTGCTGCGCGCTCATGATCACTCCCCTTCGGGTGCAAGGGTGACGCGCAGGCCGCTGGTCTCGGGCGACATCAGGATCTGACAGGCGAGGCGTGAATTGGATTCGACGAAGAAGGCGCTGTCGAGCTGGTCGATCTCTTCATCGGTGGGCGGCGCGAGACGCGCGACCCAGGCCGGATCGACATAGACATGGCAGGTGGCGCAGGCGCAGGCGCCACCGCATTCGGCCTTGATGGCGAGGCCCCAGTCGCGGATCACCTCCATCACGCGCCAGCCTTCCAGCGCTTCCAGACGATGTTCCTGGCCTTGATGATCAACGACGAGAAGATGCATCTCTTGCACTTGGTTTCGCGGTTTGAAAATTCTCGGGATGCAGTGCAAAAGAAGGAAATTTATTTCTCTTTGCTGCTGTAAATAGATACATATATAGAAAATAATTCCCGTCAATCCCCTGAATTCGGGAATTGGAGTTGTGATGCAGTTTCTGCCTGTGTTTCTCGATTTGCGCGCCGGTCCTGTTTTGCTGCTCGGGGCGGGTGAACTCGTGCGCGCCAAGCTGCGGCTGCTGTTGGCGGCGGGCGCGCGCGTGCGCTGGCTGGCGCTCGACGGCAATCGCGACACCAGTGAATTCGGCGCGGAAGTTGCTCGGCGGATCGAGCACATCGACGGCGACGTGGAGACCATCGATCTGACCGGCGTGATCGCGGTGCTGTGTGCCGGCGCAGGTCACGCAGGGGAGGCGATGTCGGCGCGGGCGCGTGCGCTCGGTCTGCCGGTCAATGTGATGGACGATCTTGCGCATTCCACTTTCATCTTTCCGGCGATCGTCGATCGCGGCGATGTCGTGGTCGCGGTCGGCACCGGTGGTGCGTCGCCGGTGGTGGCGCGGCGCGTGCGCGAACGGATCGAGGCATTGCTGCCGGCGCGGATCGGCGATCTCGCCGGCTTCATCGGACGCTGGCGCAAGAATATGCATGAGCGAATTCCCGAATTTTCGTTGCGCCGCCGCTTCTGGGAGCGCGTGGTCGATGGGCCGATCGGCGCGCTGGTGCTGGCCGGACGCGCCAAAGAGGCGGACGCCGCATTGGAGGCGATCGCCGATCCCTCGCAATTCGCCAGCGCCGATGGCGCGGGCTTCGTTACGCTGGTCGGCGCGGGGCCGGGGGATCCGGATCTGCTGACGGTGAAGGCGCTGCGTGCACTGCAGGATGCCGACGTGGTGTTCTACGACGATCTGGTCTCGCCGGAGATTCTCGATCGCGCGCGGCGCGATGCGGCGCGTGTCTCGGTCGGCCGCCGTATCGGCAAGCCCGGCATCGGGCAGGATGCGACCAACGCGCTGTTGATCGAGGCGGCGCGCGCGGGCAAGCGCGCGGTGCGTTTGAAGGGTGGCGATTCTTTCATCTTCGGGCGCGGCGGCGAGGAGGTCGCGGCGCTGCGCGAGGCGGGCGTTGCTTACGCGATCATTCCCGGCATCACCGCCGGTGTCGGCGTGGCGGCGGAATCCGAAGTGCCGCTGACCTTCCGCCGTCAGGCGACGCGCATCACTTTTCTCACCGCGCACAAGGCGCGGGATGCCGAGGCGGTTGATTGGGGCGCACTCACCGACACCAGGATGACCGTGGTGGTCTATATGGGCATCACCGCTGCGCCGACCATTCGCGAGGGATTGCTCGCCGCCGGCCGTTCGCCGCAGACGCCGGTCGGCGTGTTCGCGCGCGCGACGCGGCCTGATGCCAAGGCGGTGGTCGGCACGCTCGAGCAGCTTCCCGATCTGGTGGCGCAGGTCGAGACCGGACCCGCGATCCTGATCATCGGCGATGTGGTGGCGCATTCGGCGCCGTGGCGCGCGGCGGATCTGTCGCGGCTCGCCGCCCAGATGATGGCGGCGGCAGAATGACCGCGTCGCCCGATTCAGAAATTCAAATCTCCGGCGTGGCGCAGGCGCCGGCGACGATTGTCGCGCGCGCCGCTGCGCTGGATGCCGCGCTGGAGCATGCCTCTCCCGTCGAGATCATTCGCGCCGCCGTGCAGGAAGCGGGCCGCGACCGGCTCGCGCTGGTGTCGTCGTTCGGCACGGAATCGGCCGTGCTGCTGAAATTCGCCGCCGATGTCGATCCCGCCATTCCGGTGGTGTTTCTCGACACCGGCTGGCTGTTCGATGAGACGCTGGCCCATCGTGACACGCTCACGCATCTGCTCGGACTCACCGATGTCCGCACCATTCATCCGCGCGAGGAGGAACTGGCGCGCGAGGACAAGGATCGCGAATTGTGGTTTTCCGATCCGGACCGCTGTTGTTTCATCCGCAAGGTCGAGCCGCTGGCGCGGGCGCTGGCGCCGTTCGGCGCCTGGCTCAACGGCCGCAAGCGTTTCCAGGGCGGCGACCGCGCGGCGATCCCCGTTGTCGAGGCCGACGGCGAGCGTTTGAAGTTCAATCCGCTCGCCAATATCACGCCGCAGGACTTGCAGGCGCTCTATGCGGCATCGCACCTGCCGCCGCATCCCTTGGCCGCATCCGGCTTCACCTCGGTCGGCTGCATGCCGTGCACCAGCAGAACTGCGCCGGGAGAGGATTCGCGCGCCGGCCGCTGGCGCGGAAAAGGCAAAACGGAATGCGGCATTCACGTCGCGAAGATTTCGTAGCACGTTTACTCTCGCGGTCCGCAAAGAACGAAACCGCGTTTCGTTGACACTTCGACGCAAATTCCAAAGTCTCTCGCCTTCGTCGATAGCACTCACGCTGTCACTTCGAATGGAGATTGAGATGATCCGCCGTATCCTCGCCGTTATTGCCGGCGTCGTCTGGGCAGGCACTGCATTCGCCGCCGATGTGTCGCTGCTCAACGCGTCGTACGATCCGACGCGCGAGTTGTATGTCGATTTCAACAAGGCGTTCATTGCCGCGTATCAGAAGGAGAGCGGCAAGAGCGTCGGGATCAAGCAGTCGCATGGCGGCTCCGGCTCGCAAGCGCGCTCGGTGATCGACGGCTTGCAGGCCGATGTGGTGACGCTGGCGCTCGCCTATGACATCGATGCGATCGCGAACAAAGGGTTCATCGACAAGGAATGGCAGAAGCGCCTGCCGCAGAACTCCTCGCCTTACACCTCGACCATCGTGTTCCTGGTGCGCAAGGGCAATCCGAAAGCGGTCAAGGACTGGGACGATCTGCTCAAGAGCAATGTGCAGGTCATCACGCCGAATCCGAAAACCTCCGGCGGCGCGCGCTGGAATTATCTCGCGGCGTGGGGCCATGCGCTGAAGAAATTCGGCTCCGAAGACAAGGCCAAAAAGTTCGTTGGCGATATTTACAAGAATGTCCCGGTCCTCGACACTGGCGCGCGCGGCTCGACGGTGACGTTCGTCGAGCGCGGTGTCGGTGACGTGCTGCTGGCGTGGGAGAACGAGGCGTATCTCGCGATCAAGGAGTTCGGAAAGGACAAGTTCGAGATCGTGGTGCCGTCGGTCTCCATCCTTGCGGAGCCGCCGATTGCCATCGTCGATCGCGTCGCCGACAAGAAGGGCACGCGTACTGTCGCAGAAGCGTATCTGAAATACTGGTACACCAAGGAAGGACAGGAGATCGCGGCGCGCAATTTCTACCGGCCGCGCGATGTGGAGATCGCCAAGAAATATGAGGCCAACTTCGCCAACGTCGATCTGTTCACGATCGACGATGTGTTCGGCGGCTGGACCAAGGCGCAGAAGGAACACTTCGGCGAGGGCGGCGTTTTCGACCAGATCTACAAGGATTAATCGACAAGACTGATTCAACAGGCTGGCGCGGGGGACATCGTGAGCAGAGAATCGGGACGGCGGACCTTGCCGGGATTCGGCCTCACCATGGGGCTGACCCTGACCTGGCTGTCGATCATTGTGCTGATCCCGCTCGCGGGCCTCTTCCTGAAAACCTTCGAACTCAGTTTCGATCAGTTCTGGGGAATTCTGACCAGCCGCCGCACGCTGAACGCGCTTCGGATCTCTTTCGGCCTCGCTTTCGCCGCCGCGCTGGTCAATCTCGTCATGGGCATGATCATCGTCTGGGTGCTGGTGCGCTATCGTTTTCCCGGCCGCCGCATCTTCGATGCCATTGTCGATATTCCCTTTGCGTTGCCGACCGCGGTGGCCGGCGTCGCGCTGACCGCGCTGTTCGCACAGAAAGGCTGGCTCGGCGCGCCGCTCGCCGAGCTTGGCATCAAGGTCGCGTTCACGCCGCTCGGCATTTTCGTGGCGATGATCTTCATCGGTTTTCCCTTTGTCGTGCGCACGGTGCAGCCGGTGCTGCTCGATCTTGAAGTCGAGGTCGAGGAAGCCGCGGCGAGCCTCGGCGCCAGCCGCTGGAACATCATTCGCCGCGTCATCATTCCAAGCCTGATCCCGGCGATCCTCACCGGCTTTGCACTGGCTTTCGCCCGCGCGGTCGGCGAATACGGCTCGGTGATCTTCATTGCGGGTAATTTGCCGAACGTCTCCGAGATCGCGCCGCTCCTGATCGTGATCCGACTCTCAGAGTTTCGCTATGCCGACGCCACCGCGATCGCGGTGATCATGCTGGTGGTCTCGTTCCTGATCATTTTCGCCATCAACCGCATTCAGTGCTGGGCGCAGAAGCGCGGCACTGCGGTTGCGTTGTGAGCACTGGCGATGACGACTGTTTCAAGACATGCCGCCCCCCGTGCGCCGCAAGGACGCACCGAGCCGCTGCTCGTGCGCATCGTCCTGATCGCGATTGCGGTGACGTTTCTCACGGTCTTTGTGGTGCTGCCGCTCGCGGTGGTGTTTGCCGGCGCGTTTGCGCGCGGGGTGGATGCCTATCTCGCGGCGCTGTCCGAACCCGAGGCGCTGTCGGCAATTCGTCTCACCCTGATCGTGGCCGCGATTTCCGTCAGTCTCAATCTCGCGTTCGGCGTGATCGCGGCCTGGGCGGTCGCCAAGTTCGATTTTCCTGGCAAGACATTATTGGTGACGCTGATCGACCTGCCGTTCTCGGTCAGTCCGGTGATCTCGGGGCTGGTGTTCGTGCTGCTGTTCGGCGCGCAGGGCTATTTCGGCGCTTGGCTGAATGCGCATGACATCCGCATTCTGTTTGCGGTGCCGGGCATTGCGATTGCGACCACCTTCGTCACGTTCCCGTTCGTGGCGCGCGAGCTGATCCCGCTGATGCAGGAGCAGGGCAATCAGGAAGAAGAGGCGGCGATCTCGCTCGGTGCCTCCGGCCTGCACACCTTCCTGCGCGTCACCATTCCGAACATCAAATGGGGCGTGCTGTACGGTGTGTTGCTCTGCAACGCGCGTGCGATGGGCGAATTCGGCGCGGTCTCTGTGGTATCTGGTCACATCCGTGGCGAGACAAACACCATGCCGCTGCTGGTGGAAATCCTCTACAATGAATATCAATTCGTGACCTCGTTCGCGATCGCCTCGCTGCTGGCGTTTCTGGCGCTCGTGACCTTGATCGTGAAAACGGTTCTCGAAGGTCGCCTCGAAGAAGGACAAGTGGGCAAGTGACCATTGAAGTGCGCAATCTGGTCAAGCGGTTCGGTACCTTCACCGCGCTCGACAATGTCGATCTCAAGGTCGAGACCGGTGAACTCGTCGCGTTGCTCGGTCCCTCCGGCTCCGGCAAGACCTCGCTGCTCCGCATCATCGCCGGGCTCGACTGGCCCGATGCTGGCGAGGTGTGGTTCGACGGCGAGAACGCGCTGGCGCGCGGCGCCGGCGAGCGTCATGTCGGCTTCGTGTTCCAGCACTACGCGCTGTTCCGCCATATGAGCGTGTTCGAGAATGTCGCGTTCGGTTTGCGGGTGCAGCCGCGTGCGATCCGGCCGAGCGAGGAACGCATCCGCAAGCGGGTGATGGAGTTGCTCGATCTGGTGCAGCTCGACTGGCTGGCGGATCGCTATCCGAGCCAGTTGTCGGGCGGCCAGCGCCAGCGCATCGCGCTTGCCCGCGCGCTCGCGATCGAGCCGCGCATCCTGCTGCTCGACGAGCCGTTCGGCGCGCTCGACGCCAAGGTGCGCAAGGAGCTGCGGCGCTGGTTGCGGCAGCTGCACGAGGAAATCCATGTCACCTCGATCTTCGTTACTCACGACCAGGAGGAGGCGCTCGAGGTCGCCAACCGCGTGGTGGTGATGGACAAGGGCAAGATCGAGCAGGTCGGTACCCCGGCCGAGGTCTACGACAATCCGGCGACGCCGTTCGTGCACGGCTTCATCGGCGAGTTGATCGTGCTGCCGGTGCAGGTCAGCGGCGGGCAGGTGCATCTCGGCGACAAGGTGCTCGATCTCGACCTGCGTGATGCGCTGGCCGGTCCGTCCCATCTGTTCATCCGTCGCCACGATGTCGCGGTGCTGCCGCCCGGCAGCGGCGTGGTCGATGGCGACGTCAAGCGGGTGCGTGCGTTCGGCCCGACGCAGCGCGCCGACGTGGCGCTGCATGTCGGCGGCGCCGAGACCCTGATCGAGATCGATGCGCCGCGCGACCGCGATCTCAAGCCCGGCGAGATCATCAGCCTGCAGCCGCGCCGCTACCGGATTTTCGCCGGGGCCTGAGCGTTTTCCCGCTTCGTTCTGCCGCCCGTTCACCTTTCAGCCACTGTTGATGTGCAACAACGGCGCGGGATGAACGGGATGAGACAAATGATCTGGCGTGCGGGGCTGTGTTTCGGGTTGTTGATTTTGACCGGTTGCGCGGGGGACCGCGATCCGGGAACCGTACAGCCTTCGTTTTATGTCAGCATGGCGAATGCGAGCGCGAAGCTCGATGCCGCGGGCGCGGCGTCGATGATCTCCGGCTACCGTCAGAACAACGGCCTTGGCGCGGTGACGATCGATCCGGAGCTGATGCAGGCGGCGGAAGCGCAGTCGCGGGCGATGGCGGGCCGCAACAAGCTCGATCACGATGTCGCCGGTCCCTTCACCAAGCGGCTGAAGGCGTCCGGCTTTGCCGCCTCCAAGGGCGTCGAGAACATCTCGGCGGGTTATCACACCATGGCCGAAGCCTTCTCTGGCTGGCGGGATTCGCCCTCGCACCGCGCCAACATGCTGGCGAGCGGTGTCACAAAAATGGGCATCGCCGCGGTCTATGCGCCGAACTCCAAATACAAGGTGTTCTGGACCATGATCCTCGCCGCGCCGGATCACTCCTAAGTCGCGCTTGAACCGCGATCAAAGCATTGTCATTGATGCCGTGGCGAACTGACGCCATGGGCGTGAGTTGATGCGTGCCTCATGATCAGGAGCGAGCGATGGTATCCTTGGCGGGAAAGACGGCGGTCATCACCGGATCGACCAGCGGCATCGGCCTTGCTTATGCGCGCGCGATGGCGAAGGCCGGCGCCAATATCGTGCTCAACGGCATGGGCACGGCGGCCGAGATCGAAAAGGAACGCGCCGCCATCGAGAGCGAATTCAAGGTCAGGGCGGTGCATTCGCCCGCCGACATGACCAAGCCCGCCGAGATCGCCGAGATGGTGGCGCTCGGCGACAAGACTTTCGGCTCGGTGGATATTCTGGTCAACAATGCCGGCATCCAGTTCGTGTCGCCGGTCGAGGAATTCCCGCTCGACAAATGGGACGCGATCATCGCCATCAACCTGTCATCGGCGTTTCATGCCATCCGCGCCGCGGTGCCCGGTATGAAGACGCGCGGCTGGGGCCGCATCATCAACACCGCCTCGGCGCATTCGCTGGTGGCTTCGCCCTTCAAGTCGGCCTATGTCGCGGCCAAGCACGGCATCGCGGGTCTGACCAAGACCGTGGCGCTGGAGCTTGCTCCCCACAAGATCACCTGCAACGCCATCAGCCCGGGCTATGTCTGGACGCCGCTGGTCGAGCGCCAGATTCCCGACACCATGAAGGCGCGCAACATGACCAAGGAGCAGGTCATCAAGGACGTGATGCTGGAGGCGCAGCCGACCAAGGAGTTCGTCACCGTGGAGCAGGTGGCGGCGATGGCGCTCTATCTGTGCAGCGACGAGGCGAGCCAGATCACCGGCGCTAACCTGTCGATCGACGGCGGCTGGACCGCGAAGTAGGCTCATTGTCATTGCCGGGCGCTAGAAGCAGTTCATATCCGGTCGGGTGCCTGAACTCGTCGTCACCGGGCTTGTCCCGGTGATCCACGCTTTTCTTCTATTGCGGCGAAGACGTGGATGGCCGGGTCAAGCCCGGCCATGACGGCTATTGAGAAGATCGTCCGCCCTTCCCGAAGGCAAATACATGCAGGCCAAGCCGCTTCTTGGTCAGCGCGAACAACAGCACGGTCTCGAAGGTGAGCGACAGCGAGGTCGCGGCGGCAGCGCCGTAGCCGCCGAAATTCGGCACCAGCGCGATGCAGAGCACCAGATTCATCGCGAAGGCCAGCGCGTAGGCCAGCGCGCAACTGTTCTGGTTGCCGCTCATGTTGAGCAGGCGTTCCACCGGGCCGACCGCCGAGCGCACGATCAGGCCAATGGCGGCGACGAACATGATGCCGTAGCCGCCGGTGAATTGCGAGCCGAACAGCCAGAGCAGCGGCTTGCCCAATGCCAGCAGCACCGCGGTGGCGGCGAGCGAGGGCCAGAACGTCCATTTGATCGCGTGCGCGACATAGGCCGACAGCCGTTCGGTGTCGCCGGCGGCGTGATATTCGGTGAAGCGGTGCGCGGTGGTGGCCGACATCGCGTAATGGATGAACGACACCAGCGCCAGCGTCTTGACCACGGCGAAATAGACGCCGACCTCCTCGGAGGAACGGAAGTGCTGCAGCACCAGAATGTCGGTGTAGGACAAGAGCAGATAGAAGCCTTCGACCATCATGATCGGCAGCGAGACTTTCAGCCAGCTCGCAAGATCATAGGCGCGCGGGCCGCGTTCGACATGGGCGCGCAGGCGGCGGTTGAGCACGAGCATCTGCCCGGTCATCGCGATCCATACCGCGCTAGCGCTGGCGAGCATCGCCGCGCTGGCGCCAAGCTGCAGGCCGAGCACCACCGCGCCGGCGGTGAAGCCGATGATCAGAGCCTGCCGCACGATGAATTGCGGCATCAGGCCGAGCCGCATCCAGTCATGCGAGCGGGCGATGCCGTCCTGGGTGTTGGCGACGACGAAGGCGGGCAGCGTGAGGCAGCCGAGATAAAGCGGCATCACCATCGCGGGATCGAGGGTCGGCTGGAGCAGCTTCACGACACCGGCGAGCAGCAGCGCCACCACGGTTGACGCGGCGAGCGTGATCCAGCGGCTGCCGGACAGGAAGCCGCGCAGCAGCGCGAACTCGCCGCTGCCGCGATATTCCGGAATGATCTTCTGCGCGGAAACCGCGATGCCGAAATCGAGCACGCTGCCGAGCAGCAGCACCCAGGTCCAGACATAGACATAGATGCCGTAATCCGAGCCGCCCATCCAGCGCGCCAGCAGGATCTGCGACAGATAGGCGAGGCCGGCGCTGAGCACGCGGATGATGAAGACGGTGCCAGCGAGCCGCTTGGTCAGCGAAGCTTCGTTGCTGCCGCCGAGCACGCCGCGCAGTCGCGCGATCAGGCCAGCGGGCCGCGCCTCGGGTGCGCTCTGTGCTTCCGTCATCGCCAACGCAATCATCCTGAAAGCCGGCGGTGATGGACTCTGCGCCGGCGGCCATGCCGGGCCTAGCAAGGATTCGTTAACATTCGGTTGGACGGATCAGCCCGCGAAGCCGCCCTCGGCGAGGAAGGCGGCTTCCTCCGGCGTGGTGGCGCGGCCGAGCACCGCATTCCGGTGCGGGAAGCGGCCGAATTTGCGGATGATGTCGGCGTGCAGCTTGGCGAATTTCAGATTGTGGGCGTTGCCGAGCGCACGATAGAGCGCGACGCTGCGGTCCTGATCGGCCAGTTCCTCCGAATGCATCAGCGGCATGTAGACGAAGGCGCGAAGCTTGGGATCGATCCGCTGGTCGGCGCCGCGCGCGATCGCCTCATGGGTGAGTTGCCGCGCCATCGCGTCAGTCGCAAACGCGCGCGCATCGTTGCGGAAGATGTTGCGCGGGAACTGGTCGAGCACGAGGATCAGCGCGAGCAGGCCATCGTCGCTGGCCGTCCATGACGCCAGCTGGCCATCCTTCGCCTCGTCGAGCAAATGGGCGAAGCGTTCGCGCAGTTGCGTATCGAACGCGGCATCCTTGGTGAACCAGCGCGCTTCGCCGGCCTCGCGCCAGAAGGCGAGCACGTCCTGCGCGGTGACAAGGAGATTTCCGGTCATCGCAAGCCTCAGTCGGCCGTTGCGGCAGCGCGCGGTGTTTCCTCGCGCAAGGCGCGGCGCAGGATCTTGCCGACATTGCTCTTGGGCAGTTCGGTACGGAATTCGATCTGCCTGGGAATCTTGTAATGCGTCAGCTGCTGGTGGGCATAGGCAAGGAGATCCTGTGCGGTCAGGTTCGGATCCTTGCGCACCACGAACGCCTTCACCGCCTCGGTGGATTTTTCGTCCGGCACGCCGATCACCGCGCATTCGAGCACGCCCGGGTGGCTCGCGATCACGCTCTCGACCTCGTTGGGATAGACGTTGAAGCCGGAGACCAGGATCATGTCCTTCTTGCGGTCGACGATCCGGATGTAGCCTTCCGGCGACATCACGCCGATATCGCCGGTGCGCAGGAAACCGTCGGGCGTCATCACCTTCGCGGTCTCGTCGGGCCTGTTCCAGTAGCCCGCCATCACCTGCGGACCCTTCGCGCAGATTTCGCCGGGCTCGCCGAGCGGAACGTCGCGGTTCTGGTCGTCGCGGATGGCGATGTCGGTCGAAGGCACCGGCAGGCCGATGGTGCCGTTGAAGGTGTCGGCGTCGGACGGATTGCAGGTCAGCACCGGCGAGGTTTCCGACAGCCCGTAGCCTTCGAGGATCGTGCAGCCGGTCACCTTGAGCCAGCGTTCCGCCACCGCGGCCTGCACCGCCATGCCGCCGCCGACCGAGACCTTGAGCGCGGAGAAATCGACCTCGTGGAAGCCCGGCGTGTGCAACAGGCCGTTATAGAGCGTATTGACGGCGGGGAAGCTGTTGACGCGATATTTGCGCAACTCCTTGACGAAGTTCTTCATGTCGCGCGGATTGGGAATCAAGAGATTGGCGCCGCCGATCCGTGTCGCGAGCAGGAAACAGGCGGTCAGCGCGAAGATATGATAGAGCGGCAGCGCGCAGACGATCATGAAGCCGTCGGTTTTCGGCGGCTTCTGCAGGCCGGGCTGCAGCCACGCGTCGTTCTGCAGCACGTTGGCGAGAATGTTGCGATGAAGCAGCGTCGCGCCCTTGGACACGCCGGTGGTGCCGCCGGTGTATTGCAGGAAGGCGACATCGTCGCGGCCGATGGCCGGGCGGGTGAAGGAACGCTGGCGACCTTGCGCGAGCGCGTCGTTGAACGCCACCGCGCCCGGCAGCGCGAATTGCGGCACCATCTTCCTGACGTGGCGCACCACGAAATTTACCACCGCGCCCTTGAGGCCGAGTAGGTCGCCCATGGTGGCGACGATCACATGCCGGACTGCGGTGTTGCCGATCGCCTTCTGCAGCGTCGAGGCGAAATTCTCCAGAACGACGATGGCCTCGGCCCCGGAGTCCTTCAACTGGTGTTCGAGCTCGGGCGGGGTGTAGAGCGGATTGACGTTGACCACGGTGAAGCCGGCGCGCAGCACCGCGGCCAAAGTCACCGGATTTTGCAGCACGTTCGGCAGCATCACGGCGATCCGCGCGCCTTTGGCAAGGCCAAGCGTCTGCAGATAGGCGGCAAGCTGCGCCGACAATTCGTCGAACTGCCGGTAGGTGATCGCCTTGTCCATGCAGATGAAGGCGTCGCGGTCGCGGAATTTGCTGAAGCTTTCCTCGAGCAGGTCGACGAGGGATGCGTAGCGGCCAAGGTCGATATCGGCGGGCACTCCGGGTGGATAGTGCTTGAGCCAGATGCGATCCATCATGTCCTCGGTGAGCGAAACGGTTCTGCGTTCCGACGGGAGTAATTGTAGGTCTGCGAATTATCGAGCCAAGCGCGTGTCATGGCAAGCCGTGCGCGACGATACGCGCAGGCCGACTGAGATGAGGTGAAGATTACGTGCATGCCGATCTCTTGCGGCATGCGATTGCGAAAAGGCTGACTGGTTTGGTTGATGGAAACCCATTCGTCATGCCCGGTCGGGCATCCATCTTTTCAAAACTGATGGATTGCCGGGTCAAGCCCGGCAATGACGCAGGAGAGCTCTATCTCAATAGAAGATTTTCTAGCTGCGCGGTGCGCTGGGGTTCTTCTGGTCCGCGGCGGGCTTGGCGGCGGCAGCGGGTTTGGCATTGGCCTTCGGCTTGGGCGCCGCGGCATTCGCTGGCTTTGCCGCAGGCTTGCTGGCAGGCTTTGCCGCAGCGGTGGATGCGGCTTGCGCCGAAGCATGAGCGGCAGGCTTCGCAGCCGCCGGTTTGGCTGCGGGCTTGGCGTTGGCGACCGCGGGTTTCGCGGCAGGCTTGGCCGCAGCGGTCGCGGCCGGCTTGGCATCAGGCTTGGTGGCCGGCTTGGCGGTATCGGGTTTGGCCGCGACTTTCGGCTTGGCGCCTTTCTTGCGGTTCTTGACGTTGGCGGCCTGCCGTTCGGTCTCCGCGGCATCGGCAGCGAGCACCGCCGCGCCGGTGCGCGCGGCTCCGGTATAGACGATCACCGGCGTCGTCGGCGCCGCGGCCGTCGCCATCAGGTCGGAGGCTTTCATGTTCGGCGCCTGCAGCCCGGCGGCGGCGAAGGCGATCGGGCTGTTGGCGCCGTTGCCGTCGCCATCCATCGCGATCTCGACATCGTCGTCTTCGTCGGCCGCGGGGCGCTTGCGGCGTGGCCCGCACATTTCCTCGCGCAGGTTCGGCGGCGTGGCGTCGATCGGCGCCAGCATGTCCACGGTGCCGAGCGAAGGCCGCAGCCAGGCGAGGCGGTTGCCGTGGAAGCCCTTCTCCAGCAGTTGTGCCGCCTTGACCGCGCGTTGCGCCGATGACGAAGCGCCGAGCACCACCGCGATCAGCCGCTTGTTGTTGCGGGTTGCGCTGGCGACGAGGTTGAAGCCGGAGGCGCAGATGAAGCCGGTCTTCATGCCGTCGGCGCCGGGATAGCGGCCGATCAGCTTGTTGAAATTGGCGGTGATGCGGCGGCCGAATTTGATCGCGGGAATGTGGACGAAATATTCGTATTCCGGCAGGTCGCGGATGATGGAGCGTGCCAGAATTCCCATGTCGCGCGCCGAGGAGATCTGGCCGTCGGCGGGCAGGCCGTTCGGGTTGACGTAGCTGGTCTGCGTCATGCCAAGACGCTGCGCGGTCTTGTTCATTTCGGCGGAGAAACCGTCGATCGAGCCGCCGACGCCTTCGGCAAGCACGACCGCCATGTCGTTCGCCGACTTCACCATCATCATCTTCAGCGCGTTGTCGACGGTGACCTGGGTGCCGGGCCGGAAGCCCATCTTCGAGGGCGCCTGCGCCGCCGCGGTCGGCGATACGGTGAGCAGCGTGTCGAGCGTGAGGCGGCCATCCTTCACCGCCTTCAGCGTCACGTAAGCGGTCATCAGCTTGGTGAGCGAAGCGGGATACCACGGATAGGTCGCGTTCTCGGCCTGCAGCACCTTGCCGGTGTCGGCCTCGATCAGCAGCAGCGCCTCGGCGTGGGCCGCGCGCGGACCCGTCAATGCGACGAGCATCAGCGCAAGCCCGGCGAACGTCAGGCGAGACATGATCGACAACGGGGGTGGTGCAACAAAAGCCACGCGTAAATCCGGTTCTTAAAAAAGCGCCTGATGGCAACGTGAGATGGTGAAGCCGTGGCTCCGCGATTGTCCGCGACATATCGCTGAGCTGGATGTCGCCGCGTCCGCAAACCTATACCCGCCGGGCGACCGAGAACAGCCGTCCCGCGTTTCAATCCCGCATTAAATGGGCCAAATTTCGACGCGCTTCGCGGGGGCAGAGCTAAGGCTTGGTGATTGCTGGCGCATCGGCCATCGCAGCGGGCGCGCTGTTCCGGCTGGCATCCTGCACCATGAACTGGGCGCGGGCGAGCTCGGCGAAATAGCCGCCGCGCGCCACAAGTTCATCAAAAGTTCCACTCTCGATGATGCGGCCCTTGTCGAACACCAGGATGCAGGTGGCGTTGCGAATGGTCGAGAGCCGGTGCGCGATCACGAAACTGGTGCGGCCCTTCATCACGGTGTCGAGCGCGGCGTTGACCTTGGCCTCGGTGACCGCATCGAGCGCGCTGGTCGCCTCGTCGAGGATCAGGATCGGCGGATTCTTGAGCAGCGCGCGGGCGATGGAGAGCCGCTGGCGCTCGCCGCCCGAGAGCAGGCGGCCGCGCTCGCCGGCGCTGGTCTCGAATTTCTGATCGCTGCGTTCGATGAAATCGATGGCCTGCGCGCCTTCGGCGGCGGCGCGCAATTCCGCGTCGGTCGCGTCCGATTTACCGACGCGCAGATTTTCCGCGATCGAGCGGTTGAACAGCAGCGCCTCCTGAAACACCACGCCGATGTTGCGGCGGAGCGCGGCGAGCATCATGCCGCGCACATCCATGCCGTCAATCTTGATGATGCCGGATTGCGGATCGAACGCGCGGTGGAGCAGCGCGATGGCGGTGGATTTGCCGGCGCCGGTCTCGCCGACCAGCGCGATGGTCTGGCCCGGCAGCGCGGTGAAGGACAGATCAGCCACCGCCGGACGCTTGCCGTCATAGGAGAACGACACGTCGTTGAATTCGACGAGGCCCTGCAGGCGGCCGGGATCGATCGCGTCGGGCCGGTCGCGCACCGCGGGCACGGCGTCGAGCACGTCGAAGAATTCCTGCAGCCGCGGCGCTTCCATGAACACGCTGTTGATGAAGCCGACCACCTGCTCGAGCTTCTGGATCAGCATGGTGGCGAAGGAGACGAACATCACGATCTCGCCGATCGAGGCGAGGCCCTGGCCGTTGAGAATGATGCCGGCCACGAAGATCGCGAGGATGGTGATGGTGGTGGAGGCGCGCGTCATCACCGCGACCAGCGCCCACCATGACAGCACCGGCATCTGGACCGCGAGCAGTTTGTCGGCGACGCCGCGCAGGCTCTGCACCTCGGCCTCGATGCGCACGAAGCTCTGCACCAGCGCGACATTGCCGAGCGCGTCGGAGGCGCGGGCGGCAAGATCGCCGTAGTGTTCTTCGACCTCCATCTGCATGCCGTAGGTCTTGCGCACCACCAGCGTGGTCAGCACCGTGAACACGATGCACAGCCCGAACAGCAGGCCGGCGAGCCGCCAGTTGATGTAGATCGACAGCGGCAGCAGCACGAACAGCGAGACGATCGCGGCGAAATGCTCGCGGAAGAAGGAAAGCCACAGCCGCCACAGCGCGTCCGTTCCCTGCAGCATCACCTTCATCAGGCGGCCGGAATGGGTGCCGGTGTGGAAGGTCAGCGGCAGCTGCAGGATGTGATCGAAATAGCTGGTCAGCACCGCCTGGCGCTGGCGATGGGCGAGGCGGTCGGCATTCCAGGCGACGGCGGCGTTGCAGACGATGGTGAACAGGCCGAACGCGACCCAGGCGCCGAGCAGCGGCCAGGGCGAGGATGCGGGCAAAACGGTGGCGCTCGTGCTCGGCGTCGAGCTGTGCGAGAGCACGTCGACGATGCGGCCAAACAGCACGGGCTCGGCGAACTGGGCAATCGCGAGCAGAAGGTTGGCGAAGGCCAGGATCCAGCCGAGCCGGGCCTCCTTGCCGAGCAGATCAAGCACGCGGATGTAAAGGCGGATCAGGGACATCGGACAACCGCGCATGCTGCAGAAACCGAATCGATAACAGGGTGCCCCGCTTTCGCCAATAATCCAGCGGCTGCCCTCCCCCGCCGTCTTGCATTTCGCGAAGGGAACCCAATGTCATTTCAGCGGTTTCATTTCATCCGGCTCCCCTTGGGCTGGAGGAAACCGGGAAGGTGACGAGATGGCTGGATCGATGGGATCGCTGATTCGGAGCGGAGTGGGCCTGGCATTTGCCGCGGCGGCCGCGCTGGTTTTCACGGCAGTTCAGCCGCAGACGGCGCGCGCCGAGGGCGCGGTGCCGGTGGCCAACACCGATCTGTCCCAGGCGAACGCGCTCACGGACGTCAGTGCCAGCGCGCGGACACGCAGGCGGGCGCGCTATGTCTACCGCAACAATAATGCCGCCGGTCTTGCCTTCATGGGTCTTGCGCTCGGCACCGTCGGTGCGGTGATCGCCGAGCAGCGCCGCCGCGACTATTACCGGGATCAGTATTTTTACGGCGGCCCGGCCTATTACGGCCGCCAGTACTATGGCGATCCGGCCTATTACGGCGGCCCATATTATTCGTACTATTATTACGGCTATTGAGCCCGCGCACAGCCGACAGCGCCCTCGCCGGAGGGCAGGGCGTCGTCTTGTCGCGCCCTGATGTGGACACGCGCTGTTAATAATCCAGCCACAACCTTTCGTTAAGTTTGAGTTATGAGTGATTCGCTCGACCGGCTTTACACGGCAGTGATCGCGGCCCGGGACCTTGATCCCGCGACTTCGCGCACCGCGCGGCTGCTCAAGCGTGGCCCCTCCAAAATGGCCAAGAAGCTTGCCGAAGAGGCGATTGAGGTCGCGATCGACGCGGTGAACGACGATTCGGCAGCGATTGTCCGGGAAAGCGCCGACCTGCTCTACAATCTCACGGTGTTGTGGGCTGGCGCCGGCATCCGTCCGCAGGACGTCTGGAACGAGATGGATCGCCGCGAGCAGGAATTCGGCATCGCTGAGAAGCTGCCGAAAGCACCGGCAAAACACCAGGCCAAAGCTAAAACGGCATCTGCGATGAGCAAGGCCGCCGCCGCGCTCGGCAGCGGCATGGCGTGGCGGCCGATCGCCGCGCCGCAGGTTGCGGGCGCAGGCAAGACGCGTTGATCCTCCTTCGATTTCTTCCGTCATGCATGGACAAAACCGTCCAAGGATGGTTCATCGCGGCATGCTGAGACGGATCTATGACTGGTGCATTGCCGCCGCCGACAAGCCGTATGCCCTGTGGTTGATGGGTGCGGTGTCGTTCGCCGAGAGTTCCTTTTTCCCGGTGCCGCCGGATGTGATGCTGATTCCGATGTCGCTGGCGCGGCCGCAGCGCGCGTGGCTCTATGCGCTGGTCTGCACCCTCACCTCGGTCGCGGGCGGCGTCGTGGGTTATGGGATCGGCTCGCTGCTCTATGAATCGATCGGGCAGTGGCTGATCCAGCTTTACGGCTATGGCGACAAGGTCGAAGCGTTCCGCGCCTCCTATGCGCAATACGGCGCGTGGATCATCCTGCTCAAGGGCCTGACCCCGATCCCCTACAAGATCGTCACGATCACGTCAGGATTCGCCGAGTATAATATCTGGCTGTTCATCCTGTTCTCGGTGATCGCCCGCGGCGGCCGGTTCTTTATCGTCGCGATCCTGCTCAACCGTTACGGCGCATGGATTCGCGAGACCATTGAGAAGCGTCTCGGATTGTGGGTGGCCATCGGCGCGGTGGTGCTGGTGCTTGGCTTCGTCATCGCTTTCCGGCTGATGTAGCGAATGGACCTTGCCGCTGCGCCGCGGAGGACTACTGTGGTGCCATGATCGGTCTGGTGCAGAACGATACGCGCATGCTCCGGCGGCGGATGATGTGGCCGCTGGTTGCCATGATGGCGCTGCTGCTCGCCCCTGTCGCGGCATGGTCCCAGACGGCGCCGCCGTCAGTCGCATCGGCGTCGCCTGCATCGTCATCACCCGCAGCGCCGGCCCTCGCGCCTTCCACGCAGTCGCCCGCTACGGCGCCTGAGCCGCCATCCGCCAATCCCGGTCTGGTCGAAGAACTCGGCAGGCTGCTGAAGGATTCCGCGTCGGGAATTTCGTCGTCGCTGAAGGGCTCGCAGCAGACCATCGACAACCTGCAGAACCGCGCCAAGGACGCTGCGGGAAATCTGCGCCTGTCGCCGCAGACGGTGGTCAACGGCCGCGCCAACTGTCCGGTCGCCGCCAACGGTGCGCCGGACTGCAAGGCCGCCGCCAATCATCTGTGCAAGGGCCGCGGCTACAAGGAAGGCAAGAGCCTCGACGTCGAATCCGCCGAGAAGTGCCCGGCGAAGGTCTATCTGTCCGGTCGCACCGGCGTGCCGGGCGAGTGCAAGACCGAGAACTACGTGACCCGCGCGATCTGTCAGTGAAATGTGCCGCCGGTTGCGGCACATCAGTGACGGTGTAAGCACAATGCTCTAGGCTGCGCTCGCTATGGCGGATCTGATCGCGCGCGGTGCGACGGCGCGCTCTACAAGTCCAAGGCGCTTGGCCGCAACCGGACCGTGACCGAAGCCGAACTCGCCGAAACGATAGCGGTCTGAGCGGCCGATCGATTCGGGATCGCGCCCAGCGCCGCCGTCTGCGCGGTCATTGCTCTGCGCACGGTCGTTGAAAGGCGACCGTGCCGGTCAAAGCTCCAGCATGGAAAGAGCAGAAGCCTGCAGGTGTGCCTCGCCGGAAATCTGGAGATCGGAAATCTGCCGCGACGGCGCGGGTCTCATTCATCGAGAATGAAGGTCAAATTCATATTCACCCGGAAGCCGATAATCTTGCCGTCCTTGATCTGGAGGTTTTGTTCCTTGATCCACGCGCCCTCAATATGGTCGATCGTTTTCGCCGCGCGTCTGACCCCCTCGATAATGGCATCCTCAAAACTCTTCTTGGATAAAGACGTGATCTCAATGACCTTGGCTACCGACATCCGCTTCTCCTGTTGTGCTTGCGCTGCCGAACGCGCAATCACGCTAACTGGCCCGAAGCGGAAAAGGTTCCTCGACCCGCAAGAGCCTCTGGCGCGGCAGGTGTTCGGGTAAGGGGTTGCGGCCCATTGTCCGGCTGGAGCCGGTCGGGCCAAGGCCAGCAAAAAGACGAAGGGAATCAAGCGATGAAAAATGCTGTGGTGCCCCTGGCCGGAATCGAACCAGCACTCCTTGCGGAACTCGATTTTGAGTCGAGCGCGTCTACCAATTCCGCCACAGGGGCATCGCGTCACGACTTGGTCGTCGGACGGGAAGCGGGCGGAATATAGCGGTCGTCCGCTGCCGGTCAACCGGCTGTGAAGCGAGTTGTCTCGACACCTTGGGAGGACCGCGCTAGAGCGTTTTCGAGCGAAGGGGCACCGGTTCGCGTGAAGAAAACGCGTCCAATCAAAAGCCTAGGGTCTTTGATCGTTTTAATGAAACGGCGAAACACCCTGGGCCGCCGCACACGGAACGGTTTCTTGGGAGTGGGTCCTTGTCGTCCGAAACAGCCATGCGCGCTCTTGATTCCGGCCAGCCGCGCGACCGCATCGTTCTTGCCGCCTGGGGCGTGGGGCTGATCGCGCTCGCGGCTATTGCCGGGGCGTGGTTTTTCCAGCTCGTGCTCGGGCTCAAGCCCTGTCCGCTCTGTCTTGAGCAACGCTACGCCTATTATGTCGGCATTCCGCTGGCTCTTGTGATCGCGGTCGCCGCCTCGCGTGGCGCGCCGCAGGGTCTCCTGCGCGCCGCGCTGGTGGTTCTGGGGCTGGTCGTGCTCGCCAATGCGGGGCTCGGGACCTATCACGCCGGCGTCGAATGGGGCTGGTGGCAGGGGCCGACCGAATGCTCCGGCCAGATCACAGATTTCGGCAATCCGGGTAATTTGCTTGAAAGCCTGAAGACCGTGAGGGTGGTACGCTGCGATGAGGTGCAGTGGCGTTTTCTCGGGCTGTCGATGGCGGGCTACAACGTCCTGATCTCGCTTCTGATGGCTGCGATCGCGGTGTGGGGCCTCGGCAGTTCAAAGCGGTCGCGTTAGCCGTCGTCTGCCTCGCGCAGACGAAAGAAAAGCCGGCGTTGCCGCCGGCTTGAGGTGGGAGAAAAAGAATCCCGCCGTTTGTCGATCTTCAGTTTTTCTTGGCGGCGTCGCGCTTGCATTGCGAGCGGAATTTCTTGCGCTCTTTGCCATGCAGTCCCTTGGCGTCGGCCTGCTTCGAGCAGTCGAGGGACACCGCGCCGCGCTCGGGTTTCGCGGCGGCGGGTTTTGCGACAGCAGGCTTCGCGACAGCAGGCGTGGCGGGCGCGGATTTGGCGGCCGGGGTGCTGGTCGCGGGGGCCGGGGTTTGCGCGAAAGCCGAGCCTGCGAGCAGCAGGGACGCGCAGGCGGCCATGAGGGTGCGGGACATCAGGATCATGACGAAATCCTCGCGGGATGGGGCGGCCAGCGTCGCGCCGCCAAGCTGAACTGTGGGTGAACGGCGGGGCGCGATGAGATGATTTCGATTGAAGGGGAATCGTTGAAACGCCGCGCCGCTGGGCTAGGATCGTGGCGCCGATTTTTCAGGAGGTATTGCCATGAGTATCAAATCGAATTTGATCTGTGCGGCGGCCACTGCCGCCGTGATGTCGTTTGCGGTCATGCTGCCGGCGCAGGCTTTGACGATGCAGGAATGCAGCGCCAAGTACAAAGCGGCCAAGGATGCCGGCACGCTGGGTGCTCAGAAATGGAATGACTTCCGCAAATCGCAATGCGGCGAGGCGGCTGAGCCTGCGGCCGCCGCCAAGCCTGCGGCATCGGCCAAGCCTGCGACGGCACCGAAGGCCGCCGCCGCGCCGGCCGCTGCGCCCTCGGGACCTGCGGTGTATCCGGCCGCAATTGCGCCGAAATACTCCAGCGAGAACTCCCGGCAAGGCCCGTATGCACACCTGCGTCGATCAGTACAACGCCAACAAGGCCAGCGGTGCCAATGGTGGCCTCAAGTGGATTCAGAAAGGCGGCGGCTATTACAGCGAATGCACCAAGCGGCTGAAAGGCTGAAGCGGCTTCGCTGGGTTCGGCCGGGCCGCTTTGCGCCCGGCTGAAACCACCGACTTCGCCGATCGCTGATCGCCGTGGACCCTTCCTCGCCGCCGCCAGCAGACCATCGACGCCGGTGGCGTTCGCGCCTCCGGCGCGCGCTTGCCGTGCTCGTGCCGATGCTGCTGTTCTATGGTGCGATCGCCTATCTGTTGCTGCCCTCGCTGTGGCGGCATTACGAACATCAGAAGAAGCTCGACGGCCTGCCGATGGTGACCTCCACCGCGCAGGGCATTCCCGGCGATCCGATCAATATCGGCATGGTCGGCAGCGCGAAGGACATCCTGTGCGCGATGCATGCCGCCGGCTGGTACGCCGCCGATCAGGTGACATGGCGCTCCAGTCTGGAGATTTCCGGCAGCGTGATTTTCGACCGGCCCTATCCGACCGCGCCGGTCAGCCCGCTTTATTATGCCGGACGGGTCGAGGATTTCGCCTTTGAGCGGCCGGTCGGCAAGAGCGCCGATCAGCGCCACCATGTCCGGCTCTGGCGGGTGCTGGAGCAGGGCGAGGAAGGCCGGCCGGTCTGGCTCGGCGCGGCGACCTTCGACCGCAGCGTTGGCCTCAGCCATTACACCGGCGCCATCACCCATCACATCGCGCCCGATGTCGACGCCGAGCGCACGCTGATTGCCGGCGATCTCGAAGCCGCCGGCATGCTGGCGGCGCGCTATCAGGTGATGGGGCTCGGACCGACCGTGCTCGGCCGCAATGGCGGCGGCGATCTCTATTTCACCGACGGCGAGATCTGGGTGCTGCGGCTGGTCGAGGATTGCGCGCGGCGCAGCGCGCCGCCGGAGATATTGCCGAACCCGCCGGCCATCGCCTTCAAGGATGCGATCTGGAAAAGCGTCGCCGATCTCTATCGCAACAACGCGCGCTGAAATTGCCGGGCGCACTCATCCAGCAATCGACGGCCGTGTTGCCCGCCCATCACGGATCGAGTTCGGTGTCCCAGTAGAGATAGTCGAGCCAGCTCTCGTGCAGATAGTTCGGCGGAAACAGCCGGCCGTTGCGATGCAGCTGATGCACCGTCGGCGCGTAAGGCGTCTGGCGCGGAAACATCTTGGCCTGCTGCATGGTCATGTTGCCCTTGCGCAGATTGCAGGGCGAACACGCCGCGACCACGTTTTCCCAGGTGGTCTGGCCGCCGCGCGAGCGTGGAACGATATGATCGAAGGTGAGATCTTCCTGCGAGGTGCAATACTGGCAGGTGAAGCGGTCGCGGAGGAAGACATTAAATCGCGTGAAGGCGGGATGCGTTGTCGGCTTCACGAAGGACTTGAGCGAGACCACGCTCGGCAGCCGCATCTCGAAGGAGGGGCTGTGGACCGCGTGGTCGTAATTCGCGACGATATTGACGCGTTCGAGGAAGACCGCCTTGATCGCATCCTGCCACGACCACAGCGAGAGTGGGTAATAGCTCAGCGGCCGGAAGTCAGCGTTCAGCACGAGTGCCGGCCAACCGCCTTGCGGAACATGCGCGTTCAAATAACGCTCCTGGCCTCGGAGCATCTTTGCGACAAAGTGGCAGCCGGTTGCCGCGCGGACGCTCTACTTCATGAAGTAGCGCCTATTCCCCATCGCAAAACCGGTATCCACTTTTGCGGAATACGCGCGCTTCGCTGCGAAGCAGCTTGCGCATAGATAATACAGGGAGCGCGACGGAATTGTGAAGGGCGTTTGCGGCCTATCCCCCGCCGCCGCGCCGTGGTTTGCCGGGGGATTTGGCGGGTTTCGCCGCTGTCGTGGCCTTCGCGGCCTTTGTTTTTCCCGCCTTCGCCGCTTTGGCCTTCGTCTTTCCCGGCTTTGTTTTCGCAGGTACCGCCGCAATTTTCCGCGTTCGGGCAGGTGTTGCGGCGGGCTTGGCCCGACGCGGCGTGGAACTCGCCTTGCGCGGCTTGTCGGCGGCAAGCACGCCTTCGCGGCGTTTGACCGCGTGATAATAGCTCCACCACAGATGCGCCGCTGCGCCGCGCAGCGGCCGCCACGGTTCCGCCAGCGGGTGCATCTCCTTCACGCTCGGGCGCGCCTTCAGGCCAAGCCCGATCCGCATCGCTTCCTGCAGAGCGAGATCGCCGGCCGGCCACGCGTCGCCATGGCCGAGACAGAACAGGAGATAGATGTCGGCGGTCCAGGGGCCGATGCCATGCAGCGCGATCAGCGTGTGATGGGCGGCGTCGGCGTCCTCCTCGGCCAGCACATCGAGATTGAGTCGCTCGGCGGCAAGCTCGCGGGCGATCGCCTTGAGCGACCTGATTTTCGCCGCCGACAGGCCGAGCCGGCCAAGCCGGTCGCTGCGCGCGCTCTTGATCCGGTCGTGATGGAACGGGTCGAACGCGGCGCTGACCCGGCGCCAGATCGCGGCGGCGGCGTAGGTGGAGAGCTGTTGGCCACAGACGATGGCGGCAAGGCCGGCAAAGCCCGGTTCTCGGCGGCGCAGTGCCGGCATGCCGGCGATCTCGAGAATGGGCCGCAGCCGCGGATCGAGATTGACCAGCGCGTGGATCGCGTCTTCAAGATCGGTTTGCGTTTCTAGATGTATTGTCATCGCCGACCAGTTCTCTTTCGATCAGGACCGATGCCGCCACCCGTTTTCCGTTTTGCGCCCAGCTCCAACGGCTACCTGCATCTGGGGCACGCTTTTTCGGCGCTGCTCAATCACGATCTTGCACGGCGCAGCGGTGGCACCTTCCTGCTGCGGATCGAGAATATCAATTCGGCGCGCTGCCGTCCCGAATTTGAGCTGGCGATTTATCAGGATCTGGCCTGGCTCGGCATCACATGGGAGGAGCCGGTGCGGCGACAGTCCGATCATCTGCCGCTTTATGCGCAGGCGCTGGCGCGGCTCACGCGGCAGGGCCTGATCTATCCGGCGTTCGAGAGCCGCGCCGAGATCGCCCGCATGGTCGCCGGACGCGACAGCATGGGGTTCTGGCCGCGCGATCCCGACGGCGTGCCGCTTTATCCCGGCACCGCAGAAGATCTCTCCGCCGCTGAGCGCGACAGGAGGACCGGCAGCGGCGCGCCCTATGCGCTGCGCCTCGACATGGCAGCGGCGTGCCGCCGTGCCGGCGATCTCAACTGGCGCGAGCAGGGGCAGGGGCCGGATGGCGAGACGGGCACGATCGCCGCCTCGCCGCAGGCGTGGGGCGACGTCATTCTCGCGCGCAAGGAGACGCCGACCAGCTATCATCTCTCGGTGGTGGTGGACGATGCGTTGCAGGGCGTGAGCGAGGTGGTGCGGGGGCAAGATCTGTTCTGGGCCACCAGCGTGCACCGGTTGTTACAGCGGCTGCTCGATTTGCCGGAGCCGGTCTATCGCCATCATCCGTTGCTGCGGGATGCGGATGGCCGCAAGCTGTCGAAATCCTCGGCGTCGACCGGATTGCGCGAGTTGCGCGCCGCGGGCTTCAGTCCGCAGGACATCCGCCGGATGGTCGGGCTTTGATCCTGGCCCATAGGTCGCTGGTGACTCTCCCTGGGCCGGATGGCAGGATGGAACCACTGGGGGAATCATGGCGAAAACGTCGCGTTCAAAAGCCGGCGGCAGATCCGGCAGGCGCGTGAGCGGCGAGCGGCCGAAAGGCACGGCGGCAAAACCCGTGCGCAAGGCGCGGGCCAAGAAGGCCGCGGTGAAGGCATCGCCCGCGAAGAAACCCGCGCCCGTCGCATCCAAGGCGGCGCGCGCCAAGGCCGGGCGCGCGAAGGCGGTGCGCCGGTCCGAGCCCAGCATTGTCGAGGCGGCGCTGGCGGCGTTCGCTCATGAGGTCCGCACTCCGCTCACCGGCATTCTGGCGATCAGCTCGCTGCTCGCCACGTCCGATCTCAATGAGCGCGAACGGCGCTGGGTCGACACCATCCGGGTGGGCGCCGAGCATCTGGCCGCGCTGGCGACGCTGTTCGTCGATGCCGCCAAGGGTCGTGCCTCGGGTCTTCTGGTGCGCGAGGAGTTCTTCGATCTGCGCGCGCTGGCCCGCACCGGCGGCAATTCGCTATCGGGACGCGGGGCGGCCAGGGGATTGCAGGCGCGGATCGAGATCGCCGACGACCTTCCGGTCTTTGTCACCGGCGATCCGGTCCGGCTGCGCGCCGCGCTTGAGAACCTGATCGACAATGCGGTGAAGTTCACGCCGGCCGGCGAGGTCGGCCTCAAGGTCAGCGCGAAGCCCGGCACCAAGGGACGGTTGGTCGTCACCTTCGCGGTATCCGACAGCGGCATCGGCCTGTCGCTCGCCGAGATCAAGCGGCTGTTCCGGCCGTTCTCGCAGGCCAATGTCACCATCGCCTCGCGGTTCGGCGGCGCCGGGCTCGGCCTGTCGTCGGTGCGCCAGCTCGCCCGCGCGATGGGCGGCGATGTAGTGGCGGCGCAGAAGGCCGGCGGCGGCATGGTGTTCACGCTCACCGTCACGGTCGCGCCGGCCGAAGTCGCGGCCGCAGAAGGCGGCGATGCCTTGGCCGCGTCGGCGCGCAGCCTGCACATCCTCAGCGTCGAGGACAATCCGTTCGGCCGCGTGGTGCTGAACGCGATCCTCACCGAACTTGGCCATCACACCGAATTCATCGGGCGCGGCGAGCTTGCCGCCGGGCGGATCATGGAAGGCCAGTTCGACGCCGTGCTGATGGACATGGTGCTGCCCGGCATCGACGGCATCGAGGCGATCCGGCAGATTCGGGCGCTGCGCGATCCCCATGGCCGGATCGGCATTGTCGGCGTCTCCGGCCACCATCAGGACGAGGCACGCGCCCGCACCGCCGGCGCGGATGCCTTCGTGGTGAAGCCGGTCAGTCCCCGGGCGCTGGCGACTGCGCTCCTTGCAGCGACACGCCGCGCGGAAGCCGCGACTTGATGATCGCGGCGTTGAGTTCGCCGCCATAGACGAAAATCGCGGCGATGAAATACAGGAACACCAGCGCGATCACGACCGACGCCAGCCCGGCATAGGTGGTGACGTAGTTGCCGGCGAAGCGCGCGAGATATTGTCCGAACACCATGGCGGACACCAGCGAGGCAATCATGGTGAAAATGATGCCGGGCAGGATATCCCGAAATCGCCGTCGCCCGGCCGGCAGCCACGCATGCAGCACGAACAGGGCGACGGTGAGCGAGACGATCGCGATGCCATAGCGCGCGATGTTGAGCAGATGTTCTTTCGGCTCGACGATCAGCGGAATGTAGTGCCGCGCGGCGGCGAGCAGCAGCGGCCCGAGCACGATCAGCAGCGCCAGCGCCAGCGCGACGAACGCGGCGATCAGGGTGTAGCCGATCAATTCCAGCCGCAGCCAGTACCAGCTGCGCGGCTCGGTCACGCTGTAGGCGCGGTTCAGCGCGACGCGCAGGCTCTCGATTCCGTTGGAGGCAAAATAGATCGCGAGCACGAGGCCGAGAGTGAATGCGTCGCCGCGTGTCGTCGTCAGCACATTATGGATTTCGCCGGACAGCGCGTCGGCGACCTGCGCCGGCCAGGTTTGCAGCATCAGGCTTGCCGCCTGATCGGCGAGATCCTTGGAGCCGAAAAAGCCCGCCAGCGAGGTCAGCACGATCAGAAACGGAAACAGCGCCATCAGCGCCGAGAGCGCGATATGGCTGGCGATCGCCCAGCCGTCGTCGGCCAGAAAGGCCTCCAGCGCGTCGCGTCCGACATGGAATGCGTAGCGAACCGGCTTCACGTTCAATCCTGATTCCAGCGTGGTCAGGGTAGCGTGGGCCTTGCGGGAAGTCGCGCTGTTTCCCGACAAAAGCCAGCCGCCCGGTCCGGCATGACGGCGGCGTCCGGCAGGCATGAAAGGTGGATAAGGGCTTGGGGGTGCTGTTCCGGGGTGTTATGTAGCAGCCATGTCTTTTCTCAGCGGTATTGCTCTTCCCATCGCGCTCGGCGCCGTGACGCTCGTGCTGTTGATGGGCCTCCTCAACATGATGCGCGGCGGTTCGCCCAATACCTCGCAGCGACTGATGCGGCTGCGCGTCCTGTTCCAGTTCATTGCCATCGTGATTGCGATGTGCGCGGTATGGGCGATGGGGCGCTAGCCGCGCCGTTGCACGGACAAAATCCCATGGTCGTGCTCAACAAGATCTACACCCGGACCGGCGACGACGGCACCACTGCGCTCGGCAGCGGCGAGCGGCGCGCGAAATACGATCTGCGGGTCGCGGCCTGCGGCGCGGCCGACGAGATCAATGCCGCGATCGGTGTCGCGCGGCTGCACCTTGCGCAGCTGCCGCAGATCGATGCGATGCTGGCGCGGGTGCAGAACGACCTGTTCGATCTCGGCGCCGACTTCACGGTGCCGCAGCGCGACGGCAAGGCCGAGCGGCTGCGTATCGTGCCGGCGCAGGTCGATCGGCTGGAGCGCGACATCGACACGCTGAATGCCGATCTTGCGCCGCTGAATTCCTTCGTGCTGCCGGGCGGCTCGCCTGCCGCCGCTTATCTGCATCTGGCGCGAACCATCTGCCGGCGCGGCGAGCGCGTCGCTGTGGAATTGGCGGCGCGGCCGGAGGAGCCGGTCAGCGAGGCGGCCCTGCAATATCTCAACCGGCTGTCGGATTTTTTGTTCGTTGCCGCGCGTGTCGCCAACGGCCACGGGGCGGACGATGTGCTCTGGGTGCCGGGGCAGAACAGGTAACACGGTCCCGGCCGCGTTTTGGTGGCCGAAACCGAAGGGGCGGGCGGGCTCAGCCGCGTTGACCCGGCGATGCGGGGCCTTTAGGTTCCGCCGCTCAATGGTGCGATAGTCAAAGGGGAACCGATGAAGGTTCTGGTGCCGGTCAAACGTGTCATCGACTTCAACGTCAAGGTCCGGGTCAAGAGCGACGGGACGGGCGTCGAATTGACCAACGTCAAAATGTCGATGAATCCGTTCGACGAGATCGCGGTCGAAGAGGCGCTGCGGCTGAAGGAAGCCGGCAAGGCGACCGAGGTGGTCGTGGTCTCGATCGGCCCGGCGCAGGCGGCGGAAACCATCCGCACCGGCCTCGCGATGGGCGCGGATCGCGGCGTGCACGTCAAGGTTGAGGGGGCTGTCGAGCCGCTCGCCGTCGCCAAGCTGATCAAGGGCGTGGCCGAGGAAGAAAAGCCCGGCCTGATCATTCTCGGCAAGCAGGCGATCGATGATGATTCCAACCAGACCGGCCAGATGCTGGCGGCGCTGCTCGGCTGGGGTCAGGCGACGTTTGCCTCCAAGCTTGAAGTCGAGGGATCGGACTTCAAGGTGACGCGCGAGGTCGATGGCGGCCTGCAGACCGTCAACGTCAAGGGGCCGGCGATCGTCACCACCGACCTGCGTCTCAACGAGCCGCGCTATGCCAGCCTGCCGAACATCATGAAGGCGAAGAAGAAGCCGATTGATGAGAAGACCGCCGAACAGTACGGCGTCGATCTCGTGCCGCATCTCGAAATTCTCAAGACCTCGGAGCCGCCGGGCCGCAAGGGCGGCGTCAAGGTCGGCTCGGTGTCTGAACTGGTGTCGAAACTCGCCGAAGCGGGAGTGCTGTGACATGACCACGCTTCTGATGGCCGATCATGGCGGCGATGTTCTGAAGGAGTCCACCGCCAAGGCACTCACCGCCGCGCTTGCACTTGGCGGCGACGTACACATCCTGGTGGCAGGCCAGAACGCCAAAAGCGCGGCGGAAGCCGCCGCAAAACTGAGCGGCGTCGCCAAGGTGCTGCTCGCCGACGATGCGGCCTATGCACATGATCTTGCCGAACCGTTGGCTGCGCTGATCGTGTCGCTGGCGCCGAATTACGATGCCATCGTCGCGCCGGCGACCTCGCGCTTCAAGAACGCGATGCCGCGCGTCGCGGCCCTGCTCGATGTCATGCAGGTGTCCGAGATCACCAAGGTGATCGCGCCCGATACATTCGAGCGGCCGATCTACGCCGGCAACGCGATCCAGACGGTGAAGTCGAAGGACGCCAAGAAAGTCATCACCGTGCGCACCTCGACCTTCACCGCGACCGCCGGGGGCGGCTCCGCGCCGGTCGAGACGGTGGCCGCGGCAGGCGATCCTGGCCTTTCCAGTTTTGCCGGCCAGGAGGTCGCCAAGAGCGATCGTCCCGAGCTTGCATCGGCGAAGATCATCGTGTCGGGTGGCCGCGCGATGCAGAGCCGCGACAATTTCGCCAAGTATATCGAGCCGCTGGCAGATAGACTGGGCGCCGGGGTCGGCGCCTCGCGGGCCGCGGTCGATGCCGGCTACGCGCCGAACGACTGGCAGGTCGGCCAGACCGGCAAGGTGGTGGCGCCGGATCTCTACATCGCGATCGGTATTTCCGGTGCGATCCAGCATCTGGCCGGTATGAAGGACTCGCGGGTGATCGTGGCGATCAACAAGGACGAGGAGGCGCCGATCTTCCAGGTGGCGGATTATGGTCTGGTCGCTGATTTGTACCAGGCGGTGCCGGAACTCACCGAAGAAATCGGCAAACGGGCGCGTTAACAGACGGCCGGATGATAAAACTCCGGCCGGGGTTTGGTATAAGGAATGCAGGCGCGATTTGCGCCGCAAAACAGTATGGCGGATAAGCCGCCGGATAGATGGCGATTGGGAAATGGCAATAAAGATCAAGACGGTGGGTGTGATCGGGTCAGGCCAGATGGGCAATGGCATCGCGCATGTCGCGGCGTTGGCCGGGTACGACGTCGTACTCAACGACATTTCCGCCGACCGTCTGAAATCGGCGATGGCGACGATCAACGGCAATCTGTCACGGCAGGTCGCCAAGAAGGTGATCACCGAGGCCGAGCATCAGGAAGCCCTGACCCGGATCAAGTCGGCGGAAAGCATCGAGGGCGTCGCTTCCTGCGATCTGGTCATCGAGACCGCGGTCGAGAAGGAAGAGGTCAAGCGCAAGATTTTCCACGATCTCTGCGCCGTGCTGAAGCCGGGAGCCATCATCGGCTCCAACACCTCGTCGATCTCGATCACCCGCCTTGCCGCTTCGACCGACCGGCCCGAGAAATTCATCGGCATTCACTTCATGAATCCGGTGCCGCTGATGGAGCTGGTCGAGCTCATTCGCGGCATCGCGACCGACGACACCACGTTCGAGGCGACGCGCGAGTTCGTCACCAAGGTCGGCAAGCAGATCGCCGTCTCGGAAGATTTCCCGGCGTTCATTGTCAACCGCATCCTGCTGCCGATGATCAACGAGGCGATCTACACGCTGTATGAGGGCGTCGGCAACGTGCAGGCGATCGATACCGCGATGAAGCTCGGCGCGCATCATCCGATGGGCCCGCTGGAGCTTGCCGATTTCATCGGCCTCGATACCTGTCTGTCGATCATGCAGGTGCTGCACGAGGGGCTGGCGGATTCGAAATACCGGCCGTGCCCGCTGCTTGTAAAATATGTCGAGGCCGGCTGGCTTGGCCGCAAGACGCAGCGCGGTTTCTACGACTATCGCGGCGACAAGCCGGTGCCGACGCGGTAAGCCGCAAGCAACCCTTCGCCAGCTTTTATTAACCGTCGGTGGCTACAGTCGCCGGCGGTTTTAAATGCGCGGATCGCTGCGATGGACATCATGAGTATCGTTAGCAGCCTGATGGCCATGCAGGCGGCCAATACCCAGCAGCAGATCGCCACCAGCGTCCTCAAGCAGAACATCGATTCCGAAAAATCGGTCCTGCAATTGTTGCAACCGGCGGCGAACAACGCGCCCGGCGTCGGCGGCAGCCTCGATATTTCGGTGTGACTGTGCCGTGCTAGCGGTTCACGCCGCTACATTTTCACGATCGTCTGAAACCCGCCATAGATCATCCGCTTGGCATCGAATGGCATCGACTTTGGATCGGCCATTGCAGCAAGCCGCGGATCCTTCATCACCTTGGCGTTGACGCGGTCGCGGTGCGCACGTGACTTGTAGACGATCCAGGAAAACACCACGGTTTCGTTCGGCTTGCGTTTGACGCTGCGCGGGAACGAGGTCCACTTGCCCATCTTGACGTCCTCGGCGACGCACTCGCGATAATCGAGCGCACCATGCTCGCGCCAGACCTTACCGGCCTTGCGCGCCAGCACGCGATAGGCGTCGAGATTCTTCTTCGGCACCGGGACGATAAATCCGTCGACATATTGCATGCGAACCTCCCTGTGATGGCGGCGATGACGCCGTGCCCAGCGTGGGAGGAAAACGTAGCAACCTTGGGGCGGTCAGGGAAAAAGCCGGCGTTGCGGCTTATTGTCCGTTGGCGGCCTTGATCAGCTTGACCGCATCCTCGCTGGCCCATTCGGCGGGACCTGCGATGGTCGCGATCTCGCAGCCTGCGCTATCGACCAGCACCGAGGTCGGCATGCCGAGCGCGCGGCCGATGTTCTTGAGTTCCTGAAACACTTTGGCCTTCGGGTCGGCGAAGTAGGCGAGCTTGGTGAGGCTTGCTTCCTTCAGGAAGGTGCGCGGCTTCTCCAGATCGCGGGTGTCGATGTTGATGGCGACCACCTCGAAGTTCGGGCCGCCGAGCTTGGCCTGCAATTCGTCGAGCGCCGGCATCTCCTTGCGGCACGGCACGCACCAGGTCGCCCACAGATTGACCAGCAGCGCACGGCCGCGGAAGTCGGACAGTTTCTTCGGCTGGCCGCTGGCGTCGGTGAAAGTAAGATCCGGCATGCGGAGCGGTGTGCTGGCCATGGTTAATGCGGCAAGCTCGCCCTTGGCGAACGGTGCGATCTTTTTGGCGAGATCGACCGCCGGGCGGCACACCGGATCGCCGGGCGGATTGCGCAGCAGGCCACCGATCCCGTATACCCCCACAAATCCGGTCCCGACGCCTATAATGACGGCGGCAAGCGCCATGGCGACGCGGGAACGGCGGCGTGGTTTTTCGGGCGATTTGGTCTGGTCGAGATCAGTCATCGGTAAGTCATCTAGCGCCGAATTGAGGCGAACGGAAGTGGATTGGCGGGCAGGTCATGAGCAATAAGATGTGGGGTGGACGCTTCGGTGAAAGCCCCGATGCGATCATGGAGGAGATCAACGTCTCAATCGACGTCGATCAGCATCTTTTTGCCCAGGACATCGCCGCGTCCAAGGCTCACGCATCCATGCTGGCCGCGCAAGGCATCATTACGGCGAACGATGCAAAAAACATCGTCTCGGGTCTAGACACGATTTTGTCAGAGATCGGCAAGGGCGGTTTCACCTTCAAGCGCGCACTCGAAGACATTCATATGAATGTCGAGAGCCGTCTCGGCGAATTGATCGGCCCGGCGGCGGGGCGGCTGCACACCGCGCGCTCGCGCAACGATCAGGTTGCAACCGATTTTCGTCTCTACGTGCGCGATACGATCGATCAGACCGACCGGGCGCTGGCCTCGTTCCAGCGCGCGCTGGTCGATCGCGCGCTCGAGCATGCCGACACCGTGATGCCGGGCTTCACGCATTTGCAGACCGCGCAGCCGGTGACGTTCGGTCATCATCTGCTCGCTTATGTCGAAATGGCGTCGCGCGATCGCGGCCGCTTCGCCGATGCGCGCAAGCGTCTCAACGAAAGCCCGCTCGGCGCTGCCGCGCTGGCCGGCACCTCGTTCCCGATCAACCGCAATGCGACCGCCGCGGCGCTCGGCTTCGACCGCCCGATGGCCAATTCGCTCGACGCGGTGTCGGATCGCGATTTCGTGCTGGAGACGCTGTCGGCGGCGGCGATCACCGCCGTGCATTTGTCGCGTTTCGCTGAGGAGATCGTGATCTGGACCTCGCCGCTGGTCGGTCTGGTCAAGCTGTCGGACAAGTTCACCACCGGCTCCTCGATCATGCCGCAGAAGCGCAATCCGGATGCCGCCGAGCTGGTGCGCGCCAAGACCGGACGCGTGATCGGCGCGCTGACCGCGCTGCTGATCGTGATGAAGGGGCTGCCGCTCGCCTATCAAAAGGACATGCAGGAGGACAAGGCCGGGGCCATGGAAGCGTTCGCCGCGCTGTCGCTGGCGGTGCGCGCCATGACCGGCATGGTGCTCGATCTCGAACCCGACGCGGCGCGGATGAAAGTTGCCGCCGGCGAGGGCTATGCCACCGCCACCGACCTTGCCGACTGGCTGGTGCGGACGCTGAAGATGCCGTTCCGCGAGGCCCATCACGTCACCGGACGGATCGTCGCCAAGGCAGCGGAGGGCAATCTGCCGCTGCACAAGGTGCCGCTCGCCGCGATGCAGGCGATCGAGCCACGGATCACCGCCGATGCGCTCGAGGTGCTGTCGGTGCAGGCGTCGGTGGAGAGCCGCACCAGCTATGGCGGCACCGCGCCCGACAATGTGCGCGAGCAGGCCAAGGGCTGGTTCAAGCGCCTCGAAAAGGAGCAAAGCTCCGCCTGAGCCGCCCGGCCTCCTGGGAAATCGGCCGTTTTCGGGGCGGACAGCGCCGCTTTGAAACGAAAAACCTTGCGATATTGCCAGCTTACGGGTCTCGCCAGAGCGTGACGTTCTTTGTATGGTGGCGCCGCATTCAGGAACTTCGACCGTGAGCCATATCTCCCATTTCGCTTTGTCCCCGAAACTCGCGGCGATCGCGCTGCTGGCCGCTGCGTGCGTGCTTGGCGGCTGTGGCCGGAAGGGCAATCTCGAATTGCCGCCGAATGCGGCGGCGCAGAGCAGCAACGGCTTGCTGGATGTCGAGGGCGGCGAACTGTCGGACGGTACCCGGCAGGACTATGGCGCGGCGGGAGCGGCGGCGACCGCGCAGGGCAATGTGTTTGCCCCCACTCCGGGAGGCCGCGGCAAGTCCGTCGTTGCGCCACCGGGACCGAAAAAGCGCATCATCCTCGATCCGATCCTGGATTGAGCCATCATGCATCATTTTCACTACCGTAACGGTGTGCTTCACGCCGAAGACGTAAATCTGGCCGAGCTTGCCGCCCGTGTCGGCACGCCGTTCTACTGCTATTCGACTGCGACGCTGGAGCGTCACTACCGTGTCTTCACCGAAGCGTTCGCCGGTGTGCCGACGCTGGTGTGCTACGCCATGAAGGCGAATTCCAACCAGTCGGTGCTGCGCACGCTGGCACGGCTCGGCGCCGGCGCCGATGTGGTCTCCGGCGGCGAACTCAAGCGCGCCCGCGCGGCCGGCATTGCGCCCGACAAGATCGTGTTTTCCGGCGTTGGCAAGACCGAGGCCGAGCTGCGGCAGGCGGTGGCCGAGAACATCCTATGCATCAACGTCGAGTCCGAGCCTGAGCTTGCGCTGCTCTCGCAGGTCGCCACTAGCATGGGCCGCACCGCGCGCATTTCGCTGCGCGTCAATCCGGATGTCGAGGCTGGCGGCCACGCCAAGATTTCCACCGGCAAGTCCGAGAACAAGTTTGGCATTCCGCTCAGCCATGCGCGCGAGGTCTATGCGCGCGCCGCCAAGCTGTCGGGCATCAAGGTTTCCGGCATCGACATGCATATCGGCAGCCAGATCACCGATCTGGCGCCGATGGAGGCCGCGTTCCGGATGCTGGTCGATTTCGTGCGCACCTTGCGCGCGGATGGCCACGACATTGCGCATGTTGATTTCGGCGGCGGTCTTGGCATTCCCTATGAGACCGATCTGCCGGTGCCGCCTGCGCCGGATGCCTATGCGGACGTCGTCAAGCGCGTGACGCAGGGGCTGGATTGCAAGCTTCTGTTCGAACCGGGCCGCATGATTGTCGGCAATGCTGGAATTCTGGTCAGCCGCGTCACCTATGTGAAGCACGGCGATGCGCGCAATTTCGTCATCATCGATGCGGCGATGAACGATCTGATCCGTCCCACGCTGTACGAGGCGCATCACGAGATTGTGCCGATCCGCGAGTCTGCGGCCGGAACGCCGAAGATGGTGGCGGATGTCGTCGGCCCGGTGTGCGAGAGCGGCGATTATCTTGCGCTCGACCGCACGCTCGATCGGCCGCAGCAGGGCGATCTCATCGCCATCATGTCGTCGGGCGCCTATGGCGCGGTGCAGGCCGGGACCTACAACACCCGCGCGCTGGTGCCGGAAGTGCTGGTGAAGGGCGACCAATATGCGCTGGTGCGGCCACGGGTCGAGGTCGAGCAATTGATCGCGCTGGATCAGGTCGCGCCCTGGCTGTGATCTGACCGCAGGGCGCCACGAATCGCGCGGGCACGCGCTGTCCGGCCATTTTGTCGCACACCGTCCGCCGCACAGGCGATGGACCGTTGCCTCACGCCATCGTGACGCCCGAAGGGCACGGGAAAATGCGCCGCGAGGTCCGTGAGGACGTCTGCATCGGATGCCTCGCTATCGTCACCGTGCTAGGCTCAAATCGATCGTGGAGAACAGCGTGAGCGGAACCGCATCCGATCCGACCAGTGACGTGCCCGAATCCGGGCTGCCGCATCGCGATCTCGCGCAGGCGCTGCGGCGGGCGCGGGCGGCGATCGCGTGGGAACGGGCATGGCCGTCTCTGGCGCGTGCGCTCACTCTGGCCGGGCTGTTCCTCGCGCTGTCCTGGGCCGGGCTCTGGATCAATTTGCCGGTGGCGGTGCGCGGGTTTGGCGTCGTGCTGTTCGCGCTCTTGATGGTTGCGGCGTTGCTGCCTTTGACACGCTTTCGCTGGCCGACCCGCGCCGAAGGGCTGCGGCGGCTCGATCGCAATGCCGGTGTCGCGCATCGTCCCGCCACCACGCTGACCGATACGCTTGCTTCGCAAGACCCGGTCGCGCAGGCGCTCTGGCAGGCGCAGCGGGCGCGCACGCTGGCATCGCTGAAGCGCATCCGCGCCGGCCTGCCGTCACCCAAACTGTCGCTGCACGATCCCTGGGCGGTGCGGGCGCTGTCCGTGCTGCTGTTGCTGGCGACGTTCGTCGCTGCCGGCGAGGATCGCATGCCGCGGGTTGCCGCGGCGTTCGACTGGAACGGCGCATTTTCCGCCACCAGCGTTCGCGTCGATGCCTGGGTTAATCCGCCCGCCTACACCAACCGCGCGCCGGTCATCCTGTCGGCGGCGGACGGCAGGGCCGCGCAGGCGGCTGCGGATGGTGTGATCACGGTGCCGGCCGGCAGCACGCTCGTGACCCGTGCGAGCGGTAGCAAGCTCGATGTCGCGGTCAGCGGGAGTATCACTGAAACGGCAGCGGAGCAGGCGCCGCAGGGCGCGAGCGAACGGCATTTCACCATCGCAGGCGACGGCAGCGCGAAAATCCGCTCGCCCTCCGGCCAGCCGGAATGGACCTTCAAGGCGCTGCCGGATCGCGCGCCGACCATCGCGCTGGCCAAGGATCCGGAGCGTCAGGCCAAGGGCGCGCTGCTGTTGTCCTATCAGCTTGACGACGATTACGGCGTCACCCATGCGGAAGCGCATTTTGCGCCGCGCGGTGGGCAGGCCAAGGACGGCGCCGCTTCGGCGCAGCCGCTCTATGACGCCCCCCAGATCACGCTCGGCCTGCCGAACGCTCGCACCCGCAGCGGTGTCGGCCAGACCGTGAAGGATCTCAGCGAGCATCCATTCGCCGGCACCGACGTGACGCTGACGCTGATGGCGAAGGACGAGGCGGGCAACGAGGGGCGCAGCACACCGTTCGAGATGAAACTGCCGGAGCGGCTGTTCACCAAGCCCTTGGCGCGGACGCTGATCGAGCAACGCCGCGCGCTGGCGCTCGATACCAACCGCAAGCCGCTGGTGATGATCGCGCTCGAGGCGCTGCTGGTTGCGCCGGCGACCTTCACGCCGGACACTGGCCAGTATCTCGGTCTGCGCAGCGTGGCGCGGCAGCTTGCCCGCGCCAATTCCAAGGACACGCTCCGCGAGACGGTCGACAGCCTCTGGAGTCTTGCGGTGTCGATCGAGGACGGCGACATCAGCGATGCCGAAAAGGCGCTGCAGGCGGCGCAGGAGGCGCTCAAGCAAGCGTTGGAGAACGGCGCGAGCGACGAGGAGATCAAGAAGCTCACCGACAATCTGCGCGCGGCGCTCGACAATTTCATGCGCCAGCTTGCCGAGCAGATGCGCAACAATCCGCAGCAGCTCGCGCGACCGCTCGATCCCAACACCAAGGTGATGCGGCAGCAGGATCTCAAGAACATGATCGACCGGATGGAGCGGTTGTCGCGGTCCGGCAACAAGGATGCGGCGCGGCAACTGCTCGATCAGATGCAGCAGATGCTGGAAGGGCTGCAGATGGCCCAGCCGGGGCAGGGCGATGCCGACAGCGAGCAGGCCTTGGCTGAACTTGGCGATATCATCCGCAAGCAGCAGCAGCTTCGCGACAAGACTTTCAAGGAAGGTCAGGATTCGCGGCGCGACCGCAACCGTGGCCAGCAGGGCGACCAGAATGCGCTGAACGATCTGCAGCAGGATCAGCAGGGGCTGCGCAACCGCCTGCAGAAGCTGCTCGAGGATTTAAAGAAGAAGGGCATGAAGCCGGGCCAGCAGGGCGAGCCCGGCGAGAATGCCCAGCAGGGCGGCGGCGGTGAGGATCCGCTCGGCGAGGCCAATTCGGCGATGGGCGATGCCGACGGACGGCTCGGCCAGGGTCGGCCCGACAGCGCGGTCGATGCGCAGGGCCGCGCGCTCGAATCGATGCGCAAGGGCGCGCAGAATCTGGCCCAGCAGCAGGGCGAAGGCGAGGGCGACGGGCCGGGCAACCGGGTCGGACGCCAGCAGAACACCGGGAATGAAAGCGATCCGCTCGGCCGCCCGCTGCGCGGCCGCGAATACAGCGACGATCTCTCGGTGAAAATTCCGGGCGAGATCGATGTGCAGCGCGTGCGGCGGATTCTGGAAGAGCTGCGCCGCCGCTTCGCCGATCCGCAGCGGCCACAGCTCGAACTCGACTACATCGAGCGGCTGCTCAAGGACTATTGAGGGGCCTGCTTCGAGGCCAGCGCATCGGCCACGGCGGTGCGGATATCCGCAATTGAAAACGGCTTGGTGACGACGTCGTGCACGATGGCATCGAGGCCGGAGGCGCGTTCGCGCTGATCGGCAAATCCGGTCATCAGCAAAATCGTGAGGCGCGGGTAGTCGCGCGCCACGGCGAGCGCGAGTGCAATGCCGTCCATCACCGGCATCTTGATGTCGGTCAGCAACAGTTCAAATGCGCCGGTGGCCTCGATGATGAGGTCGAGCGCCTCGGCACCGTCCTGCGCCGTGACGATCTCATGGCCGTCCATGGCGATGGCGCGCGCCACCAGCAGGCGCATCGAATTCTTCGTCGTCGACGATCAGGATGCGGGCCATCTAGGCGCCTCCGGCGGCGATGTCGCGCGGATGGAAGAACCGCACTGCGATCTCGCGGCCCTCGGCGGGCGGCGAGGCGAGGCGCGACTTGAACCAGATCTTCTCGCCCGGGTTCAGCCGGGTCTGCTCCAGCACCGAGTTCCAGGCGTAGATTTCGGTGCCCTGCGCGTTGTGGACGATAAAGCGCAGCCGCGGCAGGTCGACCGGCTTGCGGGCGACGTCGTGGATCGCGCCCTCGATCACCAGCACCGGCTTGCCGTTGACGGTCTCGGTGGAGATTTTCATGTCGGCGAAGGCAAGGCCGCGCAGATTGACCGGCAGTCCGACCAGCTTGAAGAAGCTCGCGGTCTGCGGCATCAGCCGCACCACGTCCGCGCGCCAGAAGATCAGGGCCATCGTCAGTGCCGCCATCACCCCGCAGGCGATGTTCAGATTGATGGCAGGCAGATGGACCGGCGGATGGGCCTTCACATAAGCGAGGCTCTCCATCAGCCACGCAGGCTGGGCGATGCTGCGCATGAGCTGCGGCAGTTTCCGCCCATCCTCTGGCGGTTCCTCGCTCGGCCAGTCACTGCCGGTTTCGTCATTGGCGTGCGCGGGGCTGCCGGGTTCCGGCCAGCTCGATGCGATCGAGGGGCTCTCGACATGCGGGGTGGCGGCCTCGCCCCATCCGTCGTCGGCGGGAGGCTGGCCCCAGCCGTCATGGCCGCCCGATCCGGCATAGGCCGATGCCGCCGCCATTTCCTCAGGCTGCGCCAGCCAGGTTTCATGGCAGCGGGCGCAGCGGACAGTCCGTCCCGCAGAGCCGAATTTGGCCGGATCGACGGCATAGGATGTCGTACAATGGGGACAAATGATCTGCATCGGACGAATCTTCAGAATGAACCGTGGCCAACCCTATCCAGTGTCCGTTAACGAATCGGAAACCATAACGATCGCAAGACAATTACGGATAATGGATGGCGGGGTGGGCCCTGCCAATTCGCACGCGCGTCTGGCCGAACGGAGCTGATCTTGGTCCGATTCGAAAATGTAGGCCTGCGCTATGGGCTTGGTCCGGAGGTGTTGCGCGATCTGACGTTCCAGATCCCGGCGCATTCCTTCCAGTTCCTCACCGGCCCCTCGGGCGCGGGCAAGACCTCGCTGCTGCGCATGTTGTTCCTGTCGCTGCGGCCGACCCGCGGTCTGGTCAATCTATTCGGGCAGGATGTGTCGCTGCTCGACAAGGATGCGATCGCCAATTTGCGTTCACGCATCGGCATCGTGCTGCAGGACTTTCGCCTGCTCGATCACATGACCACCTATGAGAATGTCGCGCTGCCGTTCCGCGTCATGGGACGCAGCGAGTCGAGCTATCGCAAGGAAGTGATCGACCTTTTGAAATGGGTTGGCCTTGGCGAGCGGATGGAGGCGCTGCCGCCGATCCTGTCCGGCGGTGAGAAACAGCGCGCCGCGATTGCCCGCGCCGTGATTTCGCGGCCGCAGCTTCTGCTCGCCGACGAGCCGACCGGCAACGTCGACCCGTCGCTGGCGCGGCGGCTGCTCAATCTGTTCATCCAGTTGAACAAGTCGGGCACCGCCGTGATCATCGCCACCCACGACATTGCCTTGATGGATCAATATGACGCCCGCCGGATGGTGCTGCATGAATCACGGCTGCACATCTATGAATAGGATATTCGCGATGGACGCCGCGTCATGATCGGCTCGCGCGATCATTCTCCGCAGGCCGGCCAGCCGCGCAACGTCTCGCCGATCGTGCCGCGCGGTTCGATCTCCGGCCGCGCGCTGATCGCGGTGGTGGCGATCATGACCTTCCTCGCCTCGATCACCACCGGCGTGGTGCTGCTGGTGCGCGCCTCGGCCAGCGAGTGGCAATCGGATATTGCGAGCGAAGTCACCATTCAGGTCCGCCCGGCGCAGGGCCGCGATCTGGAGCGCGACGTCCGGAGTGTTGTCGACGCCGCGCGCGCCCAGCCCGGTATTCTCGACGTGCGGCCGTTCACACGGGAGGAGTCCGCAAAACTGCTGGAGCCGTGGCTCGGCTCGGGGCTGTCGCTGGAGGATCTGCCGGTGCCACGCGTGATCGTCGCGCGGGTGACGCCAGGCGCGGCGCTCGACATCACGGAATTGCGCCAGCGATTGACGCAGATCAATCCAAACGCCAGCGTTGACGATCATCGCGCCTGGATCGAGCGGATGCGCTCGATGACCGGCGCGATCGTGCTGGCTGGCACCGGCGTGCTGATCCTGGTGATCATCGCCACCATCATCTCGGTGTCGTTTGCCACGCGCGGCGCGATGGCGGCGAACCGGCCGATTGTCGAGGTGCTGCATTTCGTCGGCGCCCAGGACAGCTTCATCGCCAATCGTTTCTTGCGGCATTTCCTGCGGTTGGGACTGGAGGGCGGGTTGATCGGCGTGGTCGCCGCCATGCTGGTGTTCGGCTTTTCGGAATCGGTGGTGGGCTGGTTTTCGGGGACGGCGGTCGGCGACCAGTTCGCGGCGCTGCTTGGCACCTTCGCGTTGCCGGCCTCGGGCTATCTGGTGCTGCTGGCCCAGGCCGTGCTGATTGCCGCGATCACCGCCTGGGCATCGCGGCGCACGCTGTTTGCCACGCTCGATGACATCGACTGACGGCGGCGTTGCCGCTTTTTCGGGCCGTTCAAGATTTGCGGAGAATGTGATCTTCGGGCAATTTATCTACGCTTTGAGTTTTGCGGCAAGGCAACCGGATCAGCATGATCGTGAAGTCTGATGTGAACAGGTCGGAAGTGATGGACCGCTCCGTGCGGCGACGCTCCGGCTTTGGCTTCGTCAAACTGTTCGCGGTGATCGTGGTGGCCGCGGTTGCTGGCTTCGGCTGGTTCGTCTCGCAACTGCACTCGGACGAGCAGAAGCCGCCCCGCAAGGCCGACGGCATTGTCGTGCTCACCGGCGGCTCCTCGCGGATTGCAGACGCGATGGATTTGCTGGCGCAGGGTTATGGCAAGCGGCTGCTGATCTCCGGCGTGCATCGCGCTAACGGCACCGCGGATATCGTCCGCTCTTTGCCGGAGAGTCAGGCGCTGCTCACCTGCTGCGTCGATCTCGGCCGCTCCGCTGTCAACACGCGCAGCAACGCGACGGAAACCCGGCGCTGGGTCGCCGAGCGCCGCTTCCGCTCGCTGATCGTGGTGACGTCGAACTATCACATGCCGCGTGCGATGGTGGAGCTGTCGCACGCGATGCCGGAGATCGACCTGATCTTCTATCCGGTGATCGGCGAAAAATGGCGTGACGAGCCCTGGTGGGAGAGTGGCGCTGGGGCACGGCTGCTGCTATCGGAGTACATCAAATTCGTTGCCGCCGAGGTGCGGGTCCGGCTCGCGAGCCTCGGTCTCGATCTTTTTCCGGAAAGCGATGATCCACCGGTGACCGGCTCCTCGCCGCCCCGCAGGCCCGCAACGGCACTTGTGAAGTGATCGGACTATCGATGGTTGCGCTGTTCCTGCGTTCGCTGGCCTACAATATCCTATTCTATTTCAATCTGGCGTTCTGGGTGCTGCTTGGCCTGCCCACCTATGCGATGCCACGCTGGGGCATCATCTGGATCGCGCAGAACTGGGGCAAGACCAGCATCTGGCTGATGCGTCTTGTCTGTAACACCAGGGTCGAATATCGCGGTCTCGACAAGATTCCGCCGGGGCCGCTGCTGGTCGCCGCCAAGCATCAATCGGCGTGGGAGACCTTCGCGCTGCTGCAGTTCTTCGAGCAGCCGCTTTACATTCTCAAGCGCGAACTGACATGGCTGCCATTGTTCGGCTGGTATCTGCTCAAGGCCGGCATGATCGGCGTCAATCGCGGCGCGGGCGGGCGCAGCCTGATCGACATGTTCAAGCGCGCGCGCGACGAAGTGCGGCGCGGCCGCCAGCTCATCATCTTTCCTGAAGGCACGCGGATGCCGGTCGGTGCGCCGCCGCAATATAAATCCGGCGTCAGCCAGCTTTATGTCAGCTGTAACGTGACCTGCATCCCGGTGGCGTTGAACTCAGGCATGTTCTGGCCGCGCCGGTCGTTCCTGCGCTATCCGGGCACGCTGGTGGTGGAATTCCTCGATCCGATTCCGCCGGGACTGCGGCGCGATGAGTTCACCGAACGGGTGTCCGCCGCGATCGAGGAGGCGACTGCGCGTCAGGTGGAGGCGGCGCGGGACGAGCAGATCAGCCTGCTTGGCTTCTCTGCGCCGATCATGGGCGGTTCGCAGTAACGTCGCATCATAGGAAGGACAGTGTGTCCGTCTCAGCGATACAGCCTCAGCGATGCAGGACGGTGTCGCCCTGCAGCAGCGCCATCAGGGTGTGGAGTTGTGGGTCGCGGCAGCCGCGTGCCTCCAGCGCCTTCACCGTCGCGATCACATAGTCGCGGTTGGCGCCCGAAGCGCCGTGGCTGTGCGCGATGTGATGAAACTGCTCTTCCAGAGTCAGCCGGCCGCTATATTGCGGATGGTTGCGATCGACCACATAGGTCAGCGCCTGCACCCGCTGGCGGGCATCGCCCTCGATCCAGACCGAGCGCAGCACCTCACGATAGACCCCGCTGATCTGCTCGCGCTCGCGCAGATAAGCGAGCGTGGTGGCGCGCCTGTCCGCAGCCACGCGAAACGCCGTGCCCTGGCAGGCGCCGCCGCGGTCGAGCCCGAGCACGAGGCCGGGCTTTTCCTGCGTGCCGCGATGATGGAACGAATAAACGCAGAGCGAGCGATGCTCGCCGATCAGCCGCGCCGGAAATTCCGCGATGAACTCAAATCCCGGCCGCCACATCAACGACCCGTATCCGAACACCCACAGATCGCCTTCGGGGAAATCGGTCTCTGCCAGGAATTGCAACGACATGCCTTACGCCTCGATCGGGCGCAAATCTGCTGCGTCGAATCGCGCCTGTGGCCCACTTTAGCCGCTCAGGCCCGATCTGTTCTGAAAATCACGTGAGGAGCAGGGTTGCATCCGGGCTGCATTGCGGTTTGTGTCCAAATAGCTGGACTTCGCCGCCATTCACGGCGATCACTGCACCTTTCAATTGCCAAATTCGGATGGTTGAGCAACGTGATGGATAATTTGGATCTTGCCCCCCGCCGCCGGTTCCACCCCATCTTCATTCCGTCCTTGTTGTTTCTTGTTCTGGCCGTGGCGTGGAGCGCATTCTGGTTCTATGCCGCCTCGCAGGTCGATGAGAAATTTGACGGCTGGCGCGCGCGCGAGGCCAAGTCCGGCCGCACCTATGAGTGCGCCGACCGCTCGGTGGCCGGCTATCCGTTCCGCCTCGAGGTGCGTTGTACCAAGCCGGTGATTTCGCTGAACGCGCAGACCGCAGCCCAACTCGCCTCGCGCGTGCCGCTGGTGGCGCGGCTGGAGGAGATTCTTGCCGTCGCGCAGGTCTATGATCCGACCCGCGTGATCGCCGAATTCAAGGGGCCCGCCACGATTGGCGAAAACGGTCAGGCGCCGTTCGCGGCGGCGAACTGGCAGATCGGGCGCGCCAGCGCCAGCGGACTGCCGTCGGTGCCGCACCAGGTTTCGCTGGAGTTCGACGATCCGGCGGTCGATCGTCTCGCGGGGCACGATCGGACGCCGCTGCTGCGCGCCAAACATCTGGAATGGCATGGCCGCATTGCCGAAGGTTCGCCTGCCGACAACCCAGTGCTGGAGAGTGTGTTGCTACTCCAGGGCGCCAGCATTCAGGGCGTGTATCCGCTGCTGACCGAGCCGTTCGATGCAGACCTGCGCGCGCAGCTTCGTGGCTTGCGCGACTTCTCGCCCAAGCCGTGGCCGGAGCGGTTTCGCGATATCCAGGCTGCGGGCGGCCGGATCGATTTCACCCATTCGCGCGTCCAGCAGGGCGACACCATCATTGTCGCGGCCGGCGCGCTCAGCCTGACACCGAGCGGCCATCTCGATGGCGAACTGCAGATGACCATCGCCGGCTTCGAGCGCCTTGTGCCGGCGCTGGGGCTCGACAGGATTCTCGCCGAGGCCTCGCCGTCGCCGGATGGACAGGCCGCCGGCGGCCGTGCGCAGGACGTCAGCAAGATGATCGGCGCGCTCGATCGAATGATTCCGGGGCTGGGCAATGTGGTGCGCAAGAACGCCAATGCCGGCGTGATTGCCGGCCTCAATCTGCTTGGTCAGCCGAGCGTGCTCGAAGGCAAGCCGGCGCGGGCAATGACGCTGAAATTCGTCGAGGGCGCGATCGTGCTCGGCCCGTTCCGCGTTGCGCAGACGCCGCCGTTGTTCTGAGCGGACGCTGTCCGCGAGCTACGGAGTTTTCTTCGGCAATGGCGCGTGCGGGCGGCCGAAATCCGGGCTGGCCGTTTCCTGACCGAGATCGACGATGCCGCGACGGATGGCGCGCGTCCGCTTGAAATGGTCGAACAGCGCTTCGCCGTCGCCGCGTCGGATCGCGCGGGTGAGTTTCGACAAGTCTTCCTGGAATGCGCCGAGCATTTCCAGCACCGCGTCCTTGTTGGCGAGGAAGATGTCGCGCCACATCGTCGGATCGGAGGCCGCGATGCGGGTGAAGTCGCGGAAGCCGCCGGCGGAGAATTTCAGAACCTCGGCCTGGGTAACATCCTCGAGCTCGTCGGCGGTGCCGACGATGGTGTAGGCGATCAGATGCGGCAGGTGGCTTGTCACCGCCAGCACCAGATCGTGATGCTCGGCCGCCATGGTTTCGACATTGGCGCCGAGCGCGCGCCAGAAGGTCGCGAGCTTCTCGACGGCGGCGGGGTCGGCCCCCGGCGGCGGCGTCAGGATGCACCAGCGGTTGATGAACAGTGCGGCGAAACCTGAATCGGGGCCGGAGTGTTCGGTGCCGGCGACCGGATGCGCCGGAACGCAATGGACCGTTTTCGGCAGATGCGCGGCCATGTCCCGCAGCACCATGCCTTTGACCGAGCCGACATCGGAAACGATCGCGCCCGCTTTCAGATGCGGTGCGATTTCCTTGGCGACCGGCCCGCAGGCGCCGACCGGGATACAGAGGATGACGAGATCGGCATTTTTCACCGCCTCGGCATTGGTCTCCACCACGCGATCGACGATGCCGAGTTCCTGCACGCGCGCGCGGGTTGCGGGTGAGCGCGCGGTGGTTACGATCTCTCCGGCGAGGCCCTGGGCACGCGCGGCGCGTGCGATCGAGCCGCCGATCAGGCCGAAGCCGATCAGCGCGATCCGTTCGAACAATGGCGCGGTGCTCACTTGCGCTCCATGAAATCGCGCAGCGCATCGACCACGAGGCGGTTGGCCTCTTCGGTGCCGACCGTGAGGCGCAGCGCATTCGGCAGCTTGTAGTTCTTCAGCGCGCGCAGGATCAGGCCGCGCTGGGTCAGGAACGCATCGGCATCCGCCGCGGTCTTGCCCTGGCGCTCCGGAAAATGGATCAGGATGAAGTTGGCGACGCTTGGCGTCACTTTGAGGTCGAGCTTGCTCACTTCCTCGGTCAGCCAGGTGCGCCACTGTTCGGTGTGGCGCTGCGCCATCTGGTAATGCGCGGTGTCCTCGAGTGAGGCGATCGCCGCCGCCGAGGCCGGCGTGCTGACGTTGAACGGGCCGCGAATCCGGTTGATCGCATCGACGACATGCGCGGGCGCGTACATCCAGCCGACCCGCGCCGCGGCGAGGCCGTGAATTTTGGAGAAGGTCCGCGTCATCACCGTGTTCTCGGTGGTGGCGACCAGTTCGATGCCGGCTTCATAGTCGTTGCGCGAAACGAAATCGGCATAGGCGGCGTCGAGCACCAGCAGGACGTGCGGGGGCAGTTCGGTGCGCAGCCGCTTGATCTCGTCGAACGGCACATAGGTGCCGGTCGGATTGTTCGGATTGGCGATCCAGACGAGCTTGGTGCGCGGCGTCACCGCCTTGAGAATGGCATCGACATCGGCGGTAAAGTTCTTCTCCGCCGCCACGACATTGGTCGCGCCGTTCGCGGAGGTCGCGATCGGGTAGACCAGAAAGCCGTGCGTGGTGTGAATCGCCTCGTCGCCGGGGCCGAGATAGACATTGGCGAGATAGGTCAGCAGTTCGTCCGAGCCCGCGCCGCAGATGATGCGGGCAGGATCGAGCCCGAACGCGCGGCCGATCGCCTCGCGCAACAGACGCGTCGAGCCCTCGGGGTATTCCTCCAGATGGTCGGCAGCGGCCTTGTAGGCGGCAACCGCTTTCGGCGAGGGGCCGAGCGCGGTCTCATTGGCCGACAGCTTGAATACGCGCCCGCTCAGGCCCGCGCCGCTCTTGCCGGGCGTGTAGGGCGCGATATCGAGGATGCCGGGCTTCGGCACGGGGCGTGACATTGGAGGAGGCTCCGGATGGATGGTTAACGGGCGCGGCTCAGGTCTTTGCGCCGCCGCCGCTCGGCACCGTATAGCGTGTCGCGTGGCCGCCGACGAGAGCCGATGAGCGCACCGATGCGCCTGCCTGCGTCAATGCAGATATGATTTTGGTGACCCCGCCGGTTTCCGTCACCGACGCCAGCAGCGCCGCGCCGCCAGATGATGTGTCGGGCACCGCGATGATCTCGGCCAGTGGCGAGATCGCACGCGCCGCCTCGGCATTCCAGCCGCTGACATGGATGCTCCACATCTCGACCTCGGTCACCAGGGCGTCGGGCGCGACGCGGGAGATCACGAACACCGGCAGCGCCGCCGGATGATCGGCACGCTCGATGAAGGGCAGGCGCGCGATGATCTTCGGTGCGCCGTTCGGCTCGAGCGCGGTCCACCATGGCGTCTGGCTGCCGGCCGCCGACACCAGCGCGAGATCACCGCGCGACTGCGCGACCGCATCGACCGCCGCTGCGGCGCTGAAATGCGCGAGAAACGGCACCGTGAAGCCGAAATGAAACCGCGCCGAATCCCGCATCGCGGATTCGCCCGACGACAGATCGGCATGTACCGAGAACGGCGCTTGGACATAAGTGAACGTCGCGATGATGACGCGCCAAATGCTCTCGACGGTGTCGAGCGGCAGGATGCCGCGATGGCGCGTGGCGAGGCGGCGCATCATGTCGGCCTCGCGCGCCGGACGGAACGCCGATCCCACCTCCTGCGTCTGCTTCACCGCGATCAGGCGATCGATGATGTCGCCGCGCCTCATCAGAAGCCCGTGGATCTCTTCGTCGATGGTGTCGATCTCGCGGCGCAGGTCCTGCAAGGAGGGCGAGGCGGACGGCGGATTGGACATGGGCAAAACCTTCGAAAGCGGCAGGCGCGGCCTCAGCGGCACCGCCTTGATTAGGTAAGACAGTGGCCGAAAGCAAAGAAAACATGAGCCGTTTCGGCAGCGTCCGCGTGGCCCGGAGGCGTTTGCCTTGACGCGTGAGGGGCCTGGGAGTAGGGTTTTTGCGTTCCGTGGTCATTTGAGCCGGCCGGCTTGCAGCCACGTTAAAAAACTCGCTAAACAGGCCGGGGACACATGGGATCCCGGCCGAACATGCGTTCAGGCCGGGTTTTTTGTGGCCTGATCTCGGTGTCGCCCTGGGAGAGCGTTCTTAAGGATGCCGGTATCAAGATGGTAAATGTTCAGCCGGTGAAGACTCCGCAGGCACGCAGCGAGCGTGCGCGCGAGGCAGATCATCCGACCTCGCAGGTCGCGCTGTTCGGCGCCGACAATCCGCTGCGTCTTGATTGCGGCGTCGATCTCGCGCCCTTCCAGATCGCCTATCAGACCTACGGGCAACTCAACGCCGATCGTTCCAACGCGATCCTGATCTGCCACGCACTGACCGGCGACCAGCATGTCGCCAACACCCATCCCGTCACCGGCAAGCCGGGCTGGTGGGAAACTCTGGTCGGCCCCGGTCGTCCGGTCGATACCGACCGTTATTTCGTGATCTGCTCGAACGTGGTCGGAGGCTGCCTCGGCAGCACCGGCCCGTCCTCGACCAATCCCGCCACCGGCAAGCCGTGGGGACTCGATTTTCCGGTCATCACCATTCCCGACATGGTGCGCGCGCAGGCAATGCTGATCGATCACCTCGGCATCCGGAAGCTGTTCGCGGTGGTCGGCGGTTCGATGGGCGGCATGCAGGTGCTGCAATGGGCGGTGGCGTATCCCGAGCGCGTGTTCTCCGCGCTGGCGGTGGCGTGCAGCACGCGCCACTCGGCGCAGAACATCGCCTTCCACGAGCTTGGCCGTCAGGCGGTGATGGCCGATCCGGAATGGCGCGGCGGTCGCTATTTCGAACACAGCACGCACCCGCGCCGTGGTCTTAGCGTGGCGCGGATGGCCGCGCATATCACCTATCTGTCGAGCGCGGCGCTGCATCGCAAGTTCGGGCGGCGGCTGCAGGATCGCGAGATGCCGACCTTCTCGTTCGACGCCGATTTCGAGGTCGAGAGCTATCTGCGCCATCAAGGCTCGTCCTTTGTCGAGCGCTTCGACGCCAATTCCTATCTCTACCTGACCCGCGCGATGGATTATTTCGACATCGCCGCGGACCACAATGGCGCGCTGGCGCAGGCGTTTCGCGGCACCCCGACGCGGTTCTGTGTCGTCTCTTTCACCAGCGACTGGCTGTTTCCGACCTCGGAATCGCGCAACGTCGTCCATGCGCTCAATGCCAGCGGCGCGCGGGTCTCGTTCGCGGAGATCGAGACCGACAAGGGGCATGATGCCTTCCTACTCGACGTGCCGGAGTTCTTCGCCATCTCGAACGCGTTCCTGCAATCGGCGGCCAGCGCGCACGGCCTGAATTCGGTGGTGGGGTAGCATGACGGTGCAGGAGGGTTTCGGCCTCACGGCGCATCCGCCGAAGATTGAGGGCGTGCGCGGCGATCATCTTCTGGTCGCGCAGATGGTGGAGCCGGGCTCGCGCGTGCTCGACGTCGGCTGCGGCGAGGGCGATCTGCTGCAACTTCTGGAATCGCGCGGCGTCGATGGCCGCGGCATCGAGTTGTCGCGCGAGGGCGTCAATGCCTGCGTGGCTAAGGGCTTGGCCGTGGTGCAGGGCGATGCCGACACCGACCTTGCCAACTATCCGGACGATGCCTTCGACTATGTGATCCTGTCGCAGACGCTGCAGGCGACGCGGCAGCCGCGCGTGGTGCTGGAGAATCTACTGCGCATCGGTCAGCGCGCGATCGTTTCGTTTCCGAACTTCGGTCACTGGAAGATGCGGCTGCAATTACTGGTGAAGGGTCAGATGCCGCGCACCGAGAACTTGCCGGCGACCTGGTACGACACGCCCAACATCCACTTCTGCACCATCAAGGATTTCGTACAGCTTTGCGACGAGATCAATGTGCGGATGGAGCGCGCCGTCGCGCTCGACCCCAGCGGTCGTCCGCTGCGTCTCAACGCGCCGTGGTGGTTCTGGAATATGTTCGGCGAGCAGGGCGTTTTTCTGTTGTCGCGCCGCAATTAAGATCAGCGGCTGAAATAGGGCACTTCTCGTCCATTCTTGCCATGGAATGATCGCGTTATCATCGCGAAATGACTCCATGCGCGCCTGATCGTGTCATGTTGTCGCCACATCCAGACTTCGTTTTACGCCCGCGAACGCCGGCCTTTGTGCCGGCTCAACTGAAATGGGGGTAACGAGGATAATCTTGGATGAACTTTTCTAGCGTTGTAAGCGTGCGGCTCCGACATGTTGCGATCGCGATGTGCTCGGCAGCAATCGTCGCCTTGGCGACACCGGCTTCGGCACGGCCGTCTCATCATCACAATCATCATCACGCCGAGCGTCACGCGCATTCCCATGCGCGCGCGCATCACGCCCGGCATTCTCGCGGCCATCGCCGCGTTGCGCGCTGGGAGCGCAGCGCCCGTTCGCTCCGTTCCGCGGGCATTGCGGACGCCAATGCCTCGATGAACTACACAGCCGGCGGCTTCGGCGGTTCAAGTTTTGGCGGATCGAACGTCGTGGATGAAGCGCGACGTCACATTGGCGGCAATCCGACCGGGCGATCGAGCCTGTGGTGCGCGCGCTTCATGAACATGGTGCTGCAGCGGACCGGCCATCAGGGCACCGGCTCGGATATGGCGCGTTCGTTCGCAAGCTATGGCCAGCGCATCTCGGGGCCGCAGGTCGGCGCCATTGCGGTGATGTCGCGCGGCCGGCGTGGTGGCCACGTCGGTGTGGTCAGCGGCATTGACGCCAAGGGCAATCCGATCGTGATTTCCGGCAATCATGGCCGCCGTGTCGCCGAGTCGGTCTATTCGCGTGGGCAGGTCTACGCCTACGTGATGCCTTCGAGCTGACCTAGCTTGCCTTCACTATCCGGATAGCATCGCCGGGGGCGATCTCGCCCCCGGCGATCACTTCCATATAAGTCCCGCAATGCTGATGGCCGAAGCTGCGCATCAGCGTGCCGGGCACATTGAGATCGCGCTCGGCAGTGACCGGATCGACATTCACCGCGGCGCATCGCACGATATCACGCACGACCCGAAGCCGCGTTTTCCCGATCGCAACTTCACACCCGGCGAGGCTCCGTTCGTGCCAGGCCAGCCATCCCTGTACATAAAGATTTGCACGCAATCGTAACGGGTCGACCGGCGCGCCGGCGGCGTTCTCGACGGCGGCGACGCTCGCCAGATTGATTACCGACACCACTTTCTCGGGAGCATCCGAAAAGCTGTGCCCGGGCGCCGCCAGGATTCTTGGTGGTCCGCGCAGTTCGCGGGTGAAATTTTCTGCGAAGAATGCCTCGATCGCGGCGCGGCCGTCCCCGGTCTCGAGGTTGCCGCGTGCCGCCTCGCGGTTGTTGTAAACGATGCTGAGTTCGCCGCTGGTCTCGTCGAACCGGGTGCGCAGCGCGGCGAGACGCTCGTTTCGCATCAGCATCAGGAAATGGGTCTTGGCAAAATGCCGCGGTTGCGCCGGGTCGAAACCGATCGGCCCGTTTTCGATGGCGTAGCGGCGGTCGCCGGAGATGGTCTGGCCGGGTGAAAGGCGGGCGCGGGGCAGCGCCTCGGCTGACAGGCCTTTCACCGGATACCGATACAGGCCGGCCAGCGTGGCATGTTCGGCCGGCGCACTATGAGATGGATCAAGCATGACGCCTTCTATCGTTTTTATGATGCGGGCGCCATGGCGCTGAAATTCGGCGGTGACCCCTTCCGCCGGGCGCGCGCTGTGCCCACATTGTCTCCAAGCCGGTGCAATGCCGGTTCAACCCATTGAAGATGCGGCGGGCGTGCTTTCGGGGTGCCTGCGCAGGCTGAGGGATACATCGTATGAATATTGAAAAATATACCGACCGTGTGAAGGGATTCATCCAGTCGGCACAATCGCTGGCGCTGCGTGAGGGCCATCAGCAGTTCTCGCCGCTGCATGTGCTGAAAGTCCTGCTCGATGACAGCGAGGGGCTGGCTGGCGGGCTGATCGACCGCTCGGGCGGCAATTCGCGCGCCATCCTCAAGGCGACCGAAGACGCGCTCGCCAAACTGCCGAAGGTGTCGGGAGCGGGGGCCGGGCAGATTTATCTCGCGCCGGAGACCGCGCGCGCCTTCACCGCCGCCGAGCAGGCCGCCGAGAAGGCTGGCGACAGTTTCGTGACCGTGGAGCGGCTGCTGCTGGCGCTTGCGCTCGACAAGGACAGCGAGGCCGGACGCCTGCTCGCCAAGGGTGGCGTCAATCCCCAGAATCTCAACGCAGCGATCAATGCGCTGCGCAAGGGCCGCACCGCCGACAGCGCCTCGGCCGAGAATGCCTATGACGCGCTGAAGAAGTATGCCCGTGACCTCACCCAGGCCGCGCGCGACGGCAAGCTCGACCCGGTGATCGGCCGCGACGAGGAGATCCGCCGTACCATCCAGGTTCTGTCCCGCCGTACCAAGAACAATCCGGTGCTGATCGGCGAGCCCGGCGTCGGCAAGACCGCCATCGTCGAGGGGCTGGCGCTGCGTATCCTCAACGGCGACGTGCCGGAGAGCCTGAAGGACAAGAAGCTGCTCTCGCTCGATCTCGGCGCGCTGATTGCCGGCGCGAAATACCGCGGCGAGTTCGAGGAGCGGCTGAAGGCCGTGCTGCAGGAAGTCACCGCTGCCGAAGGCGGCATCGTGCTGTTCATCGACGAGATGCACACGCTGATCGGCGCCGGCAAGGCGGATGGCGCGATGGACGCCTCCAATTTGCTGAAGCCGGCGCTGGCGCGCGGCGAGTTGCACTGCATCGGCGCCACCACGCTCGATGAGTACCGCAAGCATGTCGAGAAGGACGCGGCGCTGGCGCGGCGCTTCCAGCCGGTGTTCGTGTCGGAGCCGACTGTTGAGGACACGGTGTCGATCTTGCGCGGCCTCAAGGAGAAGTACGAGCTGCACCACGGCGTGCGCATTGCCGATTCCGCGCTGGTCGCGGCGGCGACGCTGTCGAACCGCTACATCACCGACCGCTTCCTGCCTGACAAGGCGATCGACCTTGTCGACGAGGCGGCGGCGCGGTTGAAGATGCAGGTCGATTCCAAGCCGGAAGAGCTCGAACTCGCTGGATCGTGAGATCGTGCGTCTCAAGATCGAGCAGGAGGCACTGAAGAAAGAGACCGACGCCGGCTCGAAGAGCCGGTTACAGACGCTCGAGGGTGAACTGGTCGAGCTTGAGAAGAAATCCGCCGACCTGACTTCGAAATGGCAGGCGGAAAAGAGCAAGCTCTCCGACGCCCAGAAGCTCAAGAGCGAGCTTGAGCAGGCGCGCACCGAACTCGCCAATGCCCAGCGCAAGGGCGAGTACCAGCGCGCGGGCGAGCTTGCTTATGGCCGCATACCTGATCTTGAGAAGAAGCTTACGACGGTCGAGGCCAGCGAGAGCAGTTCAACCATCGACGAAGCAGTGACGGCCGACAACATCGCACAGGTGGTATCGCGCTGGACCGGCGTGCCGGTCGACAAGATGCTGGAAGGCGAGAAGGACAAGCTGCTGCGCATGGAGGACATGCTGGCCAAGCGCGTGATCGGCCAGGCGCAGGCGGTGCGCGCGGTTTCGACCGCGGTGCGCCGTGCGCGGGCTGGTCTGCAGGACCCGAACCGGCCGATCGGCTCGTTCATGTTCTTGGGCCCTACCGGCGTCGGCAAGACCGAGCTGACCAAGGCGCTCGCCGAATATCTGTTCGACGATGAGACCGCGCTGGTCCGCATGGACATGTCCGAATACATGGAGAAGCATTCGGTGGCTCGCCTGATCGGCGCGCCTCCGGGCTATGTCGGTTATGACGAAGGTGGCGCGCTCACTGAGGCAGTGCGGCGCCGGCCCTATCAGGTCGTGCTGTTCGACGAAATCGAGAAGGCGCATCCGGATGTGTTCAACGTGCTGTTGCAGGTGCTCGATGACGGCCGCCTGACCGACGGTCAGGGCCGCACCGTGGATTTCCGCAACACGCTGATCATCATGACGTCGAATCTCGGCGCCGAATTCCTCGTCAACCAGCCGGAGGGCGAGGACACCGGCGCGGTGCGCGAGCAGGTGATGGGGATGGTGCGTTCGCACTTCCGCCCTGAATTCCTCAACCGCATCGATGAGATCATCCTGTTCCACCGCTTGCAGAAGAACGAGATGGGCCGGATCGTCGACATCCAGTTCGGCCGACTGCGCAAGCTCTTGGAAGAGCGCAAGATCGATCTCGTGCTGGACGATCGGGCGCGCGACTGGCTCGCCGACAAGGGCTGGGACCCGGCCTATGGCGCGCGGCCGCTCAAACGGGTGATTCAGCGCAGCGTGCAGGATCCGCTGGCCGAGATGATCCTCGCCGGCGAGGTGCTGGACGGCACTACGGTCGACATTTCGGTCGGCAAAAGCGGCTTGGTCTTCAACGGCAAATCGGCGCGATCTGCCGAAGAGGACGCCGAGCTTGAGGCGCCGCCGAAGCGGATGCTGAACTGACAGATAGTTAAATTTGAAGCATTACCCGCGGCTGGCCGGCGCCTGCCGCGGGTGTTTTTTGGCGCGGCTTTTCGTTGCATGTGAAAATTTTACTTCCAAGATGAGGCCGAATTGGCAACAGATGGCACGGGCCAATCTGGGCTTGGGAGGCTGCCTTGCCGTCATTCATCCGTCCGGCCGTGCTGGCCGGTTGCCTGCTTTTCGCGGTGTCGATCCCGGTTGCGCCGGCAGCGGCGCAAGGCGATGCGGTTCTCATTCTCGACGCTTCCGGTTCGATGTGGGGACAGGTCGACGGCCAGTCGAAGATTTCGGCGGCGCGGCGCGCGGTCGATTCCATTCTTGCCAAATGGCGACCGAGTGATCGTCTCGGCCTGATGACCTACGGCCATCGCACCAAGGGCGATTGCAAGGATATCGAGCTGCTCGTGCCGGTGACCGAGTTCGATCCCGCGCGGATTCGCGGCGCGGTCAACGGCCTCAATCCGAAGGGCAAGACGCCGATGGCCGACGCCTTGCGCGCGGCGGCCGATGCCCTGCGCGCGACCGAGAACAAGGCGACCGTGGTGCTGGTTTCGGACGGCATCGAGACCTGCAATCCCGATCCTTGCGCTGTCGCCGCCGAACTGAAGAAAGCAGGCGTCGGTTTTACCGCGCATGTCATCGGCTTTGACGTCGCCGATCCGGCAGCCAAGAGCCAGCTTCAGTGCATTGCCCATGCCACCGGCGGGGTCTATCTCGATGCCCGCGATGCCGATGGCCTCTCGAAGGCGCTCGGCCGTGCGGTCGAAGCCACTCAGGGCGCCAAGGTGCAGAGCGAGGCGCCCGCCAAGCCTGCGGCCGACGCCTATCGGGGCAAGAACATTCGCGGTGTGGCGCGCCTCGCGCCCGGCCTCGATCCGATCACCGACAACAACAACGATGTGGTGTGGGGCTTCTTCACTTCGCGCGGCGGCGAGAAGGGCGATCATGTCACGACCTTCTACGGTGCGCCGTTCGCCGATGTGATCGCGCCGGGACAGTATATGCTGGAGGTCGAATACGGTCTCGTCACGCGCCAGCATGCGATCACGGTGGAGAAGGGCAAACCGCTGGCGCTCGATATCGTGCTCGACGCCGGCTATGTCACCAGCGAGGGCACGGTTGAGGGCTCCGGCGAAAAAATGCAGGAGCCGACCTGGGAAGTGATCGGCGCCAAGGGCGAGGCCATCACCACCGAATACAAGCCGGTGCCGCGTTTCGTGCTGCCGTCGGGCAGCTATACGCTGCGGCTGACGCGCGGCAACGCCGCGAGCGAAAAGGCGTTCGTGCTGGCGGCCGGGGATTCGATCAACGTGCCGATGACGCTCGATGTCGGCAAGCTCTTGGTCAGCGCGGTCTATGCGCCGGGCGGTCCGAAGGCCGACAAAGGTTTCGCCGTCGAGGTGCGCAAACCGTCCCCCGAGGAGGGCAAGGACGGTGAATGGGTCGCGACCACCTACGATCCGCTGTCGAAATTTGATCTGCCGACCGGCAGCTACGATGTCATCGTCTCGGTCGGCGCGGCGCGGAAAATGGTGCGGGTGGAGGTCAAGACCGGCGCGCCGAGACGGCTTGAGATCAATCTCGATGCCGGCGTGCTCGGCATGAAGCTTGGTCCGGGAAAATCGGTGGAGATCTTCGGCGCCGAACGCGACATCAACAATGAGCGGGTGTCGTTCGGTACCTATTTCGACGAAAGCCTCAACCTTGCGCTGGGCACCGGGAACTATGTGGCGGTGATTTCCGGGGGCGAGGGCGAGCCTTACGAGAAAGAGTTCAGCATTACCGCAGGCAAGCGTATTGACGTCGGTGCCAGAAAATAGCGCGGCGCGTCAGGCGCGGTGTGAGACCGCGTCGCCGCGCGCGAAGATCCCACGCGGAAATATCGCGTCAGGACAAGCCGGTTTGATGTTCTGATTGCGCGGCTCTGGAGAGAGCCTAACGGATGCTGGCCTGTGTGCCGGAAAGCTTGCTGGAAATCGGCGGTAGCGACGCGACGGGCGGCGGGGGCGGAGCGTCCTGCGCCACCTTCGGCGCGTTGCGAGAGGCCATCATGCGGTCGAGGCGATCGCGCTCGGCCTCAAAGCCTGCGAGCAGCGGCCCTTCGAGCGAACGGCCGCGCGGCAGCTTGACACGCATCGGATCGACGAAACGGCCATTGACCAGAATTTCGTAGTGGACGTGGGCGCCGGTCGACATGCCGGTCGAGCCGACATAGCCGATCACCTGGCCCTGACGCACCCGCTTGCCCGGCTCCATACCCTTGGCATAGGCGCTCATATGGCCGTAGGCGGTCTCGTAGCCGTTCGGATGCTTGATGCGGATGTATTTGCCGTAGCCGCCTTCCCACTGCGCTTTCTCGATCACGCCGTTGCCGGAGGCGAAGATCGGCGTGCCGTAGGCGGTTGCCCAGTCCACGCCGGTGTGCATCTTGCTGTAGCCGAGAATCGGGTGGCGGCGTCCGCCGAAGCCGGAGCGCATGATCGCGGTGTTGACCGGCTTGCGCACCAGGAACTTCTTCGCGCTCTTTCCGGTCTCGTCGTAGTAGTCGACCACGGCATCGTCCGGGGTCTGGAAGCGGTAGTATTTCTTGGTCTCGCCGCCGACGGTAAGGGCTGCGTAGAGCACATCGTTCTTTTCGTTGGCTGCGGCGGCGGCATTCTCGTCATCCGAGCCGGCGAAGAACACCTCGAACAAATCGCCCGGCTGCACCCTGCGCTGGAAATCCACGTCGTAGGAATAGACGCGGATCAGATCCTCGATGACGCTTTGCGGCACCTTATCGCGCAGCGCCGTCTCATAGATGCTCTGGTAGAGCCGCACGCCGGTGCCATCATCCTCGTCGTCGTCATCGTCGTTTTTCGACGCGGTCTCGGTGACGTTGTTGAAGCTCTGCACGTCGACCGCGACATAGCGGCCGAGATCGGACAGAGCGGCGACGGCCTCGATTGTGGTTTCGTTGGCGACGATCACGCGTACCGGCTGCAGCGGCAGGCCGGGGCCGATCGGGGCCATCAGGACGCGCAGCTTCTGGCCTTCGCGCAGGCCGCCGTCGCGGCCGCGCGGGCCGAGATTGGCGGCGATGGCGCGGGCTTCCTCCGGCGAGGCGCCCTGTTCGCGCAGAATCGACTGGATGGTGTCGCCCTTCTTGACGGTGTGGACACGCTCCGCCGACGGATTGCCGCCGGTGACCTGGTCCTTGGTCTTGGCCAGCAGGGTGACGTTTTCTGGAATCAGGCGCGCCTCGAAGCCGGCATACGGGTCGATGCCGCCTTCGCCGGCATAGGCCAGCTTGATGTCGGTTCCTGAACTGGAGGCGTAGCGGACACCGGCCGCGCCGCGCCAGTTGGTGGCATCGCGCACCCGCATCAGGACCTCGTCGATCGCAACGCTGGCGGCAATTTTGGCGCGCGGCAACACGGTGGTGAGATCGCGGGTAACGAAGGAGACTTCGGCGTCAGGCTCGCCAGCGTTCGGGTTCTGCGAATCGCCCTCGGCAGGCGAGGGCGTGCCGGCATCGGTGAGAAGACGCTGCGGGTTGAAGGGAGGAACTTTCGCCGACAGGTCGCTGGTGGTCATAGCGAGGTTGCCGGCGATTCGGACGAAGGGGCGGACGCGGACCACGTCGCGGTTGCCGACCCGGGTCACGGTGGACACCCGAATCATCTGCCGGGTGGCGGCGTTCTCGCTGGGTGGCGGCAGACGGTCGCTTTTGCGGGCGACAGCGACTTTATCGACCCCGCTGAAGGCGCCCCGCAACGCGCTTTCCACCCGTTCGGGAACCCGGGCGAAGGTCATTTCACCGTCCAGGGACGCAAAAACGGCGCCGCCGATGAGAGCTGCGCCGCAAAGACCCGTCAGGATCGTGCCGCTGAACCATTGCACCGAAACGCGGCGGCGGTCGATGACCGCAGCTTCCGTTCCGTCAACAGAGAGGGGGGGCTCGTGGCCGAGATCGATGATCCCGGTGCGGCCGTCATATCCCCCACGTGCCGTTCTATGGTTCAAAACCGCCGTCCCCAACGTCGTTGCCTAAGCCGGATGAGCGCCACGATGTGGCTTTTCAGGTCCGAAGATCCGCCGCCCCCGCGGGGAACGAATGGTGTAGCCGAAAAAACTCGCGCCCGAAACCGTGTCGGCAGACCGTGCGACGACGCGAAATTTATCCGCCGTGACGCAGAACGTCGCAGGAATGTGGCTCAAGTACGGCGCGAAGCCCTGATAAATCGAGGTTTTTTGGCCTCTGTGAATTTCTTTGCGCGCGATGACAATTTCTCGACAAGGGCGTTGACAAGCTCCGATGGCCTGCCCTATAAACCGGCCACTGAGCGCGGCGGCGCCGGGGCAACTAGCCCAGGCAAGCTTCTGTGTCTCTTTAAGCTCCTCTCTCTGATGAGTGAAAAAACAGCCGATAGTTGTCGGTTGTCAATCGTCGTCGGATGAGGTTGCGAAAGCCTCTACAAAGGTAGAGACTGTTAGTTTCGCCGCTCGGTCACGAGTGGTTGGAGCCTTCGGCTCCGGGCTGTTTGACAAGTAAAGATGAAGAAAGAGAAACGTGGACGGCGGAGTCCTTGCGGGTCTCGATCGCAAGAAAGCTTATGCTTTCAAGAGATTGGGGCCGGACGAAAGACTTCGGCGGTACACGTTTCAAAGGTTACACCATCGTTGTCAGCGATGTGAATCGCAGACAGCATGTTGGCTTCGGCTGACAATGGTGGGACCTCGTCAAACGTTGTGATCAGCCGGTTCAAAGTTCAAGTCCAACTTGAGAGTTTGATCCTGGCTCAGAGCGAACGCTGGCGGCAGGCTTAACACATGCAAGTCGAACGGGCGTAGCAATACGTCAGTGGCAGACGGGTGAGTAACGCGTGGGAACGTACCTTTTGGTTCGGAACAACACAGGGAAACTTGTGCTAATACCGGATAAGCCCTTACGGGGAAAGATTTATCGCCGAAAGATCGGCCCGCGTCTGATTAGCTAGTTGGTGAGGTAACGGCTCACCAAGGCGACGATCAGTAGCTGGTCTGAGAGGATGATCAGCCACATTGGGACTGAGACACGGCCCAAACTCCTACGGGAGGCAGCAGTGGGGAATATTGGACAATGGGGGCAACCCTGATCCAGCCATGCCGCGTGAGTGATGAAGGCCCTAGGGTTGTAAAGCTCTTTTGTGCGGGAAGATAATGACGGTACCGCAAGAATAAGCCCCGGCTAACTTCGTGCCAGCAGCCGCGGTAATACGAAGGGGGCTAGCGTTGCTCGGAATCACTGGGCGTAAAGGGTGCGTAGGCGGATCTTTAAGTCAGAGGTGAAAGCCTGGAGCTCAACTCCAGAACTGCCTTTGATACTGAGGATCTCGAGTTCGGGAGAGGTGAGTGGAACTGCGAGTGTAGAGGTGAAATTCGTAGATATTCGCAAGAACACCAGTGGCGAAGGCGGCTCACTGGCCCGATACTGACGCTGAGGCACGAAAGCGTGGGGAGCAAACAGGATTAGATACCCTGGTAGTCCACGCCGTAAACGATGAATGCCAGCCGTTGGGAAGTTTACTTCTCAGTGGCGCAGTTAACGCTTTAAGCATTCCGCCTGGGGAGTACGGTCGCAAGATTAAAACTCAAAGGAATTGACGGGGGCCCGCACAAGCGGTGGAGCATGTGGTTTAATTCGACGCAACGCGCAGAACCTTACCAGCCCTTGACATCCCGGTCGCGGTTTCCAGAGATGGATTCCTTCAGTTCGGCTGGACCGGTGACAGGTGCTGCATGGCTGTCGTCAGCTCGTGTCGTGAGATGTTGGGTTAAGTCCCGCAACGAGCGCAACCCCCGTCCTTAGTTGCTACCATTTAGTTGAGCACTCTAAGGAGACTGCCGGTGATAAGCCGCGAGGAAGGTGGGGATGACGTCAAGTCCTCATGGCCCTTACGGGCTGGGCTACACACGTGCTACAATGGCGGTGACAATGGGACGCTAAGGGGCAACCCTTCGCAAATCTCAAAAAGCCGTCTCAGTTCGGATTGGGCTCTGCAACTCGAGCCCATGAAGTTGGAATCGCTAGTAATCGTGGATCAGCATGCCACGGTGAATACGTTCCCGGGCCTTGTACACACCGCCCGTCACACCATGGGAGTTGGTTTTACCTGAAGGCGGTGCGCTAACCCGCAAGGGAGGCAGCCGACCACGGTAGGGTCAGCGACTGGGGTGAAGTCGTAACAAGGTAGCCGTAGGGGAACCTGCGGCTGGATCACCTCCTTTCTAAGGATGATCCTTCAGCCTGCTTCGGCAAGCTATCGGATCGTTTTAGAAACATTCAGTGGCCAACAGATCGCCAGATCGTTGAGCTGCATTGGCGGGACACCGCCGTCTTCGTTTCTCTTTCTTCGCGGACGAACACGCGCCAGGGGCGGCGCTATGACCAGCGCTGCGCGAGTGGCGTGGTGCGAGCGAGCCTCTCGTCGTTGAGGGCTTGTAGCTCAGTTGGTTAGAGCGCGCGCTTGATAAGCGTGAGGTCGGAAGTTCAAGTCTTCCCAGGCCCACCATTCATTGAGCGTGGCATTCGTCTTCTGGTTACGGGGCCATAGCTCAGCTGGGAGAGCGCGTGCTTTGCAAGCATGAGGTCGTCGGTTCGATCCCGTCTGGCTCCACCAGATGTTTGGTTGCCGGCGCTTGTGCGCTTGAATGATAACCGTCCGCGAAAACATCGTTTCGCATGCAGATTGTTCTCACCAGAACGCTGCCTGCGTGATTTCTGACATCGTAAAGAGGAGATCGATCCGAGCTTGGATCGCAAAAGCATGCCGCAAGGCGTGTGCTGCGAGACTTGCGCTATCTCCAAGTCGTTTTCGGCGCTTGTGCATCGTGAGATGCATGAGTTGTAAAACGATTTTGTTGGCAACGCTTGACCGCATTGCCATCGGGCCGATCTTACGAAGCAAGCTGGTCTTTCTAATCAGTATCCGGCCGTATGCAGCATTCATCGAGGGTGCGCGCTCGCAAGAGCAGACATACGGACAACATTCTGCCGAGTGTGTGGATATTGATAATGAGAGCAATCAAGTGCCTTAAGGGTGTTCGGTGGATGCCTTGGCGCTGAGAGGCGATGAAGGACGTGCTACGCTGCGATAAGCCGTGGGGAGCTGCGAAGAAGCTTTGATCCACGGATTTCCGAATGGGGAAACCCACCTTCGATAGCCGGAACTCCAAGGCCTTGCCTTGGTGTTCGAACAGCAATGTTTGATGCCAAGCCGTAAGGTTTTGGATTTCCGGTTATCAAGCGAAGGTATGAAATCTCTGAATACATAGGAGGTTTTAAGCGAACCCAGGGAACTGAAACATCTAAGTACCTGGAGGAAAGGACATCAACCGAGACTCCGCTAGTAGTGGCGAGCGAACGCGGACCAGGCCAGTCATAAATGTGAGACAACCAGAACCTGTCAGGAAAGCAGGGCCTCAGAGGGTGATAGCCCCGTATGGGTAATGCAAACATTTATGCTCGAGTAAGGCGGGACACGTGAAATCCTGTCTGAACATGGGGGGACCACCCTCCAAGCCTAAGTACTCCTCAGCGACCGATAGTGAACCAGTACCGTGAGGGAAAGGTGAAAAGCACCCCGACGAGGGGAGTGAAATAGACCTGAAACCGGACACCTACAAACAGATGGAGCCCAAGATTCGTTCTGGGTGACATCGTACCTTTTGTATTATGGGCCAGCGACTTAATTTAACGAGCAAGCTTAAACCGATAGGTGTAGGCGTAGCGAAAGCAAGTCTTAATAGGGCGCCAAGTTCGTTGTATTAGACCCGAAACCTAGTGATCTAGCCATGAGCAGGTTGAAGGTGAGGTAACACTCACTGGAGGACCGAACGGGTGTCTGTTGAAAAAGACTCCGATGACTTGTGGTTAGGGGTGAAAGGCCAATCAAACTGGGAAATAGCTGGTTCTCCGCGAAAGATATTTAGGTATCGCCTCGGATGAATGCCTCAGGGGGTAGAGCACTGGATGGGCTAGGGGGACTTACCGTCTTACCAAACCCAACCAAACTCCGAATACCTGAGAGCAATATCCGGGA